>NZ_QOVA01000014.1 GCF_003332275.1 Edaphovirga cremea | reverse complement strand
GACTCCTGTTGCATTGGTTGCTCTATTATGTGCTTTTTAGCTGATTGTGCGTGTTGTTCCGGCTCTTGAACGGGTTCAGGGGCAGTTTTCGCTGGTGCTGGGACTGCTTTTACTGGCGCGTTCTGGTAGGGGCCATGTTTAGCCCAGGTTTGAGAAGGAATAAAAAAAGCCTTACACGGGCAGGTTGAGCGACTATAAAGCGTACTTGCTGCCAGACAGCCATGAATAATTTCTCCAGGATGGCCTCCACTGACGCTGTATACACCAGGATGTTTACCGCATGACACTTTGTTGCCCTGAACCGCTTGCGGATTAAAATTACTGCCAAATTTTTGCCCTTTTGGATGTCCTTCAAGAACACTCCCCCCGCAGGAAGTTCTGTCCCCCTTTATAATCCAGTAACCTAATATCATAAGTCCCTCTACTTGTTATAGAAATAATTACATTGGTGATTTTACAAACGATAACCACATGCGCAACAAGTATTAGGCTTAAGAGAAACAACGTTTCGTAACAAAATGAGAGAAGGTTAGTTATGGTGAAATTTGAGTTAAGTAATGCTTACTTCTAGTTGTCGCCCAGAGTTTCGCCTTCCCTGGGTTTTTTGTGGCGAAAGCTTGCATCTGCACACGAATCACGGAAATCTATGGGTGCCAAGGAGATCACAAATTATGCAAATCATCTTTTACCACCCTACGTCCGACACACAGCAATGGATTGACGGCCTGCGTCGTCGTTTACCCCAAGCACAAATCCGTGAATGGGTTCCCGGCGATAAAGCCCCCGTTGACTACGCCCTGGTCTGGCATCCACCCTATGAAATGCTGGCCGATCGCCAAACCCTGAAAGGTATTTTTGTTCTGGGGGCGGGTGTGGATGCGATTCTTAATCAGGAACGCCAGCACCTAGGTTTGTTGCCCGCGGGGGTGCCACTGGTTCGTCTCGAAGACAGTGGAATGGCAAAACAGATGCAAGACTATGTGCTGGCCTATGTATTGCGCTACTTCCGCCGGATGGATGAATACCAACTCTACCAACGGCAAAAACAGTGGAAACCGCTGACGCCCTTCGCACTGGGTGACTTTATGATCGGTATTCTGGGTGCCGGTGTTCTGGGCAAAAGTGTGGCAGAAAGTCTGGTGGCGTGGGGCTTCAACGTGCGTTGCTGGAGTCGCAGTGCGAAAAATATAGCTCAGGTAGAAAGTTTTCACGGTGAAGAGCAGTTGCCTGATTTTTTGCACGGAACGCGGGTGTTAATCAATCTTTTACCCAATACGCCGCATACAGCGGGCATCATTACGCTGTCATTAATGCGTCAGTTGGAAAAAAATGCTTATCTGATCAATATCGCCCGCGGTGCCCATCTCAATGAAGCCGACCTGCTGGTTGCGCTGGAAGAGGGTACCGTGGCCGCTGCTGCACTGGATGTTTTTGCCGAAGAGCCGTTGACTGACATGCACCCATTCTGGTCACATCCGCGTATCTCCATGACCCCGCATATTGCTGCGGTCACGCTGCCCGAAGAGGCCATGGATCAGATTGCCGCCAACATTCGGGCGATAGAGTCAGACAGACAACCCGCTGGATGGGTGGATCGCCAACGCGGTTACTAAAAGCCCTACCTGTAACAAACTCCAAACATAATGCTGCTATGCTTGGGGAAGACCAAAAAAACAAGGAGAAGCCATGTTTCCGGTAGATTTACATATGCACACCGTTGCCAGCACCCATGCTTACAGCACGTTGCACGATTACATCAATGAAGCGCAGCAGAAAGGAATAAAACTGTTTGCCATAACCGATCATGGCCCGGATATGGCTGATGCACCGCACCACTGGCATTTTATCAATATGCGCGTATGGCCGCGGATGGTTGACGGCGTGGGCATCCTGCGTGGGATCGAAGCCAACATCAAAAATATTGACGGTGACATAGACTGCACTGGCCCGATGCTGGCGGCGATCGATGTGATCATTGCGGGTTTCCATGAGCCGGTTTTTGCCCCACAAGATAAAGAAACCAATACCAAAGCGATGATCGCCGCGATGGCTAAGGGCGATGTCCATATCATCAGCCATCCGGGCAACCCGAAATATCCGGTAGACATTCCGGCCATTGCCGAGGCGGCGGCTCACTATCAGGTGGCGTTGGAGCTGAATAACTCTTCATTTACCCATTCACGCAAGGGCAGTGAAGCGAACTGTCGTGCCATTGCCGAGGCGGTACGCGATGCGGGAGGCTGGTTGGCGCTGGGGTCTGATTCGCATATTGCCTTTTCGATGGGGGGATTCGAGCATTGTGAACGAATTATCGCTGCGGTGAATTTCCCAGAAGCAAGGATCCTGAACGTGACGCCACGCCGTTTCCTTGATTTTCTCGAAATGCGCGGTCGTCCGCCCATTGCAGAATTGGCGGGGCTGTGACATCTTCGCGCCATGTGAGTGTTATTATTTCCTTTCAATTCAACAGGTCTATTTCGGTTCAACAGGATGTTGGCCTAACAGGTTGCTTAAATGAATGAGTTTTCGATTGTTTGTCGCGTGCTTGGCACGTTATTTAACCGTCCGCCGCAAGATCCGTTGCTGGTGCCGCTGTTTACCCTGATCCAAGAGGGAAAACTGGCTGAACACTGGCCGCTGGAACAGGACGAACTGCTTGCCCGCCTGCAACAGGATGCCGATCCGCAGGCGCTGGCCGCCGATTATGCTGCGCTGTTTGTGGGTAGCGAGTGTCGCGTGTCGCCATTCCGCTCAGATTATGAGGCGGGAGAGGAAGCCGAAGTACGGGCATTTTTAACCGAACGCGGTATGCCGCTGGGCGATGCCCCGTGCGATCACATCGGTTCGTTACTGCTGGCCGCATCGTGGCTGGAAGATCAGTCGCAGGAAGATGAAGTGGCCGCCCAGACTACGCTATTTGATGAATTCCTGATGCCATGGTGTGGCCGTTTTCTGGGAAAAGTCGAGGCGCATGCCACCACGAGTTTTTACCGCACGCTGGCCATTATCAGCCGCGAAGCGATTCAGTGCATGAGTGATGAGTTGGCTGAAGCGGAAGGTAATGACGAGCAATAACGCATGACGTTTTGTCGTTATCGCGTCAGGGAAATTGCGCCCTGACGCGATAATTTTCACGTTAAAGGTGAACAACTTAATCTGTAAACGGAATAACAAGTTGTCCCGGTTTCACTTCCAACCCCTTCGCCAGTTTTTTCGCCATCGCCTCAGCCTTACTGCCATCGGCATTCAGCACATAGGCAGGTCGCTGATCGAAATAGGTCTTGAGCGATTGATTGAGGTACGGCGTTAGCGTCTTCATCACCGTCTGCATTTTTTCTGGTTGAATCGTGTAATCAACCAACTCCATATCTTTCAGGAAAATCGCGCCTTTTTCCCGGTCAAAAACCGGCTGTGCTTTCAGGGTGAGTTTCATATCCGCCTGCTGTGGCCCCAGCAAAGACGTGATATTCACTTTGGCATTTCCTGATAACGTCACTTTTCCTGGTTCGCTGCGACCAATCTGGCTAGTGAGATCGGTCAGCACGATCTGCGCTTCAACCAGACCCGGCACGCCAATCTGTTTCTTATAATCGTTGTGCTTCTGAAGATACTCATTAACCTGCTGTTCGTTCAGGGTGTATTGCGTGAGTTGGTTACATCCGGCAAGCAGACCGGCAAAAATCAGGGCAGTCGCCCCAAGTAAAAGCTTTCTCATGTGATCCTCAATGACAGGTAAAAATACGGCGTGTTGCAGTCTGATACGGCATATTGCATTTCTAATACGGCATATTGTTTTCTAATACGACATATCGTTGTCTGGTTGGACGGGCGGATTTTACAGGAGTTCCTTTTGCAAGGACAGAATGCGAAATAATGTGGCAGGTTGCTCTGGGAAAAGAATGGGGGCGGCAAAAATTGCCAGTCCAATCACATCAATACGTTAACAAAGTATGGGTAAACTCTGTCGGGAGATCAAACGGCCCCGCAGAACGGGGCCATTGAAACGGGAGGAAAAGTGGGCGATCAGCCGCCGCTGAGCATGGCCGGCTCGATGCGGCGTTGATGGAATTGCCAGTAAAGCCCCATCAGGGTGATCACGCCCACGATTCCCAGCAGGAACCAGGGAAGTTCAGGCATTTCAAGCGCTTTGCCGGTATCGTACATCCAGCCACCGCCGGTATAACCGAGTGCGCCACCCAGAGCCAACCCAAGACGGCTGAAACCCATGTAGCTGCCGCGTGCGCGGGAGTCGGCCAGCGATGCCCCGAGCGTTTCGCGTGCAGGTTCAGCAATGATTGAGCCGGTATAGAACAGGCAAATCAGCATAAACAGCGTTTGCAAACTGGTGGTCAGGCCAACCGGGAACAGGCTGACTGTCATGATCAGCAGCCCAGCCATCAGCCGTTGCTCCAATGTGAAACGTTTTTCACTCCAGCGGGCAATCGGATAAAGCAGCGAGAGCGATAATGCAGCCTCAATCGCATACATCCATTTTACTGCCGAGGCCGAACCCGCCAGTTCGTTAACCATGATGGGCAGCATCAGCATCACTTGCACCGCCAGCATATAGTAGCCGGTCAGGGTCAGAACATAGGTGACAAACCTGCGATCGCGCAGCACGCGCAACAGCCCGTCTTTCATCGGGGTGCGAACGGTAGAAATTCGGTAGGCCGGTAAAAGCCAGGCGTTGAAGGCGGCGGCGAGCACGAAAATCCCGGCACCCGTCCAGCACACCAGGTGAAAATCATACTGCAGCAGCCAACTGCCGATCAGCGCACCCACTACGGCACCGGCACTGTCTTGCATCATCAGCAGGGAAAAGAAACGACTGCGTTCGTGCGGGCGGGTGAGTTTAATCACCAAGGCCGTCCGCGGTGGATCGAACAACGTTCCACCCAGCCCGGAGAGGGCGCAGGAGAGCCACAGCAGCCATGGCTGATCGGCAATCGCCATGAGCGCAAAACCGGCGGCACGCATCAGCATCCCGGTAATGATCATCGGCTTGGCGCCAAAACGGTCGGCAATGGCACCGCCAAAAATCCCCAAACCTTGCTGAATAAGCTGACGCAAGCCCAATGCAATTCCAACTGCCAGCGCAGCCCAACCCATTTGATCGACAAAACGGATCGATATCAACGGGAAGACCACAAAGAAACCAAGAACAACCAGCATGTTATCCAATAACAGGAAGTATTTACCCAAGCTCCTAGCTTGCGAGACTAACGACATTCTTCACCACAAGAATTTACTGCGCATTTCAAAGGCGCAAAATAAGAAACCCTAAACGCCTTTATTTTGAACTTGAATTTCATTTTCCGATAGAGTGTGGAGTGACAATATTTTTTCATCGTCAATATGTTAAGCCGCTGGCAAAATAAAGAAGAAAATGATGTTGTAAGGTTGAGACCAAGCCCGTCGTTTTACGGTTGGGCTAAGCTGCGCTCATAATGATGCGCAGATAGAGGGACGGAATGCCGGATCGCGGGCGCGATAACGCTCACCGAAAGGGCAACAGTGCAGGTTTTACTCATGAGCACTTCTTATCAAACCGTCCAGACTGTGGAGGGAGTGGATGTTTGGCTATCGCTCGGCGTCACCCAAGGTACGCCTGACAACAGATCGACTGGTTGTCCGTTTGGTTCATGAACGGGATGCACACCGGTTGGCTGAGTACTACGCTGAGAACCGGGCTTTTCTGAAGCCCTGGGAACCTATCCGTGACGAAAGCCATTGCTATCCCTCTGGCTGGCAGGCACGTCTCGGGTTGATTACTGATTTACAGAAACAGGGTAGTGCCTACTATTTTATTCTGCTTGATGCCGATGAAAACGACGTTATCGGCGTGGCGAATTTCAGTAATGTGCTGCGCGGATCGTTTCATGCCTGTTTCCTCGGCTATTCGCTGGGTGAAAAGTGGCAGGGGAAAGGGTTGATGTACGAAGCGCTGGAGAGTGCGATTCGTTATATGCAGCGCCAACAGCGTATGCACCGGATCATGGCGAACTATATGCCACACAACCAGCGCAGTGGCAATTTGCTGACCCGCCTGGGGTTTGAACGCGAAGGTTATGCAAAAGACTACCTGCTGATTGATGGCAAATGGCAGGATCACATTCTCACGGCACTGACTAACACAGAATGGATGCCACCACGTTGAGGGAGAGTTATGAAACACGTATTGAGCGCGAAAGAAGCCCGGGTGATTGGTTGCCTGATGGAAAAACAGGTTACCACCCCAGAACTTTACCCTCTCTCACTGAACAGCCTGACGACGGCCTGTAATCAGAAAACCAACCGTGAACCGGTCATGGAGTTGAGTGAAAGTGAAGTGCAGCAAACGCTGGATCTTCTGGCAAAAAAACACATGATCCGCAGCGTCAGCGGTAGCCGCACGCTGAAATATGAGCATCGTTTCTGTAATTCCGAGTTTGGCAATCTGAAGTTTTCACCGGGCGAATTTGCTGTCGTGACAGCACTATTACTGCGTGGTGCACAAACCTCGGGCGAACTCAGAACCCGCACCAATCGTTTGCATGATTTTGCGTCAGTGGCAGACACTGACGATGTACTCAATACTCTAATCAGGCGCGAAGATGGCCCGTTTGTGGTGCGTTTGGCCCGCGAGCCTGGAAAACGCGAAAGCCGTTTCATGCACCTGTTCTGTGGTGAAGTGAGTGAGCAGATCGCGCAAGAGCAATTCTCTGCCAGTGAAGGTCAGCGCTTTTCGACAGAAGGTCAACGATCGTCTATAGAAGATCAACGACAGCCCGCTGAAAGAAGTGGGCTCGAATCACGCGTGACAGCGCTGGAGGAGCAGGTGGCAGAATTGAACCAGCGCCTCGAAAGCCTGTTGGCGCATCTGGGCGATTAACGGAGGCAGAATGAGTCTGAAAATTGGTGTTATCGGATTGGGCGGCATCGCGCAAAAAGCCTATCTGCCGATATTAAGCCGTGCGGCGGACTGGCAATTGGTCGGTGGTTTCTCGCCCAATCAGCAAAAGGCGCGGGTCGTTTGCGACAGTTATCGCATGGCCTGTTTTTCCCGTTTAGATGAATTGGCCCGGCAATGTGATGTGGTATTTGTTCACAGCAGTACTGCCAGCCATTTCCATGTAGTGGGTGAACTTCTCAATCATGGTGTTGATGTGTATGTCGATAAACCTCTCGCCGAGACGGTTGAACAGGCTGAACATCTGATTGAAATGGCGCAACAGCGTGGCCGGGCGCTGATGGTGGGATTCAACCGGCGTTTTGCACCGCTTTATCAGCAACTGCGTAATGAAATGAAAAACCCGGCGTCGCTGCGGATGGACAAACACCGCAGTGACAGCATCGGGCCGCATGATGTGTATTCCACGCTGCTCGACGACTATCTGCACGTCATCGATACCGCGCTGTGGCTAGGCGGTGGCGACGCGACGCTGCTCAGTGGTACGGTGCAAAGTAACGATCACGGGCAAATGCGCTATGCAGAACACCATTTCCAGTGTGGTGATACGCTGGTGACGACCAGTATGCACCGGCAAGCAGGCAGTCAGCGGGAAAGCGTACAGGCCGTGTGCGATCGTGCGCTGTACCAGATTACTGATATGCGTCAGTGGCAGCAGGAGAAGGAGTGCATCGTCAGTGAGCTCCCATCACCCAGTTGGCAAACGACGCTGGCGCAGCGTGGTTTTGAAGGGGCTATCCACCACTTTATCCAGTGTGCGACCAACCAAACGGCACCAGAAACCTCTGGTGAACAAGCACTTTATGCGCAGCGTATTATTGAGCAATTGATGAATAGTAATACGCTCCCTGAGTAATTGAATGTAACAACTAGCTCTGGCTATTACGTCTCGGATCCGTAGACTATGGCGACACCAAAGAGCTTTGCTGGTGCGGTATTTAACGCCTGCTGATGCAGGCGTTACTGTTTGCCCATCGCCAATAAGAAAATATGACATGAATCTACTGAAATCACTGGCCGCCGTCAGTTCAATGACGATGTTTTCACGCGTGCTGGGTTTTGCGCGTGACGCAATCGTTGCACGCGTTTTTGGGGCAGGTATGGCAACGGACGCCTTTTTTGTTGCCTTCAAACTCCCCAATCTGTTGCGGCGAATCTTTGCTGAAGGGGCATTTTCCCAAGCCTTTGTCCCCATTTTGGCCGAATACAAAAGCCAGCAGGGCGAAGAGGCAACCCGCACCTTCGTGGCCTATGTTTCCGGTCTGTTGACGCTGGTTCTGGCAATTGTCACGGTACTGGGCATGCTCGCCGCGCCGTGGGTCATTTATGCCACCGCACCAGGTTTTGCCGTAACGCCCGATAAGTTTGCCCTGACCTCTGCGCTGCTGCGGATCACTTTCCCCTATATTTTGCTGATCTCGCTGGCCTCTCTGGTGGGGGCGATCCTCAATACCTGGAACCGTTTTTCGATACCGGCTTTTGCGCCAACCTTTCTCAACGTCAGTATGATCGGTTTTGCGTTGTTTGCTGCGCCTTACTTCAATCCGCCCGTTCTGGCACTGGCGTGGGCTGTCGTGGTCGGCGGGGTTCTGCAACTGGGCTATCAGTTACCCCATCTGAAAAAGATCGGTATGTTGGTGTTGCCGCGATTGAATCTGCGGGACGCCGGGGTTTGGCGGGTGATGCGCCAGATGGGGCCAGCGATTTTGGGTGTGTCTGTCAGCCAGATATCCCTGATCATCAATACCATTTTCGCCTCGTTCCTGGCTGCGGGTTCGGTGTCATGGATGTACTACGCAGACCGTTTGATGGAGTTTCCGTCGGGCGTGCTGGGTGTCGCGCTGGGCACTATTTTGCTGCCGTCGCTGGCGAAGAGTTTTTCCAGCGGTAACCATGATGAATACTCACGGCTGATGGATTGGGGGCTGCGCCTGTGCTTCTTGCTGGCACTGCCAAGTGCGGTGGCGTTGGGCATTCTGGCCAAACCGCTGACGGTGTCCCTGTTCCAGTATGGCCGTTTCAGTGCTTTCGATGCCGCCATGACCCAGCGTGCGCTGGTGGCCTACTCCGTGGGGTTGATGGGGCTGATCGTGGTAAAAGTGCTGGCTCCCGGTTTTTACTCGCGTCAGAATATCAAAACGCCGGTCAAGATTGCGATCATTACCCTGATTGCCACGCAGTTGATGAACCTGGCGTTCATTGGCCCCTTGAAACACGCCGGTCTGGCACTCTCCATCGGCTTGGGTGCGTGCCTGAATGCCTCGCTGCTCTATTGGCAATTGCGTAAGCAGAAGATCTTCCAACCGCAGGCAGGCTGGGTGGTATTTCTCACCAAACTGATCGTTGCCGTCATCGGCATGTCCGCCGTTCTGATTGGGGTGATGTGGCTGATGCCTGCGTGGGATGTCGGTGGCATGGCAATGCGCCTTATGCGTCTTGCTGCGGTAGTGGTTGCGGGCGTCATTGCCTACTTTGGCGTATTGGCGTTGCTGGGCTTTAAAGTGCGGGATTTCGCCCGCCGCACCGTATAGATTCCAGACGGCGACTGTTGGCACAGTGAAACGCCAGTGATGTAACACTTTGACAGAATCCGGCAGCGTTTGCGTTACCGGATTTTTGCATACAAAAATGCCAATCAGCGGCAACTGATTGGCATCGTTCAACGGATTACTTTGGCTATAGACAGTCGTTACATCCGTTCTACGGTTTCAATACCCAACGTATCAAGACCGTGTTTGAGCGTTTTTTGCGTCAACAGTGCCAATTTGAGACGGCTTTGACGGATCTCTTCACTTTGCGCATTGAGAACCGGGCAGTGCTCGTAAAATCCTGAGAACAAGCCTGCAAGATCGTACAGATAGCTACACATCACGTGCGGCGTACCGTCGCGAGCAACTGTCGTCAGAACTTCCTCGAATTGCAACAGACGGGTAGCCAGCGCAGCTTCGCGATCTTCATTCAGCACAATCGGTTGGGTGAGACCGTTGAGATCAATTTCAGCACGCTTGAAGATTGAGGCGACGCGGGTATAGGCATATTGCATATAAGGTGCCGTATTGCCCTCAAAAGCCAGCATATTGTCCCAATCGAAAATGTAATCGGTAGTACGGCTTTTTGACAGGTCAGCATACTTCACCGCACCAATACCTACTGCGACGACCAACTCTTTCAGATCCTGTTCACTGATATCCGGGTTTTTCTCTGCAATCAGCTTACCGGCACGATCGATTGCTTCATCCAGCAGATCGGCAAGTTTCACCGTGCCCCCTGAACGGGTTTTGAACGGTTTGCCGTCTTTACCCAACATCATGCCAAACATGTGGTGTTCAAGCGGTACGGACTCCGGGACATAACCGGCTTTACGGACGATGGTCCACGCTTGCATCAAATGCTGATGCTGGCGGGAGTCAATATAGTAAAGCACGCGGTCGGCACCGAGTGTTTCATAACGGTACTTGGCGCAGGCGATATCCGTGGTGGTGTAAAGAAAAGCGCCATCCTTTTTCTGGATGATGACACCCATCGGATCGCCTTCTTTATTCTTGTATTCATCAAGGTAGACAACCGTTGCGCCTTCACTTTCCACCGCCAACCCTTTGGCCTTCAAATCGGCAACAATGCCGGGCAGCATGGAGTTGTAGAGGCTTTCACCCATGACATCTCTTTGGGTCAGCGTGACATTCAGCCGATCGTAGGTGATCTGGTTTTGGGTCATGGTCACATCAACCAGTTTGCGCCACATTTTCAGGCAATATTCGTCACCACCTTGCAGTTTTACTACATAGCTGCGGGCGCGTTCAGCAAACTGCGCATCTTCGTCGTAGTGCTTCTTGGCTTCACGATAGAAATGCTCAAGGTCGGCAAGCTCCATATCACTGGCGTTTTCATTCTGCACTTTCTCAAGGTAGGCAATCAGCATACCGAACTGGGTGCCCCAGTCGCCCACATGGTTGGCGCGGATCACTTTATGGCCGAGGAATTCCTGGGTACGTGCCGCGGCGTCACCAATAATAGTGGAACGCAAATGGCCGACGTGCATCTCTTTGGCTACGTTGGGAGCAGAGTAGTCAATGACTATCGTCTGCGCTTCAACCGGCGTAATCCCCAATTTGGGGGCGATCAGAGCATGGTCGGCATGGACGGCGACCCACTGGCGGTCGAGAAAAATATTGATGAAACCCGGGCCGGCGATTTCAGTCTTGCTGGCAATACCGTCAAGCTCCAGAAGTTGCACTACTTTTTCAGCGAGTTGTCGCGGGGGCATACCGAGTTTTTTAGCAACGGACATCACGCCATTGGCCTGATAATCACCAAACTGCGCTTTCGCAGATTGACGGACCTGTGCTTCGCTGTCGGCGGGTGCGCCTGCGGCAATCAGCGCCTGGCTGACTTTTTCTGAAAGAAGAGCCTGTATATTCACCGGGATACCTTAATTAAAACGAGGGATACCATGGAGGTATCGTGCTGGGTCATAGAACAGTCGCAGCAGGGAGAACATAAATCACTCAATTTCCTGCGTACTGTAAAACAAAGCGCGATTATACCTTATCTGCCACCCTGCGTCAGTAACACCGAAGCAGGGTTATAGAAAGGGGGGAGGGTGAGGGTGAGCCCGGTTTATGTCGGGCTCACCCTCTTTGGTATGGCAGTGGAATTGCGAAATCAGGAGCCTGGGAATGAATAATAAATAAACTAATTGGTAGAAGAAGAAGCCCAATAAAAATACAAATAAAGTTGATGGGAACAACAAATATTATCAATCAGTGTTTCTTTCTACGTTCAGATCCAAGCTTGTTTTTTCTGGCGCTGATAAAGTGTTTATAAATCGCAAAAGCAGCGATAACAATCAACACAACAGATATCGTTAATAAGAGCATTGTTGCCCTCTCTGTTTTTTTGAAGGAAAGATAAGGTATCTTAATTATAACTGAGTATCAATCGTATTCGACCTAATTAAGATAAGTCTCAGTATGCATTTTATTGACTGGAATCATACCATTAGAATACGTGGCAGAAGGTGCTGTTTGTCAAAAATAAGCGTATTGATAACGTACTGTCGGATATTTCTCAGAATGTGTGATTTGGGGTTTTTCTTTTTATTAAGCGTATAAACCGAATGGTAGAATAATCTTCGGTATTTGGCCTGTTGCAGAAGTCAAAACAAAACAAAGTGGTATGCAAGGGAAACTGGGTGTAAATTACGCCTCAGAATATTCACACCAGTAAGGCGATTTATGTCGTTGTTGTCTACCGTTACCGAGTTGCAGGATCTGGCCTCCGATCTTCCACGTTTTGAACAGGTTCTCGAAACATTTGCCCAAAAACTTCAGCTGGATTTGTCCCGCTTTACCGCAGATCACATTTCAGTTCGCTGTCATCAGGTAACAACCGCAGAGCGCTGGCGGCGCGGATTTATGCAATGCGCCACTCTGTTATCTGAAACAGAAATCAACGGGCGCCCTATCTGCCTCTTTGACCTGAAAACCCCGCTACGTCTCTGTTCCTGGCAAATAGACGTGATCGAATTACCCTATCCCGGTGACAAGCGCTACCCACACGAAGGTTGGGAGCACGTCGAGTTGGTCATCCCCAGTGACGTCGATACCCTCTACGCCCGCGCCCTCAGTTACCTCCCCGACCAAGCCCTGCTCGCCCCCGGCATCAAACTGAAATTCAGTTCCCCCCAAGGGGAGCACGAGCGTCTCCCAAACCCGACCCTGGCCATCACCGATGGGAGTGTGACGATTAAGTTTCATCCCTATAGTCTGCGTGATATCGTCGCCAGCGAGCGCTAGGCTATTTTACTTGCCATCTTGAGCGAGGAGCAGTGCTCGCAATCCTCACGTACTGATGTACGCTCCGGTTGCTGTGCGCTGTCCCTGCCCAAGCTGACTGCGACAATAACGCCTAGAGCCTATTTTACTTGCCATCTTGGGCGAGGAGCAGTGCTCGCAATCCTCACGTACTGATGTACGCTCCGGTTGCTGTGCGCTCCTCACTAATCTCAATTCAAACTGAGGATGGCGGTTTCCATGCGCTGTAGTGCCTGCTCAAGCAATGCGCGCGTGCAGCCGAAATTGATGCGGATGAACCGATCGTCGCCAAAATCCTTGCCGGGGGATAACGCGACACCTGCCTGCAAAAAGAACGAATAGGGATTATCAACGGCAAGCCCCGATGCATCGATCCAACCCAAATACGTGCCTTCAGGTGACACCATTGATAACCCCGGCATAGCGTTAATACGCTGCACCAGCCAATTCCGGTTGTCCCTTAAATATGCAATTTGCTCACGCAACCATGACTCACCATCGCGATAAGCAGCAATGGCTGCGACGTAGGCCAATATATTAACGCTGGGTATTATCCCTTTTTGCTGGCGGATAAATTTTCGCCGTAACTCGTCATTGGCGATAATGGCTACCGACGCGCCGAGCCCCGCCAAATTAAAGGTCTTTGAAGGGGAAATTAGGGTGATTGCACGCTGTTCGGCATCGGGATTTAACGCAGCGAAGGGAATGTGATGAATATCACTATCGAGAATTAAGTCGCTATGAATTTCATCAGAACACACCACTAGATTATGCTGCTGCGCAAATTTATGCTGCTGTTCCAACTCCTCTCTGCGGTAAACGGTGCCGCCGGGATTTTGTGGATTGCATAATAGAAGCAGTTTTTCATTGCCGGTTAATTGTCCATCAAGCGCATTAAAATCCATCACCCAACGATCGGCACTCTTTACTAGCGGTGCTTGCAATTGCGTTCGATTGGCAAGGGTCACAGCCTGGGAGAAAGGTGGGTAAATAGGACTTGGCGTTATGCAGACCTGGCCCTCAGTGGTAAATGCCCTGACGGCAAGATTCAGCGCACAGACCACGCCCGGTAAATAAACCAGCCAATGTGGTGCTATCTGCCAGCCGTAGCGGTTTTTCATCCGCTCAACCAGCAAATCAGTCAATTCCGCTGGCAATGTACCGTAACCAAATACGCCCTCGGATACGCGTTTATGCAATGCCTCGATGACCGCGGGCGGTGAAATAAAGTCCGTATCGGCTACCCACAGCGGAATAACATCACGCTGCTTATATTTATTCCACTTAACACTGTCACTGTGACTGCGGTCTACCCATTGATCAAAATTGAATGTCATAGTTACCCGTCCTTCTACAGGCTGAACAGAGTGCTTGCTGAAGCCTACGCGAGATAGTCTGGATTTAACAAGTGCTGTAGCATGGTTGCCGTCATCCGGGAGGTAAAATGACTAAATTGGAAGTGTGTTGCTATAGCGTCGAATGTGCGCTGATTGCTGAACAGGCGGGTGCCGATCGCATCGAATTATGTGCGAGTCAGGCAGAAGGGGGACTGACGCCAAGTTACGGAACCTTATCAATGGCGAAGGAGGGGGTGGCGATCCCGGTGCACCCAATTGTTCGTCCTCGTGGCGGAGATTTCTGCTATAACCAAAGTGAGTTCAATGTAATTAAAAACGATCTGGCGTGTATCCGCGATATGGGATTTCCAGGCGTTGTTGTGGGTATGCTTGATTCTGAAGGGCATATTGATCTTCCGCGCATGCAGCAAGTCATGGCTCTGTGCAGCGGGATGGCGGTCACTTTTCACCGCGCGTTTGATATGTGCCTCAACCCGAAAGTTGCATTGGAACAACTGACTCAATTGGGCGTTGCCCGTATTCTTACGTCAGGACAACAGCAGAGCGCAGAGTTGGGGCTTGCGTTGCTGCGGGAACTGCTTAATGCCACTCAAGGTCCCGTCATTATGGCGGGTGCCGGTGTACGATTGACCAACTTGCGCAAGTTTGTCGATATTGGCATTAAAGAGCTGCACAGTTCTGCCGGGCATACGGTGCCTTCCAGCATGCGTTACCGGAAGGCAGGTGTCACAATGTGTTCTGACAATGAATTCGATGAATTCAGTCATTATTGCGTTGATGCTGATGTGGTGGAAGCGATGAAAAGCGCACTGGGGGGTAGCGTTCATTTATCGCAGTCTGCCTAGCCTGTGGCGAATAATCAGCTTGCAGCAATAAACTGACTCAGTGGCACAGTGCATTGATTTAATGGGTCGTTAGACCCTTTTGCGTCGCCCTGCGCAAGTACCAAGCCCCGTCACATTTGTCGGGGCTTTTTTTGTGCAAAAACGGATTGAACAGGCAGGCAGATCAGGGTTTACGAGCAATCAATAGCGCGCGTTGTGGCGCTGGATAGCCTTCAACGGTTTTACTCTGATCGTCGGGATCAAGGAATTCTGCCAGAGACTCACTGGTCATCCACGACGTACGGCGCTGCTCTTCAAGGCTGGTGACAGAAATATCAGCAATTCTTACGTCAACAAAACCGCATTTCTCCAGCCAGGCTTTCAGCGCCTCGGTAGAGGGAATGAAGTAGACATTGCGCATTTGTGCATAGCGATCGCCAGGAACCAGAACCTGCAGTGCATCACCTGCAACAACCAGGGTTTCGAGTACCAATTCGCCGCCACTCACCAGTTGGTTCTTCAATTGATAGAGATGATCCAGTGGCGAACGACGGTGATACAACACGCCCATCGAAAATACCGTATCAAACGCCGCCAGTTCAGGAAGTTGCTCAATACCCAGTGGCAGCAAATGTGCGCGCTGATCTCCGCCGAGCAGCTTGCGGACGGCTTCGAATTGGCACAAGAACAGTTGCATCGGGTCGATACCCACTGCAAAGTGGGCACCTGCGCCAATCATTCGCCACATGTGGTAACCGCTGCCGCAACCGACATCCAGAATCATGCGCCCCGCCAGGGACGAAATATGCGGTAAAACCCGGTCCCATTTCCAGTCCGAACGCCATTCGGTATCGATCTCGATATCATATAAAGAGAAAGGCCCCTTGCGCCACGGCATCAGGTTGCGCAGCAGATTTTCAACCCCTTCACGCTGGCCGTCTGTCAAAGGCGTGTCCAGACTGGCGGTGACGCTGTGCAGTAAATCCAGCCGATCTGGCGTGAGGGTCGGCAGGTGCTCAACCGTATTGAACCATAGCTTGAATTTGCCATGCAGTGATTCGCGCTGCCAGGCACTGAGTTGCGCAGGAAGGGTGTCGAGCCAATGGCTTAACGGGCCTTTGGCAATCAACCGGTAGAAATCCCCAAAATCCGTCATGCCGTTTCCCCGCCTTTCAACGCAATCAATGAACCAAAGTTGAAGCATTGAAACCAGGTTTCCGCATGTTCAAAACCCGCCATGCGCAACCGCGCTTTGTGGGTCTCCACGGAATCCGTCAGCATGACGTTTTCCAGCATGCTGCGCTTCTGGCTGATTTCCAATTCGCTGTAACCATTCGCACGCTTGAAATCGTGATGCATATTGAACAGCAGTTCGCCCACATCGGCATCTTCGAAGCTGAGTTTTTCTGATAAAACCAGCGCGCCACCGGGGCGTAAGCCTTGATAGACCTGATTCAGCACTCGTTGGCGATCGTCAGGTGCAAGAAATTGCAGGGTGAAATTGAGCACCACCATCGAGGCATTCTCAAGCGTAATGTCGAGAATATCTGACTCGATCACCTCAACAGGGGTATCTGCGCGAAAGGACTCGATGTGGCGACGACAGCGTTCAACCATCGCGGGGGAGTTATCAACGGCGATGATCCTACAGCCCGGTGCAGTAATATTACGGCGCATCGACAGCGTTGCGGCACCCAGCGAACAGCCCAGATCGTAAACCTGACTATTGGGTTGGACAAAACGCTCGGCAAGCATACCGATCATCGAGATGATATTGGAGTAACCCGGCACAGAACGCTGGATCATGTCAGGAAAAACTTCGGCAACGTGTTCGTCGAAGGTCCAGTCGCCCAATTTGGCTATCGGGGCAGAAAAGAGAGTATCGCGGTTTGGCATGGCGCTAAATATGATCGGAAATTGAGGGGGGCTATTCTAGCAGATAAGCGCGATAAATCATGCAGGAGAGTCTGTGGACTTATTGGCAGCAAGGCGGCATGTGCGCCGCCTGTTATTAGCACCCTAGCGCAAAGTCAGTATTTGCGACCAGGGGAGGTACCAAATATTGATGAGTATCATCAGCAACAGGGAAACATACGTAGCTCCCATACCAGAACGACGCCAGCGGATTTCCCGATGTTTCAATCCATAGAAATGGAACAGACGACCCGTAATCAGCATCAATCCGCAAAGATGAACCATCCACACATCAGCACCGTTCATTTCCATCATGAGCAGCAAAATAGCCCCGATGGGAATGTACTCCACCGCATTGCCATGAACGCGAATGGCAATTTGCAACTCGTAAAAGCCGCCGTCACCGTAAGCGACCCGGTACTGCATCCTTAACTTCACAACATCAAATGACAGCTTAATCAACAACAGTGCGCCGAGCACAACATAAAGCGCGCTTACCATTTTAAACTCCATTGCCCAACCATTTCGTGGCGCAGAGATAATAACTGCGAATGAGGGTGTCTGTCGCCAGGAATCACGTTATTGCTCGCTGTGTTATGTAATCAACGTTTTACAGTATGGAAAGCAGTATGTCAGATAACTCCCAAGTCAAAACAGGGAGTTTTGTTCTGGCCAATCGGGGGAAGGCCCGGTCTGCGGGATAAATTTCTCAAGTTGCTGCCATATTTTTTGTGCTTGCTGCGGCGCGTCACTGCAATCCGGCGTATGAATGAAAAGGTAAGGGCGGGTCTCACTTTGTTGCCAGTTACGGAGCTTTTCAAACCAGGGAGTGAAGAAAGCCAGATTGTCATCAATCACATCACCGCCGATAAAACGCACCAGTGGCTGCCCCGCGGTGTCAACCGGGTGCACAGGTAATCGGGGTTTCTTTCGTTGTGCTTCGCGCACTGCCGTTGAATGGGGAACGGCGGCATGGATCGGGCGACTGTCGAGAATCACACGGTTGATCCCTCGTTGCGAAAGCCCGCGGTTGAGCTGTAATTCGGCCTCGCCTTTGGCAAAAAACTCAGGATGGCGCACTTCGACCCCGTAGGTGAACGCCTTGGGTAAGGCATCTAAAAACGTCCAGAGGGCGGGTAATTCCATCGGGCTGAACGCCGAAGGGAGCTGCAACCAGAGTTGGCCGATGCGGGAATTGAGCGGATCGAGACATTGAAAGAAGGCGTCGATCTCTTTCTGGCAATTTCTCAGCGATGCCTGATGGCTTATCGTGGAAGGGAACTTGAAACAGAAGCGAAAATCATCGTTCGTCATATCACGCCAGCGGTGGACAATTTCCGCTTTTGGCAACGCATAGAACGTCGTATTCCCCTCGACGCAATTAAAATAGCGGCTGTAGTCGGCTAAGTCATTGATACCTAACTTTGCCCAGGCATTATGATGCCACTGCGGCAGTCCAATAAACATGAAGGGTGATGCTCTCCTTAAACACCTGCGCAATGGCAAAAATCCGCAGGCAACGTGGGATTTACTCTGACAATGCAGCCAACACCTGTTCAGCGGTGCGCACGCGGGAAATGCGCGGGAAGATCACGTTGACGCTGGCGTTGTGTTCTTCTGCGCTGTGGGCGCTACACGCATCTTCGACAATAATCTGCCCATAACCGTGCTCCCAGGCGGAGCGCGCTGTCGACTCCACGCCAATATTAGTAGAAATCCCGGCCAGAACAATTGTTTTGATACCACGACGGCGTAACTGCAAATCGAGATCGGTACCGTAGAAGGCACCCCATTGGCGTTTGACCACCTTGATATCATGCTCGCTGACGGCCAGTTCCTCAGGAAATTCCCACCAGGTTGCTGGTAGTCCACCGGCTGGCGTGGGGGACGGTTGATCGACCTCCTGCTTCAGTGCTTCAGCAAACGTATCAGACCAGCCCACCCGCACCAGTATGACGGGGGAACCGAGCGCGCGGAACCGTTCAGCCAGCCTTGCCGCATTGGCAACGACCTGTTGCGCAGAGTAAGGGCCACTGGCAAAGGGTAAAATTCCGCGCTGGAGATCGATCAGCACCAGCGCGGTGGTTTTGGCGTCTAACGCCATGTCTTTTGCTTCAACAGATGCTTTCGCTTCAACAGATGTTTTCAGAGCAATAGCAGTATTCGTATCCATAACAGTATTCAGCTCCAGAAAGCAGGGGATAGGTGCTTGATAACCGAAGAGCGATCGCTATGCGGCAGTACACATATACAAGGTTATGCCATGAGTTTATTCTACTGAGAACAGGAAAAGTTGCAGGTATTGTTAGCAAATTTGTTAAATGATGTGTGGAAACAAGGCGTCAGAACCCAGTTTGTCGTTGCCAGTATGTGTGTTCGCTCTTATCTATGGCGCGAATTTCCTTTATAATGGCCGCCTTTTTTCAACCAGAATAATCCAGACAGAACTATGCCGATTTACGAATATGCGTGCAGCGCCTGCAACCATCGGTTAGAGAAATTACAGAAATTATCCGACGCGCCTCTGACAGATTGTCCTGAGTGCGGGCAGCCTTCACTGAAAAAACTGATTTCCGCCGCCGGTTTCCAACTCAAGGGAACCGGATGGTATGCGACAGATTTCAAACCGGGTGGCCAGCAAAAAGACAAATCAAGTGCTTCGGAAAACAGCAGCACGAGCGGCGCCGCAGGTGCCAGTAGCTCCTCTGCAGCATCGGCTGAGTAAAAGGATATCGTTATGCGTACTGAATATTGTGGGAAGCTGAATCTGTCCCATGTGGGTCAGGAAGTGACACTGTGTGGTTGGGTAAATCGTCGTCGCGATTTAGGTGGTTTGATCTTCATTGATATGCGCGATCGCGACGGTATCGTTCAGGTGTTCTTCGATCCCGATCATCAGGCCGCTTTCGGACAGGCTTCAGAACTGCGTAATGAGTTCTGCATCCAGATCACCGGCACCGTGCGTGCCCGTCCGGAAAGCCAGATCAACAAAGATATGGCGACCGGGGAAGTCGAAGTGTTTGCCAATGGCCTGACTATTATCAACCGCTCAGAGCCGTTGCCACTGGATTCCAATCAAATCAACAGCGAAGAACAACGCCTGAAATACCGTTATCTGGATCTGCGTCGCCCCGAGATGGCCGAGCGCCTGAAAGCGCGTGCGCGTATCACCAGTTTTGTGCGCCGTTTCATGGATAGCCAGGGCTTTTTAGACATTGAAACGCCGATGCTGACCAAAGCCACGCCGGAAGGTGCGCGTGACTATCTGGTGCCGAGCCGCGTACACAAAGGCAAGTTCTATGCGCTGCCGCAATCCCCGCAGTTGTTTAAACAACTGCTGATGATGTCTGGCTTTGACCGTTATTATCAGATTGTAAAATGTTTCCGCGATGAAGATTTGCGTGCTGACCGTCAACCTGAATTTACCCAGATCGACGTAGAAACCTCTTTCATGAGCGCGGATCAAGTGCGTGAAGTGATGGAGAAATTGGTGCGTGAACTGTGGCTGGACGTGAAGGGTGTGGATCTGGGTGATTTCCCGATCATGACCTTTGCTGAAGCCATGCGCCGTTTTGGCTCGGACAAACCAGACCTGCGCAACCCGCTGGAGCTGGTGGACGTGGCCGATCTGCTCAAAGAGATTGAATTCAAAGTCTTCGCCGGTCCGGCCAACGATCCAAAAGGCCGCGTTGCGGCAATCCGCGTACCGGGTGGCTCACAAACCAGCCGCAAGCAAATTGATGAATACGCGAAATTCATTGAAATCTACGGTGCAAAAGGCTTGGCCTATATCAAGGTCAACGAACGTGCCAAGGGCCTGGAAGGTGTACAGAGCCCGGTCGCCAAATTCCTCAGTGAGGACGTATTGACGGCATTGCTGGATCGCACGGCAGCAGAAGATGGCGACATCATTTTCTTCGGCGCTGACAGTGCCAAAATCGTTACCGATGCGATGGGTGCGTTGCGCCTGAAGCTCGGTCGCGATCTGAAACTGACGCGCGAAGGCAGTTGGGCTCCGCTGTGGGTGATCGACTTCCCGATGTTCGAAGAAGATGGTGAGGGCGGTCTGGCTGCCATGCATCATCCGTTTACCGCACCGCGTGATATGCAACCGCAAGAGTTGCAGGCTGAACCTACGTCTGCCATTGCCAACGCTTACGATATGGTCATAAACGGCTATGAAGTGGGTGGCGGTTCCGTGCGTATTCACCGGACTGAAATGCAGCAAACCGTGTTTGGCATTCTTGGCATCAATGAACATGAACAGCGTGAGAAGTTTGGCTTCCTGCTGGACGCACTGAAATTTGGTACGCCGCCGCATGCGGGTCTGGCGTTCGGCCTCGACCGTCTGGTGATGCTGCTGACCGGTACTGACAATATCCGTGACGTTATCGCGTTCCCGAAAACCACGGCGGCTGCCTGCCTGATGACCGAAGCACCCAGCTTTGCCAATCCGGCGTCGCTGCAAGAGTTGTCGATCGGTGTGATCGCCAGGAAATCTGCCGACGACAGCGATAAACTTGAGACTATCTGATGAACTATAAGCGCCCTGAGTCAATATTGGTGGTGATTTACGCCAGATCCAATGGCCGGGTGCTGATGTTACAACGGCGTGATGACCCTGATTTCTGGCAGTCGGTGACCGGCAGTCTGGAGGAGGGGGAGTCACCCGAGCATGCCGCACAGCGTGAAGTAATGGAAGAAATAGGCGTGGATATCGCCAGTGAAAACCTGACCTTACTTGACTGTCAGCGCTGTGTGGAGTTTGAGCTTTTTGCGCATTTGCGCTATCGCTATGCTCCGGGTGTGACACGAAATAAAGAACATTGGTTCTGTCTGGCATTACCCGAACCGCGTGATCTCGTTATTACCGAGCACCACGCCTACCAGTGGCTTGATGCCGCCAGTGCGGCGGCATTAACCAAGTCCTGGAGTAATCAGCAGGCGATTGAAGAGTTTGTTAATTATTCAGTCTAACCGGACTTTTTGGAGATTCTTATGGCAGGTCATAGTAAATGGGCCAATACCAAACACCGCAAAGCTGCGCAAGATTCAAAGCGCGGTAAAATTTTCACCAAAATCATTCGTGAATTGGTGACGGCAGCCAAATTGGGGGGTGGCGATCCGGCTGCAAACCCGCGTCTGCGTGCGGCAATCGATAAAGCTCTGTCGAACAACATGACCCGCGATACGCTGAACCGCGCAATCGCGCGTGGCGTGGGTGGTGACGATGATACCAATATGGAAACCATCGTGTATGAAGGTTACGGCCCAGGCGGTACCGCCGTCATGGTAGAGTGCCTGAGTGACAACCGTAATCGTACCGTTTCTGAAGTGCGTCATGCGTTTACCAAGTGCGGCGGCAATCTGGGGACTGACGGCTCGGTTTCTTACCTGTTCACCAAAAAAGGGGTGATTTCCTACGCACCGGGTGAAGATGAAGATGCGGTGATGGAAGCGGCCCTGGAAGCGGGTGCTGATGACGTAGTGACCTATGACGACGGTGCGATTGATGTATTCACAACACCAGAAAGCTTTGGTGACGTGAAAGATGCGCTGGATGCCACAGGTCTTAAGGCTGAGGCGGCTGAGGTGTCGCTGATTCCTTCCACCAAAGCAGACATGGATGCGGAAACCGCCCCTAAACTGCTGCGTCTGATTGATATGCTGGAAGATTGCGATGACGTTCAGGAGGTTTACCATAACGGTGAAATTTCTGACGAAGTGGCAGAAACACTCTAGTGCCGCAATATTGTATACATAAATAAGAGTGTCTGAAGTACATCCCTATGCTGCGGTAGATAATCACCGGCTGGGCATGCGGCAAGATGATGGCCCGCGATGGGCCATCACAGTATTCGCGACAGCGACAATACAGGGTGATTGTACAGTTATGGCAATAATTCTCGGGATCGACCCCGGTTCGCGCATCACCGGTTATGGCGTTATTCGTCAGGAAGGCCGGCAATTGAGCTATCTGGGCAGCGGCTGCATCCGCACTGTTGTGGATGATATGCCGACCCGACTGAAGTTGATATATGCGGGGGTGACGGAGATCATTACCCAATTCCAGCCCGAATTTTTCGCGATTGAACAGGTGTTCATGGCGAAAAACGCTGACTCGGCGCTCAAGCTGGGGCAGGCGCGCGGCGTGGCCATTGTTGCCGCGGTGAATCTGGATCTGCCGGTATTTGAATATGCTGCGCGGCAGGTGAAGCAGACCGTCGTTGGCAGTGGTGCCGCAGAAAAAAGCCAGGTGCAACATATGGTGCGCTCATTGTTGAAACTGCCTGCCAATCCGCAAGCGGATGCCGCCGATGCGCTGGCTATCGCCATTACCCATTGCCACGTCAGCCAGAATGCGATCAGAATGAATAACGATCGCCTGCAACTGGCGCGAGGGCGGATGCGCTGAGCCGCAAGCTGGATATCCATCCAGCCTTTTCTATGGTATAAACGCCTTTATTGCAGAAATGAACAGTTGCCAAAGCCAACAGTTGCCGCTATTAACCGCGCGAGGAATACAAAGTGATAGGTCGTCTCAGGGGAGTTATTCTGGAAAAGCAACCACCGCTGGTGTTGCTGGAAACCAACGGCGTGGGCTATGAAGTTCACATGCCGATGACCTGTTTCTATGAGTTGCCGGAATTGGGTCAGGAAGCCATTGTTTTCACCCAATTTATCGTGCGTGAAGATGCCCAGCTCTTATACGGTTTTAACGACAAGCAAGAGCGGGCGCTCTTTCGTGAACTGATAAAAGTTAACGGAGTGGGGCCAAAATTGGCGTTGGCTATTCTCTCCGGGATGTCAGCGCAGCAGTTTGTTTCCGCCGTGGAGCGGGAAGAGGTCGCGACCCTAATTAAACTGCCGGGCGTCGGCAAGAAAACCGCCGAACGTCTGATCGTTGAAATGAAAGATCGGTTCAAAGGAATGAATGGCGATCTGTTCAACAACTCGACCGACATCACGTTGCCCGCCGTTTCGTCACAGGCCAAACAAGAAGCCGATGCTGAGGCAGAAGCGGTTTCAGCACTGGTTGCCCTGGGCTACAAGCCGCAGGAAGCCAGCCGTCTGGTCAGCAAAAATGCAAAACCGGGCGCGGATTGTGAAACGTTAATCCGCGATGCACTTCGCGCTGCGTTGTGAGGTAAAGGATGATTGAAGCTGACCGCCTGATTTCCCCTGCTGTTATTAGCGAAGAGGAAATTATCGATCGGGCTATACGCCCCAGACTGCTCAATGAGTATGTTGGGCAGCCGCACGTTCGCGAACAGATGGAAATCTTCATTCAGGCGGCCAAACAGCGCGGCGATGCGCTGGATCATCTGCTGATTTTCGGGCCACCGGGGCTGGGTAAAACCACGCTGGCGCATATTATCGCCAACGAAATGGGTGTTAACCTGCGCACCACCTCGGGGCCGATACTGGAAAAAGCGGGCGATCTGGCGGCGATGCTGACCAATCTTGAGCCTCACGATGTACTGTTTATCGATGAAATCCATCGCCTGTCGCCGGTTGTTGAGGAAGTTCTCTATCCGGCGATGGAGGATTACCAGTTGGATATCATGATTGGCGAAGGCCCTGCTGCGCGCTCAATCAAACTCGACCTGCCGCCATTTACCCTGGTGGGCGCAACGACCCGCGCCGGTTCATTGACAGCCCCGCTGCGTGACCGTTTCGGTATTGTGCAACGCCTGGAGTTCTATCAGGTCGCCGATCTGCAACACATTGTCGGGCGCAGCGCGAATTGCCTCAATCTGGAACTGTCTGAGGACGGTGCCCATGAGATTGCCCGCCGTTCGCGCGGCACCCCGCGTATCGCCAACCGTCTGTTACGGCGTGTGAGGGATTTTGCCGAGGTGAAAGCCGATGGCAGGATCAACAGTAACGTCGCCAGTCTGGCGCTGGATATGCTGAATGTGGACGCCGAAGGCTTTGACTTTATGGATCGGAAACTGTTGCTGGCAGTGATCGATAAGTTCATGGGGGGGCCGGTGGGATTGGACAATCTGGCCGCCGCCATCGGTGAAGAACGTGAAACGATCGAGGATGTTCTTGAGCCTTACCTGATTCAGCAAGGTTTTCTGCAACGTACTCCGCGTGGGCGTATCGCCACCAATCATGCATACAAACACTTTGGTATCACTCGCGAAGAGTAATCACAGTTCTCAGCCGTAAAATTGAACGAGGCGCGATAATATCGCGCCCCGTTTCTTTATAAATGCTGGTTTGTCAGTGGGCGCAGCAATCACGCCAGTTGTTTTCTACTCAAGCTCAATACAAACATGGCGGCCGAGCAAAGTACCACTGACGGGCCGGCAGGCGTGTCGTAGAAAGCTGAAAAAGTCAGACCGCCGGTCACGGCAATCATCCCGATTCCCACCGCGATACTGGCCATCTGCTCTGGGGTTCGCGCGAAACGGCGGGCCGTTGCGGCAGGAATAATCAGTAATGACGTGATAATCAATGCGCCGACAAACTTCATCGCCAGACCAATGGTCAGTGCCGTTACCAGCATCAGAACCACGCGCGCGCGCTGCAAGTTCACGCCATCTACGTGGGCAAGCTCCGGGCTGATGGTCATTGATAGCAGGGCGCGCCATTGCCAGAGCAGCACAATCAGAACCACCACCACTCCCGCTGCGATCATCCAGATATCGCTTAACGTCACGGACAAAAGATCGCCAAACAGATAAGCCATCAAGTCAACGCGAACATTGGACATCAGACTGACCACCACCAGACCGAGCGAAAGAGCACTGTGCGCAAGGATCCCCAGCAGCGTATCAATGGCCAGTTGGGGTTTGCGCTCTAGCCAGACCAACACCAGCGCCAGAACCAGAGTTACTGCGATCACCGCATAGAAAGGATTCACATTGAGCAACAGGCCGAACGCCACGCCCAGGAGTGAGGCATGCGCCAGCGTATCGCCAAAGTAAGACATCTGTCGCCAGACGACAAAAGATCCCAATGGACCCGCAGCGCTTGCCAACAAGACGCCAGCCAACCAGCCGGGAAGGAGTAACTCAATCATGCCCATGGCTCCCGTGTTGCTTTGTCGCAGGTGTTTTGAGCACAATTCTTCCTTGCAGGTCGTGGCGATGATTATGGTGGTGACGATAGATGGCGAGTTGTTCAGCACCGCGATTGCCAAACATGGCGATAAATTCAGGGTGCATGGAGACCACTTCCGGCGTGCCGGAACAGCAAATATGCTGATTGAGGCACAATACTTCGTCTGTTTTGGCCATCACCAGATGCAGGTCATGAGAAACCATAAGTACCGCACATCCCAATTCCTGTCGCAATTGGTCAATCAAATCATACAGCGCGAGTTGGCCGTTGACATCCACCCCCTGGGTCGGCTCGTCCAACACCAGAAGCTGTGGTTGAACGAGCAACGCCCGCGCCAGCAACACGCGCTGATTTTCCCCACCAGAAAGTTTTTGCATGGGTTGATTGAGCAGATGCGCCGCCTGCACCCGTTTCAGTGCGGGAAGAATATCCGCCTTTTTGGCACCGGGCTTAAGACGCATGAAACGGCTGACCGTCAGTGGCAGCGTGGCATCAAGGTGCAGTTTTTGTGGCACATAACCGATACGTAGACCGGCTTCACGTTGCAGGGTGCCGCTGGTCGGTTCCACCAGGCCAAGAACCACGCGTACCAGGGTCGATTTCCCTGCACCGTTCGGGCCGAGAAGCGTTAATATCCGGCCTGCTTTCAGCGAGAGCGAAATATCAGAGAGAACCCGGCGGCTACCAAAAGCGACCGAAACTTTATTCAGTGTTGCCAGTGTGGACATAGGATTACGTTTTGCAATATAAGTGGAATGTTATAATATAACGTCTTGCGAGGCAAAACGATGGGATTTCTCAATATGATACAAAATAATTTATGGTTTAAGCGCACCTTTTTCGCAGGAGCCTTAATAGTTGCGACTTCTTTAAGCAGTGTATCGGCTGCGGTGGTGACTTCTGTCCGTCCGCTGGGTTTTATCGCCTCGGCGATTGCTGATGGTGTATTGCCAACAGAAGTGCTGTTACCTGATGGATCATCGCCGCATGATTATGCCTTGCGCCCTTCGGATGTCCAGCGTTTAGGCCAGGCGGATCTGGTTATCTGGGTTGGACCGGATATGGAGGCGTTTTTAAGCAAATCCCTCGCGCAAATCCCTGCTGGCAAACAGATTGCCTTGGCGCAATTACCCACTATTACGCCTCTCCTGATGCGGGGCGATGAGGAGGATGAACATGACGCGCAACACGCTGAATCGGCAGATGATGATCATCATCATGGCGAATATAATATGCACATTTGGCTCTCCCCAGAGATTGCAAAACAGGCGGCGATCACCATTCATGCAAAACTTTTGGAACTTATGCCGCAAAATAGTGACAAATTAGACGCAAACCTACGTCAGTTCGAGCTTCAATTAGCGCAAACCGACCAAAAAATTGGTAAGATGCTGTCGCCTGTGCAGGGTAAGGGATATTTCGTTTTTCATGACGCCTATGGCTACTTTGAAAAACACTACGGCCTGACACCGCTTGGACATTTTACGGTCAATCCTGAAATTCAGCCCGGCGCACAGCGTTTACATCACATTCGAACACAGTTGGTTGAGCACAAAGCCGTGTGCGTTTTTGCTGAGCCACAATTCAGGCCGGCCGTAATCAATGCCGTTGCCAAAGGAACAGATGTGCGATCGGGCACATTGGATCCGTTGGGTAGCGGTATCGCATTGGGAAAGGATAGTTATGTGACCTTCTTGTCACATCTGTCGAGCCAATACGTGAGCTGCCTGGAGAAAGACAAATGAGGACATCGATAAGTGCAGCAGTTAGTCCGAACTATCGCCCTTGCGTATAGCAACCTGCCGAGACCCCACCGCGTTATGCTGGGGTCCCTTACTGTAGTGACACTGGCCGTTGCTGTCTGGCGGCCATTCGTTTATCACCCAGAACAAAACCCCGTAGTCAAGAATATCGAGCTGGATACTGCCCAGCTTCGCTCCCTTTTACCGGAAGCGAGTGAACCGATTGACCAACCCGCGCCTGAAGATGATATCCCACAAGATGAAATTGATCAGAAAGTGGCAGGTGAGGAAGGCGTACATGAATACGTTGTCTCCACCGGTGATACTCTCAGCAGCATTCTTACCCAGTACGGCATTGATATGTCAGATGTGTCGGTGCTGGCGCAACAAAATAGTGAACTGCGGAACCTGAAAATCGGTCAGCAACTCTCCTGGACGTTAAACGATGCGGGCGAACTGCAACGCCTGACGTGGGAGATGTCGCGCCGTGAAACCCGTACTTACGATCGCACCGCCAATGGTTTCAAAGCCACCGTGCAAACCCAGCAGGGCGAATGGCGTAACAGCGTTCTGACAGGTAAGCTTGATGGCAGTTTCTTAGGCAGCGCAAAAGCCGCAGGATTAACCACTGCCGAGATCAATTCCGTGATCAAAGCGCTGCAATGGCAACTGGATTTCCGCAAGCTGAAAAAGGGCGATCAGTTTTCTGTACTGATGTCCCGTGAGCAGTTGGACGGTAAAAACGAACAAAGCCAACTGCTGGGCGTACGCATGCGCAGCAATGGCAAGGATTACTACGCGATCCGGGCGGAAGACGGTAAATTCTACGACCGCCAGGCGTCAGGTCTCGCTCGCGGCTTTATGCGTTTCCCGACGATCAAACAGTTCCGCGTTTCATCCAATTTTAACCCCCGTCGCCTCAATCCGGTAACCGGCCGCATTGCCCCACATAAAGGGGTCGATTTTGCTATGCCTGTCGGTACGCCAGTGCTGGCTGTGGGTGATGGTGAGGTGATGATCGCCAAGCCGAGCGGACCAGCAGGTAACTATGTTGCTATCCGCCATGGTCGCCAATATATGACTCGCTATATGCACCTGAAAAAGTTGCTGGTTAAGCCGGGGCAAAAAGTGAAACGTGGCGATCGTATTGCGCTCTCGGGTAATACGGGGCGTTCGACCGGTCCGCATCTGCATTTCGAAATGTGGATCAACCAGCAGGCTGTGAACCCGGTGACGGCAAAATTGCCGCGTTCGGAAGGTCTGTCTGGCAAAGATCGCAGTGACTATCTGGCGACGGTGAAAGAGGTCATTCCTCAGTTGCAGTTGGATTAGTCTGGTGACACTAAATTTGGAGATACGCTGTAACTGACCAAGTTGGTTACGGTGTTTCTTTCGCTATGCTTTTGATCATTAATTGCAAAATAATTCTCTGCAATTATCATTAGCCGATTGATAGTTCTTAGAGTTAACGCATGCAAACTGAGAAAAAAGCACCAGTCGAGTTTATTCCGCAGTTTCAAAAGTCCTTCTATCACCCGCGCTATTGGGGCATTTGGTTGGGCACAGGCCTTATGGCTGCAATGGGATATGTTCCTGCACGGATCCGCGATCCTTTTCTGGGCAGCGTGGGCCGTCTGGCAGGAAAATTAGCCAAAAGTGCCCGACGTCGGGCGCAAATCAATCTGCTTTACTGCATGCCAGATGTGGCGGAAAGCGAACGCGAAAAGATCATCGATCAGATGTTTGCCACCGCCGCACAGTCCATGGTGTTGATGGCTGAACTCGCCTGCCGTAAGCCTGCGCAATTCAGCTCCCGCGTACGCTGGCATGGGGAGGAGATTCTTCAGCCTTTCAAGGAGCAGGGCAAAAATGTCATTTTGCTGGTGCCGCACGGCTGGGCCATCGATATCCCTGCGATGCTGCTGGCTTCCCGTGGGCAGAACGTTGCCGCGATGTTCCACAATCAAAGTAACCCGCTGGTCGATTATTTATGGAATGCCGTTCGTCTTCGTTACGGCGGCAGATTGCACGCCCGTAATGACGGCATTAAACCGTTCATCAGTTCCGTGCGCCAGGGTTACTGGGGATATTATCTTCCGGATGAGGATCACGGCGCAGAGCACAGTGAGTTCGTTGACTTTTTTGCCACCTACAAAGCCACCTTGCCTGCGCTTGGCCGGCTGACGAAAGTCTGCCGAGCCACGATCATCCCGCTATTTCCGGTGTATAACACCAAAGAGAGTCGGCTGGATATTTTCATTCGCCCCCCTATGGACGATTTGATTGACGCTGATGACCATACCATTGCCCGGCGGATGAACGAAGAGGTCGAACTATTGGTAGGCCCGAATCCTGAGCAATATGCCTGGATCCTGAAACTGCTGAAAACGCGTAAGCCGGGAGAAATTGAACCCTATTCCCGCGATGAGCTTTATCCCCGGAAAAAATAACTCAGGTGCCGGAAGATTATCTTCCGGCACCGTCAGTTTTACTCAACCATTCATTTGATCAGTCGGGCGTTTACGCAGAAAAAGTACCATCAACCACAACCAGATTAGCCCCGATGCCAAGGCAAACAGATTAAAAAATCCACTGCCAGCAGCAAAGTAAATCAGTTTGGCTATCTCTATACCGGCAACGAAAACGGCAATAGTGATCATGCCAAGCGCAGCTGCAACGGTACCTTTTCCCAGAGGACTGGCAAATAATGTCAGTCGATAGAGCCCAGCGTTGATAAGACCGGTTCCAAAGGCGTAAAGTGTGAGGCCCGCAGTCGTCCAGATCCACGCATTTTCAGCGATGAGTGTGGCAGTCGCGGCGATCAACAGCCCCAGTAGAATCGGCGGGGCACCGAACCATAAAGGTTTTTCAATCGTCACTTTGCCGCTGATATAGCTCAGCACCAAATTACCGGCAATCAAGCCAACAAAAATAGGCACTTGCCACATACCGTATTGCAATGGCGTCAGCCCCTGATCCTTGATAAGGATTACCGGGGACTGTGCGACCCAGGCCAGTAGTGGCAGGGCAGAAAACGCGATCGCCAGAGAACCATAGATAAATTTCCGATTGCTGAATACCAGACGATAATCAGCCAGCAGTCGTTGCATGGAAAATCGGCTTCCATCCCGTGGTGCCGTTTCTGGCATGGCTTTCCACAAACCCCACAGTGATAATGCTGACAACAGGGCAAAAAGAGCAAACATCGCTTTCCACGGTGCAATGTGAATAAAGGCGGCCCCGGCAACCGGTCCTAACAGGGGAGCCAGCAAGGCAACATTCGCCATCAATGCCATCATTTTGATACTTAGCGTTTCATTGAACGCCTCCTGAATGGTGGCATATCCCACGGCACCGATAAAACAGATACTCATGCCCTGAAGAAAACGCATCAGGATAAATTGCTCAATGGACTGCACCAGTAACATCGCCAGACAGGTGATGACAAACATTGCGACTCCGGACAGCATCACCGGACGGCGACCAAGGCGATCGGAAAGCGGGCCAAGCAGCCATTGCAACATCACGCCACCGCTGAGATAGGCGGTCAGTGACGCCGGAACCCATTGCGCACTGGCTCCGAAATCCTCAACTACCTGCAACATCCCCGGTTGAATCATATCGTGAGCGATATACGTGGCGAATTCGAAAAGAACCAGAGACAGTGGAAACAGAATATGCCTTCGCGTAAGCTGCCCGATCGGTTGGAAGACTGACGACATTAACAATGACTCCAATAAAAACAGCTAAATAGCAGGGCTAAGAACGATAGCGCGGCCCGATGGAGACCGCGTAAAATGATCGTGAATACTTAGTGTCGTTTACTTTTTTGGCTTCCATTGAGCGATAGGATTCACTAAGGTTCCGGCAAATTTGAGGTTTTGCGCGGGATCGCTGAGATTGATCATCTGCTGGTTATTCGCCAGTTGCAGACGGTTCAGGCATGAGTGGCTAAATTCAGCGGTAAACAGATCGTAGCGTTCAAATTTGCTCGTTAACTCGGGATGTTTTTGAATATACTCTGAAATATTTTCCGCCACAAGTTGCCAGAAATGCGCCTGGGGGAAGTCACTTTGCTCAGTGAGAATCCGCCCCATGAAACGGAAAAAACAGGCGAAAACGTCGGTGAAGATAGATAACACTTTCAGGTGCTCAGGAACATCAACCGCAATACGCCGCGCTTTCTCAGGTAAATTTGCATCAGGATTTAACACCGCAATCTCTTCGGCAATATCTTTCATGTAGGCTTTTACCGGCACATTATTCTCAAATTGCAGAATGAGGTTTTCGCCGTGCGGCATAAACACCAAATCGTAATGATAGAAACTGTGAATTAACGGGCTGAGATAGCAGCGGAGATACGCTTTCAGCCAGGCTTCGGTACTGAGCCCGGAAGAGGTGATCATTGCCGGGAGAAGCGCCTGTCCTTCATTGTCGATGTGCAAGAGCGAGGCCATGGTCATCAGGCGTTGGTTAGCTTTCAGGTTTACCGTTGGATTGTCGCGCCACAGGGCGGCAAACATCTTTTTGTACGCGCTATCGCCCACAATGGCCCGTTCAAAATAGCTGTTGCGATACCCGAGTGATGCCACTTCCCGCAGAATGCTAAAACCACACTGTTGCAAATAGGGATCCTGTTCAACCAGTTCTGCCAGCCATTCGTTAATCCCCGGTGTGGTCGCCATGTAATAGGGCGACAGTCCGCGCATACAGCCCATATTCAGAATCGATAGCGCCGTTTTCACATAGCGGTGTTGTGGCTGACTGATGTTGAAAAATGTACGGATAGATTGTTGGGCCAAATAATCGTCTTCACCTTCGCCAAGATAGACCAAATGCTGCGCCGCAATATCCGGCGCAAAGACAGTCAGCAATTTATTCTGCCATTGCCATGGATGAACCGGCATAAAGAAGTAGCGTTGTGGATTAACGCCAATCTGCTGCAATTTCTGGGTGAAATGGTCGATTTGCGTCTGACCGATCTCTTCGCGCATCAGTTGCTGATAACCAAGACCTGCAATACTGGCAAAGGTCGCTTTGGAATCATGCACCGCAACCCAAACCAATTTCACCGGCGACGCGGCTTCTGGCGCATAGCGCTGATAGTCCGCAGCATCAAAACCGATGCGACCATTGTTGGCGACGAAGCAGGGATGTCCTTCGCTCATGGTCGTTTCAACGGTCTGAAAGTCAGCCTCGGTGAGTTGCTGTGCGTTGGGGGCGTTCTTGGCCAATTTGAACGCGCTGCCATACAGCGTACTGGTAATTTCCTCCATGTACGTCGGTAGCAGGTGGGCAGGAATACCCACTTGCTGGGTAAATTCGATAATGAATTGCAATGCATCCAAAGGTTCGTGATGGCCGTTATTCAGTTTGCACAGTGAGGACAGGTCGATCAGCCAATCATTCAACGGCAGATTTTGCGCCCGGAAGCGGTATTCCACCTCACTTTCTGGTACAGGCAAACGGTAATGGGTCCAGTTCTGCGAGGAATATTCAGCAATGGGATCTATCAGTCTTTCGTGAGCGAATTCGGCCAGCGCTTTTCGCAGTAGTAGCGCATTCGCTTTGCTCCACAATTCGGATTGCAGATGGTGGCCGGTTTGCATTTCATTGTTTGGTTTTATTCCAATGTTTGATTTTAGTTCGTTAACGGGTTTTATTTCGATAACTGATCGCATGGGGGCATTCTCCAGGGAAAGTGGGCGTTCTCTTTGATAGTCCTCACGCTGGCAGAAGGCCAGCCAGGCGGTTTTATGAGGTAAATCGACGGTGTGCTGATAGATAAATCCGGCTCTTTTATTTAGCCGATGAATTTTTTCGTTGCGGACATCCGGTTCAACGACGACGCGGGTCACCTGCGGCAGGCTGAACATGTAATCCATAACTGTGGTGAACACCTGCCAGCTAAAACCTGCGACGGGCACGGTGGCGGGAGCGATCAGCAGATGCATTCCGTAGTCGCCGGGTAACGCCTGATAATATTCACCAATGGCATCGTGTTGCGCGTGGTAGAACTCCATCAGAAACGCCGGGCTGCCGTTGCACTCGCCGATTAACGCGGCGAGCGGATCGTCAGCAAGTAATTTGCGATAGGTACTTTCGACTTCCTCACGCGAGCTATCGAGCATTCCCCAAAAGCGTGCGTAGGATTGTGTCATCCATTGATGCAGAAAAATGGCATCGTCGGGCAGTTGCAACCGACGCAGGGTGAATACGCCTGCGGCGTCATCGCGACTGAAAAGCGGGGTGGTCGGTTTCATGAATTGAGCCCCATGGCGCAGAATGTCTGAAACGCGATTTTTTCTTCAATGGGATAGACGGCATAACCGAGCATTTCCCGAATGATGGTGCTGTTTCGGTAACAGGCCATGCCCAAGTCCGGCGTGACAAAACCGTGGGTGTGAAGTTCGGCGTTCTGCACGAAAATCTGGTTATGCGCGTCAATGCTGTAGTTTCGTTTTACATCGTAACGACCATTTTCATCCCACTGAATACGCGAACTGATGCCTTCCAGAAAAGAGGGCGGCTGGTAGCTATAACCCGTGGCGAGTATCAGCGACTCGGTGCGGTGAACATAGCGCTGTTGCTGTTCCTGCTGAATCAGCGTCATTTCCAGTTCACCGTGTTTTGACGTCAGATCGGTCAACTCGGAATGGGTGTAGAGATTGACGTCTAATTCACCATCCAATTGCTTGGTATACATCAGGTCGTAAATATCATTGATCAAGCTGATATTGATGCCTTTGTATAATCCTTTTTGCTCGCGATTCAGTTGATTACGCTTTTCCGTTGGCAATTGGTGGAAATAGTCGATGTACTCTGGTGAGGTCATTTCCAGCGTCAGTTTGCTGTATTCCAGCGGGTAGAAACGCGGCGCACGGGTGATCCAGTTCAGTTGATAACCGTGCTTATCGATATCCGACAGCAGATCGTAATAGATCTCGGCGGCGCTCTGTCCGCTGCCCAAAACGGTAATAGAGCGTGTGCGCTGCAATTGGTCTTTATGTTGCAGATAGGTTGACGAGTGCTGCACTTTTTCGGCCAGTTTTCGGCTGCAAGGCGGAACCCAGGGAGACGGGCCGGTGCCGAGAATCAGTCGGCGCGTATTGTAAATCTGCGGATCCCCACTGCGGGTATTCCGGCAATGCACTTGATAATACTGGTGCGCATCGCTGTAACTGATGTATTCGACGCGGGTGCTGAATTGAAGATTAGGCAGCGTTTCGCTGGCCCACTGGCAATATTGATTAAACTCTTTGCGCATCATGAAGAAGTTTTCACGAATATAGAAAGAGTAGAGTTTTCCCTTTTGCTTCAGATAGTTCAGAAAACTATACGGGCTGGTGGGATCGGCCAGCGTGACCAGATCAGCCATGAACGGGGTTTGCAGCATGGCGCTTTCCAGCATCATGCCGGTATGCCAGTCGAAGCGTTCATTCTGATCGAGGAATAACCCATCGAGTTCCTGAATGGGGGCGGTCAGGCAGGCGAGACCCAAATTAAATGGGCCGATACCTATGGCGATAAAGTCGTATGTTTTGCTGTTCATGGCAATATCCGGGAAATTATTGATTGGCGGCGTTGAGATAAGAGGCAGTCAGTTTCTGTCCGTAATGGACGATCAGATCGATGACTTCTTCGATTTCAGCCAGAGTGGTGGCTGGATTGAGCAGAGTGAATTTCAGGTACTGCTGCTGATTGAATTTTGTTCCGGCAATGACGGCATTTCCTTCCCTGAAGATTAATTTGCGGATTTCAGCATTAATCGCATCGACTTTTTCGTCTGACAGTAACTGCTTAGGCACAAAGCGGAATACCTGGGTACTTAGCTCCGGCTGATGCAATACATCGATCAGGGGATGTTGTGACAGCCGCTGATGGGTCTGCCCGGCCAGATTGAGCAGGGTGTCAAACGCTGCACCTAATTGCTGCTGACCCATCAGGCGTAGCGTCAGCCACATTTTCAGTGCATCAAAACGTTTGGTGGTTTGAATGCTTTTATTCACCAGATTTGGCGTGCCTTCAAGTTTGGCACTGAGCGGATTCAGGTAATCGGCATGACAGGTAACGTGCTCCAGATGGCAATTGTTCCGCACGAAAAAGGCACCGCAACTGACGGGTTGGAAAAATGATTTGTGATAGTCGACCGTGACGGAATCCGCATGCTCAATCCCGGCAATCCGCGCTTTGTGTTGCAGGGAGATCAATAGACCGCAACCATATGCCGCATCAACGTGCATCCAGATATTATTTTGCTGGCAAATATGCGCGATCTCACTAAGTGGATCGATACTGCCAAAATCTGTGGTACCTGCGGTTGCCACGATGGCGATAGGTATCAGGTTTGCTGCCCGACAGCGCTCGATTTCGTCATTCAATGCCGTGACATCCATGCGGAATGCGTTGTCACACGCAACAGGAATTACTGCGTCATACCCCAACCCGAGCAACGCGGCTGATTTTTGAATACTGAAATGACTGACCTGAGAGGTGAATATCCGCCAACGATTGGCATCACCCGGTAATCCCTGATACTTGATATTATGATCGCGATAGGTGCGTTTACAGTAACTGTCGCGAGCCAGCAGCATCGCCATCAGATTCGACTGCGTTCCGCCACTGGTAAAGATGCCATCAGCATCGGCGCCGAGTTTGATTTCATTCAGTGTCCAGTCAATGACTTTTTGTTCGATCAGCGTTGCACCCGCACTTTGATCCCAGGTATCAACGGAAGAATTGATTGCGCTGATGAAGAGTTCGGCCAACTGGGCTGGCAGCACGGTAGGGCAGTTGAGATGTGCCAGATATTTCGGATGATGGAAATAGACTGCATCACGCAGATAGAGTTGATCCAATTCCTCCAATACCCGGTCAATATTAAACAGGGGCTGGGTCAAATCAACGTGCTTGAATTGAGCTGCCAATTCCGCAGGTAAAATCCCAGAGAAAGGTTTCTCCTGGGTGGTAATTCGCTGCTTAATAACAGACATCCCTTTTTCAATATACTCTTGCCAGAGTTCGGTGCTATGTTGATTGAAAATAGCGCGGGTGGTCTCATTGTCGTGCTCAATTTCCGAGATTTTTTCTGCTGCTGAGGAATGCCATAATGAATGCATGGTGATGAATGCCTTATTTAATTGATTGATGAATTTCAAACGTAACTTTTAGACACAACGCTTCCTCTGAAATCATCAGACGTGTTAATGGGTATCGAGTCGTCCCGTCTATTCGAGTAGACGTGGAAAGGGCGTTAAGAGAGCATCCTTGCTTTTTTTATGTTCAATTATATCAAATATGCCACATTAAATTCTGCATGTTAGTCTTTATGATGAATGATTAGATGTTCACTGTTACGGATTTATTATAAATGCAAATCATTATCATTCAATATCTTGAATGAAGTTAAGTTGCATTAATCAATTTGCAGCTGATAAATGTGATTTGAATCACGTTTTAACCTGGGGTTTTATTATGCTTCCATTTCTGCAATCGGAGAGATCTGTTTTCTATAGTGATAATGGTTTCTAAAAAGTAAATTAAAATACTTTTTCAGTTATATAATTCATTAATAATGATAAGGCTATGCTGAAAATAATTAAAACAATAACCTGCGTGACTTGTTCAATTGAAGATAAAACAGGGAATACCAGTATTAAAATAAAGGAATAAAAAAGGCCAGCAATTATGCTGGCCTGAATTTTTTGTAAATAACAATCGCTGTGACGGTTATTTACTCTACACGCGTTCTTTATTCCACTCGCAAGATACGACAGGTATTTGTGGTACCTACCGTACTCATGATGTCACCCTGCGTAACCAGAACCAGATCGCCTGAAACCAGGAAACCTTTGTCGCGCAGCAAGTTGACCGCTTCTGCGGCAGCCGAAACACCTTCGCCGTGACCGTCATAAGAGACTGGGGTGACGCCACGGTAGAGGGCTGTCAGATTCAACGTATGTTCATGGCGAGACATGGCGAAAATAGGCAGGCCAGAACTGATGCGGGACATCATCAGGGCAGTGCGGCCAGACTCAGTCATGGAGATAATGGCGGTGACCCCTTTCAGGTGGTTTGCCGCATACATCGTTGACATGGCGATCGCTTCTTCGATGTTGTCGAACTCCGCATCGAGGCGATGTTTGGACACATTTATGCTGGGGATCTTTTCAGCGCCAAGGCACACACGCGCCATGGCTGCGACCGTTTCAGCCGGATATTGCCCAGCAGCAGTTTCCGCTGACAGCATCACCGCATCCGTACCATCCAGTACGGCGTTGGCAACGTCCATGACTTCAGCACGGGTTGGCATTGGGTTGGTGATCATCGACTCCATCATCTGGGTCGCGGTGATCACTGCACGGTTAAGTTTACGTGCACGACGAATCAGTTTCTTCTGGATACCGACCAGTTCCGGGTCACCAATCTCAACACCCAGGTCACCACGGGCAACCATCACCACGTCAGACGCGAGAATGATGTCATCCATTGCTTCGTCAGACGCCACGGCTTCAGCACGTTCGACCTTGGCAACAATCTTGGCATTACAGCCAGCATCACGCGCCAGACGACGGGCATAATGCAAATCTTCGCCGGTACGCGGGAAAGAGATCGCCAGATAGTCAACGCCAATTTTCGCGGCGGTAATGATGTCGGCTTTATCTTTTTCCGTCAGGGCTTCGGCAGAGAGACCCCCACCCAGTTTATTGATGCCTTTGTTGTTGGACAACGGGCCACCAACGGTCACTTCTGTGAAGACTTTCATCCCCTGAACTTCGATTATTTTCAGCTGAACACGGCCATCGTCGAGAAGCAGCACATCGCCGGGAACCACATCCGCAGGCAAACCCTTATAGTCGATGCCCACTTTCTCTTTATCGCCTTCGCCTTTCGACAAATTGGCGTCCAGTACGAATTTATCGCCGACGTTAAGGAAAATTTTACCTTCCTTGAAGGTAGAAACCCGAATCTTCGGCCCTTGCAGATCGCCAAGGATGGCGACGTGCCTGCCGAGTTTGGCAGCAATTTCGCGCACTTTATTGGCACGTAAAATCTGATCTTCCGCAGTACCGTGAGAAAAGTTGAGGCGCACGACGTTGGCGCCTGCGGCAATAATTTTTTCCAGATTATTGTCGCGATCTGTAGCCGGACCCAAGGTGGTAACAATCTTGGTTCTTCTGAGCCGTCTGGACATGTATTACTCCGTTGACTTGTGAAGCATTGGTGTTGCTAAAACGAGGGTAACGAAACCATGCTGTGAATTGTAACTTTACAACAAAAAAGTTTCACCGTGTTTACCCGCATGAGCGTCATTTCTCCTGCGAATATTCTGCTTGCCTAAGCAGGTGCGCTTATCGGCACCTGTACCGCATTTTTTGTTCCGTTAATGCGTTACTCAAAGCGTCCTGAAGAAATGACTCCCTTATCAAACCGGGATTCCCTCAACGCTTCTTTGACCCGCTTCAAGTTATCTCTGAATTTTGCGCCCCGGCGCAAAGTAAATCCGGTTGCCAGTACATCAATCAGCGTAAGTTGGGCAATTCGCGACACCATGGGCATATAGACATCGGTGTCTTCCGGCACATCCAGCAGCAGGGACAGGGTAGCTTCCTGCGCCAGTGGCGTATCCCGGGACGTAATTGCGATCACGGTAGCGTCATTTTCCCGCGCCAAATGCGCCAGCTCGACCAGATTCTTGGTGCGGCCCGTATGGGAAATCAACACTACCACGTCCCCTTCGCCGGAATTCATACAACTCATGCGCTGCATGACAATATCATCGAAATAGACGATAGGAATGTTAAAGCGAAAAAATTTATTCATCGCGTCATGGGCAACTGCCGCAGAAGCACCCAAACCAAAGAAGGAGATTTTTTTCGCCTGGGTCAGGAGATCGACCGCGCGGTTGATGGAGGGGATATCCAACGTTGCCTTGACCTGATCGAGACTGGCCATCACCGATTCAAAGATTTTGTGGGTGTAAGCGTCCACGCTGTCTTCTTCTTCAACATTACGGTTAACATAAGGTGTGCCGTTAGCCAGACTTTGCGCCAGGTGCAACTTGAAATCTGGAAAACCCTTGGTATCAAGGCGACGGCAGAAGCGATTAACGGTAGGTTCACTGACATCCGCCATTCTGGCGAGGGTGGCAATGCTGGAGTGAATAGCGGTTTGCGGGGAAGCGAGAATCACTTCGGCGACTTTGCGTTCAGATTTGCTCAGGAGCTCCAGATGGGTCTGGATTTTTTCCAGCGTATTCATAATGCGAAGATCACTCATGGGTTTTGTCGATTTCAACCAAAGGGGAAATCAATACCGGTTTAATGAAAATATACTACGTGCCGTAAACCGTTGGCAGTGGCTGTCCGCGCTAATTCTGGCTTTTTTCGCCAGAGTTTGAGCTGTGTCTAACTTTCAGTATGGTAAATAGATGCCAAAAACGTTAGAAAATTACATGATAGAAGGGCCGGAGAGTTCGCTTTTTGTTCGACCTGTCGTTGCGTTTGATTTTCAGGCTGTTTTCAACATCATCAAACCGGGTTTACGGGTATGTGTTAAACAGAGTACATTATTCATGTAAGAAAATTACAATATCCTGCAACGAGGAGATGAACATGGCGGTAACCTCTACAGCCCAGGCATGTGACCTGGTCATTTTCGGCGCCAAAGGCGATCTGGCGCGCCGGAAACTGCTGCCTTCCCTATACCAGTTGGAAAAAGCCGGTCACATCCATCCAGATACCAAAATTATTGGTGTGGGTCGTGCTGAGTGGGATAAGGAGTCGTACACCAAGGTGGTTAAGGAAGCCCTTGATACCTTCATGAAGGAAAAGATCGACCCCGAGCTGTGGAAAACCCTCAGTGCGCGCCTCGACTTCTGTAATCTTGATGTCAACGACAGCGAACATTTCTCACGATTGGGCAATATGCTCGATCAGGAAAAACGGACCACCATTAACTATTTTGCCATGCCGCCAAATACCTTTGGCGCGATCTGCCGTGGGTTGGGCGAGGCCGGGCTGAATAAACAGCCTGCGCGCGTGGTCATGGAAAAACCGCTGGGAACCGATCTCGAATCATCCCAGGTGATTAATAATCAGGTGGCGGAGTTCTTTGAAGAATGTCAGGTTTACCGTATCGACCACTATCTCGGTAAGGAAACGGTTCTCAATCTATTGGCACTGCGTTTTGCCAACTCGCTGTTTGCGACCAACTGGGACAACCGCACCATTGATCATGTGCAGATTACCGTCGCAGAAGAGGTCGGGATTGAAGGGCGTTGGGGCTACTTTGATAAAGCGGGCCAGATGCGCGACATGATTCAGAACCATCTATTGCAAATTCTGACGATGATCGCGATGTCACCACCGGCCGATCTGACGACTGACCGCATCCGTGATGAGAAAGTGAAAGTTCTGCGTTCACTGCGCCGGATTGATCACACCAACGTGCGTGAAACGACCGTTCGTGGTCAATACACGGCGGGTTTTGTGCAGGGTAAAAAAGTGCCAGGCTACCTGGATGAAGAGGGTGCCAATAAATCCAGCAACACGGAAACCTTTGTTTCCATCCGCGTGGATATCGATAACTGGCAGTGGGCTGGTGTACCTTTCTATCTACGTACCGGCAAGCGTTTGCCAACCAAATGTTCAGAAGTGGTGGTTTACTTCAAAAATCCATCACTGAATCTGTTCCGCGACTCTTATCAGCAGTTACCGCAGAACAAGTTAACTATTCGTTTGCAACCTGATGAAGGCATTGATATTCAGGTTCTGAATAAAGTACCGGGTCTTGAGCACAAACACCGTTTGCAAACCACCAAGCTTGATCTCAGTTTCTCTGAAACGTTCAATGAGCAGCACATTGCCGATGCCTATGAACGCCTGCTGCTTGAAACCATGCGTGGCATTCAGGCGCTGTTTGTTCGTCGTGATGAAGTTGAAGAGGCCTGGAAGTGGGTTGACTCTATTGTTGAGGCCTGGTCTGCCGATAACGATGCACCAAAGCCCTACCAATCAGGCACCTGGGGGCCAGTGGCCTCGGTGGCAATGATTACCCGTGATGGCCGTTCATGGAACGAGTTTGAATAAGGGGCAGGCAATGGCTAATTTCGTTGAGTTTTCCGGTGCTGCGGCACTGAACCAGAATTTTGCAAAAAAAATTGCTGACAGTCTGCGGCAGGGGATCATCGATAATGGCCGTGCGGGTCTGGTGGTTTCTGGGGGCAGGACACCGTTGGGGCTGTTTGAACAGCTTACCCAGCAGGAACTTGACTGGAGCCACGTCGTTATCACACTGGCGGACGAACGCTGGGTTGAACCGGACAATGCGTCCAGCAATGAAAAACTGGTGCGCAAAAACCTGCTGAAGGGACATGCCGCCAAAGCCCGGTTTATTCCGTTGAAAAATAGCCAGTCCACGCCGTTTGACGGTGAGGAACTGACTGAGCAGGCCCTGAGCAAGTTTCCATGGCCTGCCGATGTGGTGATTCTGGGAATGGGGGATGACGGGCATACCGCGTCACTATTTCCGGGGGCCACAAATCTTAATCCGGCGCTGGCGCTGGATTCAGGGCGTCTGTGTATGGGAATGACGCCGCTGACTGCGCCGTTGGATCGCATCACCCTGACACTGCCAGCATTGCTGGACAGCCGTCATATCTATTTGCATTTGGTCGGAGACAGCAAGCGGGATGTGTATGAGCAGGCTGCGCAAGGTACGGATGTGAATGAAATGCCGGTCAGGGCGGTGTTGGGACAACAAAAAACGCCGGTAGACGTTTACTGGACAGTCTGATTCCGGGCTGCCGGTAACGCCACCAGGAGTTGGCAGAGCGCAAGCTCACTGACATAAAAGTGTATGGCAAACGGTGCGGTCGGACGCCTGTGATGTTTTGTTGCAGGCCCCTGTGGCAGGGGCGCGCCATATATTACTACGTGCCTTATGGCGCGATTGGAGACAACTGATGAAAAACTGGAAAACCAGCGCGGAACAGATCCTGAAAACAGGACCCGTAGTGCCGGTCATTGTCATTAACAAACTCGAGCATGCTGTTCCCCTGGCCAAGGCGTTGGTTGCGGGCGGAGTGCGGGTGTTGGAAGTGACTCTGCGTACCCCTTGTGCGATGGATGCCATCAGGGCGATCGCCAAAGAAGTGCCGGAGGCAATTATCGGCGCAGGCACGGTGATCAATCCTGAACAATTGGAAGAAGTTGTGGCGGCGGGTGCACAATTTGCGATCAGTCCGGGTCTGACCGAGCCGTTATTGAAAGCAGCCAGTGAAGGTTCTATCCCTTTGATTCCAGGGATCAGCACGGTGTCAGAACTGATGCTGGGTATGGATTATGGTTTGCGTGAGTTCAAATTTTTCCCTGCGGAAGCCAACGGTGGGGTTAAAGCCCTGCAAGCGATCGCCGGCCCATTCTCCCAGGTACGTTTCTGCCCAACTGGCGGGATCACGCCAAACAACTACCGCGATTACCTGGCGCTGAAAAGCGTATTGTGTATCGGTGGTTCATGGTTGGTGCCTGCTGATGCGCTGGAAAGTGGCGATTACGCCCGTATCACCGAACTGGCTCGCGAAGCCGTTGCCGGTGCGACAGCCTGATCTGATAAGCGCTTGAATCTGCGATAAATATCGCGATATTTGACATCAATAAAGCCGCTCCGTACAGAGTGGCTTTATTTTTTTACAGTGAGCTAACGTTTTAAAATAACAGCTTTTTTTTCTATAATTAACAAAAAATACCGGTTTGCTAAACATATTGGCCTGTGGTACAACTATTGGCGTTACTTATGAATATAACGAGGACAAAGAACAAATCGCACACCCGTGCGGCTGAAGATGGGAAATCCTATGATGACAACAAACCGAGCCACCTCAAAAACCACGACTTGTCTGCTTTTTATCTCGACGATTCTTGCCAGTGAGCATCACTGGTGCAGTGAGCTATAGCGTCTCTCCCTCATAACCGGCAGCGTGGAATGTCTGCGTAATCCGGGCAAAATAATAAAAAAAATTTTCCTCAGGCTTCGTACCAGAACCTGTCAGAGCGCTTGTACGCTGAATTTGGCGTATTCGATCGACAGGAGATGTAGTGAAACACGCCTTGGGGATGATATGAACCTGTAGTGGAGAGAAAAGATGATTTATTGGATTTTTTTGGGTCTGGCCATTGTGGCTGAGATCGTAGGTACCTTATCCATGAAATATGCCAGTCTGACCGGGGGAATGACCGGGCATTTGGTGATGTACGTGATGATCACCGGCTCGTATATTTTGTTGTCGCTGGCGGTCAAGCGCGTGGCGTTGGGTGTGGCATACGCCTTGTGGGAAGGGATTGGTATCGTGTTTATTACTTTGTTCAGCGTAATAGGATTCGGTGAATCCATTTCTTTGATGAAAGTAATAGGTTTGGTTACACTAATTGCCGGGATCATGCTGGTGAAGTCTGGCATACGTAAAAAAACAGCGGAGAAAATGCCTCAGGAAAAGAAGGTGTTAAGGCCATTGCCGGGTGAACATCATGCAACCGCTTGATTGGTATCATATCGCGTTTCTTACATTGGCCATTGTTCTGGAAATTATCGCGAATATCCTGTTGAAAAAGTCTGATGGCTTTCGTCGAAAAAAGATCGGGATTCTGTCACTGCTTGCAGTACTCGGTGCCTTCAGCGCGCTGGCTCAGGCGGTGAAAGGAATAGACCTGTCGGTGGCTTATGCCTTATGGGGCGGTTTTGGTATCGCGGCGACCGTTGCGGCAGGCTGGATACTGTTCGGTCAGCGCCTTAACAAGAAAGGCTGGATCGGGCTGGCATTACTGCTTGGCGGCATGGTGCTTATCAAACTCGCCTGATGATTGAATTCTGATCATGAAATTGTCCGGGAGCAGATGCCTCCCGGACAAATATTTCTTACGGATAAAGATGCCTTCCAGACAAAGATGCTTTCCAGACAAAAACACTGGCACTTAACGTGCTGCGACAATCTTGATCTCAACTTTATATTTAGGGTTCATCAACACGGCCTGAACGGTGCAGCGGACCGGCGCATTGCCCGCAACGACCCAGGCATCCCAGGCGCTGTTCATGGCGGCGAAATCCCGCACATCGGCCAGGAAAATCGTGGCATCCAGTATGCGGCTCTTATCGGAACCGACGCGCGCCAACAAAATATCAATCGCAGCCAACGCGTTGGCAGTCTGACGTGTGGCGTCATCATCAAGGTTTTCCGGAACACTGGTATAATAAATAGTGTCGTTGAAAATCGTAGCTTCCGACCAGCGCTGTTCTGGGTCAATTCTTTCAACAAACATGATTTTTCTCCTTAATCGCCATAGTTTTCAGTTAACTGACACAGGGTACCACAGTCGTGGGAAACAAGTGTGTGGTAGGCAGAGACAAGGATTGGCATAATCGGCCCTGAATTTTCCCGTTAGAGAGACAGTGTGACAGACGATTTCGCAACAGATGGCGCGTTAGCGCAACATATCAGCGGGTTTAAACCGCGTGAACCTCAGCGCCAGATGGCGGCCGCGGTCTCTCAGGCCATCAGCGATAAACAGGCTTTAGTGGTTGAAGCCGGAACCGGAACCGGTAAAACCTATGCCTATCTGGCGCCCGCACTGCGCGCCGACTGTAAAGTGATCATTTCTACGGGATCCAAAGCCTTGCAGGATCAACTCTTTGCCCGCGATCTTCCCACGGTGTCCAAGGCATTGAAGTACAAAGGCAAGATCGCGCTGTTGAAAGGGCGATCAAATTATCTCTGCCTCGAAAGGCTGGAACAGCAATCTCTGGCGGGTGGGGAACTGACCGGGCATACGCTGGTCGATTTGGTGCATCTTCGTCGCTGGGCATCGGTGACGGAAGAGGGTGATGTCAGCAACTGTACGGATGTTGCTGAAGACAGTTTTGTCTGGCCGCTGGTGACCAGCACCAACGACAACTGTCTTGGCAGTGACTGCCCGCTCTATAAAGAGTGTTTTGTGGTAAAAGCACGCCGCCGTGCGATGGATGCCGATGTGGTGGTGGTCAACCATCATCTGTTTATGGCGGATATGGTGGTGAAAGAGAGCGGTTTTGGTGAATTGATCCCACAAGCAGACGTGATGATCTTCGATGAGGCGCATCAAATTCCAGATATCGCCAGTCAGTATTTCGGTCAGCAACTCTCTAGCCGCCAACTGCTTGATTTGGCAAAAGACATCACCATTGCCTATCGAACCGAGGTTCGCGATTCGGCACAACTGCAAAAGAGCGCCGACCGCCTGACACAAAGTACGCAGGATTTCCGTTTAGCGTTGGGCGAACCCGGTTTTCGCGGCAATCTGCGGGATGTATTGCAGCAACCGATGATACAACGTGCACTCTTGTTATTGGATGATGCGCTGGAACTCTGTTACGACGTCGTAAAACTTTCGCTGGGGCGTTCGGCACTGCTTGATGCCGCATTTGAACGGGCCACTCTCTATCGCAATCGTCTTAAGCGCCTGAAAGAAGTCACTCTGCCCGGTTACAGCTATTGGTATGAATGCAACTCGCGTCACTTTGTATTGGCGCTGACGCCACTTTCAGTCGCAGATAAATTCAGCGAAATGATGGCTGACAAGCCGGGCACCTGGATTTTTACTTCCGCCACGTTATCGGTGAACGATCAACTTGAACATTTCACCCGGCGCATCGGACTGGACAAAGCGAAAACGCTGCTCTTGCCGAGTCCCTTCGACTATGCGCGTCAGGCATTGCTTTGCGTTCCCCGCTTCTTGCCCTCGCCGAATCAACCGGGAGGCGCGCGGCAGTTGGCGCGCATGTTGCGTCCGTTAATCGAAGCCAACAAAGGGCGCTGTTTTTTTCTCTGTACCTCGCACCAGATGGTTCGTGATCTGGCGGAGGAGTTTCGTGCCAGTTTGACCTTGCCGGTGCTGGTTCAGGGAGAAACGAGCAAAGGGCAGTTGCTGGCGCAGTTTGTTGAGGCCGGTAACGCGTTGCTGGTCGCTACCAGCAGCTTTTGGGAAGGCGTGGACGTGCGTGGTGAAGCGCTGTCCTGTGTGATTATCGATAAACTGCCCTTTACCGCACCTGACGATCCATTACTCAAGGCGCGCATCGAAGATTGCAAACTTCGTGGTGGCGATCCGTTCAATGAAGTTCAACTCCCGGAAGCGGTCATTACCCTTAAGCAGGGCGTGGGTCGATTGATCCGTGATACCGACGATCGTGGCGTGCTGGTAATTTGTGATAACCGCCTGGTCATGAGGCCGTATGGTGCGGTTTTCCTTAATAGCTTACCTCCGACACCGAGAACCAGGGATTTGACGCAAGCCATCGATTTTCTAAAACGGAGCGAGTAGCAGAAAACACTGGCGGGGTGTGATATGATTCGCGCCCTGTATTGAAATTACTCTCTTTTTCCCGCCTGAGGTTTGGCATGTCAACGCGAATTTTAGCGATCGATACGGCGACAGAAGCCTGTTCTGTTGCTATCTGGAATCAAGGCGAAACGCTCGCACATTTCGAACTTTGCGCCCGAGAACACACGCAGCGCATTCTGCCGATGATCAAGCAGATCCTTTCTGAATCAGGCCTGTCTTTATCACAGTTGGATGCCCTGGCTTTTGGCCGTGGTCCCGGCAGCTTTACCGGTGTGCGCATCGGTATTGGCATTGCACAGGGCCTGGCGTTGGGTGCCGATCTGCCGATGATCGGCATTTCGACGTTGCAGACCATGGCGCAGGGCGCCTGGCGTGTGGCGGGGGCCGATCGGGTTCTGGCGGCTATTGACGCACGTATGGGCGAAGTATACTGGGGGCAGTTTGAACGCCAGCCCGACGGTCAGTGGTTGGGTGCAGACAGTGAAGCCGTATTGAAACCGGATCAGGCCATGGTCAGGGCGCAAACGCTCACGGGGCGCTGGGCTACCGTGGGAACTGGCTGGCAAACCTATCCGGATCTTGTCTCCGGGGCTGACTTCGCGCTTTTTGACGGTGAAATCCAATTGCCGCATGCAGAAGATATGTTGCCGCTCGCGCTCCATGCCTGGCAAAATGGCCAGAGTGTGGCCGTTGAGCATGCGGAACCCACGTATCTGCGGAACGAAGTTACCTGGAAAAAACTGCCTGGACGCGCATAGCAGCAACTTCTATACCTTAAGAGCCAATCCCAGTAGGCGTTATTGTTGCAGACAGTTTGAACACGGACAGTGCGCAAGACCTGGAGCGTACACGCAGTACGTGAGGAGTCTGAGCACTGCCCAGGTTCAAAATGACCAATAAAATAGCCCTAATGGGATAGGCTCTAAGTAATTCGAGTTGCCGTCTGCCTGCACCTTGAAGGAATTAAGGTATAGTTACTGCTATGGTCAAAGGATCAGTCATAAAGCGGAGAAATGGCGTATGCGTAAGCAGTCATTGAAAAATAAGCCGTCGTTAAAGCGCTACCTCGCAGTAGGTCTGATTGCCGTAGGCAGTCTGATGCTGGCGGGTTGTGTTACCGTGCCGGATTCAATTCGGGGTACAACGGAGACCCCACAAATGAATCTGCAGTCTGTACAGAATGCACCGCAGATCTTCGTTGGGCAAGAGGCGCGTTTTGGCGGTACGGTGGTAAATATGGTCAATGAAAAAGACCGGACCAGACTGGAAATTGCCACGGTGCCCTTGGATTCCGGCGCAAGGCCCATTCTTGGGGAACCGTCCCAAGGCAGGGTGATCGCTTTTGTAAACGGTTTTATTGATCCCATAGATTATCGCGGGCAGTTGATTACGGTGGTAGGGCCGATAACCGGCAGTGAGCCCGGCAAGATTGGCATGACACCGTATAACTTTGTTGTCATGCAAGCCAATAGCTACAAACGCTGGCGGATTACACAGCAGGTAGTAATGCCTCCAGGACCACCGATGGGACCTTGGGGATGGGGCGGTTATGGCTCAGGCTGGGGACCCGGTTTCGGTGGCGGCTGGGGCTGGTACGATCGCGGCCCGGCACAGGTACAAAATGTTGTAACAGAATAATGTCGTATTTATCTGACTCACGAAGGCGGCCTCGAGCCGCCTTCTTTTTTTTTGCTTTTGGATGAATTGCAAGAAATATAGTGACGCGCTTCGCAACATCAACATTGTTTGTTACGCAACTGGTAAGCTGAGTTAAAATATTGTTAAAGCATCTGCAAAGACAGGTGTTGCGCTCATCATTATTAATGATTTCAGGAGTACTGCCTTGGAAAAGGTTTGGCTTTCACGTTATCCCGCAGATGTGCCTGCAGAGATTGATGCAGACCGGTACAGTTCGCTTGTCGAGATGTTCGAGAATGCGGTACTGCGCTATGCCGACCAACCGGCGTTCATCAACATGGGGGAGGTTATGACCTTCCGCAAATTGGAGGAGCGCAGCCGAGCGTTTGCCGCTTATCTGCAAAATGGACTTGGATTGAAGAAGGGGGACCGGGTCGCGCTGATGATGCCCAATCTCCTGCAATATCCCATTGCCCTGTTTGGCATCCTTCGCGCGGGCATGGTGGTAGTGAATGTCAACCCTCTCTATACGCCTCGCGAACTTGAACATCAACTCAATGACAGCGGTGCGAGCGCGATTGTTATCGTCTCGAACTTTGCGCATACCCTGGAGAAAGTTGTCTTTAAAACCCAGGTGAAACACGTCATCCTGACCAGAATGGGCGATCAGCTCTCCGTCGCCAAAGCCACCCTGGTTAATTTTGTCGTCAAATATATCAAACGACTGGTACCGAAATATAACCTTCCCAATGCGATCTCGTTTCGCAGCGCGCTGCATGCTGGTCGTCGGTTGCAGTACGTGAAACCGGATATCATCAATACCGATTTGGCATTTCTGCAATACACCGGAGGCACCACGGGCGTGGCCAAAGGGGCGATGCTGACCCATCGCAATATGCAGGCTAATTTAGCGCAGGCCAAAGCAGCCTATTCCCCGTTACTGATTGATGGCCACGAACTGGTGGTTACTGCGCTGCCGCTTTACCACATTTTTGCCCTGACGGTGAACTGCCTGCTGTTTATTGAAATGGGTGGGCGTAGCCTGCTGATTACCAATCCGCGGGATATCCCGGCACTGGTGAAGGAACTGAGTCGTTACCCCTTTACTGCGATGACCGGGGTGAACACGCTGTTCAATGCGTTGCTCAATAATGAGGATTTCCGTGAACTGGATTTCTCATCGCTGCGTCTCTCCGTCGGGGGCGGGATGTCAGTACAGAAATCAGTGGCGGATAAGTGGGAAAAACTGACGGGTAAACATCTGCTTGAGGGCTACGGTTTAACCGAATGTTCGCCGCTGGTCTCTGGAAATCCTTATGACCTGAAGCATTATAGTGGCAGTATTGGGTTGCCAGTGCCCTCTACTGACATTCGCCTGGTGGATGATGACGGTAAAGATGTCCCTACTGGCCAGCCGGGAGAATTACTGATCCGGGGTCCTCAGGTGATGCTGGGATATTGGCAACGTCCTGAAGCCACTGATGAAGTATTAAAAGATGGCTGGCTCTCGACGGGTGATATCGTTACAGTGGACGAAGTGGGTTTTTTACGTATCGTTGATCGTAAAAAAGATATGATTCTGGTATCGGGATTCAATGTCTATCCCAACGAGATTGAAGAAATAGTCAGTCAGCATGCGAAAGTGTTGGAGTGTGCGGCGATTGGTGTCCCGAATGAGGTATCCGGCGAAGCAGTGAAAATCTGCGTTGTGAAAAAAGATGCCTCATTGACACGAGAAGAGCTACTGGCACATTGTCGTCGTAATCTGACGGGCTATAAAGTACCTAAAATCGTTGAGTTCCGCGAGGAGTTGCCCAAAACCAATGTGGGCAAAATACTGCGCAGGGAACTCAGGGATGAACAGACCAAGCCGAAGCAGGACGCCGCCTGACCGTTGGCAGTACACTATGAATACAACGCCGGTGAAAGCCGGCGTTGTTGCGTTTATCACGGAACAATGACCAAGAGAATGACGTTTTGAATTATCAGTTGATCACTACCAACCCCGGATTGGAACAGTTATGCCAACAGGCTCGTCTCCATTCACGTATAGCCCTGGATACCGAGTTTGTCCGTACCCGCACTTATTATCCTCAGTTGGGTCTGATTCAACTTTTTGATGGTGATAACCTCTCCCTGATTGATCCCCTGGCGATTACGGAATGGCAGCCTTTTCGCGAACTGTTACTGGATCAACAGGTAATAAAGTTTTTGCATGCGGGAAGTGAAGATCTTGAGGTTTTCATTAATGCGTTCAGCGTCATGCCGACTCCCTTGATGGATACACAAGTTCTCGCTGCATTTACGGGGCGACCGCTGTCATGTGGTTTCGCCAAGCTGGTGGCGGAATATTCACAGGTGGAATTGGATAAAAGTGAGTCGCGAACCGATTGGCTGGCACGCCCGCTGAGCACTCGTCAGTGTGATTATGCCGCTGCGGATGTCTGGTATTTACTGCCAATGGCGATTCGTCTCGAGCAGGAGGCGCAGGAAGCCGGTTGGATGGACGCCGCAATTGATGAGTGCCAGGCGCTGTGCCGTCGTCGTAGTGAAGTGCCCGACCCCGAATTGGCCTACCGTGAAATCAATAATGCCTGGCAGTTGCGCACTCGTCAGTTGGCATGTTTGCAGAAGCTGGCCGCGTGGCGTTTGCGCCAGGCGCGCCAACGTGACCTGGCCATCAACTTTGTGGTACGTGAAGAGAATCTTTGGCAGGTCGCCCGTTATCAGCCCACCTCGCTCGCGGAACTGGATACGTTGGGTCTGAGTGGTCCTGAGATTCGCTATCATGGAAAAACGCTGTTGGCGCTGGTCGCTGAAGGTAACGCAGTTCCTGAAGAGGATTTGCCACCACCCATCTCCAACCTGATTGATCAGCCGGGTTATAAGCGTGCATTCAAAGAGATCAAAGCGCTTATTCAGTCGGTCAGTGAGAGTAGTGGCCTGAGCGTTGAGCTGTTGGCTTCACGTCGTCAGATTAACCAATTGCTGAGCTGGCACTGGGGATTGAAAAATAAGGATTCGTCACCTGAGTTAATGAGTGGCTGGCGCGGTAAATTATTAGCTGAAAAATTAACCGATATTTTGCAAGAGTTTTGATATCAAACACGACAGGGTGGGAAAGGAGTGACGGTTTATTACTCCTTGCCATTATCGAAATAAAGGACAAGTTGCCATATCGCTAATAATAATCTTAGCTCATAAAATAACCAGGGTATTTGAGAGGATTCTCATAAGAGAATAAAGCGTAATAGGGAAAAAATAGGATTTAGCTGGATGTATATACAGTTTAATTCGCGATTGTAATAGCAGTTGCCCCCTGCAATAACAGGGGGCAATTAATCCGATAGGCTCATTTAGGTGTTTCTTCCGATTCCGGTAACGTCACATTAAGTTCTAATACCGAAATATCGTCTCCCTTTTGCTCGAACTGCACATGAAGCATTTCGGGATCGATCTGAATATATTTGCAAATTACCGCGAGAATATCACGCTTAAGGTCGGGTAAATAATGGGGCTCACTGTCCCCACGACGACGTTCTGCAACGATAATTTGCAGCCGTTCCTTGGCTATATTGGCTGTCGGTTTTTTGCGGGACAGAAAAAAGTCTAGCAAAGCCATGGTTTATCCCCCAAAAAGGCGTTTCAGGAAACCTTTCTTCTCTTCTTCAATGAAGCGGAAAGGTCGTTCTTCCCCCAGAATACGATCAACAGTGTCTTCGTATGCTTTACCGGCATCGGATTCTTTATCCAGAATAACGGGCTCGCCCTGGTTGGACGCGCGCAGTACAGATTGGTCTTCAGGAATAACACCGACCAGAGGAATTCTAAGAATTTCAAGCACATCTTCCATGCTGAGCATATCACCACGATTCACTCGGCCTGGGTTATAGCGGGTCAGTAACAAATGTTCCTTAATCGGGTCCTGGCCTTTTTCTGCGCGTCGGGATTTTGACGCGAGGATGCCAAGAATACGGTCAGAGTCACGTACCGAGGAGACTTCCGGGTTGGTGGTAATCACCGCTTCATCAGCAAAATAGAGCGCCATCAATGCGCCGCTTTCTATCCCTGCTGGGGAGTCACAGACAACAAATTCGAAATCCATTGTGCCAAGATCGTTCAAAATCTTCTCAACGCCTTCGCGGGTCAGGGCGTCTTTGTCACGGGTCTGGGAGGCGGGAAGAATGAACAGGTTATCAGTACGCTTATCTTTGATCAGCGCCTGATTAAGTGTTGCATCCCCTTGAATTACATTGACAAAATCGTAGACAACCCGACGTTCACATCCCATGATCAGGTCGAGATTACGTAAACCGATATCAAAATCGATAACGACGGTTTTTTTGCCTTTTTGGGCTAATCCGGTAGCAATGGCCGCGCTTGATGTGGTCTTGCCAACGCCCCCTTTACCCGATGTAACAACAATAATGCGTGCCATGAAAAGGATTCCTTGTCAAAAGGGCTTTAGTTTAAAGGTTGTATGGTTAACACGTTATCCTGCAGGCTGAGACGCGCTGCCTGCCCGAGATGTTCGGACGGGATTTGATCGCTCAACCAATACTGCCCTGCGATAGAGACTAGTTCAGCACTCAGATGGGTGCAAAATATCTGACATTGTGCATCACCTGCTGCGCCAGCCAGGGCTCGGCCCCGCATCATTCCATAGATATGAATATTGCCGTCGGCTATCAATTCCGCTCCGGCACTGACACTACTGGTAACTATCAAATCGCTATTGCGAGCATAGATTTGTTGCCCGGAACGGACAGGAGTACTGATAATGCGGGTTTTAGCCGGGACGTTATCTGGCGCAACAGCAGCAGGCGGTTCCGCCGCGCGTCTGTTGCCTCTGCCTTCACTCATCAATGGCAAACCTGCACGGGCTATCGCTCGTTTCTGCCGCTCATCTTTGCATCCGCTGATGCCAACAACACGCAGACCTGCTGAAGCGACAGCCTGTTGGAGATCTTTCCAGTCAACATCACCATTCAGCGATGCGACGTTGATAACAACAGGGGCATTTTTCAAAAAGGCGGGTGCTTGTTCCACCTTTTCTTGTAATGCCAGACGTATTACCTCGGGTTGTGACGAATGTAAATGAACAACCGATAGGGTAAAACTGCTGCCTTTTAGCTCAATTGGCGTTTGTGACATCTATCCTGACTCAGTCTCAGCAACTTTAAATCCCCGGAATACCACTCGGGGTGCGATATTCCGATGTACGATAAGCATGTTATAGTCACAGTTATATCTAGGCAAGCGACTGCCCCAATTAAATAGAGTTAAAAAAATGCTTTGTGTGATCTATCGAAGTCCCAAACGTGATCAAACTTATCTTTATGTCGAAAAAAGAGACGATTTCACTCGTGTGCCAGAAGAGCTGATAAAAAGTTTCGGTCAGCCGCAGTTTTCAATGATGCTCAATCTGAACAATCGCAACAAATTGGCAACGGCAGATATAGATAAAGTAAGAGAAGCCCTAACAGGGCAGGGGTATTATCTGCAAGTCCCTCCGCCACCAGAAAGTTTATTGCAAATGCATCTCGATATTCAGCGGAAATAGTTAACGCTCAATGTTGCACTACACCCGATTTACGTCCTCGATCAAATGTTCCGGGCCGAGGTTTTGTAAATCTAGGGTCTTGTAAATCAAGAGTCCTGTAAATCGAGGGTTTTGTAAATCAAGAGTTTTGTAAATCGCCCGGCTGTTTCTTGCGCTCAACGTTTGGCTGCGCCACGCTAATCAGGTGTGAGGAACGATCATGTTGATAAAACCATCATATTGATAAAAGGTAGAGATTGATGAAGTTGTCCGCTGTAACCATTTTTGTCGTCACGACACTTCTGGCAGGTTGCGCCAGCAGTAATCAGGATGCGCCCAAAGCGACAAAACAGGCAGGTACCGCGACGCCGTCTACGGCACCTGCTGCGCCCACCACCACGCTGGCCACTGAAGGTCGGGACCCGGCGGAATTCCCGGGGTATGTGGAACAATTGAAGCAGCAGGCGCGCAGTCAGGGAATTGACGACTCCACGATAAACGTCGCATTTGCCAATGTGCATTTTGTTGATCGGGTCATTAAATCGGATCGCAATCAGCTTGAGAAAAAAATCACGCTTGATGATTACCTCACCCGCGTTCTCCCTGCCTGGAAGATTAAGCAGGGCCAGGACATGTACCAGCAATACCAGACGCAATTAATGCCTATCAGCGAACGCTATGGTGTTCCTGCGCAGTACATTGTCGCCTTATGGGGTATGGAGAGCAGCTTCGGCAAGATTCAGGGCAAAGAAGATGTGATATCAGCACTGTCAACGCTGGCCTTTGAAGGTCGTCGCGAGGCATTCTTTACCAAAGAGCTGATGGCGGCGCTGAAAATCATTCAGCAAGGACATGTTCAAGCCGATCAAATGAAGGGCTCCTGGGCCGGGGCGATGGGCCAATCGCAGTTTATGCCGACCTCGTTCCTCAACTATGGCTCAGATGGTGATGGCGACGGTAAAATTGATATATGGACCAATGTCAGCGACGTCTTTGCTTCAACGGCCAATTATCTGTCAACCGAAGGCTGGAAGGCCGGACAGGGATGGGGACAGGAAGTTAAACTTCCGTCAGGTTTCCAACCTGAACAGGCCGGGTTGAAAGATGCCCAGGCAAAAACGGTAGACCAATGGCGTCAGGCGGGTGTTCTGCAAACTGACGGCACCGCTCTGGCTTCCGCTACCACGCGTGCATGGATTATTATGCCAGATGATGCGCAGGGGCGCGCATTTATGGTGTATGACAATTTCCGCACCATCATGCATTGGAATCGCTCATATTACTTTGCTATCAGTATCGGTATGATGGCTGATGGCATTACGCAATAAGCAGGAGATGCGGTATGTATCAACATAGAGACTGGCAGGGTTCTTTACTTGATTTCCCGGTAAGCAAAGTGGTGTGCGTCGGCAGCAATTACGCGGATCATATCAAAGAGATGGGAAGCAAGGTGTCGGCAGAACCGGTTCTGTTTATCAAACCTGAGACGGCGTTGTGCGATATCCGTCAGCCGATTGCTATTCCGCGGGATTTTGGTTCGGTTCACCACGAAGTGGAACTGGCCGTTCTTATCGGTACCGCACTCAAACAGGCCAGCGAAGACCGCGTTGCCCGGGCGATTGCCGGGTACGGTGTCGCGTTGGATTTGACGCTGCGCGATCTGCAAACGGATTTCAAGAAAGCCGGGCAGCCGTGGGAAAAAGCCAAGGGATTTGATGGTTCATGCCCAATCTCGGGTTTTATCCCGGTCGCTGAATTTGGCGATGCGCAGCAAGCAGAACTGGCGTTGAGCGTGAACGGTGAAAACCGGCAGCAGGGCAATACCCGGGATATGATTACCGCGATTTTGCCGCTGATCAGCTATATGAGCCGTTTTTTCACACTACGACCTGGCGACATTATACTTACCGGTACACCACAGGGCGTAGGTCCAATGGCAGTTGGAGATACGCTGGAAGTGTCGATCAATGGTAAAACGCTCACGACGCGAGTTATCTGAATCTTCCCGTGCCCGCGTGTTGTTCAATCGGGCACGGCACTTGCATCTGTGAGCCAAAGCGTCTATACAGTCTGCGAATTTTTAATTAACCCGGATTACGCCTATGTCACAGTCACTCTCTGAATCACCCCTTGCTTTCTGGCAGTATAAAAAGCTGGAAGAAATGACCGATGATGAATGGGAATCATTGTGCGACGGATGCGGGCAATGCTGCTTACACAAACTGATTGATGAGGACACGGATGAGATTTATTTCACCAACGTTGCCTGCAATCAGTTGAACATTAAATCCTGCCAGTGCCGCAACTACGATCGCCGTTTCGAGCTGGAAGAGGATTGCATCAAGCTCACGCGTGAGAATCTGACTACGTTTGACTGGCTGCCACCTACGTGTGCTTATCGCCTGATTGGGGAAGGGCGCGAGCTTTATTCCTGGCATCCACTCTTGGCCGGTTCAAAAGCCGCCATGCACGGTGAGCGCATTACGGTTCGGCATATCGCTGTGCGTGAAAGTGACGTGGTAGATTGGCAAGATCACATCCTGAATAAGCCGACGTGGGCGAGGTAATTGGACGTAGTTGGATGTGGGATAGAAAACGAATGAGGTCTTTCGCCACCTCACTCGTAAACCACATTCACACACCGCTGTTGTTAACGTGGTAAAGCAGACTCAAAAGAGTCCATCAGCGTAACCTTGCAATTTTCTCTTTGGAACGCATTAATCTGTGGCACCAATCGCGTGAAGTGTTCCGTCTGGCAATGGATATCCAACGCGGCTCTATCAGGCCATTCCTCAATAAAAATAAAGTGCCCCGGATCTTGCTGATCAATAAATAGATCATAAGAAATACAAAGAGCTTCCTTTTTGGTTTTTTCGACCAACTCTTTATATAGCGGCATTACATCTGCAATATGTTGCAACTTTATAAAATCCTGCGCGATAACTTTTAACATACCTGATATTTCCTCATGGTCTCTGGATTCTTCACATTACTTTCGATGTTTCGAAACAAAAACGGCGCCAATTTGGCGCCGTTGAGAAATATTTTAATCGTGATTAACGACCGAACAGGTCACGTCTTTTCGGGCGAACAAACTGCGCGAACAGAACCAGAATCGCCACCAGAAGATAGGCCGCGAAAATTACCAGTAACCACTGCGGCATACCGAGAGTCAGGAATTCCCATTGTTTCTCTGCGCAATCGCCTGAAGCGAGAAACACAGCCGGGAACCATTTATCCAAAGGTAACCAGGTAGGGAAGCGGGCAGCGAAATCACAGGTCGCAAACGGCGAAGGATGGAGCTGGATCATGGTGTGATCCCATGCCAGGCGTAAGCCTTCCCATGCACTGTAAATCCACAGCAGAATTGCCATGTAACGTAAGGGTGTAGACGGAGCCAGCGCACCCACAATCGCTGCACCCAGGACGCCGAAGAGGGCAGCCCGTTCATAAATACACATCACGCACGGCTGCAACAACATAACGTGTTGGAAATAGAGCGCAACGAGTTCGAATGCCAACGCAGTCAGGGCCAGTAACACCCAAGCACCGCGCCCCTTCGAGCAACGGTTAAGGAATTGCAACATATCATTTTTTTCCATGCAGTAATCTACTGGATTCGCAGTGTAAACCAATTCGTCAGCGCTGCCAGCCAGTTCTCATTAAAATAAGATAAAAAGTACCAAGAATCCTCGCTTACCAGCACGTCATGCAGGTAATTTGTCTTTACCAGCGAAACCTGTCAGTACGGTATTCCGACAGCAAATGCCCGGTCTGGTGACAAGATATCTTATTCCGCTTGAATCTTGCGAATTCCCCCAATAAACGTCAACGCTTATTCTCAGACTATTCGCATAAAAAACAGTTTGTTATAACAACATTTTATCATGTGCGATATCATTATACTGCCTTTTTTTATAGGGTTTCTGAGTAAAGTTGCTGAATTTTTGCAAAGCTATGCACAGTTTGTCTATTTGGCGCAGCTTGACGCTATATCATGCCGGATTCGTCTGGTATGATGAGCTCATTACTATTGCTAAAAATGCTGCTACGGAACGTTCAAAACATGGTTATCAAGGCGCAAAGTCCTGCCGGTTTCGCGGAAGAATATATTATTGAAAGTATCTGGAATAGCCGCTTCCCTCCTGGCTCAATTTTGCCCGCGGAAAGAGAACTTTCCGAGCTTATCGGAGTAACACGCACCACGTTGCGTGAAGTGCTGCAACGTCTGGCTCGCGATGGCTGGTTGACGATTCAACACGGTAAACCAACCAAAGTGAACAACTTCTGGGAGACGTCGGGCCTGAGCATTCTTGAAACGCTGGCTCGACTTGATCACGACAGCGTGCCGCAACTGATCGATAATTTGCTGGCGGTCAGAACCAACATTGCTTCGATCTTCATTCGTACCGCCATGCGCAATCATCCTGAGAAAACCCAGGAAGTTCTGGCCCAGGCGGCAGGTTCGATTGACGATCAAGCCGATGCCTTTACCGATCTCGATTATGGTATTTTCCGTGGATTGGCTTTCGCTTCAGGGAATCCGATTTATGGTCTGATTCTGAATGGCTTGAAAGGTCTTTATACCCGCGTTGGACGCTACTATTTTTCCAATCCTGAAGCACGCAAATTAGCGTTGAGTTTCTACAGTAAATTGTCGATCATTTGTCACGATAAACTGTACGATCAGGTGGTGGAATGCGTACGCACTTACGGGAAGGACAGCGGGGCGATTTGGCAAACTATGCAAGGCACCATGCCGAGTGATTTGGCGGATGCCCGCCGATAATCTGGCGCTACTCTTGCTATTGTTAGCTGTGAATAGCAGTTGCAATGACCATTGCTTGCAGTGAATAGCGGTTACTTCGAATCGGTTATAGCACGTATAAGTCTACAAATATGAAAGGCGTGGTGCGCGAAACGCACCACGCTCCCCTTAAACGACAGGTCTTGCAATCACACTCCGTGTTTCCATCCGCACTTCCGCGATCGTCACCTGAATAACGTCACTCTGGCTGTAAACCACTTCGCCTTTCACCTGAACCGTACCCGTTTCCTGGCTGCATACCAGTTCGTCACGCACTGCATGAATAAACGGTGCAGGAATAAAGGCCACAGCACCATTGTCCAGCAAACGAACGCGCAGACCGCCGCGAGTAACGTCAATGATTTCCGCTGTGAAGCGTTCATCAGTGCCGACTTTGTCTTTCAGGTAACGCGAATAGAGCCAGTCACCCACGTCGCGTTCGGCCATGCGATTGAAGCGGCGGCGATCGGTCAGTTGCAGGGTCATGTCGTCCTGCGGTTTCTTGGCACTCTGACCGCTCACAATCGCTTTCAACAGACGATGGTTTACCATATCGCCGTATTTACGGATTGGTGAGGTCCAGGTCGCATAAGCTTCCAGTCCCAGACCAAAGTGTGGGCCAGGTGTGGTACTGATTTCAGCATAGGTCTGGAACCGACGGATACGGCTGTCGAGGAATTGCGTTGGCTGGGAATCAAGTTTACGACGCAACTCGCAGAAACCGGGCAGGGTCAGCAGATGTGCTGCATCGGCTTCAATACCATGGGTCTGTAACACCGTAACCGCCTGATCCACGAGCGCAGGATCAAAGCCCGTATGGACGTTGTAGACGCCAAAACCAAGGCGATCCCGCAGTACCAGCGCAGCGCAGACGTTGGCAGCAATCATGCACTCTTCCACAATACGGTTGGCGATGCGACGCTGTTCAACCACGATATCCAGAACGTTGCCTTTTTCACCCAATACAAAGCGGTAATCAGGGCGATCCTTGAATACCAATGCATTCTGATGGCGCCATTGGTTGCGCGAATCACACACGCGTTTCAGCAGGCGAATCTGGTTGGCAATTGCCTCATTCTGCGGTTGCCAGGTGCTTTCACCTTCCAACCAGTCAGAAACCTCGTCATACACCAATTTTGCCTTTGACTCGATCCACGCAGCGAAGAAATTGATATCGCTACCCAATGCACCATCAACGTCAATATTGACCCGACATGCCAGAACCGGGCGACGAACATCAGGGCGCAACGAGCAGAGGTCATCAGAAAGATCGCGCGGCAACATGGGAATATTGAAGCCAGGCAGGTAATTGGTAAATGCACGAATGCGGGCAATATTATCGATTTCACTGCCCTCAGCCACATAGGCTGTAGGATCGGCAATGGCGATTGTCAGTTGCAGGGAACCGTCAGCATTTTCCTGCACAAAAAGTGCATCATCCATGTCTTCGGTACTGGCACTGTCGATGGTAACGAAGGCGAGGTCAGTCAGATCCTCACGCTCCAGACCTTGTTCCAGCAACTCACCAATGGCCGCCACGGGCGCTTCACGCTCAAGATTATGACGCGCCAGCGTTACCCACCATGGGGCAAAATCATCATCAGCATAAGTGATATAACCGGTCAGATCCGCGTTGAAGTTGCGATCGCCTTTCAACGGGTGACGACGCATCTCGGCAATTGCCCAATCCCCGTCACTGAACTCATGTGTCACATCGCGCGCAGGGCGGCACTGGATTGAGTCTTTCAGCAATGGATGATCGGGAATAATCGACAGACGATCGTCTTTCTTCTGCACCCGCCCAACAAAGCGCGACAGGAAAGGCTCGACCAGAGTTTCTGGCTCGGCAACTTCGCGATCTTTCTCGGTATGGATAGTTGCGACGACACGGTCGCCATGCATGACTTTTTTCATGTACGGCGGCGGGATAAAATAACTTTTTTGCCCGTCTACCTCAAGAAAGCCAAAGCCTTTCTCAGTCCCTTTGACCACGCCTTCTGCGCGAGGGGTTTGAGAGTGAAGTTGCTGTTTTAGCTGCGCGAGCAGCGGGTTATCTTGAAACATATCGTCCAGGGAGTGGGGTTAAATGTGGCTGGATTAGCGGCTGACAGTTTTACGCGAATCAGTCCCCACGAGCAAGCAGCATCTGACAGTTTGCCATTTATCCGTGTTAAAAACGGGTCTTCTGGCAGAGGCTGTCAAAAGCCATAAATGTTTGGCGGAAAGGGCAAATCCTCTCCGCCATTTACCACCAACGCGCAGGCGCAGTGGCTTCAGGCAATGCGTTGCGAGTCGGTTTGTTCGCAGCGCCGGATGACCACAGGTATCGATTTGGATGTCGGGGTATGCGTCTCGTCACCAAAACTGGACAGGGGTACCAGCGGGTTGGTTTCTGGATAATAAGCCGCCAGATTTCCCCGGGGAATGGCGTAGCTGACTAACTTGAACCCGGACACTTTGCGGATCACCCCGTCATTCCACAGCGTTTCAATTTCGACCAATTCCCCCTCGTTTAGCCCCAGTGCGGACATATCGTCGGGATGGATAAACAGCACTTCACGCTGACCATAAACACCGCGATAGCGATCGTCCAGACCATAAATAGTGGTGTTGTATTGATCGTGCGAACGCAGGGTTTGCAGAGTGAAGGGCGCTTGCTGACCATTCATGTGCGGAATAACAAATTCAGGTAATGCGGCATGGCTGAAGTTTGCTTTGCCATTTGGCGTCGAGAATCGTAACTCGGCTGCCGCATTGCCCAGATAAAATCCCCCTGGTATGTCGCAGCGTTGATTGAAATGGGTGAAACCGGGAATAGTGGCTTCGATATGATCGCGAATCAGGTGGTAATCATCGGCCAGTTCCAGCCAATCGAGGTGTTCATCGCCCAACACGGCATGGGCGATTCCAGCGACAATCGCCGTTTCGGAACGCTGCTCATCGGAGATCGGTTTGCCGACGCCTTCAGAGGCATGCACCATGCTGAAGGAGTCCTCAACGGTAATAAATTGTGAACCTGATGCCTGCATATCGAGTTCGGTGCGCCCCAGCGTAGGCAGTATCAGCGCTTCTTTACCGGTGATCAAATGGCTGCGATTCAGTTTCGTGCTGATGTGTACGGTCAAGTCACAGCATCGTAACGCACGCGCAGTGCGTTCGGTATCCGGTGCCGCTGCTGCCAGATTACCGCCCAGAGCCAGCAGGACTTTTACTTCGCCACGCAGCATGGCTTCCAGTGCTTCTACAGTGTTATGGCCTGGTACGCGTGGTGGCGTGAAATTGAAGTGTTTTGCCAGATTATCCAGGAACTTCGCCGGTGGTTTTTCATCAATACCCATAGTGCGATTGCCCTGAACATTGCTGTGACCGCGCACCGGGCACAGGCCGGCTCCGGGTTTGCCCAACTGACCAAATAGCAATTGCAGATTAGTGATTTCACGCACGGTGGCAACCGAATGCTTATGCTGGGTAATTCCCATCGCCCAGGTGCAAATCACCCGCCCGGCATGTTGATAGATTGCCGCCGCCTGACGTAACTGAATTTCACTCAGCCCGGATTGCCGGACGATATGTTCCCATCGCGTTGCATCAACGGCCGCCAGATACTCGTCAAGCCCTGCGCAATGTTCAGCGATAAAAGCATCGTCAAACAAGCCGGGTTTATCTGAGGCGATGTTCAGGCGATGATTTTCCAAAAGTGCTTTTACCATGCCCCGGACAGCGGCCATATCCCCGCCGAGATTGGGTTGAAAATAGGCGCAACTGATTTGACCGGATTTGCTGGTAAGCATGTCAATAGGATTCTGCGGATCGGCAAAACGCTCCAGCCCGCGTTCACGAAGCGTATTGAAACTGACGATTTTGGCTCCGCGGTCGGCCGCATGGCGCAGGCTATGCAGCATACGCGGATGATTGGTACCCGGATTTTGCCCGAAGACAAATATGGCGTCCGCCTTTTCGAAATCCTCCAGGTGAATGGTACCTTTGCCCACGCCAATGCTCTGTTTCAGACCGACTCCACTGGCCTCATGACACATATTTGAACAATCGGGAAAGTTATTGGTGCCCAGCATGCGACCAAAAAGTTGGTACAGATACGACGATTCGTTACTGGCCCGGCCTGAGGTGTAGAGTTCAAGCTGGTTTGGATCGGCAAGGCCATTGATATGGCTGGCAATCAAGGAGAACGCTTCATTCCAGGTGATGGGTTGATAGCGATCGACTACGCTGTTATAGCGCATTGGCTGCGTTAAGCGGCCTTGATATTCAAGGAAGTAGTCGCTCTGTTGCCGCAGCGTCGTCACACTGTGCTGATGAAAAAATTCAGGTTCGACGGCTTTACGCGTGGCTTCCCAGCTTACGGCTTTGGCACCGTTTTCGCAGAAACTGAAAGTGCTATGATTATCATCGCCCCATGCGCAGCCGGGGCAATCAAAGCCGCGACCCTTGTTGACGCGCAATAGGTTACGCAAGTTGCTGAGTGTTTTTTTACTGTCGAGGACATAGCGGGTTGTGGCTTCCAGTGAACCCCAACCTCCCGCTGCGCCGCTGTACGGTTTGATAGATGGTTTGAATTTCATAATGGTTATCTGCAGGTGATAATTATTTCTAATGGGTAAACGCTTTTTTGTGCGTTTTAATGATTTATGTCACAAGTTTAGGGGTGCCAGGTGGTTACGTCTAATCGAATATCACCATGGTGAGAGAGAAGAGACTAATCGCTGTACCTGAAATCGACAGTTATCTGCCAGTAGAGGAGAAAAAATGAGCATCAAAACTGTGCAATTTCCTGATGGAACGCAGGTACCCGCCATTGGTCAGGGAACCTGGTATATGGGGGAAAGGAAGAGCGACACTGCCGCTGAAGTTCGCGCGTTGCAGCAGGGGTTGGATCTGGGATTGACCTTGATTGATACTGCGGAGATGTATGCAGAGGGTGGCGCAGAGGAGGTGGTGGGTCAGGCGATACAAGGCAGGCGCGAAGACGTGTATCTGGTCTCGAAAGTCTATCCACACCATGCCGGAGGGCAAAAGGCGGTACGAGCCTGTGAGCAGAGTCTGAAACGGTTACAAACCGATCGTATAGATCTTTATCTGCTGCATTGGCGTGGTTCCATTCCGTTCGAAGAGACGATCTCCGCGATGGAATCTTTACAGCAAGCCGGAAAAATCGCTCGCTGGGGAGTCTCCAATCTTGATAAAGAAGAGCTTCAGATGCTCTGGTCACTGCCAGGGGGCGATAAATGCATGACTGACCAAGTGCTTTATCACGCGGCCTCCAGAGGGATTGAATACGATCTGTTGCCGTGGTGCCGCGAACGCAACGTGCCGGTCATGGCGTATTGTCCATTGGCGCAGGCGGGTACACTTCGGCATAACGTCTTGGGTAATCACGTTATTACTTTACTGGCCGAACAGCGTGGCGTTACACCGTCACAAATTGCCCTGGCATGGGTGATTCGACAACAAGGCGTTATTGCCATTCCGAAAGCGGTGCAATCAGTGCATGTTCAACAAAATGCCGCCGCATTGACGCTTGAGCTCAGTGAAGAGGAATTGCGTCAGATAGACCGTGCTTTTCCCGCACCGCGAGGCAAAACAGCGCTGGATATTGTTTAGTACTGAATACGGTTTAAGGCAACGTGGTTTATCTTTTGGCTTTGACTTGTCCCGAGCGTGATAAATTGCCGAGGGCGGAATGCAGGCGAGTGTGCAGCGACCACGCGTCGTTGCGATGCGTCCGCCCGCATTCCATCAGGTTTATTCTCGACGCCTTACCTGCGCCGCTTTACCCACGTAGTTTACGGCTACGTATCACCATCGCCATTTTCGCTGGTGCACCCGCTTTGCTGATGACAGGCTCAGTCACATACGCAGTTTCAACGCATACCATGGTTTTGTAACCATCATCCGGCATATCAGCCATATTACGTGACAGCTCTGCATCTGGATTCCAGGCAACCACATCACGGTTATTGTGATGTTCTACCTCAATTGTGCGTTTGAGCGTCGGATCGGTAATCACGCTGTGGGATTCAGGCTGGGTATAGATACGATCGGTACGGCCAGTGAAGACCAAATCACCCGAATGTTCAGCAGTAATGCCATCGAGAACTTTATCGATATAGTGCGAGCCAAGGCCACGAATGCTGATCGTGGCAATATCACCCACTTCGAAGTAGGTATGCAGGGCACTGCGCGCTTCAAAATCACCTTGAGACTCAAGTTCAAACTTGCACTCTTCGCCCAGCGTAAAGCGGGCAATCAGTTTGAAGGCGTGCGGCCAATGCTGACGGGTCGCATCGCTGTCGGTCAGGGTAAAGGTCAGTTTCACGCCATCTTCGTTTTCTTCGTGTGCGGTAAACTCCCATGGCAGGAGTCGGGCAAAACCATGGGGAGGTTGTGCTGCCGGGCCAAACCATGGCCAACAAACCGGAACGCCACCGCGAATCGCCACACCTTCTTTGAAGGGGGTGTTGCCACTCAACCAGATTACAGGCTGATCCCCAGCAGGTTGCCATGCCAGCAGATGGGCACCTTGCAACGTGACGGCGGCGCGGGCTTTAGGATGCTCAACCACAACGACAGGCAGTTGATCAAGTTGGCGCAGGGACACTGTAGCTGTGATCTGTTCTTTTACGGGAAGGGTAAAAATTTTATCAGTCATAATGCTTGGCCTTCTTCTGAATAGTAATAAACCCGTCATACTTCAAGTTATGGCCCAAAAAAAAGGGCGACTCAATGTCGCCCTCACTTTATCATCTTCAATAGAACTTATTTGGAGATGTGGGAGATCAGATCCAGAACTTTGTTTGAGTAACCAGTTTCGTTGTCGTACCAGGAAACCAGTTTCACAAAGGTGTCGCTCAGAGCAATACCTGCTTTCGCATCGAATACGGAAGTCAGTTTTTCGCCGTTGAAATCGGTAGAAACAACGTCGTCTTCGGTGTAGCCCAGAACGCCTTTCAGTTCGCCTTCAGACGCTGCCTTGATTGCTGCACAGATTTCTTTGTAAGACGCTGGTTTTTCCAGACGGGCAGTCAGGTCAACAACAGACACGTTCGGGGTAGGAACGCGGAATGCCATACCCGTCAGTTTGCCGTTCAGTTCTGGAATAACTTTACCTACAGCTTTAGCAGCACCGGTAGAGGAAGGGATGATGTTCTGGGATGCGCCGCGGCCGCCGCGCCAGTCTTTGTGAGACGGGCCATCAACGGTTTTCTGAGTCGCGGTAGTTGCATGCACAGTGGTCATCAGTGCTTCAACGATACCAAATTTGTCGTTGATGACTTTAGCCAGTGGAGCCAGGCAGTTGGTGGTGCAAGAAGCGTTGGAAACGATTTCCTGGCCAGCGTATGCCTTGTGGTTAACACCCATAACGAACATTGGGGTGTCATCTTTGGAAGGACCAGTCAGAACAACTTTCTTGGCACCTGCAGTGATGTGCTTACGTGCAGTTTCGTCGGTCAGGAACAGACCGGTTGCTTCAGCAACAACATCAACTCCTACTTCGTTCCACTTCAGGTTAGCCGGATCTCTCTCTGCGGTAACACGGATGGTTTTACCGTTAACAACCAGATGACCGTCTTTAACTTCTACAGTACCGTCGAAACGGCCATGGGTAGAGTCATACTTCAGCATGTAAGCCATGTAGTCAGCGTCCAACAGATCGTTGATTGCCACGATCTCGATGTCAGAACGTTCTTGAGCAGCACGGAAAACAATGCGACCGATACGGCCAAAACCGTTGATACCTACTTTGATAGTCATATATTCCACCAGCTATTTGTTAGTGAATAAAAGGTTGGTTGTAAAATTACAAAAACCTTACCGAGCGTCAAGCGGAATCGTGTCAATTATTGCTGTAAGTCAAAGCTGTGAGCAACAATTGCACGCTTATTACCCATTCCTTTTTCAACTCGCCTACTTGCCATATTGGGGCGAACCGCCAAATCTAAAGAGTATTGAATGTTAGTTTGTGACATGTATCACATTTCCGTTTGGTGTCACATTTGTGGCATACAGTTTAAGCCAGAATTAACTGCCATGTTGTTAATTTTTTGTTATTATTGGGCGTTGTTTTCGTTGATTTTATATCCTGCCAGAGAACCGCACAAATGGCTAAAGAAATTGAACCGTCCCAGACACCTTCGCAACTCACAGAAATACAGCGTTATGTTACGCAGGAAAGGGGAACAGAAGCTCCCTATTCAGGGAAGTTGCTGCACAACAAACGCAGCGGCTACTATCACTGCCTGTGTTGTAATCAGCCCCTGTTTTATTCGGAATCAAAATATGATTCAGGCTGCGGCTGGCCGAGCTTTTACGAGCCAATCAAAGAAGATGCGATAAAGTATATAGATGATTACTCGCATAATATGCATCGGGTTGAAATTCGTTGTGGTCATTGTGACGCACATCTCGGTCATGTTTTCCCCGATGGCCCGCAGCCAACCGGTGAGAGATATTGTGTAAATTCTGCTTCGCTAAATTTTATCGATGAAGAAAATGGCGACAAGACAGCAGGCTGAAATGGTCGCCTGCGTTTCGTAAAAAAGCAAGAAAAATCGATTCAGCTAATTATTCTAAACCCACTTTTTTGAGGAATAATCTGATGGAGCTTGATGAGCTGATTGGTGTCATGACCCCGGAAATTTATCAGCGACTGGCACAGGCGGTGGAATTGGGAAAATGGCCAGATGGCGTTGCCCTGACCCCTGAGCAGAAAGAGAACAGCCTGCAAGCGGTGATGTTGTATCAGGCGCGTCACAATGTTGACGCCCAGCATATGAGCATTGGTGTGGATGGTCAGATTGTCATGAAGAGCAAGCAGGAGTTGAAGGAGCAGTTTGCGGCAGAGCCAATAGTTAAGTTGAAGCCGCTATAATGTTAGGGGCTTTGCCCCTTGTCCCCGTTTTAAGTCAGGGGGCGAAGGTGCGGCTCTGCACTCGTTTTAAAAGCAGGCTTGGAGCAGGTGTTGGTTGAGATGAGTTTTGTTTTCTTCTTGAGGCTTGTAACGAAGTGTACGTGAACGTCAAAAGAAGGCTTTGTTGGTTGAACGCTTTGGCTATGTTGTTGTTCTTTAAGTATTAAATTTGGCGTTCAAGCAGGGGACAAAAGCGTGTCCCCTGCACCCGCGCTTTCCGCAGCATAAATTGCCCACTGCGTGGGTTCCTTCGGTTGTCATTCCGGCGGACGGGTCGGCTTTAGGCTACAGGTCCCTGTAGCCGGACGCCTTTCGCCGCCGTCCTGGCGGCTCATCCCTGCCTGCATTCCGCCCTCAGCAATTTATGATGCTCGGGGGAAAGTCAAAGACAAAAGAAATAATCAAAAGAAATGGTCATAAGCAAAAAATCAAAACCTCAGGATTTTATCAATTAATCATTATTTTTTTATCAGTAGCTTTTGACGTTGACCTTCCCAGAGCGTCATGACTCGCTGAGCGAAGAACGCAGGCAGGGGCGAAGCGCCATGGATGGCGATGAGAGGCGTCCGCCGCCAGGGACTGGTGGCTAAAGCCGACCCGTCCGCCGGAGTGATGAGGGAAGGAACCGGCGCAGCCGGCGAGGAATGCAGCGGAAAAGCGCGGTGCAGGGCCGCGCTTACGGCCCTGCTTAGATGCCGATCTTCACACTAACAGAACAAAACCATAGCCTAAGCATCTAACCAGCAAAGCCATCTTTTGACATTGAATCTAATAACCGCGTAACTAACAAACACTCAACTAAAACCTCCCCCAATGCCCGCTTAAAAAACGGGGGGCAAAGGGAAACGCTTCCCCCTTTCCCCCAAAGCGATAGTATTTCGTAAAAATTACATTTTCGCCGCCAACACCAAAAACCCACTGGCAAAAATAAACAAAATCACCAACAGTGGCAGCAGCCACAACAAATACCTACTGTAACTCACTTTCGCCAACGCCAATCCACTCATCACAATCGCTGACGTCGGGGTAATCATCGCGACAAGACCCACCGCGCACTGGAATGCGGTAACAACCACCTCACGCCCAACGCCCGCAAAATCGGCCATCGGAGCCAGCACCGGCATCGACAGCGTAGCCAGACCGGAAGAGCTTGGAACAAGGAAAGACAACGGCATAATCACAATAAACATCACCACCGAGAAAACAGCGGATGCCGTGCCACTCACCAAACTCTCAACCGAGTGAAGCACGGTGTCAGTGATAAACGCATTATGCATAATAACAGTGATACCACGAGCCAGAACGATAACCAGTGCGGCTCCCATAAACTCCGCAATACCCGAGATCATCGCCGAAATCAGCTTTTCCCCGCGTAAGCCACCTATCACCCCAATAACGATCGCCATTACGAAGAACGTGGCAGTCAACTCCGGGAAATACCAATCCAACTGCCAGGGGTAAGAGGCTGCATCGGGGGAAATAATCACCTGCGCCCATGGAACCAGAGCGAAAATCATAAAGACGAAGGTGCCAGCAAAACAAAACATCACGGCTTTCTGTGCAGCCGACATGGGAGAGAGATTTGCATCGCAGGAGAGCGCGAGTTGATGATCCTCGGCGCTGATACCCACCACTGAATTGGCTGGATTTCGTTTTACCCGGCGCGCATAACGCACCACATACAAAATCGCGATGCCGGTCAGTACAACAAACATAATCGCCCGCAGGCCAATACCGTTGCCGATGGGAATATTGGCTCCGGCAGACGCGGCACCGGTCATAAAGGGGTTGACGGTTGAGTTCATATTACCAATAACAGAACCGACCAGAATAACGCCAACAGCGGTCAGCCGGTCATAACCCAGACTCAGTAGCAGAGGGATCAGAATGGCATAAAAACCCAGCGTCTCCTCTCCCATACCAAAAGCAGAGCCGCCAATGGCAATCAGTAGCATCACCACAGAAATCAGCAAGCTACCGCGGTGCTTGAATCGCGTGGCAACGCGACCAATGCCCGCATCAATGGCACCGGTTCGGGTGGTCGTATTCACAAACGCGCCAATCGCCAGCACAAAAAAGAATACGCCAATCGCGCCAAACATACTGCCAGACTCATACGGTCCCACGTGGCCGGTGGCGGCATTCTCCATGCCATATAAACCATTCACCGGCGCGAGGAACAGATCCATCACTTTTTCGCCAAGCCCGCGATGGTTCTCAACCAATTGGTAGGAGCCTGCAACCGGTTTGCCATCGGCTTGCTGATATTTACCGCTGGGGATAATAAAAGTCAGCGGCCAGACCACCACGGTGATAACCAAAAGCACCGCATAGGTGCTGGGAAAGCGCAGCGTTTTCACCACAGGAACCGGGGGTTGTTGATCACTTTGCAATGCATTATCCGATTGAGACATGACACACCCTTATTAAAGCAACAAGACGTTGGTGAAACATCGTTAAATAACCCAAATGAAGTTACTTTTTTAACACAAAAATAACATTCTGTGACCAAAAAATATTTTGGGTTAGATCAACGTCTGGGCGAAGGTCACGGCCCCCTGAACCGGAGGGACGGTCAATAGTTCAAGCGTCATGTCAGCATGCCGCCGTCTCAGGGCCAACAGCAGGGCATCGAACAATATCGGTTGATGCGAAATAACGCCGCCAGCAGCCACAACCTGGTGACTGGTGATACCTTGCTGGTGCAATCGGTCAACCAGTAAAGCCAAATCGTCTGCGGCCTGGAGAATCACCGAGGCGGCCAATGCAGAACCTAGCGTTTCGCAGTCGAAAATAATCTGCGCTTTTCTACTCCACTCTGCGACTGGTTTCTTGATTAATTGTGCAGGTAAATCAAGCACATGGTCACTTTTAAAACTGTGCAGGAAAGCCAGCGTCAGCGGATCGGTGTGAATGCCTCGATCGTAATTGAGCAAAATGGCACGAATCGCTTCCCTGACCAGACCACTGGCACCGCCTTCGTCACCCAGCAACCAGCCCCAGCCACCGGCAGAGTGGTAACACCCCTGGGCGTCGAGGGCAATCGCCACTGATCCGGTACCCGCAATCATACCGATCGCCTGTGGTTTGCCAGCAGCCAGGGGCACCAATGCCACATCGCTGATTACGTGGCAGCGTGAATCAGGAAAATGGCAATGCAGTTGCTGCTCAAGTTCCCGGCACTCCGCGGCAAAATCACAGCCGTGGGCACCCACAACCAGCGTCCGGATAGTTAAATCCGTTTCCGACATGTCACGCAACGTCCATACCATGCGCGCCAATGTAGCAGCCTTGGCGGTGAACGTCTCACCACTCCAAAGCCCGGTCGGTATGACATTTTCAATCCGTTTCGTACCATCAATCGATTCCAGCACCAGATGGGTCTTGGTACCGCCGACATCGATGCCTATCACTGCTTGTGTCATTTTTCGTTCCCTGAAACGGAGAATTTACCCAGTAATGGAAAGGGAATCCTTTAATGGCGGGGAATCCCTTAAGATAAATCTTAGTCGGTCATTTTCGTATCTATACGGGCCATAATGCCAGCATTAATATCAGTTCCCCTGATGGAAGCCAGTTCGACAGCGAGGATTTCCATAACCAGGATCTCAAGCAGCGAGCGTGGGCAAGCTGGCATGGACGGAATGTAGATCACGTCAGTGCCTGTGGGATATTCACCTTTAAAATCAGTAACCAACAGAACCGGCACATGGAATGCCCGCAGTTGTTTCGCCAGCAAAACTTCACGTTCGCCACCGATAATGACATGTGCCGTATTGCCAACAGAGTCGGTCATCCCGTGTAAATAGTTGCGGGTCGATGATGCCATTGCCGGGACTTTGGGGCCTTCACGTAACAGCAGCGCACCTTGTTCAGCGGCGGAAAGGCTACTTGCGCGGGCCGTAAAATCGACACATCCGACGTTACGCAATTGCGAGGCAAAGCGAGAGACAATCGGTTGCGCACGAGGTTGCAGCTCTCTGAGTTGCTGCGCCAGTCCATCCCAGGCAGGCATATTGATGCTGCCAACCACCAAATCACTCAGCATGCCTAACACGACGGTTGTCGCTGCCACAACGACAGAGGACATGCCTGAGTCAATTAAACCGTCAAAGCAATAGGAGGTTTTGCACAGTCTTTCAAGGGGGGAGTCGGGCTGATTGACGATGGATAAACGATAATAGGGATCACGCTGGTGTTGCACCGCCTGGACGACTTCCGGGCTTCTGCCGCTTTGGGATACGCCGATATACCAGTCAGCGAGCAGTGGGCTGCCGATGGGCATATCGTCACCGTGAGTACGGAAGGCATGATGACCTTCTTCACGCAGGCGATATACCGGCGTAGCAAGAACGGCATAAGAGGCACCGATCCCGGCGAACATCAATCTTGACGTTTGTAATGAAGAGATATTGAGAGATGCCAGCCACCGCAGTGTTTTTTTATAAGTCACTTCAACGGCGCTGGCTTGTGCATCAATCCCTTCCTGAAAAGGGATCAGTATTTCCTGATGTCGGTGCATTACTCATTTACCCGTACTCATTAATTGTAAACTGAGTTTACGATATAAAAGTCTCATATCTGGAGCCTGGGCTCAATTATTTATAAAAACATTTATATAACAACGCTGTAACATTTGCGTTGCCGCCCTCCCAGACAGTAAATGAAGCAAATATTGATCATGGCTGATAAATGGTTGTTGACTTTCTTGACCAACGATTGATGCTGGAGTTTATAAACTTGACCGATAGACCATTTTATTGACCATTGATCTGTGTTCTCCTAGCGAGGTCAAGTTTTTGGAGAGTAAAAATGTCACGTAGCGCCTGGCCAGATTTGGTTTTTTCACATCAACATGATGCTGCAGTCATTAGCCGGGCAACGCAGCGAGGTACTCTGAAGCGCCTTGCCCGTGGGCTGTACAGCGGGGCAATAGGGAGTGACAACACGGCGTTGATCCGCCGTTTTCTCTGGCAGATTGTTGGTCAGTCATTCCCTGGCTGTGTAGTGTGTGATGAGTCAGCAATGGATAAAGATCCAGTGGTGGGTGGAGCGTTATATATCGTTCACGGCAAGCGACGATCGCTGGCACTGCCTGGGCTGGAAATTATTCCGCGCCCTGGGCCTGGGTCGATCGTGGGAGATACGGCACTGGGTGAGGGCGTATGGATGAGCTCGCCAGCACGAATTCTGCTCGATATCTTTTCCCGCCCGCAGCACCATCGCGACATGGACAAACTTAATGACTGGTTTTTGCTGCAACAAGAAAACGGCGTAGTGACGTCATTGAAGCAACTGATGGGTCAGATAAAGAAGGTGGCTGTTCTGGCCGGTCGGGAAAAATCGCTGCCTGAGGTATTGGCTTTTCTTGCCAGCCGGATAGAGAATGAGACGGGCGCATCGTTGGTAATGGCGTCGGCGCAAACCCTGCCGGACATCAGTGCGGTGGCGCGTACGCTTGGTGCGGCGCTGATTACTCAGGGGGCGGCGACGCGCCCTGAACTGGCGGAGATATCCGGATTATCCAAACCCAGCGTCTCTGCCGGGATCAGCGAGTTACAAACGCTGAATCTGGTGCGGCCGCTGTATATGCAGACGGTGATGAAGGGCCGCGCCGCAAAAGTGTACGGCATTGCCAAAACTGCCGGGTGGGTGTTGGGTGCCGATATTGGCAACTATCAGGCGCTTTTTGTTGCCCGTAGCCTGGATGGCAAAACATTGGCGCAGAGACGCATCGATAATCAGCCTTTCAAACAACTGATTGGCAGCGCCGCCAATCTGCTGGAAAGCTTGCAACGCGAATTACATCCTTACGGTCCCTTATATGCCGCCACGCTGGCACTCTCGCAGGCGATTCGTCCTGATAACCAGCTTTCAGGGCGGGAAGGGCCGTCGCAGGCCGGATTAAGCCCGTCGGATATCCTTTCACGCTTTAGCTTACCGCCACATATCAGTCTGCGGTTGGAGAATAACGTCAATTGTGCCGTAGCGGCTGAGGTGGTCAATGGTTCTGCCAAGGGGTTACAGGACGTGATTTTCCTGCAGATCGGTACGCGTATTGGTGCCGGTATTTATGCTGGCGGGCAGTTGATCCGGGGTGTGCGCGGTTGCGCGGGTGAGGTCGCGGACATTCCATTTCCCTGGAGCAGCAGCGAACAGCCGATTGAATTGATGTTGGAACGTTATCTGGGGTATCCGGATTACCTGGATCGCCTCAATCGCAACGGCGGTAAAATGACTGAACGGTCACTGCCGCTCTTGCTGGAACGCGCCGAGGCAGGAGAACCCGCCGCCGTCAGAGCCGTGCAGGAATATGGCAACAGGTAGGGTTTCTGGCTATCGGACTGGTCGCAACGCTGGATCCGGCGATGATCGTTCTGGGGGGACCAGTAGGTGGGCATCGTCTGATTTGCGCCGCCGTCCGGAAAACCGTTCAGGCGCTATCAGCACATACGGAAGTGGTGATTTCAGGATTTGCCGCCAACGCGACTGCCGAAGGTGCCGTCACCCTTGCGCAGGATCTTGCGTTGCGGCAACTGTTCGGGGGTGCTTACGCCAGCCGGATCACTCAGGCTGGCGTAACACGCTGAATACTGCCCCCGATTGATCAATTATTGTGGATAAGCGACCCAATCACCGCCATTTAACTGGATAAACGGTTTACCCTGATAATCGATAATGACCGATGTATCGTTCTCTGACACAGCGGCGGTTTGCGGTAAATTCTGTGTCAACGCCGCCCAGTCGATTTGCGGGGCGGTAAACAATTTACCATCGACCAATCGTGATACCAGTTCCGACAGCGCAAGGTAGCTGGTAGGGGCATTTATCGCCAGCGGCGGTTGTGGTGACGGTGCTTTAATCCCAATCAATTTTACCCCGACCGGCACGTGGGTGATTGACGGGCTTGGAATGTCGCGCAAGCCCGGTATCTGCATTTTGTCACCGATAAGGGCGGCACCATGCTCAGGGACGACCACCACAACGACGCGTCGGCCAGACTTTTCCAACTGTTGGAAAAACATATCCAACTGGCTGAACAGCTTGGTTGCGCGGGCCTTGTAATCGGCAGGGCTACGCGCGCCGATATTGCGGTTGCCATCATGCAGGGGAATCACATTGAAGAAGGTTGCGCTGCGGGTGTCCCCGGCCTTGGTCTGTTGTTCAAGCCAGCGATCGAGTAATTGCAAATCGTCGTAAATCGGTTCGCCATCAAATGAGGTCAACTCATTGCCGATTCCTGCCTGCGACATCAGGGGCGCCTGAATATCAGCATCTTCACGCAGGTTATTCATGTAATTATCGAATTGGCCCGAATGATCCAGCATCAACTGCGGCGTGAAGCCAAGTTTTGCTAAATTATCAAACAGATAACATTGTTGATTTGCGGGTGAATAGAGATCTTTATGCGATTCCTGACCACAGCTCGCCCGCAGCAGGCGTATCGACGCCGGGCCGCTGTAAGCCGTGGCCGAGTTGAAATCGTTGAAGACGATATCGAATTTCCCCCACAGCGGAGAATTCTTCATTTCAGTGGCTTCGAGATCGGACCATGAAAGTGAGCAGATATGGATAAACAACAGGTCAAAAGGTTGTGCGTCCGCTGGCAGGGTTTGCGGGAACCGGGTTACCCGTTGTCTTTCTGTCTGGTAGAACTGGTTCAGATAAGCCTTGAGATTTTCGTTGGTCGGCGGAGCGCCCATTGACGGTTGCGCCGTTCCCGCGTTGGCTGTCGACACCCCGGGAGCCGGGGTTGCCAATGATGACGTCGGTGTGAATGATGACGTTGTAGCGACCGCTACGGGCGTACCCCATTTAAACAGCGGGCCGGTAACACTCATCAGATTCAGCCCAAGTAACACCAGAACGGTAAAGACCGTTACCCGTACCCACTGAGAGATAAACAGGTAGGCGACCAGCATCACAAATGCTGCGCCAACCCACTGCCAATTGATGAAACGACCAAGCAATTCGAGCAGGTAAGCGGGACTGAAACCCGCGACCTGTGAACCGTTCGCCATAATTGAGGCCATACCCGGCAGCCAGGTGTCATTATAAAACACGATAAAACCTATCGGGATTGCGACAACGTGACGCCAGCGGTGCAAACGCGGTGACGATAACGGAAAAAGCAGGAAGGCCGCGAATATCAGATTCTCCAGCGCGTGGAAATTGAGATATCCGAGCCACAGCAGAACAAATTTGAGCAGGAAATAGTAGTTCCAACCGCCGAGCCCACGCCAGTGACGCCATACATTTGAATCATTTTTCACGTTCATGATTATTTCTTTTTATTAGCAGGGAGATTTTCGCGCGACCAGACACCCGCTGATTTCAAATAGCGCGGAGAAAGAACAAACGACTTTAGGGTAGTCAACCAGAACGGAAAACGACGCTGGAGCAAATAGCCAAGCGGAAAAAAAATCACCGCACACAACAGGATGATTTGCAGAATGTCGTCAATATTCATCATCATAAGCTTCCTTGGTCGGGAATTAAGGCCAGTGTCAGAGGCTGTGGCTGGCGTCTGGTTTGCGGTGCACGTTGGTTCGGCACGGGCGCTGGAACAATGGGAATGACAAGCGTGGCAGCGGTATTGCCGGAAACCAACTGCCTGTCCATCTGTTTGATTTCAGTCACGATTTGTACGTCATGGTGCCAGACCATACGGTTACTGAAAGCCTCACTGACTGGCAGACGAAAAATATACCCCAGGGCAATGTCGAGATCGTTCATGCGGCAGTTGGATAAAAACAGGTAGATGCGCTTGCTGGTCGCGGTAACCAGATCGCCTGCCCGTCGCATGTGGCATAAGGAAACCGCCTGTTCAGGCAGCAATCCCGGAACAGGGCGCAGGGCGATCAGGATACCTTTGCCATCTTCTGGCATCAGGGTATTTTCGATGAGCGTCGGCACTACCTGACAAAAGGTCTCATTGCTGACCAGCCCTTTCAATTGTGAAGGGTTGATGGCCGCCAGAAGCGAATCAATAGTGGCGGGGACATGGCGCGTAAAACGTTGCCCCTGGATACCCTCCAGCAGGGTCAGGAAACTGGATAATTGCGCAATGTGTGGGACAACCAGATTGGCACCGCACGCCTGCAACAGGCGTTCATCGGTATAGCGCAGGCTGGCTTTCATTTCGCGCACCACAATTTTCAGGGCACTGCCGCGCTGGGAACGCAGGGTGTGGATCTGCTGGGCGAGGGTCGCAATATTGTCATTTTCATTGAGCGCAAATACCAGCGTTGCACAATGGGTTTGTAATCCTTGTTGCGCCAGCAGTTGGTTATTCTCCAATAACCGCCAATTGACCGACAATGGCGGGGCGCCTTCAAGTACGCTTTTTTCTGCCAGGCACAATAATTCGTCATTGGATAATGGTACATGTTCCGGCAGTTGTTCACTTTGATAGAAACAATCGTTTTTATCTGTCGCAAGAGCGAGAGCCTGATTGGCTATTAACCCTTTACCGCTGAACCACCACGATACCTGATATTGCGCGCGATCTTGCTGCCATAGAATGCTGGATAAACCGGATAAAGAACCAAATTGTGAAACAAGCTGGTTATTTAATTTGTTAATGCCGCTGCCGTGGTTAAGAATTAATATCGTCGTGTTATACCTTATTAGCCACAGTCTGGTTTCTTCCAGCCAATTATCGATCTCTGTTTGCGAGAAATTCCGCCATACGCTGGCGGGCAGAAATAAAATAAGCAAACGTTCTCTTACGCACAATCCCCTGTTTAAATCTGTGATTATATGAAGAATAGCAGATTTTTTTTCTGGCAACGTGTAAAGGGGCATTTTTTCGGGCGAACCAGCGAAAAGATCGGACGATGGAGGCAAATCTATCAGTATCTTATCGGGTTCTTCACCGCAACAAATCAACGCAACCCGGGTTTTAGCTCCTTGGGCAGTAATAATTTGCCGGCACAACTGGCGCGCATCGCTATGGCGTTCTATATTCACCCAATAGCAACCGTGTGCCTGCATTACCGACAATTCATCGTAGGTCTGATGAATTCCAAATGAGAAGGAGAGAGCCATGAGTTTTTCTGCTTTTAGTTAAAAGTCTGTTGGGGTAATAAAATATTGCGAGTATGCTTAATTGTAACATCGCTATTAGTAATCACCAACTCGACGATAAATTAAATATGCACACAGAATGATCTTAGATAGCTCCCTAATTAATCTAGATAAGTTATCTGGACAGTCATCTTGCGCCAGACAGCCTAATTGAAAGGCAACCCCATGGATAATAGCTTAAACGGCTCCGCTGAGGAGTCATTTAAAGAGATACAGGATGATGTCTTTGTTCTGCGTCATACGTTTGCATTGCCAAAGATAAATTATGTCGACATTGCTTTACATGAACAGTTGCCGCATATGATGGCACATTGGCCACTTCTGGCTGAATTTGCGCTTTCAATAATGCCAGCAGACTCGCCGGCCAGTCCTACCGAACAAAACAATAAGAGTAATTAAGTTATGCCAGTAATAGCACTACAGGGCATTCGTGGTGGTGTTGGAACCACATCGGTCACTGCGGGTCTGGCCTGGGCATTATATGCGCTGGGAGAGTCGGTATTGGTCATCGACTTTTCACCAGACAATTTGTTACGCCTCCATTTCAATATGCCCCATGAAAACCCGCGTGGATGGGCACGCGCTGAAATTGATGGCGAGGGTTGGAACCAGGGAGCCATGCAATATTGCGACACCCTGGCTTTCCTGCCGTTTGGTCAAGTGACACCGAGTGAGCGTCAGGCGCTCTATTCACGGCATCTGCAAGCGCCTGCCCATTGGCAATATAATCTTGCACAACTTAATCTTTCACGACGCCATGCGGACAACCCTTTCCGCTGGATATTGCTCGATATTCCGGCGGGCGATGGCCCGCTGACGCAACAACTGTTGGCCACGAGCGATCACGCCATTCTGTTGCTCACTCCCGATGCCAATTGCCATGCCCGCCTGCATCAGCAAACGTTGCCGGCGGGGAGCCATCTGCTCATCAATCAATTCTCCCCCGCAAGCCAGCTCCAGCACGACCTCAATCAGCTATGGAACCAGACGCTGCATGGCGTGATCCCGGTTGTTATCCACCGGGATGAAGCGATGGCCGAATCGATGGCGATGAAACAGCCCGTGGGTGAATACCGCCCGGATTGTATGACTGCCGAAGAGATCACCACGCTGGCTAACTGGTGCCTTATCCATTGTTCGGACGCAGTATCATGAGCCTACTCCTGCGCGCATTTCTGCTCCCGCCCGTAACCGAGCGGATACAGCAGCGTTATTGCGGCTACCGAAATAACGGCGCGTCGGCATTGGCGGCGTGGCTGATGACGGTGCAGGTGATTTTGTGCTGGATGTTCCTTCGTCTCGAATCACCCGCGTGGCAGCAGGTGCGGGAGAATCGGCAGCAGTGGTTTCCCCATATTTCCGCATCACGTCCGCGCCCATTGGACGGTCTGCGTTATCTGGTGCAGGGCATATGGCTGGTGGTAGTGATGCCAGGGCAACATCTGGTTGATATGACGACACTGAGTATCAAACTGGCCTACTGGCGGCAACGCTACTATCAGTGGCTGAAAAAAATACCCGCGCGGCTTGAAAAGACCGGGCTGGAGCGGGAGACCGTCAAGCGCCTGGGCCGTCTGAATCGCGGCGTGCGTTTCGTCCTGTTTGTCTGCCTGAGCCTGCTTGCTGCGATAATGGCGCTGTTCTGTATTTCGCAACCGTTCAGTCTTTCTGCCCAATTCGTGTTCGTGGTGCTGTTGTGGGGGATTGCGATGGTGATACGGCGCATTCCGGGGAGAGTACCGGCGCTCATGCTGATCGTCCTGTCGCTTACGATCTCCTGCCGTTATCTCTGGTGGCGTTATACCTCGACCCTGAATTGGGACGATCCGGTGAGCCTGACCTGCGGCCTGCTGCTGCTGGCTGCCGAAACCTATTCGTGGATGGTACTGGTGCTTGGCTATTTCCAGACCATTTGGCCGTTGAACCGCAAGCCCGTCGCGATGCCTGTCGATCTCCAGACCTGGCCAACGATCGACATTATGATCCCGACGTACAATGAAGATCTGAGCGTGGTCAAACCGACGCTCTACGCCGCACTGGGGATCGACTGGCCGCACGATAAATTGACCATCTATCTGCTGGACGACGGCAATCGCCCTGAGTTCGCAGCCTTTGCGCAGGAACTGGGGATTGAGTACCTCGCCCGTCCCACCCATGAAAATGCCAAAGCGGGTAACATCAACTACGCGCTGGGCAGAGCGAAAGGCGAGTTCGTGGCCATATTTGACTGCGACCACGTGCCAACGCGTTCTTTCCTGCAAATGAGTTTGGGTTGGTTTTTCAAGGATGCCAAACTCGGGATATTACAGACCCCACACCACTTTTTCTCACCCGATCCTTTCGAACGTAATCTGGGGCGCTTTCGGCGTACGCCCAATGAAGGCTCGCTGTTCTATGGTCTGGTTCAGGACGGTAATGACCTGTGGAACGCAACGTTCTTCTGTGGTTCCTGCGCCGTCATGCGCCGCAGCGCGTTGGATGAGATTGGCGTCATCGCCGTGGACACCGTCACCGAGGATGCGCATACCTCGCTGCGTTTGCACCGTGCGGGGTATTCATCGGCGTATATCCGCATTCCGCAGGCGGCCGGGCTGGCGACCGAAAGCCTTTCTGCGCATATTCAGCAGCGCATCCGCTGGGCCCGGGGAATGGTGCAGATCTTCCGTCTGGATAATCCGCTGCTTGGCAAAGGGCTGAAACTGGCCCAGCGACTGTGCTATGCCAATGCCATGCTCCATTTTCTGTCAGGTATTCCCCGACTGATTTTCCTGACCGCGCCGCTGGCCTTCCTGTTGCTGCATGCCTATATCATTTATGCGCCAGCGGTCGCTATCCTGCTGTATGTTCTGCCGCATATGATTCACGCCAGCCTGACCACATCACGCGTACAGGGTAAATATCGCCACTCTTTCTGGAGTGAAATTTATGAAGCGGTGCTTGCCTGGTACATCGCCCGACCCACCACGATGGCACTGCTCAATCCGCACAACGGTAAATTCAATGTCACCGCGAAAGGCGGGCTGGTGAAAGAAACCTATGTGGATTGGCAAATAACCCGGCCTTACATGGTGCTGATGCTATTGAATCTGGCTGGGCTGATTGTTGGCATCTGGCGCCTTGGTTACGGTAATGCCAATGAAATCATGACGGTACTCATCAGTCTGGCGTGGGTGCTTTACAATATGGTCATTCTCGGCGGGGCAATTGCGGTCGCCTTCGAAGCGCGGCAGTTACGTCAGGCGCATCGCGTCGAAATTGCCATGTCTGCCGGCGTGATGGTGCGTGATGAGCATCTCTATCCGTGTGTTCTGCATGACTATTCGGACAGTGGCGTGGGGGTAAAACTCCATCAGAACGAAGGCATTGCCGTCGGGGATAACGTCACATTGATTCTGCGGCGCGGTCCGCAGGAATTCACTTTCCCCTGTGAGGTAAGCCGTGTTTACGACGATCGTCTGGGCATGAAACTTTGCGCAATGACCCACATACAGCACATCGAATTTATACAGTGTACGTTCGCCCGCGCCGATACCTGGGCGCTGTGGCAGGACGGATTTCCGGAAGACAGGCCAATCAACAGCCTGCGCGAAATACTGGCGCTGGGCTTTCGTGGCTACCAGCAGATGGCGGAGTTTGCACCAGCACCGATTCGTCAGGTTCTGATCAAGCTTCTCTCGTTCACTGCCTGGTTCCTGTCCTTTTTCCCTAGAGGCGTGGCGGAGATCCCCGCAGGGCGTCTTCACGATGAGAGGGTGGCTCAGTCTTAATGAAGAATATGATGATGAAAAATAAGATGATCAAAAAAATCACTGGCTTAACGGCATTGGCCCTGGCGCTGGGCGCAACGTATGGCGTGGGGGCCGTAGAGAAAACGCCAATGCACAGAGAGGCCCCTGCATTAGCCGCACCGCAAGCTTCAGTGGGTGTAGTGGCAACGACGGGTATAGCGACGTCAGTAATGCCGCAGGCACCGATACGGGATGTGCAACTGCGTTTTGGTCAGGTTGCGCCGCCGCCGGGGACGTTCGTCCTGCGTGGTGTGCAGCCAGAAGGCCAAATCGAGTTTGGCGTGCGCAGCGATGAGGTGGTGTCACAGGCGCAGTTGAATCTTGAGTTTACCCCCTCGCCGTCGCTGATTCCGGTGGAGTCCCATCTTAAAGTCTATCTGAACGATCAACTGATGGGGGTCGCAACGATCACCAAAGAGCAGTTGGGGAAATCCAATCATATTCAGATGGACATTGATCCGCGCTACATCACCGACTTCAACCGCCTGCGCCTGGTGTTTATCGGCCATTATCAGAACATTTGTGAAAATCCGGCCAACAGCACGATCTGGCTGGATATCGGTAAGGCGAGCTCACTGAATCTGCGTTACCAGACGCTGCCGTTGCAAAACGATCTGTCGCATTTCCCTGAGCCGTTTTTTGACGGCAGGGACACCCGCCCACTGGTACTGCCGATGGTCTTTGCGGGTTCGCCGGATGCCAACCAACAGCGTGCCGCCGCGATCCTCTCTTCGTGGTTTGGTGGCCGGGCACAGTGGCGCGGGCAGACTTTCCCGGCGTTGTTCAACCAATTGCCAGATCGCCATGGCATCGTGTTTGCCACCAACGATAAACGGCCTGATTTCCTGCGTGAGCATCCCCCGGTTGATGGACCGACGGTAGAGATGATCAGTCATCCGGACGATCCCTTCGTAAAATTGTTGGTGATCATGGGGCGCAATGACGATGATCTGATTACCGCCGTTCAGGGGATTTCACAGGGCAACGTTTTGTTCCGTGGGCAACGAGCGGTAGTCGATCAAATGCAGCAGTTGATGCCACGTCAGCCTTACGATGCACCTAACTGGGTGCGGACTGACCGGCCAATGACCTTTGGCGAACTGAAGCAGTACCCGGAGCAATTGCAGTCCAGCGGTATCCAGCCTTATCCCGTGTCGCTGACGATGAATCTCCCGCCGGATCTGTTCCTGATCCACAGTTCAGGGATCGACATGCGGCTGAAATACCGCTACACCGCGCCGCAACTGGAAAACTCGTCACGGCTGAGCATCAGTTTGAACAATCAGTTTGTGCAGGCCTATACACTGGTTCCCGATCGCAATCAGGGTACGGAAGTACTGCATTTGCAGATGCTGAAAGGGCTGTTTGATTCAGGTAAAGAACTGACCATTCCTGCGCTGAAACTGGGCGCAGTGAACCAGATGACATTTGATTTCGATTACACCACGCTGCTCGCCAGTGGAACCGAAGGGCGTTGTGAAACCTATACGACGGCCATCAATCATGTGGTGGTTGACGATAACTCCACCATCGATTTCTCCGGCTATCGTCATTTTATCCCGATGCCCGATCTCCGCGCCTTTGCCAACGCCGGTTTCCCTTTCAGCCGCATGGCGGATCTTTCGGAAACATTGGTGCTGGTGAATAAACAACCGCAGCCTATTCAGGTCACCACGCTGCTGAATGCGGTGGGGAATATCGGGGCGTTGACCGGCTATCCGGCGCAGGCGTTGCGTCTGAGCGATGATTGGTCACAAGCGAAAAACCTTGATAGCGATATTCTGATGGTGGGCAATATTCCGCCGGAACTGCGCGATGACACCAAGATCAGCATGCTGGTGGACGCCACGCAGAGCTGGGTGAAACAACCCGTCAGACAAGGGCCGTTGCCCGACATGAACTCTCCCGCCAGCGACGCGGTAGCCGATTCAAAAACCACGGTCACGGCGAAAGGTCCACTGGCCGCGATTGTTGGCGTGCAATCGCCAACGCATCCGCAGCGCAGTATCGTAGCACTGCTCGCCGATAGCACATCGGGATTTGAATTGCTCAATCAGGCCATGCTGGACACCGGTAAAAGGGCAGCGATATTTGGTTCGGTGGCGATAATCCGTGAATCGGGCGTGAACAGCCTGCGGGTGGGAGACGTCTATTATGTCGGTCATCTGCCGTGGTGGGAGCGGGTTTGGAACGCATTGGCCACGCATCCCGTTCTGATGGCCTTTATCGCCGTACTGGCTGTCGTTCTGTCTGCTTTATTGTTATGGCGTGGTCTGCAAATGTTGAGTCGCCGTCGTTTATCGCCGGATGATCAGGACTAAGCCAGATGGATAAGATGAAGATCACCCGACTGAGCCTGTTGGCCACGGCTGTATTGCTGGCGCATCCGGTGTTTGCTGAACAGGCCGTCGCACCGCAGCAGTGGCTGATGGAACAGGTGCGGGTGGGTGAAGCGAGCCATAAAGACGATCTGGTACAGCAGTCGCTCTATCGGCTTGAACTGATGGATCCTGATAATCCAGACGTGATCGCCGCCCGATTGCGCCTGGCGCTGCGACAGGGCAATCAGGCATTGGCTCACCAGCAACTGGAGAAGTTGCAGCGGCTGGCACCTGATTCGCCAGTAACCCGACAGGCACAGCTCAGTATCGACATGACCACGCCGCAGACGCAACAGCAACTGCAACAGGCGCGGTTGCTGGCGGCGGCAGGGCGTTTGGACGAGGCGAAAACCCACTACGATGACCTGTTTCATGGTCAGCCGCCGACAGTCGAGCTTGCTGTGGAATACTGGCGTTTGGTGGCGCGCTTGCCGGGTCAACAGCGCCGGGCGATTGACCAATTGCAGGCACTGGATAAGCAGTATCCCGGCAATGCCCCCCTGCGTGAAACGCTGGCAAAAATGTTGTTCAGTCAGCATCGCGATGCGGAAGGTTATGCGGTATTACTGCAACTGGCCAATGATTCTGAGGGGCGCAATCCGGCGGCGGAGATGTGGATGGATAACATCAAGGCCATTCCTGTCGGGGATCGCAGTATCAATGCACTTCATGAATTTATTGCGGTTTTTGGTCAGGGGCAGCAGGTGGCAGACGCGCAGGTTGAACTGGCACGTCAGCAGAAACTCCTTGCCGATCCGGGTTATCAGGCGCGAATCAAAGGGCTTGAGACGGTTGAGCGCGGGGGTAGCAAACAGGCAATACCGCAACTGCAAAAAGCGCTGGCGGAAACGCCTGATGATGCCGATGTTCTCGGTGCCATGGGGCTGGCCTATGCCCGTTCCGGCCAACGACAGAAAGCCATTGCGCTGTTTGAACAGGCACAGAAAACCGATAAAAATGGTTTTCGTAGTGACAAATGGCGCAGCCTGATTGCCAGCAATCGCTATTGGTTACAGCTCAATGAAGCCGATGCGGCGCTTAAGGCGGGGAATCTCTCACTCGCGCAGCAGCGGTATCAGCAAGCACTGCATAGCGATGGCAGCAACGCGCAGCCGTATGTTGGGTTGGGTGATGTCGCGATTGCCAGGCATGATGACGTGACGGCAGAACGTTATTACCGTCAGGCATCACGCATTGATCCATCCAACGGCAGCGCCGTGCGGGGCTTGGCGGGAATTTACCAACGCCAGTCGCCGCAGAAAGCCCTCGATTATCTGACGCATCTCAGCGGCAGTCAGCGTGGGGCAATGCGTGACAGGGTCACAAGTTTGCAAGTGGATGTATTGAGCAGCGAGGGCGATCGGTACGTTGCCCAGCAACAGTGGGCGCAGGCGGCGGCGAAATATCGCGCTGCGCAGCAACTGGCACCTGATAACGTCTGGCTGACGTATCACCTGGCGCAGGCCCTGCGCAGCGCGGGTGAACCACAGCAGGCAGATGCCGCTTTCCATCCGCTGGTAGAAAACCAACGCAGCAATCCAGAACAGGTTTATGCATATGCACTTTACCTGTCATCAAGTGAACGTCCCGATCAGGCACTGGCACATTTGCGCACGCTGCCCACCGCGCAATGGAGCGAGGGGATGCGTGAACTGTTGCAACGTTTGCAGTTGCAAGACCAATTGGATTACGCCTCCCGGTTACGTGATAGCGGAAATGAACCCGCGGCCATATCCTGGCTCAACAAACAGCCGCGCAATACCCGCATTGATCTCACGCTTGCCGACTGGGCGTTGGCGCGTGAAGACTATGACGCTGCGCTAAAAACCTATCAGCAGGTCAAAGTGCGTGAACCGGATAACCGTGATGCACGACTCGGTGAAATCGAGGCATTTGTCGGTCAGGGACGGATCAGCGAGGCACGCCAGCAACTCATGACCACGCAAGTAGCGTCTGCCGACAATCCGGACTCACTCAACACGCAACGGCGGATTGCCGGTTTGTGGAACGACGTCGGCGAACCGCAGAAAGCGTTGTCCCAGTTGCAGTCGTTGAAACCTGCGGCCAGTCAGGCAGGTGTATCCCAGACCAGCGCGTTGGTTTATCGCGACAGTGCCCGCCTTGAAACGCAACTTCAGCAGCCAGAGGCGGCGCAGCAGGATTATCAGCATGCCGTGGTTGCCAGCGATATTACGCCTGCGTTACCGAAAGACAACGACAGCTATACCTTTCTGACGCGTAATCAGGAGGAGGATGATTGGCTAAAACGCGGGATCCGTTCTGACGCCGCCGATCTTTATCACCAGCAAGACGTCACGGTAACGCTCGATCACGATTATTGGGGATCGAGTGGAACCGGTGGGATTTCAGACTTGAGCGCGCATGACACCATGCTCCAGGTGGATATGCCGTATCTCGATGGCCGCGCCTTTTTCCGTAAGGATACCGTGCAACTGAATGCCGGGAGTTTCTCCACCACTGACGGGACTCACAATGAAGTCTTCGGTGCCTGTGCCAGCGTCGGTTGCAGTGACGATTTACAGCAGAAAACCACCGGTACCAGTCTGGCTGTCGGCTGGCAAAACGATCGCTGGCAGGGCGATATTGGTACGACCCCGCTGGGTTTTGACGTGGTGGATTGGGTGGGAGGAGTGAGTTACAGCGGCGACTGGCAGCACATCGGCTGGACAGCCACGGCCTCGCGCCGACCTGTATCCAGTTCGCTGTTAGCCTTCGCCGGAACGCGCGACCCGGCCACGGGAACCACCTGGGGCGGCGTTCGCGCCACCGGGGTGACTCTTTCGGCCAGTTACGATCGCGGTGAAGCCAATGGCGTCTGGAGCAATTTGGGGTTCCATGAACTTACCGGCGAAAATGTCGCAGACAACCAGCGTACCCGCTTTATGGCGGGCTATTACTACAAGCTGATCAATGAGAACAACCGTCGCGCAACGGTCGGCCTGAACACCATGTGGTGGCACTTTCAAAAGGATTTGAGCGAGTATTCGCTGGGTCAGGGCGGCTATTACAGTCCACAGCAGTATGTGTCGTTTTCAGTGCCGGTGAATTACCGCCAGCGGACGGAAAACTGGTCATGGGAAGTGGGTGGCACGGTGGGCTGGTCACATGCCAAAACCAGCGATCAGCTGCGTTATCCGCTGCAAGGATTGATTCCTGACAGTTTCGCTGACAAAAACGTCATTGAGGAAGGCGGCAGCAGTTCCGGGATCGGCTATACGCTGCGAGCCATTATTGAGCGTCGGTTGAGTTCACACTGGACGCTCGGTGCGGGTATCGATATTCAGGAAGCGAAAGATTACACCCCAAGCCATGCGTTGATTTACGTGCGCTACTCAATGGCCGGGTGGCAAGGCGATCTCGATTTGCCACCACAACCATTAACGCCTTACGCTGACTTCCGGTAGTACCAGAGCAGACAGTACCAAAGCAGGGAATACCAAAGCAGGCCGTACTCAATAGTGCACCATATCTATCGCAACGTCGGTCACGGCAGAGAGCAATTCCTTGCCCGAAGCGTGTGAGTGAACGGTGTAAAAGACTTTTGCTGTCCCTACGGATATTTTTTCCAGTTCGGCAGTAGAGATAATGAAGCAGAATTCCCGAATAAAATCGCGGGCGGTGACGGTCGTTTGGGCAACAACGTCGCTACCCGGTATGGATTGTCCAGCAAGCGTGTATCCCTTCCAGTAAAGGGTGACCCGATCGCCTACCTGCATTTGCCAGTACAGCGGAATAACCACCATCGCACCGCCATAACCAAGAACCCGATAGTCACACAGTAAACCGCCGTTTGCCTCAGGAAGTTTCGGTGCAGGCAGGCATCTGTTGGCAGTGAGATTCACCAGAACATCGGTCGGTTTCGAGAAATGCAGGCTCCCATTACGTTTTTTCAGACGGTAACTCAGATGTGCTCTGCCAAAGTTAATCAGGCTGAGGGTCTCTTTGGGAATAAAGAACAGTATCCTGCGGTTTATATCACTCTTGCCAAGGGTGTGTTCCCTGGTGAATAAACTATTGAGCAGCATGACACCGGAAATATCGTACCCTTGCCATTCCAGGGATAATTTGTCACCCATTTCAAATTCATGACTGGACATCAGATACACAACCAATCCTTGCGTTGTGAGGTGCCGTCTCGTAATGATATGCGTTTTTTCTCCCCCCAAGGTGAATAGCGGCGGTAAATGGTCAATCCCTGCTTCAAAATCAATTAATAGACGGCATGCCGGGGAGTAACGTAGAAAGCCTTGCGGTCCGGTCAATACATAAAAAAAATGATAATAACCTGATTCACTGAAAGAACTGAGAGGGATGTAAAACGCCAATGACCGATATAGAGTTGATTTTTCAAGCCTTACCGTCTCTGTGTGTGTGCCGCATAGCAACGTGATGTATGTTGCGCCAATGAATGTTTCATCCGGATTAACACTGATTAACATGACATTACCGATATCGCAGTTATTGGCTTCGTTATGCAAAAAAGAAGGAATGAAGGGGTAAGGTAAGCTGGCCGGTGTGATGGGCATAAACGCTCCTGATATTACCAATGCTATGAAGGCTATTTACAAAATGATTAATTGCACTGAAACCAACGGTTATTTACAGCGCCATAAAAACTGTTTTTTGAATGTTTGTCGGAGGAGGAGTCTACGGGATGTATCCAAGATGAGACGTGCCATTAAGCACCGTACCTAAGGCATAAAATGCATGTCTGGTTTTTTATGGGGAATTAAAGGTGAGGTGCCAACGCCGATACGAAATGCATCGGCGTTGAGCCAGGGAAGGATGACGTAAAGTCAGGCAGCAGGAAAGGCGGGTTTGCTGCGCCAGAAACGCCAGTTGATGGCAAATCCCTGGTAATTTTGGCTAAAACGGTAGTTCAGTCCATTTGCCAGCAGCTCCAGCGCGAGGCAAAAAATGAAATAGACCAGCGCAACAAATAAAAACACCTCCATGGGATAGACCATGCTGCGGTTATTCACTTGCGTGGCGAGGAACGTCAATTCACTCACACCGACAATATAGGCCAATGACGTATCTTTTATCAGGGCGATCCATTGGTTGATAAAAGAGGGCACCATCATACGCAATGCCTGTGGTAACACGACATATCCCAGAACCTGCCAGCGGTTGAAACCCAATGAGAGCCCGGCCTGCCACTGACCGGCGCCAATCGCCACAATACCGGCCTTGACGCCATGGGCCAGATAAGAAGAAACAATCAATGTCAGCGCGCAGACCACGGTAGTAATTTCCGGGATATCGACGCCAAACACGATAGGCAGCAGGAAATAGGTCCAGAATATCAACATGATGACGGGAATGGCGCGGAAAAACCCGAGAACCATCGCCAAAGCAGCGACCCAGACGCCACGGGACATTGCCAGCGCCACGCCGAGCAGCGTACCCAAAACAACCGATGCCAATCCCGCCATCAGGCTCATTGCCAGCGTCAGTGCCGCGCCACCCAAGGGGCCGTCAGGAAATGTACCCCACAGCAGATAAGCCAGATTGTCCGCAATAACCGTAAAATCCATCTTAATGTCCCCGTTGAATCTGTCGTTGCTGACGCCACATTCCCCAGCCTTCCAGCAGGGCGATGATCGCGATGTACAGCAGGGTTGCGACGCCAAATGCCTGGAAAGTGCGCAGCGTTTCGGTTTCAACCTGTCGCGAGGCGTAGGAGAGTTCAGCGACGCCGATCGTCATCGTCAATGACGAGTTTTTAATCACGTTCATATACTGACCGAGCAAGGGCGGCATGGCGATTTTCAACGCCTGCGGCAGAACCACATAGCGCATCGACTGTAGCGCAGAGAGCCCCAGCGCATTGGCCGCCTGTTTTTGCCCGACGGCGACGCCACGGATCCCTGAGCGGATCTCTTCAGCAATAAATGCGGTTGAATAGAGCGTCAGTCCAGCCCACCCGGCAAGAAATTCAAAGGATGGCCAACCGAGTGTGAAACCGCCAAAAATGAAATCATGGGGGGTATTGAGCCATTGCATCACGGACGAGGGAAAGACCTGGCCGGAGGCGAAATACCAGAAGAACAGTTGCACCAATAATGGCGTATTGCGAAATATGGCGCTGTAGATCCAGGCGACTGTCCTGATGGGGCGGACAGTGCTGTCTCTGGCGGCAGCGAGGAAAAATCCGAGCAGTGTGGCAAAGAGGATCGTGCAGAAAGAGAGCCACAGCGTCAGAAGGAATCCGTGCCATAACCAGCTCAAATATTGAGGTGCCAACAGCCAGGCATAGAGGGATTGCAAATTCATGGTGCCAACCTAAAAAACGCCCTCCGCAAAAGCAGAGGGCCGGGTTTACCGATCATTGACCTGCGTCAGCGAGGCACATCAGGCCTTAGGCTGTTGATCCAATGGGCCGAATGTAAAGTTGCCGCGCGGTTGCGCCGCTTTGCTTTCTGGACCGAACCACTGGTTGTAAATCTTCGCTGCGTCACCGTCTTTCTCCAGTTTCACCAGCGTCTGGTTTACTGCTTCCGTCAGCGCCTGCTCACCTTTTGGAATGCCAATGCCCTGGTATTCTTTGGTAATACTGAATGGGGAGATCTCGAAGTCAGCTTTTTGCGCTGCCGGCAGGTTACCCAACAGCCCGACCAGTTTGGCATCATCCTGAGTGATCGCCTGAACGTTACCATTACGCAGGGCGGCAAAAGCCAGCGGAGTATCGTCGTAAGAGATCACTTTTGCTGTTGGATAGTTATCACGCAGGGTGATTTCCTGCACGGTTCCTTTATCCGCACCAATCCGCAGTTTGCGAATATCTTCAGGTGTTTTCAGCACGCCTTTGTGGGCGATAAATTTCTGACCGGTCGCGAAGTAAGGGATACTGAAATTTACTTCTTTGGCGCGTTCGTCAGTAATCGTGAAGTTGGCAGCAATCAAGTCTACTTTCTTCGAGGCCAGCAGCGGAATACGGTTGGCGGGATTGGTGGCACGTAATTCCAGTTTCACGCCGAGATCTTTGGCAATGGCTTGAGCAATATCTACGTCATAGCCGACGAGTTTCTTGCTTTGTGGATCGACATAACCAAAGGGTGGGTTGCTATCGAATACCGCAATCTTCACCACGCCTGCTTTTTTCACATCATCCAGTTTGTCTGCCTGTGCAAAACCCGAAACAGCCGTCAAACCAGCCAGCAAAGTCAACGTTAATGCGCGCTTGTTCATGTTTTTTCTCCAGAAATATTGTTATGTCGCTTTCGACACAAACTACCAAGCGTCCGGGATAACTGGAAATAACATAAAAAGCTATGGTTAGAACAATTAGTGGCATTGTCTACTTTATAACCACTGCGTTAACAATAGGTTATTTGGTTGTTTCTTTCCGGATCAACATAGAGATGGCATAGCGGCGCGAGAAAAGTGTGCATATTTTAGCTGGCTGATGAATCTCTATTCCAAAAAATGCTAAGTAATATTTTTATATTCTTCTGAGTTATTTGCATTGCAGGTAGGATTAGCCTGACACCTCCGCCTCAGGCGAGACATACTTTTGATTGCCCCAGTAAAGCAGCAGATTGCTCTCAAGGGCTGTGCCAGGAAATAGGTATAAGGATTCATTTTATAATGATCGCTTTGTCGAACGTGTCGAAGAAATTCGATAGTGGAAGTAAGCAGATAGTTGCAGTTGATAACATTAATTTAACCGTTGAGGCAGGACAAATTTATGGCATCGTTGGCTACAGTGGTGCAGGTAAAAGTACCCTCATACGATTACTGAATGGCCTTGAAAGTCCGTCCGCTGGATCTATTGTGGTGGCCGGTCAAAATATTGCACAGGCAGATGCAGAACAATTGCGTCAGGCCCGGCTGAAAATCAGTATGGTGTTTCAGCATTTCAATCTGCTCTGGTCGCGGACCGCCAGCGAAAACATCGCTTTTTCGATGCAGATTGCCGGTGTACCCAAAGGCAAGATCCGTCAGCGGGTCGCCGAGTTGATTGCCCTGGTGGGTTTGCAAGGGCGGGAAAATGCCTATCCCTCGCAGTTGAGCGGCGGTCAGAAACAGCGCGTTGGTATAGCCCGCGCGCTGGCGAATAATCCGCAAGTCTTGCTCTGCGATGAGGCGACGTCCGCGTTGGATCCGCAAACGACCGATTCGATCCTCGATTTGTTGCTGGATATCAATCGTAAACTCAATCTGACCATTGTTTTGATCACCCATGAGATGCATGTGGTGCGCAAAATCTGCCAGCGGGTTGCGGTGATGGAAGAGGGGCGGATTGTTGAGGAAGGGCCGGTTCTTGAGGTATTTACCCATCCGCAGCAGCCAATTACGCAGCAATTTGTGAAGCAGGTTGCGCGTTATGAGGAAACGCAAGAGGTGTTCGATCCTCTTCTGCTGGAAAAGTTGCCAGGCGTCATTGTGAAATTGACGTTTGTAGGGATGCAAACCCACCAGCCGGTTATCTCTGACGTTATCCAGCGCTACGGCATTGCGCTGAACATTCTGCACGGCAAGATCACGCAAACCCTGAACGGTACTTTTGGCGAACTCTATGTTCATGTGAGTGCTGACGCACAACAGATTGAAAATATGTTGAATTACCTGCATGAGAAGCAGGTTGCCACCGAGGTGGTTCAGCATGCTTGAGAACGTCTTCCCTCATTTACAACTGAATCAACTTTGGAACGCGACGCTTGAGACGCTCTACATGACGGCTGTCGCAGGCTTTGCGACGTTTATTTTTGGCTTGGTACTCGGTGTGATTCTGTTTTTAAGCTCCCGTGGGCAGTTGCTGCAAAACCGCACTGTCTATAGTTGCATTTCCGTCTTCGTGAACGTGTTCCGCTCAATTCCCTTCATTATTTTGATTGTATTACTGATCCCGTTCACCAAAACATTAATTGGCACCATTTTGGGCGCCAATGCTGCATTGCCTGCACTGATTGTGGGTGCGGCACCGTTTTACGCCAGACTGGTGGAGATTGGCCTGCGTGAAGTTGATAAAGGGGTGATTGAGGCGAGCCGCTCCATGGGGGCCAAGATCCACACCCTTATCTTTGGTGTTTTATTGCCGGAATCCTCACCGGCATTGGTTTCCGGTATCACTGTCACCTTAATCGCGTTGGTGAGTTACACCGCGATGGCTGGGGTCATTGGTGCGGGTGGTTTAGGCAATCTGGCGTATTTGGAAGGGTTCCAGCGCAATCACAACGACGTCACGCTGGTGGCGACGATAACGATTTTGGTGATCGTTTTTATCATTCAGATGATTGGCGACACCCTGACTTCAATCCTTGATAAACGTTAACAGACTGGGAAGAGATAATGAAAAAACACATTTTGACATTAGCCATTGCATCTTTAACTGCACTCAGCCTTTCCGCCAACGCCGACACGCTGGTTGTAGGTGCCTCCAACGTTCCCCATGCTGAAATCCTTGAGCAGGCGAAACCTATTCTTGCCAAAGAGGGGATTGATTTGGAGATCACACCTTTCCAGGACTACATTCTACCGAATACTGCGCTGGCGAGTCATGATATTACTGCCAACTATTTCCAGCATGTACCGTATTTGAATAGCGTGTTAAAAGATCATGCGAATGACAAGAGCTATGATTTTGTCAGCGCAGGTGCGATCCATATTGAGCCGATTGGTATTTACTCAAAGAAATACAAAAGCCTGAAGGATCTGCCCAAGAATGGCAAAGTCATTATGCGTGATTCGGTGGCAGAAGAAGGGCGCATTTTGTCTATCTTCGAGCGTGAGGGTGTGGTGAAGTTGAAACCTGGCGTGAGTAAGGTGGATGCCCGTATTTCAGATATCGTTTCGAACCCAAAGAATCTGAAGTTCCAGGCAAATGTGGAAGGTGCACTGTTGCCGCAGATGTATAACAATGATGAAGGGGATGCCGTGGTGATCAATGCCAACTATGCCATTGATGCGGGACTGAATCCGACCAAGGATCCTATCGCCATTGAAAGCGGCGAAAACAATCCCTATGCCAATATCATTACTGTTCACCGTGGCGACGAAAACAAGCCGGACGTTGTGGCATTGGTGAAGGTATTGCATTCGAAGGAGATTCAGGATTTCATTCGCGAGAAATATCACGGGGCAGTGATACCGGTTTATAACTGAGAGGGTTAAGACCGGTAATTGCGCGGCCTTTTGGCCGCGCAATTGTAGAAAGGAATATTAAGGGCTAACTTTCTGTCTGCAGCGTTTTTTTGCTCTCAGTCAATTCGCCCAATGGGTTATTCCCCCAGCAGTGTTCATACTTCCAACCCGTTAACTCTTCAACAACCGCGCGAGTGGCAGGGCTGATATCGCCAATTGCACCACCGGCTTGGATACGGGCAATCTCTTCAAGCAGAATCATGTGGTTTTTACGATCAAGTTTCATCTGCGTGGTGTAGTAAATGGCTGTGAGTGCCAGAAGAACGAAGCCTATACAGAACACTCCAACAATCGCATACTCCGCGCTCTGCGGTTGCTGGGCTTGTCCGGAAACAAAACCGAACCGGCTCAGTACCCAACCCATGATAAAGACGATGATTGAACGCACCATCTTGCCAGCAAATGTCATGGCACCGGCATAAATACCTTCACGACGGCGACCCGTCAGCACTTCATCGACGTCAGCCAGGAAGGTGTAGACCGTCCAGGGAATGTAGTAAATACCGCCGGTACTCAGGCCAAACACCACGGTGATACCAAACAGCACCAGTACCGTGGTCGTTTCAGACCAGCCAGTGAAATAGAGCGCACTGTATGCCAGCACGCTGACTATCACGACTTGCAGCGCGATGCGGAAAGGGCGGGCAAAGCCGTATTTCACGCAGATGCCGATAAACAGCGCCGTGGAAACCAACTGCAGAATGGAGCTCATACTATTGAGATGCGAAACCAACGCAGCATCCTGTTTCAGGCCAAAGACGATGAAATAGGTAAACGTTGAAGCAAACAGCCATTCGGCACCGAAACCAAACAGGTACATGCCCAGATGTTTGCGGAAAATGCGCAAATAGAATGTGGATACCATGTCAGAAACGAGCTGCTTTAATTGGTTCCACAGGCCGCGAGAGGCGCTGCTAATCACTTCACTGGCTGGGCGTTCCCAAGAGGTGGTATAAAGCGCAATCATCGCCGCACACATAATCAGGCTGTATACCACGCCGGTATAGAAGAAAGGTGTAGCCGAATCTTTACCGTAAATCATGATGAACTGACCAGGAATAAACGCCGCCATGAAGTTGGCTATTTTCCCAAAAATTGCTTTTGAACCGGTCAGTTTTGAGCGCAGTGCGAAGTCAGACGTCATTTCTGGCGCCAGCGTCTCATAGGGCACCATGATCGAGGTGTAGATCAGTTCGAACATGGCGTAAGTAAACAGGTAATACCAGAAACCAAACCCTTCGACCCACAACAGCGGGTAGAGCAGAACCAGTGGGATCCCTATCAGGATAAAGAAACGGCGACGACCAAATAATCTTCCGAGTTTGGTGCGATAAAAGTTGTCAGTGATATACCCCATCAACGGATTACTCACCGCATCAAGGATGCTGGCGAGCGAGAAGATGGCGGCGGCTTGAACCACGGTCAATCCGCAGAACGTGGTATAAAAATACATTAACCACGCACCACTAATTGCCAGTGCACCACTCCCTAGCAAGTTGGCGCTTCCATACCCGAGGGTATGTTTAAGCGAAATTTGTCGGTTCATAAAAATTTTCTTTCCATAAAATAAAACAACGGTTCATTAAATTAGGTTTCTGGTTTTATTTTATAGATTTCAACCGAAAGAAATGCATTGTTGATCACAAAATTACGCAGTAAGGGGCTGAATATGTTGATCGCCATCAACCTTTAGCGCTGATGGCGCTGCGGAGAAGGACAAGGGATTTAATGAATTACTAAGAAAAAGTATTTTCTTTAATTGCTTAAATATGTTCTGACTTTCGTTATTGATGAATTTTCGACCTCAATGAATTTCCTGAACACAATGCAGGTATCGATGTTGATAGTTAAGATAATTGCATCAATGTGGGGGCTGCGCCAAGTCATGGTGTTATGTTTTTGAACTTTGCATTTCAATGCACGCGGGTGTTTAAAGAAGGCTTTGTTGGTTGATTGCTTTGGCTATGCTGTTGTTCTTTAAAAACCGGCTTGGCGCAGGTTTCGGTTGAGTTAAGTTTGGCTTTCTACGTTAGCCAATGTCCAAAGATAGTTTTGTTGGTTGAACGCTCTGGCTATGTTGTTGTTCTTTAAGTATTATGTTTGGCGTTCAAGATACCGTCTTGTCACCTTAGTTGGCAAGACGGATTTCTGCATTGAATTTCATTCCTGACTTCAATACTCCATAGGCCAATTGCAAGAGTTTCCTCATTGCCGCGCAAATCCCTATTTTAC
>NZ_QOVA01000013.1 GCF_003332275.1 Edaphovirga cremea | reverse complement strand
GCAAGCCTCGGAACAGGCTGCATATTAACAAATTGCTGCTTGTGATAAAGTTCCTCCAGGCAATTTTGGACAGTGACCCGCCATGAGAAAAAATACTACACCGACCTTGCATGACGCGGTATTCAAACAGTTTCTGACTCATCCTGAGACAGCGCGTGATTTTCTCGATATTCATCTACCCGCAACATTACGTAAGATCTGTGACCTCGACACGCTCCAACTGGCGTCAGGTTCTTTTATCGAAGACGATTTACGCCCCTACTACTCCGATGTGCTTTACTCGCTGCGTGCAGGGGACGGCGACGGGTACATCTACGCGTTGATCGAGCATCAAAGCTCCCCCGACAGACACATGGCGTTTCGCCTGATGCGTTACGCTATTGCCGCCATGCAGCGTCACCTTGATGCGGGGTATAAAACGCTACCGCTGGTGATCCCAATACTCTTTTACCAAGGGAAAGTCAGCCCCTATCCCTATTCCATGAACTGGCTGCAAGAGTTTGACAACCCAGAGCTGGCTGGACATCTCTACGGGGACAGTTTCCCCCTGGCGGATATCACTGTCATCCCCGACAATGAAATTATGCAGCATCGTCGCATGGCGGTACTTGAGCTGCTGCAAAAGCACATTCGTCGGCGCGACCTCGCTGAACTTTTGGACCAGTTGGTCACACTGCTGCTTAGTGGCTACACGACTCAAGAACAGCTAATATCTGTGGTAAACTACATGTTGCAGGCGGGAGAGTCAGAAGATCCCGCTGCATTGATAAACACCTTGGCATCACGAGTGCCGCAGCACGAGGAGGTTCTGATGACCATTGCTGAAAAATTACGTCTTGAGGGCGAACAACGCGGAATCCAGAAAGGTATGCAGCTCGGTGAGCTAAAAGGACGCGAGGAAGGACGCGAGGAAGGATTGCTTCTCGGTAAACTTGATGTTGCCCGAAGCCTGTTGAAAATGGGAATGTCACGCGATGCTGTTCTTGAAGCAACCGGTCTTTCCGAAGACGAACTGGCACAGATTCGCCATTAAGTATTTGTGAGTCAGCTTACGCAAAACTGACTTCGATTCTTTCTCGACGGCAGCACGAGGAGGTTCTGATGACCATTGCTGAAAAATTACGTCTTGAAGGCGAACAACGCGGAATCCAGAAAGGACGTATGGAAGGTATGCAACTTGGTGAGCTAAAAGGACGCGAGGTAGGACGCGAGGAAGGATTGCTTCTCGGTAAACTCGATGTTGCCCGAAACCTGTTGAAAATGGGAATGTCACGCGATGCTGTTCTTGAAGCAACCGGTCTTTCCGAAGACGAACTGGCACAGATTCGCCATTAAGTATTTGCGAGTCAGCATTCGCTAAACTGATTGATGTAAAATTGCCCCTTTCGTAAGGGGCAATTCTCAACGCCGATCTTCGCTGCGATAACGACTTACCACAGCCCAAGCACCTTCCACCAAACTGCGCCGACACCTACCCAAATAACCAGATTCACCAGTGAAAAAATGAAGCCAAGTCGCCACCAGGTAGGAAGTTCAACGTATCCCGCACCGTAATAAATCGGGCCAGGTGCGCCGCTGTAGTGGGTCAATGCCAAACAGATATTTGCGGTGAATGCCAGCGCCAGCACGGTAAGATACGGAGGTGCGCCACTGGCAACCGCAACGGCCACAAACGCGGCGTACATCGCAGAAATATGCGCGGTAAGGCTGGCGAAACCGTAGTGCGAATACATGTAAATCACGATCAGCAGCCCCAGACAGGCAGCCCACGGCAAGTGTGACATCGCTGAACTCGCCGCATCCGCGAACCAGGGAATAAAGCCTTTTTTGGACAGCTCAGCCGCAAGACCAACCAGGCTTCCCATCCAGATTAAGGTATCCCAGGCGCCTTTTTCCTGAATCACATCGTTCCAGGTGAGGACTTTGGCGATCAAAAGTGCCGACACCGCCATCATGGCAACGGTAGTGGCATTGAGTTGGTTCCAGCTTGAGGTACACCAGAGAAACAGTGCCACAACGAAAGTCACCGCCAGCGTGCCCTCTTGAAGAGTAAGCCGTCCCATTTTCAGCAACTCTTCTTTCGCAATTTCCTTGGCTTGCGGCACATGTTTGAGTTCTGGTGGATAAACCAGGTACAGCAACCACGGAATCAGGATAAACGCGGTCAGCCCCGGAACCGATGCCGCCAATGCCCACATCCCCCAACTGATTTGAATCCCGGTCACTTTCGCAGCCAGTTCGACCATTAGGGGGTTACCGGCCATGGCGGTCATAAACATCGCACACACCACGCCTTCCGTCTGGTAAACCACTTGCAGGAAGTAGGCACCGGCACGACGTGACGTTGGGCCAGGCTCAGATCCAAGCGCCGACGCCAACCCCCGGGCGATGGGGAAGATGATTCCTCCCGCACGGGCCGCACTCGAGGGCGTCGCAGGCGCGAGAATCAGATCGCTGATAGCCAGCGCATACCCCACTTTCAGCGTACTGTTGCCGATACTGCGCAATACCAGATAGGCAATGCGCCGCCCGAGTCCGGTTTTAATGAATCCGCGGGCAAAAAGGAATGCGGAGACGATCAACCAGATTGCACTCGAGCTATATCCCGCCAGACTCTCGGCAAGTGTGAGGGTATTGGTGAGAATAATCACCGTAATACCGATAAATGCCACCGCGCCAACCGGCAGGGGTTGCAGGATAAAACCGATTATCACCGCCACCATCAAGGCAAAAAGATGCCAGGCCTGCGGGGATAATCCTTCGGGCACTGGCGTAAACCAAATAGCCAGTGCGACAAATATAATCAATAATGAATTTCTAATTTTTTTTGACATGGCAGCCTCTCAGACCTGACCACGTTGCTATGTTCACAACCATTCGATCCCTGTCGTTGATTGTGCATACCCTGGCCAGAGCAAGGGAAAAATATCTGACACCGCACCGGACGATGGGTGGCAGAGGTGAGGGCTATCGCCCCGTGTTAAGGACGTTTCGCCAACACCCGATCAACAAAGGTGGTTGCCAGTCCGATATAGTGATGTGGCTCCAGCATCTGTTGAATCTCACTCTCGGTGAAGTACTGCATAACCTCTGGCTGTGCCAGCAGGGCCTCTTCCATGCTGCTGCCCTTTTCGAAGACCGCCATACAGATTTTATAGACGATATCGTGCGCGCTCATTCGCCCCATTTTTTGCCCCAGATGCATCATGACCGACTCGGACAGCATCAAGCCCTTCAAATGGAACAGGTTTTTTTCCATTTTTTCCGGATAGACGATCAAGTTCTCCAGGATATCGACGCTCTTCTCCAGTGAGGTATCGAGCAACAAACAGGCACGCGGCACAAAATCCCATTCGGCGATTTCACAGCTCCAGTCCCTTTCGTTTTCACAAATCATCGCTTCTACCGCCAGTGGAGCCAAGGCACGCACACTGCGGGTCAGGGCGATGACGTTCTCACACACCTGCGGATTACGTTTATGTGGCATGGTGCTGCTACCAACCTTGCCCATAAAGAACGGCTCCTCCAGCTCACCAATTTCAGTGCGCTGCAAGGTAAGCACTTCATGGGAAATCTTCGCCAACGTCGCGGCGATCATGGCGAGCAAATTGATAAATTCTGCGATGTGGTCTCTGGCGGTATGCCAGGCAATGTCTGGAACCGCCAGATCGAGAAGTTCCATCATCCGTTTCTGCACGTCCAGCCCGCGATCTTCCAGTGAGGCCAGCGTTCCAACCGCACCTGAGAACTGGCCAATGAACAACCGTGGCGCGATCTCCTCCATCCTGACGACATGGCGGCTCAGTTCAGACGCCCACACGGCGGCTTTGAATCCCATGGTGATCGGTAATGCATGCTGCACGTGGGTACGTCCTGCCATGACAACGTCCTTGTACTTTTCAGCCAAGGCGTAGCTGGCACGTTCACATTGGCGTAAACGTCCCAGTAGCAGTTGGTATGCCTGGCGGATTTGCAAAATCAAACCGGTATCCACGATGTCCTGGCTCGTCGCACCCCAATGCACAAACTCCCCTGCATCGTTATCGAGAATTTTTTTGAACGCTTTCAGCAGTGGCACCATGGTGATCGAGCTTTTGTAAAACTCACCGATTGCGGGGATATCCACCCATTCGGCCCTGGCTTTACTGCAAATTTCCTCCATAGCCTGCTGAGGGATAATTCCGAGTTCACCCTCGGCTCTGGCGAGCGCTGCTTCAGTATCCAGCCAGCTTTGCACAAGATTCTGGTCGCTGAATATCCGGCGCATATCATCTGTACTGAAGAGGGGACCAAACACCTGGCTATCGAAAACAGTAGAATTCATCGTGGAGCTCCTTGACTTTAACGTTAAAGTTATTCGTGTAAAAAAAGGGACATGGATGTCCTTTCATCTGCGTACATAGCGCAAACCGAATCATGTTCTTAGAATGCCTTTCGACTTTAACGTTAAAGCTGACCGCTTTTCATGTCCATTAATTTTGTATGGTTTTGTGATGGTGATGTCATAATTCGTGCAGATTTTCACCACTAAACTCAAATGGGCAGGGGAGTAAAAAACACTAAAATGGACAAAAAAGAACCAGCAGTCGTTGCAATCAACAGGGAAAAGCAGATCCGTCTATCGAGGTGTAGCCTGCAAATAACAGCAAGGATCAACAGGATAAGATGGGAGTAAGAGATATTTACGTTATAATAGCCACACATTCTCACTGGAAAATTCAAAACCATAATGGCAGACAAGAGCCGTGCACGAGTGACAGTCAAGGATATTGCCAAAGTTGTCGGTGTATCGGCGACCGCAGTTTCCATGGCCCTGAACAACAATGGTTCTCTGACTCAAGCCATGCGCGACGAGATCAAACGTGTCGCCAAAGAGCTGGGATACGTGCCGAATACCGGTGCCCGTTTCCTTCGCGGTACCTCGACACGTTCATTCGGTGTGGTTATAAACTATTTCAATAACCCTTTCTTCCATGATTTTTTTATAGGTCTGGAAGATGCCATCAACCCGCGTGATTTTTCCTATTGGGCAACGCAGTCCTGGGACAATCTTCTCACCGAACAGCAGCAGGTGCGCAAACTGACGCAGATGGGCGTCGATGGGCTGATTGTTCTGCCGTGCTCGAAAGAGACCGAGCATCTGGATGAGGTTTACCAGCAGTTGAACATTCCGCTGGTGTTGATCAGTCACTCTATCGGCGATCGCTTCCCTGCCGTAGTGGCCGATAACCATGCGGGTGCGAAGTTGGCGACGCAGCACCTGTTTGACGAACTCAAACGGCCAGTTATCCATATTGCGGGACCGATCGGGGCAAAATCGGGGGTTGAACAGCGTTATAACGGTTTTTGCGAAACCATGGCGATGCTCGATCAGCAATTTTCTGCTGAAAATTCGGTATTCTTTGCCAAAGAGCTGCGTGCCAAAGCGGGCTATGACGTGATGTGTGAGATTATGCAGCGCATACCATTGCCGGTTTCTATTTTTGTAGTCAATGATGAAACGGCATTGGGCGTATTTGATTACTGCATGACCCATAACTTGCGCATGCCTGAAGATGTCGCGTTGGTCGGCTTTTCCAATATTGATTTACTCGACACCCTGAAAATACCCCTTTCCACCATCAACATTCCCAAACGAGAAATGGGGCAGTGCGCCGCAGAACTGTTGTTTGCCCAATTGGATAAGAAAAAACCACCGCTCAGCGCAGCAGATAAAGTGCGGGTTTTGCCTGTCTCCTTAATAAAACGCGGCTCCTCCCACTCTTGATCCTCCGCCTTTTTTGCTTGCCGGTAAGCGTTTTGATGACCTCTTTATGGTAAAGTTTTGGCGTGAATAATAGAGAGTCGCACGTAGGGATACAGCGCCATGCTTCATCAAGTTTCAAAAGCAGAAAAGCAGTCAGGTTCGTTACAGGAAATACTCAATCTCGACAGTCAAGGACTGGCCGAGATACCGCCTGGTGTGGCCAAGTTGTCTCATCTTAAGCAATTCAGTATGTATAACAACAGGTTGAGTGCTTTTCCTGAAGAGATATGTTCACTGCAAGCATTGCAGGTGCTGAATCTTTCCTGCAACCAAATAACCGCTATCACGGGCAGAATCGATCAACTACGCGCGCTCAGAATGCTGGATCTGGGACATAACCAGATTGACTCGATCCCGCAAGAAATCGGTAATCTGGAAGCCTTGGAATACCTCTACCTGAGCGATAATGGTTTCGCGACGTTGCCAGACTCGCTCTGCGCACTTAAAAAACTGAAGTATTTAAACGTTACGGATAATGCGCTGACGAGTATTCCCCAATGCGTATTCAAACTGGTCAATCTTCAAGAAATCCGCTTGTATAATAATAAGATAAACGCGCTACCTGCCGATGTGGGTGCCTTGACGCAAACCCGTGAGCTTTACCTGATGAAAAATGAGATCGTTCACATCGCCCCCGATATTGCCGGAATGAAAAGTCTGCGGGTTATTGATCTCTCCAATAATCACATCCCAGCATTACCCACTGAAATGACCTCTTTATCAGAACTGGCTGACATAAATCTGCGGTTTAACAATATCCAGCGTCTGCCTGATAGCATTGGAAATCTGGTTAATCTGCAAAGCCTTGATCTCCGGGCCAATCGTCTCTCATCTCTGCCGGACAGTTTTGCGCAATTGCGTAATCTTAAGAGACTGGATTTGCGTTGGAATCATTTCACGCAGGAACCGGATGTATTGCAGAGGCTGCGTGACAAGGGCTGTCTGGTGCATATTTAAGCCGGACTTGATATAAAAGTGACCCTGTCACTCAAATTGTCTCGTCACACCTTTCTACAAAATTCATAAGGATCATGAGTATGGCCGTACCGCAGAACAAGGATGAATTACTGAGTGAGATCGCCAGGAATTATGAACGGTTGCGCAAAGATTTAATCGCCTTGCCTGTGGAAAGATCCGTTGAGAAATCCCTTGAGGGCCATGCCAAAGGCACAATGATGAGTGCGTGCAATTTGGTGGCGTATTTACTCGGTTGGAATGAGTTGGTACTGAAATGGATTGCCCGGCATAAGGACGGGCAAGAGATTGATTTTCCTGAAACCGGCTTCAAATGGAACCAATTGGGCCGACTCGCGCAGAAATTTTATGAGGACTATGAGGCTCTGACGTATCAGGAACTGATTGAACGCCTCGATTCAGCGAAAAAGGAGATTGTCACCTTTATAGAATCCACTGATAACCACGATCTCTATGAGTGCGCCTGGTACGATAAATGGACGATGGGGCGCATGATTCAATTCAATACCTTGTCGCCTTATCTCAATGCCCGTGTCCGGGTACGCAAGTGGGCGAAACAACAGGGTATTATGCTGTGATCCCCCTGACACGGCCTTATTCCTGACTCCGCCGCTGTGCATCTTCCAGGAATTTAGGGCGCACCGCCGCGCCCCCAGCGATAACCATCAATATCGACATCGCCGTCAAAAACCAGAATGAGATCTGCCAATCGCCTGACAATGCGTAAAAATAACCAAACAGAAATGGGCCAACGCCCGCAAATACATAGCCAATGCCCTGCGTAAAGGCCGAGAGCGAGGCAGCGCCCGCCACGGTCCGGGTTCTAAGATTGATTAACTGAAAGGTAGTGGGGATCGTCATCAGCCCCGGTGCAGTAATCACGGTCCAGACCCAGACGTAAGCTGGCGCGTACAGGTAGCCCATATAACCTGTGATCTGCAGCACACCCGCGACACACACCACGATATACGGATTTTTCATCCGGCCAAGGTAGATCGGCAGCAGGATCGAATGGAATACCCCCAAAATAATATAAACACCGAGAATACTGCCCGCCGTATTGACTGAAATACCTTGCTGTATCAACACGGTCGGTAACCAGTTCAGCATGGTGTACATACTCATCATGCCGACGCCGAACAAAATGACCATCGACCAGGCCACCGGCCATTTCCAGACTTTCACCTGATTTAGCGCGCGTTGAGGAGTGGCGGCAGGTTGAGGCTCAGGGAGTATTGCTGCGGCGGCTGACGACTTTTTCTGGCGGGTAAGCAGCACTACAAACCACGGTACCGCAGCCATTAGCGCCACAATCGCCCAAAGGAAAACATTGGCCCGCCAACCAAACGCAGCGGTAATCGGCACTGCCACGATCGGCGGAAAACCTCCCGACACGGCGAGCATAACGGCAAATGCAGCAGTGATCGGGCCGATACGGCTGGGGAAATATTTTTTTATCAGCGGTTGGATCAGCACATTGCCAAACCCCATTCCCGCCAATGAAATCAGGCTCCAGAGGACAAACAGAGGGAAGGTATGTGCGAACGAACGAAGGGCAATACCAATAAAAATCATCAACATGGAGAGCATCAGGGCGCATTCATACCCCATCCGGCGGGAGAATGTCGTCGCCAACGCACCAAATAATGCAAAACAGAGAACCGGAATGACGCCAAGGAGCGGCACATTGAAACCCGTGACATCCTGGGCAATAAAACCATAGATGGCACTCAGTGACGTCACCCCCGCACGCAGATTCAGTGATACCAGAATGATACCCAGCAAGGGTACAAATCGCCGCTGAGTTGCAGCAGTTGGCGCTACTTCCAGAGGCGTTGACTGACTCATCTTGTTCTCCTGAATGGCAAAGCGACAAACGTTTTTGTCGGTATGGCGCAAGTCTTTTCGATATAACCACTTGAGTGGCATAGACTTCCAGTCATTATAGGATTCTATCCATTTTGCGCCTGGATGTCCGCTATCGCGATGCCATTAAACAGATTCACGTTGTCCTGTGTGCCTCTTCGCGACTCATGAACCCAGAAATCGCCATTCACACCCATTCAGCAGGAACTGAGGAGACAAAAAAACAATCATAAACTAAAGTGAATATTAATGGGGTCAGCAATAATAAATGAAGGCATGAAAATGCATAAATACGCTTTCCGTTCACACTTGATATTCTTGGGTTTATTTTATGTCTCTATCGTTGAAGCAGACTGTATCTCAAGCGCAGGGACGACTTACGATATCAATGTGGTCTGCGATACTTCAGTTCCCAACCCTTATTTGACAAACATTCAACCGGCTCCGGGGGTAACCGCCAACATCCTTCTTCAACCTGGGGCGCAAGTTTCCATTTCAGGAGGAGGAAATGGCGTATTAATCTGGGGTGGGAGTTTGATTACCAATAATGGCACGGTGCTGGTGAATATTAATGATGTCGAATTTTTCGATGCGCTCTCTGCTCGCGGGGACAATAACCAGATTTTTAACTTTGGTACACTGAATACAACGGGTCTCCGGTCAGAAGGTATTTATACCAATGGCACGAATTCGTCTTTTTTGAATGCGGGAACCATTCATACAACCTCAGATTTATCGGATGGTATTATCAGCGATCGGGGTTCATCAGGTAATACCCTCATCAATCAGGGTACGATCACCACTGATGGGGACGGATCTTCAGGTATGGAAGCGTTTGGTGACAATCACGCACTAACCAATGAAAACACTATCATAACAACAGGAAGTGACAGTTACGGACTGAAAGTTGATGGTTCAAATTCAGTATTGACCAACCAGAGCGCGGGGGTAATCACTACATCTGGGACAGGTGCTGATGGCCTTGAAGGAATTGGCAGCAATCATCAGTTAGTCAATCAGGGAAGCATTAATACCACAGGGAATAGCGCCGCAGGAATATTCGCTTATGGTGACGGAAGTCAATTAAATAATGAAAGTTCGATCATCACCAGTGGTAATTCTGCTCATGGTATTTACGCCAATGGTAATAATCTCCAGATTGTTAATCAGGGTTCAATTCTGGTCAATGGTGAATCTTCCGATGGCATCCGTTCCATAGGCAGTACCAGCCAGAATTTAGGGTCAGTTATTAACAGCGGACAAATTGAAACTCAAGGTTCATTCGGCGATGGCATAATGGTGTCCAACCCTGCCACAGTAACAAACACAACCAATGCGTCTGTCCACAGTGCCGGCGGTGAAGGTATTAATTTTATTTCCGGTGGTGTGCTGAATAATGATGGAAGCGTGCGCAGTGATACGTCTTATGGCGTATATATGGGCGGTAACGCTCAGATAACTAACACAACGCATGGCAATATTCTTGGTACCTCTGCTATTTATAATAATGCCGGAACCACTACACTGAATAATCAAGGCATATTAACCGGGCAAAATGGCGCCGCCATTTTTCTGCCGGGTAACAATGCCAGCACTATCGTAAATAGTGGAACACTCCAGGGAGGCGCAGGTAACGCCATCGTTACAGGGGATGGTAACGACAGTTTTACCCTGACGGATGGTACCGTTATCGGCAATATAGAACAAAATGGCGGCATCGACAGCGTCAATATTCAAAATGGAATTGTTACTGGAGCAATATCCCAGGGCACTGGCATTGACGATTTTGTGATGAGCGGTGGTCAGATCGGTTCCCTTGCACAAGGCGACGGTCTTGATACGTTCACGATGACCAGCGGTTCCATCGTCGGCGCATTTGTTGATGGTGATGCCGCGCAGATGAGCGGTGGGACTATTGGAAGAGTGGATATGAGGCTCGCCAATAATATCTTCAATATGTCGGGCGGAAGGATCATCGGTAATCTGGTAGCTGGCTTCGGCAATGACAGCATCACGCTAAGTGCAGGGGAGATAGGCGGTAATATCAGCGTCAGTGGCGGAACCGACAGCGTCATCATTACGGGGGGGACAGTCCAGGGCGAAGTGCGCATGAGTGCGGGCAATGACAGTTTTCTCTGGGAAAATGGCGGGGCGGTCAATGGCGCAATCCTGATGGGCGAGGATAACGATAATGCAGTTTTACGCGGTCTGAGTGCAGCAACTCTCTCCTCAACCCCCTCAATTGATGGCGGGACCGGGACGGACAATCTGACGATAGACAATACGATAGCAGATAATCCCGCCCGCTTTATCGATTGGGAAAACATTGCGTTAAATAATCAATCCCAACTCATTGTCAACAGCCCGCTCACGTTGGGGGACGCCGTTACCCGAACGGGTACGCTGAGTCTGGATAGCAGCAGCGCCATAGTTGCCGGTGGTTTGGGCGCATCAAGCATTCAGTCCAGTGATGGAAGTGACACCGTCACGGTGAATAATGCGGGCACCATCGATCTTACTGGCGGTTCACAAAGTATGGCGGACTCGCTGACTATTCATGGAAATTACGTTGGCGAAGGCAGTAGCGCTACGCTTAAGTTGCAGACTGAATTGGGTGATGAAAATTCGCCAACGGACAAACTCATCATCTCCGGGGGAAGTGCCAGCGGACAAACCGGCATTCAGGTAACAAATATCAATGGGATAGGGGCCTATACCAATGGCAATGGGATTGAACTGGTGTCGGCAATTAACGGCGCAACGACCTCCACGACGGCTTTCAGCCTGAATGGTGGTTCCATGTCTGCCGGTGCCTATGAATATGTTTTGTTTCATGGCGGGGCTACCGCCGGGAGTGAAAATAGCTGGTATCTGCGTAATACGCTGATCGCGCCGCCGATAACTCCCGAACCGTCTGAGCCTACCAATCCAACGGAGCCTACGGATCCGGGTACGCCAACGACGCCAACCAATCCGGCTGAGCCCGGCAATCCCGCAGAACCCACTAACCCCGGAACACCCACTCAACCGGGTATTGCGGTTCCCACACCCGCACCAGGCAGTCCTGCGCTGCCTGCAGCGGTATCAGGTCGCAGTGCGGTGCCGCTTTATCGTCAGGAAACCCCCATGTATAGCGTGCTTCCCCCGGTGGTATTCAAACTAGGAATGACTGCATTGGGGACTTATCATGAGCGTGAAGGCGGGCAACCGCAATTGACGGGTAACACCAGCGATCCAGAAGGATGGGCGCGTATTTTTGGTACACAAACCGACCAGCATTGGTCAGGTGATGCGGCGCCATCTTTTGACGGGAATTTCACTGGCGTGCAGGTAGGACAGGATATCTATGCTCACCAATATGATAACGGCCAGCGCGATCATGCGGGGCTGTTCTATGGATACACTCACGTTGATGGCGATATTCACGGATTTATTCTGGGTTTTCCTGACGCTGATGCCGGAACCCTGAATATGCACGGAAACAGTCTGGGGGGATACTGGACACATTTATGGCCTAATCAGGCTTATATCGATGCGGTTGTCATGCATACCTGGCTTGATGGCGATGTGAACTCAGGCCGCGGAGTGAACAGTGATGTAAAAGGAAAATTGCTGACTGGTTCAATAGAGAGCGGATTGCCCTTTGCCATAACCGATCGTTGGACGCTGGAGCCTCAGGCGCAAATTATCGCTCAACATGAATCTATTGATGATGCTGATGACGGAATTTCTTCCATCTCTTACGGCAGTGATACGCTTTATACCGGGCGCATTGGCGCCAGATTGCAGGGGAATTACACCAACCGTTCGCAAGTGTTGCAACCCTATCTGAAAGTCAACGTGTGGCATGACTTTAAACAGAACGGCTCCGTACTTTTGGCCAATGACAGTGTGGATATGCAGTACGAAAGCACGTCGCTGGAGATTGGGCTGGGGGTGGTCGCGGCAGTGAATGACAATGTCAGTCTCTATGCGGCGGCCAGTCAGAATAGCGATCTCGATGACCAATACCGCCGGGATTACAGCGGTAATCTCGGCGTCAAAATCAGGTGGTAACTACACTCCGTCGGATCGATTGATGGAAATACCTGTTTGCCCACAGGAAGTAATCGCACAACGCATTGAAAAATATTCAGGACTCCTTTCGGTGCTCAGCGGCGAACATCGCCAGATAGACCTTCAGATTGTCGTCACTGAGACCCAATGTGAGCAGTATTTCGGCCATAAAGCTGACTGGCGCGGTACCGGGGGCGGTAATAACGCGCCCATCGGCGATGGCATAAGGGACATCCTGATAGTAGGCGGCCCCACCGTAATTCAGTTTCGACAGGTTTTCTGCCGAATTGGATGTATGGCGTACCTTATCAAGCACACCAGATTGCGCCAGTACACGGGTGCCGTCACAAATCCCCGCAACGACAAGGTTTTTTTCGTAGGCTGCGGCCACCAAGGCGGTGATATCCGGAGCCTGATCGGTTTGCCAGATAGTGCCTCCGCATACGATTAACAGGTCGAGATCACCAAGCTGGATGTCTTCGATTGCCAGGTGGGGGGAGATGATCATGCCGCTTGAGGAGGTAACCGTGCTCCCGCCGGGGGTAGCGAATCGCGTATCAAAATCGTAATAACCCCGGCCAGCGGAATTGATCAGGGCTATTTCCCAATCGGAAAAGTTTTCGGTGAGAATCGTCATGGCACGTATCATTGGAATATCCCTCTCTGTGATGTTAATCAATGCCTGAGGGGGTGTGATATTTCACGCCCCCCGCCGTTTACTCTGTCGCCGCTTGCAGCGTCCAGTTCAGTACCTGCGCGGAAAGGTTGTCGCTGGCGCGGCCAAACGCCTGAACGACGTCATTCATCGACGATCCGCCTATAGGCTGGCGAATCTCAAAGCTGCGACTGGCGATGATTTTCCTTTCTGACGCACGCACCAGACGCGCATCAAAGCGGATCAATACCTCGTTCTTATTTGCATGCTGAACGCCCTGAAAGGCAGTCAAATCCCCGCTCAATTCATAATCAGCAGGCAAACCATCATCATCATTGGTCACGGCGCGCACCCGGCCATCACGACGGAACTCCATAATCAAGCGATTGCGCAGTAAAATAGGGACCGGATCGCTCCATCGTGAATCTTTATAGACAGCGAGCTCTTCACCCTGGGACTGCACGGCAATGCGTGAGCTATTCAAAAACTGGTTGGTACCCGGTTGCACCACGCGCAGTGACCAATTCACTTGCTGGCCAGACGGGGCCGCCGCCGGTTGATCCGGCAGCAGATAAACCTGCAATAGCGGGCTGCTGGGAATAATTGTGCACGCGGCCAATGACAGAAAGAACATCCCGGTCAAGAAGTATCGCGCATGGCGACGAATACGTATCAAACTGGCCATTATGGTGAAACCTCCTGGGTTCTTTCCCTGCCACGCAGTAACGCAGAAGGATTCTCTTCCAACCGGTTAATACTCCCGCGCAGCGCCAACAGTGTTCTGCGCAGCTCCTCAACCGCAGGGCCAAGCTGATTGAACCCTTGCAATCCGCTGTTCAGCGATCGTTGGTTATCAATGACCAACTGATTCAACAGGGCGCTGGTTTTTTCCAGCGACGCCATGGTTTTTGCAGCATCACTGACCATTTTTTTGCCGGAGCCATCAAGCATGCCGTTGGCATTGCGTACCAGACGATTGGTTTGCGCCAACGTGTCATTGGCTTGCTGACTGGCCTGCGTCAACGCCTGCAAGAGGTTTTTGATATTCCCTCTTTCATCAGCCACCGTATTGGTGATCAGCTCCAGATTATTCAAGGTGGTATTGAGCCGTTGCAAATTGTCCGGTGCCAGAACCTGATTCAAACGGGCAAGCACTTCATTGACGTTGGTCATCAGATCCTGACCGTTGGCCAGCAGTTGGCTCAAGGGGGAAGGCGTGGCGATAATGATCGGTATTCCACCGTCATCGGTGCTGGTCAACAGGGGACTGGACTGACTGCCGCTGCTGAGCTGGATATTTGCGGTGCCGGTAATGCCTGCAACCGCCAGTCTGGCTTGCGTATCCCTACGGATCGGCGTGGAGGCCGAGACGCGGATCCGCGCCCATACCTTGCTGGGGTTTTCCGTATCCAGACGGAGTTGCGTCACATCACCAACCCTAATCCCGCTATATTGCACGGCACTTCCGAGTGATAAACCATTCACCGCTTCATTGAAAACCACATCGTAAACATTGAATTGACGATCGCTGCCAGATCTTGTCAACCACAGGCTGAACAGCAGGGCGCAAATGACCACAATGAGCGTAAACAAACCAATGACGACATGATGAGCTCGGGTTTCCATTTATTGCCTCTCTCGGAGATTCATTGTCGTCTGATACGCTGCCCGACCGCGCGGACCATGGAAGTAAGCCTGAATCCAGGCATCATCCGTGGCAGCAACCGTATCCAGGGTATCGACAACCAGAACTTTTTTCTGCGACAGAACGGCGACCCTGTCGCAAATAGTATAGAGGGTATCAAGATCGTGGGTCACCAGAAAAACGGTGAGCCCCAGTGCATCCCTCAGCGTGCGGATTAAACTGTCAAACGCCGCTGCACCAATCGGGTCGAGGCCCGCGGTAGGTTCATCGAGGAACAGGATATCCGGGTCAAGCGCCAATGACCTCGCCAGCGCAGCACGTTTCACCATGCCTCCTGAGAGTGACGCCGGGTATTTGTTGCCTGCATTGGCCGGGAGTCCCGCCAGCGCCAGCTTGACCTGTGCCAGACGTTCGGCCTCGCTGCGCGTCAGCCCCGCAGACTCAATCAGCGGCAGGGCAACGTTTTCAGTCACCGTCAGCGAACTGAACAACGCGCCGCGCTGGAACAGAACCCCGAACCGGCGTTCCAGCAGCGAACGGGGGCGGGCGGGCAAGGCCATCAGATCCTCACCGAAAACGTGGATCTGCCCAGCCGTGGGCCGACGCAGCCCGACAATACTGCGCAACAGCACTGATTTACCGGTACCTGAACCGCCCACCACGCCGAGTATCTCACCGCGGCGCACATCCAGATTGAGATCTTCATGGACGCACTGTTTACCAAAGCAGTTGCGCAGTTGACGAATCCGGATGATGGCTTCAGGGGTAATTTCACTCACCATCCTATCTCCATGAAAAACAGTGCCGCGACGGCATCCAATAAGATCACCACAAAGATCGAATGAACGACGCTGGCGGTGGTGTGTTTACCCACAGATTCAGCGCTCCCGCTGACCTTGAACCCTTCGAGGCAACCAATAATGGCGATCAGAAAGGCGAACACGGGCGCTTTGCCCATACCTACAAAGAAATGTTCAATCCCGGTGCTGCTCTGCATGATCGAAAAAAACATGATTGGCGGAATATCCAGCGTCACGGCGCACACGACAAGTCCGCCAAAAATGCCAGAGATCATGCCGATAAACGTTAACATAGGCAGGGAGATCAGTAACGCCAGCACGCGGGGAAGAACCAGTAACTCAACCGGATTCAGCCCAAGCGCCTGGATTGCATCGATCTCTTCGTTCGCTTTCATCAAACCAATCTGGGCGGTAAATGCACTGGCGGTACGGCCAGCCATCAGGATGGCGGTAAGCAGCACGGCAAACTCGCGCAGAAAAGAGATCACCACCAGATTGACGGTAAAGATCCCTGCACCGAATGTCGTCAGTACGGTCGCGCCGAGAAACGCAATCACCGCGCCGACCAAAAAGGTCAGCAGCATAATGATGGGAACCGCGTTGAGGCCGATTTGCTGGATATTGGCGATCAATGACGTGATACGCCAACTGGAAGGACGAAACAGGGAAACCAGCAGCGCCTCAAGCGTCAGGCCAATAAAGCCCACCAAATCCCGGGCATCTTGCCAAAATGTTTCCATGGCCGCACCAATGCGGGCCAGCATGCGAATGAATGGGTTTTCTGTTTTTTGCTCTGGCGCTGCATCCCAGCCCTGAAGGGAGTTGGCAACGGTTTCCAGCAAAACCCGCCGTTCATCGGCAAGTTGCGGCGCAATGTTACGCAGGTTCTGCATGTTTTCGTTGCCGAGCAACGTCGTCAAGAGTGTCGCACCCGCTGTATCCAGCTTGCCGAGCTGACTAAGGTCGAACGACACCACGGAAGGAAGTTTCGTCCGACATTGTGCCACTTGCTGTTCGAGTGAACTGTAGTGCGCAAGCACCCAATCACCTTTGACAACAACCCGATCGCGCTCCAGGCTTAATGCGGCTACCGACTGTTTTTCTGTCATTAGTTGAACCTGTCACCCTCTCTTGGCGCACCCTGTTTTGTCATGCACGGTGAATGACCCCCTTAAGTAACAGTAGCATAACAGCACAAAAAGAGAGCCGTGAATCGAGCTACTGTGCTATTCCCCCAATCAGCACGCTATTCATTACCAAGAAAGGGCGTCTTCAGGTACACCCAATGCCAATCCGACATCCTTGATTTTTTGCCACTCTTGCGCGGAAATGGTGATGCCATTGGCACCACGCTGTTGCGCGGCAATTCGTTCTGGTTCACCGGCAATCAGGATGGGCCCATCGTTTTCCGTCGATGCCGATGAACGGACATAGTCCAGCATGGCGTCATATTCCTTGCGCAACCAATCCATGGAGACCAGATTGGCCGGGTCGATGACGATTGTGCTCATATTATTGACTATCGCGCCCTGACGCGGATTATCAGGCTGAATGGTGCCGCCGCCAGAAAGCAGGCCGGCCAGCATTTCGGCGGCAATAATCAACCCGCCGCCCTTGTGCTGGGCTATGGGGCGCAGGGCACCCGGCTCTTCATCTTCCCACATCACGCGCGGATCGTTGGTCGGATTCCCGAGACTGTCGAACATGACGGGTTCATCGAATTTTTTACCTGCCAGATAGGCAACGCGGGTTTTGCCGAGCGCCACAATGCTGGTGGCGAAATCGAGGATAAACTCAGGATGACGATCGCCTTTAGGAAACGCTATGCAGATTGGATTGGTACCGAAGCGCGCCTGAAAGCCGCCCCAGGGTGCCACCAGCGGGGGCAGATCGTTCACATTGACGAAATGAATCGACACCAAACCCGCATCAGCGGCCATTTCGCCGTACGTTCCGATGCGGCCTAAATGGCAACTGGTCGACAGGGTCATCAGGCAGATCCCGGTGGTTTTCACCCGTTCAATGGCCGCCTGCATCGCCTCTTTCCCCGTCCGTTGTCCAAACCCGCGATCGCCGCAAAACTGCAACACTGCACCGCCATCGCGAATCAATCGCGCCGGGGTATTGGGATGCATAATGCCTTTTTCTATGTACTCAACGTAGTGCGGCAACATGCCAACACCGTGGCTGTCATGACCTTTCAGATTGGCATTAACCAGATGTTCAGCGACAGTGTTCGCCTCGTCCGCCTCACAGCCTGCTTTCATCAGGATCTGGCGCGTGATGTCTGTCAGGCGGCGATCGGAAATCTGCATCGTTAGTCTCCTTCTTGCGGTAGTAGCCAAATTTCGCTGGAATAATCCTAAAGAATTTTCCGATAATTTTTCGATAAAAAAACCGTAAGCTAATAATCTTAATTTATTGCAAAAAACAATTAAACATTTAATAACCAGTTTATTAAAAATAATAAAATTATTATCTATTCTGACCATCATCGCTGTTTCCAGCGTCACTCTCTTCGGCTCTGCATTAATGGCGAAAAATTGGCGTGTGGCCTGGTTCCCTTTTCCTTTTGAGTAGTTAGCATACTTGATGTTTTACGCTTTATTCCAGCAAAAACCCGCAGCATCACGGTTTGTCGTGTTTCTGATTTTTCACTATCACGCACTTATCCCAAATTTTGATTTTCAGCGCATTTTCGGATTATAAAAACTAATTCGAAATTTCGAATGTCGATTGCGTTCCATTTATTGATATAAACAACTGGTTACACGATCACGCTCACTACATTTTGCTATACAAATCACATTAATCCAGTTTTTTGTATCGTAGGATCGCCGCGAACTTAAAATATCAACCAAAAATAACTTACCCTGCAAGGCCATAAAATATGAAAATTTACAGTAAGTTACCCCTAACCCTAAACGACATATTGGATGCACAAAAACGATTGAAAGGGCACATCTACAAAACTGGGCTGGCGAGGTCGAATTATCTGAGCGAGTGCTGCCATGGCGAAATTTATCTCAAGTTTGAGAACATGCAGCGTACCGGATCCTTCAAGATTCGTGGTGCGTTCAATAAGCTCAGCTCACTCACAGACGAAGAGAGAAGACAAGGTGTCGTGGCCTGTTCAGCGGGCAACCATGCACAGGGAGTTTCATTGTCCTGTGCCATGTTGGGTATTAACAGCAAAGTCGTGATGCCAAACTGTGCCCCAAAATCAAAAATAGCCGCGACAGCGGATTATTCGGCACAGGTTATTCTACATGGTGAGAGTTTTAACGACACCATTGCCAAAGCCAGTGAAATTATTGAGATGGAACACCGCATATTCATTCATCCTTTCGACGATGAAAAAGTTATTGCGGGTCAGGGAACAATCGGGTTGGAAATATTGGAAGATCTCTATGATGTCGATAATGTCATTGTGCCAATCGGCGGTGGTGGATTGATTGCTGGTATCGCACTGTCAATTAAGTCTATAAACCCGACCATCAATATTATTGGCGTCCAGTCGGAAAACGTTCACGGCATGGCAGCATCCTTTTATAACGGCAGTATAACCAACCACCGTAAAACCAGTACGCTGGCCGACGGTTGTGATGTCGCTCGCCCAGGCAATCTGAATTTTGAAATTGTCAAGGCGCTGGTAACCGATATTGTGCTGGTGACTGAAGATGAAATCAGGAAAAGTATGATTGACCTTATTCAGCGCAACAAAATTATTACCGAAGGTGCGGGCGCATTGGCTTGTGCAGCATTATTAAGCGGTAAGTTAACGGATTATATTACGGGCAAAAAAACCGTCAGCATTATATCAGGCGGCAATATTGATTTATCACGCGTATCACAAATAACGGGGTTAGGAAGTATTTCATAAAAAATATCTTAATAAGGAATTTTTAATGGGTATCGATAATGCTTTATCAACCACACTCGAAACAAAAACGTGGCGTAAATCTGACACTACCTGGACTCTGGGATTATTTGGTACTGCAATAGGAGCCGGGGTTTTATTCTTTCCCATCCGCGCCGGTTACGGCGGCTTGATTCCCATTCTGATTATGCTGGTGCTGGCTTATCCCATCGCCTTTTTCTGCCACCGGGCCCTGGCGCGACTGTGCTTATCCGGCAGTAACTGTTCAGGCAATATCACCGAAACGGTCGAGGAGCACTTCGGTAAAACCGGTGGGGTGGTCATCACCTTCCTGTATTTTTTTGCCATCTGTCCTCTGCTGTGGATTTACGGCGTTACCATCACCAATACCTTTATGACCTTCTGGGAAAACCAGCTCCAGCTCGCGCCGCTCAACCGGGGTGTGGTCGCGCTGGCGCTGTTATTACTCATGGCCACAGTGATTTATTTCGGCAAAGATCTTATGGTCAAGGTGATGAGTTTTCTGGTATTCCCGTTCATAGCCTGCCTGATACTGATTTCACTCTCACTGATACCTTACTGGAACGCCTCGGTTATCGAGCAGGTGGATCTTAGTCAGATATCTCTGCTGGGAAGTGACGGCATACTGGTGACCGTCTGGTTGGGGATTTCCATTATGGTCTTTTCCTTCAACTTCTCACCCATCGTTTCTTCTTTCGTGGTATCGAAACGGGAAGAGTACGAGTCAGAATTTGGTCGCGATTATACGGAGAGAAAATGCTCCCAAATTATCGGCAAGGCCAGCATGCTGATGGTAGCGGTGGTGATGTTCTTTGCCTTTAGCTGCCTGTTTACCCTGTCGCCGGAGAATATGGCGGATGCCAAGGCACAAAATATTCCGGTGCTGTCCTATCTGGCCAACCATTTTTCTGCCATGACCGGCAGTAAGTCGACCTTTGCTACCACGTTGGAATATGCTGCTTCGCTGATTGCGCTGGTCGCCATTTTCAAATCGTTCTTCGGGCACTATCTCGGTACGCTGGAAGGGCTGAACGGCCTGATCCTCAAATTCGGTTATAAAGGTGATAAAACCAAAGTCTCCAGCGGAAAACTCAATCTGGCCAGCATGATATTCATCATGGGATCAACCTGGATCGTGGCCTATATCAACCCGAATATCCTTGATTTGATTGAAGCCATGGGCGCACCGATTATCGCCTCACTGCTATGTCTGCTGCCGATGTATGCCATCCATAAATTGCCTTCTCTGGCCCGGTTCAAGGGCAGGCCGGAAAACTGCTTTGTCACCCTCATCGGTCTGCTGACCATTTTTAACATCGTCTACAAATTATTATAAATAGGGCGCCTAAAGCCCTTCATTTGCCCCAATAAAAGCGGGCGGAGTAATAACATGACTTTAAATCCTACCGTTCTGGTAATTAACTGTGGTTCATCATCCATTAAATTCTCAGTGCTGACTGCGTGCAATTGTGAAGCCGTGCTCTCTGGAATCGCCGACGGCATTGGCACTGAAACAAGCGTTTTAATGATCGATAAAACCACAAAGATTCAACTCGCCAAGGGTAATTACGTTGATGCATTAACAGCCATTGCCAATCAACTGAAAAAACGCAGTCTCGATAACTCTATTTTACTTATTGGACATCGTATTGCCCACGGCGGTGAAATATTCAGTGACTCGGTATTAATCGATGATCGGGTGGTGGCGGAAATAAAAAAAGTTTCGCCTCTGGCACCCTTGCACAACTATGCCAATTTGCATGGCATTGATGCAGCTCGCCAGTTATTTCCGGGCATCACACAGATCGCGGTATTTGATACTGGTTTTCACCAGACGTTGAAACCGGAGGTCTATCTTTACGCATTGCCATACCGATATTTCAGCGAACAGGGCGTGCGCCGCTATGGATTCCATGGCACTTCATACCGTTATGTCGCCGGGCAGGCGGCAGAATTCCTGGGTCTCGACAGTCACGACTGCGGCCTGATCATCGCTCATCTCGGCAATGGCGCATCGGTTTGCGCCATACAGGACGGTAAAAGTGTTGATACCTCAATGGGAATGACTCCGCTGGAAGGCCTGGTGATGGGAACACGCAGCGGTGACGTGGACGTTGGGGCACTGGCCTATCTGGCGCGCCAGAGCGGGCAGAGCCTGAAGGATCTGGAACAGATTCTGAATAAGGAATCCGGGCTTCTGGGGATCTCCGGTTTATCTGGCGACATGCGAATACTGGAGAAGGCTTATCATGAAGGACACGAAGGAGCACGTCTGGCGATCGGTGCTTTTGTCCACCGCCTGGCCCGGCACATTGGCGGGCATGCCAGTTCGCTGCGCCGACTGGATGCCCTGATCCTGACGGGCGGTATTGGCGAAAATTCATCGTTGATCCGTCAGTTGACGCTGCAACACCTGTCGGTTTTTGGCATTGAACTCGATCCGGCCAAAAACAGCGCCCCTCCGGGCTTATCCTGTGTCATCACCACGTCACGCTCCCGCGTCGTCGCGGCGGTGATCCCCACCAATGAAGAAAAAATGATAGCGCTCGATGCCCTCCGCCTTGGCTATACGCAAAAAGGGACTGCGGTTCCGGAGGTCGCTTTCTGAATAAGAACCATTTATTACGTGTACCTGAAAAGCGAGATTACACTCGATTTCAACAGATTGGAGGCTTGACCGTTCTTTTGATAAAAATAACTCACCTTAGAAAATTCCTATTAGCATGAATTCCTTCAAAAGAGATATTTTGAAATATATCTCTGATTGTACTTCTTAATCTGTTTTGCTATAAAATAACGCAAGGGAAAAGCTTTGCTTTGTTAAAATAATGTAAAGTTTAATATAATAAAATGATAAAATACTCATAATGGAGAGTATAAGGGATGAGAAATCCAACTTTTAACAAAACACTGCTGAAATTAACATGCTCGTTGTTAGTCTTTCCGTCAGTTCATTCATATGCAAGTAATGACCCAATTACGGCCAACGGAACGAATAGGTTATTCTTTGAAGACATCAATACCAACTCAGGTATAGGTGCCCATGCCATGAATAATGGCTCTATTCTAATGTCAAACGCTACGGATGTCTTTAACGTCACCACCAATGGTTATTGGAACGATGGTGTCGTATCTGCCAGTGGCGGTAAAATTTCATTAAACGGCAATGTATCAACTAACGGTGATGAGGCATATGGTGCTGTAGCCACTGGTAATAATAGTGAGACACGCATTAATGGCAATGTTACCACTTTAGGTCCTGATTCTGTTGCAGTCGGTGCCTATGATAATGGGAAAATATCTATAAATGGAAATGTTGAGACATTTGGTTTAGGGGATTTTAACGCTGTTGAAGCATATGATGGCGGTCATATTGAAATTATTGGCGACGTCACTTCACATAATAGTGAGCTAAGTACTGTTTATGTTGAGGGAGCCGGCAGCTATGCCAAAGTTCTGGGGAATGTTTATTCAGACGGGTATTGGTCAAGTGCTGTCGCCGTTCAGGCTGGTGGTTTTTTAGAGGTTGAGGGCAGCCTGATTGAAACGACTAACGATAAGGCTGCGGGCGTTGATGCATGGGGAGAGAATGGCCCATTTAATGGTTTACCCAATAATCAACCAACTATTGCCAATATAAAAAGTGATATAAAGACCAGCGGAAACTGTAACGATTCGCCAATGCTTTGTAATTTTGGTAATAAGTACTATGTTGCAGCTCATGGTGTATTTTCGACCAAGTCTGCTACCGTCAACATGGAAGGAAATATTACAACAACTGGGAATTATGCATCTGGGCTATACGCTTTTCGTAACGGTGAAATTAACTTTAATACCAATAATAGTAGCCAACTAAATTCAATAATTACGTCGGGCTATTATTCACATGCAGTGAATGCCTGGAATGGCGGCCTGATTAATTTAGGCAGTGCAACTATAGAAGCCGATGAGACTAAAAATGCATACGCCTTATACAGCTCATACTATGCTGACAGAGCAAATACTCAAGAGGGATTGACGACAGCATCTCCTTCCTCTTTTATTAATGGTAGCGGTGAATTTCATATTAAAGGTGGCATCTTTTCGGGCAAGGATGCAACCATTGACATGGCATTAGCACCGGCGTCTACGATTACTGGATTTTCAGAAATCGATGATAATGGGAAGATTAATCTTGATATGACAGATTCTCGTTGGGATCTCACTAAAAGCTCTCAAACAACTCATTTGAATGTCAATAACTCAAAGGTTTTATTGGGCGATCAAAATATCCGGCTAGATGGTACCAATGATGTTATTTTAACCACGGAGAGTTTATCGGGCTCGGGTGAATTTGCATTAAGAACAACGGTTGATCAGATTAATAATTACCACGATTTATTGGTCGTTACTGGGACAGGGTTGGCAAACGGCAACCATAAACTGGCGGTGAACGATAGCCAGACAGGTGGCGCAACCATTGATGGCAGCGAAAGAGTGATGTTGGTTCAAACCGAAGGTGGCAACGCTGACTTTGCCTTGGCAAATAATACTGTGGACGTTGGTGCATATAAATATGAAATTGGTAAAGGTAAGGCACAATTTAGCGAAAGAGATACTGATTGGTTCTTATCTGCGCAAGATTTAATAAGAAATGGCAATGAAGAGGAAGAAGAGGAGGAAGAAGAAGAGACGGAAAACGGCAATGAACCAGAGCCCGAAAATGGCAATGAAACGCCTCCAAGTAATAATAACTTAACGGATACGGCTAAAAACGCAGCCAATATTCTCAATTCAAGCTATCTATTGAACTATGTTGAAAACCAAACGTTGTTACAAAGATTAGGCCAGATACGCCAGAATGAAGAAAATGGTGGCCAGGCTTGGGGACGAATTTATGGTGGAAAATTAGATTCATTTTCTGGTGCGCGATTGTCTGGCTTTGATATGGATTATCAGGGCGTGCAGTTAGGCATTGATCGTAGGAAAGACCAACAAGATAGCAATATTTACTACGGTATCATGGCGGGAACCAGCGAAGGCAAAGTCGATTACTCGGTGGGTGATGGTAAGACCAAAAGCTATCATATCGGTCTCTATGGCACCTATCAGAACGAATCCGGCTTATACATTGATAGTATTGCAAAATATGTTCGAATGAATAACGAATTCAATACCAGAACCAGCGGTGGTTACCCGGTTACAGGGAGTGGGGATACCAATGGCTTTAGCTTAGGTGTTGAAGTAGGTAAACGGTACTATCCGGACGCTAAAGGGGATCAAGGACGAGGACTTAAGCAGGAGGGCTGGTATATTGAACCCCAGGGTCAGTTGACTTATTCATATCAAGGGAACGCAACCATTAATGCCACTAATGGACTGAAGACGGAACTTGACAGTTATAACTCACTAATTGGTCGGGCAAGTGTTCTCGTGGGATACACTCTTGTTAACGATGAAAACCCGGTAGATATTTATTTAAAAACGGGCTACGTCAGAGAGTTTGATGGCGAGACAGGTTATACCTTTAATAATACGGTTAAAGAGCATTATAAATTCGCCGGAAATTGGTGGGATAACGGGGTCGGTATTAATATGAAGTTAAATCAAAAACACAACCTCTATTTTGATGCTGTTTATGCGCTAGGTAACAAGTTTGATCAGCAGCAGGTTAACCTTGGTTATCGTTATACATTTTAACTGCGGACTCTGATTGGGGTCGGTTTTTTGGCAATGTAGAGGGTTTCAATACCAAAATAGTACTCATATCTCTATAGTGATGCCCTTAAACTTTATGATGTATGCTCATGAGAATCCACGCAATTGCGTGGATTCTCTTTTTCAGCCAGTTACAGAAATTGTATCAAATTGGGTAACGTAATATTGCCTGCACATCAGCACCTGGCGGCAAATCACCACTCCGCACCGCAATGACCCTCGCCCCGGTTGTCATCGCCCGTTTGGCTATCTCATCGACAATGCCGTAATTCCCCTGACTCGTGGCATCAAATGTCACCCGCCCTTGATCATCTACCGTTCCTGGCGCATGGCTTTCGATATTAATCATTAATAATTCAATCGCACCAAACGTTGCCGCACGCGCCGTATCTGAGAGATCTTGCGTGACCCGACGTTCCCCAGCACGGCTCTCAAACAGCGGTTTTAAGGCGTCTAACTGCGACTGATAGTATTTATCCATCATTGGACGGACGCGCGTCACTAATTCAGCGGTCCCAATATGATCGGCATTGGTAAATAGCGTTTCATTGGTCAGATTGGGCAGTGAGTTGGTAGAACGATAAATGGATGCCAAGGATTCCGTACTGACCAGAATAAGCGGATAGTCATGACCAGCGAAAATCGGCCTCAGCGCCTGATCTATTTTACGCGTGTATTGAGCCAGACGAACTTTGTCATGCACAGCACCATGGTTATAATCGTGTGATGCTGCATCGCCCATCGCCTCTTGCAACTGGGTCGGCATACCCGCTACTTCAATGTCTACGGCTGGCGCATCGCTAAAAAACTCGATGAGTCGCACTTTATTTTCTGACAAAGCCAGGATATACGCTGAATGCGCAAAGGTGAGGGCACGAAGCAAGGGTTTCAGATAGAAACGCTCACTGACGTCCAGACGGTTAGGCAAGTCATTGGCCAGCCTGAAGGTTCTGACAGTTTCTGGCGTGGCGAGCACCGCCAAACTCCGGGCATGGAGATCCCAAAAAGATTCATCTTTTAGAACCGAATAAAGTTCTTCTTCCAACAAGGCGAGACGCCGTTTATCAAAACCTTTCTCGACCAGTTGCTGCAAAGCCTCTTTAATAAAATTCCCAAATTGAATCTTGCTGGTTTCGAGTTTTTGACGCAGTGGGGATGTCTCGATGTAGATTGAAATGCACGCATCTGAGCGAATGTCAGAGAGGCGCAAGAACTCTTCGCGACTGGGAATATCAACGTATAACATAGATAACCTCACAGAGTTGCGGTACGGCCAATGTTTTATTCAATTTTCACCACTTTATTTTAGCGGCTACAAAGTATTTATCCTCAGAATCGATCTTTTTTTTATAAGGCCAAGTAAATAAAAAGAAAATGCAAACTTGGGCGTAATGGGTGATATGAGGACTTTCCAACACCCTCAAGCGGTAAAGATAATTTCCCCACGACTTTTATATTACTATACTGAATAGAGATTAATCTGTGATATGGCGGGTAAAACTCATGTAACCAGGCGTGGTCATGGGTGAATCACTGTTTAACAATCTCTGGAGGTGCCTATGGCCCTTGTTCCTCCCAAAAAACGCGTTATCAAGTCACCATCCTATATAGATGCCTTTATTCCTCTGTTTTCACTGGTTTTTCTGGTAGGGGCATCGGTGGCTTTATTTGGGCTTCAGGCGGCTAATGGTCCTATGCAAGTCGCGATTATTCTCTGCACGATGATTGTGTCAGTCATCGTTTTGAAGAATGGATATTCCTGGGAAGACATCGCTCAATCCAGTCAAAAAGGTATATCGACCGTAGTGGGCGCAATATTCATTCTGCTGGCTGTGGGGGCGCTGATTGGCACCTGGAATATGTCAGGCACCATCCCAACGTTGGTGTATTACGGTATTATTCTTATTACGCCAGGTTGGTTTTTCCCGATCTCATTTATTATCTGCGTGATTATTTCCATGAGTATTGGTAGCTCATGGACCACCGCGGGCACTATTGGTGTTGGATTGGTCGGGCTATCGAATATGATTGGCCTATCGCCAGAGATTACTGCCGGTGCTGTCATTTCCGGGGCGTATGTCGGGGATAAAATTTCACCACTTTCGGAGAGCACCGTACTGGCCGCGCAGTTGAATGGTGTTGAGCTGTATAGCCATATCCGAGCACAACTTTGGACCACTATCCCGGCTGCACTCTCGGCGCTGATAGCCTTCCTGTTACTCGGGATTAATCAACAAGCCAGTTTTGATTCGCTGGTCACTCAAGCTGAACTGGCTCGGTTTGACCAACTTTTTCATATCACTCCCTGGAATCTTCTGCCGCTGGTTTTCTTATTGTTATTATCAGTACGTAAGGTGCCCGCCCCACTGGCGATTATGAGTGCCGCCTTGCTAGCCGGTGTCATGGCAGCGTTTCTTCAACCGCAGGCCATTGCCCGCTTTATTGCCGAGCCCGATATTGCGGCACCGCTCGCGGCAACAAAAGGCATCTGGCTGGCGATGGCAACGGGTTTCCAGGAGAATTCAGGGATCCCGCAAATGGATGCACTGCTCTCGCGCGGGGGTATGGACAGCATGCTGTTAACGATTTGGTTGATAATTGGTGCGGTCACTTTCGGCATCATGGTGGATGACTTCGGGCTACTCGACAAACTGGTGACACCGATTTTATTGCGGGCGAGAACTGTTGGCCGCCTTTTTTTCTCGGTCGTTGCCACCGCGATAGGGCTCAATATTACGGCAGGGGATCAGTACATCGCGTTGTTATTGCCCAGCAAGTTATTCCGCAGCGAGTTTGCCAAACGTGGACTGGCTCCAGAGAATTTATCGCGTATTGTCAGTGACGCAGGTATTGTCACTTCGCCACTGATCCCCTGGAACTCCTGTGGAGCCTATATGGCTGCGGTTCTCGGTGTATCGACGATGACGTATATGCCGTTTGCCGTTTTTAATATCGCGGCGCCGATTTTTACGCTGTTGCTGGGCATAACGGGTTTCAAGATCCGTCGCATCCCAATAGAAAGAGATCAACCGGATAAAGGGTCTGTCGCCATGACGAAGGAGCAGCACTGATGGCCGATCATAAACGAACCCCGACACCGGTACCGACCCTGATGCTGGACACACCATTCGAACCGCCGCTTACGCCAACGTGACCGGTTGTGCAGGCCGTCAGCCAAAGCAGAAGAATCACGACAATACATTTTTTCATCCCGTTTACCCCATTGCACTCAGAACCCAGTACCGCGGCGTTGCTCTTGCGGGCGGAGGTGGGGGTGGCCGTCACTCACAGTATAGTGCCAAATCCTCTGTCAACCCTATTCAGCCTGCCTATATTGGTGATTGAATATGCGTCTGAGCATTGGGATCCCCACTGAATACTCGTATGATGAATACCCCAAATCAGTCGTTACTGTTAAAGGAATGATACCGAAGATGAATCCAACAAGGAGCACCATAAAGCCGCTGATCTGGCTGGTTGAAGACGAACCGAGCATCGCCGACACACTGATTTACACGCTGGAAAGTGAAGGTTTCAGCGTCGAGTGGTTTGATCGGGGGGAACCCGCGCTGCAACGGCTGGCACAGCAGGCTCCGGCATTGGTGATTCTGGATGTCGGGTTACCGGATATCAATGGGTTCGATCTCTGTCGTCAACTGCTGTCTCACGATGAAAATCTACCGGTGCTGTTCCTGACTGCGCGTAACGACGAGTTGGATCGAATTATCGGCCTTGAGATCGGCGCTGATGATTATGTGACCAAGCCTTTTTCTCCGCGTGAAGTCAGCGCCAGAGTGCGCACGATTTTGCGCCGCTTGCAGAAACAGCAACGGCGGGAGAGCGCCCCCTCGGCTGTGGCGCTCGGGGTATTTGTGCTTGATGAGGACGCCGCCACCATCCTTTATCGCCACCAGCCATTGATACTGACGCGCTATGAATATCTGCTGCTAAAAACGCTGCTGCTGGCTCCGGGGCGGGTTTTCTCCCGTCAGCAATTGATGGACACCGTGTGGGCGGGTGCCGAAGAGAGTATGGATCGCACGGTTGATACCCATATTAAAACCCTGCGGGCGAAACTAAAGGCGATAGACGACGCATCCAACCCCATTCAGACCCATCGTGGTCTCGGTTACAGCCTGAGTCGACAAGTATGAAAATCGGTCTGCGGCTGCTCATCGGCTATTTCCTGATCGTCGCCGTGGCGGGCTATTTCGTGGTCAGCATTTTTTTACAGGAGGTCAAACCCGGCGTGCGCCGGGCGACGGAGGGAACGCTGGTCGATACCGCCAACGTCCTGGCCCAGTTCGCGCGCAAGGATATGCTGCTCGGCAATGTCAGCGACGGATTGCTGGTCGATGCCTTCAGCCATCTCAATCAACGTCCGATTGGCGCCAATATTGGTGGCATCCGCAAGAACCGCAATGAATACCGCGTCTATCTGACTGACCTGGATGGGCGCGTTATCTTTGACTCCAGCGGCGAGGCTGTAGGTCAGGATTACTCCCGGTGGAATGATGTCCATCTCACGCTGCGCGGGAAATATGGCGCGCGCAGCACGCGGCTCGATCCGCAAGATGAAGAGAGCTCGGTGATGTATGTGGCTGCGCCGGTGCTTGATGGTGAACGGCTGCTTGGCGTGCTGAGCGTTGGTAAACCGAATAAGGCCATGGCACCGGTAATCAACCGCAGCGAAAGACGCATCCTACTGGCGGGCGGCCTGTTATTGGGGATCGCGTTGTTGATCGGTATGGCCTTTGTGTGGTGGATCAACCGATCTATCTCGCGGCTGGTCGGCTACGCAGATGCGGTTGCCAGTGGGCAAGTCCCGCCGCTGCCGCGTGTCGGCAGCGTAGAACTTGATCGTCTGGCGCAGGCGCTGGAAAGCATGCGCCTGAAGCTGGAGGGCAAAACCTACGTTGAGCAATATGTACACACGCTGACCCATGAGTTGAAAAGTCCACTGGCTGCGATACGCGGTGCCGCAGAGTTGCTACAGGAATCCCCGCCACCAGCCACGGCAAAACGTTTTCTGATCAACATCGAGCAACAGAGTGAACGCATCCAGCGGTTGATCGATAAATTGCTGATTCAGTCCCGACTGGAGAGCCGCGTGGGTGTGGAACTGATGCCGCTGGAGATCGCCTCACTGATTGGTGCAACGGTCGCCGGGAAAGAGGCGCAGGCGCGAAGCCGCGGTATAGCCCTGAAGATAGGGCGATTGGATCCTGCACGATTGCACGGCGATGAACTGCTGCTGAGTCAGGCATTGACCAATCTGATCGATAACGCGCTGGATTTTACCCCACATGGCGGCACCGTCGCGATCGACGGGGAACGCACGGAAGGTGGCTATCTCCTCAGCGTCACTGACTCGGGAAGCGGTATTCCCGATTACGCCCTGGATAAAGTCTTTGATCGCTTCTATTCATTGCCGCGCGCTGACCGGCATAAAAGCACCGGCCTTGGACTGAACTTTGTCCGGGAGGTCGCACTGTTGCATCAGGGAAGCATTGTGCTGCAAAACGCCGACCCGCAAGGTGCGAAAGCGATGTTATCGCTGCCCATTACCTGACTTCACAGGGACTTCACACAGGCACATTTTCCTTTCACGTAGCCCATTTATTGTCTCCTTATCAACATACGGAGAAATGATCATGTTTAAGTCGGTACTGTTTTGGAAAATTACGGCCCTGCTGGGTTTGATATCGTTAATGCTGCTGCCTGTCAGCATGTTGCGGGGGGTGATTATCGAACGCAGCCTCTACCAGCAGACAGTGGTTGATCAGGTCGGTGCCAGCACCAGCCGGTCACAGAAAGTGTTGGCACCGCTTATCGTACTGCCTTATGAAGAATGGAGTGAGACTGAGAGAGACGGCAAAATAGTAAAAAGCGTCTATCACGGCATGCGCATGGTGCTGCCTGAAACATTGGCAATTAGCGGGGCACCGAAAGTCGAACAGCGCAAGATCGGCATTTACCAGACCCAAATTTATCATGGGCCGATGACATTCACCGGCAAATTCGAAACACCCAAGATCGACGATCTGCTGATTAATCCTAATGTTCAACTGGGCCAGCCGTTCCTGGTGGTGGCGCTGAGCGATCCACGCGGTATTCAGCATATTTCCCCATTGAAGCTGGGTCAGAGTGAAATAGCCTTTGAACCGGGAACGCGGCTGGAAGAGCTGGCGCAAGGTACCCACGCGCCGATCGCGTTGTCACAGTTGAAGCAGGGCGCATTCAACTTTGCCTTCGAGATGAATCTGGTCGGTACGCATAATCTGTCGGTGGTACCGCTGGGGCGGATGACCGAACTTAAACTGAGCAGCAACTGGCCGCATCCCAACTTCCTCGGCGAGTTTTTGCCGGAAGAACGGCAGATTACCGACAAAGGTTTCGAGGCGACGTGGCGCAGCAGTTGGTTTGCCAACAACATCAACGACAGCTTCGCGAGCGACCGCAGAATCAAGATCAATAATCTGCCTGCGTTCAGCGCCAGTCTGATCGAGCCTGTTGACCATTACCAGTTGAGTGAGCGGGCGGTGAAATATGCTGTGCTGTTTATTGGCCTGACATTCATGGCATTTTTCCTGTTCGAAACCCTGACCGGGCTGCGGGTTCACCCGATTCAGTATCTGCTCGTCGGCTTCGCTTTGGTTTTGTTCTATCTGGTGCTGTTGGCGTTCTCGGAACATATCGGTTTTGCTGCGGCCTATTTGCTCGCCAGTCTGACCTGCAGCGCCCTGATCGGTTTCTATTTGAGTTCAGTATTGCAAGGCTGGTTGCGCGGTGGGATGTTTACTGCCGGGTTATTGCTTCTTTACGGTATTCTGTTCCTGCTGCTGCAATCGCAGGATAACGCGCTGGTGCTGGGCTCGGTAATGCTGTTTGCAATTTTGGCCACCGTGATGCTACTGACCCGACGCCTGGATTGGTATCGCATCGCAGATACCCGATTTGCGCCACGTAAAACCGAGGCAGACACTACTGAGATAGCAGCCCCAGCCAGTGAAGGGCCTTCGGAGGATAAGCGTTTCCGCCTTTGGGAATAATCAGGGAAGCAACGAGTAACGGGCAGCGCGTAAAGCAACTGCCCGTTATTTATGCCGATTCAATCTGTTTCCAGACTCAATCCTTCACAATTCAACTCTTTTTGAGATTCAACTCTTTTTGAGATTCAACAACAGACGAGCAAAGGGGGCATAATAAAAAAGGCGATCAACTACTTGCCTTTGCCCTTATCGCCTTTCTTGTCATCAGCCGCGCGATCTGTTTCTTTCTTTGATGTTCCTCCCTTTTTATCCTGTCCTCCTTTTTTATCGGCATCCGGCTTTTTATTTTTGTCTGGTGCGAAACTCTTTGAACGACCACGTTGCTCAGTCATAACGTTCTCCTGCTCTATTTTAGAGATAAATGAGATGAAGTCAGCATTTAGAAAGTGCGACCCTATCCATATTTCGCGAGCAATATTCCTAATCACCCCTCAAGTATTAATCTGTTTCTCAAAAACAACAAGAAAACAGCTGATATTTTATCAGAAACATTAGCTTACTCATTCATATTATCCGGCTTGCCTGGCGCTTATCGGCGTGCATTCCGCACATGCTCACTGTATTTAATTAATATTTAAGGATTTTAATGTTTAATCAGATAAAAAATCATTGGAAAGTAATAATCAAAACTCGCCCTCTCTATTATGATCATGACCAATAAAATACCCGATCCGCAATATCCCTAAATCTGGTTACGTCAAGCAGGGCATTCAGAGCATTAGGACAATTCTTATTGAAAGTTTAAGCGTGGCTCACCGTTGCTTCTATTTTGCGTTATGTTTTGTTTTTAACGGCTTTATTGGCAAAAGCATTCAGACAATCCTGAACAATGCAGGACGTCAGAGACCCTCTGCGATTCCTTGCTGAGAAAACAAGGGTAGGAGAGTGGCTTAACCCTCTTATTCAGCGTGTGTTCTTGCATAGTCTGCACTCGCCATTTGTTATCTTCATGATTAGTGAAGCATCGGACGAGTTTTCAAGCGGTCTTTTCTCGCGATTTATCTCACACGTAAGAAATAAATCATTGCACAAATGCGCGATCTTTGGCTATGGTTAACACCATAACAAGAAATGGAACCGGGTTCCATAAAATGGAACTTTCGACAAGTGTCTGATGGCGAAATAGGAAAGGTGAAGGGATGGCTGGAAATTCAGGTGAAGATTTCTCTCTGGCTCGCGTACCGCTCAGTGCCCGTAGGCCGTTTTTTGAAGTGTTGATCATCCGTATTGGCGCTCTCGCGTGCGTCTCCCAAGTCATGCTCGGTGCCGCATTAGGCTACGGATTGACATTTTGGGAAGCGTTTTGGGCGACAATCTTTGGTTCCGTTATTTTACAGGTGGTCAGCTGGGCGCTGGGTGCTGCGGCGTGTTCGGAAGGGCTGTCAATCAGTCTGCTTTCCCGCTGGGCCGGCTTTGGGAAGATTGGATCGGCGCTAATCGGTGGGGCGATAGCCATTTCCCTTATGGGTTGGTTTGGCGTGCAAAACGGCTTTTTTGCCGACGGCATGTTTAAAGCCACGGGCATTCTCTCTACGCCGATTTGGGCGATCATTACCGGTCTCGCGGTCACGGTGATAACCGTTTACGGTTATCGGTTCCTCTCTATTACAGCCAATATTTCTACACCGCTCTTTTTACTGGCTCTGGTGTGGGCGACGGTTAGCCTGATGTCCGGTCAGGATATCGGCGTGTTGATGTCCTCAACGCAACCTGCCGGGCCACATATGAGTATGCCAGCGGCAATCACTATGGTGGCAGGTGGTTTCATTATCGCTGCCATCACCACGCCGGACATCAGCCGTTTCATGAAAGGACCGAAAGACGTGTTCTGGATGACACTGATCGGCACCTTTTTCGGTGAACTGTTGGTTAACATGATTTCAGTGCTGATGTCACTGGCACTGCGCACGTCCGAAGTGTTCGATCTCATGATGACGCTGACCGGTTTACTGGGTGCATCTATCGTTATCTTCGCGACGATTAAAATGAATGATATCAACCTGTACTCGTCATCACTGGGGTTTTCGACCCTACTGAACGCCATTTTTAACCGTCGCTTCGATCGCCGGTATTTGACGTGGGGTATCGGGATTTTCGGCACCATCGCCTCCGTTCTGGGCATCCTCGATCACTTCATTGGTTTCCTGATCTATCTGGGGATCGCCATACCGCCAGTGGCAGGCATTATTGTTGTCGATTACTACGTACTAAAACGCGATCGTGCAGAACTGGCCGTCACCCGTGCCAAAGGCCTGTTGCCGGAAACCTGCGAGTTGCTGAACCCGGTTACGTTGGTAGCCTGGATATTGGCGGTGCTCGTAGGTCTGTTTACCTCGTCCCTGGGGCCATTTGGCGCCGATATCGGGGTCCCGGCATTGAACTCCCTGCTGATCAGTGCGCTGCTTTATTGGTTGGGAATGCGCTTTTACGCGCGTGGTCGCGACAAAGATGCTGTGCATTTCCGCAAAGTGAAATATATGGATTAAGGCGATGAATAGCCGATTTACTGAACGTTTGACGGTAAATCGGCCTCAGCCTTGATATCAGGAATCGGGTGGATTTAGAGGAGTGATGTATGTCGTTAACTACTGCTCGCATTGCGCTGGCCCAGTTCGATTCTGTGCTCGGAGATAAAGGGCATAACCTCCAGCGGATGGCGTCCTACTGCCATCAGGCGGCGGATCAGGGTGCAAAGCTGATCTGCTTTCCTGAACTCGCCACGACGGGTTATCGCGGAGACTTGCTGACCACGCGACTTTGGGATCTGAGCGAAAAACGTGACGGCGAGACCAGTCAGTTATTTACTGAATTGGCTAACAAGCTCGATATCACCATCGTCAGCGGTTTTATTGAGCGCGGCGAGTATCTCGGGCAAATCTATAACTCGGTCGGGGTTTGGGTGCCAGACTCGTCTGAAATCAGCGGCGTGTTCCGCAAAGTACATGCTTTCGGCATGGAGAAACAGTGGTTCACCCGCGGTGACAGTTACCCGGTGTTCGACACGCCGATAGGCAAAATCGGCATCATGATCTGCTACGATATGGGATTCCCTGAAGTCGCGCGCATCCTGACGCTGGGCGGGGCAGAGCTATTGCTCGCGCCGTCTGCCTGGTGCGCCCAGGATGAGGACGTATGGGACATTAATACGGCCTGCCGTGCGCTGGAAAATGGCACCCATCTGGTGGCGGTGAACCGCTGGGGTCAGGAAGGGGATTTACCTCTTTTTGGCGGCAGTAAACTGATCGGCCCACGCGGGCAGACGCTGGCTCAGGCCAGTACGTCCGGGGAAGAGTTGCTGCTGTGCGAGGTCGATTTCCTCGCTCAGGCACACACCCGGCTGAACGTTCCTTATTTGCGGGACAGATTTCCGCAGTCCTATAGCGCCCTTGTGGACAGGAAGAATTAGACAACGTCTGGGCTCAACCAGCAATGCAACAGATGGCTACGAGGCAGGCACAGTATGAGTATTCTGGCGAGTGTGATGGATGTTTATCAGCTCTACCTAAGAACCGGCAATGAGCTGACGGTAACGTCCCTGGTCAATGAACTGGGGATGCCCAAAAGTTCTGCATCCCGCTTGCTAAAACAGATGGCGGACTATGGCTTTCTGGAGAAAAACAAAGAGGCACCGATTTATCGTCCCGGAATGATGATCCTGGAAATCGCCCATCGGCTCAGGCTCTCTCATCCGTTCGTGGATCTGGTACTGACGTCGCTCAATGACATGACGCGGGAAACGGGATTCACCAGTTACGCTTCTGTCATCGATCGCGACCAGGTTCGGGTTGCTCATGCACGTCTTGGCAGCCAGATGATTCAGGTCGTGACACAGCCCGGTACGTTGTTGCCCGTCACGGAGACCTCTACCGGGCGCATTTTGCTCACACGAGCCACACCGGAAGTACAGAATTTCTTCCTGTCGCGAGATCCAACCCGGCAGGAATGGCTGAAGCAAGAGTTACAGAAGATTCACAAACAGGGATGGGCATCGTCGATTAATGAATATGTCTCAGGCGTCGCCTCTGTTTCCACCGTTGTTTACGATCCGGTAAGGGAGGAGTCAATCGCGCTCTGTCTGAGCATGCCCGCTACGCAGGTGACCGACGAGATGATTCAACAACTCGCACAAGTAGTCTGCAAACATGCGGCAAGGATAGGCGGTGCAGTTGGCGACCCCTACTGGTTTGGCCGATAGCGGCAGTAAGTAAAAGCAAGACCATAATATTTTGAATGATATACATTTTTTATAAAAAACAATCCATGTGCCTTCACCAGGGACACCCACCAAAGCAGAAAGGAGCCATAGCGTTGAGATTGTCGATTTAGCCATAACATGAAGAATCAGCGCGGAGATCGCTGATCAATAAAATTGTTACCAGTAAAAAGTACTACGCCCTCACCAGGGAAACACCAAACGTAGCGTAGAGGTAAAGATCCGATACTATTTACCCGCAGCCACGTTTATAAAAAATCGGCCAAATAGATGCCGAAAAATGTTTTAAAAGAAAGACTTATTACGCCTTCACCAGGGAAAATTTTTTACAGAGTTAAAGGAGCTTTATGAGCCTTAAACAGACATTTTGCGCATTTGAATTGCTTGATAGTGCAACGGTAAATGGCGACGATGTTGTCGCCTTATTTGCAAATTACCCAACAGTAAGTGCCACTTCGGTACGTGTAACAGGAACGAGGGGGAGCAGCGACTTTGTTCGTATCAAGATCCCCGGCTCCCGAGGAAAGATCTGCTCTGGCCATGCGCCAACGTTAGGCATTATCGGCCGTCTCGGCGGTGTGGGTGCCAGACCGTCACGCATTGGTCTGGTCTCGGATGCCGATGGCGCGATTGCTGCCATCGCGTGCGGACTGAAATTGGCGGACATGCAGCAGAAGGGCGACGTGCTGCCGGGAGATGTGATTATCACCACCCACATCTGCCCTAATGCACCGACGCGTCCACACAGTCCTGTTGATTTTATGGATTCTCCCATCGACGACGCGCCGATGGGGCAAAATGAAGCCATACCCGAAGCCGATGCGATCCTGTCGCTCGACACCACCAAGGGTAACCGGATTATCAACCATAAAGGGTATGCCTTATCACCGACGGTGAAAGAGGGCTATATTCTGCGGGTGGCGGAAGATCTTCTGCGTATTATGGAAATGACCAGTGGCCGCAGGGCCGTGACATTCCCTATTACCATGCAGGATATTACGCCTTACGGTAACGGTATCCATCATATAAACAGCATCATGCAGCCATCAACTTCAACAATGGCACCCGTTGTCGGCGTTGCTATCTGCACGGAATCGGTGGTTCCGGGTTGCGCCACTGGCGCCAGCCATGAAACCGATATTGCGCTGGTGGTGAAATTTGCCATCGAGGTCGCCAAAGAATTTGGCAATGGCATCTGCAATTTCTATGATGCGGATGAATATGCCCGATTACTCGCTCTCTACGGCAGCATGAGTCATCTGCAATCGGTTAAGTGATTGTAGAAAGGGAATTATAATTCTTCCCAGTCTATTATTATCGACACATTGGCGGCTGGTTATTCAGCCGCTTTTTATTTCTAACTGAATAATGTCATCTGGCGGGGCCTGTCGCGGATTCAAGCGCGCCAGGGCGGAACAGGCAGGAAAGATTCCTGCAAGAAACGCATGAAATTGCGTGTGCGCTCCGGCAGTCCTTCGCGCTGATGGGTCAGCGCCACGACATCCGCATCCGGCAACTCCCAGGCCGTTAGCAGCCGCACAAGACTACCGTCCGCTAAAGCGTCGGCAACATCCCACTCGGAGCGCAGGATAATGCCTTGCCCGTCACATCCCCATTGCCTGATCACGTTGCCATCATTGCTACTGAGCGCAGGGTGAATACGTATGCTTTGGATTTCCTGGCCTCGACTAAGGTGCCATAGGGTCACGTCTTCATTGTTCTCGTGCAGTGCTATACAGGGCTGATGGGTGAGTTGTTCGGGGCTATCGAGAAGACCGTGCCGCGCAATAAAAGCAGGCGAGGCGCAGATGAATCGGCGGTTTGGCGCAAGGGTGCGACACACCAGATTGGACACGGCAAGCTGACCAATATGGATCACCACATCGAAGCGGTCGCTCGCTTCCACCATCGGCTGGTCCGACAGGGTCAGGGCAATCTCAACTTCCGGATGCAAGCTTTTGAAGGCCGCAACCGCAGGTGCCACGTATTGCCTACCAAAGCCGAAGGGGGCGTTTATTTTCAACTTGCCGACAAAACCCCTGCGCCGTTGGTGCAGGTCCTCCAGCAGCGCGTCGAACTGCTGAAGCAACTCGGCCCCGCGAACACACAACAGCTCGCCTTCATCGGTAAAGCGTAGTTGTCGTGCGGACCGGTCCAGCAGTCGGACGTCTAGTTTCTTCTCCATCTGCTGAAGTCGCTGAGTGACCGCCGAAGGCGTCAGCCCCAGTTTACGTGATGCTTCCAGCAGGCTTTTGCTTTCCCGGATGACCAGCAAGAAGCGAATTTCAAATGCATCTGTCATTAAGAATTACTGAATCATAGAATTAGGAAGATTAAACTTTACAGTGATTCTGACGGTTTACAATAGCGCTTTTACCGGAGAGAACAAATGGAAGAACTAACCGACACCCCCGTGCTGTTATTGGACCGCGACCGCCTGGACGGTAATATCCTGCGTATGCGTGAAAAGCTGGCACCGTTCAACGTGACACTACGCCCACACGTCAAAACCAACAAATGTCTGGAGGTCACCGAGCGCTTCTTTGCTGACGGACGAGGCCCCATCACAGTTTCTACACTGCGTGAGGCGGACTTCTTTTTTGCTGCGGGTTTCACCGACATCTTGTACGCCGTGGGTATCTCCCCCAATAAGTTCGCTCATGCCGCCCGCTTGTTAGAACAAGGGGCGGACTTGAAACTGGTACTGGATAATATTGAAAGCGCTCGCCTCCTGGCTGAGTTTGCGTGCAGCAGTGGGCAAGCCTTCGAAGTACTTCTTGAGGTCGACTGCGACGGACACCGCTCGGGTATCGCGCCGCAGTCGACATTACTGGTCGAGATCGCCCACTTGCTTAGTCACAGTGGGGTCCGGGTCAGCGGTGTTATGACCCACGCAGGAAACTCCTATGACAGCCGATCAATCGCCGAAATCGAGGCCTACGCACGTCAAGAGCGTGCCGCAGTAGTCGAGGCCGCACAACTGCTCAACGAGGCGGGGTTCGATCTGTCGATCATCAGCATAGGTTCCACCCCCACAGCACTGTTTACTCAGGATCTATCCGGCATCACGGAGGTTCGGGCTGGCGTGTTTGCGTTCTTTGACCTGGTCATGGCTGGGCTTGGAGTGTGCGATGTGCAGGATATCGCTGTCTCGGTACTGACTACGGTCATTGGTCATCAGCCTGAGAAAGGCTGGATCATTGTCGATGCCGGCTGGATGGCGCTTTCTCGCGACCGTGGTACTGCCAAACAACGCGTGGATCAAGGGTACGGCATTGTCTGCGACTTGTCAGGCCAGCCTATAGGCGATCTGATCGTTACGGCGGTCAATCAGGAGCACGGGATCATTTCCTCGCGCTCGGGAAACCCTGAAGCCGTCCTGGTGCTGCCGGTAGGCACGCAACTGCGAATTTTGCCCAATCATGCGTGCGCTACCGCCGCACAGCACAGCGGTTATCACGTTCTGACCGAGGGACGCCACCTCGGTTACTGGCCACGCTTCGCGGGTTGGTAAATAGCGTTTTCTTTCTACTGCCCGCTATTAATCCATAACAGTAAAGGCGTATCCATCATCCACGGCGAACCCTTGAACGGAGAATATCTATGAAAATTATCACATCACAACAGCTCCCCTTGCCGGGGGGACATTACTCGCAGGGAGTGGTTTCGGGGAACTTGTTGTTCATCTCCGGGCAGTTGCCCTTCAATCCGCGATCGGGCACTTTTCCCGACGGCATTGAGGCCCAGTTCATGCAAGCCATGACCAATGTCGAAGCGGTGCTACGTGCCGCTGATGCAACCATGGCGAATCTGGTAAACGTGCAGATCTTCATCTCTGATGTGGAGCACTGGTCAACCGTGAATACACATTACGCGGAGTTGCTGGGTGCTCATCGACCAGCGCGCTCAATCATCCCCTGCGGCAAACTTCATTACGGTGCGTTGATAGAGATCACCGCTGTCGCTGAGCTTTTTTCTCCTGAACAGGGATCCCTGCAATGACTTTAAACTTTGCCGATAATCTGCGACCCAAGCAACCCCCAGCTCTGGTCGAGCTCGTTCTGTTCGATCTTCTGACCGCCTTGCTGGACTCGTGGACACTGTGGAATTCAGTCGCCGGTTCAGAGCACAGGGGTCGTACATGGCGCATGGCGTATCTGAAGGCTACCTATAGCTGCGGCAGCTATCGATCCTATGAAAGATTGGTCGAAGAAGCCGCGATTGCAGTCGGGCTCGGTAGCCAAGCCTCTGCGGAACTGGAAGCACGCTGGGGCGAGTTGCAGCCATGGGCCGAGGTCAAGGCGACGTTGGCGGCACTCAAGCCACATTACAAGTTGGGCATCGTGACCAACTGCTCGGAGAGACTGGGCAGTATCGCCGCAGATCGGGTAGGTGTGCCATTCGATGTGGTCATCACATCGGAAAAAGCGGGGTTCTACAAGCCGAACCCAGCGCCTTATCGCCTGGCCCTTGAAACGCTGGGCGTCGCACCGGGCAATGCGGTGTTCGTAGCCGGTTCAGCCTATGACCTATTTGGCACCGCGAAGGTAGGGTTGCCGACTATATGGCACAACCGCATCGGTCTGACGGCCCCTGAGGGCGCTCCTGAGCCTCTGATCACAAGGACTACACTTGACAGCCTGGCGGCTGACTTGTCGAGTATTTCGGCGGGAGCATGAAGGGATGAGTGGCAACTCCAGCGTGTGGGTGGGGAAGTCATTTCTCGACCTGTTTACGGCAACTGTGTTTGCCACCACGCTGGGGATTTCGGCGGTCGGTGCTTGATGATGTTGATGACCGGTTTTCGTATCAGCCTCGATTCTTGAAGAACAGGGACCGCCACCATGCTGGAGCCATATCATCAAATGAATGGTAGACGGGAGGCAGTTCAGGAACACACCCTTCATCAAATCCACCCGCCAATAGCGCCAGGGTGGGTTCGTCATCAATTGCACCCACTGAACTTCCACAGCGTGAACAGAATGATCTGCTGGAATACGCGGACGAACGGAAGGTTGAGGGAACACCCCCTTCACCCGTCCATTTGACATTTTCCTTGGTAAATTCAAACCACATGGCAGTCAGTGCACCGGTGTGTTTCTGACATATATCGCATGAGCACGTATGCGGGTGTAGGGGATTGATGGCTTCAAAACGGATGTTCCCACATAGACATCCGCCGGTGAACGTTTTATGCATCTTCTGCAGCCTTTTTGCCAAGTAACCGAGCTGTATCCCATGGGCCACAACAGCCGTTGTTGTCGTGGCGCGAAACCGAGCAAACTGCTGCGGCTGTGTACATTGCAGCACGATTATTCTGTGATGATTTGGCAAGTATAGGCACTTATTCAGATCAGTCAGCGTAAAAACAAAACGTCCGACCAGTTCATCACGGATTTCTGCTGAAACAAGAATTGCCTATGCTGTTCCTGAGTGTGCAGAAGAGGACGGATAACCTTTGTTAATGGACTGCTTTTGTTAATGGATTGCTTTACACATAAGGAGGCAAAATGGCTCGAATCGCGATTGATATATTAGCGTTGAACCAGCCCGCAGCTTCAGTTCAACTGCGATGAGTTTCATTACTCTCTGCGAAATGTCTCGCATTTTAGCTACTTACGTTACTGAAAGACTGGCATTTCCCCCGCATTCTGCAACGATTACCGCGCTTGACCATTATGACGACAGATTACCGATGCTAACGACAGGAGGATTCCTTGAACCCCATTGCGCCATTTGCTGATGTTTTTCCTGTTTTCTGGCTCTGTACCCTAAGTCTGCTGGGAGCGATCATCGGCAGCTTTCTGAATGTGGTCATTTACCGGATGCCAGTGATGTTGGAACGCCGTTGGCAACGCGAGGCGCAACAGCAACTGGGGGTAACCATCACAGAATCACCTCCACGTTTTGACCTGATGCTGCCTCACTCATCCTGCCCGCATTGCCAGACGCCCCTCGCGATCCGCGACAATATTCCCTTGGTGAGTTGGTTGTGGCTAAAGGGGAGAGCGCGGTGCTGTGCGAAGTCGATCTCTTGCCGCTATCCTTTGATTGAACTGACGACAGCGCTGCTTTTTGCTGGAGCGGGCGCTCTGCTGCCAGTGGGTTTGCCGCTGTTAGGCGTGTTGCTGTTTATGGCGATTCTGCTGACGCTGACCGTTATCGACCTGAAAACGCTCTTGCTACCGGATGCTCTTACGCTGCCGCTATTGTGGTTAGGATTGTTATTTAACTTATCAGGCAGTTTTGTTTCGCTGGAACAGGCAATAATGGGGGCCGCGATCGGCTATCTTTCCTTGTGGGGGCTATTCTGGTTGTTCAAGTATGCCACGGGCAAAGAGGCGTTGGGTTATGGGGATTTCAAACTGCTGGCTGCGCTGGGTGCCTGGATGGGCTGGAAAACGCTGCCAAATCTGGTTTTGATTGCTGCGGTATGTGGATTGATCTTTACCCTGCTGCAACGCGGGTTATCGCGTCAAAACGTCGATCAGCCACTGGCTTTTGGCCCGTGGCTGGCGCTGGCAGGCGCGATTAACATGGTCTTTTTCGTGCTGCCAACGAGTTATTGAATACCTATCGGGTATAGCCGGGTATTCAGCAGAGCAATACCCGGCTTCAATCAGCGCCCGGAAAGATCTGTTTTGAAGTCTGCAGCCATCTCATCGACCTGGGTGCCGTCAGGTCCTTCAAATTTACGTCCCCATCCAACCACAACTGAAAACGTCATCACCACAAAAAGACACAATGGGTAGAATGAGGTTAGCGTTAGCGATATGGGGTTAATCTCGGGAATGAAATTATAATCTGCCCGCAGTGCGTTAATGATCGAACTGACAATAAAAATAAACGCACTGAGGAAGGGAATAATTGCCGCAATGGTCATCGAGAAACAGTCAACCAACACTGCCCGTCTGAACGGGTGGAGATTCTTCTTCTTGCCGATTTCATCCGCGACCGGGCCAAACGTCAGAATCGATGCACTGGTGACGCCACCGACCAGCGCGGTAGCCAATATAGTGCCTGTGGCGATTGAAAATTCCGTGCCACGCACACTGTCCGTAAAACGGCTATTGCAAATAAATGCCGCGATGCGATCCATCATCAGGCTGGCTTTCAAAATCCCCATGATACCAAACAGCGACAATACGAAGAGAACGGTGCTGACCATGCTGTTAAAACCAGCAAACAGAAAACCGCTGACCTCGCCGCCTTTGATCGAGAACACATCATGCCAGGTGAAGATACCGGTCACCATGCCCGTTATCGTGCCCACGATAATGCCTACCGGTATGGCCTTAAAAATATCCCGGGTTTTTAACGCAACAATCAACAACGCGGCCACGGGGATTAACATGATCAAATTATTGGGGCTGTATTTAAGTTCCGGCAGGGAAGCCATCGGGCTAACGGCGTGATCCGCAGAACCAAAAATCCAAAACAGAACCCCGGCCATTATTGCGGCAAACAACGCATATTTGAATCGTGACGTGACCAGACCGGCTATTTCGGCGCTGCCCTGTTTTCTCGTATAGAGCTGGGTGGATGCCGAAGCAACCGTTGTGTCTGAAATAGGTGCGATGTTATCGCCAAAAATAGCGCCGGACAGAATGGCGCTGGCTAATACCACGGGATCGGCACCCAGCATGATGCCAGCAGGAAAGAAGACCGGGAAGGCAGTAAACAATGAACCAATTGAGGTCCCTGTCGAGGCTGAAATAAGGCAGACTGCACAGAAGGTAAACAGCGTGAACATTCCCCCATGCAAGCCGAGCATATTGGCCAACCAGGCGAAACCTTCCGCCACGCCGCTGGCGGCCATCAGTTTCGCAAACATCCCGATAATCAAGAGGATCGTCGCAATGGTCACGGCCATCTGGCTGCCGATCCCATGCTTGATAACTGCCTCCCAATACTGTTTATAGTCCTTGGCAAAAATCCCGCCAATAATGATTGAAATCAAGGCTCCCATCGCCAGGGCTTGCATATCAAAGATCTTGAACACGGTAAAAAAAAGTGTGCAAAAAATCAAAAATAAAACAATGGGAACCAGGGCAAAAATTTTGCCCCCTCTAAACGTCAGTTCAACTCTTTCCATGTGTCAAGACTCTCTTCTGTATTAGGTACTCCATGCATGTCCAACCAAATATTCGCAGATTTTGGTACAGCTTCCTAGCTGTTCGATTGATTGTGTCAATGGAATCTACAGTGAGGCATACATGTCGGCTCAGGGAACCGAGGAGGATGGCGAATGTTAAAGAGGCAGGCGCTATGGTTTGGCTTTCTCTTTTTTGGGCTTCTTCGGCTTTGGCGCCGGCAGTTCTTCGTAAGTCAGCGACACCAACTGACACAGCCATTCTTTGTTGTCCAGTTCATCGTCGATCAGAAAACTGGGTTTGGCTCCTTTGTAGGGCGGCGCTTCAACCGGAGTACCAATAAAATTTCGCCCGGAGACGGTCGGTTTGATGAACAGTTGACTGTTGCAGATCAAGGCGAGAACTTTTCCCTCCTTGAAGAGGGCATATTCCCCGAACATCTTTCGCACGGTCAGACCTTCCACACCCTCAAGCTGATCCATTACGTAAACCACGAACTTCTCATCTGTCGCCATGTACATTAACCCCGGTTAGATCGGTCCTTGATGTTAAATACCCACGAGGGTTAACTGCGTTGGGGGGTTTTAGCCACCCGCCAAAACATTTATCACCACGCATGAAGTCGGTTATTCCTGTTCCCACTCATGCCGTTACAAATATATTAGTGCGCTATTTAAGTCAAATTTCGTTTGGTTGGGATGGGAGGTCGTTTAAATATGTTGCTGCTACTATTTTGAGGGTATATACAATGGATTGATGAGAATTTTTATTGGCTAAGTGTTTGTTTATTCGGAGAGTAAATAAAGTAATACGCCAGTAATGATGATTCTGGCAATACGTGACCCCTGCATGCACAATCTTTATAGTCTATTGTTTTATAATAAATTACTATTTGTCTCCCACCCGCTTATGCGACAGATGAAGGGATTTGGATGATGACATCCCGCACCAGAACAACGAAGGACTTCAGCGCCCCTTTAATCGATGGAGGGTCATTATCCATGCCTCCCCGACAGCGCTGGTATCATTCTATTCTGGGTAAAGTGACGGTATTTCTTATCGTCGGCATTATTTTTTCCTATGGTGTCGGGGCGGCAGCAGGGTGGTTTATTGTCGACAAAAACTCGCAAACGCAGTGGAAGCGCCAGGCCAATACCAATGCCCACATCATCAGCTACATTATCCGCAATATATATACGTCGGTGGTAGCCCGTATGGATGAAACCGGGCAGATAACCGGCATTGTGACGGAGAATTTTCTCGGCGACGACGAGTCAATCCTGCAAACCGGATTCAATCCTGTCGATGTGCTTTCCCTGGCCGCCATGCAGACCAATAACCGCGTATGGCTTTTCCAGTATCGGGAAAACGAGGGCTTTGTCAGCATCGCTGATGCGAATGGAACACTGAACAAACATATTCTCATGCACGATGATGGAACGCCCGTGCAAGCGGATGCAAGGAAAAACAGCTTTGCAGGTTTTGTCCAGATTAACAATGAAGACTATTTTGTCAGCGAAATCCCGTTATTGACGCCATCAGGAAAAATGCTGGGGGCGTTGGTCAGCAGCATTGGCGAAAGGCAGGAGTTGTACCGAACGCACAATATTCTGCTGCGTAATTCGCTGATCGGTCTGGGAATCGTATTGCTGTTGACGGGACTGACCGTCGCGCTGCTGATGAGGCAGTTTTTTTATTCTGTACCCGTACTTATCCAGGCGCTCAGGCGTATTGCACAAGGCAATACGCAAGACACTACGCCATTTTTACAGCGGGATGATGAAATCGGTCAATTGGCTGTCGCCATCGAAAAACTCCGGCAGGCCATGGTTGAGCGCGAACACCTGCAATTGGTTAAAGAAACGGTGCAGAAAATGGAATACATGGCGCATCACGATCCGTTGACAGGTCTGCCAAACCGAACTTTCTTCGGCGTGGCTCTGGATAATGCCCTTACGATGCTGAAATTGGAGAGCAAATTTTTTAACCTGATGCTGCTCGATCTCGATCACTTCAAAGAGGTGAATGATACGTTCGGTCATGTGGTCGGGGATGCGCTGTTAATCGATGTCAGCGAGAGGATCTCTTTGTTGCTTTCAACCGGAAATATGGTTGCCCGACTGGGGGGAGATGAATTCGCCGTGATCCAATTGGTGAAAGAAAACCCCATACAGGAAGCAGCACAGTTGGCAGGGCAGTTAATCAAATCAATTAGTGAACCTTTTTACATTCATGGCCATGAGTTTGGCATTGGGATCAGTATCGGGATTGCCAACGCGCCCCAGCATGGCGTGACTCCCCATATCCTGATGAAGAATGCCGATTTGGCGCTGTATGCCTCGAAGAGAACGGGACGCAATAATTACCATTACTTTGAATCTGGCATGGCTATGACCAATTCCGTGCCGATCATTGCCGAACTGGACATTGAAAGCGCGATGGACCGCAACGAATTCGAAATCCACTATCAGCCGCTGATACGACTTTCCGACAACAGCATCACCGGTTATGAAGCGCTGGTACGCTGGCGTCGTTCTCCCCAGGAACTGCTGATGCCGGACACGTTCATTCCGCTGGCGGAGAAAAATGGCCTGATTGTCAGGTTGGGGGAGTGGATAATCCGCCAGGCTTGCAGCGATGCCATGACACATTTTGATGCCCGTCATCGCGTGTCAGTGAATGTTTCGGGGATTCAAATCCATCATGACGGTCTGATCGATGTCCTGAAAAACGCACTGGCGCAAAGCAGGCTTCCGGCTTATCGGATTGAGATCGAGATAACAGAGCCGATTCTGCTGGATCGCAAAGAAGCGCTGCCGGTGCTGCGCAAGATTCAGAATATGGGAATAGGGATTGCCCTGGATGATTTCGGCACAGGCTATGCGTCCCTGAACTGTCTGGCGGATTTTCCATTCACTCGCGTGAAGCTTGATAAAGGTTTAATCGACGGACTGGAAGACAGTGAGTCGAAACGCATAATTGTGGCTAATATTATGTCATTGGTTCATCAGTTAGGTATGGAAACTCTGGCGGAAGGGGTAGAAACCGAACTGCAACGGGAATTGCTGCGTCGCGCCGGATGTCAATTTGTTCAGGGCTACCTGACCGGTAAGGCGATTCCAGTGACGGCACTGGAAGTCTGATGGCTTTGCCACTTATTCAGTAACCAAACTGTAGTCGCAAATAAAACACCATAATAAATCAGGAGCTGATTTTGCGGATTCTCAATGGATTTTACCTGGCCTCTTTCGCACGAGGGATCCTGCTCGCTACCGTGTTTGCACTGCTGCCGCACGCTGCGTTGGCAGATGATATGCCGATGGACAGCACGCTGACGAATATCGCGCAAACCAAAACAATAAAAATTGGCTACCGGGTGGACGAACCGCCTTTTTCATACGCGGTGCAAGGCAAGGCGACCGGCTACTCGGTTGATTTGTGCTTACGCGTGGTTGATGGAATAAAAAAATATTTGTATCTGGATGAATTAAATGTGGTTTTTATCCCTGTCACGACAGCGACGCGATTTCCGCTGATTCGTAACCGAGGGATCGATCTTGAGTGCGCGGCAACCACCAATAACCGTGAGCGGCGTGAATTGGCGGAGTTTTCCTATCCTCACTTTGTCACCTTCACCCGATTTGTGGCGCTAAAGCGAACGGGCATTACGCGGCTGGCTGATTTGGCAGGGCGTAGCGTCTCGGCAAGCAGCGGGACGATCAATATTGAGCAATTGAATGAAGCCAATATGCGTATGAAGCTCAACATTTCTGTCGTGCTGAAAAAAGTGAATCAGGAGGCGTTTGAATCGGTTGCAAACGGCAATGTATCGGCCTTCGTTATGGATGACATTCTGCTGGCCGGGCTGGTGGCTTCATCTCCCAATCCGTCTGAATTTATCCTTTCAGATGACCGTTTAAGCCTACCGGAACCCTATGGCCTGATGATGCCACCAGGGCAATTAGCGTTCAAACGCGTCGTAAATGAGCAACTGGAGACTATATTCACGCAAGGCGAAATAAACGCCATCTATGATAAATGGTTTCTTTCTCCGATTCCGCCTGATGGCGTAAATCTCCATTACCCTATGTCGCAAAGTCTGAAAATGATTTTGTCGCAACCGAAAGAATACCTTGAGTAAAGGAGAGAGGAACGATGTGTCGATTTGAGCTACGATTGCGGCATTTCCTGATGGTGTTATTCATTGTGACAATAACCGTAAGCCATCTGTCGCGGGCTGCCGACTCCCTTTCAACACTTGAAAAGGTGCGTCAAACCAAAACCCTCAAGGTAGGGTACGGTAATACTGCGCCATTCTCCTATGTCAGTCCCGATGGGAAGGTCATCGGCTATTCAATTGATTTGTGCCAGCGGGTAGCCGAAGCTATCAGGATCCAACTTGGACTGGATACCCTCAACATTGATTATGTGTTCCGAACACCCGCCAATCGGGTGCAAATGCTCAACAGTGGCGATATTGATCTCGAGTGCGTTGCCAGTAGCAATACCGCTGAACGCAGGCGTAATGCCGCGTTTTCTATCAGCCATTTTGTCGTTAATACCCGCTTTGTTTCCCTAGTCAAAAATCATTTGAATACACTGGATGATTTACGCGGAAGGAGCGTTAGTATTGTGCTGGGAACGGTGAATATTGGTCCAATCAATCAGGTCAACCGGGATAAAAAACTGAATCTTTCCATTGCGATCACCGACTCCCTGCAGAAGGCCTTTGATATGGTTTCACAAGAGAAAGTCTCCGCTTTTGCCATGGATGACATATTGCTGCATACCATGATAGCCAACTCTTCTAACCCGCAGGATTATGTTATTTCCAATGAGACCGTAGGTGAAGAGACGGAGTATGGCTTGATGATGCGCCTTGATGACAAAGATTTTCACAATGCGGTAAATACTGCGCTTAAACAGATTTATGCCAGTAATGAAATCGACGCCATTTACGCGCGTTGGTTTACGCAACCGCTTCCCGGCAGCCAGATTAATCTCAACTACCCAATGAGTGAAAGGATGAAACATACTTTCACTACCGCCAGTACCGCAACTCGCTGACGTCCGGGCGATCCACAATAACCTGATGCTCAGTTATCTGACCATACTGCCAGTTGATAACCATCGGGGTCGGTAAAGTGAAAACGACGCCCGCCCGGGAACGAGAATATCGGCAGCACAATGGTTGCCCCCGCGTCCTCCAAACGTTTCTGGGTTTGCTCCAGATTTTCAGCGTACAGAATCACGAGCGGTCCGCCGTTAGGGGCAACCTCACTCAGCGTAGTAAAACCGCCGCACAATCGACCGTCAGTAAATTCGCAATATCGCGGACCGTAGTCGGTAAAACGCCAATTGAATACGGCGCCATAAAAGTCTTTCGAACGAGCAATATCACTCACGGCAAACTCGATGTTGTCGATCCGACTATCATTTTCCTGAACACCCATAACTCGCTCCTATTATTGATCCACTGCGCTATCTTAAACATTTGCACAGTTTATGTCAGCAGTAGCGCTGGTCATTCTTTTGATATCATAGCAGCTTTGAAAACATTGCAGCTTTTAAGTCATTGTGGTTTTGAGGTAATGAACGTTTCTGAGATAATTGTTGTTTTGAGATATTGCCGCCGTATTACAGGCGGCAATAGCAAAAAAGCGGCAGGGGAAAGTGTTGTAGCCTTAAATAGAATTCGACGGAATTTCAAACAGGAGCACCAGGTCGCCGCTGTAACTTCCTTTGGTGCTGACATTGTTCAAGGCTGAAGGTGCTTTGGCGTTGACCTGCAACTGGTAAACGTCTTCATAGCCATTGCCTACCCTTAACTTCTGAGTGAAAGTCTGGGCGTTGCCACCGGCACTGAGATCTTTTCCTTTATTGCCGCCCTCTGCCAGCTTGATATTGACGCCTTGCATTTTATAGGCAGAATCAGTGCGAATAATTTCAAGTGGATGAACCAGGGAAACATTAAATCCCTTCGTGGTTGACCATACTTGTACAGGGATAGTGCTGTTGAAGGAAGTCTGTGTGCCATCGGTTGAGGCCAGACTTACCGTGTCATACCACCCTTGACCGCCAGGCCGGGAGACATAAATACTGTCACTGATATTTGCGGTAATCGTAATGGTTTTAATAACTGAGGGGTTTCGTTCTTGTGCTTGAGTAATCCCAGAAAAAATCAGCAGTCCGGTTGCAATCGTCAAAGCTAATTTATTGATTTTCATTTTTTATTTACCGTTAATAGATATTATCATTACCGGTATGACTGCCAACAGTTCTGTTTCTTATTCCTTTTTAAAAATTATCCTAAACCACCCATAATTGAAACGTGGAAACTATGTTCAGGCATCCGGTTGGGATCCTACCCATATAAAAATTCCCGCCATTTTTTGTTATTAATTACCCCCTCATGGAGTAATGCGCTAATTATAGGGATAATTTTGTTCTATGCAGGACTTTCTCTTGCTGAATATTTCAAAAGGTGACGCATATTACATTTTTGATGTTATAAATGGCTTAAATATACATAAAAAAATGACGAGAGTCATATTTTCCCCATGAATACCACTGGGATTTCGATGCGTGTGTCCATGCTGGCACCCTTATCTATGATCTCGAATACGGCATTGAGCATGCTGGGTACATCCTGGCGCACCATTTCGATCTCGTCACCGAGAAGGGCAACGAATGGATCCCAGTCAAAGCACCCCATAACGGGTGGCGATTGATCATAGCGGCCTGATTTCCTTACCCAATGCACCACACCTTCGAACGAAATCGTTGAGTTGATAAACATGCCCCTGGGGATTTCGCCTTCAGAAGCGGCCAGTGACTGAAGCGCTTTCTCGGCCTTTTCCGGCGCATAGCCGCAGGTTTGGATGTAGCGCTCGTCAACGACGATACCCATATCCTCATGCGCCTGGCGAAAACCGCGCACACGCTCGGCAGTGTTATGGTCACTGCCACGACCGCCGATGAACAAGAGGGGGGATGCTTTTCCAAGTTTGCGTTCACAGTTGACCAGAATGCGCCGTGTCAGTTCACGCGCACCGGTGAAGTTGTCAGAAATCACCGAAGGCGCGCGGGAGCCCGGCAAATCGAGATTGAGGCTATGCACCCCAGCAGCCTGACAGACATCGGTGATTTTATCCGGGTCGGTCGCCCCCGTGGCAATCAGCCATTCGACCTGATACGAGAGCATTGTGCGTGCTGCTTCGATTTCCAATTGCGGATCACGACTGGTGCAGGTGATGATCGGGAACAATCCCCGCGCACGCGCCATGGTTTCGAAGAGTTCGGCGATCGAACCAAAGTAACGGTTGTCGTATTTAGGAACGATCATACCAATGATTTTGGATTTATCCCGGCGCAACAGACTGGCCTGCATGTTGAGCGTATAACCCTGCTCCTCAGCCAACCGCATGACCTTGTCGGCCAACTGGCTGCTAATCCGGCGTTTTTTCCAACTGCCGTTCAATACTGAGCTTACTGCACTGGCCGACGTACCAGCGAGTTCAGCCAGATCGTAAATGGTTGTTTTCTTGACTTGCTTCACGAATATTTGCCCCTCTATTGAACATATCTTGACATCATTATGGAGCGGTCGCAATGTTGCTCCATCGATTGAGCTAATGTACTCGATACAAGTTACCCGATATAAGTCGCTCAACAGAATTTTAATCATCACGATCGCACCTACACCCTGATCCAAGGAGAATTTCACAATGACTGAACTCATGAAAGGTAAGGTTGCTGCTATTACCGGTGCTGCTTCCGGCATTGGGCTTGCATGTGCACGAACATTATTAGCCGAGGGCGCAACCGTAGTTTTGATTGACCGGGCGAAAGACCGACTGGATGAACTGTGCATCGAACTGGGCGCTAACGCCAGGCCGCTAGTGGTCGATCTTTTGAATGGATCGGAAGTTTCCGCCATGCTGCCACGCATTCTGGACGCCGCGGGTGCCGATCGACTCGACATTTTTCATGCCAATGCCGGGGCTTATGTCGGCGGTGCTGTTGCGGAAGGTGACCCGGATGCCTGGGACCTCGTGCTGAACCTTAATATTAATGCCGCGTTTAGATCGGTGCATGCGGTGCTGCCGCATATGATTGCGCAGAAGTCCGGCGATATTTTGTTCACCAGCTCGATTGCGGGTGTGGTGCCGGTTGTCTGGGAGCCAATCTATACCGCCTCGAAATTCGCTGTTCAGGCTTTTGTGCATTCCACGCGTCGGCAGGTGTCCCAATATGGCGTGCGCGTCGGCGCTGTTCTGCCCGGTCCGGTTGTCACTGCGCTGCTGGACGATTGGCCGAAAGCCAAAATGGAAGAAGCACTGGCGAATGGCAGCCTGATGCAATCGCAAGAAGTGGCGGATGCCGTGCTATTCATGCTGTCCCGGCCGCGCAATGTCACGATCCGCGATTTGGTCATCCTGCCAAACAGTGTCGATCTGTAGACGCATCGCCTGATTTAAAACGAGGTAAATTATGATTATCAGTACGCAGGAAGCTCAACGTTACGTTATCGGGGTCGATGTTGGCACAGGAAGTGCGCGCGCCGGATTATTTGACCTCAATGGCCGTTTGCTCAGCGTCGCAAAACGAGATATTTCGCTGTTCCGTGAGACGGGGGCCGTGGTCGAACAGTCGAGCAGTGAGATCTGGCTGGCCGTCTGCACCATCGTGCGCGAGGTGGTTTCCCATGCCAAAGTCGATCCGGCTGCGGTTGTCGGTCTTGGTTTCGACGCGACCTGTTCGCTCGTGGTTCTTGGCGAGGGTGGACATTCCCTGGCCGTGGGTCCGTCAGAGGAGTCGAACCGCGATATTATCGTCTGGATGGATCATCGGGCTGTTGCCCAGGCTGAACGCATCAATGCGATTGGCCATGATGTGCTGCGTTATGTGGGCGGGCGCATTTCACCTGAAATGGAAACACCCAAGCTGTTGTGGCTTAAGGAAAATCGCCCGAAAGTATTTGATGCGGCATGGCAATTTTTCGATCTCGCGGACTTCCTGACGTGGAAGGCGACGGGTGATCTCTCTCGATCCACGTGCACGGTGACCTGCAAATGGACCTATCTCGCCCATGAGCAACGCTGGGATCCCAGCTATTTCCGGGCGATCGGTCTGGATGTGTTGGCGGATGAAGACTTTTCCCGGATTGGCGCCAATATTGTCGAGCCTGGAACCACACTGGGGGAGGGACTGACGGAAGAAGCGGCCCAGGCAATGGGTTTGAAAGCCGGGACCGCGGTCGCAGCAGGGATGATTGATGCCCATGCGGGCGGTATCGGCACGGTGGGGATCGACGGTCAGCCAGAAAGTAATCTCGGTTATGTCTTCGGGACGTCGTCCTGCACCATGACGTCAACGGTCGAGCCAGTCTTCGTTCCGGGCGTCTGGGGGCCTTATTATTCAGCCATGGTACCTGGTATGTGGTTGAATGAGGGTGGTCAGAGCGCCGCCGGGGCAGCAATCGACTACCTTCTCTCTTTCCACCCTGCATCGGCGGAAGCCGCAGCGAAGGCGGCAGGACGCGGCATCCCACTGCCTGTTCTTCTCGCCAATATCGCAGCAGAAACATCCCACGATGTATCACAAGCCATAAGGCTGGCTTCGGGCCTGCATGTGGTTCCTGAGTTTCTCGGCAATCGGGCACCGTTTGCCGACCCACATGCCCGTGCAGTCATTGCAGGTCTGGGCATGAGTCTGGACCTGGACGGTCTTGTTGCGCTCTACGTCGCCGGTCTGTGCGGTATTGGTTATGGTCTGAAGCAAATTATCGAAACGCAGGCCAACGCCGGGGCAAACGTTGAACGAATTGTGATCAGCGGTGGCGCTGGGCAGCATGACTTTGTGCGTCAGCTTCTTGCCGACGCCTGTGGGAAACCGGTCGTTGCCTCCACATCCGAGGAGCCGGTTCTGCTTGGTTCAGCCATTCTCGGGGCGGTTGCCGCCGGTGCCTTCGACAACGTCCGTGACGCCATGGCCAGTCTGACCGCGTCTGCGAGTGTCTACACTCCGGCAGGTGGCGAATTGTCCGCAATACACGCCAAACGCTATGAGGCCTTCAAAAACCTGCAAAGCGCATGCAGGGAAATGCGGGATTTTTAGCGCCACACCTAAATGTTCCAAGGGGGCCTGCCCTGGTAACGGAGCAGGTCTGCTCAACACAATATTCATTTTTTTGATCGATGTTAAATTCTGCAGAAATAAATCGCTATAAGCTTGATAAGTATCACCTAGCGAAGACATGTGAACAAATGAATACATCACAGTTTAGGGCTGAAGGCGGATGTACATGTGGCAACGTGCGATATGCAGTCAACATCAAGCCATTGATTGTGCACTGTTGCCACTGCCGCTGGTGCCAGCGGGAGACCGGTTCAGCTTTCGTGCTGAATGCGCTGATTGAGAACCAATACCTTCAATGCACGCAGGGTGAAGTCAGCGTGATCAAAACGCCAACCTTGAGTGGCAGGGGGCAGAAGATTGCCCGCTGCCCCCAATGCCATGTTGCGCTCTGGAGCCATTACTCTTGGAACGCCAATATCTTGTTTCTTCGTGTAGGTACGCTGGACAACCCGGATCTGATGCCACCGGATATCCATATCTATACTCAAAGCAAACAACCCTGGGTCATTTTGCCTGAGGGGGCGTTGACCAAGCTTAAATTTTATTCCGTTAAATCAGTGTGGCCCGAGGAGAGTCTGCGGCGTATTGCTGCGCTAAAAGAACAGTCGTCGAGTTAATCCAGCTTCCGGTGGTAAGCAATTTGGCTGCGTCTGCATTTTTTGCAACAAGCCCGAAGATAGAACAGGTTAGTCAGACTTAGACTCGAACAGGTCGTCGGAAGCTTGCCGTGCAAATGTGTCCATATTTTGTACCCTTACTTTTTCACACTGAACTTTTGAGATGGTTCCGTTCTGCTCTCTGTTTTCTACTTCTTTAAACGCCGGATCCCAAATCCAGTTATTTCTAAAATACTCTCCCTCAGCTAGCCTGGCACAAAGAGCATCATTATCCAGTTCAGCTACAGGTGCTGAACATGCCGTTATAATAAGTGAGAAAAAAGGAATAACGATATATAACTTCATAGGATAGTCCTTGTTTTCATTAAAGTAATTACTGTTTTAAATTCAGAATGAATTTAAAACGACGTTGTGTAATTGCCTGATATTAAAAGTAGTTCAAAGCAAATGAAATATCAATTGTGAGGAAATTGTGAGGTTATTTAACATTTGGGGAGAATATCTAAATAACGTAGAAAAATAGAGTGGGATAATTTATTTAGTCGACAGTACATTATAAGAACTTAATGAAAATCATATCATTGGCCGGGTAGGCGGAGTGAATGATAAAATGCCAGGAAGTTGCCTCATCTTTACAGGTCATTTAACATAATCAATGTTATGCGTACCAATGATGTAACACCAATATTATAATGTCACCTTTTAACAAGTTTAAAATGTCACCCTGGGACGGCAATTCTGCTGCAAGTCCGGGGAGATTTTCAGATGCTGGTGACTATGTCAGAAAAAGAACTTCACCGTCTTCCGGTGATCCAGGCCGTTGTCGAAAAACGTTTACGCCGCCGCGATGCCGCTTCGCAACTTGGACTGACCGAACGTCAGGTTCAACGACTGATGAACCGCTACCGTGATACTGGTGCTGCAGGTCTTGTCAATCTTAGACGCGGTAAACCTGGCACTCATCGTTTAGATGATTCGCTACGCCTTAATGCTCTGACGCTGCTACGTGAAAAATACGCTGACTTTGGACCCTCACTAGCCGCAGAAAAGCTCAGAGAACGCCATCGTATTTCGATTTCAGTTGAGACCATCCGTCATTGGATGATCACTGATGGCCTCTGGGTTCCACATTCCTGTCGTAAACCTCGCGTTTATCAGCCCCGTTATCGTCGCGATTGTCTTGGAGAACTTGTCCAAATTGACGGTTCTCATCACGACTGGTTTGAAGGCCGGGCTGCAAAATACTGTCTGCTCGTGTTCATTGATGATGCCACTGGACGCCTGATGCACCTGAGATTTTGTGAGACTGAATCAGCCTTTGATTACATGGTATCTACACGGGAATACCTTGATAAACATGGTAAACCAGTGGCTTTTTATAGTGATAAACATGCCGTGTTTCGCGTCAGTCAGGCTGACAATCGTCGGACAGGAACAACACAGTTTGGCCGGGCTCTTCACGATCTGAACATTGAGCTCATCTGTGCCAACAGCTCTCAGGCCAAAGGCCGCGTTGAACGAGCAAACCAGACGCTTCAGGATCGTTTAATCAAGGAAATGCGGCTCGAGGAAATCAGCAATATTGAGACAGCCAATGCGTGGCTGGAAACGTTCATTATGGACTTTAACCTGCGGTTCGCCAGAGCGCCTGAATTCTCCAAAAACCTCCATCGCCCGGTGAATGAAACAAAGTTCGAACTGGATGATATATTCGCCTGGCAGGAGTTACGGACAGTCTCGAAATCGCTGACATTTCAGTACGATAAGATGTTGTATCTTCTTGAGCCTTGTGAAGAAAATACGCGAATTGCCGGTGAGAAAATCAAAGTTTATGATTATCCTGACGGCACGCTGGGGTTCAAATATGCTCATAGGACGCTGACCTATCAGGTATTCGACAAGCTGGCCTGCGTTGATCAGGGAGCCATCGTGGACAATAAACGGCTTGGTGCAGTATTAAAATTGGCACAGGTAACTCAGGACGAACGGGAACGCGAGGGTAAAAGAGAACGCAGCAAGAAAATGCCCAAACGACGCGCTCAGGCAAGAGTACAGGAACAGTTGAAAGCCATCAACCCGGTACTGGTTAATCCGGCAGAATTCAGAGCCAGTTTAAAACGCTAACTCCCTATTCTTTCAGACTTTGCTAGACATAAAGGTGACATTTTAACTTTGGATCTAAGGGTGACATTTCAACTTCGGGTAGACAGTTTTCACGCTCTGACCCGCAACTCCCCCCACGTCCCATCCTCTAAAAACAGCTCAAAATGGCTCTGCCGGTGAATAGCTATGTGAATCGCCATGTGTTTGGTAGACACCTTGGAGTCATTTATGATCGCTTAAATGAGAGGTGCCCATAAGCGGTAAACGTTATCCCGAAGAGTTCAAAATTGAAGCTGTCAAACAGGTTATTGATCGCGGCCATTCCATATGCGAGTGTCGCAACCCGCCTCGATATCACCACCCACAGTCTGAGGTATTCTATCTCGCTCATAACAATACTTAATAGCTTAATGGCTTAAGTTCGGTGATTTTTTCTTTCGGTATAATTTAGTTAGCCTCATCATGTTATATCTTTGATGTTTTATTGTATGCGAATGTTAATGTGTTGCATTAAAATAATATCATTCACTCAAAAATAGTTGGTATGAAATCAAAGAAAGAATACTTAATTTCATTTTTTCGTCAAAAAAAACGATTTTCTTGGTTTTTTAATTTAAAATACTTAGTAACTAATTATTACGATATGTAATTAAGGTACCTATGTGTAGTGACCTGCGTTTATAAATAGCCAATCCCGCATTTATCGCGTTTTTCGGCCCCCGTTATCTGCAAATGAACCTGCATTTGATTGTTTCGACCTGCATTCCATCGTCGCAAACTCACATTAACTGCAACTAGTGCTGGCCCCAGAAAGCCAGAGAACTTAAGTGTAAATGGACTTTGATTTCAGAACTGAGTTGTTGCACTCGTCAGGCCAGAGTCCATCGGCTGGGCTTATTGCCTCGCATACTGTCCACAAAACGAACGTTTATTGAACGGCTTGGTGGGCAGATTTCAGTTGCAGATATTGTGGGTTGGTAATCTGCGGATCTGAACCAAGGCTGGATAAATGCAGGTTCGTTTTCAGCTAATGTGAGTCGGTGACCATTTTCATTTGCAACTAATCTGGGCTGGAAATTGGGGGTAAGGCAGGTCGTACCGATTTCAAATGCAGGTCACTACACCTATGAAAGTCAGTATGCGCTTTATGATGATATGGATTTTTATGAAAAAAACTTTACTTGCTGTTTTGATAATCAGTGCCATCACTCCCACCCTTGCTCAAGATATTATTTTTGAAGACCCCTTAGATTTGGGTACGTTAGGGTACGATAATTCCGAGCAGTCCTATGCCGCCGCGGTTTCCGCCGACGGACGCGTGGTCGTGGGGAACTCAGAGAACGGTTCCGATGACGGTTACGGTTATGGTAATTACCATGCCTTTCGCCATAACGAAGGGGACAGCCAGATGACCGACCTGGGGACCCTCAGGGCTGACAATACCGGAACTTCTTTGACCATTGCCATCTCCGCCGACGGACGTGTGGTCGTGGGGTCGGCAGATAGCGATTTCGGTTACGGTTACCGTGCCTTTCGCCATAACGAAGGGGACAGCCAGATGACTGACCTGGGGACCCTCAGGGCTGACAATACCGGAACTTCTTCGGCCAATGCCGTCTCCGCCGACGGACGCGTGGTCGTGGGGCAGGCAGATAGCGATTCCGGTTACGGTTACCGTGCCTTTCGCCATAACGAAGGGGACAGCCAGATGACCGCCCTGGGGACCCTCAGGGCTGATAATTCCGGATGGTCTTCGGCCTATGCCGTCTCCGCCGACGGACGCGTGGTCGTGGGGGCGGCAGATAACGATTCCGGTGACGGTAATTTCCATGCCTTTCGCCATAACGAAGGGGACAGCCAGATGACCGACCTGGGAACCCTCAGGGCTGATAACTCCGGGTGGTCTTCGGCCGATGCCGTCTCCGCCGACGGACGCGTGGTCGTGGGGGAGGCAGATAACGATGCCGGTAATTACCATGCCTTTCGCCATAACGAAGGGGACAGCCAGATAACCGGCCTGGGGACCCTCAGGGCTGATAATTCCGGAACTTCTTTGGCCAATGGCGTCTCCGCTGACGGACGTGTGGTCGTGGGGGCGGCAGATAACGATTTCGGTTACCGTGCCTTTCGCCATAACGAAGGGGACAGCCAGATAACCGACCTGGGGACCCTCAGGGCTGATAATTCCGGGTTTTCTTTGGCCCGTGCGGTCTCCGCCGACGGACGCGTGGTCGTGGGGGAGGCAGATAACGATGCCGGTAATTACCATGCCTTTCGCCATAACGAAGGGGACAGCCAGATGACCGACCTGGGGACCCTCAGGGCTGACAATTCCGGGAGGTCTGCGTCCACTGCCGTCTCCGCCGACGGACGCGTGGTCGTGGGGGAGGCAGATAACGATGCCGGTAATTTACGCGCTGTGGTCTGGAAAGTCACAACCCCGGAACTGCCTGAGCCGCCAACGGAACCCGTACCACCTACACCACCTATCATTATTATCGTTGATAAGGATAATACCCATCAGGCTATGGCCAATACTGCCGGTAATGCTCAGCAAGTCCTGAGTCTCTATCAGGGAGCGTTGGACTCACTGGCTGATGCGCGTTGTCAAATAGGACAACGCAACTATTGTGTGGGGGCCTTCACTCAACTCAATACCGCTCAAAGTAGCAATTACCGGATGGCCACCGGTCTGTTTGGTTCGGTACGCTTGCCTGATGAACACTGGACTGTGGGTGCATCATTCAATCTTGCCCATAACACCGAGTTGGTTGACGGTTACGATACCCGGGGAGACCATAAACCCGGCTTGGGTCTTTTTACGCGTTATCAGACCAACCGGGATAATTCAGGGTTAAGTATTGACGCCTCCGGGGTTTTTATTCAACAAGATATGACCATTCAGCGGGACGTTCTGGCTAATACGGAAGCCGGAAAAGGAGACGCAACAATCAAAGGGTATCAAGCCCGATTAACGGCCACTTATGGTATTCCTCTTAATGACCGGACACAGATAGCCCCCCTGGTGGCGATTAAATATCAGGATATTTACCGTACCGGCTATACCGAAAATAGTCAGGTAGCAAAACACAGTAATGAACGCCAACAGATTGGCAAATATGTCTTTCGTCATGGAAGAACTGGCTTTGCCTAACTCGGCGTGACTGACTGAGCCGGTTGCAATGGAGGAATAACCCACTACACGTTTTGTGCCTTCCAGACAGATAACGAAAGTACGGAAGGCATTCTGGAGCTGGTTTTTCATGGCTCGACGGCGCAACCAGTCACTCAACACCTCATTTCCGCACTCGAACGGCTGGAGAATATGCTCTTCTGTCAGCAGTTCTGGCGCGGTAATGATTATTTCCATTCAGGCTTCACATCCATTAAGCGTTTACGCCCTTCTATGTTTTGCACAGGAGCTTCATGCTGTTCAATGAATGCTTGATAACGAGCATCATCAAGGACGAATACACGCTGATCCAGGATGATGTTTTGTGCCTCATGAACAGCCTTCTCAATAATGAAGTCGGTCCGGTTCTTATTGACCAGACTCGCAGCATAGTCGATTACGGCACGCTCTGCTTTGGTCGCCCGGACGTTAATTTGCTTGTCACGAGTGGGTTTACGAACGGTATTTTGCATAGCACCCTCCTTATGGTAACAAAATGCTATACATTGATATGAGATTCCATGTCTTATGCCCCGTAGGTGAAAACGCTATCGGGCCAATTTCAAACGAATCGTCTTATAGAGCGTTGGAGCTAATGATGCCGGTTGAAACTTTAATGAATGCCAGGAACCTACTTGATTTCTGGTTCAATGAAACATCGCCAGAGCGCTGGTTTAACTCCGATAAAATCTTTGATGAACAGATCCGCAGCCGCTTTTCTGCCATCCATTATGCCGCAGTCCGTGGAGAACTTTTTGGCTGGAGAGAAAGCGTTTTCGGGCGTCTTGCCGAAATAATCATTCTGGATCAGTTTTCACGGAATCTTTTTCGTGGCAGCCCTCTTTCCTATGCATCAGACGGCATGGCATTAGTACTTGCACAGGAGCTGGTAAAATCAGCTGATTTTTGTACTCTACCCGTAGAAAAAAGAGAGTTCGCCCTTTTACCTTATATGCATTCAGAGTCGATTGCTATCCACGAAATTGCGATCAAACTTTATCAACAGTACGCCAGCAAGCAATCTCTCGAATTCGAAATACAGCACAAGCAACTTATTGATAAATTTGGAAGGTATCCGCATCGTAATACGACGCTCAAAAGGCGGTCTACACCAGAAGAGATTTCCTGGCTTAAAGGACAGAAATAGCATTCAAATGTAATTTCTCGTTTATGGGGTTGGAATAAGTAAAGTAAATCATCGCAGGGGCTTAAAAAAAAGGAAGTACAAAATCAGACTGACCCTGATGGAGGGGAGAATTGAATGCCGTCAAACACAGATCTGACCTTTGACTATAATGTAGCAATTTACCGAGGATGAAAGAAAATGAACCTTGACCCCAAGACCGATCTGAAGCTTGAGAGAATTGTGGACGTTCCCCGTGAACTGCTTTGGGAATGTTGGACGACGCCTGAGCACATCAAAAACTTCTTTGTCCCACGACCACATACGGTCAAGGAATGCGAGATCGATCTCAGGGTCGGTGGTCGGTTTAATACGCTCTTTGATGTGGACGGCAACGAGATGAAGAACGACGGTGTCTTTCTGGAGATCGATCCGGGCAAAAAACTCGTTTTTACCGACGCCTATACCGAGGGCTGGAAACCCAGTGAAAATCCGTTCATGACGGCGATTATTCTCCTGGAAGACGTGAGTGACGGTGTAACCCGCTATACTGCCATCGCGCGACACTGGTCACCCGAAGCACGTCAACGCCATGAAGATATGGGCTTTTTCACTGGCTGGGGAATCGTCATCGACCAACTCGTAGAGTACGCCAAAAACCTGGGGCGCTGACTTACCCCGCGACCATCGCAAATAAAGACATTACTCGCCACCCAACAGATCGCCTTGATAACGGTAGCCAATACCATGCACCGTGCGGATCAGAACCGGATTGACAGGATCCGGTTCGATGGTTTTGCGAAGCTTGGAAATATGCTGGTCGAGCGTCCGGCTCTGCGGCAAATGATCGTATCCCCAAACTGCATCAAACAGCATATCCCGGGTCACCACCCGATTTTTATGCTGATACAGATAACGCAGAATATTGACCTCGCGCAGCGACAATTCAAGACGCTGCTCCTGCCGGGTGGCGCACAATTCATTCGGAAATACGGTCAGATCACCAAACGGAAAAGCAGCATCTTCCGCCGACTGGGGACTCTGCCGCAGACACCGGCGGGCAATCGTCTTGATTCTGGCGCGCATTTCATGAATGCCGAAGGGTTTACTGATGTAATCATCGGCCCCGAGCTCCAGCCCGATCACCCGATCAATCTCTTCATCCTTGGCCGACAGGAAGACAATCGGGATTTGCCAATCGTGCTTGCGGATCTCCCTGCACACCTTGTAGCCGTCCAGTTCCGGCATCATGATATCGAGAATAATAAAGTCCGGCTGCTGCTGACGATAAAGCGCCAGTGCCTGCACACCATTTTCTGCCGCGATGGGACGATAACCTTCATGCGCCAATACTTCCATCAGGCCGTTACGAATATGGGCATTGTCTTCAGCAATTAATATTTTCACGTCAGCGAATCCTTATTTTTACTGGCATCTTGTTCAGGCGCGAGGGGGAGTTTCAGGGTAAAGCAACTCCCGGTCGAATCGCTGGTGACCAAAATCTCCCCCTGCAAACTGGTCGCCAGTTGTCTGGCAATGGTTAAACCAATGCCTGTACCGGAGACGCCTTCGGTAATGTGGTTTTTCACCCGGTAAAAAGGTTGAAAAATTGCTTTAAATTCTTTTGCTGCGATACCGCAGCCGTAGTCGCGTACCCGAATCAGCGCTGTGTTCTCAGCCTGCTCGGCAATCAGCTCAACCCGTTTTCCCTGCGCGGCATATTTTTCGGCGTTGCTGAGAAAATTACTGATAATTTGCGTCAGGCGATCCACATCGGTAGTCAGATGAATATCACCATTGACGATCAGTGCCAACTCCATATCTTTCGCGGCAAAAGCAGGCGTAAAAGTATGGTAAATGTTATTGAGCACCGGGGTTAACTCCACCGATTGCAGATGTACCTTCGGCACATTGGTAAAGCTGAGGATATTCTGGATCAGGCGCGAGAGTCGCTGGCTTTCATTGAGGATCACATCAAGATAACGCTGGCTTGCTGAAGTTGGGACGCCCTCCTCCGGCTGCATCTCCTGAAGCATCTCAGTGTACAAGGTGATATTGGTCAGTGGCGTTTTCAGTTCGTGGGATACCTGACCAACGAAACTGACCTGCTGCTGTGCGAGCCGTAACTGGCGGGTATATTCACGGTAAAGGTAAAACATTCCCAGCCCGATAATCACCATCAGCAATACCAGCATTAATCCACCCCACAAATAGAGGGGGAAGTCATTCACCGGTTTGGCGTAATAGTCTATCTGCCAGGAGCCCAGTGGATAAGGCAGGCGTTGGGAGTTCGAGGCAATCTGACCAGTTACCCCTTTCTGGCTGTCGTTTTGATAGATCAAACGTCCATCATCCAGCACCCGCAGCGTGTTCGGGGCATAGTCAAAATCCAGAGTGTTAATCACATCGGACAGCAGTTTGACGTAGGAGACTTTAAAACCGATCACCTGGTTATCCCGCTGCTGCCAATAAATCAACAGAGGATCGCTGAGCTCACGACTGAGGTACCAGCCTGAGGTCGGTTGGGTCTTTTCGTCGGTAAAGTAGTGGCTGTAGAGCAGGCTCGGGTCCTGCACGAGAGGAGTGATCACCTGCACCCAGGCTTTGTCTTTCTCGGTCAGCGCGGCGCGGGTATCGGGAAAGACGAGTTGGTTTTTCTTCAGTACGAACAGGGCATCAATACTGCTTTCTTGCGCGACCAACTCATTGAGAGTCTCATTATCCAGATTGATGAAGGAAGCGATTGAACCAAGACGAACGGCGTTCCGAGCCAACAGATCCAGGATAAAGTTGCTGACCTGTTCGGTATGGCTCTGTGCCAAACGTTGGTTCTGGTAGTGGCGCAGCAGGGCTTCATGGGTCAGGGTCCGATAGCCGAAGCAGGCTATCGCTGCAAAAATCAGCAACGTGATAAACGTAAAGAGAAACAGGCTTCTTGACGGCTTCATTTTCCATCCCAAGGAACGCTGAGCCAGCGAACTGGCCCAGCATGACGTTGACGGTTATTTCTGCTGCTGCTTGACGCTGTAGTTCTGTTCTTTCAGCTCCTTACGGTAGGTGGCGGCATCTTTACTGTCAATCTCCTCCGCCAATTTACGTTGTTTCTCCGTGCTCTCTCGCATTTTTTTCTCCGCCACCGGGCTGGCGAAGGATATTCCACCCAGCGCGCTAGCATTGGACTCCAATACTTTCTTCGCATCATCCTTGCGCCCTGCATCGATGAGCCTGATCGCTTCGTCATTGGCCAGTGCCGTTTTTTGAATCTCTGACTCAACCAGTACGTCTTCCTGCACGGCTTCGCTCACTTTTGCTGCCGACTTGCTATAGCTGACCGTCACCCGTTCATTGACCCGATCTTGCTGTTTATTGCTGAGATTAAGGTAACTGACACTGACGTCGGCCAGATTTTTTTGCTGATTATCCGTGCCTTTTTCCGGTATCACCTCCAGCAGAACGTATTTTTCCTGATTGGAGTAGAGCTGATTCAGCTTCACGTTAACCGTATTACCGGAGATATCGCCATCACGTCCCAGCAACCGTACCGGTTTCACCCGATCACCCGTTTTAATCTGCACGACGACATCTTGCGCCACCACCGACATCACGTCCTGAAACTCTTTGGTAAAGGCACTCTCCAGATCGGCTGAGTTGGCGACAAAAGCGTGATTGCCGTCGCTATAGCCAGCAATGGCGGTCATCAGATCCTCATTATAATTTTCACCCAGACCGACCGTGGTGATGGCAATTCCCTTCTTGGCGGCCATGCGCGCCAGGTCGGAAAGCTCATTGATTGAGGTTGGGCCGATGTTTGCCTGACCATCAGAGAGAAGGATGATGCGATTCACCTGCTCGCGGTTCAGGTTTTTATCGACCTGCCCTATCCCCTTGCTCACGCCAGCAAACAGGGCGGTCATTCCCTGCGGATGGATATGCTGCTGAATCTTGGCAATCAGCGCCTGCTTATTATTGACTTTCGTGGCAGGGATAATCACTTCGGCGCTGTTATCGTAGGCAACCACCGACAGGGTATCTGTCGCGTTGAGCATGTTTACCGCCAGGATTGCCGCCTCCCTCGCCTTCTCAATACGCTCGCCGCTCATGGACGTTGAGCGGTCAATCACCAACGCCAGATTGATGGGGCTGCGGCGTGTGCTGTCGAGATTGAAACCAGTCAGGGATATTTTCAGGTAGTTTTTATCGTCACTGTTGACCAGCATCACTGGCGCAGCAAGCTCTGACTTAACGCTGACCACCGGCATGACCGGCTTTGCCATGGAAAACAGCGGGAGCAGGAATATGACGAATAATGCCGCCACCTGTTTTATTCTCATTGCCTGTTTTAATAACATGATAGAACCTCTTGTGCAGGACTCGGTGAGTAGTGCAGCGATTGTTAATCTTATCATGCGTCTAATGGTCTGTTTGCTGTATAAAGTTTGTCAAAAGTTTGTAAAAGGGGGCTTTTCATGTCCCGTTCCGTGGCAATCCCCTGAGGTGCCGATATTTCCGCCACCTGATCACGATGGGTAGATCCGAGCATTGCAGGGATCACCTCCCCCTCCCATAAAAACTGAGTAGGAAATCGCGATCCCTGCACTTGTCAGCCCCTATTTTTTATAGGCATTAACATCTGCGCCGGACTGTTTTAAAGCATCTTCTACCGCCTCGAGTACGGCATTACTGGTCATGGTGGCACCTGTGTAAGCGTCGACAGACAGACTTTGCTGCTCAACGATGGCTTTTCCCACCTCGGGGCCGCCGACACCGCCGAGCTCTGGCGTCTCTTCCGAGGCATCCACAACGATGTTCTTAATCACGCCGTCTTTATCAATAGTCACTTTAACCCCGACCATACTTTCGAGGCCCAGCGCTTGCGCGCTGTATTCCCCGGGTGTCACTGCGGCATAACCCGGATTGGCAACGCTCAGTGTCAACAGAGCCAGAACGGGTAAAAAACCGCTAATACTCCCTTTATTTTTGTACTGCATATAACGCTCCTTAAGTTTATTGAATTCATTTTTCACTGGTAAAAAAGAGAGGGTTACTTTGTATGTTCACCCTACTGTCCTGAGTAACTCTCGTTATTTTTCAGGAAAATAAAAATCACGCTGCAAAGTAAAATGCCTGCACTCATCAACAAAAACAGATTATGGAAATTATTGAGGTTATAACCTTCGTCACTCTGCGAGACGAAATTCAAAATGGCAAAGCTGAGTGTAATACTCAACATAATCGCGATAAGTTGGATTAGCGTAAGTAAACTATTACCTGCGCTATAGGTATTTTCGGTTAATTCACTGAAAGAAAGAAAATTGATTACCGAGAAAAGCAAAGTACTCAGCATGCCCAGAGTAAAAGCCAGCACACCAAACAGTTCGAGCGGGCTTTCAGCAGTCAGCAATCTCAGCGAAAAAACCACTGAGGCGGTTAACAACGTCATCATCACCAATAGATGTCGGTAACCCAGCCAGGCGAGGATCCTTTCAACCACAATTTTCGCGGATATCGCGCCCGTCGCCACACAGAACATGGTGATGGCGACCGTTGTCGGATCGAAATTAAACAGGGTTTGCATCATCAACGATAAAACCAGAGGTATCGACGACAGAAATGTTCGCAGTGCAATACTGCTGACAATGCTTACCGAGAACGCGGGTATTTTCAGCAGCGATAACACAAACAACTGTTGTTCCGTTTTTTTATGATGGAACCCGTACAGCCCCATCAACGCCAGCGCACAGCAGAAAATAACCATCGCGCCCGGTAAGGATAAATACTGATGGCTCACCCCCATCAAACCACACATCACCAACAACAGAGCCGGCGCGATCAGCGCGTAGCCATGTAAATCAAATTGCTGTTCCGTGCTGATTGGCGAGATAACTCGCTTGCCCGCCAAATAGCCGCAAAACAGGCATAAGGGTAAATTAATCAGAAAGATAAACTGCCAGGAGAGAAACGTAATGCACCACCCTGCCAGCAACGGACCCATAATGGTGCCGCATAAACCCAAAATGGTAATTTTGTTGAGGTACTTTATTTTATTTTCTGGTGACACCATTTTCAGGATCAACACGCGTGACGCTGGCAGCATTAATGCGCCACCGATGCCCTGAACAATCCGCCATAACACCAGGCTCCAGAGACTGATGGACAAGGCGCAGAACAGACTTCCCAAAGCAAACAACGAAACCGCCCATAAATAGGCTTTCTGCTCGCCACACTTATCGATTATCCAACTACTGACTGGAGTGAAAATCACCACAGTGAACATGTAGCAAGTCACCACGATTTCCATGGTATTGATTTGCAGCTGTAGAGATTTGGCTATGGCTGGAACGGCCAAATACAGCATGGTGGTGTCCAGGGATTGCATAAAAAATGTCAATGACGCAATGCAAACCCAGGATTTGAGATTCTCCATAAGTACCAGCTTAGATTTATGCAATCGTCAATTGGCCCGCATATAAAATAAACACTCGCAGCGTCAGGACACTTAACAACGCGATCGCCGACATCGTCAGCATCACTGGCTTGTTCTGTTTTCCTGCGGGTAACTGCGTAACCAGCAAGGGAAGAATAATGCCCAATCCAACCACACCTAACCAGAATACGCTGCCCCAGAAACCACTCAGGGCCGAGATACTGGCAACCATTTTTTGTCCCCCGCCAAAATAGAGACCGGTGAAGAACGAAATCAATAACAACCCCTCAAACAGGATCAAAGGCAGTTCGATTTTATGTACAAATTTCATCGAAACACTGTGCATTGGCTCTTTAAAGATGCCGATACAGATCACTAGCAGCATGGCGATACCCGATAACACGCCGGAATTAAGAAATAGCACCGGCAGCAAGGGATTATTGAGCATAGGGAACGATTTAAGCGCAGAGAGCAGAAATCCGGTGTACACCCCTAAGAGAATCGCCAGGAAAAACAAGACAAGATCCATTTTCTTGCCAAAACCAGCGGCGGTATTAAGCAGTGAAAGATAAAACCGTTGCGCCTTGCTGTGCTGCCTAAATACCCTCTTTCCAAAAGAGGAGAAAGCCTGCTGATAAGTACTGAATATCCACAAAAAAAGAACGATGGAATACACCTGAAACAATGCGACACCCATCGACATTATCGAGGTGGGGTTATAAAACACCATCACCCGCCAAAATGAGAGGGGTTTGGCCAGATCGAAAACCAAAATCCCCAAACCAATGAAAAGCATCAGCGGAGCGGTTATGGCGGTAGCCTTCATGACGTTGGCGCTTTGCGCTGCGTCACTCGCCACCCATCGTTTAATAATAATCGCCATTAACACCATGCCAGACGAAATACCCACGGCAAATAAATAGATGGCGATTGGCCAATGCCAGACTAAAGAATCAAAATGAAAATAGTTATCCATAGTTATCAACTCCTGCACCACAGCAAACTCATTAATCAGCTCCGGTTAATACGGATTTCGCCGTATTTACCCGGAATGCGGTATAACTTGGGATGAGTGCCGAGATAAAGTTTGTTTCGATAGACGACTTTATTATTAATCGTTTTCACCAGTTCGCTTTCAGGATCGTTCAGATCACCGAACAGCAGCGCTTTGGTCGGGCAAATTTCTACGCAAGCGGGAAGTTTCCCTTGTTCAAGCCGGGTATCACGGCAGAAGTTACATTTATCCGCCGAGTGGCTGACCGGATCAATAAATCGTACCTGATAAGGACAGGCGGCAATGCAGTAACCACAGCCGACGCAGCGGTCATGATCCACATCCACAATGCCGGTTTTCGGGTCTTTATAGGCGGCTCCCGTTGGGCAGACGCTGACACACGCCGGATTATCACAATGTACGCAGGAACGGCGGAAAAATTGCCGTTTCGACTTCTCGGGCTTTTTATCCAGATCGGTATGATTAGGCAGAATATAAAGACGACTCACTCCTTTTGGAACCGAATTGGTTTTGCGGCATGCAGCAACACAAGCCTGACAGCCGATACACAGTGTCTCATCATGCAATAAGCCATAGCGTTTGTTTTTGGCTTCACTTTCATCGGCAATGGCCAGAGGATGACTGCTGCCGGTAAAAAAAATGACACTGCCAGCCCCCATCAATCCAATAAAACGTCGACGTGAACAGCTCATAGTGGCTCCTTGAACAACTCCCTGGAGAATATAAAATGACTTCTTTTTATTTAATTATGTTAATGCGGAATCTGTTGATCCTGGTGTTGCCTAAGAAATTGATAGATCTGAAAATAGCGATATATCTGAAAAAATCCTTTTCCACCTTATTTTCCGATCTCTCGAGTCGGAATTTATTGCCATAATAGGGTGCGATCGCTTTTGATTAACTCAGGCTTTATCAACCTGAGTTAATCGGTGTATTAATTCATTGCGCGAGGATTAACTCTTCTTGTCGCTGGCTTTCACTACCAGTGGTTTTTTCGCACCCAGATCCTGCGCAATATTCTCTGCCGCAATACGCGCCGAGTTAATCGCAAAACCCACGGTACTTCCTGCCATGACCAAATCATAACTGTCGCCGTACATTCCACCCGCATCGTTACCAATGACATACAGCCCGGCAACTGGCGTGCCTTTGTCATCAATGGCCTGCAGTTTTTCATTGACCTTGACGCCACCCAACGTTCCGAGGGACGTTGCGACGCTCTTGACCGCATAGAATGGTGCTTTGGCGACAGGACGCAGATAACGGGCATCTTTAACGAAATCTTCGTCGTGACGTACGCTGCACAGTTCGTTGTAACGTTCGATATTCTCTTTCAGCGTTTGATAATCCATCCCGGTCTTTTGTGCCAACTCCTGGATGGTATTGGCGCGGAACGCCTTGCCTGCTTTTTCGCCGCGGGCAAAATGTTCTTCCAGTTTGGTGAGCTTGGTGGCGACAGGGACCATCACGCCGACACCGACATCAATGCCATGATCGATCATGTAATTTTTGGTGTTTTCGTCATACAGCACGAACATCACCCCACCCTGATTTTCCAGGGCATTCCCGGCAAAGGGCCATTGCTCAATATTGGCTTCGTTAGTAAAACGTTCGCCTTTGGGGTTCAACCACAAATGAGGCTGCTTGGCGGAGGCGGCATAATGGTTGGTGGTTGACTCTTTTGACGGACCCGGACGATACGACATATTGATAAATTCGCGCCCATCTTTCGCCGCCCCCACTTCCCAGGCCATTTTAATACCGTCGCCCATTTTACCGTCGATACCCACCACTTCCACATCGGGGAAACGGGTATATTCAGTCAGCATTTCTTTGTTACTACCAAAACCGCCGGTAGCAATCACCACCGTTTTAGCATTAATACGAATAGCTTCACCGGTAGAACTCTCCGCCATTAAACCGACAATTTTTCCTTTATCATTGGTGATAAGTTGTTTGCCGGCGGTTTTTAATAGCAGTGTTCCTCCTTGTTCAGCGAAACGCTGCTGGAGAACATCAATCACTGCCCGGCCACGCCCCTGATAAATATGCCATGTGTAATAGCCGCCGGGGTAATTGGACGTCAGCTTTTCAAAGTGAACCCCTAAATTTTGTAGCCAATCAATGGTATCTGCGGATTTATTAATATAATTACGTACCAGCTTGGCGTTGGGCCGCCAGTGGCTGTAATCCATCACCAGTTTGAACGCCTGATCGCGGGTAAAAACGTGATTATTTTCACGCTGCATTTTACTTTCTACCGCGAAAATCCCTTCAGAAAATTGTCCTGTTCCCCCGGTTTGCGGGCGTTTCTCAACGTTAACGACCTTGAGGCCCTGCTCGGTTAAGGCGTAGGCAGCCGCTGAACCGGATGCTCCGGCACCCACGACCACCACGTCAGTTTCCATTACCTGTTCTGCATGCGCCAGCATGCCAAAACATGAAAGAATGGCGGCTGAAAGAATTGATTTCAATCTCATTTCGCTCTCCTTGATTTTATATATTATTATTGTGAAACAAGCGTGATCCACTCACTTCTCAAGTTTATATATCAAGGGAATTCACTCTTTACGTATACCGTGATACGTTATTTGGAATAATTTTATTTATGTTAATTAGCTCTCACTTTTTATTCACCTTACTTTTTATTACCATTATTTTTCACCTTTAAATTACAAATAGGCAACAACGCAAATACAATGAAATGAGTGATAATTTGCAAAACTCAATTTAAAGAAAATAATCAGAAAGCACCGGACACATAAATAAGTGAAATAATTGTTACTTCGCTGGAAAATAACTAAGCCAGTCATAGACATCATCAAATAACAGATGATTAACAGTGATGGTTTTATTTTCTCTGCATATCAGACCCGCGCTCTGCCAATGGGCTAATATTCTTGAAATTGTGACACGGGTAACATTGATGATCTGACCATATTCTTCATGGGTCAGCGTCAATGGCACGGCATACCAGCCTTCCTTGATACCAACGTAGCTCTCCAATAAAATACTTTTCAGTAATATCTTCAGGCGTATGGCGGGTTCACAGGTCATATTGGTGATAACGGCTTCCAGACTGCTCTCTTGCTTGGCAACGACATGGCGGCATATTTTGATCGCCAGTTCGGCATCCTGCTGCATGGCTTTCAGCAGAATATCCGGCGGTACCAACAGAATATCGGCGTCCCTAATCACGATGGTTGTGACATTAACTTGTTGTTTTGTAATGCAAGTTATATCACCCATAGTACGTTCAGGTAAAACCAGTGAGAAGGACAGCGGATTATTCTCAACATAATTGGCATAATACATACACAGACCATTTACCAAATAGAATAACTTCTGGGATTCTCCCCTATTCTTGATAATTGTTCCTTTCCTGTAGTGGACCAACGTTCCATGTTGTTGATATAACGCTCGAAGTTCAGCCGGATCTTTGGGATATATCCAAGGTTTTTGATGAAAGATGTGTCTCATTATTTTGTACCTATCCTGGTAATCAACAAAAATTATCTCAAAAATGTGTTTCCTTTCCAGCGCTGCGTTATGTGTATGTGGTTAAGAAGCCAATTCTTGATCATCACGATGAGCTCAAAACCAGTTTGCCCTTTCCTTTTCGTAATTTCCAGCAGCAAGATCGATATTTGCCCAAGACAAGGCGATTGAATTTACAAGAGAAAATCCCAGTCTTTCTTTAAGTTCTGTAACGACTGGAAAAAGTGAGGAGTGGCAACAATAATTATACCGTTACAGGAATATGCTTCGGCACTGTTTTTAAATATCTTTTTTTGCGAGGATTGTTATGAAATTATTGAAAGCTATGACGGCGTTAATTCTTCTCGGTGTTTTCTCTGCGGGCGCCATGTCAGCACAATTGTTGACTGAAGAAGAGTTCGCAAAGACTTCCGATCAGTATATGAAAGTGGGTAATGTTGTAACTGACGGAGAAACCGCGCCATCGGATGCGAAAGACGAACTGTCTGATAAAGCAGACAAACTGGGTGGCGAGTACTACGTAATCAAGTCTGCCAACACCAATGAAAAAATTCATGCGTCTGCGGATGTGTACAAGAAGAAATAGTCGTTTAGAAGTGAAGGGCTATTACTTGACTCAGGCCGTAGAAACGACGGCCTGAGTTATTCACTTATTTAACGATACTTTTATATAATCAGGCAAACACTGCGGCCATCTCCTCGACTATGTCTTTGGCGGACGCAATGGTCGAAATTCCCCCGGCACTTTCAGAAACGCTGATAATACCGTTATCGAGATCTCCGTCCAGCATCGCCGTTTTAATACTGCCCACTTCACTGTCGCCTTGACCATTTTTGATACGTTTGGTCGCCACGACCCGAACATCCCCCGCCCGAGTGTTGATAACGACCAGATCCTCAGATCGAACCGCAAGGATGGCTTGCTTCGCCGCTTCGCTGGTGGGCGATTCACAGGTCATGAGGAATCGGGTGCCCATATACACACCTTCCGCACCCATAGCAATCGCGGCATTGGCAGTCTTGACGTTGTAAATACCACCCGCGGCAATAACAGGAATCTTCACGGCATCAGTCACTTGAGAAACCAATACCAGCGTACTGATTCGATTATCACTCATGTGCCCACCCGCTTCCTGCCCCGTCGCAATAATGGCATGTACGCCAGCCTTCTCTGCGGTAATCGCATTCTCCACCGTTGGCGATATTTCGCGGTGAATAACGATCGCCCCGGCCTGTTTCAAGCGATCAATATGTTCGAGGCCCTGTGTGATGTCCTTGCCGCTGGTAATCACGATTTTCACCCCTTCTTCGAGGATGACATCCATCAACGGTCTGGCGTATCTGTAACTGATCTCAACCCCTTCGATCGGCAATAAGAAATTAACTGCGAAAGGTTTATCGGTCAGCGCCCTGGTTTTCCTGATTTCTTCCCGGAAAAGTTCTGCCGTTTTCAACGGATCACCGGTGACATCCTTACGGCCTGCATTCGGGCCGAGAACACCCAGTCCCCCCGCATTGGATACCGCTGCTGCCAGTTCCGCAGAGTTTAGCCAGACCATGGATGCCTGAATAATGGGGTATCTGATTCCCAGTAATTTTTCTATGCGTGATTCGTTTTTCATTTGTTATCTCCATATAGTTTTTGCTGTGTGCATGCTTCAAATCAGGCAAAGAGCTTGACGAAGTCTCTGACTCTCTTTCTTTCATTGCGGCAATCATTTAATGAATGACCGTTCACTAAATGCTATCAATCACAAATTGATGTGGCAAGCTTTATTTTATGAATGAGCATTCATTAATTATTTTTCAGATGCTTTTCATATATTTAACATGATTCTGTCGGAAGGAAATAGGGCTGGACAGATTGACAATATTTTTTTAGAATGATCGTTCATTAAATGCAGGAGGTGATATGTCAATCACGCAGAAGCTAGCCACCAGCCGGGGACGGCCTAAAACGTTTGATCGCGAGAAAGTGCTGGATATCGCCATGACGCTTTTCTGGCGCTATGGCTATGAGCCAACGTCCCTGTCAGAGCTGATAAAAGCCACGCAGAGCAAGCCCGGCACGCTCTATAGCGAATTTGGCAGCAAAGAGGGGTTATTCTGTGCCGCCGTTGAACGTTACCTGACGGTTTACAGAGAAAAACAGTACGCGTTGCTGAATCAGGAGGCGATGTCCGTCACAGAGATCATCGATCAACTGGTCCATTCATTGGCCGATTTTTTTACCGATCCGATCACCCCATCTGGCTGCTTCATGGTATCGGCGACTTTCGGCATGGCCGCTGAAGACACGATGCTTTTTGACATGATGAAACAGAAACGCGATGAGCTTGAAAATTACATTGCCGCTTTCTTGCAAAAGCGACGGGAGAAAGGAGAGCTTGCGGCGGCGACGGATACCACGCTACTTGCCAGTTATCTGACAACCCTGTTGCACGGTATGTCAGTACAGGCACGCAATGGCGCCAGTCATGAGCAGCTACAGCAAAATGCCCGCCTGTTTATGGCGATGTGGCCGCAGTTGTGTGAACAGTGTCAGTTACAGAGATAAGAGCTAAAACGCAAAGTACATTTTTTAAATAAAATCTTATGCAAATGGAATTTATCAACATAGTACAAAAAAGGATCTTTCTGAGATCCTTTTTGAATTGCTGAACATTTTTTACCCTGGCATTAAGCTATCATGCGTTCATTCCACGTATCTCGGTACAAAATATTCCCCTCTGTATATTTCCAAGTGATCGCCTCATAACGTAACTCAATATTTTCCAGATGAGTACTGGTCATTCCATTTGGTAATAAAAACGGTGAAATTGTCGTTATCTTCACGTTTTCAAGAAGAATGTTAAAATACTCACTCTCCATTCCAGCATCAAGAATACGATACATTTTTATCGTTGCAGACTTAAGTGTTCTTCCCTGACATAGAGCGCGAAAAAGAAGTGGTGTTGTTCGATCAAATTCCTTTTGAATCGTAATCGGGTCATGCACCCTTGTCCCCGTTAATTTACCCAAATGAGAGTCCACCGGGATGGTGACATTATGGCTTACTGAGCGTAATTCTATCGAACCCAAGCGGGTTGGCATTAAGCACCCGCCGACAATGGGCGAGCCATTTTCGTCTGTTAACCAAAGATGAGCTGGGGTAGACATATAGAGCATCCTTTATCAAGTAACAATACGTACTTTTCCATAGAAAATTAGTGTTTATAGTTAAACCAAAATACAAAAATCAGCACTACGACAAAAAATATTCCTGTTGCTTGTACTGCAATGCCAGGGAAATATTGAGCCACAGCAACACCGAAAATCACGACAACAATTAGCGGGACATATCCCCAAAAAAAATATGATAACTGAGCTTTAAGCCATTTCTTTAAGAAATTAATCATGACTATTTCACCATGTTAATTATGGCGTTCACCACATCATCATCTGACAACAAATCAGCTTCAAATGCCCTCGCTTTCATGAAAAGAGGTTCAACTAAAAAGTACATCATCTCTAACTTTCTCATATACAGAGCATGATAATACCTTGGATTGAGCAAGCTCAGGCGTTCTGCGCTTGCGGATGCTTTCTGAACATAGCCATAAAGCCCTAACCCGGTAACAACAAGCGTAGAGCCAGTCTTGGTACCTTTTATAAAATTAGTATTCATACTAACACCAAGACAAATAGAGGTTGTTATACCCAATACAAAAGCCTGATTTGTTAATGAACTCGCTGAGATATTGACATCCGCTTTTATCAGAAGTCTCTTGATGTACTCCAACTGCTGTGCGCTTTTGTTCTTAAATATTAACTCAACGTAAATCTTGACTATTTCATATACAATATTTCTATCTTTAATAAGCTGATAAATCCCTTCCGAAAACCTGAGATCTTCACTCTTGAGTTTTGCGCATATATCCTGGTAATTATCGGTAAAGCATAATGTGTAATACAGCAGGCGAGTAGCACCATCACTAATCTTACTGGCCTGCTCCAGAGCCTGATCCTTAACCCCTGAAAGAGCCTTATCAAGCTGGAGAGCCATTAACTTATCGACCTGCATATCCCGAATTATCAAATCACTGTGATACATAACCAAATCCTTCAGTTAATTATTCCTTTACCTATGGAGTTCACACATTTCTAGAGAAAATATATTTAGCAGAATCAATACATTTATTTAATGTTGGTCTCGGCATCCATTAATTAATAATATTACGCCTGCGGTTGTCGCCAGGAATGATCATTAAATGCTCAGACTAATAGTTCAGACTGCCAGCGACTTTGCCAGCACAACATGTAGCCTTCTTGCTTAAACGCTATCTGTAGCTTGGGCTCAAAACTCACCTGGGTTGGCCATCAGGTCAGGTTTGCAGGTTCACACAAGTCGGCATTGCAGGGGACATACAGCGCCAGCAAACCAGCAAATCGCCGCGCAGGACGCATTATCGCGCCGTTTACTGTTGCAAAACGTTGCAATATTTCGTCGAAAAAGGGCATTATCGAATCATCTGAATTTTACATCATTTCAAGGGAATCGATATGCCTCCATTTTTTGCAAAAAAGTACGCTCTCGCTGCCGTTTGCTGTCTGGGACTGCTGGCTTCCCCCCTCACGTTTGCCGCGCCAACACCTGAGCCCGGTCCGCTGAAAATGGGGATTCAACCCTGGTTGGGCTATGGTCAGTGGTACGTGGCCGAAAGCCATGGCTTATTCAAACAACACGGGCTGGAAAAGGTCGAACTGCTAAACTTTGCCGAAGACAAAGATATCAACGCCGCGCTGGCCAGCGGGCAGATTGATGCAGCCAATATCGCGACGCACACCGCCATGTCGATGGTCTCTGCCGGATTGCCAGTGAAGATCGTGATGCTGCTTGATAGCAGCGAAAGCGCCGATGCCTTGCTGACCACCAGCGATATTACCAGTTTGAAAGATCTCAAAGGCAAACAGGTCGCTTATGAAGAGGGTACAACCAGCGACATTTTGCTGCACAGCGCACTGTCATCGGTGGGTTTGACACTCGCCGATATCAAGCCCGTGCCAATGCCGGTCTCTTCCGCAGGTACGTCGTTGATTGCCAAACGTGTTTCTGCCGCCGTGACCTACGAGCCGTATCTGAGTGTGGCGAAAAGCCAGGATCCGTCGGTAAAAGTCCTGTATAGCGGCCATTCCGATCCGGGCCTGATCAGTGATGTGTTGGTGGTGCGTAATGACGTTCTGAAAAACAGACCGGGTCAGGTCGCTGCATTGATCAAAAGTTGGGATGCCGCGCTGACTCACTATCAGGCGAACAAGGAAGCCGATCGCGCGATCATCGCCAAGGGTGTCGGTGCCAGTCCTGATGAGCTGAAAGCCGCTTTCGACGGCGTGAGTTATTACTCCCTGGCGGATAATAAACGCCTTCTCGGCCATGACTTCTCTACCGAAACCTTCCAGCATGTACTGAAAGCAGCTACCGATGCCGGTCTCATTCTCGCACCTGTTACGCCGCAACAGGTTATTGATGCCAGCGTTGTAGATGGTCTGTAAGGTGGAAGAAACATGGCTTTAGAAAAACCGGAGGCGCCGCAAGGCGCTTCCGTTCCCCACCGCAAACGCAAATCGCGCTTGCTGGTGATTGGTGGTGTCCCGTCGCGTCGGCAGTTCGTGGGCATTGCCATAACAGTTTTTTCCCTGCTGGTGCTTTCATGGTGGCTGGCGACACGTAACGGCGCGATCCCCCCGCTCTTTCTACCCGGGCTTGAGAAAGTCTGGCTACGCATGATGAAGCTGGCGATGGACGGAACATTGCAAAGCGACGTCAAAGACAGCCTCTATCGCATCGCCATTGCGTTCGCCATTTCTTCACTGATGTCGATTGTCATTGGCGTGCTGGCCGGGTGTTACGGCTTGTTCAAAGCCATTTTCGAACCGCTGGTCGATTTCATCCGTTATATGCCGGTGGTGGCGTTTGTGCCGCTGACCATTCTCTGGACCGGCACCGATGATTTCCAAAAATTCCTGGTGATCTGGATTGGTACCTTTTTCCAACAGGTACTGATGATGATGGATGCGGTAAAACGCGTGCCGGGGGATTTCATTGGCCTCGGTCGCACGCTGGGCATGCCGGACTGGAAAATCCTGTTCCGCATCGTTCTGCCCGCCGCGTTTCCGGGTATTTGGGACGCGCTGCGCATCAGCCTCGGCTGGGCCTGGACCTGGCTGGTACTGGCTGAACTGGTCGCTTCCACCTCCGGATTGGGTTATCGCATTGTGGTGTCACAGCGCTATTTCCAGACCGATACGATCATCGGTTACATTCTCTTGCTCGGGTTGCTGGGCTTGATCACCGATCAACTGATGCGCGCCGCAGAGCGCGTGCTGTTCCGCTACAACCGGAGAAGTTCCTGATGGCGACGCTGTCCCTTCATCAACTGGTTAAAAGCTTTCCCGTGGGAAAAACACGCAAACAGGTGCTGAACGGTATCGATCTCAGCCTGAATGACAACGAATTCGTCTCTATTGTGGGGGCATCGGGTTGCGGCAAAAGTACCCTGTTGTCCATTGCAGCCGGTCTTGAGGATTTTGATGCCGGTGATGTGCGGGTGGACGATCGGTCCATTACCGGGCCCGGCATCGATCGCGGCGTCGTATTCCAGACCTACACGCTGTTGCCATGGCTAACCGCGAGGCAGAATATCGAGTTTGCGCTCAAGGCCGCAGGCACACCGGCCAGGCAGTGCCGTGATATTGCGCAGCAGAATCTGGAATTGGTCAAACTGGGGAGTTCTGGCGATCGCTGGCCTGCCGAGCTTTCCGGCGGTATGAAACAGCGGGTCGCTATCGCCCGTGCGCTCTCCTACCGCCCCAAAATCCTGTTGATGGATGAACCTTTTGGTGCGCTGGATGCCATGACGCGCCATCAGATGCAGCAATTATTGATTGAAATCTGGGAAGTTCACCGTCTCACCGTGATGTTCGTTACCCATGATATTGAAGAAGCGGTGTTCTTGTCCGATCGGATTGTGGTGATGGGAAAAGGGACCATCGACAGTACGTTCGATGTACCGCTGCCCCGTCCGCGCCATGAGACCATGAACCGCACGCCCGACTTCCTCAATCTGCAACATCAGGTGCTGGATCGTATTCGTCATCCGGACAACCAGTTCTAACACGGATCGCCCCACCGTTTGCTGTGGATTCAGGGCAAACGGTGGACGGCGATTCATGCAAGATAGGCGCAACAAAACTAGATTATAAACTCTTCGATATTTTGCTGGATTAATATCTTTGAAAGTAATGTTGCCTGGTTGATATTTTTCAGCCCCAATTTATGTAATGCACTCCTTTTATGTGAGCTAATGGTCTTTTGTGAAATATCAAGCTTTTTGGCGACTGACGCCCCTGGCCTCCCCTGCAATAATTCTTTTATGACGGTTTTTTCGCGCGTTGTTAACACATTTTTTATGTGCAATGTGCTGGAATGCATAATCGCGTCGAATAGAAAGTTGAAATCCTCTACGCTGCTGTTTTTTGGAATGTAATGACAGCCGCAATAATGGCTAAAGATTTCATCATCTGCGTTTTTCCCCATGATAATGACCCTGCTATTAGTTTCAGCCAGCAAGGAGAGCAAAGCTACAATTTCGCTCTCAGAATCGAGACAAATTAACAAAACACGATTCGGGTCCAGATAAGCCTTATTGTGCGATCTGAGATCAAGCGGACGACTATTTATTGCCACCTCACGTTTATCTTTCATCAGTTGTCGTAAACCAGCCAACATATATTGATCGTTGGAAATTATATGTACATTCATCATGTTTCTTTCCCTTTAAACGAGCCAGACAATCCCTCTGCCTGCCATTTAGTAGTACAGAATGTTTACGGTGACCTTACCGTTTGCTTTCCCTGGCGTAACCGTACTGCTGGTCTGATAGTAACGGACGGCCATAGGGAGCTTAATTGTCCCAGGCGCATCCGAACTGACATTCATTGAAAAAGACTTGTTGAGTTCAATCATCGACAAGGATCCCGGAATGTTGAAATCCCCCCTGGCCAGCTGTAATCCAACGCCTTTGGCAGTCCCACTTCCTGTCGCGATAGTGAATAAGCCATTCGCCGCGTCATATATCCCAGAGCCAGAAGGACTTACGGTAATCCGCATAATGTTCGAGTTGGGGGTCCCCGACGGCACTGTGCCACTGGCTTTCATTGCCAATGTGCCATTACCCGTGTTATAGAACCCTTTAAAAGCGGGGCACCCTGTCAACATCATTGAGCTATCAACCCAAGGGGATGTTGTGCCAATTCCGGTGAACGTTTCGGGTATATCATACCGCCCTAAATCAACCGCCAAATCAGGTGTAACACAACTGCCACTGACAACATTCAACTGCCCGGTAAACCGCAATGTGCCTATTTCAAAAGGGAACCCCGTGACCAGTGGGTTATCGGAGCCGGAGCCGGTGATCTTAATCGTGGGCAGATCGGTGCCATGGATGACTCCTGGCGTAATGACCCCTCTTTTGGTGAAAAATAGACTGACTGTCATGCTTGCGGCCTTTCCCTGATTACCCAAAAGCGAGACAGAAGTACTGACCCCACTGCGATTCAGGGGGATACCTTGGTTAACCCGCATTTCCATACTCAATCCAGATACACCCGTTTCAAAGAGCAGAGCACTGGCGTTGGCAATTTCGGCCAGAGGCATACTGTCATAGGCGGTCAGCATCGTGACCTTGGTTGTGGTCTCAACGCGACAAGTGGCTCCGACACTATTTGAAAGTGTAATAGTTACATAGTAAACATCTGCCATTGATCCGGCGTCAGACCCCACGGTAATGGTCTGATTACCCAAATCAACCACGTCCGCAAAAAGGGCCGACGAAGCAAACCGCGCACATTCATTTGCACCCACCTCAGCCGCTCCGCCACCGCTGTAGAGTCCGATACCTGTTGCCAGCACAGCCAGCAATACTTGTGTCAATTTTTTCATTATCTTGTTCCGTTTTACTGTCGTGATGGGATTTGGGTAGCAGGTAAACCCTGTAAGTCCTCAACTGCCTGATGGCGATCCAGAGGCTGACCTGCTGGCAAGTTCCTTGGGAACGTTGTTATTTGATGCTTGCTGGCAGAGGCTCGTGAATGTCTGGACTGCCGATGCCTTCTGCCCTTTCGGCTGCGGCATCAATACATATCCGACCTGACACGCCATGTGACTGCCATCACCCCAGATCACGTTCAGTTTGCCGCGCTCGCTGCTGACCCGGGCGTAAATCTGACCACCCTGACCCACAGCCCCGACGTTATTACCCTTTTCATCCTGCACGCTGGCACCAAACGGCACCGGCTGATCCTCGAACGTGGCATTAATCAACACCGGCCAGCCCTTTTTGGTGGTGTATTTCAGCATCACTACGGCGCCCGCATGCGGTGCGACTTTCTGGGCGGTGTTATCCAGTTCGACATTGCTCGCCGTACCTTTCGGATCGATGCTGACATCGTTCATCTGGTAAGGGTTCAGGTAAGGCACGATTGCATAGCCATGCGAGTCGATATGAACGCCCGGGTAGGAAGACACGCGCGCACCTTCTGCACCTTTTGCTTCAACCACGGCAAAGGTTTCCCCGTTATATGGCGTCAGCGTCACGCCGCCAGGGTGTGCCACCATTGTGCCGTTGAGCCCCAGTCCCTGACTCTGGTAATTTTCCCCAGCACCATACGAGGCACTCACCGCCGTCGCCTGACTGCGGTACTGCGCATTGAGCGCGCCAGAAGCACCACCGCCGTTGTTGCTGTTCATCGCCGATGCACTGTAACTGAACTGGTTACCTGCTCCTGCCGTTCCTGACAGTGCAGTCTGCTCACGCATATTGCCGTTCGAATCCCGGTTGAGTTGTACGCGTATATTTGGCGTATGGCTGCTGTCACGGCGACCAAGCGGGAAACTGAAACTCAGCAGGTAGTTGTTTTGCGTCGATCCATAGGCCGATTGACTGCGGTTGACACTGAGGCCATAGCTCAGGCTCTTGTAGCGATTGCTGTAGCCCATCTGGTACTGCGTGTCGTTACCTTCGCGGTTCCAGTAGTTTTGCAGCGAACTGCTGATATAGAACTGTCCCCAGTCGCCAGGAAGTCCCTGACCGGCGGTCAGCGTCACGCGGTTTTTCGCCCGGCCAACCGAACTGGCCGGGAATCCCTGGCGCACCGCTTCGCGGGTGTTCATCGCGGTCAGGTAATCCATAAAACCCTCAGTGGAGAAACGGTACGCCGCCAGCGACAGGCTGCTGTTGGTTTCGCTGATCACCTTGCTGTAGCCAAGCTGATAACTCTGGCCGGACTGCGTCCCGCCGCTGTTGGCAGGCAGATGGGTGCGTGCCTGCGTGACGTCAGCGGAGAATGCTCCAACGAACGTTCCCACTGCGGCACCCAGTTGCAGGGCATGGTAGTCCTGGCTGGCTTGCACACCGCCATAACCCGTCACAATATTCGTCAGGCCGCGCTGGTAGGTTGCCTGGTAAAGTGCCGGATCGTCGTCGATAAAATCATTGCGCAGCTTGCCCATCGTGACACTGTAACGATGCGTGCCAGGACGCAACAGTTGCGCCACGGAGGCAAAAGGCACGGTGAAATTCTGCTCTGAACCATCGGCCTCATGTATCGTGACATCGAGGTTGCCACCATAACCGGTAGGATAGAGATCGTTGATGATGAACTCGCCCGGTGACACGGTGCGCTCATAAATTATCTGACCGCCCTGGGTTACCGTCACCCTGGCGGCGGTACGGGCAATGCCGCGGATATCTGGCGCATAGCCACGCAGGGATTCCGGCAACATCCGTTCATCGCTGCTCAGTTGCACCCCGCTGAACGGCAGTGTGTCAAAAATCAGGCCGTTGGTATTCGACTCGCCGATCAACGCCCGCCCCTGCAATACCGGGATATCGCGCTGCATATAGGTGTTAAGGGTGGTGTATTTCTTTTGACCGCCGTCTGCCCAACTGTAGGCACCGTTATGGCGCGCGTACCAGGCACCAATATTCACTCCGGCATTGATACCCGCATACAGGGATTTGCTGTCATTGCCGTTGGATTGGCTGCTGTAGGCATTGATGTTGTAACCCAATATGCCCGCAGGCACGCCACTGTCCCACAGTGCCGGATTGACGGTACCCCGCGCCAGCGTATTGACATACGCCTGGGGCAGTTGGATATCCAACCGCTGTTCATTGCTGTCAAACACCACCTGCGCAGCCGGGATCTCCTGGGTCAGATCAATGCATTGCTCTCCCCCCTTTATCGCCTTGAGCAGGGATGCTGGAATACGGTCAGTATTGAAATCGATGGATCCGACGATCTTTGGGGTCAGGCAGGGATACACCGTTTTGTCTTCACGACTTTTAAATTCAACGTCGGCATTCAACAGCGCCGTCCTGTTCAGATAGATGGCGACCTTATAGTGCCCCGGCAGGGCATTTGAGCCGTTGGCAAAACGAGAGAGATCCATCTCCTGCGCATTCCCCATATTGAGGAATTGCGGATCGAACTCGACATTGCGGGCGATGCTTTGCGGGGGAGTTACCCGCAGGTCAGCCTGGGCATTTGATGCCGTGAACATGCTGACGAGTATGAGGGCAATGGGCGTCATTTTTCCGGTATAGCTACCGGCGGAGGTGGGTATTGCCGATCCTGACTGTCGTAGAGTCTGCATAGAAGTAACCTTTACACCGCGCTCGCGATGACATCCCTGGAAAATAATGGAAATCCGTTTATGTCTATTTATTTGACGGTGGCTTCATGAGTGGTAATGGCCCCGTAATCATTGACGGCTGAATAACTGATTTTGTTCTTGCTGCCTGCCCCCGGTAATTTGAATTCGAGGCTCGACATTGGAGCAATCATCTCCCCTTCAACGCCGGCTTTTTGACTGTTGCCAGCCAGACCGATCTGCACCAGCGAGACGTAATACGGCGTGGCGTTTGTCGCACGCAACCCCTGTGCGGTGGTATTCCACGTCAGGGCACTGGCTGCATCATTGGCGTTGCCTTGCAACCCGCCCGGCCGGAAAAACAGTTTGATCCGTGAGCGGAAAGCCATATTCAGCAAGTTCTTGTCGTCTGCGCCGGATTTTTTCGCCGGAATTTCAAGTACATTCAGCCAGAAGACCGATTCTTTATTGGCAGGCAACGTGGCGCCGTTGTAACTCAGGCGCAATGTCTGCGATTTGTCCGGATCGAGGCGATTGATGGGCGGCGTCAGGATAAACGGTGTTTTGATGGTTTCAGGCCGGGCATCAATATCGCCATTGTCGATCCAGCTTTGGATAAGTACCGGCCCGCTACCTTTGTTACTTAATTTTACGGTCACTTCTTTTTGTGCTGCCGGATAGATCACCCGGGTGCCGCTGATAACAATGCTCGCAACGGAAAGTGTACTGACAGAACAAAGAAGCGCCCCCAGTAAAAATAAACTACTGCTTTTTGCAGAATAAGAAAAAAACATGGTGAGCACTCCTGAAAAAATAGAAAGAAATAACAGGGGGATTACTCCCCCTTAAAAAGCTTATTTATATTGCAGGGAATACGTCACATTACTGACCACAGTACCTGCCGTTGTTGCATCTTCGGCATAGTACTGTACAGAGTAAGGCAGGTTGGCACTGCCGGTTGAAACATCAACATAGGTGGTACCCACTACCTGGCTGGTATCACCCGCTTTGATGACGGCATCTGAATTGGAGGAGTCGAGCAGTTGCAGACTAACGTTAGTTGCATCCCCGGTCATATTTTTCAAACGACCCGTGACAGCATCAACGTTGTAACCGCCCTCAAAGAAAGCAGAAGCCGTTGTCAGTGTCCCCGCACAGTCACTTAATGCCATGTTGAAACCGGTACGCCCGGTGACTTCGCCCGCAGCGGCCAGAGAGTTGATGCCCACCGTGGGCAAAACAATGGTGGCATCAGCATCAGTGCCGTCAATGGTGACTTTACAAGTCGTGGCAGTCAATTCACCCTCGAAAGTGATCGTGCCAGTTGATGCTGCATTTGCCATATGAGCAGCGCCAAAAATTGTTGCGAGAGAAGCGGCGATGGCTAATTTGTTCATGATATACATCCTTTATATTGGATTGACGCTTGATTAAATAAGTAAATATCCATTTACTCTTTTCATCCCAATACGGCTCTTCCATATTGGAAATGTGATTCCCCCTACAACGTTAATTGCAGAGATTAAATTAATTAATGACAGTGGGATTTTTGCAAAAATACCGGTTAACCAAAGTATAATGTTCTTATTTGTTGCCGGGGGATAATATACCCTTGGCCGCGACTCGTATTAAGAAACTCATCAGGTACAGCGATAACAGCCAACTTGGCTTTCAGCTCTTTAATTACCTGCCATAAACGCTGGTTAGAGGAACGAAGATTATGAGCATCCCAAATATTTTGCAGTAACTCTTCCTTGGTCACGAGATTGTCATTGGCATTCTTCAATAAATAAACCAACAGATTCATTGAAGTATCAGTGAGCATTGCAGCGCTGAAAGTGTAGTTTTTTACGCTTGAATCCAGAGATATTCTTACTATGGTTCTTTGTTTAACATTAACGCAAACGTCATCGCCAATGAGAAAGCCGAATTCTTCCAGGTTATTCATTATAAAATCCTTTTAATAAAACGGGACTTAAACATGCATCCATTATGCCGTTGCGGGTCAAACAGTCCTCACTTTTATAGTTTGATATTCTAGTGGATGCTATCTTTAATACAACAAGCTATCTTGACGTATTTAATATGTTAATTAATTGTTTAAATGTATATGTTCTACATTAAATTCAGCCTGATCGCAGGATTTACATCTGAAATATAACTGCCTGAAGAACATAATTTTAGAACTATCATCGCGGACAAGCATGAACATAAAAAACCAAATTTAATTTATTGGTAGCATAAAACACCACTCCATTTTTAATGGACCACTCGCAAATCACACATAAAAAAATAAAACGATTATACGAGTACGATTTCCGACACTAAAGTGCCATCTTTTAGTTTAAGAGTGTCTGCAAGTCCTGCTATTTCTCTTTCATTTTTTCCTTCCTGTCTTCGTTGCTGTGAACACATTACGTATAAAAATTCGAATTAGAAATCGAACCTTCACCTGAAGAAAGACTTCAGGTGAAGGCATCATGTTGAAGGGAAAAAACAGTGTGGACATACAGAAGTGCGTTATCTGAAGGGGTTACTGAAATGACATTAGCCGATCAAAGCCCCCTAACGCGTCAAGGGTTGTTCGCTGTCAATAACCGTACCGAAGTCATCGATGACCGAAAAGAATATTTTCATGCCGGGATCAAACGAGCCTTTTACATTGCCCAGAATGAACCGATCGCTGCCGAAAGGTTTGAGCATTCCGTCATCCGGTATTGTGGTCGCAATGGGGTGATTTTTATCTTTGCCTACGCTGAGTTGCAACAGCGTCTGGTGAATAGGTGTGGGGTTGGTGACGCTCAATATCAAATCGCCACGTTCGCTGGCTGCGCTAAAACGCAATTGATCGTGTGGTGTTGCGCTGATTGTCGGTAACGACTGCGGTCGGTAGAAGAGTTTAATGCGGGTTCGGAAGGCCATTTGCATATGGTTTGTTGTCGCAAAATCTTTCGCTTTTGGCGGAACTTCCAACACATTGAGCCAAAATGCGGACTCACGATCGCTGGGAACCAGTGCATCGCTGCCGGTATAAAGTACCCGTAAGCGTTGCGAACGTTTACTCTCAAGGCGCAGAATCGGCGTGGCTACCGTGAAGGGGGTGGAAATCTTTTCGGGTGAGGCTTCGCTGTCACCCGTGTCAATCCACACTTGCAGCAAAACAGGCCCTTCCCCGTCATTGACCACCTTGATGGTGGCATCTTTGTCTTTGCCATCCATAATCAACCGTGTTGAACCCAAATAGATCGCCGCGTCTGCCGTTGGCGATCCCCATAAGGGAAAAGCAACAAGGGCAACCATAGTTGCCCTCTGTAATACCCGCATTGCCCTGAACATCATCGAAGTAAAGGTTGTCATATTGACGTTATTTGTAGCTCATCGTAAAGGTGACTGCCGTGTTCACGTTCCCTGAGGTGACGCGCGCTTGCGTTTGGTACAATCCCGCCGTTAACGGTACTTTGTAGTTGCTATTGGCTTTTGGCAATGAAGGATCATAAGTATCTAATATATATTGGGTACCGAACGTGATCGGATCCATCTTCTTGTCGAGTAATTGCACCCCAACCCCTCCCGCCATCGATCCTGCTTCGTTCCATACACGGTATAGGGCGGATAGCCTTGGGTCGTGAGTGTCGGGCCAGTATAATTACCGCGCGGGACGCAGCTCCAAGCCAGGGGTTTGCTAACACATTATTTTGCTGAAATATAACTATAAATGATTACCTTTCCTTATTTTAATTTTAAAAATGTTTTTTTAATTAATATAGAATAGAGAGGAGTTGGTGGGGAATTTGTTGGTTTTAAAGCAGGCTCGGGGCAGGTTTCGGTTGATATCAGATTGATGTTCTTGAACGTCAAAAGATAGCTTTGTTGGTTGATTGCTTTCGCTATGCTGTTGATCTTTTAGTATGAAAATCGGCAATCAAGCAAGGGGCGAAAGCGCGCCCCTTGCATCCGCGCTTCACGCAGCACGAATTGCCCGCGTTGCGGGTTCCCTCGGTTGTCATTGCGGCGGACGGGTCGGCTTTAGGCTACAGTCCCTGTAGCCGGACGCCTTTCGCCGCAGTCCTGGCGGCTCATCCCTGCCTACATTCCGCCCTCAGCAATTCATGATGCTCGGGGTAGTTCAAAATCTAAAGAAACAAAGAAACAAAGAAACAAAGAAACAAAGAAACAAAGAAACAAAGAAACAAAGAAACAAAATATCAAGATTTCATACAGAAATTATCAACTCATCCGTTATCTTATTTTTTGACGTTTCTGTTTCCGTTGACGTTGCTGTTTCCGTTGACCTTCCCAGAGCGTCATGACTCGCTGAGCGAAGAACGCAGGCAGGGGCGAACCGCCAGGATGGCGGTGAGAGGCGTCCGCCCACATGGATGTGGGCTAAAGCCGACCCGTCCGCCGGAGAGATGAGGGAAGGGACCGGCGCAGCCGGCGAGAAGTGTAGCGAAAAAGCCCGGGTTCAAAGGGCCGCGGCGACTGGCGGCCCTTTGTCGGTTGAGGCTTCGAGGCTCAAGTAGAAAAATACATTTATATCAACCGAAACCTACTCCAAGCCTATTTTTAAAGAAAATCAAGCCAAAGCCTCCAACCAATAAAACCCTCTTTTGACGTTAACGTTAGAGTTAGAACTAGAGTTCATCTCAAAAAAAATTTATTTATAATTCAAAGTAAAAGTAACCGCAGAACTCACTGTCCCCGAAGTAACCTGCCCCCCCGTCTGATACAACCCCGCCGTCATCGGCACCCGGTAATTACTATTGGCTTTGGGCAGCGAGGGATCATACACCGCCAGGGGATACCTGGTGTTGAAAACAATCGGTGCCATATTGCCATCAAGCAATTGAACCCCCACGCCCGTGGCGGTCGACGATGAATTCATGGCAACCACACCATTCGTTGAATCCACCACACTGGTTGTCGCTGCAAAACTGTAACCAATACTGACCAACCCCGTAGGACATTGATTGAATGCGAGGTCGAATCCTGTGCGTGCAGTGGTTGTCCCCACGCCCCTGAAATCGCCGATCAAGGCAGTGGGCAAATTCACGATTACATCAGGCGTTGTGCAGGTACCCTCCAGATTGGATATGTTCGACCCCGGTTGAAATTGTGCAACCATAGGTGCGTTGAGACCTGCAAAACTTCCGCCGTTGTACGTCTGGTAATGCTCCATATATATCGGGTGAAATGTAGGAACGCTTCCGGCGGTCAGATCGTCAGCGGTTTTGACAAAACGCAACTGTACGTCCGTACCCAAATTTATCGACTGGCCACCATCCGCATTGGGAACAGCAAATGACTCGGAATGAATCTGTTGTCCGCCCGGTGCGATAGTCAGTGGTTGCCAGTCGCTGACTTGCCCATTAAAAGAGAAACGCCACCGGACGATATAACCCAGTCCCGTTTTTAAATTCGTGTCGTATATCGTGTAGGCACCGCCATCTATCTGCATCGTTCCATATTGGGTATGGGAAGTGTAACCCTGGGTCGCGATCCTTACTCCGTCCCAATTCCCTGGCGTGCAAGCCCAGGACTGGTTGTTGGTTGAGGTCAGCCAACCGCCTAACACATCACCTATCTCGGTGTTCTTCCCTACCTCGATTGTTGAACTATTAAAATATTGAAAATTGATATTGTTTTCACTTGAGCAATTAACCCAAGTTCCTTCCGCACTGGCTGTTGTTGCATGGCTGAAAATAAGTAACACGACAGCGCCCAGGCATAAATAGCGTTGATTTCCTGTGTCCATTCCCTCCTCCTTGCTTAATTGCACACGACATCTGCGCGACGGTAATCGGTTGAATCACTGGTTGATTGAGGTAATTGGTAGTTGAATTGGCAGTTCTCGTCTGCGCCTTCCCCCCATTTAACATCCAATCGGCCTTTATCAGATTTGACGCGCAAAAACCCTTGCCCGGACTGGGCAATGTATCCGACGTTATTATTTTTCTCGTCAGTCACTGTCGCGCCGAAGGGTAAAGGGTTTCCCTTGGCATCACGCGCGTTGGTCAACAGGGAATAGCCGGTTTCCGTCTCATAGCGCAGCAAGGTCACGGCACCTGCCGTTGGTGCGATATATTGCGTGGTGTATTTCAACTCGACGTCACTGGATAAACCCTTGGGGTCAAGCTCTACCGAGTTTTGCCGGAAAGGACTCAGGTAAGGCACGACTGTCCTTCCACGACTGTCCAGTTGCAAGCCACTGTAATTAGTGACGCGGATACCTTTGGCGTTGTCCGCTTCTACAATCGCAGAGGTTTCTCCCAGCATTGGGGTAAGAACCACCCCACCACTGTAGGCAACGATCCCGCCTGACATATTGGCACCGTATTGACTGTAGCCATCACCTTTGGAGTAGCTGCCGCCTACCGTCGCATACGGCGCTGACCAGGAACCGCTCAGTCCGCCACTGGTATTGGCGCCATTGTCTTGATAATGTTCGGCATTGATAAAGGTATTGTAACTGTATTGATAGGCCTCGCCAAAACTCCCCCCAACACTGTTCTGCAAAGCCTGCCGGTCTCTGTCCTGCGTATAACTAGTGGTCAGATGCGGGGAATTACGGCTCGATCCCAGCGGGATGGATACTGTCAGCATCACCCGGTTATCCCAGCGATCCGTCTGCAAGTTACGGACACGTTCGAAATTGATCCCGTAATTCACTCTTTGATAGAAGTTGTTATAACTGAACTGATATTCCGTATCCGTCCCGCCCCGGTTCCAGTAATTCTGCGTATTCATATTCAGGGATAAAGCACCAAAACCCTCCGCAAATTGTTGTGTCGCATTCACCTGCAATCGGTTTCGACGCTTCAGGTTATTGTAAATATCCCAATCACTGTTTCTATTACTGTAATCGCGCAGTGCGATAGCTTCGTCGGCCTCAAAATAACCCGAGCTGGAATAGCTATAACTTGCCAAACTCACGTTGGTATTGATGACAGGCAATATTTTCGCATAGGTAAAACGCACGCTTTGTCCCTGCTGATTGTCCATATTGTCGAATTTCGCCTGAGACTGCGTTATATCGAGGGAGATTGCACCGTAATCCGTATTTAAGGCCAGACCAGCGGAAACCGCTGCATAATTCTCTGCGCCGATAACTCCGGTATAACCGGTAATCAGGTTTGAAATTCCATGACGCAGTGTCGCCATAGTGATTACCGGTTGATCATTAATTCCGGAATTGCGATATTTACCGGCCATCAACGAAAAGCGGGTAACGCCAGGGCGCAATAACTCGGCGATCGTCGCATAGGTAACAGTGAAACTGCGTTCACTGCCATCCGCTTCCCTGATCGTGACCAGCAGGTCACCGCCGCTTCCGGTTGGGTACAAATCATCAATGACAAAAGCACCCGGCGAAACGGTGGTCTCATAAATCTGGTTGCCACGCTGACTCACCCTCACCCGCGCGTTGGTATTCGCGGTTCCTTGGATAACCGGCGCGAAACCGCGTTGGGAATCGGTGTACATCCGGTCATCAGAACTCAACTGCACGCCGAGAAAGCCGAGGCTATTGAAAACCTGCCCGTCGGTGGTCGATTGCCCCAAGACCAGCTTGCTGCGCCACGGCACAATGCTCCGCTCCAGGTAGGTTTCATTACTGTGGTAACTGAATCCAGAATTATTATCCCAATCCGCTGACGAGCGATAACGCAATCGCCACGCATCCCAATTGAACCCGCCCCGCAACGAGAGATATTGGCTGGTTTGAGCAGGTGTTCCGGTTTGTTCAGAGTGGTAGGCATTGTAGTCATATTGCAGCGTTCCGGCGGTTATGCCGTTGTCCCAAAGCGCGGGACTGACATAACCCCGCGCCTGACGTTGCAGGATAATCTGCGGTGCCACAACATCCAGCCGCTGTTCTCCGTTATCGAAGGTGGCTTTTGCGCCGGGCACCAACTCTTCAAGCGCGCTACATTGCTCCCCCGCCTGAAGTTTACCGATGACGTCTTTATCCAGCTTATCGAGGGCAATATTAAATATCTGCAGCAATTCCAGATCATAACAAGGCCGGACAATGTTGGGATTCTCTGGCGCTGGGGTAAAATTGACATCCTTGCGGCCAACCCAGCGTTCATTGAGATAAAGATTGATTCTGTGGCTGCCCGCAGCAACCGGATTGCCATGGGAAAACTGGCTGATATCGACAGCCGAACGCAAAAACTCCTCATTGAATTCGACTTCAGCAGCATCTTCTGCGTGTACTGGCAGGCCCAATGCCAAGACCAGCGGCGTTAGGCACGAGACACCCACTCTGGAGGCCAGATGAATAAATGATAAGTACCCTCCATGATGAACCGAAACTCTACAGATTCCTTTCATTAAGAGTTTCTCCGCCGTGATCATTAACCACGGTGAAAAATAAACGCGCACCTTTAGGTAGCGCAGACTTTACACCTTGCAAGGGAAACGATCTTTCCTCATTGGGTGCAACCATTTTGTCATCGACTTTTGCCACTTCTCCAAGCAAAGGGGCGTCTTTGGACATTTTTATATCGAACTTACGGAAGGTTATATAATAGGGCGACGGATTTTTTACCGTAACTTTATAACCTGATGCCACTTTTACCAGCCGGAGTTCTAGTTTTTCATAGGCTTGCAAAGGCGTCATCGATAAATCATTGGGCCGATAGAATATTTTTATTCTCGAACGGAACGAGAACTGCATTATATTATCGCCAGCCTGGGTCTGTTTGGTGGCTTTTGCCGGTATTTCCAACACATTCAGCCAGAAAAGTGATTCGCGATCGGTGCGTAAGCCGCCCCCTATCCGCAGAATACGTAAGGATTGGCCTTTGTCGGGATCAATACGGGCTAAAGGTGGGGTTAAATTGAAAGGTACATGGCTGGTGTTGGGTTTGGAATTGACATCCCCATCGTCGATCCAGGATTGGATAAGAATAGGATTTTTCCCCATATTTCGCAATTGCACTATTGCTTCACCATTATTTTCCAAATAAACGACGCGAGTGTTGTTTATTATCACCCCTGCTTGTGCGACTTGCCCCCAAAGCAATGATAAAGAAATGGCCGCAACGGCTAAGATCTTCCCTAACATGATTTTAATCCTGAAAAATCTTATGACTAAATGGGGTGAGAGATCCTTTCACCCCATTTTCATTTACTTAATCGTAAACGATGCTGTAATCAACTTGAGTTTCGACATTACCGGCAGTGGCGCCTGTCATATCAGTTGCATAGTAACGGGCATAGAAATTCATGGTGCCAGAACCGTCACCGGTTGAAATATCAATGGGCAGAATATGTTGCTCGGCGCGAGTCCCGCCGATCTTGATGACTTCCAGATCGGCATTGAGTAATTCCACATGCACATTAGAGGCCGTACCGATGCTATTCAAGCGTCCTGAAGCCAGGTCAACCCTGTTACCCACTTCATAGAACGTGCCGGCACTGTTCAGCACTGCTCCCGTACATCCAGTTAAAGCGATACTATAAGGCGTTGCACCAGCCACACTACCCAATGTGGGTAATGCTGTTGTTGAAACGGTTGGTAATATTAAGCTCGCATTGTTGTTACCGCCATTCACGCTAATGCTACATGTGGTGTCGGTGATCTGGCCGTTAATAGTGATGGTGCCATCAGCAGCCAGCGCAGAACCAGCAAAAGTTATCCCGACAACGGCAGCAATAAGTGCAGATGTTTGTTTAATTTTCATCATAATCTTTATTCCATTAAAATTATTAATGCATATATGCAACGATAACTATTTATTTATCGCTGAGTCCTGTGATTTTTTTGTATTGGTGTTGCAACTCCCTGAACGTTTCCCGCATTTATCCTGAGAGTCATATCATCATTTCATGCTCTAGGACAATTCGCAATACGCTCTATTTTCCAACGGATTACCCTACCTATGACAAATTTTTAGGAGATCCAGCTTATTCATACATTATCAGAGTTTAATGTCGAAAAAATCATGAAAGTCAATGATTTATTTTGAGGGGGATAATATATATGAAGTTTAATAAAATTAAAATATTCCTTGATAGTTATCAATAAAACAAGAGTGACACATTTTTTACCAGGCAATAACCCTATAGGTAATTAAAAAAAGCAGGAATCAGGCAATGACGTTTTTTGATTGACAAAATAGTTATCGTTTTTTGCAAAATTATTCACATTTGTACTTTCAACAAATTTACGCTGGATCGGGCAAATCTGCTTTTTTGATGTAAATTAAATTCACGTTCAAAGATATAACGTTCGAAACGAATCGGAAAATTCTTCAACAAAAATCAAGGCCATCGAATAAAAAACAAACAAATTTAATCTATTAGGCAAGCAACCGGCTAAAAGTGAGTAACATCACGCGCAGAAAACAGATATTTCTCACCTATACAAACCGCCAGTCCGTTCTCATTTTCTTAACAATTCCCATTAATCCGCATACTGACTTATGGAATGCATCATGGATTCCTTCGCCGTATCAAGATGTCGGCGCATCTCACGCATCGCATTGAGGTCGTTACGGCAGATCAACGCACTCAATATCGCCATGTGTTCATCGGTAGCGATAATATTACGTTGCTTGAGATCGCGCTCATCCCACTGATAATGAAAGTGAAAAATAACAGAGATAATTTCAAGGGATTGATTGAAGAACGGATTGGCGGCAGCCGAGAGAATCAGGGTATGAAATGCCTGATCGAGTTGCGAAAACATGCGGTAGTTGTCGCTTATGGTGTGACGGAATTGACGGTGCCGGTCAAGCAACTCTTTGGCCTGTAACCAACGTTCATCTTCTGGCGGTAAATTCATAAACTTATTCAGCGCATGGGTTTCAAGCATTTCCCGCAGTTCAAACAGCTTCTCAGCATAATCCTGATCGAATTTTTTCATCCGCCACTGCCCACGACGAACACTTTCGATCAGATCATAACGACAGAACCGCAACAGGAATTCACGCACCACGATCGGGCTGACCATTGCTTCCCGGGCCAGTTGCAGTTCGGTAAAACTATCCCCCGCCCGCAGTTTACGCTGATTAATCATATGGAAGAATGCACGTTCAAAAATGCACGTCTGCTCCTCAAGCGGTTTGCTGACGCTGTCGAATCCGTCGCTCTCATCAGGCGCACGCACAATAAGATAGTGGGAGTTTACTTTTTCCAGCACACCTTGCTCATGCAGATAGTTCAGCGTGTGATTCACCGTTGTACGGCTAATTCCGTACATTTCTGCCAGCGCCGCCTGGGAAGGGAGCGGTGAGAGAATATGACCTTTGCTTATTCCATCGATCATTTGGTTGATGACATTGTGCCGTAGGTTTTGCGTTCTGCTCATCACGATTCCCTTTTTGTTTTTTGCATTTAAAGCCAATTTAAAGCTGAATACTCGGAGCCAACGCACAAATGGAGGCGGTAATTTATCTATGGTCTGCTTTTTTATTTAATAAAAGAGTCCACCCATCTTGAGGACTTTTTATGAACCCTATACACACCATGAAAACGCTGATTTGCGAAGAACCGACCAGGCTGGTTTACCGGCAACGCGAGCTACCCGTGCCCAAGGAAAATGAGGCGTTGATTCGCGTAATGAACGTTGGGATTTGTGGTACGGATATTCATGCCTGGGCCGGTAATCAACCTTTCTTTAATTATCCCCGGGTGTTGGGCCATGAAATTTGCGGTGAGGTCGTTACGCTGGGAAATAGCGCCCATCATTTGCAAGCAGGGCAACGGGTCAGTGTTATTCCTTATGTCGCCTGCCAGCACTGCAATTCCTGCCGGGTGGGCAAGACCAACTGTTGTGAGAATATTTCCGTTATCGGCGTACATCAGGATGGGGGATTCAGTGAGTATCTCTGCGTTCCGGTGAGCAATCTTTTAATTGTTGATGATGTTGATCCCATTTCTGCCGCGCTGATTGAGCCTTTTGCCATCAGTGCCCACGCCTTGCGTCGTGCAGCGGTGCAAGCCCACGAGCATGTTCTGGTGGTAGGCGCAGGTCCGATTGGTCTCGGCGTTGCAGCCATTGCCAAAGCCGATGGCGCACGCGTCGTGATGGCCGATACCAGCGAAGAGCGCCGCCGCCATGTGGCAGAGAAACTGGCTATTGCGACGTTGGATCCTTCCGAAGCGGGATTCGAACAGAATCTGCGACAACAGTTTTCCGGCATGCTGCCAGAAAAAGTGATTGATGCCACCGGTAATCAACATGCGATGAATAATACCGTTAATTTGATTCGCCATGGCGGCAGCATTGTGTTTGTCGGCTTATTCAAGGGCGATCTCAGTTTCCCGGACCCCGATTTCCATAAAAAAGAGACCACCATGATGGGCAGCCGCAATGCCACTCATGAAGACTTCGCCAAGGTCAGCCGCCTGATGGCGGAAGGGAAATTATCTGCTGATATGATGCTCACGCATTATTTTGATTTCAACACCCTCGCCAATGACTATGAAACTGACGTGGTAAAAAACAGGTCGCTGATAAAAGGGGTGATTCAGTTTTGATTGGCACTGCAATGAAGATCAGGCCGGGAGGTTCCGGCCTGATAACTGATTTACGCGTTGGCGTCTATGCGTCCAAAGCTGATGTCATTGCGCAACTCAGCCAGAAACAGCGTGGCGATCTCGGCAAGTGACGCATAGCAAGGACTGATTTCGTTCTGCTGTAGACGTTGCAGGTAGAACGCAGACCACGTCAACAGATGCTGCTCAAGCAGTTCCTGTGCGGCATCGAGCCGTTCTTGCTCCAGCAGTTGCGCCAATGCCAGTAACATCAGCCCAAACTGATCTTCCGGTTCATTCATGCCCGAATTGAAGAGTAATTGGTTATCCGCCAGAAAAGCCCGGTATCTCATGGTCGATTCCGACATCAACAACCCGTCTTTATCGAGATAGACCGCTCCCCACGGCGGTGCAACCATTATCCCCTGCCCCTCAAACAGCACAGAGAACTGATAGCTGAGATCGCTTTGCGGCGGTATCGTCATTTCACGCAATATCCGTTCAATCGCGGTATTGTCACGCCAATCAAACAGGTTAACGACGCCCTCAAGCCCGTGGAGCAGTTGATAAATGTGCGCCTGGGACGGCGAGAAATAGAACAGGGAACCCAGCGTTCTGGGCAAGAGCGCCACATGTTGCACATTAATCCCCATTGAAAATCACCTCCATAGAAAAATAACCCCCACTAAAAAAAGCAGGCTCGCCGCAGCGAGCCTGTCATATCACATCGCCACGGACCACAAGTTATAGAAAGCAATTCGCCCGAGCAGTTCGCCAACGATCGCCAGCGAGGCACAGGTTGCCAGCAGCATTTTGCCACCAGAGCGGCGCAGTGCAAAAAACAGCCCCAGCGCCAACACGCCAATCATCAACACCGCCTGAACCGTGAACCAACTGGTTTGCGCACCCGCCAGCGTGGCGTCAGCCATAAACAGCTCGCCAGCCGCATTCGCCCGCATGGCCAGTGAAATCACTATCGCAGCGCAACTCAGTGGCAGGCCAATACGCCAGGCACCAAATAGCGCGGCCAGCGCACCACCGCCAATCAACACCGTCAGCATCATAAATCCACTGGTGAACGATGAATTCCAGGCTGGCACCGTATCCAACTGATACACCGCTGGAATCGACACCACAAACGCGATCCCCACGACTACAGTAATCATAGCCAGGATTTGATGCAGTCTGGCGGTGCCTTTATTCAACAGCATGCCAAGCGCCGTCAAACAGCCAAACAGACCAAAAACGCCTGAAAGGACGATTTCATTGCTCATGGGTGAACGACCCACCCCCAGCAGCATATTGAATGCGCGCAGCGGCTGGCCTACGTGGAATGTTCCAAGCAGCAGACCGACAATAAACACCACCATGGCGGCGGTCAGACCGATTGCCAGTTGGCGTTCATTGATTTGTGCGAGGCGATAGCTGATATACAACAGCACAAACGCGCCTACCGCAGACTGCGAAAGAACGGTAAAAAAGACCAAAGGGAGTTCATGCATGCTACACCTCCTGTGGATTCTGAGTGGCACCCTCTCTGTCGCCAGAAGGGCGCGCGCAAGGGTGGGCCTTGACAATCAGATTCGGTTTGGTAAACCGTGCGCTGGGTAACGGTGCGATCTCATTCTCACTGCCGTATTTCGCCCGTAGCTCGGTGATTTCGCCAAAATCCAGCGCGCGCTGCGGACAGGAATCGACACAAATTGGCCGTAGTCCCTGCTCGAGCCGGTCATAGCAGCCGTCGCACTTGAGCATAATCTTCCTCGTACTGTCGAATTGCGGCGCGCCGTAAGGGCAACGCAGTTCACAGTAGCGGCAGCCAACGCAGAGATCCTCATTCACCACCACCAGCCCGTCCTCTTTGCGCTTATGCATCGCGCCCGTCGGACACCCCTGCACGCAGGTCGGCTCATCGCAGTGATTACAGGCAATGGAGAGATAGTAGCCAAAGGTGTTGTCAATCCACGCATTGCCCTCCTTAATCCAACTGCCACCGCCGTACTCGTAAACCCGGCGCAGTTTCGGTCCCACATCCAAATCCTTCTTGTCTTTGCAACTGACCTGACAGGTCTTGCAACCCGAGCATCTGGATGAGTCAACAAAAAATCCATATTGCGTCATAATTTGTTATCTCCCTTATGCCTTTCTGATTTCGACAAGATTGGTGTGCTGTGGATTGCCTTTAGCCAGCGGCGAAGGCCGGTGGTGAGTCAGCGTATTGATACAGCCGCCAATATCGACACCTTCGGCATTGACCTGTTCCCACGCCCCCTGAGGTACCCCGACCACGCCTGGGGCGATACGGTGGGTGAGTTTGGTTTTGATCTCGATGATGCCGCGATCGTTGTAGACCCGCACCACATCCCCCGCTTGCAGACCGCGCGCCTGCGCATCCATCGGGTTAATCCAGATCTCATCCGGCACCGCTTCACGCAGTTGCGGAATCGGGTGGTAGGTCGAGTGGGTACGCCCTTTGGTATGGAAACCAATCATTTGCAGAGGGTATTTCTCTTTCATGACGGTATCCAGGTGGGACTCCCACGACGGGCAAAACTCAGGGATCGGCGTAATTTTTTCGTCCGCTTGCAGCACCCATTTTGCCGCGATATCCGCAAGGCGCGCAGAGTAGATCTCAATCTTGCCTGACGGCGTTTTCAGCGGATTATCCTGCGGTGAGCGGCGGAAATCGCTGAATGCAACACTCTCTTCATCGGTGGCAATTTCCTGATCAATCACCCCCATGTGTTTCGCCACTGACCATTCGGGCAGGTGCGGACGTTTGGCTTTAATCTCGGCGTAGTGTTTCTCGACCCATTGCGGCTGTGTCAGACCGGTGGTGAACTTCTCACGCATTCCCAAATGACCGGCAATATCGGCGCAGATATCGTAGGTGCTGCGCACTTCCCACATGGGTTTCACCGTGGGCTGGATAGAGATCATAAAGTTGTTGGAACCCGACGCGTAGGAGTTATCCACCAGATCCTCGGCCTCGAGATAACTGGTCTCAGGCAAGAGAATATCGGCGAATTTCGCGCTGGAGGTCATATGGTTATCGATAACCACAATCATTTCACATTGGGTATCGTCCGCCAGGATCTTTTTGGTACGGTTGATATTGCCGTGCTGGTTCAATAGCGTATTGCCCGCCTGATTCAACACAAACTTGATGCCGGTCTTGAGTTTTTCTGCCTCTTTCAATCCCCAGGTGGTTGGGGTGAACATTTCCGGCGTCGCGATGGCATCCGTCCATAAATAGCAGGGGATTGCCGTCTTGATGGGGTTATCACCAGCCGGGATTTTCGGCACGCCGTAAGACTTGGCATACGGCCAGTTGCCGGTGTTGGTTCCCGGCAGGCCAAAATGCCCGGTCAGCGCAGGCAGCATCTGGATCGCCCGCACGGATTGCTCGCCGTTGGCATGGCGCTGTGGCCCCCAGCCCTGGGCGATATAACAGGCCTTGGCATTGGCAATTTCACGCGCCAACTGGCGGATACGTCCCGCCGGTATGCCGGTGACATCTGCCGCCCATTCTGGTGTCTTGACGGTTTTATCGTCGCCATTCCCCAGAATATAGTCTTTGTAGCCGGCGTTCTTCGGTGCGGTTTCCGGCAATGTGGTGCTGTCAAACCCGACGCAGTATTGATTGATCTGCTCTTCATTCAGCAGATTTTCGACGATCAGCGTGTGAACCATACCCGCCACCAGCGCGGCGTCAGTGGTAGGTCGGATTGGCATCCACTCTGCATTGCCGGTAATGACAGAATCGGTATAACGCGGATCGATGATTACAACTTTGGCGCGTGACTGTTCCAGGGCCCGCCGCATCTCCTCAACCTGACCGCCACCGGACATGCGGGTTTCAGACAGGTTCATACCAAAGAACACCACCAGATCCGAGTTTTTTACCTGATCGAAGTGGCTGGCAAAATAACCGCCGTGGGTAAACGGCGTCGCTACGCTAATTTGCGCCGTTGAGTAGGTGTTGTAATAACGGAGATAACCGCCATTCAGATTAAGTAAACGCTGCCAGACGGTGGTACCCTGCGTGTGGTAATAAGCCCCTGATTGGTAATTATAATAGAAGGCTTCATTACCGTATTTTTCTTTAATGCGCGTCATTTCTTTGGCAATGGTAGATGTCGCTTCTTCCCAGGTTATGCGTTCAAATTTCCCTTCGCCACGTTTGCCAATGCGTTTCATTGGATACTTTATCCGATCTGGACTGTATACCCGCCAACGACTGGAGCGTCCACGTAAACACGGTGAAATTCGATGCTGCCCAAATATACTGTCATTAACGCAATCTTCTGCTTCTATTCGTATTATCGTGTCGTCTTTTACAATTACTTTCAATGGACAGCGACTGCCGCAGTTCACCAGGCAGGCGCTGTGTTTGACCATTTCTGCCGCACCACCCGCTCCCGCAGGGCTTGAGGCAAAGGCAGAGAATGGCAGAGACAGGCTGTTGGCAATACCAATAGCCGCCATGGTTTTGGTGGTGGTCCCCAGAAATTGCCGACGGGAAATATCCTTAAGCAACAAATCTTTCGAAATTTTTGACATGCTAGACTCCTTATTATCTTTTTACCTCTTCAGATTACGGCTTTTAAAAAAAAGCAAGTTTGATGGAGATCAAATATCACTATTAGGAATAATCTACACAAGAATATTGTGAAGCAGATCGTTCATTTATTTCCATATAATAAAAGCCCTAATGCAATTGAATATCATTACGGATAAATATTTACTTTTGATCTACGCGTTTTTACAAAAGGGGTAATTTTTATCTCGGAATACTCCCAAAAACAGAGTATTTCTTACGTTAAAATAATTTATGCTATTGGGAACTTATTAGTAAAATATTAATTACTTCAGCGTTGCTGGGTATTTTAAATAGGTTTTCAGGCAGGTCTGTACGCGCGACCCTGCACCGCGACATTCCTTGTCGACTGCGCTAGTGCATTCACTATCTCATTAAATTTAATTATCTAATCTCATTAAACTTAATTATCTAAATATTCGTTTTAAAAACGGGTTCGGAGCAGATTTGGTTGATATCAGATTGATTTTTATGGCTTTCAAAAGATAGCTTTGCTGGTTGATTGCTTTGGCTATTTTGTTGTTCTTTTAGTGTGAAGATCGGCAATCAAGATACCGTCTTGTCACCTTAGTTGGCAAGACGGATTTCTGCATTGAATTTCATTCCTGACTTCAATACTCCATAGGCCAATTGCAAGAGTTTCCTCATTGCCGCGCAAATCCCTATTTTACCC
>NZ_QOVA01000012.1 GCF_003332275.1 Edaphovirga cremea | reverse complement strand
TTTGCCTGGCGGCAGTAGCGCGGTGGTCCCACCTGACCCCATGCCGAACTCAGAAGTGAAACGCCGTAGCGCCGATGGTAGTGTGGGGTCTCCCCATGCGAGAGTAGGGAACTGCCAGGCATCAATTTTTATAGTGAAGAACATGTTCCTTTTCCCCTGACAAGGAAAACAACAGGAACAAACTTGTATCAGATGAATGCTGATACAGGCGAAAGAATCGGTGGAGCGGTAGTTCAGTTGGTTAGAATACCTGCCTGTCACGCAGGGGGTCGCGGGTTCGAGCCCCGTCCGTTCCGCCACCCTATTTAGGGGCGTAGTTCAATTGGTAGAGCACCGGTCTCCAAAACCGGGTGTTGGGAGTTCGAGTCTCTCCGCCCCTGCCAGATATAAAAAAAGAAAAACCTCAGCATAAGCTGGGGTTTTTTTGTTTCTAAATCCGAAGAAATTATTCCACCCTGCTCAAACCTCAAACCTCAAACCTCAAACCTCAAACCTCAAACCTCAAACCTCAAACCTCAAACCTCAAACCAGACATCCCGTTTCCGACAAAAAGAGCTGAAATCGATGGGGAACGTTCCCTGATTAGGCTTTTTTCAGCTGAATGCATGTACAAAATGATTGTTATACAGGGATGTGACGGCGCTCATTATTCATTTTTAACTTTGTACTAATACTAATCATCAACTTATAAAACTGAAAAAAATAATGCCGGATACATTCAATTTACAACCTGCAACATGAGAATGGGTTAGTTAAATCGTCGCTGAATGTTTGCCTGGCAATCTGTCTTAAGTGGTACCCGTCGAAATAATGAGTAAGTCGCTCAAGACTACACGCGAGGAGAAAAACATGTATAGGCGTTTACTGATAGCTGCAGCAGTAGCGACAGCAGTGTGTGGGGCTGCACAAGCGGCACCTCTGGTTGTTGGCTTTTCACAAATAGGATCGGAATCTGGTTGGCGTTCGGCAGAGACGAAAGTCTCTAAGCAAGAAGCTGAGAAGCGCGGAATCACGTTGAAGATCTCGGATGCACAGCAAAAACAAGAGAACCAGATTAAAGCCGTTCGCTCCTTCATTACTCAGGGCGTTGATGCAATATTTATCGCACCTGTCGTCGCAACGGGTTGGGCTCCGGTTTTAACAGAAGCGAAAGAAGCCAATATCCCGGTCTTTCTGTTAGACAGAACCGTTGAGGTTACTGATGACTCGCTGTACACCGCCGCCGTTGCCTCTGACAGCGTTCATGAAGGTAAGGTTGCAGGAGAATGGCTGGTAAAAGAAGTCGCGGGTAAACCCTGCAATGTGGTTGAACTCCAGGGCACCGTGGGCGCGAGTGTTGCACTGAACCGTAAGAAAGGTTTTGCGGACGGTATTGCCTCCACACCAAACGTCAAAATTATCCGTTCTCAGTCCGGTGACTTTACCCGTAGTAAAGGTAAGGAAGTCATGGAGAGCTTTATCAAGGCTGAACAAAACGGTAAAAATATTTGTGCGGTCTATGCACATAATGACGACATGGCGATCGGTGCAATCCAGGCAATTAAAGAGGCTGGACTTAAACCAGGAACACAAATCAAAGTTGTCTCCATTGATGGCGTTCCAGATATCTTTAAAGCGATGAGCAATGGCGAGGCCAATGCCACCGTTGAACTGACTCCGAATATGGCGGGCCCGGCCCTAGACGCATTGATTGCGATGAAAAAAGACGGTACCAAGCCTCCTAAATTTATCCAAACTGAATCGAGACTCCTTCTGCCTGACACGGCTAAACAAGAATTCGAGAGCAAAAAGAATCTGGGTTACTAACATGCGCTTAGCGTAGCAGCAGAGGCATTTTCTCTGCTGCTAAATAATCAGTTCTCACTTCCCGTATTGGATTAATACGGGAAGTATTCTGTTAGGTGGATGGATCTGATGGAAAATCCCAACGTTGTTCCCTTACTGGATGTTCGCGGTTTATCCGTCGAGTTCCCTGGTGTGAAAGCTCTCGATCACGTTGATTTTACTCTTAATCGTGGCGAGATCGTTGCGTTGCTTGGTGAGAATGGCGCAGGCAAATCGACATTGATCAAAGCGTTAACCGGTGTATATCGTCACTCTACCGGCAGTATCTTCCTTGAGGGTGAAAGTATTAACCCTGTTAACACTGCGCAGGCCCAATCATTGGGTATCGGCACGGTTTATCAGGAAGTAAACCTGCTACCCAATATCTCAGTTGCTGCCAATCTCTTTATTGGTCGTGAGCCAACGCGTTTTGGCATGGTCAATCAGAAAAAAATGGAGGCTCAGGCGCGTCAGCTATTGACCGGCTATGGCCTTAATCTGGATGTCAGTCAGCCACTTAATACTTACTCGATTGCCATTCAACAGATCGTTGCGATCGCCCGAGCGGTAGATCTCTCGGCAAAAGTGTTAATTCTGGATGAACCCACCGCCAGCCTTGATGCAAAAGAAGTGAGCATGCTGCTCAATATTCTCTCTCAGTTGAGGGATGACGGCATGGCCATGGTTTTTGTCACTCACTTTCTCGATCAGGTTTACCGTATCAGCGATCGAATTACCGTATTTCGTAATGGCAAATTGGTTGGGACGAAAACGACCAAAGAGCTGCCCCGTCTGGAACTGGTGCAAATGATGTTGGGGCACAGCTTTGATGAGTCCCTGCTTAAGCGCGGTGAACATACTGCGATAACTGGCGATCCCTTGGTTGAGTTTAAAAATTATGGTCGCCGGGGCGTAGTGGATAATTTTGATCTTTCCGTTAAGCGCGGGGAGATTGTTGGTCTGGCAGGGTTGTTGGGCTCCGGAAGAACAGAGACAGCGCAGCTGATTTTCGGTATTAAATCACATGACTCCGGGACAGCGAAGGTCGCGGGGAAAAGCGTCACAGTGAAAACACCACGTAAAGCGGCCAAGTTGGGCTTTGGTTACTGCCCTGAGGACCGGAAAACTGACGGTATCATTGGTGCCGCAACGGTGCGCGAGAATATCATTCTTGCTCTGCAAGCACAGCGCGGATGGTTGCGCCCACTCTCGCTGAAGGAGCAGAACCAGATAGCCGAGCACTTCATCAAATTATTGGGTATTCGCACCCCAGGACCTGAACAGGAAATCCAGTATCTGTCCGGGGGCAATCAGCAAAAGGTTTTGCTTTCCCGTTGGCTGGCAACGAAACCACGATTTTTGATTCTTGATGAACCCACTCGGGGTATTGATGTGGGTGCCCACGCAGAGATTATTCGCCTGATTGAGAAGCTGTGTGATGACGGGCTGGCGTTGCTGGTGATCTCTTCTGAACTGGAAGAGCTAGCGGGTTACGCTGACCGTATCGTGGTGTTGAGAGACCGACGTCATATTGCGCAAATTAATCATGATGACGTATCAGTGCCCGCCATTATGAATGCCATTGCTGTGCAATGAGGGGATACCAATGAGCCACAGGAGTTTGCCGATGACCGGAGGACCACGGAAAGTAAGATGGGTCATTCCAAAAGGAGCCATCCAATTTGGCGCATTAGCAGTGATATTACTTATCGATAGCCTGGTTGCGCCAAACTTTTTTTCAATCCATATCCAGGATGGACGACTGTTTGGCAGCGTAGTCGACATCTTCAACCGAGGAGCACCCGTCGCGTTACTGGCATTAGGAATGACGTTAGTGATTGCAACCGGAGGGATCGATCTCTCCGTAGGTGCGGTCATGGCAATTGCTGGTGCGACAGCAGCCACATTGACGACGCAGGGTTACCCTCTTGGTACCGTGTTACTCGCGGCAGTTGCCGTGGGCGCGCTATGCGGCCTATGGAACGGATTCCTGGTTGCAGTCCTGCAAATACAACCCATTGTCGCCACATTGATGCTTATGGTCGCCGGACGGGGAATCGCGCAACTTATTACGCAAGGCCAAATCGTCACTTTTGATCGCGAAGGCTTGGCGCAATTGGGTAGCGGATCTTTGTTCTACTTACCCATGCCGGTCATTATTGCGTTTGTCATGCTGTTGCTGGTTTGGCTATTGACGCGTAAAACCGCGTTGGGGCTATTCATTGAGTCAGTTGGTATCAATTTGCGCTCTGCGTATAACGCCGGGGTGAATACCCGGCTGGTGTTGGTCGCAGTGTATGTTCTATGCGGTATTTGTGCTGCGGTTGCAGGGATAATCGTTACTGCGGATATCAGAGGTGCCGATGCAAATAATGCTGGCTTATGGTTGGAACTGGATGCCATTTTGGCCGTAGTGATCGGTGGTGGTTCGCTGTTGGGAGGGCGTTTTAATCTGCTTCTTTCGGTAATAGGCGCGCTTATCATTCAGGGTATGAACACTGGGATTCTGCTGTCTGGATTCCAGCCGGAATTTAATCTGGTTCTCAAAGCGATTGTAGTGCTGGCAGTATTGGTGGTGCAATCCCCCCGAGCCTCCCTTAGCGGTCTGTTCAGGAGGAAAAGCTAATGCTGAAGCGCAATCTTCCGCTGTTAATCACCATCGTGGTCTTTATTCTGGGATACAGCTACTGCCTGACGCAGTTCCCCGGTTTTGCCTCTACCCGGGTGATTGGCGATTTACTCACGGATAATGCTTTCCTGGGTATTGTGGCCGTTGGTATGACCTTTGTGATTTTGTCGGGGGGAATCGATCTCTCGGTAGGTTCAATCATCGCTTTTACCGGCGTCCTGCTGGCAAAGCTGATAGGTGCATACGGAATTAACCCTATCTATGCTTTTGTCATTGTGTTGTTCATGGGCGCGCTGTTTGGCGGATTTATGGGCTGGATCATTGATACGCTCAAGCTCCCCGCCTTTATCATTACGTTAGCTGGGATGTTCTTTGTTCGCGGAATGAGTTTTATCGTTTCGGAAGAGTCGATACCGATTGATCACCCGATTTATACCGAGCTCGCCAGCTATGCCTGGAAACTTCCGGGAGGGGGACGTCTAACTCTTCTGGCATTGATTATGCTATTGGTTGTGTTGGTGGGAATTGTTTTGGCGCACCGTACACGCTTTGGTAATAACGTCTACGCCATTGGGGGGAATAGTGTTTCTGCCGGCTTGATGGGCGTACCTGTGAGACGCACCACAATCTATATTTACATGCTGTCCAGTACACTGGCAGTTCTCTCTGGAATTGTTTTTTCTCTTTATACTTCAGCTGGTTATGCGCTTGCCGCCAGTGGCGTTGAACTGGATGCGATTGCGGCTGTGGTCATCGGCGGAACGCTGCTTTCTGGTGGTGTGGGCACCGTTCTTGGCAGTCTGTTCGGGGTGATGATTCAAGGACTAATTCAGACTTATATCACCTTTGATGGCACGCTGAGTTCATGGTGGACGAAGATTGTCATTGGTATTCTCCTGTTCATCTTCATTGGGATGCAAAAGGGTATGAATGTCTTCTGGACAGCGCGTCGTGCTCGTCCTCGCCATCCAAAACCCAGCCCCTCATAGAGGCTTATGAAGTGGTCTCGATGGGTGTTTTAAGGAGTTGGCGAATCAGGGGTTGCTGATCGCTGTTTTGCAGCCACACAGCATAAAGCGGACGTAGCACGGCGGGTACGTCCGCATTCACCTCAATCTGCGGATATAGATGCGCCCAGTGACTGGGGAGGAAAGCGCAACCGCCGGTTGTTTCCAAAAGTTGGCGAGTCAAATGTGCTGACGTCGTAGTGAGAATCGGCTCCTGATCGTTATTCGGAATTCGCCCTTCATGCAGGTGAAAATCTGCTCCCCACTCCAGTTTGATAAACGGTGCCAAGACGCTTTTATCCCGCGTGGGATAAGAGAACAGTCGTAATGAAAAATTACCCAACAGTTGGCTGGACAGTTCATCCATTTTTGGCTGCTCAGTGGTAATCAACAGATCGAGCTCACGCTCATGTAATTGTTTTACCAACGAATGCCGTAACGCAATTCTGGCCTCGAGCTGTAAGGTCAAATGTATCTGATAAAGTGATTTCAGCCAGGGCGTCAGGTAAGCCTCCCACAACGACGCTGTCGCACCAATTGATAATTCACTGTGCTGTAGCGAACGAATCACGTCTTTCTTCGCTAACTGCCAGGTGTTCATCAGATTCTCTGCATAGGGCAATAACCGTTCACCGGCAGGGGTGAGACGGATATTATTCCGGTGGCGAGTAAACAAATTTGCCCCGAGTTGATTTTCTAACTGACGTATTCGAAAACTCACCGCTGATTGCGTCAGATACAGAGATTCTGCCGCGCGACCAAAGTGGCGAGTTCTACTGACCTCCAAAAAGGTTTTCAGTAATTCCGTATCCACACCCATCTCCAATTATTTTTGTCGTATAGATTTAAATGTTTTGTTTTACACGATGTCAAGCCTATCTAATACTCCGCGCCATAACAGCACGGCCATGAGAGAATTAGGAGCGTGTCAGATGGCGGACAGTTTCATCACGACGAATCGTTTTTTTGACAATAAATTTTATCCTCGCGGGTTCTCCCGTCACGGCGATTTCACCATTAAAGAGGCGCAATTGCTAGAGCGCTACGGTTATGCTTTCAACGAGCTAGACCTGGGCAAACGCCAGCCAGTAACGGATGAAGAGAACCAATTTGTAGCGGTATGCCGCGGTGAACGTGAACCAGAAACAGAAGCTGAAAAGGTCTGGTCCAAATACGTCACTCGCATTCGCAGACCTAAACGTTTCCATACTTTGTCGGGCGGTAAGCCACAGATGGATACGGTCGAAGACTACACTGAAAGCGATGATTAACAAAACGGGGCTAAGCCCCGTTTTTTACTCGATATTTTTATGAAGTTTTAATAGTAGACGATCCATGCAGCGATAGCTTAGGGCTTCTGCCAAATGGGGTCGAAGAATCGAGGGTTGATCATTCAGATCGGCTAATGTTCGTGAAACCTTCAATATCCGGTGCCATGCGCGTACCGACAATCCCAGCTTAAGTAATACCTGCTCAAGAAACACAGCATCCTCGGCAGTCAGTGGGCAATAGCGTTCCACCTCGCGGCTGTTTAGTTGTGCATTCACTTTCCCCGCCCGTTGGAGCTGCCTGTCCCTCGCCTGTTTTACCCGTTCGCGTACCATGCAACTGCTTTCGGCGGGACTCCGCTGTTTACTAAGCATGCCTTGCGGCAACAAAGGAACTTCAATCGACAAGTCAAAACGATCGAGAAAAGGCCCTGATAATCGGCTTAGATAGCGCAGGATTTGTTGTGGCTGTGTGCGGTTATGGATCCCCTGATAATGTCCTGTTGGGCTGGGATTCATTGCGGTAATGAGCTGTACCCGTGCAGGGAAACAGACTTTGGCGCGGGTTCGCGAGATAACGATCTCCCCTGACTCCAGCGGTTCACGCAGCGCATCCAGCACCCGCCGTTCGAACTCGGGCAATTCATCAAGGAACAATACGCCATTATGCGCCAGGGAGATTTCTCCCGGTCTGGGGAGTGAACCGCCGCCAACCAATGCGGCCATGGACGAACTGTGGTGTGGCGCGCGGAAAGGGCGTAAGCCCCAGTTGTGATGGAGCGACTCACGATCGACAAGGCTGGCGATCGCCGCACTTTCCAGCGCCTCCTGATTACTCAAAGGGGGCAATAATCCGCTGAGGCGGCTCGCCAGCATCGTTTTCCCTGTCCCAGGCGGGCCAAGCAGCAAAAGATTATGGCCACCAGCGGCAGCGATTTCCAATGCTCTTCTGGCTTGTTCCTGGCCGATAATGTCGCTGAGATCGAGAGGCACGGTATTGCAGGAGGAGACGGCGGGTGAAACGGCTTGCGGTAATTGTTCGTCACCCTGCAAGAATGCGCAAACCTGCAAAAGATGATCGGCGACTAACGCCGCGCCTTCAGGGATTAAGGCGATCTCTTTTTCGTTCTCTTTGGCCAGAATCAACTGCCGTTTCTCTTTCATGGCCTCGAGTGCTGCTGGAATAGCGCCATTTACGCCGCGTAAAGCGCCGGAAAGCGCTAATTCCCCTACAAACTCATACTGACTTATCTTTTCTGCTGAAACCTGCTCAGACGCGACGAGAATCGCCAGAGCAATCGGCAGGTCATAACGTCCACCTTCTTTGGGTAAATCCGCTGGGGCCAGATTGACGGTGATGCGTTTGGCAGGAAACGTAAAACCGCTATTGATGAGGGCGCTGCGCACCCGATCCCGGGCCTCCTTTACCGTGGTTTCGGGCAGCCCCACCAACGTTAACGCAGGTAGACCATTACTGATATGTACCTCTACCAAAACGATGGGGGCCTGAACACCCAAGGTGGCACGGGTAAAAATAACCGCTAATGACATGCTGCTCTCCTTGCTGGTAGTCGGCATCATGCCTTACCGGGATGTCCAGCAAAGGGCGATTTGGCAAAATTACGGTGGTAGTCGCAAAGTGATTTTGAGTAAGAGGGTGTTGCAAGAAATCTTTCAGCACATTACGCAACATAATGCACAACACAGTTCACAGCATAAGGGAAGCCTGGGGCTTCAGATGAAAAAAATCACTACAAAAAATGGTGATATGATACACACGCGCTACGGATTGATTTAACTGTATATTGTTTAACCTTTATGACCTCACCTTCAGGTAATAACGGAAAAAAAGTATTGTAATATACCCGTTAGCTATGATAACTCTGTAGGCATTAGTTCGATAAATGATGAGTGAATGACCTGTTTATGAAAGCCCTTCTACAAGTGATTAGCCTAGTCGTGATTAGCGTGGTGGTGATTATTATCCCACCGTGCGGGGCTGCACTTGGACGAAGAAAGGCTTAAAAAACAAGCCTGAAACTCAAGAGAACCCCCGCACCGTCAGGTCCGGGGGTTTTTTATTTATAAGAAAAAAATCAAGCGAGGTACAGAAAATGCACAACAGAAGAAAATTCTGCACTTCCCGTAAAAAGGCGGGGAAATAACCATGAACGGCGCTCAGTGGGTGGTACAAGCTTTGCGAACTCAGGGTGTGGATAAAGTATTCGGCTATCCTGGTGGCGCAATCATGCCGGTGTACGATGCCTTGTACGACGGCGGTGTAGAACACCTACTGTGCCGCCATGAGCAAGGTGCAGCCATTGCAGCCATTGGTTATGCCCGTGCTACAGGGAAAGTGGGCGTTTGTATCGCAACATCCGGCCCCGGCGCGACTAATCTGGTCACCGGTCTGGCCGATGCATTACTGGATTCAGTGCCTGTCATCGCGATCACGGGTCAGGTGGGCTCGCCGCTGATCGGTACTGACGCGTTCCAGGAAATTGACGTTCTCGGTTTATCTCTTGCCTGTACCAAACACAGCTTTCTGGTGGACTCCCTGGAGTCGTTGCCAGGAATTATGGCAGATGCATTTGCTATCGCCACCAGCGGTCGACCTGGGCCGGTATTAATCGATATTCCTAAAGATATTCAATTGGCTGTTGGGGATTTATCTCCTCATCTGGTGCCGGTTGACCAACCAATGTCATTCCCTGCCGATCTGGTTAATCAGGCTGCGGCCATGCTTGCTGCAGCACGTAAACCGATACTGTATATCGGCGGCGGTGTAGGTATCGCCCAAGCCGTCCCGGCACTGCGTGAGTTCACCGCGGTAACACAGATGCCCGCAGTAGCGACGCTCAAAGGTTTGGGTTCCCCGGACGGGAGCGATCCTTGCTATCTGGGTATGCTGGGTATGCACGGTACCAAAGCGGCGAATCTTGCGGTACAAGCGTGTGATTTGTTGATTGCGGTAGGCGCAAGGTTTGATGATCGCGTTACCGGCAGACTGAATGCTTTTGCACCTCATGCCAAAGTTATCCATATGGATATCGATCCTGCCGAAATAAACAAATTGCGTCAGGCGCATATTGCATTGCAAGGTGATTTGAAAACATTGCTCCCAGCCTTGCAGCAGCCGTTGGCGATAGGCGAATGGCGTGATGAAGTAATGACGCTGAAAGCCGCTCACCCGTGGCGTTACGATCATCCCGGCGAAGCAATTTACGCGCCTTTGCTGCTTAAACAGCTCTCCGATCGCAAATCAGCCACGACGGTAATAACAACCGACGTTGGCCAGCATCAGATGTGGGCTGCCCAGCATATGAGTTTTGATCGTCCGGAAAATTTCATCACCTCCAGCGGATTGGGGACGATGGGTTTTGGTATACCTGCCGCAGTAGGTGCGCAGGTTGCCCGCCCGGATGATATGGTGATCTGTGTCTCCGGTGACGGTTCGTTCATGATGAACGTTCAGGAACTGGGTACCATCAAACGTAAACAACTGCCGTTGAAAATCGTGTTACTGGATAACCAGCGATTGGGCATGGTTCGACAGTGGCAGGAACTGTTTTTTGATGGAAGATTCAGCGAAACCAACCTCTCAGATAACCCCGATTTTCTCATGCTGGCCAGCGCATTCGGTATTCCCGGCCAGCGTATCACCCGCAAAGACCAAGTCGACGCCGCGCTGGATGCACTTTTTACGAGTGAAGGCCCTTACCTGCTCCACGTTTCCATCGACGCAAAAGAGAATGTCTGGCCGCTGGTGCCGCCGGGCGCAGGTAATGAAACCATGTTGGAGAAAATGTCATGATGCAGCATCAAGTCTCAATTCAGGCCCGCTTTCGCCCGGAAATGTTAGAGCGTGTTTTACGCGTTGTGCGTCATCGCGGCTTTCAGGTTTGTGCTATGAATATGTCAACGACGATGAATAGCGACAGCGTTAATATTGAATTGACCGTTGCCAGTCAGCGCCCGGTAGATTTACTGTCTTCTCAGTTGAGCAAACTGATGGATGTCGCCTGCGTCGAAATCCAACAACAGACATCACAACAAATCCGCGCCTGATGCGCGAGAGAAGGAAAGAAAAGAATGACGAAGAAAGCTGATTATATTTGGTTCAACGGTGAAATGGTTCCGTGGGCAGAAGCCAAAGTTCACGTAATGTCACATGCATTGCATTACGGAACATCAGTATTCGAAGGCGTGCGTTGCTACAACTCCCATAAGGGCCCGGTTGTTTTCCGCCATCGTGAGCATATGCAGCGCCTGCACGACTCTGCAAAAATCTACCGCATGCCGGTTACGCAGAGCGTGGACGATCTGATGGAAGCCTGCCGCGAAACGCTGCGCAAAAACAATTTGACCAGCGCCTATATCCGTCCACTGGTATTTATTGGTGATGTCGGTATGGGTGTGAATCCACCGGATGGTTACAAGACTGACGTGATCATCGCTGCGTTCCCTTGGGGTGCCTATTTGGGTGAAGAGGCGCTGGATCAAGGCATCGATGCGATGGTTTCTTCCTGGAACCGCGTCGCGGCCAACACTATTCCAACGGCTGCCAAAGCAGGCGGAAACTACCTCTCCTCCTTGCTGGTGGGCAGCGAAGCACGTCGCCACGGCTATCAGGAAGGTATCGCGCTGGATGTGCATGGCTACGTTTCCGAAGGTGCGGGTGAGAACCTGTTTGAAGTGAAAGACGGCATTCTGTTCACCCCGCCATTTACCTCTTCGGCATTACCGGGCATTACCCGTGATGCGATCATTAAACTGGCGAAAGACATGGGTCTGGAGATCCGCGAGCAAGTGCTGTCTCGCGAGTCGTTATATCTGGCTGATGAAGTGTTCATGTCAGGTACCGCTGCGGAAATCACGCCGGTACGCAGCGTGGACGGTATTCAGGTCGGTATTGGTAAATGTGGTCCCGTCACCAAACGTATCCAGCAGGCATTTTTTGGCCTGTTCACGGGTGAGACCGAAGATAAATACGGTTGGTTGGATCCAGTAAATCCATAAATAACAGCAGATAGAATCAGCGGGTGGTGCGTTCATTGCCCGCTACACAGAATATATTGGAGTGAAAGAGCATGCCTAAGTACCGTTCCGCTACCACCACCCATGGCCGTAACATGGCCGGTGCCCGCGCATTATGGCGCGCAACTGGGATGACCGACGACGATTTCGGTAAACCGATTATTGCAGTGGTTAACTCATTTACCCAGTTTGTGCCAGGACACGTTCATTTGCGCGATCTGGGTAAACTGGTTGCTGAACAAATCGAAGCTTCTGGCGGTGTCGCCAAAGAGTTCAATACTATTGCGGTGGATGACGGTATCGCGATGGGACACGGCGGCATGCTTTATTCCCTGCCTTCGCGTGAATTGATCGCGGATTCTGTTGAGTACATGGTCAATGCCCACTGCGCTGATGCGATGGTGTGTATCTCCAACTGTGACAAAATCACCCCTGGGATGCTAATGGCGTCATTGCGCCTGAACATTCCGGTTATTTTTGTTTCCGGTGGCCCGATGGAAGCGGGTAAAACCAAGCTCTCAGACAAAATCATCAAGCTTGACCTGATCGACGCCATGATTCAGGGCGCGAACCCGAACGTTTCCGATGCCGACAGCGCACAAATCGAACGCTCTGCCTGCCCGACCTGTGGTTCCTGTTCCGGTATGTTCACCGCCAACTCGATGAACTGCCTGACCGAAGCACTGGGTCTGTCGCAACCGGGCAATGGCTCCCTGTTGGCTACCCACGCTGACCGCAAGGATCTGTTCCTGAACGCAGGCAAACGCATCGTTGAATTGACGAAGCGCTATTACGAGAAGGACGACGAAAGTGCACTGCCGCGCAGCATTGCGAGTAAAGCGGCATTCGAAAACGCCATGACGCTGGATATCGCGATGGGCGGTTCGACCAACACCGTATTGCATCTGCTGGCCGCCGCGCAGGAAGGCGAAATAGATTTCGATATGAGCGACATCGACCGGCTGTCACGCAAGGTACCGCATCTGTGTAAAGTGGCTCCGAGTACGCAGAAATATCACATGGAAGATGTACATCGTGCGGGTGGCGTCTTCGGTATTCTGGGCGAATTGGATCGTGCTGGCCTGATGAACCGTGACGTGATGAACGTTCTCGGCTTGAATCTGCCGCAGACGCTGGAGCAATACGACGTCATGCTCACCAACGATGAGCAGGTGAAAAAAATGTTTTCCGCTGGTCCGGCGGGTATTCGCACCACGCAGGCATTTTCACAGGATTGCCGCTGGCCGTCGCTTGATACCGATCGTCAGGAAGGCTGTATCCGTACCCGCGAACACGCCTACAGTCAGGACGGCGGTCTTGCCGTGTTGTACGGTAATCTGGCGGAAGACGGTTGTATCGTCAAAACAGCCGGTGTGGATAAAGAAAGCCTGACTTTCCGTGGCCCCGCCAAAGTTTTCGAAAGTCAGGACGATGCCGTTGAATCCATCCTTGCCGGTAAAGTGGTGGCGGGCGACGTTGTTGTGATTCGGTACGAGGGGCCGAAGGGTGGTCCGGGTATGCAAGAGATGCTCTATCCAACGACCTACCTGAAATCCATGGGTCTGGGCAAGAGCTGCGCGCTGATCACCGATGGCCGTTTCTCGGGCGGGACGTCGGGTCTGTCGATTGGTCACGTTTCCCCGGAAGCGGCCAGCGGCGGTCTGATTGGTTTGGTGCGTGAAGGCGACATGATTGATATCGATATCCCGCAGCGCAGTATGGTGCTGGATGTCGCAGACAGTGAACTGGCAGCACGTCGTGAGGCCGAATTGGCTCGTGGTGATTTGGCCTGGACGCCGCAATCCCGTGAACGTGTCGTGTCTTATGCCCTCAAAGCTTACGCCACGCTGGCGACCAGCGCCGATAAAGGCGCGGTACGTGATAAAAGTAAGCTGGGAGGCTAACTATCATGGCGGTATCACAACCTTTGCCCGACGCTCCAACGGGTGCCGAGTATCTGCGGGCGGTTCTCCGCTCGCCAGTATATGAAGTGGCTCAGGTCACCCCCTTGCAGGTAATGGAAAAGATCTCTTCGCGTCTGGGCAATACGGTTTTGGTTAAGCGCGAAGATCGTCAACCAGTGCACAGTTTTAAACTGCGTGGCGCCTACGCCATGATTTGTGCATTGACCGAAGAGCAGAAAGCCCGCGGCGTATTAACTGCCTCGGCGGGTAATCATGCGCAAGGTACGGCACTGTCTGCCACGCGTTTGGGTATTAAATCGCTGATTGTGATGCCGGTTTCCACCGCAGACATTAAAGTGGATGCGGTACGCAATTTTGGTGGTGAGGTTTTTCTATATGGCGAGAACTTCGACGAGGCGAAAGCCAAAGCGATTGAACTGGCGCAGCAGCGTGGAATGACGTTTATCCCTCCCTTTGACCATCCGGCAGTGATTGCCGGACAAGGGACGCTGGCAATGGAACTGCTGCAACAAGACGCACACATCGATCGGGTGTTTGTCCCGGTGGGTGGGGGTGGTCTGGCGGCAGGTGTCGCAGTACTGATCAAGCAGTTGATGCCACAGATCAAAGTGATCGGGGTCGAAGCTGAAGATTCCGCTTGTCTGCGTGCTGCATTGGATGCCGGTCATCCGGTCGATCTGGCGCGCGTTGGCCTGTTTGCAGAAGGTGTCGCGGTGAAGCGTATCGGTAACGAAACCTTCCGCCTTTGTCAGGAATACCTGGATGATGTGATCACGGTAGACAGCGATTCTATCTGCGCAGCACTGAAAGACTTATTTGAAGATGTGCGTGCCATCGCCGAACCCTCAGGGGCGCTGGCGCTGGCGGGCCTGAAGAAATATGTGCAGCAGCATAATATTCAGGGTGAGCGTTTGGCACATATATTGTCCGGGGCGAATCTCAATTTCCACGGGCTGCGCTATGTCTCCGAACGTTGTGAACTGGGCGAACAGCGGGAAGCGCTGCTGGCGGTGACGATCCCGGAACAGAAAGGCAGCTTCCTCAAGTTTTGCCAGTTGCTGGGTGGGCGGTCGGTCACGGAATTCAATTACCGTTATGCCGACGCGGATAATGCCTGCATTTTTGTAGGCGTGCGTCTGACCCGTGGTCGTGCCGAGCGGCAGGAGATCATCAATGATCTGACGTCAGGGGGTTATCAGGTGGTTGATCTTTCTGATGATGAAATGGCAAAACTGCATGTGCGCTATATGGTGGGTGGGCGTCCCAGCAAACCGCTGCGTGAGCGCCTCTACAGTTTCGAATTCCCGGAATCTCCCGGTGCGCTGCTGAAATTCCTGCATACGCTTGGGACACACTGGAATATTTCCCTGTTCCACTATCGCAGCCACGGCACGGATTATGGCCGCGTGCTGGCAGGATTTGAACTGAGCGCAGAAGAACCGGAATTTGATAAGCATCTGACCGCGTTAGGGTTTGACTGCCATGATGAGACCGGCAACCCCGCATTCCGTTTCTTCCTTGCGGGCTAGAGCAGTCCCCAAAAAGCATCAATCAACGGCTCATTGAGCCGTTTTTTCTGCACGCAGACGCCCAGTTCGAAAGGTGTAACCAACGAGATATTGTCCAGAACCGAGATGCGGTTGCGCACCGGTTCCGGGCTGTTATCCAGCACGACATCCGGGATGAGCGCAATGCCGCAACCCAAAGCCACCATCGACACAATGGCCTCGTGTCCGGCGACTGTCGCGTAAATAAACGGATTGCTGATTTTATGGCGGCGAAACCACAGGTCGATGCGCTTTCGTGCCGGGCCATGCTCAGGCAGGATAAAGGGGATTTGCGACCATTCCGGTGAGGGTTGCTGTACCTGACTGCGAACCGGGCATGGCAATGCGGGTGCGATCAGTACCAACGGGATTTCCCCGATTTTGGTGAAATCGATACTGATTGGCAGACTTTCCGGGCGGCCAGCAATCCCAAGATCGGCGTCGTTGGATTGCACTTTTTCCACCGCGTCGGCGGCATCTCCGGTAGTCAATTTTATTTCTACCTGTGGATGTTGGGCGCGAAAGCGATCAAGGATCGGTGGAAGGTGGCTATATGCTGCGGTCACGGAACAAAATAAACGCAGTTCACCGCTGAGTGACGGGCCGTGCTGGCCTAACGCGTGACGTAATTGCTGATATTGCAACAATGTTTGTTGAGCAAATATTCTGAGTTGTTCACCGGCATCGGTGAGTTGAACGGTACGGTTATCGCGCAGAAACAGAGGTTGACCTAAACTCTCTTCCAGCCTTTGGATCTGCCGTGACAGCGTGGAAGGGCTAACGTGAGTTGCCTTGGCGGTTCGCCCAAAGTGGCGGCTTTCTGTCAGGTGCAAAAACAATTTCAGGTCACGGATATCCATCGGGAACGTTCTCAGAGTCGGGATAATCGGCATGTTGCGATTTCTGCAACGTCACGTTCTCAATATATCAATTTAAGCAATGCAATGCATGACATATAGTGGATTCACAGAATCCCCTGCAGACAGAGGGGACAGTGAAAATAACAGCGACATAACATCGAACGGAGTACCACCATGGCTAACTATTTCAACACATTGAACCTGCGTCAGCAGTTGGCGCAACTGGGTAAGTGTCGCTTTATGGGACGCGATGAATTTGCCGACGAAGCGGGTTACCTGAAAGGTAAAAAAGTGGTGATTGTGGGTTGTGGTGCGCAAGGGCTCAACCAGGGTCTGAACATGCGTGATTCAGGTCTGGATATCGCTTATGCACTGCGTAAAGAAGCGATTGCAGAGAAGCGTGCTTCCTGGCGTAAAGCGACCGAGAACGGCTTTAAAGTGGGCACCTATGAAGATCTGATCCCGCAGGCGGATCTGGTTGTCAACCTGACGCCGGACAAACAGCACTCCTCCGTGGTTCAAGCTGTTCAGCCGCTGATGAAAGATGGCGCGGCGCTGGGTTATTCCCACGGTTTCAACATTGTTGAAGTCGGCGAGCAAATTCGTAAAGACATCACCGTTGTCATGGTGGCACCGAAATGCCCGGGTACTGAAGTACGTGAAGAGTACAAGCGTGGTTTTGGTGTTCCGACCCTGATCGCTGTTCACCCGGAAAACGATCCGAAAGGCGAAGGCATGGCGATTGCCAAGGCCTGGGCTGCGGCTACTGGCGGTCATCGTGCGGGTGTTCTGGAATCTTCTTTTGTTGCAGAAGTTAAATCTGACCTGATGGGCGAGCAAACTATCCTGTGCGGTATGCTGCAGGCCGGTTCTCTGCTGTGCTTTGATAAACTGGTTGCTGAGGGTACCGATGCTGCCTACGCAGAAAAACTGATCCAATTCGGTTGGGAAACAGTGACTGAAGCCCTGAAACAAGGCGGCATCACCCTGATGATGGATCGCTTGTCCAACCCAGCCAAACTGCGTGCTTACGCGCTGTCTGAACAACTGAAAGGTATCATGGCACCGCTGTTCCAGAAACACATGGATGACATCATTTCCGGTGAATTCTCTGGTGGCATGATGGCTGACTGGGTTGCCGATGACGTGAAATTGCTGACCTGGCGTGAAGAGACGGGTCAGACTGCCTTTGAAACCGCACCACAGTTCGACGGTAAAATTTCTGAGCAGGAATACTTCGACAATGGCGTTCTGATGATCGCGATGGTGAAAGCGGGCGTGGAACTGGCATTCGAAACAATGGTTTCTTCTGGCATCATTGAAGAATCTGCGTACTACGAATCCCTGCATGAATTGCCGTTGATTGCCAATACCATCGCACGCAAGCGTCTGTATGAAATGAACGTGGTTATCTCGGACACGGCTGAATACGGTAACTACCTGTTCGCCAACGCGGCGGTGCCATTGCTGAAAGAATTCATGACCACTCTGCAAGCGGGCGATTTAGGCAAGTCTGTGGGCGGTACTGAAGTGGATAATGCGCAACTGCGTGACGTTAACGAAGCTATCCGTCATCATCCGATCGAGTCTGTAGGCCGCACCCTGCGTGGCTATATGACCGACATGAAACGTATCGCAGTCGCTGGCTAATCTGCGATAATATGAAGAAAGGCACAGTGATTGGTACTGTGCCTTTTTGCTTTTTGGCGCGATGAGTTCGAATCAGTTGCGGTAAAGCACTTTAATGATGTGATAACCGAACTGGGTTTTAACCGGACCAAAAGGCTTGAGCAATTCGCAGGAGAATACCGCTTTATCAAAAGCCGGTACCATATCGCCTTTATTGAACTCGCCCAAATCGCCGCCGTTGTTTTTGGACGGACAGGTTGAGTGTTTCTTTGCTAATAACTGAAAATCAGCGCCTTTTTCTAATTGCGCCAGAATATCATTGGCCTGCTTTTCTTCATTTACCAGAATGTGCAGGGCAGCAGCGGTCTTTGCCATGTGCGTACCTATAATGTCTCTGTGATTTTAAAGCGCACAATGTACCATCGGTTGGCGATCAGGTATAACAAAACAACATTGCGGCACGTCTCGCAATGCCCAGTCGACTTGCTGCATTAGCGGTTAAATCTCTCCTCTGCTTTCTGCTACAATCGCGTCCCCATCCATCAAATGAGCAAAATAGCGCCATGCGATTAAACCCCAGCCAACAGCAGGCAGTCGAGTTTGTTACCGGGCCTTGCCTGGTACTCGCCGGTGCCGGATCTGGCAAAACGCGCGTCATCACCAATAAAATAGCGCACCTCATCCGCCAATGCGGTTATCAGGCGCGGCACATCGCAGCGGTGACGTTTACCAATAAAGCGGCGCGCGAGATGAAAGAACGTGTGGCACAAACGCTGGGGCGTAAAGAAGCGCGTGGTCTGTTGATCTCGACATTCCATACGTTGGGGCTGGAGATCATCAAGCGTGAATACGTGGCGCTTGGCATGAAGTCCAATTTTTCGCTGTTTGATGATCAAGACCAGTTGGCATTGCTGAAAGAGCTCACTGAAAAATGGTTGGAAAACGACAAAACCCTGCTGCAACAGCTTATATCGACGATCTCCAATTGGAAAAACGATCTGATTGATCCGCCCCATGCGGCTGCCCATGCTCAATCAGAACGCGATAAACTCTTTGCGCACTGTTATAGCCTCTATCACGACCATTTGCGTTCCTGCAACGTCCTGGATTTCGATGATTTGATCCTGTTGCCAACGCTGCTCCTGCAGCGCAATGAAGAGGTGCGGGAACGCTGGCAGAACCGACTGCGTTATCTGCTGGTGGATGAATATCAGGATACCAACACCAGCCAGTATGAGCTGGTGAAACTGCTGGTAGGTAAACGTGCGCGTTTCACCGTGGTGGGCGACGACGATCAGTCCATTTATTCCTGGCGTGGTGCACGGCCGCAAAATCTGGTGCTGCTGAAAGAGGATTTTCCTGAACTGCAGGTCGTCAAACTCGAACAGAATTACCGTTCTTCTGAACGTATCCTCAAGGCGGCAAACATTCTTATTGCCAATAACCCGCATGTGTTCGAAAAACGCCTTTTTTCCGAATTGGGTTACGGCGAAGAACTGAAAGTGATCACCGCAAACAATGAGGATCACGAAGCTGAGCGTGTAGTCGGCGAGTTAATTGCCCATCATTTTGTCAAAAAAACGCAGTATGGCGACTATGCCATTCTCTACCGGGGTAACCATCAGTCACGTCTGTTTGAAAAAATGCTGGTGCAGAACCGCATCCCATACCGTATTTCGGGTGGCACCTCTTTCTTCTCACGTCCGGAAATCAAAGATCTACTGGCATACTTACGGGTTTTGACCAACCAGGATGATGACAGCGCTTTTTTGCGTATTGTGAATACGCCGAAACGTGAAATCGGTCCGGCAACGCTGCAAAAGCTGGGTGAGTGGGCAAATCAGCGCAATAAAAGTATGTTTCGCGCCAGCTTTGATGTGGGGTTGAGCCAATCCCTTACCGGTCGTGGTCTGGAGTCGCTCCAGCGCTTCACTCACTGGATGGACGGTGTGGCGCAGTTGGCTGAACGCGAACCGGTTGCTGCGGTGCGGGATCTGATTCATGGCATCGATTACGAAAGCTGGTTGTTTGAGACGTCGCCCAGCCCCAAGGCAGCAGAAATGCGCATGAAGAACGTCAATCAACTCTTCAGTTGGATGACGGAAATGCTCGAAGGCTCGGATATCGACGAACCGATGACGCTGACTCAAGTGGTCACCCGCTTTACGCTGCGTGACATGATGGAGCGTGGGGAGAGTGATGAAGAGCTCGATCAGGTGCAGTTAATGACGTTACATGCGTCCAAGGGGCTGGAATTCCCTTACGTCTTTCTGGTGGGAATGGAAGAGGGACTGTTACCGCACCAGAGCAGTATTGATGAAGACAACGTGGACGAAGAACGCCGCCTTGCCTACGTAGGGATAACTCGCGCCCAACGTGAACTCATATTCACCCTCTGTCGCGAACGTCGCCAATACGGTGAGTTAATCAGGCCAGAACCCAGCCGCTTTTTGATGGAGTTGCCGCAGGACGACCTGCAATGGGAAACGGAGCGCAAAGTGGTCAGCCCGCAGGAACGGATGGAGAAGGGGCAGATGAATCTGGCTAAAATCCGCGCCCAATTGGCCAATGCCAAAAAGTAAGATTAATGGCTGAATAACATTGATGGTTGAATAACATTGGCGGCTGAAGAATCAGCCGCCAACACGCTATTTTCTACCGCATTGCGTCAGGGTGTGACTGGTTTTCCGTCCACGGTAACGTTTTTCACCGCACCAAATTGCCACGGATTTTCTCCGCGCAGGTGGCTGAAGGTGACTCGATCAAACTGACTGTCCTGCAAATCTGAAATGATGGCTGGATTCACGTTATCGAATTTCACGTTATCGAATTGAATCTGACGGTGCCAGGCTTGCTTCTCACTGTCACCTTTGATGTCGATAGACGGCTCTTTTCCCGTCGTGTTCTGCACGGTGACGTCGCTGATTTTGAAGTCGTAAAATTGTGCAGGCGTTGTTGCTGCGGGATAGTCGAGATGCGCATTGGGATCAGAGTAGCTGAGGGTAATCACCACTGCTTGCCTGGCGATATCTTTCATCGCGTTATTGCGGAATACCACATTGCGTGCACCGCCACCGATATACGTCGTACTCTTGGCGCGCATACCCACATCAGTCAAATTCATGACGTTGTTCTCCGCAAGAATATCCTCAATCCAGGCTCCGGTATGGCTGCCTGTAACAATGGCGCCGTGCCCCTTGCGGAAGTAGTTATTGAACAGCCAGGCCCCTTTCATAGGTTCCTGGTTTGCTGCTTTTTCGCCGGTACCTGCGGCAAAGTTAATGCAATCATCACCCGTATCGAAGAAGTTGTTAAACACCATCACATTCTGACTGTTGCCAAATTCGATACCATCACCGTTGTTGGTATCGTAAGTTTGGTGGATCAACCTGTTTGCCACCACGTTATGGTTTTCAAGATGCATGATGCCGTGAAAAGCGGGATTACGGACAGTGAAATCGGCCAGATACACATTCTCCACCCCGCGCAATGTCATCAGGCTCGATCGGCTCTGCCCATAGGCAATTTTTAAATCCAGGCCACCCGCCACGGCTTTTTCTACCTGATTTTTTGCCAGTATCCCGTCTTCATGTACGTCGCTATTTCTGCTCGAGATGTACTGCGGCAGAATATTGCCCAGTTCGTCGTTAATCTCGGCAGTATCCTGTCTTTTCCAGCCATTGCCATCGATGAGACCTTGACCCACGATGCGGATATTACGGAATGTCCCAGGTTCGGATCTCTTTTCATCCAGCGCATTAATCAGCGAGGCAGGACGCTTAATCGTGCTGTAGCTGTAGAGATAATAGGCATCAGGATAGTCCTGCGGATTATCGGAACCAAGCAGCGTCGACCCTTTTTCCAGATTCAGCGTCATGTCACTTTTCAGCCAGAGGGCACCGGTTTTATACACGCCTGCAGGAACATCGATGCGACATCCTGGCAGACATGCGTCAATGGCTTTCTGAATTGCCTGCGTATTCAGAGTCACCCCATCGGCTTTCGCGCCAAAGTCATTGATATTGATAATCTGCGGGGTTGCGGTGGTTTTGAGCGTTACCTGGTTACTGTCCGCAGAGAGCTTACCGTCCGCGTAGCGTGCCCGCACGGTAAATTGGTATTCGGTATTGGGCTTCAATCCCTCCACGGAAAAATTCTGCATGATAATTTTGCGATGAAATCCAGCTTTATCTTCTTTGTAAAAGGCATTGATATAGGGTTTGGCAGGCGAGAATTCATCGTTATTCTGGCTGGCTAAACCAAGGAGTTTTCCATCCATATAAAGTTGATAATCAACGACGTTATCGACATTTTCCGGCGATTTCCATACTAATACTGCACTATGGTCGTCAAAGGCCAGCGTAGGAACCTGAAGGTTTTGTGGGGCAGGATTGGCATCGGTACCCCCTGCCAACGCCGAGGCAGATATCATGACCAATCCAGAAAGTGAAAGCATCGTACTCAAACGACGACGTATGAGATGCGTATTACTCATTCTTATTCCTCATCATGAGAAAGGATCCATTAAGCAGAGGTAAAACAGCGCTTCATACGATCATCACAGTGGATTGCATCGGGTTGTCATTTGTAGAAACGCTGTTTTATAAAAATACACACATTGTTTCTTTTATAAATCCGATGCGGTCACAGATTAACGGCGAATCACTGTTTTCAGATAGCCCATAGGAAACGAGAGAGGAGAAGTGACACAAGCGAAGATGAACTTCGCCTGCTGTTTGTTGAATTAACGCATTGAACAACTGAATTTATTGCGCGATTTCTTCCAGAATCAGTGGCCAATGCACATAACTCTGCCAATGGCTCTCTTGTTCCAGTTCTTCAGTCCGCAGAGGATGAGAAGCCAACCAACCCGGAGGCAAAATGAGGAATAACTCATCGTCGTTGGCTCTTACCCGTACAGCAGGCAAGGTGTCATCGCGTCGGCGACTGGCAAAGATAATTGCCAGTCTGAGAATACGGCACAAACGCTGCGCCAGCCTTGGAGGCAACGCATTCTGTTGACTGAGGAGTGGCAGGTCGATCGTGTTGCTCTGGTTTTGTAAAAGCGTGGCAAGCAGATTTTTCTGAGCGGGCGTAAATCCTGGGAGGTCAAGGTGACGAATCAGATAGGCAGCGTGGTAGGGTGCCTGTTTGAAATCGACGCTGAGGCCGATTTCGTGGATCAGGCATGCACTGCGAAGGAGTTCACGACATCGCTCATCGAGTTGCCAAACATTGGCTAACTGCAGGGTAAAATTATCAGCCAACTGAGCGACGCGCTCTGCCTGTTCGCTGTCAAGCAGGTAGCGTCGCTGAAGGTTGCGTAACGTCCGTTGGCGAACATCCTGTTCCACGGGCAAATGCATCATGCCATACACCAGCCCTTCACGTAGCGCCCCACCAGCCAGCGTCATGCCATCAATATTCAACTCGTGGAAAATGGCGATCAAAATCGACAATCCGCTCGGGAATACCAAAGCACGCTCAAGGGTCAATCCCTCAATCTCCAGCTCTTCAAGTTTCCCGCACTGGATCGCCCGCTGTTTCAGTTGCTGGAGTTTTGCCAGAGTGATGCGTTCATCCATGCCCTGCGCTACCATGATTTCCTGTAGTGCCTGCACGGTACCCGATGCACCAACGCAAATCTGCCAGCCATTGGCTTTTAATTGATCCGCAACTGGGTGAAGCATTTCGCGTGCAGCCAATTCGGCCTGCGCAAAGTTTTCCTGGGCAAGATTGCGATCGCTGAAAAAACGTTCCAACCAGGTAACGCAACCCATTGATAAACTTAATAGTGCTGTTGCCTGTGCGCCAACGCCAGTGACCAATTCAGTACTGCCGCCGCCGATATCGACAACCAGGCGTTTATCTGGTCCACCGGTGGTATGTGCGACGCCATGATAAATCAGCCGGGCTTCTTCTTCCCCGCTGATCACCTGCACGGAACAACCTAAAATCTCTTCTGCAATGCGCAGGAACTCATCGGCATTGGTCGCCAAACGCAGCGTTGCCGTTGCCACGACCCGAATCTGATCGCGCGGAATGTCCTGCAGGCGCTCAGAAAATAGTTTCAGGCAGTGCCAGCCTCGCTGCATCGCTTCATGGGAGAGATGATTCTGTTTGTCCAGACCAGCAGCCAGGCGCACTTTGCGTTTAATTCGGGCAAGCGTCTGGATACTGCCCGCCACCTCACGTACCACCAACATATGGAAACTGTTGGAGCCCAGATCGATGGCGGCATAAAGTGAAGTGGAACTCAGCATGTTGTTATCAGCCTGGACGTTTACGGTTGCTTCTTGGCGCACCGCCGCGACGTGGCGACGAATTACGGCGCGGACCATTACCGCTACGCGTACGGGTCAGGCGTTTTGGCGCAGGCAGATCGGTCAGTAACGCCTCGCTGTTGTATTTACTGACTGGAATGCTATGACCCGTGTAGGTCTCGATTCCCGGCAGATTCAATGCATATTCTTCACAGGCCAGACTAATGGAATGGCCACTTTCGCCAGCACGGCCTGTACGGCCAATACGGTGAACATAATCTTCACTGTCGTCAGGAAGGTCATAGTTGAACACGTGGGTGACTAAAGGAATATGCAGACCACGGGCAGCGACATCAGTCGCAACCAGGATATCCAGATTGCCCTTGGTGAAATCATCCAGAATACGCAGGCGTTTTTTCTGGGCAACATCGCCGGTCAATAATCCAACACGGTGTCCATCGGCAGCCAGATGGCCCCAGATGTCTTCACAACGGTGTTTGGTATTGGCAAAAATGATGCAGCGATCTGGCCACTCTTCTTCGATAAGCGTCTGCAACAGGCGCATTTTTTCTTCGTTTGAAGGGTAGAACAGCTCTTCTTTGATCCGGTGACCCGTTTTTTGTTCCGGTTCCACTTCAATGGATTCAGCGTTGTTCATGTATTCAAAAGCCAGCTCTTTGACACGATAGGAGAGCGTTGCTGAGAACAACATGTTCAGACGTTGGTTGGTTGGCGGCATGCGACGGAATAGCCAGCGGATATCTTTAATGAATCCGAGATCAAACATCCGATCAGCTTCGTCCAAAACCACAACTTGGATGGCTCCGAGGTTAATGTGATTTTGTTTGGCATAATCGATCAAACGGCCAGTAGTACCGATCAGGATATCAACACCGCTTTCAAGCACCTTGAGCTGCTTGTCGTAACCATCGCCACCGTAGGCGAGGCCAAGCTTGAGCCCGGTCGAATGGGAGAGGGCTTCTGCATCTGCATGAATTTGCACAGCAAGTTCACGCGTTGGCGCCATAATAAGTGCACGCGGTTGGTTGACCTGGCGGTTCTCATCGGCAGGATGAGAAAGCAAGTAATGAAAAGTAGACGCCAAAAATGCCAGCGTCTTTCCGGTACCGGTTTGCGCCTGACCCGCCACATCACGCCCGGAGACGGTGAGCGGCAATGCTAACGCCTGAATCGGCGTGCAATTATGAAACCCTTTATTTTCAAGGGCTTCAATGACTTTTGGGTGCAGGGCGAAGTCGGAAAACTTCTGTTCGGTCAAGTGTGTTTTGCTCATAGTGTGGTAGAATATCAGCTAACTATTGCTTTACGAAAGCGTATCCGGTGAAATAAAGTCAACCTAATGTTGGTTAATGCTACATCAACAAGGTAGACATAATCCTTTGGAGTAGAACATGAGCGATAAAATTATTCACCTGACTGATGACAGTTTCGACACTGATGTACTGAAAGCTGAAGGGTTTGTCCTGGTCGATTTCTGGGCTGAGTGGTGTGGTCCTTGTAAAATGATCGCTCCGATTCTGGATGAGATCGCCGAAGAGTTCGAAGGTAAACTGACGATTGCCAAGCTGAACATCGACGAAAACCCAGGTACTGCACCTAAATACGGTATCCGTGGTATTCCGACCCTGTTGTTATTCAAAAATGGTACAGTCGAGGCGACCAAAGTGGGCGCCCTGTCGAAAGGTCAGTTGAAAGAGTTCCTGATAGCAAAACTGTAACCGGCACGGATGACCGAAAGCTGGGTGTGTAGCGGCGGATGTGATTTTCACATTGACCGCTAGACGCCTGCAAAGAAGCGTGTTAAGTTTAACCATACTGCATATATAACTTACCTGTAGTTTGAATCCTAGAAAGTTTGAATCCTGAAGTTGAATCTACATCTAGATTTTACTCTGTGTTAAAAGCATCGCTGACTTGCTGCGCAATCGAATAGCGCACAGGGAAGTAATTTGAACTCCTGATGCGTTTTAGCAATCTTACGGTTTTACAAAAATCAGTTTTAAGGCACCTTCACTCTCAGACCATTGTCGTTCATAAATTGCGTACAGCACACGGCTGAAGGCAAACATACAGAATGCAATGATCGTTGATGGTTCCATTAAACAGGCATGCATGACGCTGCCATACCATTCACGACAAAGTTCGAGACATACCCCGAGTTTAAGAACCCACCATTATGAATCTTACCGAATTAAAGAATACGCCGGTTTCTGATCTGATAACTCTCGGCGAAAATATGGGCCTGGAAAACCAAGCCCGCATGCGTAAACAAGACATTATCTTCTCTATTCTTAAGCAACATGCGAAAAGTGGAGAGGATATCTTCGGGGACGGTGTATTGGAGATATTGCAGGATGGATTTGGTTTCCTCCGCTCTGCAGACAGCTCTTACCTCGCCGGTCCTGATGACATCTATGTTTCCCCTAGCCAAATTCGCCGCTTTAACCTCCGTACTGGTGACACCATAGCCGGTAAGATTCGTCCGCCAAAAGAAGGTGAACGTTACTTTGCTCTGTTAAAAGTTAACGAAGTTAACTATGACAAGCCGGAAAATGCCCGTAACAAGATCCTGTTTGAAAACCTTACGCCACTGCATGCCAATTCTCGTCTGCGCATGGAACGGGGTAACGGTTCTACTGAAGATTTGACCGCTCGCGTACTGGATCTGGCGTCGCCGATCGGTCGTGGTCAGCGTGGTCTGATTGTGGCACCGCCGAAAGCCGGTAAAACCATGCTGCTGCAAAATATTGCACAGAGCATTGCCTACAACCACCCTGATTGCGTACTGATGGTTCTGCTGATCGACGAACGTCCGGAAGAAGTGACCGAGATGCAGCGTCTGGTTAAAGGTGAAGTCGTTGCCTCTACCTTTGATGAGCCAGCATCACGTCACGTCCAGGTTGCAGAAATGGTGATTGAGAAGGCCAAGCGTCTGGTTGAGCACAAGAAAGATGTGATCATCCTGCTGGACTCCATTACCCGTCTGGCGCGTGCTTACAACACCGTGGTTCCTGCCTCTGGCAAGGTGCTGACCGGTGGTGTGGATGCCAATGCCCTGCATCGTCCTAAACGTTTCTTCGGTGCCGCGCGTAACGTTGAAGAGGGCGGAAGCCTGACAATCATCGCGACTGCGCTGGTTGATACCGGTTCGAAAATGGATGAAGTGATCTACGAAGAATTTAAAGGCACAGGCAACATGGAGCTGCATCTGGCTCGTAAAATTGCTGAAAAACGTGTCTTCCCGGCGATCGACTACAACCGTTCAGGTACCCGTAAAGAAGAGCTGCTGACTACCTCTGAAGAATTGCAAAAGATGTGGATCCTGCGCAAGATTATCCATCCGATGGGTGAAATCGATGCTATGGAATTCCTCATTAATAAGTTGGCAATGACGAAAACAAATGATGAATTCTTCGATATGATGAAGCGCTCATAATTCAAGAAAACTCACTGAACGCCACGCTTAGTCGTGGCGTTTTTTGCTTTTGGTAGCTACGATAAGCGCAACTATAGCTTTAATCTAAGAATAATTCAGATAATGGCGAATGGTATTTGATAACGCCTTTGTTTTATTTTCATTGATTCTCCGGATGAGAGAAAAAGGCTATCTTGACAGGTGCATGGAAAGCCGAATTATGACTGTCACCATAGGATATGACCGTAAGACTATGAGGTTTCATGACATTGCCAGGCTACGAGACTGACTGTCTTATCAATTTGCAGAGAGCTGTTAACTGTGAACTTACTCACTATGAGTACTGAGCTTCTAATTATCTTCTTGTTTTCCTTCTTTTTTTTATTTGCGGCTCGTAAAGTTGCGAAGAAAATCGGCTTAGTTGATAAACCCAATTACCGTAAACGCCATCAGGGCCTTATACCCTTGGTTGGCGGCATTTCTGTGTATGCTGGCATCTGTTTTACCTTCGCGATTACCGAGCAACCGATCCCCCATTCCTGGCTGTATCTCACCTGTGCGGGTGTGCTGGTTTTTGTCGGTGCGCTTGACGATCGTTTTGATATCAGTGTGAAAATCCGTGCTTTTGTACAGGCGATGGTAGGCATTGCGATGATGCTGTTCGCCGGGCTGGTACTGAAAAGTCTTGGGCATATTTTAGGCCCATGGGAAATGATCCTGGGACCGTTTGGTTATCTGGTTACGTTGTTTGCGGTATGGGCAGCCATTAACGCCTTTAATATGGTGGACGGGATTGATGGGCTGCTCGGCGGGTTATCCTGCGTCTCATTTGGTGCAATGGGTATTCTACTCTATCAGGCGGGGCATCTGGATTTGGCACTGTGGTGCTTTGCGATGATAGCGGCAATTATCCCATATATCCTGCTCAACCTGGGCATTCTTGGCCGTCGCTATAAAGTTTTCATGGGGGATGCTGGCAGCACGCTGATTGGTTTCACCGCGATCTGGATCCTGATGCAAGGCACCCAGGGTGAAACACCACCCATGAATCCCGTTACTGCCTTGTGGCTGATCGCTATTCCATTGATGGATATGATCGCCATAATGTATCGACGTCTACGCAAAGGGATGAGCCCCTTCTCTCCCGATCGCCAGCATATCCATCATCTGATCATGCGTGCTGGTTTCTCCTCACGACAGGCATTCGTGCTGATTACTTTAGCTGCCGCAATATTGGCAGCGGTTGGAGTGATTGGTGAAAGGCTCTATTTCGTTCCTGAATGGATGATGCTGGTTCTATTTCTTCTGGCATTCTTCCTCTATGGCTACTGTATCAAGCGTGCCTGGCGAGTGGCGCGATTCATTAAGCGCATAAAACGCAGGATGCGCCGTTCCACTATAAATAAGCATGTATCTTAAACCAGAGGCTTTTTGGCAGTGATGAAACCAGATACGTTGTCTCCAAAGAATGAACAGACCATTGAGAATGAACTCGATATTCGCGGTCTTTGCTGCACGCTCTGGCGTGGCAAATTATGGATTGTTGGCGTTGCTGTTCTCTTTGCTGTGATTGCCCTGGGTTTTTCATATCTGGTCAAACAGGAGTGGAGTTCTACCGCAATCACCGATCGGCCTACCGTCAATAATCTTGGCGGTTATTATTCGCAGGCACAGTTTCTGCGTAACCTTGATGTGCGTAACAACAACACAGTCTTAACAGACCAGCCATCAATCTCTGATGAAGCCTATAATGAATTTATTATGCAACTGGCTGCTTACGACACGCGTCGTGATTTTTGGCTGCAAACGGATTACTACAGACAGCGTCTGGAAAATGACCCTAAAGCAGATGCAGCGTTGCTGGATGAGTTGGTGAGCGATATTCAGTTCATCTCCCGTGATGACAAAAAATTCATGAACGACAGTGTGAAATTGACTGCCGAAACCAGCGCTGATGCCAATAAATTACTGCGGCAATATGTGGATTTTGCCAGCCTGAGAGCCGCTTCACATTTAAATGATGAACTGCAGGGAGCCTGGGCGGCGCGTACCCAGTCCATGAAAGCCCAGGTGAAGCGCCAGGAAGAAGTTGCTGCTGCTGTCTTCAAGCGGGCCGTAAATAGCGTCGAACAAGCGCTGAAAATTGCTCAGCAGCAGAATATCAGCCAAAGTCAGACGGCTACGCCAGTGGAACAATTGCCGGATTCTGACATGTTCCTGTTGGGTAAACCGATGCTGCAAGCACGTCTGGAATCGTTACAAGCTTCAGGGCCGAGCTACGATTTGGCGTATGATCAGAATCGGGCGATGTTGTCGACCCTCAATGTCGGGCCAACGCTTGAGCCAGAATTTCAAACTTATCGCTATCTGCGTACCCCGGAAGAACCGGTGAAACGTGATAGTCCGCGTCGCGCGTTCCTAATGATTATGTGGGGAGCGGTTGGCGCATTGATCGGGGCTGGCGTCGCTCTGGGGCGTCGCCGCAATTGAGAGCAATAATGAGAATGGGTGCGTTACGTGCCTTAATAGCAGGAGTTGTCTGCGCCCAATTGACTTAAAGAGATTCGCCGTGAAAGTGTTGACTGTATTCGGCACCCGGCCTGAAGCCATCAAGATGGCTCCGCTGGTGCACGCCTTGGCTCAGGATGAAGCCTTTGAAGCAAAAGTATGCGTTACGGCTCAACATCGCGAGATGTTGGATCAGGTTCTGCGTTTGTTTGAAATCAAACCAGACTATGATCTTAACATTATGCGCCCAGGTCAGGGACTGACAGAAATAACCTGTCGCATTCTTGAGGGGCTCAAGCCCGTTCTCGACGAGTTCAAACCTGATGTCGTTTTGGTTCATGGTGATACCACGACGACAATGGCGACCAGTCTGGCCGCTTTTTACGAACGCATTCCTGTGGGGCACGTTGAAGCGGGTCTGCGTACCGGCGATCTCTTTTCGCCATGGCCGGAAGAGGCTAATCGCACGTTGACGGGGCGCTTGGCGACATTCCACTTTGCCCCTACTGAAAACTCGCGTGCCAATCTGGTTCGGGAGTCGCTCAATGAGAATCGCATTTTCGTTACCGGGAATACGGTTATCGATGCTTTGCTGTGGGTTCGCGATCGGGTTATGAACGACGCGGTGCTGAAGGAGTCGCTGGCTCAGCGTTACTCTTTCCTGGACAGCAGTAAAAAAATGATTCTTGTTACTGGCCATCGCCGGGAAAGTTTTGGTGGCGGGTTTGATCGTATTTGCGCCGCGCTGGCAGAAATTGCGCGTAGTCATCCAGATGTGCAGGTGGTTTATCCAGTGCACCTCAACCCGAACGTCAGTGAACCGGTTAATCGCATTCTGCGTGGTATTGATAATATTATGCTTATCGAGCCGCAGGACTATCTGCCCTTTGTCTATCTGATGGCTCACGCTTACCTGATTCTGACCGATTCAGGTGGAATACAGGAAGAAGCACCTTCACTGGGCAAACCGGTACTGGTCATGCGCGATACGACAGAAAGACCCGAAGCTGTGGATGCCGGAACGGTGCAGTTGGTGGGTACTGACACATCTAAAATAGTTGAAGAAGTCACCCGTCTGCTGACCGATGAAAACGCATATCATGAAATGAGTCGGGCACATAACCCTTACGGCGACGGACACGCCTGTCAACGAATCCTGCACGCTTTGAAGAACCATCAGGTGAAGCTATGAGTTTTGAAACTATTTCTGTTATTGGGCTGGGATACATTGGCCTGCCAACAGCCGCTGCTTTTGCATCGCGGGGAAAAAAAGTCATCGGTATTGATGTCAATCAACTGGCCGTAGAAACCATCAACCGAGGTGAAATCCACATCGTGGAACCCGATCTCGGTCGGGTGGTGAAGCAGGCGGTGGAACATAAGTTCCTTCAGGCGTTCACCCACCCGCAGGTGGCGGATGCATTCCTGATCGCGGTTCCAACCCCTTTCAAGGGCGATCATGAACCTGATATGGCGTATGTCGAGTCGGCTGCCCGCTCCATTGCTCCGGTGTTGAAAAAGGGCGATCTGGTGATTCTCGAATCTACTTCACCGGTAGGTTCCACCGAGCAGATGGCAAACTGGCTGGCTGAAATGCGCAGCGATCTGAGTTTCCCTCAGCAGGCGGGTGAACAGGCAGACGTGAATATCGCCTATTGCCCTGAGCGCGTATTACCGGGTCAGGTTATGGTCGAGTTGATTAAAAACGATCGGGTTATTGGCGGAATGACGCCGACCTGTTCGGCCCGCGCCAGTGAACTGTACAAGATATTCCTTGAAGGTGAATGTGTGGTGACCAATTCCCGCACCGCCGAAATGTGTAAGCTCACAGAAAATAGTTTTCGCGATGTGAATATCGCTTTTGCCAACGAGCTGTCACTGATTTGTTCTGAGCAAAACATCAATGTCTGGGAATTGATCCGCCTGGCGAATCGACACCCGCGTGTAAACATTCTGCAACCGGGGCCGGGCGTGGGTGGTCACTGTATCGCGGTTGATCCGTGGTTCATTGTGGCGCAGAACCCGCAACAGGCGCAGTTGATTCGTACTGCTCGGTTGGTGAATGATGGCAAGCCGTTGTGGGTTGTCGAAAAAGTGAAAGCGGCCGTGGCGGATTGCCTTGCTGCTACCAATAAACGTGCCTCTGAAGTCACCATTGCCTGCTTTGGTTTGGCGTTCAAACCCAATATTGACGATTTGCGTGAAAGCCCTGCCGTCGAAATTGCCCACCTGATTGCACAGTGGAATGCAGGCCAGACTCTGGCCGTTGAGCCAAATGTGCGTAAGCTGCCGAAATCACTCGCAGACAGCGTGACACTGACAGAAACTACCGATGCACTGGCGCAGGCTGACGTCCTGGTCATGCTGGTGGATCATCAACAGTTCAAGGCCATTAAACCTGAAGAAGTAAACCAGACCTGGATTGTCGATACCAAAGGGGTATGGCGTTAATTCGCCTGCTTTTCACTGGCAGCGCTTGCGCTGCCTGAAAACATAATGGACTGAGAGCATGACTATCCGCGCCACTATCATCCCTCTGGAGTGGGAGAGCGATTTCTTCCAGCAGCCCAGCGGCAAGTTGAATTTCAGTGAGCAGGCTCCGGTTCTGTCGTCCTCCGATTTGCAGAAATATCGTATCGTACAGGCAAAAATACCGGCGCAGAATCCAGCGCTGGCGGACGATTTGGCACTATTCGGCTTCCGGTTGGTTGAGGGAGAAGTGGATCTGGCCCTCAGCATTGACGCTCAGCCCGGTAAATCATTTTCCTCTATAAATGCCCGAATCGCCATGCCTGAAGATATTCATGCGTTACGCGCTGCGGCGGCCAGTGCCTTTGCATTGAGCCGTTTCCGTGCTCCCTGGTATCAGGCTGATGACAGTGGTCGTTTTTATGCCCAGTGGGCAGAGAAAGCCGTGCTGGGTACGTTTGATCACCAATGCCTGATCGTACATGACGATGCTGGACAACCGCAGGGTTTTGTCACTCTGCGTGATTTAGGGGACGGTGAGGCACGTATAGGTTTGCTGGCTGTCTGGCCTGGTGCGGCTGGAAAAGGGGCAGGTACAAAATTAATGTCGGTGGCGAAACAGTGGTGTATGGATAAGCAACTACGGTGTTTACGCGTAGCGACCCAGATGGGCAACATCGCCGCTTTACGTCTTTATATTCGCTCTGGTGCTTCCATAGAAAGCACGGCTTATTGGTTGTATAGGTGATCCCATGATTCCATTTAACGCTCCACCCATTGTTGGGACAGAACTCGATTATATGCATGCCGCCATGAACAGCGGCAAGTTGTGTGGTGACGGTGGTTTTACCCGTCGTTGTCAGCAGTGGCTGGAGCAGAAGTTCAACTGTCATAAAGTCCTGCTGACGCCATCCTGTACCGCTTCGCTGGAAATGGCGGCGCTGTTGCTGGATATCAAAGAAGGTGACGAGGTGATCATGCCAAGTTTCACCTTCGTTTCCACAGCCAATGCCTTTGTCCTGCGTGGCGCCAAAGTCGTCTTTATTGATGTTCGTCCTGATACGATGAATATGGATGAAACTAAAATCGAAGCGGCGATCACTGAAAAAACCCGCGTCATAGTGCCTGTTCATTACGCCGGTGTGGCGTGCGAAATGGACACCATCATGGCGTTGGCGAAAAAGCATAACCTGTTTGTGGTTGAAGATGCCGCACAGGGCGTGATGTCGACGTACAAAGGCAAAGCATTGGGAACTATCGGCCACATTGGTTGCTTCAGTTTCCATGAGACAAAAAACTACACGGCGGGTGGCGAGGGCGGTGCAACGCTGATTAACGATCCGTCGTTGATCGACCGGGCAGAGATCATTCGTGAGAAAGGCACTAACCGCAGTCAGTTTTTCCGTGGGCAGGTCGACAAGTATACCTGGCGTGACATCGGTTCCAGTTATCTGATGGCAGATTTGCAGGCTGCCTATTTGTGGGGGCAACTTGAGGCCGCTGAACAGATTAACCAACGCCGTCTGCTGCTGTGGAATAATTACTACCAAGCGTTCAAGACGTTATCTGACGCGGGGCGTATTGATTTGCCGTCGATCCCGGCGGATTGCGTGCAAAATGCGCACATGTTTTATATCAAACTCAAAGATATCAAAGACCGCAGCAAGTTTATCAGTTATTTGAAAGAAGCCGAGATCATGGCGGTATTCCATTATATTCCGTTGCATGACTGCCCGGCAGGCGAAAAGTTTGGTCGTTTCTCTGGTGAAGATCGCTTTACCAGTAAAGACAGCGAACGGTTGGTGCGATTGCCCCTGTTCTACAACCTCACTGAGGTGAACCAACGCACGGTGATTAATACCATCCTGAGTTTCTTTGCCTGATATGTCACTGGCAAAAGCATCGGTTTGGACGGCAGGCTCAACGCTGATTAAAATTGGCGTTGGGCTGATTGTAATAAAACTATTGGCGGTGTCGTTTGGGCCGAGCGGCGTGGGTCAGGCGGGTAACTTCCGCCAGTTGATTACCGTACTGGGCGTTCTTTCTGGCGCAGGTATTTTTAACGGAATTACGAAGTACGTTGCTGAGTATCATCAGCAGCCCGAGCGTTTGCGTGCTGTCCTGGGCACTTCTGCCACGTTGATTCTGGGGTTCTCTACGATTCTGGCGCTAACGTTTCTGTTGGCCGCCGGACCCATAAGCGTTGGCCTGTTTGGGCACAACCGTTATGAAAACGTGGTCAGGGCGGTGGCCTTGATTCAGATGGGTATTGCCTACGCCAATTTTTGTCTGGCGATCCTGAAAGGATATCGCGATGCGATGGGCAATGCGCTGGCGATCATTGCGGGTAGCCTGATTGGTCTGGTGGCCTATACCCTCTGTTTTCGTATTGGCGGTTATGAGGGGGCGCTCGCTGGGCTGGCGCTGGTACCTGCATTGGTGGTGTTGCCCGCCGGGTTTATATTGATCAAACGCGGAACCGTTCCGCTCAGTTACTTCAAACTCGGTTGGGATCGGCCTTTAGCGAAACTGCTCAGCAAATTTACCCTCATGGCGTTGATCACCTCGGTGACCTTGCCCGTGGCCTATGTCATGATGCGAAATCTGCTGGCAGAAAACTACAACTGGGATGCGGTAGGTATCTGGCAGGGCGTCAGCAGTATTTCAGACGCCTATTTGCAATTCATTACTGCCTCTTTTACCGTTTATCTGCTGCCAACACTCTCGCGCCTGACCGAGAAACATGACATCTCGCGCGAGATTGTGCGATCGCTGAAATTTGTTATCCCGGCCGTGGCGATAGCGAGTTTTTGCGTCTGGTTGCTGCGGGATTTTGCCATCTGGCTGCTATTTTCTGACAAATTTGTCGCGATGCGTGATCTCTTTGCCTGGCAACTGGTTGGCGACGTAATGAAAGTGGGAGCGTATGTGTATGGTTATCTGGTGATTGCCAAAGCTTCCCTGCGTTTTTATATTTTGACCGAGGTCAGCCAGTTTCTGCTGCTGACCGGTTTTGCACACTGGTTAATTCCGCGAAATGGCGCGCTGGGTGCCGCGCAGGCGTATATGGCAACGTATGTCATATACTTCGCGCTGTGTAGCGCTGTATTTATTATTTATCGTAGACGGGCATGACAACTCTTATTCACGTATTGGGATCAGATATCCCTCATCATAATCAGACGGTGTTGCGCTTCTTTAACGATGTGCTGTCTCTGCGTTTACCTGCTGAACAAGTACGTAAATTTATGGTAGTCGCCAGTGATGACAGCACTTTTGCCGGGTTCACAGCGTTGAACATTGACGTTTTCCCCAATAAAAAAGCGCTGGCGGATGCGGTGATTTCCCTTGCACAGGCGGATCGTTCGACGCATTTTTTCTTGCACGGCCAGTTTAATCCCACGCTATGGCTTGCCTTGCTCAAAGGCAGTATTAAAGCCAGACAAGTCTATTGGCATATTTGGGGCGCTGACCTGTATGAGGACGCCGCTGGCCTGAAATATCGCCTGTTTTATCAGTTGCGCCGTTGGGCGCAGGGGCGTATTGCCCACATTTTTGCCACACGCGGCGATATCGTTCACTACCAACAACGCCATCCGCGAGTTCCCGCTTCCCTGCTGTATTTTCCAACGAGAATGGATCCTGAACTGACACAGGCAACGTCTGAACGCCCTGAAGCAGGGCCAATGACGATCCTATTGGGGAACTCTGGAGATCGTACCAACCGGCATATCGAAGCGTTGAAGTCGATTCACCAGCAGTTTGGCAGCGATGTACGCATCATTATTCCTTTGGGCTACCCGGCGAATAATCATGACTACATTGAACAGGTACGGCAGGCCGGTATTGCGTTGTTCCCAGAAAAGAATCTCCGATTGCTGACGGAAAGCGTCGAGTTTGCTGATTATCTGCAAATTTTACGCAGTTGCGATCTTGGCTACTTCATTTTCAATCGTCAGCAGGGTATTGGGACTCTCTGTCTGCTGATTCAGTTCGGCGTACCTTTTGTTCTTAGCCGGAAAAATCCCTTCTGGCAGGATCTGGCGGAGCAACATTTGCCCGTCCTGTTTTATGGCGACTCACTGGATGAAGCGACAGTCCGTGAGGCACAGCGGCAGATCGCGCTGACTGACAAAAACAGCATCGCGTTTTTTAATCCCAACTATATCGACGGTTGGCAGCAGGCATTGGCTATCGCGTCAGGAGAGTCGGCATGACCCTGACTCAGTTTGGCGGCTTGCTGGTGGTCTATCTGCTTTCACTGCTGTTTATCCTGACGCTGACCTATCAGGAGTTCAGGCGAGTCCGCTTTAATTTCAATGTCTTTTTTTCCGTTCTTTACCTGCTGACGTTTTTCTTCGGTTTCCCGCTGACCTGTATGCTGGTGTTCCAGTTTGATGTCAGCGTAGTGCCCGTTGAATATCTGTTGCAGGCATTGCTGGCCGCTGCGTGTTTCTACGCGATTTATTACGTCAGTTATAAAACGCGGTTGCGCAGGCAACAGGTTCAAAAGCGTGTACCTTTGTTTAGCATGAACAGGGTCGAAACCCACCTCACCTGGCTGATGCTGGCGATAGTCGCCGTCGGTACGGTTGGCGTGTTCTTCATGCAGAATGGTTTCCTGTTGTTCAAGCTCAACTCCTACAGCCAGATCTTCTCTAGTGATGTATCGGGTGTGGCGTTGAAGCGGTTCTTCTACTTCTTTATTCCCGCGATGCTGGTAGTTTATTTCTTGCGGCAAGACTCAAGAAGCTGGCTATTCTTTCTGGTGAGCACTGTTGCATTTGGTATCCTGACATACGTCATTGTGGGAGGAACCCGTGCAAATATCATTATTGCTTTTGCCCTGTTTCTCTTTATCGGCATTGTCCGTGGGTGGATCTCGCTGTGGATGTTGATGATGGCCGGGGTCTTCGGTGTTGTTGGCATGTTCTGGCTGGCACTCAAACGTTATAGCCTTGACGTCAGTGGAGCCGAGGCGTTTTACACCTTCCTTTATCTGACTCGCGATACGTTCTCTCCCTGGGAGAATCTGGCACTGCTGCTGCAAAATTACGATAAAATTGATTTTCAGGGGGTGGCTCCGATTGTCCGTGATTTCTATGTTTTCATTCCCAGTTGGTTATGGCCTGGCCGCCCGGACGTAGTCCTGAATTCAGCAAACTACTTCACTTGGGAAGTATTGAATAATCACTCCGGGCTGGCGATATCGCCCACGCTAATCGGTTCTCTGGTGGTGATGGGAGGCGTGTGGTTTATCCCGTTAGGGGCGGTAGTCGTGGGTTTGATCATTAAATGGTTTGATTGGTTGTATGATTTGGGGAAAAGGGAGAGCAATCGCTATAAGGCTGCCATTCTTCAGGGGTTCTGTTTTGGTGCGGTTTTTAACATGATCGTACTTGCACGTGAGGGCGTAGATTCATTTGTGTCCCGTGTGGTCTTTTTCTGCATTATTTTTGGCGCCTGTCTGGTGTTAGCCAAATTGCTGTATTGGATGTTTGACGCTGGTGGTCTTATCAAGCAGCGTGTTATGGGTATCCGGCATCGTACTTGTGCATCGTCTCAGACGCCTGCAGACAGCATTCTGTAAGGGAATTTGATGGATTCGATAAGCTCTATCCCTAAATATACCATTCGCGGTCTGGATATTTGGGGTTTTCGTAATATGGCTCAGTTCCTTGATCATCTGTTTGCTGGTAAGCGGATAAAAACAGGAACGCTGGTGGCGATCAATGCTGAAAAAGTGTTGGCAGCCGAGCGCGATCCTTCGCTGCACGAACTGATCAATGGTGTTGAATACAAATATGCCGACGGCATAAGCATTGTGCGTTCAATCCGCCGTAAATATCCGGATGCGGTTATTTCACGTATCGCCGGTGCCGATTTGTGGGAGGCGTTGATGCAAAGGGCGGGGCAGGAGGGAGCACCGGTTTTTCTGATCGGAGGGAAACCAGAAATTTTGCTTCAAACCGAAACCCAACTTCGCGCCCAGTGGAATGTGAATATTGTTGGCAGCCAGAACGGCTACTTCACACCAGAAGAGCGTGAGTCACTGTTCCATCGGGTAAAAGCCAGTGGGGCAGCTATTGTGACTGTGGCTATGGGATCGCCTCGTCAGGAGATCCTGATGCGGGATTGCCGGGAAACCTATCCTGACGCGTTATATATGGGAGTAGGCGGTACGTACGATGTTTATACTGGTCACGTTAAACGTGCACCTAAGTTTTGGCAGAACTCGGGTCTTGAGTGGCTTTACCGTCTCATTTTGCAGCCTAGCCGCTTTGGCCGACAGCTGAAACTATTAAAATATCTGCGTTATCACTACACCAATCGTTTATAAATTGAATGTGCCAGTTCGAAGTACTTCACAACTGGCCTTCCACTTCGTCTTAATTACTTGAAACTAAAACAAAAAATCACTATCGGATATAAAAACCCTTTCACTTAGAACATAGGGTTTTAATGGACGGTTTGCTAATACCGCTGAAATACGAAATCCTATTGCGCGGTAAATAATAGAATCCAGAAAAAACAATAACATTCCGATAACTTCGGAAGGCAAAACGACATCCAACGACAGACAGAGGTTTTATGGCGAGTCAAGAGAAGCAACAAGGGCTACAGCGGGGGCTGGAAGCCCGGCATATAGAATTGATAGCACTGGGTGGTACCATCGGTGTTGGTCTGTTTATGGGGGCTGCCAGCACCCTTAGATGGGCAGGGCCTTCAGTATTACTGGCTTATATCATCGCCGGTGTATTTGTGTTCTTTATCATGCGTTCAATGGGTGAGATGTTGCACCTTGAACCTGTTGCCGGTTCTTTTGCGGTGTATGCACACAAATATCTCAGCCCCTATTTCGGCTATCTCACTGCGTGGAGCTATTGGTTCATGTGGATTGCCGTTGGGATATCGGAAATCACCGCAATTGGCGTCTATGTACAATATTGGTATCCGGATATGCCTCAATGGATTCCGGCACTGGCAGGTATCGCGATTGTCGCCACGGCTAACCTTGCCGCAGTGAAATTGTACGGTGAGTTCGAGTTTTGGTTTGCGCTGATAAAAATCACCACCATTATCGTGATGATCGTTGTTGGTCTGGGCGTGATTTTCTTTGGTTTTGGTAACTTTGGTCAGCCAACGGGTTTTGGCAATCTGACCAACCATGGTGGTTTCTTTGCGGGAGGGTGGAAGGGATTTCTTTTTGCACTCTGTATTGTGGTGGCATCTTATCAGGGTGTTGAATTGGTGGGGATTACTGCGGGTGAAGCGAAAAATCCCCAGGTTACTCTCAAGCGAGCAATTAATAACATCCTCTGGCGTATCCTGATTTTCTACGTGGGTGCGATTTTTGTTATCGTCACTATTTTCCCATGGAATGAAATTGGTACGCATGGCAGTCCGTTCGTTCTTACCTTTGCCAAAATTGGTATTACTGCTGCGGCCGGGATCATCAACTTTGTGGTATTAACGGCGGCGCTCTCCGGCTGTAACAGCGGTATGTACAGCTGTGGACGTATGCTATACACCCTGGCAAATAACCGGCAATTGCCGTCTTTTCTTGGCAAAGTCTCGATTAGCGGTGTTCCCGTCTATGGTATTGCCGTGACTATCGCCTGTTTGCTGGTGGGGTCATGCCTCAACTACATCATCCCGAATCCGGAAAAAGTGTTTGTCTACGTCTACAGCGCCAGTGTGCTGCCGGGTATGATGCCGTGGTTTGTGGTGCTGATCAGCCAATTGCGCTTCCGTGCTGTCCATAAAGAAGCTTTGAAGAAGCATCCGTTCAAATCGATTATGTTCCCTTATGCAAACTATCTGACGCTGGCATTCCTGTTGTGCGTACTGGTAGGCATGGGGTTTAACCCCGATACGCGGATTTCTTTACTGGTAGGGGCTATTTTTATCGCCGGTGTGTCGTTGATATACTTTGGGCTGGGGATGCATAAGCGTGCACAAACCCCGCATAAAGGGTAAAGTCATCGGGTAAGTGATTGTAAGGGGGTGCAGAATGCTTACTTTTGCCTCGGAATGGACAAAGCGTAATCAAACGCAACATTTATGAGAAAAAGGTATAGACAGCACCCCATTAAATCCGTAATATCCCGTCCCGCAACGGCGCTACGCGCCCGTAGCTCAGCTGGATAGAGCGCTGCCCTCCGGAGGCAGAGGTCTCAGGTTCGAATCCTGTCGGGCGCGCCATTAAGTTTGTGCGCAAGAGCTGCGGTGGTATATTTACCGCGTGAAAGAGTAAATGGTGGCTATAGCTCAGTTGGTAGAGCCCTGGATTGTGATTCCAGTTGTCGTGGGTTCGAGCCCCATTAGCCACCCCAAATTTGTGAAGTTGCGAAGGTGGCGGAATTGGTAGACGCGCTAGCTTCAGGTGTTAGTGTCTTAACGGACGTGAGGGTTCAAGTCCCTCTCTTCGCACCACACAGATTGCATTGATACGATTTTTCGTTAATACAACGATCATCATTGATACAATGCGCGGCAGTAAAGAAGTACATTTCGGCGAGTAGCGCAGCTTGGTAGCGCAACTGGTTTGGGACCAGTGGGTCGGAGGTTCGAATCCTCTCTCGCCGACCACATTTAAAGAACCCCGCTTAACGCGGGGTTTTTTGCATTCCGACTGCGGATAAAGGTGTATTTTTGCGCAGTTTGCGTAATGTTTAAACACTGTCTGATTTTAACGACAAAGGCAGGTATGTTTGTCGCCGGAGGGAGACATCTAGTTATCTGATTTATAACGGTAAAATAAATGTCACAGTCCTCCGTCTCCGCCAAGCGACAGTTTGTTGCCGTGGCAGCGGGCGAAAAAGAAATGCAGAAATAATAGAATAAGTTGTTATTTAAATTTGTTTAGTTAAAACAATGAATTAAATAATAATTTGTGTGGCGTCAACATGGTTGGCACGCAACGTGCTTTATCAGTCTTGTAGATGCACATTCCATCTCTTATGACAGTCTTCTTCTTTCTCACGATAAAAGAGCTTCATAAACCCAGGAATGTCGCAGAGCCAATTTCGGTGCCTACTGTCCAACTCATCGATAACGATATATTTATCACCGAGCGGGCATAACGTTGAGTGAGGCACCACCCCTGCTGTCCTAGACCTGATTTGCTTTTTATAACACTTGTCATCTGGCAAGTGTTTTTTTTGCCTGTAAAAAAGGCTCCCGGAGGAGCCTTCCTGTGAAACCGACTAGAGAAAATCATTCACCGTCTTGTTTCAGGGTCAGCATCAGCCCTTCATGGCGCATCTGTGCCGCTTCATCGGCTTTATGCAACTTATCGAGGGCATCAGCAAGCCATGCGTAGTCATACGCGTCAGGACGCTGTTGCAGCGCCTGCCGGAAGGATTCACTGGCTGCTTGCCATTCACCGTGCTTCATCAAGAGCTGCCCAAGCGTACTGTTGAGTAACGGGGTTGCGCCATGCTGTTTGATCTGCTGGCGCAAAAGCTTCTCAAGTTGCTCAGGGTTACCAGACTTCAGGCGAGGGATCAGCAGTACCAGTCGTTCATCATATTGACGTTTCAGGCCATCCAGCAGCACCTGCTGCGCCATATCATGATCGTTACACTGAATCAGATGCTCAATCATGGCGGCTTGCAGGGCGACAACATGACGGGTTTTACGATTTTGATCGCGCCACCAGCGTTTCAGCCCATCGCTGCCTTCATCAGCCATAATCTGGTTCATCAGACCGATATAGGCGGTTTCCTGCAGTGCCTGCAATTCGTCTTCACTGTGCAGATCGCTTTTTGCCATCGACGGCAAGATCTCCAGCAGTGAAGAGAATGCGCCGCTGCGCAAATAGGCTTGCTCAGCCAGACGAAGCACTTCTGGATGACGCGGTGCCTGAGCCAGCAGACGGTCAACGCCATGGCGTGCGGCGTAGACTTCACCTTGCGCCAACTGAATTCTTACGCGGGTGATATCCACAGGTAACTGATCGGTATCCGCAATTTCTGCGGCGCGTTCAAGGTACTGATTGGTGCGGAAATCATCCCCGCGCTGTTGCGCGGCTTCTGCGGCCAGCAGGTAGTTCACCATCGGCTGCTCTGCATGGTCGGCGTTACGTGTCAGGAGTTTTTCAACCTGACGATGATCGCCCTCGGCCAACTTGATCATGGCTGCCTTGGTTTGCTTGCGGGCTTTCGAGCGCTTGCGGCCAGCGAACCAGCCACGGGTGCGGGCACCGGTGCGGAACAGACGGCGCAGGATCCATTCGATGATAAACAGCACAACAAACAAGAGGATCACCATAATCACCAACCCGGTGACACTGGTCTCCACATTGTAATTATCTGTTTGGATCAGGACATAACCCTGATGCCCGGCCAGCATCGGGCCAACAACGATGCCGGCAATCAGCAGCAGAAAAAGGACTAATACGCGTAGCATAATTTAGCCCTCCTGGTTGCTGGTGGGAGCCTGGGCGAGCAGGTTACGAACACGCGTCTGCATCAGTTTCTCCAGCATTGGCTGGCTTTTCAACTGATCGGGTACGTCCATTGAAATCGACTGTTGACTGAGGTTTTCCAAATCGTCCAGAAAGGCTTTGGTGCTGGGATCGCTGGTATCAAAATAGGCCCGTACCCAGGTTGAAACGGTTTCGAGCGACTGTTTAAAAACTTCATTCTGATGACGCGGCACGGCCTGTGCCGCGACCAGCAGACGGGAACGGATGTTTTCCCGGAGATAAACGTCCTGATTTGGTGCCAGCAATGGTTCTGCACTGCTATCACGGCGGCGTATGGTAATAAAGTCAGCCATAAAGTTATGCCAGCTTTTACTCAGGTTCTGTCGCCATTCATTGAGCGAACTGGTGAGTTCAGCACTGTCTTCATCCATCGGCGAATCATCGGTATCATTATCTGCCAAACGCAGATCATCAACCTGATTGGAAAGCTGATTCACCTTCAGGATGATTCCGTCAAAATCCACTTGTGCCACAGCCGAGAGTGAACCGATATCCTCAGTAATCGCACGGCGAACATCTATCAGGCTAGGATCGTTCATGTCCGCGAGGCTGGCATCAGCACTTTTCAGCAGCGCAGCCGCAGTGGTAACGTCCTGATCGCTCCATAACTTACGACCCGCGAGTTTCACCAGAAAGTCTGCCTGTGCCAGAAGCCAGGTTTTTGAGTCGCTGCCAGCAATGGTTGCCACTTTTTCCTGCAACTCATTGAGCTGTCGGTTAAAGGTTATTTGCTGATGGTCAGCGGTTTCCAGCGATTTACCTTGTTGTTGCAGCAGGTTTTCAATCTGCTCTTTATCTTTTTGCTGGGTCTGCTTTAGCGCTGCCAATTGTGATTCCAGCGCCTGGTTGGCCGCTGTTTGCGCTTGAGCCTGTTGGTGCCCGTGATAATAAAGTCCGCCACCCAGTGCAATAACCAGCACGATAGCGACCGCACCGAGTACCAGTCCGGTACGTTGCTCTTTACGGGGTTCAGTCTCTGGCTGGTGGGGAGTCTCAACCGCAGCGGGAATATCTTCAACCGGTGCGGATGGAGTTTTTTGTTCCGTCATTTAGGCACATCCCATAGTCAGGTTATTGTAACGCGCGGATTAGCGCATCATTATCTGCATTCTCAGCTACCCGGATCTCCTGCCAGCCTAACTGCTGCGCCAGGGTAGCAATTCGTTCGCTGACCACTACCAGACTGCAGCGCAGCAGCCAGGATGTTCGGTAGTATTCAGGAACTAAAGTATAGAGCTGTTGTAACATTTCAGCGCTGGTGACGACCAGCGTATCAATTCCTGCCCTCTGCCAATGTGAGCTCTGTTCGCTGCCGTCATAATAAACCGGACAGCGTTGATAGCATTCACAAAAACTGACGTCGGCCCCTCTCTCTGCCAGGGTTTCGCCTAGCAGTTCACGCCCGCCGTTACCTCGCAGAATCAGAGCTTTCTTTCCTGCCAGATTTTGCAAGCCCGGCAATTCCAGCAGGGTTTCACTGGTCTCCCTGTCTGGTGGATAGAGGATCGGTAGACCACTCAGCGTATGCATCTTCAACCCGGTGGCCCTGCCTATTGCATAATAAGTCAATCTCGCTGGCCACGGGGAAGACTGGTGATGCAATGTTCGATGGGCGTAATTTACGGCATGCTGCGACAGGATGAACACCAGATCGCCAGTGGCCAGGGATGACAAGTGCTCACTGAGCGATCCCAGCTCACGGCCTGGAGAAAATTCAATAAGCGGCGTGTGGTAGGCAACCCGACCGAGTGCACGCAGCCGGACGATAAGTTGTTCTCCTGCCGGAGAAGGACGGGTTACCAAAATTGTCATGCTGGAGGATTCCCCTGATAGACATCGTCGAGTATTTCCCGTGCACCGCGATCCAGAAGCTCTTCGGCCAGTTCAATGCCCATCTTTTCTGCTTCTGCTGCGTTACCCCGGCGCTCACCGCGAATGATCTGGCTGCCGTCAGGCGCACCAACCAATGCCCTGAGCCACAGAGAATCACCCTCCAGTTCAGCATAGCTGCCAATTGGCACCTGACATCCACCTTCGAGGCGCGTATTCATTGCCCGTTCAGCCAGAACGCGGGTAGCAGTTTCCTCATGGTTTAGCGGAGCCAGCAGAGCGCGGGTCCGATCGTCATCAAGACGGCATTCAATACCTACGGCACCTTGGCCCACTGCGGGAAGAGACTCTTCAGCGCTCATTGCACAGCGGATCCTGGACTCAAGCCCCAGGCGTTTCAGGCCAGCGACGGCCAGAATAATGGCGTCGTACTCACCGTTGTCCAGTTTGGAAAGGCGCGTGCCGACATTCCCGCGCAGATCGCGCACCAGCAAATCAGGTCGCTGCTCACGCAACTGGCACTGGCGGCGCAGGCTGGATGTCCCCACAATACTGCCTTGAGGCAGTTGCGACAGGTTTTCATAACGCGATGAAACAAACGCGTCACGGGGATCATCGCGTTCACAGATAGTGACCAGGCCCAGCCCGTCGGGAAAGGCGATCGGCACATCTTTCATGGAGTGAACGGCGATATCGGCGCGTCCGTCGAGCAAGGCAAGCTCAAGCTCTTTTACGAACAACCCCTTACCGCCAACCTTGGCCAATGGCGTGTCAAGGATGATATCCCCACGGGTGACCATCGGTACGAGTTCTACCTGCAAATCCGGGTGACATTCCATCAGCCGTTTTTGAACATAATGTGCCTGCCACAGTGCCAGGGGGCTTTGTCGTGTGGCAATTCGGATAATTTTGTCTAACATGCTTGATACCGTTTTTATATTTCACCGACCATCCTACCACTGACATAGGAAAGCTGTCAGCGTCGGAAGCCTCAGGCTGAGGTATAGGGGAAGGATATAACAGGATGTTACGGCGAACTGTTCAAAATGGATGAGAAGAAAGAGAGTGTAAAGCAGGGCTGGAGTAAGTCTGGAGCTATACTTCCTTTACGGTCAACCAGCAAGGTGTTAAATTGATCACGTTTCCGACAATATTCCGTCAAAAATTCTTCAAAACAGATGACGGGTATGGAATACGGGGTTTTTTTCTAGACACTGGGATAAATCAGGCGAAACGTCTTGTACCTCTACATCGAGACACTTAAGCAGAGACTGGATGCGATCAACCAACTGCGTGTGGATCGCGCCTTGGCGGCCATGGGCCCGGCTTTTCAACAAGTCTACAGTTTGCTGCCAATCTTATTACATCACCACCACCCTCTGATGCCGGGTTACCTTGATGGTAACGTTCCCCATGGCGTCTGTATCTTCACGCCTGATGAAACTCAAGAGCACTATCTGGCGGGATTGGAAGATAAATGGGGTGCACCGGTGGAAAAACTGGCCAGCGGAGAGTTGCCGATTACTGGCATCTACTCGATGGGCAGCACCTCTTCTATTGGTCAAAGTTGCAGTTCCGATCTCGATATTTGGGTATGTCACCAATCCTGGCTTGATGCCAACGAGCGTAATCGTCTGCAGCTTAAATGCAGTCTATTGGAAAAATGGGCCGCCTCACTGGGTGTTGAAGTCAGCTTCTTCCTGATCGATGAGAACCGCTTTCGTCATAATGAAAGTGGCAGCCTCGGTGGGGAAGATTGCGGATCGACCCAGCATATTCTGTTGCTGGATGAATTTTATCGCAGCGCTGTTCGTCTCGCGGGCAAGCGTATTTTGTGGAATATGGTGCCGGGCGCAGAAGAGGGTAACTACGATGAATACGTATTATCGCTGTATTCACAGGGTGCCTTAACGCCGAACGAGTGGTTGGATCTGGGCGGGTTGAGCACGCTTTCTGCAGAAGAATATTTCGGCGCCAGCCTGTGGCAGTTGTATAAAAGTATCGATTCGCCTTATAAAGCGGTCCTGAAAACCCTGCTGCTCGAAGCTTATTCCTGGGAATACCCCAATACGCAATTGCTGGCGATGGATATCAAACAGCGTTTGCACCAAGACGAAATTGTCTCTTTCGGGCTCGATGCCTACTGCATGATGCTGGAGCGGGTAACGCATTATCTGACCCAGATAAACGACCTCACCCGTTTGGATCTGGTGCGTCGCTGTTTTTATCTCAAAGTTTGCGAGAAATTATCCCGTGGCCGCGCCTGTATCGGTTGGCGGCGTGAAATCCTGACTCAATTGGTGAGTGAGTGGGGCTGGGACGACGAACGCCTGGCGATTTTGGATAACCGTGCCAATTGGAAGATTGAGCAGGTTCGCGAAGCGCACAACGAACTGCTTGATGCGATGATGCAGAGCTATCGCAACCTGATCCGCTTTGCGCGTCGCAATAATCTCAGCGTTAGTGCCAGTCCTCAGGACATCGGCGTGCTGACGCGTAAACTGTATGCGGCTTTTGAAGCGCTACCCGGCAAAGTGACGCTGGTAAATCCGCAAATCTCCCCGGATCTGTCTGAAAATGATCTGACCTTTATCCATGTTCCAATCGGACGCGCCAACCGCACTGGCTGGTATTTGTATAATCAGGCTCCATCAATGGATGCCATCGTCAGCCATCAGCCTCTCGAATATAACCGTTACCTTAACAAGTTGGTGGCGTGGGCCTATTTCAATGGTCTGATGACGCCGCGCACTCGCTTGCACATTAAAAGTGCCAACCTTTGCGATATCGCGAAGCTGCAGGAATTGGTGTCAGATGTATCACACCATTTTCCGCTGCGTTTGCCCGCACCGACACCCAAAGCGCTCTACAGTCCGTGTGAAATCCGTCATCTGGCCATTATTGTCAATCTGGAACACGATCCAACCGCGATATTCCGTAATCAGGTGGTCCATTTTGATTTCCGTAAACTGGACGTTTTCAGTTTTGGCCAGCAGCAGCAATGCCTGGTAGGAAGTATCGATCTGCTGTACCGCAACTCCTGGAATGAAGTTCGTACGCTGCATTTCAACGGTGAGCAGGCGGTATTGGAAGCGTTGAAAACAATTCTTGGCAAAATGCATCAGGATGCGGCTCCGCCTGAATCCGTTGAAGTATTTTGCTACAGCCAGCATTTGCGCGGCCTGATCCGTACCCGCTTGCAGCAGCTGATTTCCGAGTGCATTGAGTTCCGCCTGTCCAGTACCCGTCAGGAGCCTGGTCGTTTCAAAGCCGTGCGCGTGGCCGGTCAAACCTGGGGGCTGTTCTTTGAGCGCCTGAGCGTATCCGTACAGAAACTGGAAAATGCGGTCGAGTTTTATGGCGCGATTTCCAATAACAAGCTGCACGGATTGTCGGTAAAAGTCGAAACCGATCAGGTGCATTTGCCACCGGTAGTGGATGGATTTGCCAGCGAGGGCATTATTCAATTCTTCTTTGAAGACACTGCGGACGATAAAGGTTTTAACATCTATATTCTAGATGAATCAAATCGCGTTGAGGTGTATCACCACTGCGAAGGCAGCAAAGAAGAGTTGGTGCGTGATGTCAGTCGATTCTATTCGTCGTCACACGATCGCTTCACCTACGGTTCCAGCTTTATCAATTTCAACTTGCCGCAGTTCTATCAGATTGTGCAGCTTGATGGCCGGACGCAGGTGATCCCGTTCCGCAGCAATGCCCTGTCGCATTTGTGCGTATCGGTAGCTGATCAAGATAAAAAGCCGCCTCAGTTGAAGCAGCAATTCCAGTTACACTAGTCCAGCGAAATAAATCCAGTTACACAAATCCAGTTAAGCAAATCCGGGTAAACAAAGGGCACGGAAAAACGTGCCCTATAATGATCAGGCGGGGAAGTGAATCTCTTCGCCTGCCTGTGTGCTGCACGCTTCGGTCAGTAAACTCCAGAACTCTCTGCCACTGCGATCGCAGAACCACTGATCGTCGCGGAGCTTGAAGTGATAACCGCCGGATTTTGTTGCCAACCATACCTGATGCAACGGCTCCTGGCGGTTAATGACAATTTTGCTGCCGTTTTCAAAAGTGAGCGTCATGACGCCGCCGTTGGTTTCATAATCGATATCGGCATCGCCCTCAAATTCGTCCAGTGTCTCTTCAATCTTAAGCATCAGCCGATCGGCCAACTGATGAAACTCGCTGTCGTTCATAGTTAATTCCTATTGCTTTTCATGATCCACCTGCGATTATAGAGAGCTTGGACGCATGAATCACAGGCATTAATACAATGAGAAAAGAACTTCGCTGGGCGCTGACTACTGTTGCGTTGATTGGGCTTTCCGGATGCGGCCTGAAAGGTCCGCTTTATTTCCCGCCAGCCGAGAAACCTAAAACGGAAGTTGCCTCAACAGATTCTGCTAATGTACAGAAAAATCAACAAACAACACCAGACGCACAGAAAACTTCATCTTCTGCTGGTATGTAAGGGTTTACCCTTGGTGCGGGAAACATGGTACATACCATGGAGCAACTCGCGTCACGCCGGGGGTGGTATTGCGTCCGGAATTCTCCAGCAGTAAGCGGAGTATGATATGCAGTTCTCCAAAATGCACGGCCTGGGCAACGACTTTATGGTAGTCGATGCGGTTACACAGAATGTCTATTTTTCACCAGAGTTGATTCGTCGACTGGCCGATCGGCATCATGGGGTTGGCTTCGATCAACTTCTGATCGTTGAGCCACCTTACGATCCGGAGCTGGACTTCCATTATCGGATTTTTAATGCAGACGGCAGCGAAGTGGCGCAATGTGGCAATGGCGCGCGATGTTTTGCCCGTTTTGTCCGGCTGAAAGGGCTGACCAATAAACGCGAAATCCGCGTCAGTACCCAGACGGGCCGCATGGTTCTGACCGTTACCGATGATGAGTTGGTGTGCGTGAATATGGGCGAACCAAATTTCGAACCGTCGGCGTTGCCTTTCCGCGCGGCCAAGGCGGAAAAAACCTATATTTTGCGCGCCGCAGAACACACGGTATTGTGTGGCGTAGTTTCAATGGGTAATCCACACTGTGTTTTACAAGTGGACGATGTAACCACCGCGAAGGTGGAATTGCTGGGACCTGAGCTTGAGAGTCATGAACGTTTTCCTGAGCGCGTCAACGTGGGTTTCATGCAGGTGGTCAGCCGGGATCAGGTGAAGTTACGCGTCTATGAGCGCGGTGCCGGTGAAACCCAGGCATGCGGTAGCGGCGCATGTGCCGCCGTGGCGGTTGGTATCCAGCAAGAGTTGCTGGCCGAAGAAGTACTCGTGGAATTGCCGGGAGGCAGTCTCAAAATTAGCTGGAAAGGACCGGGCAGTCCGCTGTTTATGACCGGGCCAGCGACTCATGTTTATGACGGGTTTATTCATTTATGAATAGCGTTGAAAATCAGGTGACAACAGCCGTTGAACTCGATGATGAATCGGTGATGCAGTATCTGCTGCAAAATCCCAATTTCTTTATCAGGAATGCGCGAATTGTAGAACAGATGCACATTCCTCACCCGGTGCGTGGCAGTGTGTCTCTGGTTGAGTGGCAACTGTCTCGCCAGCGTAACCAGATTCATCAGCTTGAAGAAGAAATCACGCTGCTGATGGAGCAAGCTGCACAGAACGAAGGGTTGTTTGGTCATCTGATGCATTTACAGGCCGATCTAGCCGCCGCCAGCAGTTTGCAGGATATGCTGAATCGCCTGCAACGCTGGGCGCGTGGCTTGGGTCTGGCGGGTGCCAATGTCCGGTTGTTCAATGAAAGCTGGAAAATAGGCGCACCTTCCGACTTCACTCATCTCGGCCTGGCACGCAGTGCATTTGAATCCTTCCGTATCCCGCGCCTCGGCAATGAATATCATTTCCTTGGTGGGCTGAATGGTCCTGAACTCCTGCTGCTTTTGCCGCAAGCCAAACAGGTGGGATCGGTAGCGCTTTCCCTGATGGGTGGGCAAGGGGAGCTGGGTATGCTGATTTTCAGCAGCCGCGACCCGCAACACTATCAGCGCGGAATGGGAACGGTGATGCTTGATCAATTGGCGAAAATGCTCCCAAGCCTGCTGGAACGTTGGATTGAACGGGCATGAGCCAGGCAGAATCGACTCTGCAACCCCCCGTTGATGCCTTTTTACGGTATCTGAAGGTTGAGCGTCAGCTCAGCCCTCTTACGATTGAGAATTATGGCCGCCAGTTGCTGGCGTTGGTGGCTATGGCGGATGAAATGGGTTTGACAGACTGGCTCGCGCTGGATGCGGCGAAAGTCAGAATGCTGGTATCGAAGAGCAAACGCTCGGGCCTGCAGTCTTCCAGTCTTGCTCTACGCATGTCCGCACTACGCAGTTTTCTGGATTGGCAAGTCAGCCAGGGTGTACTCCACGCCAACCCGGCAAAAGGGATTGCGACCCCACGCATTGCCCGCCATTTACCAAAAAATATTGATGTTGATGAAGTCAGCCGCCTGTTGGATATCGATCTGAACGATCCCCTGGCGGTGCGCGATCGGGCAATGCTGGAGGTCATGTACGGGGCGGGTTTGCGTCTCTCCGAACTGGTCGGGATGAACTGCAAGCATGTCGATATGGCGGGTGGCGAAGTGTGGGTCATGGGGAAAGGCAGCAAAGAGCGCAAACTTCCTCTGGGACGAATGGCCATAACCTGGCTTGAGCATTGGCTCGCGTTGCGCGATACGTTTAGTCCGCAGGATGATGCGATCTTTCTCTCCAGCCAGGGCAAACGGATATCGGCGCGCAATGTACAGAAACGCTTTGCCGAATGGGGCGTCAAGCAGGGCGTGAACAGCCATATCAATCCGCATAAATTGCGCCACTCCTTCGCTACGCATCTGCTTGAATCCAGCGGCGATCTCAGGGGGGTGCAAGAATTGTTGGGTCACGCCAACCTGTCGACCACGCAAATTTATACCCACCTCGACTTTCAACATTTGGCTTCGGTGTATGATGCCGCGCATCCACGCGCCAAACGAGGAAAACCCTGATGCATTTCTACCGACCGCTGACGCGGATTGCAGCAATCACGTTTGATCTTGATGACACCCTTTACGACAACCGACCGGTTATCGCCCGCACTGAGCAGGAGTCTGTCCGGTTTTTGCAGCAATATCACCCGTCTCTACGCGAGTTTACCTCGGCGGACTACCACCATCTGCGTGCGGAACTTCGTGCCCAGGATCCAGAGATCTACCACGATGTCACCCAGTGGCGTTGGCAGGCGATTCATCTGGCCCTGACGCGCAGTGGGCTGAATCAGGCTCAGGCCACCGCCGGAGCGGATGCATCAATGGAAAACTTTGCCCTTTGGCGCAGTAAAATCGATATCGCCCAGGAAACGCATGACACATTGCAAGCGCTGGCTGCACGCTGGCCACTGGTGGCGATCACCAATGGCAATGCCGACCCGCATCTGTTTGGCCTGGGCGAGTACTTCGAATTTGTGTTGCGATCGGGCCCGGATGGGCGTTCGAAACCTTATGTCGACATGTATCATCTGGCCGCGCAACGTCTTGCGTTGCCCCCTAAAACGATACTGCACGTTGGGGATGATTTGACCACCGATGTCGCGGGTGCTGTGTCTTGCGGAATGCAGGCCTGTTGGATCAACGATCGCCAGCGCAGCCTGATGAAGGCCGATGATGGTCGATTATTGCCCCATATTGAGATTTCTCAGTTGGCATCGCTGAAAGCATTGCTATAATCCTCTGCAATAACTCTGTATATATTTCCAGTAGAATGTCTTTCCGACGTCGTGTTTCAGGACGTCGTTGTGCCATTCCTTAACCCGACAGACGGTGCCTATGGACGTTTCTGACCTGCTCGACAGCCTCAATGACAAACAACGTGAAGCCGTGGCCGCGCCACGCAGTAACCTGTTGGTGCTGGCCGGCGCGGGCAGTGGTAAAACGCGGGTACTGGTGCATCGGATTGCCTGGTTATTGTCAGTCGAGAATTGTTCTCCCTACTCGATTATGGCGGTGACATTCACCAATAAAGCGGCAGCAGAAATGCGCCACCGTATTGAGCATCTGATTGGCACCAGTCAGGGTGGTATGTGGATTGGGACTTTCCATGGTCTGGCCCATCGGCTGTTGCGGGCTCATCACATGGATGCCAAATTGCCGCAAGATTTTCAGATCCTCGACAGTGAGGATCAACTGCGGTTACTGAAACGTATTATCCGTGCCCTGAATATTGATGAGAAACAATGGCCTCCGCGTCAGGCGATGTGGTACATCAACGGTAAGAAAGACGAAGGGCTGCGCCCGCAACATATTGAAAGCTATGGTAATCCGATTGAAGCGACCTGGTTACGCATCTATCAGGCCTATCAGGAAGCCTGCGATCGTGCCGGACTGGTCGACTTCGCTGAGCTGCTGTTGCGTGCCCACGAACTGTGGCTGAATAAACCGCATATCCTCAATCACTATCGCGAACGTTTTACCAACATTCTGGTGGATGAGTTTCAGGATACCAACAGCATTCAATATGCCTGGATCCGACTGCTGGCGGGTGATGCAGCCAACGTGATGATCGTGGGTGACGACGATCAGTCGATCTATGGCTGGCGCGGCGCACAGGTTGAGAATATCCAGCGCTTCCTGAAAGACTTTCCCAAGGCGGAAACCATCCGCCTGGAACAGAACTACCGCTCAACCAGCAATATCCTGAAGGCTGCCAATACCCTGATTGCCAACAACAGTGGCCGGATGGGGAAAAACCTCTGGACCGAAGACAGTGAAGGCGAGCGTATTTCACTCTACTGCGCTTTCAACGATCTGGATGAAGCCCGGTTTGTGGTTAACCGCATTAAAACCTGGCAGGAAAACGGCGGTGTACTGAAAGATTGTGCCATTCTCTACCGCAGCAACGCCCAATCACGTTTGCTGGAAGAAGCGTTGCTTCAGGTGGCGATGCCGTACCGGATTTATGGCGGTATGCGCTTCTTCGAACGTCAGGAAATCAAGGATTCACTGGCCTATTTGCGACTGATCGCCAACCGCAATGATGATGCTGCTTTTGAACGCGTGGTAAATACGCCAACGCGTGGCATTGGGGATCGCACGCTTGATGTGGTGCGACAGACGGCTCGCGATCGCCAGTTGACCATGTGGCAAGCCACCCGGCTTTTGTTACAGGAAAAAGCGCTGGCTGGACGTGCAGCCTCTTCTCTCCAGCGCTTCACCGAACTCGTCGACTCTTTGGCGCACGAAACAGCCGATATGCCGCTACACGTTCAGACCGACCGGGTGATCAAAGATTCTGGCCTGTGGATGATGTATGAGCAGGAGAAAGGTGAAAAGGGGCAGGCACGCGTTGAAAACCTTGAGGAATTGGTAAACGCCACCCGCCAGTACAGCTATCAGGATGAAGATGAGGATCTGATGCCCTTACAGGCATTTTTGTCCCATGCGGCATTGGAAGCAGGCGAAGGGCAGGCGGATGCCAATCAGGACGCCGTTCAGTTGATGACGCTGCATTCCGCCAAAGGTCTGGAGTTCCCGCAAGTATTTATCGTCGGCATGGAAGAGGGTATGTTTCCAAGTCAGATGGCGTTGGAAGAGGGCGGACGGCTGGAAGAAGAGCGTCGTTTGGCGTATGTGGGTGTGACACGAGCCATGCAGAAGCTGACCTTAACCTTCGCGGAAACCCGCCGTCTCTATGGTAAAGAGGTCTATCACCGACCTTCACGCTTTGTCGGGGAGTTACCCGAAGAGTGTGTGGAGGAAGTGCGCTTGCGTGCCAGCGTTTCCCGGCCAGTGAGCCATCGCCGGATGGGAACACCAATCAGTGAGAACGACAGTGGTTTCACTCTTGGTCAACGTGTGCGTCATCCTAAATTTGGCGAAGGGACGGTTGTTAATCTGGAGGGCGGTGGTGAACACTGTCGTTTGCAGGTGGCGTTTCCGGGTGAAGGTATCAAATGGCTGGTTGCCGCCTACGCCAGGCTGGAAACCGTGTAACGACATGACCGTGAACCCGATTGCATTGGAAGGGCGGCGAGCAGTTCACTCCGCCCTTTTGTCATTTACCCAGGATAAATGTCACCAACCTGAACCCGTGCATACCACACCATAATCTTGCCCGTTCGGGCATCGCCTTCTGGCGCTGACCCGACAGATAATCCTCCTCCCGCAAGGGAATATATTCCCCGTGTTGCCGGTTATTCAAGTGGGTGCGATGCGGCCAGAGTGTGGCCTGGTGTGCGGTTTTGCAAGGAAGAGCATTTGTTGCACAATAACTACGGTTAAGCGGTTGACAGTCTTTTTCTTATCGGCGTAACATGCGCGCACGATTATCAATGAGGACCTTCGCCTTGGACACACCCAGTAGATACTGGCTCAATAACCTGTTCATTAGGTACAACTTCTAAGGCTATCCTCTTTGCTGATAGCCTTCGTGGTTGTCAGCGACCTCTCAAGCGTCGCTATGAGTCAGATCTCAATATGGTCTGAAACATACTGGTGTCATGTCACCTTCTCTGTTTCTGTGCTTCAATGCGTTGTCCATACCTGTCATCACAAGGGAGTCAGGGCATATGCTGAGCGCATTTAAATTAGAAAACAGCCGCTTATCCCGTTTAGAGCTGGATGACTCTGACGATCTCACCTCCTCAATTTGGGTCGACTTGGTCGAGCCTGAAGAAGAAGAGCGTGAAAAAGTACAAAGGGAATTAGGGCAAAGTCTGGCAACCAGACCAGAATTGGATGATATCGAAGCATCGGCGCGTTTCTTTGAAGACGAAGACGGGTTGCATATTCACTCCTTCTTCTATTTCGAGGACTCTGAAGATCACGCCGGTAACTCAACGGTGGCATTTACTATCCGTGAAGGGCGTCTTTATACCCTACGCGAGCGTGAGCTGCCGGCATTCCGTTTGTACCGTATGCGTGCGCGCAATCAAATGATGGTAGATGGCAACGCCTATGAGCTGCTGCTTGACCTGTTCGAAACAAAAATTGAACAGTTGGCGGATGAGATCGAAAACATCTACAGCGATTTGGAAAAACTCAGCCGGGTTATTATGGAAGGGCATCAGGGCGATGAATACGATGCCGCGCTCTCCACATTGGCTGAACTGGAAGATATCGGCTGGAAAGTTCGCCTGTGTCTGATGGATACCCAGCGCGCACTGAATTTCCTGGTACGCAAGGCGCGTTTACCCAGCGGTCAATTGGAACAGGCGCGCGAGGTGTTGCGCGACATCGAATCACTGTTGCCGCATAACGAATCCCTGTTCCAGAAAGTGAACTTCCTGATGCAGGCGGCGATGGGTTTTATCAACATCGAGCAGAACCGCATCATCAAAATCTTCTCGGTAGTATCGGTGGTCTTTTTACCCCCGACGCTGGTGGCATCAAGCTATGGAATGAACTTTGAATTCATGCCGGAGCTGCGGTGGTCATTTGGTTATCCGGGGGCGATAGGGTTGATGCTCCTTGCGGGATTGGCACCTTACCTCTATTTCAAGCGCAAAAACTGGCTGTGAATTTTCCCTGCTCTTCGGCTATCTGTCGGAGAGCGCCCTCTCTTTGTTCTGAGCCGCACGTTTTTTAGTCACATGGTTGAAAAATAAGTTTAGAATATACCCTTCATTCAGATCTCTTGCAGAACGGACACATGCTGATGCATAGGATGGCCCCCACCGGCCAGTGGTTTATCCTACTATTTTCCTCGCTGATCCTTGGATTTGGTTTTCAGGCTTTCCATATCCCGGCAGCCCTATTGCTCGGTCCGATGATCGTGGGTGTGGCGATGGGCTTGTCTGGCGCATCAATACGCATTCATCCATGTATGTTCCAGGTCTCGCAGGGTATTTTGGGTTGTATGATTGCCCAGAGTTTATCGCCGTCAATTTTAACGCCGTTGCTGCATGACTGGCCGCTGGTGTTGCTGGTATTGATTGCCACTTTACTGGCCAGCGGGGTTTCTGGCTGGTTGTTGGTTCGCTTCAGCCAACTTCCGGGGCCAACGGGTGCCTGGGGATCGTCTCCCGGTGGTGCTTCCGCTATGGTGGCCATGGCTGGGGATTTCGGGGCGGATGTGCGACTGGTGGCCTTCATGCAGTATCTGCGCGTATTGTTTGTGGCAACGGCGGCGGCCTTTGTCGCCCGTCTCAGCCTGGGTGATGATGCATCCAGCCAGGCTGCTGTCGTAACGTGGTTTCCTTCCCTTGACTGGCGTTTTGCTGGCACATTGGCGATTGCCGCCGTGGGCATTTTGCTCGCTCCGCGTCTGCGTATTCCCTCGGGGGCACTGCTGTTACCCGCGATCCTTGGGGCGACGGTGCATTCCACCGGAATTATGAGCTTGCAGGTTCCCGAATGGCTGTTGGCGATTGCCTATGCCCTCATCGGCTGGAGCGTGGGGCTGCGTTTCACGCGGCAAATTTTCTTACTGGCGCTGAAGTCGCTTCCGCAGATGGTGTTGTCGATAGTCTGTTTGATGTTGTTCTGTGGTGGACTGGCCTGGATGCTGACGTTGCTGTTACCCGTGGATATGCTGACGGCCTATTTGGCTACCAGCCCGGGAGGGCTGGATACCGTGGCAATCATCGCAGCGGGCAGTCGTGTAGATATGTCCTTTGTGATGGCAATGCAGACCTTGCGTCTGCTGACTGTCCTTGTAACGGGTCCGGCGATGGCGCGTTTTATATCGCGCAGCGCTTCACCAGCATCAGCGTGATTTTCGTTGTGAATAGAGGGCATCCAGAACAAAGATCGCCAATCCCGCCCAGATAAAGGCGAAGGTCAGCAGTTTGTCGTTGCCGATACTCTCACCGTAGAAAGTAACGGCCAGAATAAACATCAGCGTTGGGCCGATATATTGGAAAAAGCCCAGTGTTGAAAGTCGCAGGCGGTTGGCAGCTGCCGTGAAAAAAAGCAGCGGCACGGTTGTCACAACGCCCGCAGAGACCAACAACAGATTCAATGACAGGCTGTTGGCGGACAAATGGCTGGTGGGGCTGTCGGCGATCAGGAACAGATAGATCGCGGCAACGGGCAAGAGCCACAGCGTTTCGATCAGCATACCAATCTGCGCATCCACGCGAATTTTCTTGCGCAGCAAACCGTAGAAGGCAAAGCTGAACGCCAGCCCCAGAGCGATGATCGGCAGCGAACCGAACTGCCACAACTGGACCAAAACCCCACAGATCGCGAGGCTTACGGCCACCCATTGCATACGGCGGAAACGCTCACCGAGAAATAGCAATCCCAGCAATACATTCACCAGCGGATTGATGAAATAGCCTAAACTGGCTTCCAACATATGGTGGCTGTTAACGGCCCAGATAAACAGTAACCAGTTACCGCCAATCAACAATGCGGTCACGGCCAGTAAAAGCAGTCGCTTTACGTCTTTGAATATTTGCCGGACTTGCGGCCAGCTCTGGCTGATTGACAGTAAAACCAACATAAAAAAGAACGACCAGATGATCCGGTGCGTCAGGATTTCATCGGCTGGAACTTGTTGAATGAGTTTGAAATATACCGGAGCTATTCCCCAGATAAAATAAGCGCCCAGAGCAAAAAAAATGCCCTGACGCGTTTGTTGCGAATCCATGTTATCGACCTGATAGCAAAAAAGTGAAGAGAGTTGTTAACTTGACACCGGTGTGAGTCATCAACCTGAGTAGGGCAGTGACTCTCCGGCGCATTGTGTAAGTCTACCCTACTATATAGGTCGCGGTGGCAGTGGCAATATGCAGTTGATGTTCGTTGTGTAATTCTACCCGAGCGACAGCCACCTTATTTCCTGCGCGCAGCAGGCTGGCGCTGGCGGTAAAACGTTCACCGCGCCCTGGCCGCAGGTAATCTACCCGCATATCGATCGTCCCCATCCGTGAAAGCCGCATCTTCAGCTCTTCTTCGTTAATCGTATCATGTCGCATCAATGTGCTGCCTACGCAGACCAAACCGGCTGCCACATCCAAAACGGAAGCAATAACGCCCCCGTGCAGAATATGCTGCGCAGCATTGCCAACCAACTTGGTTTGGTTAGAAAAAATCAATTCCGCGTAGTCGTTCTCAAAACGGCCCAATTCCAGTCCAAGCTCCTGATTAAAGGGCATATGATAAACAAAGATTTCACCGATCAGTTTACGGGCAGCTTCCTGAGTTAACGGGGTGACAGACATAAATTTCTTCCTGAAGCGTAATTGCGCATTGAAATAAAACCAAGGTTAACGAATTGTATATTTTATGTCTGCTTTTTGTTTCTGACCAGTGCGAAAACTATATATCCAACAAGCGTTAATCCAAAAAACACATTTGTGTGTAAAATGGCCTGTTCTATACGCAGGTATTCAGCGGCTATGATGAGTCATTGATTGATTACAACTTCAAGCAGACTCGCGTCGGTGTTGGTATCATGCTCAACGATATACTCTAATCTGCGCGAATTCGCGTCAGCATTAAACAGTCCCGGTACGGAGCGTTCGTGGCCGGGCACATCATAAGTTGGGGAAACGAGTGTCTACGGCGGCAGTGATAAACAGAGAATTGCTGGCAGAACAGGTATTACGCGATACCTTCGGCTACCAGCAATTCCGACCAGGTCAACAAGCGATTATCAACGCAGCCATAGCCGGGCAGGATTGTCTGGTAGTGATGCCAACCGGTGGCGGGAAATCGCTGTGCTATCAGATCCCTGCGCTGGTTATGGACGGGCTGACACTGGTGGTCTCTCCTTTGATTTCCCTGATGAAAGATCAGGTCGATCAACTGTTGGCCTATGGTGTAGCAGCCGCGTGCCTCAACTCGACCCAGACGCGTGAGCAGCAGGTTGAGGTGATGGCAGGTTGCCGCAGCGGCCAGATTAAGTTGCTGTACATCGCCCCTGAGCGACTGATGATGGATAATTTCCTCGATCAGCTCAACCAGTGGAATCCGGCAATGCTGGCGGTTGATGAGGCGCACTGTATTTCACAGTGGGGCCATGACTTCCGTCCTGAATACCGAGCCTTGGGGCAGCTCAAGCAGCGCTTCCCTGATTTACCGGTGGTGGCGTTGACCGCCACGGCGGACGAAGCGACCCGGGGTGACATTGTTCGCCTGTTGGCACTCAATGAACCGCTGATCGAGATCAGCAGCTTTGACCGGCCAAACATTCGCTACACGCTGGTTGAGAAATTCAAACCACTCGATCAACTGTGGCGTTTCGTGCAGGACCAGCGTGGCAAAAGTGGCATCATCTACTGTAATAGCCGCGCCAAGGTCGAAGACACCACGGCCCGCTTGCAAAGCCGCGGGTTAAGCGTGGGTGCGTACCATGCCGGTTTGGATAACGAACGCCGTGCGCAGGTGCAAGAAGCCTTTCAGCGGGATGATTTGCAAGTGGTGGTAGCCACCGTTGCATTCGGTATGGGGATCAATAAACCCAACGTCCGTTTTGTGGTGCATTTCGATATTCCCCGGACCATCGAATCCTACTATCAGGAAACGGGAAGAGCCGGGCGCGATGGCCTGCCTGCCGAAGCCATATTGCTTTATGATCCGGCGGATATGGCGTGGCTGCGCCGCTGTCTGGAAGAGAAACCCGCTGGCGCACAGCAGGATATCGAACGTCATAAATTGAATGCCATGGGGGCGTTTGCCGAAGCACAAACCTGCCGCCGCCTGGTGCTTCTCAACTATTTTGGGGAAGGTAAGCAGCAACCTTGTGGCAACTGTGATATTTGCCTCGATCCCCCCAAACGTTATGACGGACTGAAGGATGCGCAGAAAGCATTATCTGCTATCTATCGCGTAGGTCAGCGTTTTGGTCTGGGTTATATCGTGGAAATACTGCGCGGGGCTAACAATCAGCGCATCCGCGAGTTTGGTCATGACAAATTGCCCGTCTACGGATTAGGCAAAGAGCAGAGCCATGAACATTGGGTCAGCGTGTTACGCCAATTGATCCATCTGGGGCTGGTCTGTCAGAACATCGCCATGTATTCCGCGTTGCAATTAACTGAAGCTGCGCGCCCAGTTCTACGTGGGGAAATACCCCTGCAATTGGCTGTGCCGCGTATCCAGACGTTAAAAGTACGCAGCAGTTCAAACCAGAAATCCTATGGCGGAAACTACGATCGCAAGCTGTTCGCCAAACTGCGTAAACTGCGCAAATCCATCGCCGATGAAGAGAATATTCCGCCCTATGTGGTATTCAATGACGCCACACTGCTGGAAATGGCGGAACAGATGCCCATCACAGCCAGTGAATTACTCAGCGTTAATGGCGTGGGGCACCGCAAGCTTGAGCGCTTTGGCGCACTCTTCATGGGGATGATTCGCGATCATGTTGATAACGATGACGATTAATCGCTGGATTTTTTATGTATAAGCGCTTAGCCTGCTATCTTATAGTTATCCGAGAATATCCATCATGTTGATCCTGTTCCTCACCGTCGCGTTGGTTCATCTGGTCGCCTTAATGAGCCCAGGTCCAGACTTTTTCTTTGTTTCCCAAACGGCAGCCAGCCGTTCGCGACGCGAAGCCATGATGGGTGTCGTCGGAATTTCTCTCGGAATTGTTATCTGGGCCGGTGTCGCCTTGATGGGGTTGCACTTGATCCTGCAAAAAATGGCCTGGTTGCACCAGATCATTACCGTCGGCGGTGGATTATATCTCTGCTGGATGGGCTGGCAACTCCTGCGCTCTGCCAAAGCCAAGAAAACTGCCAACGCCGATGCTGAACCCGAAGTGAAGCTAGCCGCACGCGGTCGCACTTTTATGCGTGGTTTTCTCACCAACCTCTCCAATCCCAAAGCCGTTATTTACTTCGGTAGTGTCTTTTCCCTGTTCGTCGGTGATGACGTCGGTAGCGCCGAACGCTGGGGTCTGTTCGTCCTCATCGTCATGGAAACCTTTGTCTGGTTCTCCCTCGTCGCCATGATCTTCGCCCTTCCCGTCATGCGCCGTGGTTACCAAAGACTGGCCCGCTGGATCGATGGAGTGGCGGGGGTTTTATTTACCGGTTTCGGACTCCACCTCATTATTTCTCGCTAGGCTTGCTGCTGCTTGTCTGTTTGAGATTGGGCAGTGCTCGTACTCCTCATGGACTTATGTCCACTGCGGGTACTGCGCGTTGGCCGCACTCAAACTGACTGCGCTCGCTGCGCCTGGGCTTGCTACTGCTTGCCATTTTGGGGTTGGGCAGAGAGCGAAATCGGTATGAATCAAACTTTCCGGGCAGTGGCGAGGAGTGCGCCGACCAGCATGAATAGCGAGCCGAAAATGCGGTTGAGCAGTTTCATTTGCTTCGGGGCTTTGACCCAACTGGCGATGTGGGTAGCGAGAGTTGCGTAGCCAATCATCACGATGATATCGACGACCACGGTGGTTACGCCCAGAATCACGTACTGTGCAGTTTGTGGTTGATGAGCAATAATAAACTGTGGGAATAATGCGGCGAGAAAAACAATACTTTTTGGATTGGTGAGATTGACCAGAATCGCGCGTTGGAATAATTTCCGGCGTGGGATACTGTCTGACAGCGCGTGCAAATCGATGGCACCCGCAGCTCGCCATTGTTGGATCCCCAGCCAGATCAAATAGGCTGCGCCCAACCATTTTAGTACTTCAAAAGCCATTAATGACTGTGAAATCAACGCGCCGAGACCCACACCAACTAACACAATATGCAGGCTGAGACCAACTTGTAAACCTGCTATAGACGCCGCCGCACCGCGAAAACCATGACTAATGCCAGTGCTCATGGTGTTAATTGCACCCGAGCCGGGAGAAAGACTTAAAATTGAAGTCGTCAGCAGATAAGTTAGCCACCAGTCCAAGGTCATCAGCAAAGCTCCCCGATTGCATAGTTTTATGCCACAATACGCTATTGCAATTTGTTGTGCTATGACTCACAAAAAAGAAGCTTTTAATGCAAGGGTAATGCTACGGAACGGGTAATGGCGCAAGTTAATGAGAGTTGGTTAACGCGGGAGCAGGAGTTTGCTGCCTTCTCGAACGGACCGCTGCTCGATTTCTGGCACAGCCGGGAAGAGGGCGTGTTTTCTGGCGTCAATGACGTACCGATTCATTTCGTTCGTTTCTGTTCTCCCAAGCACGATCAAGTCATCGTTGTATCACCTGGCCGCATAGAAAGTTACGTCAAATATTCAGAAGTTGCCTACGATTTATACCATTGTGGTTATGACGTCATGATTCTGGATCACCGTGGGCAGGGGCGTTCTGGCCGTATGCTGAACGATCGTCACTGCGGCCATGTGCACTTGTTTGATGACTATATCGATGACTTTCATACCTTTTATCAGCTAGAGGTTGCACCACGCAATTATCGGCGCAAGTTCGCATTGGCCCATTCCATGGGCGGGGCAATTCTGGCGTTATTCCTGGCCAAAGAACCTGAGTCCTTCGATGCTGCAGCACTCTGTGCGCCCATGACGGGAATATTCCTGCCGCTACCTGGTTGGGTGGCGCGCAAAATCCTGGATTGGGCTGAAAACCGCCCTATGCGCCGTGATGGTTATGCGTTGGGTACCGGTCACTGGCGACCATTGCCATTTCTGGTCAATGCACTGACCCACAGTCGGGAGCGTTATCGTCGTAGCGTGCGTTCTTATGCGGATTATCCGGAGTTACAGGTTGGCGGACCCAGTTATCATTGGGTACGTGAAGGTATTTTGGCTGGAGAGCGTCTTCTTGCGCAGGTCAAAAATATCACTACACCACTATTAGTGTTACAGGCGGGAGAGGATCGGGTGGTGAATAACCGTTCCCAACTCGCTTTTTGTCAGGCGATGGCCCGGGTGGGAAATCCTTGTGAAGGGAACCAACCGCTGGTCATAGAAGGTGCACGACATGAGATCCTGTTCGAACGGGACGATATCCGTGCCAGGGCGCTTAGCGCCATCATGCGTTTTTTCGCGAATCACACTTAATTCGGCAGCGAAAAACTGCCATAACACCATTAGAGGTTAGAACATATCGCTATGTACCACGTCGTCGCTTCCGATTTAGATGGCACACTGCTATCGCCAGACCACACGCTGTCCCCCTACGCGAAAGAAACCCTCAAGCTGTTGACACAGAAGGGTATTCACTTTGTTTTCGCTACGGGTCGTCATCATATAGACGTTGGACAAATCCGCGACAATCTTGAAATTAGCGCGTACATGATCACCTCAAACGGAGCGCGTGTTCACAATACTGCTGGTGAGCTGATTTTCAGTCATAACCTGGATGCGGAGATCGCCCGCGACCTTTACAAGATTGTGCATAACAATCCGGATATCCTGACTAACGTTTATCTGAATGATGACTGGTACATGAATCGCGACCGGCCAGAACAAGCTGAGTTTTTCCGTGAGTCAGTATTCAAATATCAACTGTTTGAACCAGCATTGCTGGAGACTGACGGAGTGTGCAAAGTCTATTTCACATGTGATGACCATGAACTGTTGCTTCCGCTGGAAGAAGCCATCAATGCCCGCTGGGGCGATCGCGTGAATGTGAGTTTCTCTTTCCCGACCTGTCTCGAAGTCATGGCTGGCGGTGTTTCAAAGGGTCATGCGTTGGAGCAGGTTTCAAAGCTTATCGGCTATTCGCTGAAAGAGTGCATCGCGTTTGGCGATGGCATGAACGATCTGGAAATGCTTTCGATGTCCGGCAAAGGTTGCATTATGCGTGATGCCCACCAACGCCTGAAAGATATGCTGCCGGAATTGGAGGTGATCGGATCCAACGTGGATAATGCGGTTCCTCATTATCTGCGCAAGATGTTCCTGGCAGAAGAGTAATCCGGTTGGGCGCAGCACTGCTGCGCCCGCGTTAACATATTCTTTTTACTTGTTCTGTTGTAAGAAACTCACCGCTTTATCGGGGAAGTCGGTAAACAGGCCGTCAACTTTTGCCTGTTGGTAGAGAATACGATAAAGCCCATCAATGTCGGTTGCATACGTCGGTAGCGCATCTGCGCGAACGGTATACGGGTGTACCAGCAGATTATTCTCGTGAGCTTCTTTGACCATATCCGTTAGCTTCACCGCATCTGGCGTGGAATCTTTTATCACCAGCATGTGGTAATCCGGTCCGACACCGTCGGCATATTCAGCAATGCTCTTCATCGCTCCCGGTTTGAACATCCAGTCATAATCATAGTTAACCCACTTATCGCCCTGTTTTTCGTAGGTCTCTTTCCAGTCTGTGTAGGCTATCAACTGAACCAGTTTCAAATCCATACCCAGTTTTGGTTCAAGCTCGGTCTTGATGCGCTTCAGTTCATTGGCATCGAAGCATTGCAGGAATACGGGATCATTTTTGCTGGTATAGCCGTACTCCTTCAACACCCTCAACACTTCGCTGGAGATATCTTTACCTTCCTGCTCATGGAACCACGGGGCTTTGATTTCTGGGTAAATACCGATCTTTTTACCGGTCGAATGGTTTAATCCCTGAACGAACTCAATCTCTTCCTGGAAAGTATGGACGCGGAAGTCAGATTTCCACATCGGGAAACGACCAGGATATGACTGCACCTGCTTGCCGTCTTTGATATTGAAACCTTCAGTGAATCTCAGCGACTTGATTTCAGCGAGACTGAAGTCGATCGCGTAATATCGTCCATCTTTGCGTGCGCGATCGGGAAAACGTTCTGCCACATCGGTGACGCGATCAAGATAATGATCGTGAAGCACCACGAGCTGATTGTCGCGGGTCATCACCAAATCCTGTTCGAGATAATCCACGCCTTGTGCATACGCCATCGCTTTGGCCGGTAGCGTATGTTCTGGCAGATAACCGCTGGCACCGCGGTGGGCTACAACTATCTGATCGGCAGCCTGGGCAAAGCCTGAGAGCGACGTTGCCATAATCAGTCCAGCCAAAAGTGATTTGATAGGTTTTCGCATTCCATGTACTCCTTCGTATCCGATAATACTGCGGGAGAATAAAAAGGCCGCGGGATCTGAGACTTTACCGCGGCCTGGTTCCGTTATTTCACTCAGCTGCGTTTGGCCAACTCAGCTTTGTGTTTGTTCTCACTCACCATGGTCATCAGCAGCAGAATAATCGCCACGAAACAGCCACCAATCATTACCATGAATCCACCATCCCAACCGAAGTAGTCAACGGTGTAACCCACAATGGCGCTGGCAGCGACCGATCCACCCAGGTAACCAAACAGACCGGTGAATCCGGCTGCGGTACCTGCGGCTTTTTTCGGTGCCAGTTCAAGGGCATGGAGGCCAATCAACATCACCGGACCGTAGATCAGGAAGCCGATGGTGATCATACAAGCCATATCAATGCCAGGATTGCCGACCGGGTTCAGCCAGTAAATGATGGTGGCGATAGTCACCAGCACCATGAAGAACACGCCTGTGGCACCACGGTTGCCTTTGAACACTTTGTCCGACATCCAACCACACAGCAACGTGCCAGGGATACCTGCATATTCGTAAAGGAAATATGCCCACGAGGACTTATCCAGTGCGAAATGTTTCACCTCTTTCAGATAGGTCGGTGACCAGTCCAAAATGCCGTAACGCAGCAGATAAACAAACACGTTGGCCAGTGCGATGTACCACAACAGTTTGTTGGGCAGGACGTACTGCATAAAAATCTGTTTTGCCGTTAATTCAACTTCCGCAGATTTTTCATCGTAGTCTACTGGATAATCGTTTTTGTACTCTTCAATAGGCGGTAACCCGCAGGATTGCGGTGTATCACGCATCGTTGCAAAGGCAAACACAGCAATCAGAATGGCGCCGAATGCTGGCATATAGAGCGCTGCGTGCCAGTCGTTAAACCATGCCATCCCCAACAGGAACAGTAACGGGGGAAGACCACCGCCGACGTTATGCGCACAGTTCCAGACTGAGACTATGCTGCCGCGTTCTTTTTGCGACCACCAGTGAACCATGGTGCGTCCGCACGGAGGCCAGCCCATACCCTGAAACCAGCCACACAGAAAGAGCAGCACAAACATCACGGCAATACTGGATGTTGCCCAAGGGACAAATCCCATGAACAGCATAACGGCCGCCGCCAGAATAAGACCTGCTGGCAAGAAAACCCGGGGATTGGAACGGTCAGAGACCGAACCCATGATGAATTTGGAAAAACCGTAGGCAATAGAGATACCTGACAATGCAAAACCGAGATCGCCGCGGGAGAACCCCTGATCGATTAGGTATGGCATGGCAAGCGTAAAATTCTTTCTGACCAGATAGTAGGCTGCGTAGCCAAAGAAGATCCCCATGAAGATCTGCCAACGCAGGCGACGGTAGACGGGATCGATCTGATCTTTAGGAATGCGGTCCTGATGTGGTGCGGGCTTAAAAATACTAAGCATGGGCGCCTCCAATGGCTGTGTTCAGTGTTAACCCGGGTTGCAAATGTGCAGACAAGGTAAAGTGACTTTCTTTGATGTTCCTTAGCGAGCGTAATGCTAGAGAATAACTTTCGGACGAACTGTGAGTAAGAACGCAATTGTTACAGTTTCACGAATCCGGAGACGCATTTTGCGGCATTGGTTAACAAAACGGAATATTTACCCGTCTTCTATCTATGATGACGGTCACAATTATGGATTTTAACTCTCATTTTATCTTCGTTTGTTGCTCGTTTTTGCTCCTTATCAAACATAAACCCTACGTTTTATGTCTAAATAGGATGTAGATTGCGATGGACGACTAAATATGGCGGGGGCCGAAATGACGAATAATGCCTTTTGCACCGAAACGGATGTGATTGTGATTGGCGGTGGGGCAACCGGGGCGGGTATTGCGCGTGACTGCTCGCGTCGGGGATTACGCTGTACGCTGGTGGAGCGTTATGACATCGCCACGGGAGCGACCGGGCGTAATCATGGATTATTGCACAGCGGTGCACGCTACTGCGTAACGGACAGTGAATCGGCCAAAGAGTGTATTGAGGAAAACCGCATTCTCAAGCGCATTGCCCGGCATTGCATTGAGCCTACGGATGGCCTGTTTATCACGTTGCCCGAGGACTCCCTCGACTTTCAGGATGGTTTTATCGCTGCCTGTCGGCAGGCCGGTATCGAGGCTGAAAAAATAGACCCACAGTATGCCCTGCGTCTTGAACCTGCGGTAAATCCGGCGCTGACGGGGGCGGTGAGAGTTCCTGATGGCACGGTAGATCCTTTCCGTTTGACCGCCGCCAATATGCTGGATGCCAGCGAGCGCGGTGCCACTATACTGACTTATCATGAAGTCATCGGTTTGATCCGTCAGGGGGATCGTGTTACTGGTGTGAGCGTTTTCGACCATAAGAGCAAAGAGTCTCGTCAGATTCACGCACAAATAGTGGTTAATGCCGCCGGTATCTGGGGCCAGCATATTGCAGAATATGCCGATCTCCGCGTGAGAATGTTTCCTGCAAAAGGCGCGCTGCTCATCCTCGGGCACCGCATCAACAACATGGTGATCAACCGCTGCCGCAAGCCCGCGGATGCCGATATTCTGGTTCCGGGAGATACCATTTCGCTGATAGGGACTACCTCGACCCATATCGAATATGACCGTATTGATGACATGACCGTTACGCCGCAGGAGGTCGAGATACTGATCCGTGAAGGCAGCAAATTGTCCCCGCGTCTGGCAGAAACCCGGATTCTGCGTGCCTATGCGGGTGTACGGCCATTAGTCGCCAGTGACGACGACCCAAGCGGGCGTAATGTCAGCCGGGGAATTGTGCTGCTGGATCATGCCAAGCGCGATGGAATGGAGGGTTTCATTACTATCACCGGCGGCAAGTTGATGACATATCGCCTGATGGCCGAATGGGCGACCGATATGATCTGCCGCAAAATAGGTGTGTCGGCAAGCTGTACGACGGCGCAAGAACCCCTGCCGGGCTCCCACCAAACGGCGGAGCAGGCACTGAGTAAAGTCATTTCACTGCCAGCAACCCTGCGCGGTTCTGCGGTTTACCGCCACGGCGATCGCGCCAGTCAATTGTTGACCCAACAACGCCTGGATAACAGTCTGGTGTGTGAATGTGAGGCCGTGACGGCGGGAGAAGTGCGTTACGCTGTGGATGCGCTCGAAGTCAATAATCTGCTCGATTTACGCCGCCGAACCCGTGTAGGTATGGGAACTTGTCAGGGTGAGCTTTGCGCCTGTCGCGCGGCAGGGCTTTTGAACCGTTTTCGCGTCACCACGCCGCAGCAATCACTGGATCAACTCTCCAAGTTCCTCAATGAACGCTGGAAAGGCGTCCGCCCTATCGCCTGGGGAGATGCGCTGCGTGAAAGCGAATTTACCGGTTGGATCTATCAAGGGTTATGCGGATTGGATGCAGAGGATGACAGCAATCGGGCACAGGAGGCTGAAAATGCAATTTGATACGGTCTTAATCGGCGGAGGATTGGCTGGACTGGCCTGCGGCATCCGATTGGCAGAGAGAGGGCAACGTTGCGCGATTGTCAGTGCCGGGCAAAGTGCCCTGCACTTTTCTTCTGGCTCTCTGGATTTGCTCGGTAAATTACCGGATGGCACGGTGGTTAATCACCCTTTACAGGCGCTGGGGGCATTGGCGCAGCAGGCACCGGATCATCCCTACAGCGTGATGGGGAGTGCAGCGGTTACCCAACTGGCCAGTGAATCTGAACAACTGATGCAGCGTTGCGATGTTCCTCTTTTTGGCCACAGTGAAGAAAACCATCTGCGGCTCACTCCTCTGGGAATGCGTCGTTCAACCTGGCTGAGCCCACTTGATGTTCCTGTAACGTCATTGCAAGGGCCGATTCCATGGGAACAGGTCGCGGTGATTGGTATTGAAGGTTTTCTCGACTTTCACCCGCAATTAGTCGCCGGTTCGTTACAAAAGGCCGGTGTGACGGCGTCTTCGCATTCATTGATGCTGCCAGCGTTGGATCGTCTGCGCACCAATCCCAGTGAGTTCCGCGCGGTCAATATCGCGCGCGTGCTGGATCTCCCTGCTCATCGTGAAGCGCTGATTGAAGAGCTGAAACGGCTGTCTGTAGGTGCCCAGACTATCATCCTGCCCGCTTGCCTGGGGTTGGATAGCAGTCAAACGCTGGACGATTTGCGTAAGCAGATACCCGCCTCCATTTTTTTATTGCCGACCCTGCCTCCTTCATTGCTGGGCATGCGTCTGTATCAGCAATTGCGTCGCCGCTTTCAACAATTGGGCGGGATGTTCATGCCGGGTGACAAGGCGTTGCGGGCCGCAATTGAAAATCATCGGGTTACCCATCTTTATAGCCACAACCACGGTGATATTCCTTTGGTGGCGAAGAATTATGTTCTCGCCAGCGGCAGCTTTTTCAGTAATGGATTGATTGCCCGTTTCGATCAGATTATCGAACCGGTGTTCGGTCTGGATATTGATGCACCCTCACATCATGCGCAATGGACGGCACCTGAATTATTTGCTCCGCAACCCTACCTGAAATTCGGTGTGAAAACCGATCGTCACCTGCGGGCGATCCGCGAGGGAAATCCTCTGGAGAATCTCTACGCCATCGGTGCCGTACTGGGCGGTTATGACCCATTGCGAGAAGGCTGTGGCGCAGGGGTGTCTTTGGTGAGCGCACTGTTTGCCGCCCAGCAAATTGCTGGCTTTACGGAGGCCGCAGCATGAGCACACGCAGCGATAACAGCTTCGAGAAATGCATTAAATGTACGGTGTGTACCACCTACTGCCCGGTAGCGAAAGTGAACCCGCTCTATCCCGGACCCAAACAGGCGGGGCCAGATGGTGAAAGACTGCGCTTGAAAGATCCGGCGCTCTACGATGATGCCTTGAAATACTGTACCAACTGTAAGCGCTGCGAAGTGGCCTGTCCTTCCGGCGTAAATATTGGCGACATCATTCAGCGGGCAAAAGCAGATTACGGTAAGCATAAGCCGAAATTGCGCGATGCACTTCTCAGTCATACAGATCTGATGGGAACGCTATCGACGCCATTTGCGCCAATCGTCAATGCCGCGACAGGTCTGAAACCAGTACGCAAATTGCTGGATATTGCGCTCAAAATTGATCATCGTCGCGAATTGCCGCGTTATTCGCCCGGTACCTTCCGGCGCTGGTATAAGCAACATGCGGCGGAGCAGTCAAATTTCCCGCAGCAGGTCGCTTTTTTCCACGGCTGTTTCGTGAACTATAACCATCCGCAGCTTGGGAAAGACCTGATTAGCGTGATGAATGCGATGGATATCGGCGTGCAACTGCTGAAAGGCGAGAAATGCTGCGGCGTGCCGCTGATCGCCAACGGTTTTATCGACAAAGCCAAGAAGCAGGCACGGGTGAATGCGGGTGCCCTGGAAGAGGCGGTGATTGATCGCGGCATCCCTGTGGTCGCCACCTCGTCGAGTTGTACTTTTACCCTGCGCGATGAATATCCGCATCTGTTGGGTGTGGATACTTCCGCAGTGCGCGATCGCGTTGAATTGGCGACCCGCTATATCTACCGTTTGCTTAGCGAAGGAAAAAACCTGCCGCTCAAATCTTTACCGTTGCGTATCGCTTATCACACGCCATGCCATATGGAAAAAATGGGCTGGACGGCGTATACGCTGGCGCTATTGCAGCGGATTCCAGGGATAGAGTTGGTGGTTTTGGAGTCGCAGTGTTGCGGGATTGCGGGGACGTACGGTTTCAAATCTGAAAACTATCAGACGTCACAGGCTATTGGTGCCTCATTGTTTGAGCAGATCGAAGCGAGTGGGGTGGATTTGGTTGTGACAGACTGTGAAACCTGCAAATGGCAGATTGAGATGTCGACCAGTAAAAAATGCGAGCACCCGATTACCCTGTTGGCGCAGGCGCTGGCATAGAAATAACGTAAAAAGGGCGGGATTTTCCCGCCCTCAGGCAGTTACTGAATTTTCAGCGTACTGATGATGCTTTCAGCTTCTGATTGCGCCTGTTGCTGATTATCGGCTGGCAGCGTGATTTGCAGCGTCAGCAGATGGCTATCAACGTTACCCATCACCACGGAGGAATAGGCTTTCTGTCCGCCGGTGGAGATAATGCTGTCCAACTGTTGCAGTTTCTTGCCGTCCACTTCAATAGCTTTATTGGTCACCACTTGCAGATTGGTATCGCGGGCGCGCTGTTGATCTTCCAGCCGCTGCGTCAGGACACTGAGTTCTTCCGTGGTGTTATCACCAAGGATCACGATCACCGCTTTCTGCCCACTCTCATCGGCATAAACGTGCATGTTATTGGCCTGATTACCCAATTTCCCGCTCTGATCGGTCATGCTACCGGGCAACGTAAAGCTGACTTTACCGTCCAGTAATTTCACTTGCTGCCCGACGGCGGTACTGGCAGGAGCACTGTCTGTTGCCGGAGTTTTATCATCGTTGTTGCCGTCACAGGCGGCCAGACCGGTCACCAGCAGACCAATCCCGATGAATTTTGCTAGTTTGCGCATTGGGCTTCCTTATATATGACTTAACCTTGCTATCGCACCCTATTCAGCAATGAAAAGCAAGTCAGATTAACTCAACTGAAAACGCGTCTCTTCGCCCACGCGAGTCAGGCGTTTGAGTAATACGTTCAGTAATACACCGTACATTGGCAGGAAGAAAACAAGGCAGATCAGCAGCTTGAAACTGTAGTCCACCAAGGCTATCTCCACCCAGTGTTGCGCCATAAACGCGTCGCTACTGCGATAGAACGCGATAAAGAAGAACGAGAGCGTGTCACTGATATTGCCAAAAAACATGGAAGCCGTCGGCGCTACCCACCAGCGGCTACGCTGACGCAGGCGGTTAAAGACATGAACATCCAGAATTTGCCCCAAGGCATACGCCATAAAGCTGGCTATCGCAATTCGCGCCACCACCAGATTGAATTGGCTCAACGCGTCAAATCCCTGCCAGCCGCCCTGATAGAACACCACGGAAACGACATAGGAGATGAAGAGGGCGGGCACCATAACCGCAATAATAATGCGTCTTGCCAGCGGCGCACCGAAAATGCGTACGGTTAAATCCGTTGCCAAAAAGATAAACGGGAAGGTGAATGCCCCCCAGGTGGTGTGAAAGCCGAAGATCTCGATCGGCAGTTGCACCAGATAGTTACTGGAGGTAATGATGATGACATGGAATAGCGAAAGCCATACCAACGCGGTCATCCGCTGTCGGGGAGTAAAAGAGTACATATTGTGACCTTTTTGGTTATTGGGGTGAGGGAACCCAAACAAAATATTCGCGACGAATGCCCTTCAATGACTTTGGGTACATAATATCGTTGCGGCGCGCATCTTACCCGTTTGCGCAACCAATGCAATGGTTAATTTTAACGCAAACGTTCACGTAGCTTGCGCCAGAAATTCGCCGGGGTAAACTGTCGCTCTTCAGTTGCGATAAGAAGTTGCGATAAGAAGTTGCGATAAGAAAAATCTGTCGCGGTTGATTGAGTCCTATTTTGCTGACAGGTTGTGAGAACAGAGATGACAGATCCTTTTACTAATCCGGACAAAACGCTTGATGCATTGGGTTTGCGCTGCCCGGAACCGGTAATGATGGTGCGTAAAGCGGTGCGCCATATGGCACCCGGCCAGACTCTGCTGATCCTGGCTGACGATCCCGCCACCACGCGCGATATTCCTGGTTTCTGCCGCTATATGGAACATCAGCTTATTGCGGCTGAAACAGAGCAATTGCCTTATCGCTATCTGTTGCGTAAAGGCTTGTAATTCTTCTTTATATTACCTCTTCTGTAGAATCTGCTGTGCATCGGCGCTACGTGCCTGCAGCGCCAGCATGGCGAAATCTGCTGCGGTAAAATACATTTTTGAAGGCGGCAATGTCCCCCGGTCGCTGCCCGGCCACAGTTGCAACGCAGCCAGTGCGCTAAGCGGATAGCTGTCGATATTATCAGGCAACCCAAGACGTTGCGGCGGTAAAGTTTCATCCGGTACCGGCGTCGGCAAGCGATCGTCTGACGTATCGTAATTGCGCTTGAGTACCAGGAACTTCTCCGGCACGCGCTTATGGCTGTCCCACCAGTTTCCATCCAGCAGGTCAAACTGCACGCGGGTTTCTGTCACACTCACCGCATCAAGTTGGGCGAGTGCTGTGGGCAAAAGATCGGTCATTGCCTGATTGAATTCACTGACGGATTGGGCGTGGCCGGTCAGGATAGTTTGAATCGCCAGATGTGCCCCGAGCAAATTGGAGTAGAGATCTTCCGGTGAAAATGCGGAAACTCCCTCTGAAAATCCGGGTACCGACTGAAATCCATACCATTGCGCAATCTCATGCCAGGCTGCCAGTTGGAAGGCCAGTTTCCCTGCCAGATACGTTGCCAGCGCGTAACGTTCTGCCGGATCGGCGGGCGCGGTAAACTCGGTAAACTGAATACGCCTTAGCGCCAGTTCCGGCTGCAAATCGATACGCCAGCGTTGACCAAGCTGTGGCAGTATCTGACTGAACAGATAAAAGGTGTTATCGGCGGTATCGCGGACGTGCGCCAGATCGATAAAGCCACCGCGTCGGGTATATATCAACCCGACTTTCTCACTGTTGATGCCCAGTAGATTGGTCACCGCACCCAGATTGCTGTCGTTGTAATGATGTTCGCCAAGGTGCTGAGTATCGATGACATTGCCCAGTTGATAGAAGGGCACGGGTACGCCAAGCGCTTCAGCCTTCAGGTTGTAACCGAAGGCGCAGCATGGTCGCAGCCCTTCGGGGGGATTTAGCGGCTGGGTCACAGGCCACGCCTGATTTGTTGGGTTCGCTGGCCACAGGGCGGCGTCTGTCTGTGGAGCCGAAGGGCTGGCGTGTACGCAGAAAAGCGTCAGCAGCAGGCCAGTGAAAACGAAAGATCGTATCAAAACGCTTCTCCTACCTGAAAATAGAATCCAGCGCTTTCACGCCCAATACCTAAATCCAATCTCACATTCATATGGGGTTTAAATTCAAAACGATAGCCTACGCCGACGGTCGGCAGCCAGGGGCCACCCCCCAATTGGTCGGTGTGGGAACTCATCGTGCCTGCGCCAGCCCACAGGACATAGCCGTTTCGCCAGTCGAGCTTGCGGCGATACTCCACTTGCGCGCTGAACGTATTACGATCGCGATACCGCCCTTCATAGTAACCACGCATATGCTTATCGTCGCCGAGTTGCGATAGGCGATCCCAGGGCACATCCCCTTGCGTCAGCCGACTGTAGACATCAACGGCCAGCACGCTGCGTTCACTTAAACGCTGATAGCGGCCATACTGCGCCTCCAGCGAGGTATAGTGGCTGTTACTGCCTAGCTGCGGCGCATACTGGGTCAAGATCACCGACGCCACCTGACCGCGGGTAGCGTTAGACACATTATCTCGACTGTCGTAATTCAGCCCGATGCTGGAACCGGAACTGAACACTGACTCGCCAGCTGCTTCTTCACTGAACAAGTTGCCCTGCGGGTCTTTCGCATGGCTGGATGAGATATCCCATCCCAGGCTGAAATAGGTGTCAGGCGCGATGCGATACAATAGCCGGGGGGTCAGGGAAAGTGACTGCAAGGTATATTTTTCTTTATTGCCATCGTTTTTCCCGGCCTGATAACCGGTACCCCAGTAGTAGGTCGGCATATCGCTGATCGCACCACTGATAAAAAAACGCCAACTGTCGTTAGCAAAAAAACTATAATTTTCAAAGCTCATGCCAAAAGCGCCCGTTGAACTGGCAAAGCCTTTCAAGGCCAACGTAGAGTTTTGGCTGGTTGAATCCTCTGCGTCAGGGCGGTACATACCAACGGCAGCCATACCCATACCCAGACCTAGCTCCGGGGTAAAAAACGGCCCCGGTAAAATACCCCAATCAATGCTTTTGCTGCGATCAAACTGGTTATCGGCCCCCAATGAGGCAAGCATGCCATCAACCTGCTGTCGGCTGGGCAAGGCTCCGGCAGCGCTCAATGAGGTCACGAGCAGCAAAGCGCATATCAGCGCTTTGATCAAAAGCGATACTCACCTGAAATAAAGAAGCTGTTTCGTTCGCTGAAACCGACTTCGGCCAGAATATTGAAGTTTTTGCTTACCTCATATTGCGTACCAATCAAGACATTCCAGGGTGATTTAAGATGCTGTTTAACATCAAATTTCCCTTGATCATCCTGATTGACCAGATTGATGAGGTTCACCAGTTCTGTCGGCATTTGCAAATCAGAGAGGTTACCGCGAAACTCTTGCTGGACGTCCTGATACATGGTGCCGACCCACAGACTGAGATGTCCGGGTGCCAGATGAAGCGTCTCATTGCCTGGCGTGTCAAAACGGTACCCGACCCGGGGCGTGACGGTTAATGCGGAGATTTTACCGTCGAGAATGTCAAAATTGGTGCGCGTGTAGTTGGTATCCACAGCGGTAAACCAGTTCTTGTAGCCACCCGCCAGAGTAAAACCTGCGCCATAGGTCATACCTTTGAAGTCGAGTTGGAAGTCAATATTCTGCAATTTACCGCTTTGATTCATGGCATGAACGGCGGACGCAATCGCCGTATCCAGGTGGCATCCGGCTTTCTTGCCTTTACGCGGACAGGTATATTTGGCGGGATCGGCATCCACGGAAACCTGGGAAACCGAACTGCCGTCAGTGTATCCGACCACGCCATAGACGTTCAGGAAAGGAAACAGCCAGGTATCCAGTCGCAGTGTCTCTGTTTCGCTTTTCTCGCGGGTGTTGCCCACGGCGATATTAAACATATCGCCTGGAATGGCGTGTGCACCACCCGAGGGCAATGGCAGCGACAAACCGGAAAAACTGATGCTATCGACATCAATATTTTGCCGCATATTCATGTAGCTCATGCCAACGCCAAAAGGCAATGGCAGATCATAACCTTTCGCCCGAGCGGCATCGCCCCAGATCGGCAGCACATGGTGTTCTGCCACAGTCGATTGGGGGGTGACAGCAGCCGGATCGGCGAGCGATTCCTGCTGGCTGAACATTGGGCGATCGGCTTGAGCGATCAGTTGATCGGTATTTGCTGCCTTGTCATCGGCATATGCACTGTGAACCAATAAGCCAAGGGGAAAAACCAGATAGCAGGCACAGGGTAGTCGCTTCATTATGAGAACCGCGGGTCACAGGTTTACGGCCAGAGGTATTCTGGCGGAAAGGGTGGCATAGATGAATTAAGCGGCAGGAATGTAGCGGAAAATAAGAGGGGAGGCATAACATTTAGTGCTCTATTTAGCCCCCTTATCGGAGGCTAAATAGTTATATAATAAACTGATTTATCAACGCCTTTTCTTTAATAACCTCAAGGCGTTAGCTGTGACCAGCGCTGTTGCGCCCGAATCGGCCAACACGGCGATCCACAGGCCAGTCAGACCCATCAGCGTTGTCACCAGAAAGATAGCTTTCAAACCCAGCGCCAATGTTATGTTCTGGCGAATATTTGCCCGCGTAGCGCGCGACAAACGGATCATATCTGCCAGGCCCATCAGGCGGTTATGAGTCAGTGCGGCATCGGCGGTTTCGAGTGCCACATCGGTACCGCCACCCATGGCGATGCCGATCAAAGAGGCTTTCATCGCTGGCGCATCATTAATCCCGTCGCCCACCATGGCAGTCGCCTGACGTTGGTTTAACTCCGTGACCGCCTGAACCTTATCGGCAGGAAGCAAACTGGCACGGAAATCGATGCCGAGCTGGCCAGCGATGGCGGCGGCGGCCCGTGGGTTGTCCCCCGTAAGCATTACGGCATCAACACCCAAAGACTTCAATTCATGCAGCGCCGCAACAGCATCGGATCGCAGCGTATCGCGTAGTGCCAGCAAGCCAATGACCTGCTGATCCTCCGTCACAACAACGACCGTATTGCCCGCCTGCTCCAGCACCGTAATGCGATCGTGCGTTGGTGAGCTGATCTCTCCCGCAGGCAAACGATCCGGTGCGGATATTGCGATCGTCTTCCCGTCGAGTACGCCTTCAACACCCACGCCTGACAATGCGCGACGTTGCCCGGCCTCCTCAATGGTTACTTGCTGCTGGCGGCTGTAATTAACAATAGCGACAGCCAGCGGGTGGTGCGAACCGATCTCTATGGCGGCTGCCATGCGTAACAAATAGTCTTGCGTGATCCCCGGCGCGGTGACCACTTCCGTTACCTGTGGCTTGCCTTCGGTCAGTGTCCCGGTTTTATCCAGCGCCAACATTTTCACTAACCCGAGCTGCTCAAGTGCGGCTCCGCCCTTGATCAGCGCACCCTGACGGGCGGCAGCGGCCAGGCCGGAAGTAATGGCCGCGGGGGTAGAAATAACCAGCGCACACGGGCACCCAATCAATAGCAGCGTTAAACCACGATAAATCCAGGGTTCCCAGGCCTGACCCATAACCAGCGGGGGAATAATAATGACCAGCACCGCCAGCAGCATAATTGCCGGGGTGTAATAACGGCTAAAGCGATCGAGGAAACGCTCAATGGGCGCGCGGCGCTCGTCAGCCAGTTCGATTAATTTGAGAATGCGGTCGATAGCGCTGTCACCGGGTTGCGAAACCACTTTCAGGCGGGCAACGCGATCCACACACAGGCTGCCTGCAGGTACTTTTTCGCCAGGCTGCCGCTCAACGGGGATCGATTCCCCTGTCAGCGCACTTTCATCAAAACTGGCGGCAGAGACCTGCAATTCACCGTCAACCGGTAAACGGGCACCTGCGGCGACTTCAATAATGTCATTTGGCCGTAGAAGGTTGACCGCCACCGGGCGAGCCTGACCATTGACAATCAGCGAGGCTTCTTCGGGAACCAGCGCCATCAGTGCCTTGACCCCGCTACGTGCCCGGTTGGCCGCATAGGATTCAAGCTGCTCACCAATCATAAACAACAGCAGCACCATGGCAGCTTCTGCCGTTGCGCCAATGAATAGCGCACCTATGGCTGCGACGCTCATCAATGTTTCGATCGCAAAAGGCGTGCCGGATCGGATCAATTTAATCGCTGAGCGGGTGATAGGCCACAGGCCAACCAGCGTGGTTGCAATGAACGCAATATTGCCGGTGTATTCATCAAACGTGGAGATGACCCAACTGGCCGCCATCAACAGGGCGAGAAGGATAATCGGGACATAGCCACGTAAAATATTTTCTGGTTTTTTCTCGTTATTGGCGGCTGACTGCGGGCTAATCAATACAAAACCGGCAGAGGTCACCGCCTGTTGGACTTGCTGACGGACATCGCTGCTGGCATCAACAACCAATTTTTCTGTCGCGAACAATACCCGGGCCCGGGCAACGGTAGGAAGGGAGATAACAGCATTTTCTATTTTTTTCGCGCAGCTAGGACAATCCATGCCGCTGACTTGCCAACTGTATTGCTGGCTGCTGGGAGGGAGCGGGGGGCTTTGCCGGTCACTCTCATCGTCGGGACTGTCACCTTCATCACTACAGCAGTGATCTGCCCCGTGAGTATGCGCTGTGGATTGATTACTGCAGCATGAACTGCTTTCTTTAGACGACGCAGATTGGTTGCTGCACCCCTGCTGAGTCTTGGCGTGCTGGTGCGCGCAGCCACAGGCGCTGGTGGTATCGTGATGGTGGTCGTGGTGGTCGTGCTTGTGTGGCGTAGGCATAGCGCCCTCCTTTGGGTCACGGGTAGAATGTTGTCAAAGGTACTCTACACCTTGGAGTTGACTCCAGAGTCAAGGAGGGAAACGAACAGGCTGGAATGGGTGGGGCCGGTTTTTTGACCCCACCAAAACTTTTACTCTACTAAATATGGAGACTAGAGGTAGAGCGAACGGACAATCAGGAAATGCCCGCCAAAATAACAGGCGGCGATAATCGCATCCGCTGCGCGGAATTTTATCCGGTAACGTGAGAACAACCAGACAATATTTCCCAGCAACAACAGCACCGTGCCGGCCAGAATCGAGAAACTGAAATCGGTATTACGGGCGAAATATTGTTCGCCTGCAATCCATACCATAAGTAACGTCATGGCGAAATAGGTACAAATCGCCCAGCGCAGCTCCTCAAGCCGTGTCCAGACGGCAGCCAGCAGCAAAATACCGATAACAATCAGCGCCAACGGCAGCGGCCAGAAAAAGGTAATGGTCATCTGGCTGGCGAAACTGATGGTGTACAGCAAATGGGATAAGAAGAACGCCCCGATGGCATAAAGAACGCGTTCAGTTGGCAGCAGCAACAGCCCATCGGCAATCAGCGTCGCGAGCAGGCCCAAAACGATCAGATAGCCATAGACCGTCAGTACCGGTGCTTGCCAGGCCAACAATAAAAGAAGTAACAGAGTGACGGGCTTAAACACCCAACGTTGCCACCGCGGGCCACGATAACTGGCATCCACGAATAGCCAACCGGAAAAAAACACCGCAAGGAATGGCCAGCTCATTGTTTATCCTTATTAAAGTAAGTATTCGGCATGCATAAATGTTGGTTTGAAATCATGAACCTCATTTTTTTGCTCCCCTCTTCAGTGTAGGGGAAAGCGTCCATTCGCGACAATCAGAATACCGGACTATCGGTGGGACGTATGCACTGGCTGCGGGCGCATGGTATCTTATTACTGATTATTAACTCTCCCGTCAGGTTCCGTTACTGCGAGCCATACCGCAACACCATGCGGCAGACGTACCTGTTTAACCATGGATTGACACAAGGTGAGGCGATGAGCAACGAACAGTCTCTTTATCGTATTCAGTTTATGAATAACGGAAAAAATTATCAGCTATATGTGCGTGAAATTATTCAAAGCACGCTCTTTGGTTTTATTGAGATTGCGGATTTCGTGTTCGACAGCCAGTCGACCCTGCTGGTTGATCCCTCTACCGAAAAATTGAAAACGGAATTTGCAGGTGTGAATCGCAGCTTTATCCCCATGCATGCTGTAATCAGGGTGGACGCCGTGACAGAACGCGGCAGCGCACGGATCTCTGATCTTGGCGATAATGTCTCGCCGTTTCCTTACTTCCCCGGCAAAAAGCCCTGAGGGTTGAGAGTCAACAATGAACAAGCCTCCACTGATTTTTCTATTAATCGTGGTATTGATTGTGGTGCTGGCGACCCGGCAATATTTCGTCAAACGGCGAAAGGATGCGGCCAATAATGTTTCACCGGCGCGAACCCTGCAGGTGAAGGTCGCCAGCAAACGTGAATTCCCCACGTCCAATCGGCGTTCGCGGCAGCGTGAAGTGATCCCGGTGGAGGATATGCGCTATGAAGTTTATTTCCAGCCCCTTGCCGGTGGCAGTGAAATCAAGCTGCAACTGGCAAAGGATGATTATCACCGGATTGATAAGGGTGTGAAGGGCGCGTTGCGCTTGCAGGGCACGCGTTTTATCTCGTTTGTGCCCATGGCCTAGCGAGAGCATTGACCGGTGCTGGTCATCGGTCTATCACTACTTCTTCGGCAACGGGGGTTGTTTCTTCTGCCAAGCCAGTAATTCGAATACCCCAAACAGAAAAATCCGCACCTGCAACCAACCACTGATTTTAGGCTGATCCTTGCCTTGGGTGGATTTCAGCAGCACCAATTGCAGACCATGCATCAGCACCATGAAGATCATCGCCACATCCATGAAATATTTCAGGGGTTTTGGATAGGGGTGGATCAGGTTAAAAACCAGAAACGCCCAGATACCCAACATCAGAATCCGACCACAGTTAATCAACATTGTCCTGCTCCTGTTCTGCCTGTGCAGAAATGGCCGTGCGAATATAGAGACGATAAGCCACCTGACCGGCGACTTTTTCCCGATGCAATTGCCAGCGTTCCGGTACGTCGGTGACCGCGCTTTCCGCTTCGGTTTCAACGTAAATCCAGGCGTCATCGGCTAGCCAGCCATACTGTTCCAGCAGGCGCATTGACTCTTCCAACATGCCTTTACGAAAAGGTGGATCGAGGAAAACAACATTGTACGGCGTTCCGGCCTTTGCCAGCCAGTTAAGTGTATTGGTGGTGATGATTTCACCCTTGTTGGGCTGCAACAGCGCCAAGTTCTTCTGTAGCTGTTGGGCGACCGGGCGCTCAAACTCCAGCAGGGTTGCGCTGCCAGCATAGCGCGATAAGGCTTCGAGCCCCAGCGCTCCGCTTCCTGCAAAACAATCCAGACATCGCGCGCCCTGGATAATAGGAGCCAGCCAGTTGAACAGCGTCTCCCTGACCCGGTCAGTTGTCGGGCGCAGGCCGGGGCTGTGCGGTACAGGAAGTTTTCGTCCACGCCATTGACCGCCGATTATGCGGATTTGCCCGGCAGGCTGGGTTTGCGGTTTCTTTGCCATAGCTCGTTTCAGTTATCTGAGGCCTCAGGGGCTTCATTCAAAATCATTTTGGTGCGCTATTCTACCGGTGTGTGTGCTTTGGGCAAATGTTTCACGGTTGTTGATTGAATTGACTATCGAAACCCTGTTTGCATGCGTGTTGCTGGCAAACAGAAAGTGGTAGACTGCCGGGTTAATAACTTTTTCGTAATCCGTCCGCCATGAATCAACGGCGAGGAGTGAAGTCGCAAAATGGCAAAAGAGAAAAAACGTGGGTTTTTCTCCTGGTTAGGCCTTGGTCGCCAGGAAGAGAAGCAACAGCAGGAGGACGCCTCCGCACAGCCGTCACAGGATGAGAACGCCAAATCGGTTGTTGGAGATCAACTTCCTACGCAGGAGCCTGAACATTCACTGCAGGCCGAGATGCCTGGGGAATGGGATGCCAGCAACGAACAGATCGCGGAAATTGTCCCGCCAATCACTGATTCGCATGGGGCAGTAAGTGCCGATGAAGGCGTCACTGTCGCGCAACCGCAAGAACACTCCAAAACAAACGCTGACGTTACTGAAGTGACAACGGCGGTTCCAGAGTCGCAGTCTGCAGCCCTGGCAGAAGAGATTGTGGAACTGACGGAGAAAGTGGTTGAACAGCGCTCGGCCCCGCATTCACTGCTTGATGATGCGGAAATGGAATCCAACGCGTTGGCGCAGGAAATCGTCGGCCTGAGTAAGAACCTGAGCCAGCACGATGACGATGAAGAGCCTGAGTGGGAAGAAGAGCCCGAACAGCCCCACGTCGCACAGCTTATTGAGCCGGAACCTGTCACTGCGGCGCCGCAGGAACAGGAGCGTCCGTCAAAAGAGGGTTTCTTCGCACGACTGAAGCGCAGTTTGCTGAAAACCAAACAGAATTTGGGATCAGGCATTCTTGGTTTGTTCCGTGGCAAGAAAATAGATGATGAACTCTTTGAGGAACTGGAAGAACAGTTGCTTATCGCCGACGTCGGGGTGGAAACCACGCGTAAAATCATCAGTTCCCTGACGCTTCACGCCAGCCGCAAACAGTTGAAAGACGCGGAAGCGCTTTACGGCAAGCTGAAGGAAGAGATGTCCGAGATCCTGGCCAAGGTTGATCAGCCACTGGATGTCAGCGGCAAAAGTCCCTTTGTGATCTTGATGGTTGGCGTCAATGGTGTGGGTAAAACCACCACCATCGGTAAACTTGCGCGTCAGTTCGAAGCGCAGGGTAAATCAGTGATGCTGGCGGCGGGCGATACTTTTCGTGCGGCCGCGGTCGAACAGTTGCAGATATGGGGTCAGCGCAACAATATTCCGGTGATTGCCCAGCACACTGGCGCGGATTCCGCCTCGGTGATTTTCGATGCCATTCAGGCGGCGAAAGCGCGGGGTGCAGACGTATTGATCGCTGATACCGCGGGCCGTTTACAGAATAAAGCGCACTTGATGGAAGAGTTGAAGAAGATCGTCCGTGTAATGAAAAAACTGGACGAGGACGCCCCCCATGAGGTTATGCTGACGATTGACGCCAGCACCGGACAGAATGCTGTCAGCCAGGTCAGATTGTTTAAAGAAGCGATTGGCCTGACCGGAATTACGCTGACTAAACTGGATGGTACGGCAAAAGGTGGCGTGATTTTCTCTGTTGCCGATCAGTTCGGTATTCCTATCCGCTACATTGGTGTCGGAGAAGGTATCGACGATTTGCGGCCATTTAAAGCCGACGATTTTATTGAGGCACTTTTTGCCCGAGAGGATTAATACGGATGATTCGCTTTGAACAGGTCAGTAAAGCTTATCTGGGCGGACGACAAGCGCTGCAAGGGGTGGATTTCCATATCCGCCCGGCGGAAATGGCGTTTCTGACCGGTCACTCAGGCGCGGGGAAAAGTACCCTGCTGAAACTGATTTGTGGTATCGAAAGACCCAGCGCTGGCCATATCTGGTTCGGCGGTCATGATATTAGCCGCCTCAAAAACCGTGAGGTGCCGTTTCTGCGTCGGCAGATTGGCATGATCTTTCAGGATCACCATCTGTTGCTCGATCGTACCGTATATGACAACGTCGCTATGCCGCTGGTGATTGCGGGGGCGAGCAGTGAAGATATCCGCCGCCGCGTTTCTGCTGCGCTGGATAAAGTCGGTCTGCTGGATAAAGCGAAAAACTTCCCGATTCAACTCTCCGGTGGTGAACAGCAGCGCGTGGGGATTGCCCGGGCCGTGGTGAATAAACCTGCGGTTTTGCTGGCAGATGAACCTACCGGTAACCTGGATGATGCGCTGTCCGAAGGCATCTTAAGACTGTTTGAAGAGTTCAACCGCGTTGGTGTCACCGTACTGATGGCAACGCATGACATGGCGCTGATCGCACGCCGACAGTACCGGATTCTGACCCTCAGTCAGGGACGGATGGCAGGAGGAGCGCATCATGGCGAATAGCCCTAGAACGGCGAGTGATGCCAAGGCAGCCAAAAGCAAAGCCTTGCGCGGTGGCTGGCGTGAGCAGTGGCGTTATGCATGGATGAACGCGCTTTCTGACATGCTGCGCCAACCGCTGGCGACGCTGCTGACCATCATGGTTATCGCGATTTCCCTGACATTGCCCAGCGTCTGTTATCTGGTATGGAAAAACGTGAACACTGCGGCGCAGCAGTGGTATCCGACGCCGCAACTGACGGTCTATCTGGATAAATCCCTTGATGACGATGCTGCCGAAAACGTGGTCAAAGCGTTGCGGGCAGAAGCGGGCGTCGAGAAAGTAAATTATCTCTCACGCGATGAGGCGATGGGTGAATTCCGCAACTGGTCAGGTTTTGGTGGTGCGTTGGATATGCTGGAAGAGAATCCTCTGCCTGCCGTAGCCATCATCACGCCTAAATTGAATTTCCAGAGTTCCGAAACGCTGAACACCTTGCGTGATCGGGTGGCGGCGGTGCAGGGCATTGACGACGTGCGTATGGATGACAGCTGGTTTGCCCGGCTGGCGGCGCTGACCGGCCTGGTGGGGCAGGTGGCGGCAATGATTGGTATCCTGATGATCGTGGCGGTCTTCCTGGTCATTGGTAACAGTGTGCGTCTAAGTATTTTCAGTCGTCGCGATACAATCAACGTTATGAAGCTGATTGGTGCGACCGATGGTTTTATCCTGCGGCCCTTTCTTAATGGCGGCGCGATGCTGGGGTTCTTTGGTGCATTGTTGTCACTGGTACTTTCGCAAGCGCTGGTACTGCGCCTGGAAAGCGTAGTGTTGCAGGTGGCGGCGGTTTTTGGCACCACATTCACCCTGCATGGCCTGGCCTGGGACGAAAGTCTGTTGCTGTTGTTGATCTCTGCGATGATTGGTTGGATCGCCGCCTGGCTGGCGACGGTACAACATTTACGCCGATTTACACCACAATGATAAATTTTTGATATACTCTTCTCCTGCTGCTCCGATCGTTTTGCAGGGGAAGAGCCTCTATCATGACGTCTCATCTGGCTTTTCCATTTCGCACAATTTCCTTATCAGTTCGCCGCCGTGTCGCCTATGCTCATGCAGTTGTGACAGCCTGAAGAGCGAACTTTTGGCGCGCAATACGGTCAAAAATTGCAGTTTTGAAAATAGCAGCAGATGTGTAAGGTGCTCGGCTGTCGGCGCATTAAATGAATCAAGAAGCCGCATCCTGTGTTGAAATGAATCTACACCACCGCATTAACTGTTTGATTGAGAGAGGGTTTGAATGACCAAAGAAATGCAAACTTTAGCCTTAATACCCCAAGGCAGCTTGGAAGCCTATATTCGGGCAGCCAACGCCTATCCAATGCTGACGGCAGAGGAAGAGCGGGAGCTGGCTGAACGGCTGCATTATCAGGGCGATCTGGAAGCAGCTAAACAGCTTATCCTGGCTCACCTGCGCTTTGTCGCTCATATTGCCCGCAACTATTCAGGGTACGGTTTGCCACAGGCGGATCTTATCCAGGAAGGTAACATCGGTTTGATGAAAGCGGTTCGCCGTTTCAACCCGGAAGTGGGTGTGCGTCTGGTCTCCTTCGCGGTGCACTGGATTAAAGCTGAAATCCACGAATACGTATTGCGCAACTGGCGTATCGTCAAGGTCGCGACAACCAAGGCACAGCGCAAGCTGTTCTTCAACCTGCGTAAAACCAAGCAGCGTCTGGGCTGGTTCAATCAGGATGAAGTTGAATTGGTGGCACGCGAACTGGGCGTGACCAGCAAAGACGTACGTGAGATGGAATCTCGCATGGCCGCGCAGGATATGACCTTTGATCCGACGCCAGATGATGATGCCCGTGAGGGACAGTCGATGGCACCTGTGCTCTATCTGCAGGATAAAAGCTCGGACTTTGCGGACGGTATTGAAGAAGACAACTGGGAGAGCCACGCTGCCGACAAATTGTTGTACGCGATGGAAGGACTGGATGAGCGTAGCCAGCACATCATTCGTGCCCGCTGGTTGGATGATGACAATAAGTCGACGTTGCAGGAACTGGCCGATGAATATGGCGTTTCTGCTGAACGTGTCCGTCAGCTTGAAAAGAACGCAATGAAAAAATTGCGTGCCGCTATCGAAGCCTGATTGGTTCTGAGTACATTCGACTCCAAATACAAGCGGGTCGAGGTCAATCGGGTCGAAGCATAATGTAGGCGCTGTATGCAGATACAGCGCCTTTTTCATACCTATCGAGTCAGGCGTTTTTCCCAGCCCCAGGCGTTGGGTACAAAACCCACGGCCTGTAAAAACAGCCCCCACGCGTTGCGCTGCCCTGCGTCCACACCATCGTCACTGATCTGCCAGCAGGTAACATCAGGCATCTGACGCAGCGTATCCTCCAGCAGATATAATCCCACACCACGGCGTCGGGTGAGTTCACGCACGTTGAAATCATTCAGATGAGCATTTTCTCCCGTCACGGACACTTTTACTGCCGCGAGTAGACGGTCATTGAACCGCGCTGCAAAAATCCTGTTTTCTGGCGCGTCTAACCACGCCCGCCACTGCGCCACCGTTTGCTGCGGCCATATTTTTGCCAAATCGAGTTCATCTTGTTGCGACAGGCTTGCCAGCCTTTCAATTGTTAATTTCATAACCAGATTCACCAGCAGAAAAGATGCGTTATTGTAAAAGATCCGAGCGCTGACCGTTGTGTAACTTTTTCTATACGGAAACTGAGTGGAATGTTTTTTGCGACGCTCATTTTCAGAGTTTAGGATCTACATATTGATCAAAAGGCAGCATAAGACACCACCCATTCAGAAAATGGCGAGAATTAAATCCGAATTTTATTCTGTTTACACCTCTTGTTTCTGTAAATGCCAGTTGCTTTGCAGCAGAAAACTCCTGTTTAATGGCATGAAAAATAAAGTCTTATTAGAAAATATTGCCAGGAAAACATCTAAATCATTATTACTTATGAAGAAAAAGTAAGTGGCGATGATTTACATAGGCAAACACAACAGACGACATCACAACAAGGTATGGGGATTAGCGGATGAAATTAGCAAAAGGTAAAGTTTTGCTGGCGGGCTGTATGGCCTTGGCGATGAGCCAAGCTGTTCTGGCAAAAGATATCAAAGTAGCGATCGTCGGCGCGATGTCAGGTCCTGTGGCGCAGTATGGTGATATGGAATTTACCGGAGCCCGTCAGGCGATTGCCGACATCAATGCCAAAGGTGGCATCAAGGGTGACAAACTGGTTGGCGTGGAATATGACGATGCCTGCGATCCAAAACAAGCGGTGGCCGTTGCCAACAAAGTGATCAACGACGGTATCCGTTATGTGATTGGTCACCTTTGCTCCTCCTCAACGCAGCCTGCGTCAGATATTTATGAAGACGAAGGCATCATCATGATCACCCCGGCGGCAACCAACGCCGATTTGACCACTCGTGGTTACAAAATGATCATGCGTACTACTGGTCTGGATTCCGACCAGGGGCCAACCGCAGCGAAATATATCCTCGGTACCATCAAACCGACGCGCATTGCGGTTGTTCATGACAAACAGCAATACGGTGAAGGTCTGGCGCGTTCAGTACAGGACAGCCTGAAAAAAGCTGGCGGCAACGTAGTGATGTTTGAAGGTATCACCGCAGGTGATAAAGACTTCTCAACGCTGGTTGCGCGCTTGAAAAAAGAGAACATCGATTTCGTCTATTTTGGTGGTTACTACCCGGAAATGGGCCAGATTCTGCGCCAGGCCAAACAAGCCGGGCTGACAGCAAAATTCATGGGGCCAGAGGGTGTGGGCAACTCTTCACTGTCTAACATCGCCGGTGATGCGTCCGAAGGCATGTTGGTTACCTTGCCGAAGCGTTACGACCAGGTACCGACCAACCAACCTATCGTTGAAGCATTGAAAGCGAAGAAACTGAATCCAACCGGGCCATTTGTCTGGACCACGTATGCTGCGCTGCAAGCATTGACCACAGGTATGGAACGTAGTGGCAGCCAGGAACCCGCTGACATTGTGAAAGATCTCAAATCCAAGCCGGTAGATACGGTGATGGGACCACTGAGCTGGGATGAAAAGGGCGATTTGAAAGGATTCGAATTTGGTGTCTTTGAATGGCATGCAGACGGTACGTCAACGCCGATTCAATAATCAGCAAGTCAACTTATCGACGGTTGACTCCTGCTCCTACCATTGTCTCCCCCCTCACGCAGGGGGGAATTTGTTTGCCAGGTACTGAGCAAATATCAAACAGACGGGGCAGGGACCGCGACGCAAGCGAATCCAAGGGTTAGGGTATGTCAGAGCAGTTTCTTTACTTTCTGCAACAGATGTTCAACGGCGTTACGTTGGGCAGCACGTATGCACTTATCGCCATCGGTTACACCATGGTCTACGGCATTATCGGCATGATCAACTTCGCCCACGGCGAGGTGTATATGATCGGCAGTTATGTCTCTTTTATTGTTATTGCGGCCCTGATGATGATGGGTATTGACGCCGGTTGGTTGTTGATTGGCGCAGGTTTCATCGTGGCAATTGTTATCTCCAGCGCCTACGGCTGGAGTATTGAGCGGGTCGCTTACCGACCGGTACGCAACTCCAAGCGCCTGATTGCGCTGATCTCTGCAATAGGGATGTCGATCTTTCTGCAAAACTACGTCAGCCTGACCCAGGGCTCGCGTGATTTGGCACTGCCAGGTCTGGTGACCGGTCAGTGGACACTGGGTGAAAGCAACGGCTTTGCGGCCACGATCAGTTCGATGCAGATTATTATCTGGGTTGTTACCTTTGTCGCGATGCTGGCGCTGACGACATTCATCCGCTATTCGCGCATGGGCCGCGCATGCCGTGCCTGTGCGGAAGACCTGAAAATGGCCAGTCTGCTGGGTATCAGCACTGACCGCGTTATCTCTCTAACGTTTGTTATCGGCGCTGTGATGGCTGCCGTCGCCGGGGTATTGCTCGGTCAGTTTTATGGCGTGATCAATCCGTACATCGGTTTTATGGCTGGCATGAAAGCGTTCACCGCCGCGGTTCTTGGGGGTATCGGCAGCATTCCTGGTGCGATGATTGGTGGTCTGATCCTCGGCGTGGCGGAAGCGCTAACCTCCGCTTACCTCAGCACTGAATATAAAGATGTGGTCTCATTTGCTCTGTTGATTGTTGTGCTGCTGATCATGCCGACCGGGATTCTGGGACGTCCGGAGGTTGAGAAGGTATGAAACAGCTCAATCTGCTTAATGCCATTATCTCCACCGTCGTGCTGTTCGTTATGGCCTCGTTCATGATGGGTCTCCAACTCAATGTTGATGGTACCAAGCTGGTGGTGGGTGGTGCCTCACAAGTGCGTTGGAACTGGATCGGCATTGGCTGTGTGATCGTATTTTTCTTCCAGCTTTTGCGGCCATTGTTGCAAAAAGGGCTGAAAAAAGCCTCAGGCCCGGCTTTTGTTTTACCGAGTTTTGACGGCACAACACCCAAACAAAAACTGTTGGTGGCCGTGCTGATTATTGCTGCCATCGCCTGGCCGTTTCTCGTTTCTCGCGGTACGGTCGACATTGCCACGCTGACGCTGATTTACGTCATGCTCGGTCTCGGCCTCAACGTCGTTGTTGGTTTATCCGGTCTGCTGGTTCTGGGTTATGGCGGCTTTTATGCGATTGGTGCCTACACTTACGCGCTGCTCAATCACTATTACGGTCTGGGATTTTGGGAAAGCCTGCCATTGGCGGGGCTGATGACTGCCGCATTCGGCTTCCTGCTCGGTTTCCCGGTGCTGCGCTTGCGTGGTGACTATCTGGCGATCGTCACCCTTGGCTTTGGTGAAATCGTTCGCATCCTGCTACTGAATAACACGGAAATCACTGGCGGCCCCAATGGCATCAGCCAGATCCCCAAGCCGACGTTATTTGGTTTGGAGTTTAGCCGCAGTGCGCGTGATGGGGGTTGGGACACGTTCCATAATTTCTTTGGTCTGCAATACGATCCAGGCGATCGCATCATTTTCCTCTACATGGTGGCGTTATTGTTGGTGATCGCCACACTGTTTGTGATCAACCGTCTGCTGCGGATGCCGCTGGGTCGTGCCTGGGAAGCGTTGCGTGAAGACGAAATCGCCTGTCGCTCTTTGGGCCTGAGCCCAACAAACATCAAGCTGACGGCTTTTACCATCAGTGCTGCATTCGCTGGCTTTGCCGGAACCTTGTTTGCTGCACGCCAGGGTTTTGTCAGCCCGGAATCATTTACTTTTGCCGAATCAGCCTTTGTTCTGGCGATTGTGGTTCTCGGCGGGATGGGATCGCAATTTGCCGTTATTTTGGCCGCAGTTTTACTGGTTGTTTCGCGTGAATTAATGCGTGACCTGAATGAATACAGCATGTTGTTACTGGGTGCGCTGATGGTGTTGATGATGATTTGGCGGCCGCAAGGATTGTTGCCGATGAAGCGACCGCAGCTCAAGCTGAAACCTTCCCAGATGAAAGCAGATAAAGGAGAGCAAGTATGAGTGCACAACCTTTATTGGCTGTAGAAGGTTTGATGATGCGTTTTGGCGGCTTGCTGGCCGTGAATAACGTGGCGTTGACGCTGAATCAAGGCGAAATCGTTTCATTGATCGGCCCCAACGGCGCGGGTAAAACCACGGTTTTTAACTGCCTGACCGGATTTTACAAGCCAACTGGCGGCACCATCAAACTGCGCGATCAGCATCTGGAAGGATTGCCGGGACAGAAAATTGCGCGAATGGGCGTGGTGCGAACATTCCAGCACGTGCGCCTGTTCAGGGAAATGACGGTCATTGAAAACCTGCTGGTAGCCCAGCATCAGCATCTTAAAAGTGGGGTGCTGGCGGGTTTATTCAAAACCCCTGCGTTTCGTCGGGCAGAAGTGGATGCACTCGATCGCGCCTCCGAATGGCTCGATCGCGTTGGTCTGCTTGAAATGGCAAATCGTCAGGCCGGTAATCTGGCCTATGGTCAGCAGCGTCGTTTGGAAATTGCCCGTTGCATGGTTACCCGCCCGGAACTCCTGATGCTGGATGAGCCTGCCGCTGGACTGAACCCGAAGGAAACCGCAGAACTGGATCATCTGATTATGGAGCTGCGCAATCAGCACAATGTTTCTGTCTTGCTGATAGAACACGACATGAAGCTGGTGATGGGCATTTCAGACCGCATCTACGTGGTGAATCAGGGAACGCCATTGGCACAGGGTACGCCATCGGAGATCCGCAATAATCCCGATGTGATTCGGGCCTATCTGGGCGAGGAATAAAATAATGTTGTCGTTTAATCAGGTCTCCGCCCACTACGGTAAAATTCAGGCGTTGCATGAAGTCAGCCTGCAAATCAACAAAGGCGAAATTGTCACGCTCATCGGTGCGAACGGTGCGGGTAAAACCACGCTGCTGGGCACGTTGTGCGGTGAGCCGCGTGCGACGCATGGCAATATCGTCTTCGAAGGGAAAGATATCACCGACTGGCAAACTGCCCGCATTATGCGCGAAGCGATCGCTATCGTTCCTGAAGGCCGACGCGTTTTCTCCCGAATGACAGTGGAAGAGAATCTGGCAATGGGCGGATTTTTTGCCAATCGCGACCAGTATCAGGAGCGCATAGAGCGTGTCTATACGCTCTTCCCGCGTTTGAAAGAGCGTCAGGCGCAGCGTTCGGGCACGATGTCCGGTGGTGAACAGCAAATGCTGGCGATTGGCCGTGCGCTGATGAGCCAACCTAAACTGCTGCTGCTTGACGAACCTTCGCTGGGACTGGCACCGATCATCATTCAGCAGATTTTCGAGACCATTCAACTGCTGCGGGAAGAGGGAATGACCATTTTCCTTGTTGAGCAGAATGCCAATCAGGCATTAAAACTCGCAGATCGTGGATATGTACTGGAAAATGGGCATGTGGTATTAGAAGATAGCGGTGATGCTTTGCTCGCTAACGAAGCAGTGCGCAGTGCTTATCTCGGCGCCTGATTCGGTACCTGATAAAACCAGGGCCGGAGAATACCGGCCCACCCTCACAAAGAGAACGGAAATGGATACAGAAGGATTACTCTCGCAACGGATGCACAGGTTAAAAAGTTCAGCGATCCGGGAACTACTGAAACACAGCAAGATGGAAAATATCATTTCGCTGGCGGGTGGTATTCCCTCTGATGCGCTGTTCGATTTCGAGGGTTTGAATGAAGCCACGCAACTGGCTATCACCCAGCAGCCAAAGAATGCGTTTCAATATGGCTTGACCGAAGGCAGTGAAAAACTGCGTGAAGGTATAGTTACGCTGTGTGCCGAACGTGGTGTTATTGCCCGGGCTGATGAAATCATTGTCACCGCAGGCTCCCAGCAGGCATTGGATCTGGTAATGCGTGCGGTGGTCGATCCCGGTGATGTTTTTGTCGTCGAACGGCCAACCTATCTGGCTGCATTGCAAACGCTTCAATTGGCTGAAGCTAATATTATGTCTGTTGCATCCGACAGCGATGGCATGGTGGTTGATGAACTGGAAGAATTGCTGAAAACCCAGAAGATAAAAGGCGTTTATCTGGTGCCGACGTTTGGCAACCCCAGCGGTTTGACGCTCAGTCGTGCTCGCCGTGAACAGTTGGTTAAATTGGCGCATCAGCACCACTTCCTGATTGTCGAAGATGATCCTTACGGGGAACTGCGTTTCACTGATGAGCGTAATCCAACGCTATCCCAACTCGGCAAAGAGGCCTACGGCGACGCGGCCAATATTGTCTATACGTCGACCTTCTCCAAGATTCTGGCACCTGGGATGCGTCTCGGATGGCTGGTTCTGCCGCAGTGGTTATTACATAAAGTAGCCATTATCAAACAAGCCGCAGATCTGCACTCCAACTCCTTGTCACAAACGGTAGCGGAATATTATCTGGGCCTCAATCGCTTGCCGACCCAGATCGCGAAAATCCGGGCGGCGTATAAAGCCAAATGTGAAACCCTGGCCGGTCTCATGACGCAGGAGTTGGGTGACTACATCAGTTTTGATATGCCGAAAGGCGGCATGTTCCTATGGGCACGATTCCGTTCGCAAGTGAATACGTCCGTGTGGCTCGAGCAGGCAATCAAGCAGGGCGTCGTCTTTGTTCCAGGTGAATACTTCTTCTCTGATAATCCGGACTGCTCAACCTTGCGTCTCTCCTTTGCGACCGCCACGGAAGAGCAGATGCATGAGGCTGTCGCACGCCTGCGCCGCGCACTATAATTTTTGTACCCGCACTTCCAAGTACTTTGGTCATTTGCCCGCTTGTCTCATAAGTATTATCCACAGGCGGGCACAACACTCTATGTACGCCTGCCCGCGCAGGCACTGCATTTTTTTGATTCGCCAAGCGGATTACGGATGGAATGATGACTAAAGACTGGCCTTATCCTTCGATTGTTGCGCATCGTGGTGGCGGCTCATTGGCACCTGAAAATACGCTTGCGGCCATTGAAGTGGGTGCCCGGCACGGACACAAAATGATTGAACTTGATGCCAAATTGGCTCAAGACGGCCAGATCTTCCTGTTGCATGACGACACGCTGGATCGTACCAGTAATGGTTGGGGTGTGGCGGGAGAATTGGTCTGGGACAAATTGGTACAACTTGATGCCGGAAGTTGGTACAGCCCAGCATTTCGCGGCGAGAAACTGCCATTGCTATCAGAAGTGGCGCAACAATGTGCTCGCTTGGGGCTGATGGCGAATATTGAAATCAAACCCACGACCGGGCTGGAAAAAGAAACAGGCCGGGTTGTGGCTCTGGCGGCACGCCGGTTGTGGCAGACGCAGACCGTTGCTCCACTACTTTCTTCATTTTCTGTCGACGCACTGGAAGCGGCAATGCAGACGGCGCCCGAATTGCCGCGGGGGATTTTGCTGGAGAAATGGGATGATAGTTGGCTGGCCCTGACTCAGCGACTGAACTGCGTGTCATTGCATATTGATCATAAAGCGCTGACCGAAGCACGGGTTGCAGCACTGAAGGAAGCCGGTTTGCATATTCTGGTATATACGGTGAACAGCCCGGAACGTGCCCGGCTTCTGCTGAACTGGGGCGTTGACTGTATCTGTACCGATCGTATCGATCTGATAGACCCGGATTTTCACTGATTAGCGATAAAACCTTTGACAGAATACACCCTGTTAATTGCATTGCGATTGTAATAGCCACAGAAAATTTATAGATTAAAATGCTATTTTAAAAATCGAGCATTCAATTAATGAATGCCCAGTAAATGCGTCTTTTTTCCAGATCAGGTTGGGTTAGCAAGGGAATATCATGCCTATTTTTCTGCTTTCACTTTGGCATCAGATTTTGCTGTCATTGCCGCTATTTGTGTTGATTGTGCTGGGATATGGCTTGATGCGCTGGGGAAAATGGCCGTCAACCATCACCGATGGTCTCACCCGCTTTGTTTTTTCTGTCGCGTTACCCGCTATGCTATTCCGTATGATGTGCGACTTCTCCAAGCGCCCCGCTGTGGATGCCCGTCTGCTGATCGCTTTTTTTGGCAGTTGCCTGATTGTTTTCGTTATTGGTCGCATTCTGGCACGCCGCGTGTTCAAGCTGGACGGTGTTTCGGGCTCAGTCTTTGCCTTGGGCGGCATTTTTTCAAATAACGTCATGCTTGGCCTGCCTATCGCGACCGTCATGCTGGGGGAAGAGGCCATTCCTTCTGTGGCGCTGGTTCTGGTCTTCAATGGTTTGATTCTGTGGACACTGGTCACTATTTCGATTGAGTGGGCAAGAAATGGCACCCCGACCCTCACCGGTTTTGCCAAAACGGCACGCAGTGTGCTGACCAATCCCCTGATTATCGGCATTATTTCCGGAACGACGTTCAGTTTGACCGGACTGCCATTGCCAAAATTCGTTGACCAACCCGTCAGTATGCTGGGTCAGATTGCTGCCCCGCTCTCACTGGTTGTGCTGGGTATGGGTCTGGCTGAATACCGCATCAGTGAAGGATGGAAACTGAGTTCAGCGATTTGTACGCTGAAGCTGTTGGTGCAGCCTGGCGTGATTTGGGTCTTGGCCTGGATGATGGATTTGCCGCAGATGGAAACCCGGGTAGTGGTATTGCTGGGATCGATGGCCGTCGGGGTGAATGTTTATCTGATGTCGCGCCAGTTCAACGTATTGGGTGGCCCCGCGGCGGCAAGTTTGGTGATGTCGACAGCACTGGCCGCCATCACGACACCGCTAATCCTGACGTTGATGGGCGTAAGGATCTAAACACCACAGGGCAGCTCAAGGCGTCGTACGCAAACGCTCTTGTTGGTTATTTTGTAACTGCTGTTGCTGTAATGATTGATTGCTACGCAACTGGTTTTGCTGCAAACGCTGCTGATTATTCTGTAGTTGCGAACGTAACTGCATATTCTGTTGCTGGTTTTTATATTTGAGATCCTGCTCTAACTGACGCTGATGCAACTGCTGATTGTTGAGCATGTTTTGCTGCAGGTTTTTCTGAGCCTGAAACGTCTGCTGTTGCTGTTGTTGCTGCAAGGGAGTGATCGTATTGGCCAGTGCAGACAGCGAAATAAACAAAGGAATGGCGATGAATGTTCCAGTGAGTCGTTTCATGATTTTTCCTCCTGCCGGGTAGGCTTCTTAAGTTTAACCTATCCCCGGCAAGGCGTTGTAGGCGATCGTGTCAAGATAGGTATTTGTTTGTGTAAAAAGAATACAGACGTAAACCATCTCCGCTGAATTAATTTCTTCGCCATCCGGTACAATTGCTTTTTCTTCTGCATTGAACGGGTCTCACCGTGCTTCTACTGATCATCACAACCGTTTTATGGGCTTTTTCATTCAGTTTGATCGGTGAATATCTGGCCGGACAGGTCGACAGCGTTTTTTCTGTGTTGGTACGTTTGGTGCTGGCGGCATTGGTATTTTTGCCTTTCTTGCGTTGGCGCGGCTATCGGCCAACTACGCTGCTGTTATATATGGCAGTCGGCGCGATGCAGCTTGGCATTATGTATCTCATCAGTTTCCAGGCTTTTCTGTATCTGACCGTGCCGGAGTTTTTACTGTTTACCGTGATCACTCCGCTTTATATCACCCTGATTTATGATCTGCTCAGTGGCCGAGGCGTGCGTCTCGGTTATGTTTCCAGCGCGCTGGTCGCGGTACTGGGTGCGGCCATCATCCGCTACGATCATATCAATGAGCATTTCGTGATTGGGTTGCTGCTGGTGCAGGCCGCCAATCTCTGTTTCGCTATTGGGCTGGTTGGCTACAAACGCCTGATGGAAACGCATCCGATGCCGCAGCACACCGCCTTCTCCTGGTTTTATATCGGTGCAGTTTTGTGTGCAATCGTCGCCTGGGTACTGTTCGGAAACCCGGAAAAACTCCCCACTACCTCCTTGCAATGGGGAGTCCTGATTTGGTTAGGCGTGGGGGCATCTGCGCTGGGTTATTTCATGTGGAATGTGGGAGCGACGCAGGTCGATGCCGGAACGCTGGGTATTATGAACAATTTCCACGTTCCCGCAGGTTTGTTGGTGAATCTGCTTATTTGGCAGCAATCGCCGCATTGGCCGAGCTTTATTATCGGCGGTTCACTGATTGTCGCTTCGCTGTGGCTACATAAACGTTGGGTCGTTCAGACCCGCTAAAAAACGGCGTCTGCTTCGTCAGCAGACGCCGTTCTCTTTTCTATTTTACTGCCCCGTTATCTTCGACCACCCATCCGTCCTTGAAAGCGTGGCACGTAGTTACTGCGATCGAAAGAATGCATCTGCTGCAATCGCTCACCGCGATCTTGCGGTATGTGTTGCTGTATCTGTAGCTGATTGACCTGTGGCCGTGATTGCAAAGTTTGGGTTCGCTCCGTCTGCCTTTCTGTGCCTCGGGTGCGGGCCAGTTGGGCATTATTCACTTCAGCGGGTGGCTGGCCTTTCACGAAATTGCCGCTGGCGTCCATTTTCTGCCAATTGCCATTGTTGTATTGATAGATATTGCCGTCGCGTCCGGCGTATACGTGATCAGGGCCGTTAACGACCCCACCATGGGTGACCTGACCGGTCTCCTTGTCATAGTGCACATAGCCTGATCCGTGGGTCACGCCGTCTGCTCCGACGCTGGTAAAACTGCCGGTTTTGCCCGCACCCTGCGGCGTGTTGCCCGCGATACTTTGACTGTGCGTGGCACGCCCGGTATTGGCATTGACGCTGTTGCGTTCTCCGCCTGCAAGGCCATTGCCGGTATCTGGATTATGTACCGCCGCGCCGTTGGCCGAAATAGCGCGCCCAGTCTGCGGATTGAATCGCACACCGCCTGCTGCGGCGTGGGTCATACCGTTATAACCATTGATATCACGACCCGCATAACCGTAACCGTGGCCACCCGTCGCGTTGTTGTAAAAACTCCCGCGAACGTCGCTGCCGTAATGACCATTCCACGGATTGCTCCAATCGGCACGAACACCCTGGGCGACGGTATTGCCCCAGTGGTTATACACGTTGTAAACCGAGACGCCACCGCCCCAGTAGCCGGGATGGTAAGGTGGATAATAACCGTACCACGGACCCCACCAAGGGTTGCTCCAACTGCTGCCCCAAATCCAGCCGCTAACGAAGCCGAAGCTCCAGCCGATCGCCGGATCCCACGCAAAGCTGCTAACGTAACCGTAAGTTGCCGGGCAGCTATACCAGACATCGCCGACCCAGGCGTTACAAGGATAACCGGTGCCATAGACCACCACGCCATCACTCACCACCGTGCCGTAGTAGCCCGGCGTATAACCGACATACACTACATCGCTGGTGCTACCGTAAATCCGCACATAGGTGACGTAATGCAGCGGGGAGTCTGCCGGAATGGTGTAAATCACTGCTGGAATCGTCGTCGCAACCGTCCATGGGCCATGCGAAGAGGTCGCCGAAAACCATACGCCACTTTTCACGGCGAAATAACTGTGACTATCAACTTCAATCACGGGTACATCCGTGTTCCAGGCATAGTGCAGTGGTGTGCCCGTAATCGGTTTGAATTTGGCGGTACCACCGTCGTAACTGACGGTCAGCGATGCTTTACTGCGCGACACACTGGCGGTCTGCGGCACAGCGTTGGCGATTAGCGCTTCGTGCGCCTCTGGTGTTCCTGGTATCGAAGCCAGTACGGCGCTTTTCGGGCTGTTTGACGGAATTTTAACGAAATCTGCCGGTAATTCATCGCCTGCGACATACTGCCATGGTCCCTTGACGGACTCGGCGTGGAACCAGCGGCCAGAAACCAGAATGTACCAATTGTTATTTTGATTGGCGTCGATAAATACATCAGATGGCGTATTGCTGATGTAAGAAAGCTGGGTACCGGCAATCGGAATGAATTGCGGATCACCGTCGATCTGGATCAGTTCTGTTGGCGCAGTGGCAACATGGATTTCAGCGGGCTGGGTGATCGGGTTTTTTCCTTCCGGGCCGGTGACGACGTTATCTTTTTTCACCGACGCCTGCATGGCATTCACCACCTCAATGGGTACTGACATTTTTTGCGCCCATGGCCCATTAAGATCGGTCGCGGTATACCACTCATTGGCAAAATAGATATACAACACACCGCTCTTTTTCAGCAGCAGGGATCGGGTGTTGATCGCGCGTTCCACGCCGTTTTGACCGGTGGCTTGCCAGGCCGGTTGCCCATCAAGCAATACCAGCGTTGCTGGCTGGAAGGCAAAAATGATTTGCGGTGGCGCATTGCTCACTTTCACATTCTGCTGTGGCCCTTTATCCTGAATCGCCAGATCGGATTCCAGTTGGTCGAGACTGACCGTCAATGTTTTTTGCGGCAGTTGCTGTAACAAGTCGAGATAATGCGCTTGATTGCTGCTATCTGTCGGGAAATTAACCTTATCGACGTGGATATTATCCAGCGTGACCAACCGCTGCTCTTTGTCAGTATCGCTACGTGTACTGAACCAGGCCACGCCGTAACTGATTTTGTCCTGGGGTTTGCCATTGGTATCGGTCACGGTACCGGTTTTTACTGCCACCACCATGCGACCAGTGAGGCGGTTGTCCTGCCAGCTATCGAGCTGGGGTTGGTGCAGCATCATTTCCGTCCCGGAAAGCAGTACGCTGTGTGGCCAGGGATCGATCGCCGTTGGGACATTTGCTGCCCAGAGTGTGGGGCTGCACAATAGGGTAAACAGGAAGATCAGCCGGGAAAAGTAACGTATGGCTTGCATGAGTGCCTCGCGAGGAGCCAGTAAGATTCAGACTGGTTATTCACCGTATGTAATTACTGTAACTGCTTTTGAGGGCTTTGCATGGTGCGGGGCGTGCTGAAAAAGGCAAGAGAGCGGGCTGTCCAGATAAAGACAGCCCGATTAGCTTAAGATTGCTGTGCCATAGGTTTGACATTCGCAATCCCGGCGCCTGGGCGCGCAGCATCACGTACAAATGGCAAATGATTGCAGGCGTGTTGCCGCGTAGAACGAATGAATGCCTCGGTCACGGGTTGACGTTGCTCGCCATCACGAACAGCGGCGTACAATCGACTCCAAAGCCCTTCTCCCAAGGTTTTGGTAACCACCAACCCCTGACGCTCGAAACTCTCCACCACCCAATGTGGCAGAGCCGCGATCCCCATCCTGGCTGACACCATCTGAATGAGCAGCAGCGTATTATCCACGCTTTTCAACGCTGGGCTGACGCCCGCCGGTTGCAGGAAATGGCGCCAGATATCCAATCGCTGGCGTTGCACTGGATAAATCATCAACGTCTCATCACTCAGGTCTTCCGGCTGAATCTGGCTTTTTGCCGCCAGAGGGTGGTCTGGAGCAAGCACCAGACGCACCTCAAAATCGAACATCGGCGAATAGTGCAGCCCACTGCGCGGTAAAATGTCAGAAGTTAGCACTACATCCAACTCGCCCTGTTGCAGTGCGGGTTGCGGGTCAAAAGTGACGCCGGATTTAAAGTCCATCATTACCTGCGGCCAACTTAAATGGAAGTTATCCAGTGCCGGAGTCAGCCACTGAATACAGCTATGGCATTCAATAGCGATACGCAGGGCAGTTTGGTGCGGCTCATGGCAAGCCTGCAACGCCTGCTGAATCTGCGGCAGCACTTGCTCGGCAAGCTGCAACATGATTTCTCCTTGCGGCGTAAAACGCAGTGGCTGGCTTTTGCGCACAAACAGCCGGAAGCCCAAACGTTGCTCCAGATCGCTGAATTGGTGCGAAAGGGCGGATTGCGTTTGATGTAGCTGTGCGGCGGCGGCGGCCAGAGAGCCGGTATTACGCAGCGCTTGCAGCGTCCGTAGGTGTTTGAGTTCGATCATGAGAGTCCTTCACAGTGACAGTGAACAATTTGCGCTTGTGGAATATACAGTACCTGCGGATTATGGATGTGTAAACATCTGGACGGCTAAATGGGGAATTAACGATGGCAATTCTGAATCACACTCTGGGTTTTCCGCGCGTTGGTCTGCGTCGCGAACTGAAAAAAGCGCAAGAAAGTTACTGGGCAGGCAACTCAACGCAAGAAGAACTGCTGGCTGTGGGTCGTGAACTGCGCGCCCGTCATTGGCAACAACAACAGCAAGCCGGTATTGATCTGCTGCCGGTGGGTGACTTCGCCTGGTACGATCATGTCCTGACCACCAGCCTGCTGCTGGGTAACGTTCCGGCACGCCATCAGAATGCTGATGGTTCAATCGACCTGGACACCCTGTTCCGTCTTGGCCGTGGCCGTGCGCCTACCGGTGAACCGGCTGCTGCCGCCGAGATGACCAAATGGTTTAACACCAACTACCATTACATGGTTCCGGAATTCACTCAGGGACAGCAATTCAAGCTGACCTGGACGCAATTACTGGACGAAGTTGACGAAGCCTTGGCGCTGGGTCACAACGTGAAACCGGTGCTGCTCGGCCCAGTAACCTATTTGTGGTTGGGGAAAGTGAAGGGTGAGCAGTTTGATCGCCTGTCACTATTGAATGACATTCTGCCGGTTTATCAGCAAGTGTTGGCAGAATTGAAAAAGCGTGGCGTTGAGTGGGTACAAATCGACGAACCTGCGTTGGTACTGGAATTGCCACAGGAGTGGCAGAACGCCTTCCAACCGGCTTATGACGCTTTGCAAGGGCAGGTAAAACTGCTGCTCACGACCTATTTCGACAGCGTCGGCCACAATCTTGACGTTATCCGCCGCCTGCCGGTGCAGGGGTTGCATGTGGATGTTGTCGCCGGTAAAGATGATATTGACGAACTGCACAAGGCGCTGCCGTCGGAGTGGTTGCTGTCACTGGGGGTGATCAATGGTCGTAACGTCTGGCGTGCCGATCTCGGCACCTGGCTGGATCGACTGCAACCGCTGATCAACCACCGTCAGTTGTGGCTGGGAAGTTCCTGTTCGCTGCTGCACAGCCCAATCGACCTGAGCGTAGAAACGCGACTGGACGAGGAAGTGAAGAGTTGGTTTGCTTTCGCACTGCAAAAATGTGCCGAACTGTCACTGTTGACGTCAGCCCTGAACGATCCGCAGGCGGCCACCTTAGCCAGAATCACGCAATACAGCGCGCCGATCCGCGCACGCCGTAATTCGAGCCGCGTTAATAATGCCAGCGTCGGTGAGCGTCTGGCGGCAATTACCGCAAAAGATATTGAGCGCCCGAATGCGTATCCAATTCGTGCGGCAGCGCAGCGCGAGCGCTTCAATCTCCCGGCCTGGCCGACCACGACCATCGGGTCTTTCCCACAGACCACTGAGATTCGTGGACTGCGGCTGGACTTTAAGCAAGGTCGCCTGGACGGCAAAAACTATCGCACCGGTATCAGCGAACATATCAAGCAGGCCATTGCCGAGCAGGAGCGTTTGGGACTGGATGTTCTGGTCCATGGCGAAGCTGAACGTAATGACATGGTGGAATACTTCGGTGAACATCTGGATGGTTTTGTCTTCACACAAAACGGTTGGGTTCAGAGTTACGGTTCCCGCTGTGTAAAACCGCCGGTCATTATTGGTGATATCAGCCGTCCGGAAGCGATTACCGTTGAATGGGCGAAATATGCCCAGTCGCTGACTGACAAACCAGTAAAAGGCATGTTGACCGGTCCGGTAACCATTCTTTGCTGGTCCTTCCCGCGTGAAGATGTCAGCCGCGAAACTATCGCTAAGCAGATCGCACTGGCGCTGCGTGATGAAGTGGAAGATCTGGAAAAAGCCGGTATCGGTATTATCCAGATTGATGAGCCTGCATTGCGCGAAGGTTTACCACTGCGTCAGTCTGACTGGCAGGCGTATCTGCAATGGGCCGTCGATGCCTTTAAACTCAATGCCGCGATTGCGCAGGATGACACGCAGATCCATACGCACATGTGTTATTGCGAGTTCAACGACATTATGGATTCCATCGCGGCACTGGACGCCGATGTCATCACTATCGAAACGTCACGCTCCGATATGGAACTGCTTGAGACGTTTGAAGTGTTCGATTATCCGAATGAAATCGGTCCGGGTGTTTATGATATTCACTCACCGAATGTACCAAGCGTGGAGTGGATCGAAGCCCTGCTGCGTAAAGCGGCGCAGCGTATTCCGGCTGAGCGCCTGTGGGTCAACCCGGATTGTGGTCTGAAAACCCGTGGCTGGCCTGAAACCCGCCAGTCATTGGCCAATATGGTTCAGGCAGCGCAACGTCTGCGTACTGAAAAGGGCTAGCCTTGATTCATAATCCAGAATGATGTGATGTTTTGGGCGCTTCGGCGCCCTTTCTATTGGCGCGAAGAATCAGGCAACACCATATTTTTCGAACCATTGCAGCATCCGCTGCCAGCCATCTTCGGCAGCTTCGGCGTCATAGTTTGGACGATAATCCGCATTAAATGCATGACCGGCTTGCGGATAGACAATGATCTCCGCATCGGCATTGGCCGCGCGAATCGCTTGACGCATGCTTTCAATGCTCTCCTGCGGGATCCCCGTATCCTGTCCGCCATATAAACCGAGAACCGGCGCGGAGAGATCTACGGCAACATCCACAGGATTCTTCGGCATCGTCAGGGATTTGTTCCCCACCAGTTTCCCGTACCAGGCGACGGCGGCTTTCAGTTGCGGATTATGTGCCGCATACAGCCAGGTAATTCGCCCGCCCCAGCAGAAACCCGTCATCGCCAGGCGACTGGCATCACCGCCATGGCGTGTAGCCCAATGGGCCGTATGATCGAGATCGGCCAACACTTGCCGATCCGGGACCTTGCTGACCAGATTAGTAAACAGCTCGTTGATATCATTGAATTGATTCGGATCCCCTTCACGAAAGTAAAGCTCTGGCGCAACCGCCAGATAGCCTTGCTTCGCCAGTCGGCGACAGACATCACGGATATGCTCATGCACACCGAAAATCTCCTGTACCACAATAACCACAGGGAAGGGGCCTTCGGCGGAATCCGGCCGTGCCAGATAGGCTGGCATCTCTTCTCCCTGCGTGGGTATAGTGGTTTCGCCCGCGTGCAGCCCTTCAACATCAGTATAAATCGTCGATGAAGCCACTGGGCTTAAGGCTGGGGTAAACGTACCTGCAGACTGCTTCAGGTTAAGGTGTTCTTCGGTTTTCATTGCGGTCTCCATACGTGAAAGCGCGGCTGAGGTTAACTATAGAGAACAATAATGCCCGGCGTCATGAGATTGAGATGAATATTCAGCGGTGACCGTTTTTATTCGTCTGCTGAAGTATGACAATGCTTTGCCTGCGGGTTATCTCAATCTTTGGGCTGTCCGAATTGCAATAACCAGCGTCCCATCGTAAAACAAATGTTCTCCATTTTTATAACACTGTACCTGCTAATTTAAAATGGTCGTTTCGTGGGCATTATTTAGCGGATTACAGGGTCTGAAAGCTCATATTTAGTGATTTGCGTCACAAGATAATTGTTTGCGATACATTGTTTCTTTATTGTGAGTGATAGTCATCACGATTTTGCAATGGGCTTTTGAGTAGAATATCAGCCTGTTCCTCCCAAAATATGAACCGATTACAGAGGAGTTCCTTATGTCCAAGTCTGAAGTTTTTCACCTCGGCCTCGCTAAAAGTGATTTACAAGGTGCTACGCTGGCGATCGTTCCTGGTGACCCGGAACGCGTTGAGAAAATCGCCAAACTGATGGAGAACCCAGTACATCTGGCTTCCCACCGAGAATTCACGTCCTGGCGTGCAGAACTGGACGGTAAGGCTGTGATCGTCTGTTCTACAGGCATAGGCGGCCCGTCTACCTCCATCGCTGTCGAAGAGTTGGCTCAGTTGGGTATCCGTACTTTCCTGCGCGTAGGAACCACCGGCGCAATCCAGAAGAATATCAATGTCGGTGATGTTTTGGTGACTACCGCCGCCGTGCGCCTCGATGGTGCCAGCCTGCACTTTGCACCCATGGAATTCCCGGCTGTTGCTGATTTTGCCTGTACTACCGCACTGGTTGCTGCCGCGAAAGAAGTGGGTGCGACGACCCATATCGGTGTGACTGCGTCCTCTGATACGTTTTATCCAGGTCAGGAACGCTACGATACGGTTTCTGGCCGCGTTGTCAGCCGTTTCAAAGGGTCCATGAAAGAGTGGCAGGAAATGGGCGTCATGAACTACGAAATGGAATCTGCGACACTATTGACCATGTGTGCCAGTCAGGGTTGGCGTGCAGGGATGGTGGCGGGCGTTATCGTCAACCGTACCCAGCAAGAAATTCCTAATGTTGAAACCATGAAGCAAACCGAAAGCCACGCGGTGAAAATTGTGGTTGAAGCGGCCCGTCGCCTTATCTAGGCTGATTGTACCGGGCAGTGGTCGATAATGGGTCGCATTGGCGGCCCATTTTCATTTCAAACCGAGAATCTGGTAAGGTCAGTACTCCAGCAATACAATAAAAAGAGGGTTTATGACTGCGACAATCTTGCTTCATCCTTCTCTGGCCCCTCTTGAAGGCGGCATCAACTTTCGCGATTTAGGCGGCAATTCTACTGCCGATGGCCGTCGTATCAAGCGCGGCTGGCTTTATCGTTCGGGTTCTCTGGACCAACTCACCGCACGTGACTGCCGTTTTCTTGGCAGTGTTCCGGTTGGCAATATTCTGGATTATCGCGATGCAGATGAAGTTGCTGCCAAACCCGATGTTGTCTGGGCGGGCGCGATTTATCACCATACCCCGGCCAATCCATTGAGTGATGAAGTGAACGCCAATCTGGCCAAGCTCACCCGTGAATCGCTATCCGGCTTTGATGCACGATCGTTTATGGAAGAGCTTTATCGTCGTTTACCCTTCAACAATGCCGCCTACACGCAGCTCGTTTCCCTGTTGAATAAGTCAAATGGCAGCGCGATTGTGCAGCATTGTGCAGTAGGAAAAGATCGCACCGGGATCGGCTCGGCACTGGTTCTGTTTGCGCTGGGAGCCGATAAAAATACCGTTTTGGAAGACTATTTGCTGACTGAAACGACGCTGGCACCTTTCCGTGAAAAAATGCTCGGGCAATTGTCCAGCGTGCTGGACGATCACGGGTTGAAGCAATTTACCTATGTTTTGTCTGCTCGCGAAGAGTTTATGGTTACAGCGCTCAATGCTATTGATGATTTGTATGGTTCTACAAATCACTGGCTGGCGCACGAGTATGGTCTGGATGAATCGACTCGTGAGGTGCTGCGCGAACGTTATCTCGAATAATCATTCTTGCAGGCATCTATTTACCAATGATCTTGGGTATTTGGTATCCAATGGATGAGCCGTTGGAATTGAGCGTTTGCAGCAACGCTTGCCCGGTTTTGCGTACTTCACCGCAAGATGCCCCACGGACACACAAAACCCTCTGGACATATATACAGTATTTCCTTACCTTTGCTCACAGCAGGCACTCTAAGAGGGGAAAGCCGTGGACATCAGCATAATTTATGGTCTCGGCGGTGGGTTGATCGGCCTATTGTTGGGCGGGTTATTCGTCAGTATACGCCAGCAGCAACATCAAGCCCGGCATGAGACGGAACTGCGTTTACTTGAGCAGGCTTTGTCACAGGCGCAAAAAGAGATCGACAGTCAACTTGCACAGCAACAGCGGGTGCAGCAGCAATTCAGGGACGCTGAGCTGGAGATCCGTGGTTTGCATAGTCAAGTGGCTGCCAGCAGTGAGAAGTTGCTGCAACTCGCCCATTGGCGCAGTGAATGTGATCAACTTAATCAGGAACTTCGCGCCCAGCGTGAAGTGAACAGTGCACAAGAAGCCGAATTGCGTGAAGTGACCATTCGTCTGGAAGAAACCCGGCTGGCAGCAGAAGAGAAACAACGCTTATTGATCAACAGCGAGCAGCGTTTGACGACGCAGTTTGAAAACCTGGCTAACCGGATTTTCGACCAGAGCGGGCGTAAGGCCGATGAGCAAAACAAGCTGAGCCTTGACCGCCTGTTGCTGCCGTTACGTGAACAACTTGATGGTTTTCGTCGTCAGGTGCAGGACAGTTTCGGTCAGGAGTCGCGGGAACGGCATACGCTGGCGCATGAGATCCGCAACTTGCAGCAGTTGAACGCGCAGATGGCCAAAGAGGCGATCAATCTAACCAAAGCACTGAAAGGTGACAATAAAACCCAGGGCAATTGGGGAGAAGTGGTGCTGACCCGGGTACTTGAAGCCTCTGGTTTGCGTGAAGGTTATGAGTATGAGACGCAGGTCAGCGTAAAAATTGATAGCAATAGCCGCATGCAGCCTGACGTGATCGTGCGATTACCGCAGGAAAAAGACGTCGTCATTGATGCGAAAATGTCTCTGGTGGCGTATGAGCGCTATTTTAATGGTGATGACGATATCGAGCGTGAAGCGGCGTTGGGTGAGCACATTGCGTCGTTGCGTGGGCATATCCGCATGCTCGGCAGAAAAGATTACCAGCAACTGCCGGGGCTGCGTAGCCTGGATTATGTCCTGATGTTCATTCCGGTCGAACCCGCTTTTCTTTTGGCAATCGATCGCGAACCTGAATTGATCAGCGAAGCATTAAAACACAACATCATGCTGGTCAGCCCGACAACTCTTTTGGTCGCGCTGCGCACCATTAACAATTTATGGCGTTATGAACATCAGAGCCAGAATGCCCAACGCATTGCCGATCGTGCTGCCCGATTGTACGACAAAATGCGCCTGTTCGTGGATGATATGGAAGGTATGGGGCAAAGCCTTGATAAAGCGCAGGCAAGTTATCGCCTTGCGATGAACAAACTCTCGCAAGGCCGTGGTAATCTTATAGGACAGGTCGAAGGCTTTCGGGCGATGGGCGTGGAGATAAAACGTCCAATCAGCCCCTCGCTGAGCGCTGTTGCAACGGCGGATCACTCGCCTGAAGATGATACGGCTTTACCTGAAGAAGTGGATGAGCCGGAAACAGAGACGTTCCCCGTGGGAAAATTTTCCGCCAATGAGTAGCGGTTCGCATCGTCAGATGGGGCTTTAACTGGGGTTCTGATACACTATTTCCATAAGAATGACTGAAAAGCAGGCACAAGAAGATGGCAGATCCGGATCAGGATACGACACACTTTGGCTTTCGCACCGTAGCCAAAGATGAAAAAGCAGAGATGGTCGCAGAGGTTTTTCATTCGGTTGCGGCGAAATACGATTTGATGAACGACCTGATGTCGTTTGGCATTCACCGTATCTGGAAGCGTTTTACCATAGATTGCAGCGGCGTACGCCGCGGTCAGAAAGTATTGGATCTGGCGGGTGGTACTGGCGATCTCACTGAGAAATTTTCCCGCCTGGTTGGTGATACGGGTGAAGTGGTTCTTGCAGACATCAATGACTCCATGCTGAAAATGGGGCGAGAGAAACTGCGCAATAAAGGTATTGTCGGTAACGTAAACTACGTGCAAGCCAATGCAGAGGCGTTGCCTTTCCCTGATAACTATTTCGATTGCATCACAATCTCTTTCGGGCTGAGAAATGTCACTGAGAAAGAGAAAGCGCTGCGCTCCATGTTCCGTGTTTTAAAACCGGGTGGCCGCTTGTTGGTCCTGGAGTTTTCCAAACCGATATTTGCACCGTTGAATAAAGCCTACGATGCTTACTCCTTCCATTTGTTACCAAAAATTGGTGAGTTTATCGCGAAGGATGCAGGCAGTTACCGTTATTTGGCGGAGTCCATTCGTATGCATCCCGATCAGGAAACACTTAAAGGTATGATGTCAGATGCAGGTTTCGATAACGTGACCTATTTCAACCTGACTGGCGGCATCGTTGCGCTGCATCGTGGTTATAAGTTCTGATATGGAAAACGTTATGCTGTTGACCCCGCTGCTTACTGCTACGTTGGAAGCCTCACTCAATCGACTTCTCTATCGCGATCGCAGCATGAAATCCGCGCGTTCCCGACTCTCAGGCAAAGTACTGAAGATAACTTTGAAAGAGCTGGGCACCCCCATCACGCTGGTATTCGGTGAACAGCAGGTTGATGTCGTGGGGCAGTGGGATGGCGAGGCAAATTGTACCGTTATGACCCGATTGTCCGTATTGGTAAAGCTCCGAGACCGTCAACAGCTCTCTCCATTGATGCGCAGCGGTGATTTGCTGGTTGAAGGGGATATCCAGGTCATTCAGCAGTTGACGACGTTACTTGATATGGCCGAGTGGGATCCCGCCGAACTGTTGGCCCCGTATGTGGGCGATATTGTCGCTCATGGGGTTAGCCAGGCATTCTTCAAAGGAGCCGGGTTTATTAAATCCACGTTTACCCGTCAGCAGCGTTATCTCGGCGAAACATTGACAGAAGAGTGGAGAGTTGCTCCTGGTTCACTGGAATTCGCCTATTTCCAGGATGAAGTCGATGCGCTATCGCAACAGGTTGATGCCCTTGATGCGCGATTGAATAAAATGGAGACGAAGTAATGACGCCAGGTGAACTACGTCGCCTCTATCTGATAGTCCGTGTTTTCCTAAGTTATGGTCTTGATGAACTCATTCCAAAAATGCGTTTGACTCTGCCATTGCGGTTGGGGCGTCATCTGTTTTTCTGGATACCAAATCGGCATAAAGATCAACCACTTGGTGAGCGTATACGTCTGGCTCTTCAAGAGTTGGGGCCGGTGTGGATCAAATTTGGTCAAATGATGTCAACGCGCCGAGATCTTTTCCCGCCGATGGTGGCCGATCAGCTTTCCATGCTACAGGATCGCGTTGCACCTTTTGATGGTGCGCTGGCGCGCAAACACATTGAGTTGGCAATGGGCGGCCCGCTGGAAAGGTGGTTTGAGGATTTCGATCAGAATGCACTGGCTTCAGCGTCTATTGCCCAGGTCCATACGGCGCGCCTGAAAGATACGGGTAAAGAAGTCGTTATCAAAGTGATCCGTCCAGATATTCGCCCTATCATCAAGGCTGATATGCGGTTGATGTATCGTTTGGCGGGATGGTTACCGAAGTTATTGCCGGATGGCCGTCGGTTACGTCCGCGTGAAGTGGTACGCGATTATGAAAAGACTCTGCTTGATGAACTGAACCTGTTGCGCGAAGCTGCGAATGCCATTCAGTTGCGGCGGAACTTTGAAGATAGTCCGATGCTGTATATTCCTGAAATATACTCAGATTACTGCTATGAAAGCGTATTGGTGATGGAACGGATTTACGGTGTTCCCGTTTCTGATATTGCCGCGTTGGAACAGCAGGGCACCAATCTGAAACTGCTGGCAGAACGCGGTGTGCAGGTCTTTTTCACCCAGGTCTTCCGTGACAGTTTTTTCCATGCCGATATGCACCCAGGGAACATTTTCGTGAGCTATGATCACCCTGAGGATCCTTGTTATATAGGTATCGATTGCGGCATTGTGGGATCATTGAATAAGGACGATAAACGCTATCTGGCAGAAAATTTTATCGCCTTTTTCAACCGGGACTATCGTAAGGTTGCCGAACTGCACGTTGATTCAGGCTGGGTCCCGCGTGATACCAATGTTGAAGAGTTCGAATTCGCCATTCGCACCGTCTGTGAGCCTATCTTTGAAAAGCCGCTGGCGGAAATCTCTTTTGGGAACGTCTTGCTGAATCTGTTCAATACTGCCCGGCGCTTCAATATGGAAGTGCAACCGCAGTTGGTATTGCTGCAAAAAACGTTACTGTATATAGAAGGGCTGGGACGCCAGCTTTACCCACAACTTGATCTCTGGACAACGGCTAAACCCTTCCTTGAAAAGTGGATGCATGAACAGGTCGGTTTCCCTTCTGTTATCAGAGCCTTGAAAGAAAAGGCCCCGTTCTGGGCGGAGAAACTGCCTGAGTTACCCGAACTGGTGTATGAGAGTTTGCAGCAGCATAAGCTTTTGCAGGAGAACGTCAGTAAAATGACCGCCCAGTTACAGCATCAGCAAATTCGTCAGGGTCAGTCACGTTATTTGCTTGGAATTGGTGCAGTACTGTTGCTGAGTGGTACTATTTTAATGGTAGGGAATGTAGAAAACTTCCCTGCGTGGTTAATTTCAGCGGGTATTGTGACTTGGATTATAGGTTGGAAGCGTACTGGCTGAATAAAATCGGGACACCATATCAAGGTGCCGTATAATACGGGCAACTTTTAAGTAATTCCTGTTAATGAGGTGAACAAAATGGGTGGCATCAGCATTTGGCAATTACTGATCATCGCGGTGATCGTTGTATTGCTGTTCGGTACGAAGAAATTGAGTTCGCTGGGATCTGATTTGGGTGCGTCCATCAAGGGCTTTAAAAAAGCCATGGGTGATGACAACCAATCGACCAATTCTGGCGATAAAACACAGAATGACGCTGATTTTACAGCAAAATCAATTGCTGATAAACAGACTGAAGTGAAGGTTGAAGAGTCTAAGAGTAAAGACAAAGAGCAGGTGTAATCCGTGTTCGATATTGGATTTGGTGAACTTGTACTCGTCATGGTGATCGGTCTGGTCGTGCTTGGTCCAGAACGATTGCCCGTGGCGGTCAGAACTGTTGCTGGGTGGATCCGGGCACTTCGTTCCCTTGCCGCAACCGTACAGACAGAACTTTCGCAAGAGTTGAAATTGCAGGAACTGCAGGACAGTCTTAAGAAAGCGGAAGAGGCCGGGCTGAAAAATCTAACGCCTGAACTGAAAGCGTCGATGGATGAGTTGAGAGAAGCGGCTGAATCAATGAAGCGCTCTTACAAGGGCGAGGTAAGCAGCATCGAGGCTGCCGGACAAGAAAACAGTCCGCAAACCATCCACAACCCGGCCCCGATAGAAGCAGAAGCGCTCCATGACGGTGTGACACCAGGAGATGCTGCGCATGCTGCGCATGTTGCGACTGCATCTGCCAAAGCACCTCCGGCTCAGGTCAATCCTGCTGCGGTGATCAATACGTCAGATGCATCTGTTGCGCCAGTGGAACCGATAAATGCGAGGGAAACGCGGGCTGCTTCTGCACCAGTAACCAAACCAGAAACCCCGGAAATGCCGGGTACGGCCGCTGAAGACATACCCGCTACTGTGAAGCCGACTTCTTCTCATCAACCCTCAGGCGATCGTTAAAGCATGGCTGTTGAAGATACACAACCGCTTATCAGCCATCTGATTGAGCTGCGTAAACGGTTATTGAACTCCATAATTTGTGTGCTGGCAGTATTTTTGGCGTTGGTCTATTTCGCTAATGATATTTATCATCTGGTCTCGGCGCCGTTGATCAACCAGTTGCCTGTTGGCGCAAGCATGATTGCAACGGATGTAGCTTCTCCGTTTTTTACGCCGATCAAATTGACGATGATGGTGTCGGTATTCGTCTCTGCACCCATGATTCTGTATCAGGTATGGGCATTTATTGCGCCAGCCTTATATAAGCATGAACGCAGGTTGATGATGCCATTGCTGGTCTCCAGTACTTTGTTGTTCTATCTGGGCATGGCTTTCGCCTATTTTATTGTTTTCCCGCTGGCATTTGGCTTCTTTGCCAAGACGGCACCGGAAGGCGTACTCATCGCTACAGACATCAATAACTATCTCGATTTTGTGATGGCTTTGTTTATGGCCTTTGGGATTTCGTTTGAAGTGCCTATCGCCATCGTTCTGCTTTGCTGGAGCGGCGTAACGACCCCGGAAGATCTGAAGAAAAAGCGTCCTTATGTGTTAGTCGGTGCCTTCGTTGTTGGTATGCTTCTGACTCCACCGGATGTTTTCTCGCAAACTCTGCTGGCTATACCTATGTATCTGCTGTTTGAAGTTGGCGTATTTTTTGCCCGTTTCTATGTGGGTAAGGGTCGCAAGAGGCCGGCGGAAGAAGACGAAGGTGAGGAAGAGGATCATCATCCGAATACGCCATAACCACAGTTTCTTGCCTTTTCAGCCGCCCTTTATGGGCGGCTTCTGTTTGGGATGACCTATGTTTGATATCGGTGTTAATTTAACCAGTACGCAATTTGCCCAGGATCGGCATGATGTTGTGACCAGAGCAAAATCGGCAGGTGTCACAGGAATGTTGCTCACAGGCACCAGCATTCAGGAAAGCTTTTTCGCCTCAAAGCTCGCAAGGCAATATCCAGATTTCTGCTGGTCCACTGCGGGAGTCCATCCTCATGGGGCAGACAAATGGGATGCTGATACGGAAATGCAGGTTCGCCAATTGGCTGAATTGTCCGTTGTTGTCGCGATAGGGGAGTGTGGTCTCGACTTTAACCGTAATTTTTCCACTGTCGAGAATCAGGAAAAGGCGTTCAGTGCTCAGTTGGCGATAGCGGCAGAACTGCAATTGCCGGTTTTTCTCCATTGCCGGGATGCCCATCAACGTTTTGTTGAGCTGCTCGCACCGTGGATGTCGCAATTACCCGCAGCGGTAGTGCACTGTTTTACCGGCAATCGCCAGGAACTGGAGGATTGTCTGGCGCTGGGCGCGTCAATTGGCGTGACGGGTTGGGTATGTGACGAACGGCGTGGCATGGAGTTGCGTGAATTACTGCCCTATATCCCTGCGGAACGGCTGTTGCTTGAAACCGACGCGCCTTATTTGTTACCACGGGATATAAAGCCAAAACCAGCGTCCCGCCGTAACGAGCCCCGTTTCTTGCCGCACATCGTCAGGCAAGTAGCGGCATGGCGGCAGGAAGATCCATTTTGGCTAGGGCAGACAACGGAGGCCAATGCGCGTCGCGTTTTCGGCCTGATTTAAGTTCAGGAAGATTACCAGGAAGCGTGAAGCTGAAAGGCTGGGTTAGCAAAACTCGTCTACTGAGAGCACTCTGGCGGAATGTTGAGTAGACGGATTTTTGCTGATATTGGCGAGATCAGGTTTACGAAATTAAAGTTTCTGGAACTGCTTATTGTCCAGACTTTGAGTAACCTGCTTATTAATTAGGTTGAGCAATAGCATCGAACGGGCTTCACCATCAGGTTCGGTATAGATAGCCTGCAACCCTTCAAAAACCCCCTCTGTTATCAACACGGTATCGCCAGGATGTGGAGTTTCCGGATCGGTAATGTTGTGTACCGGATGGTTCATCAATTCATTAATCACGGCTATATTAATGGTCGCTGGCTGCTTGCCAAATCTGACGAAATGACTCACACCGCGAGTGGCACTGATCGTGGTGGTATGAATGATTTCCGGATCAAATTCTATGAACATATAGTTAGGAAACAGAGGTTCATTGACCGGGGTACGTCGACCCCTCACCACTTTTTCAAGGGTGATCATCGGACTCAGACAATTTACTTCTTGTCGTTCAAGATGATCTTTCGCGCGCAGGAGTTGACCGCGTTTACAATATAATAAATACCAAGATTCCATAGTGTCACATGCCTTTCTGTCTTGCTGATAAGCATAGCAAAAGCCATCACGGATAAATAGCAAAGGTAATGTATTGAGTTATATAACACTAAGTTATGCGAGACGAGATATTCAGTCGCTTTCTGCTGCGTTCTATATCAGACTCTTAGGTAGTTAGCGCAATCTGTGAGAGATCGGGTCTTTCTGCGAGCGGACTTGTTATACAGTCATCAACAGACAAAGAGCCTTAACGTTTATCTTCGGAGTAGATCGTATGGAACTGTTTTTACTGAGTAATGGCAAAATTTCTGGTGATTCGGCATTACTGAGTTACGCCAAGGATGCTTTACAGGAGATGATTGCCAGACGCCAAATCACCTCAGCTGTTCTCGTCCCTTATGCCATCATTCGTGGCAACTATGATGAACGGGCCAAGGAGCTTGAGCAATCGCTGGGGATCAAAGTCAGCAGTCTCCATCATGCAGGGAATCCCGCTGAAGCGATAGGTCACGCGCAATGTATCCTCGTCAGTGGGGGCAATACCTGGATGTTGAATCAGATGCTGCATGAGCAAGGGTTAATCGTTCCCATCAAACGCGTGGTTCGTGAGCGCAATATTCCTTACGTTGGTTGGAGCGCCGGATGTAACGTTGCGACTCCAAGCATTCGTACTACTAATGATATGCCTATTCGTAACAGTGTGGTCTTGCCCTCATTGGGTCTCTTCCCCGTCCAGATTAATCCACATTATATTGATGCACAGTTGAGCGGTCATATGGGTGAAACCCGTGATGAACGTATTGCCGAGTTTTGTGCCATTAACCCATCGGAATCGGTAATTGCTATCAGAGAAGGCAGTTATCTGCATGTTTGTGATGGTCAACTGAGTTATTTCAGTGCGAAAGGCGAAGGGTTTAAAATCTTCCGCCATGCACGGGCAACGCAGGAATGTCAGGATACCAAGGCATTGGCTGGGCTGGTTCCTTTCGAATGCCTGTAGTTTTTGCCTCACTTAACGTCAGTTGAGTGGATTCACTGCCTTTTAACAAAAATGCAGCATCAACCCGATAGAGGGCTTATAATGCCCTCTACACTGACAGCAATAAAATCAGTATCAAATACTGTGGATCAGCATGAAATACCGTGACTTACGCGACTTCCTCTCGCTGCTGGAAAAGAGAGGTGAACTTAAACGTATCAGCCAGCCAATCGATCCCTATCTGGAAATGACAGAAATTGCCGATCGTACATTGCGTGCGAATGGCCCAGCCCTGTTATTTGAAAACCCCAAGGGCTACAACATGCCCGTTCTGTGCAATCTGTTTGGTACGGCCAAACGGGTCGCCATGGGAATGGGTCAGGAGGATGTCAGTGCGTTGCGCGACGTCGGTAAATTGCTGGCCTTCTTGAAAGAACCTGAACCGCCGAAAGGTTTTCGCGATCTCTTCGATAAAATGCCCAAGTTCAAGCAAGTACTGAATATGCCGACCAAGTGTTTAAGCACGGCACCTTGTCAGGAACAGGTTTGGCAGGGTGATGACGTTGATCTTGGCCGCATTCCGGTGATGCATTGCTGGCCTGAAGATGTCGCGCCGCTGGTTTCGTGGGGATTGACCGTGACCCGGGGACCTCATAAAGAGCGGCAGAATTTGGGTATTTATCGCCAGCAGGTTCTGGGTCGAAACAAGTTGATCATGCGCTGGCTCTCTCACCGTGGTGGTGCCCTCGACTTCCAGGAGTGGTGCCAGACACATCCGGGGGAACGTTTTCCCGTGGCCGTCGCGCTCGGAGCAGATCCCGCAACAATTCTTGCGGCGGTAACGCCAGTGCCGGATACGCTTTCGGAATACGCGTTTGCCGGCTTGCTTCGTGGCAACAAGACAGAAGTCGTGAAATGTATTTCCAACGATCTGGAAGTTCCCGCCAGTGCGGAGATTGTTCTCGAAGGCTATATAGAACCGGGAGAAATGGCACCCGAAGGGCCTTACGGCGATCACACCGGTTATTACAATGAAGTAGATAGTTTCCCGGTATTTACTATTACGCATATTACCCAGCGTAAGGATGCTATTTATCATTCAACCTATACAGGGCGCCCGCCGGATGAGCCGGCAGTAATGGGCGTGGCGTTGAATGAAGTTTTTGTTCCGATCCTGCAAAAGCAGTTTCCAGAGATCACCGATTTTTATCTTCCGCCGGAAGGTTGTTCCTATCGAATGGCTGTTGTTACCATCAAAAAACAATATGCCGGGCATGCAAAACGCGTGATGATGGGCGTTTGGTCGTTTTTACGCCAGTTTATGTACACCAAGTTTGTTATTGTATGCGACGATGATATAAACGCTCGGGATTGGAACGATGTGATCTGGGCGATTACTACGCGTATGGATCCATCACGTGACACGGTATTAGTTGAGAATACGCCAATAGATTATCTGGATTTTGCCTCGCCGGTTTCCGGGTTGGGGTCAAAAATGGGGCTGGATGCCACAAACAAATGGCCAGGTGAGACACAACGTGAGTGGGGTCATCCTATTGAGAAGGATCCTGCTGTTACGACCCGCATTGATGCCATTTGGGACGAACTCGCCATATTCAGTGATAGAGACACCGGGCGATAATCGACCTGACTCTATTCTCAGTTTTGCATTGATGACCCGATAGAGGGAAGGCATGACGACATTGAGCTGTAAAGTGACCTCTGTAGAGGCCATAACTGATACCGTTTACCGGGTTAGACTGGTGCCTGAAGCCGCGTTCACTTTTCGCGCTGGCCAATATTTGATGGTGGTAATGGACGAGCGGGACAAGCGCCCGTTCTCTATGGCATCCACCCCAGCCCAAAAAGATTTTATTGAATTACATATTGGTGCGTCCGAAATCAATCTCTATGCGATGGCTGTGATGGATCGCATCCTGAAAGAAAAATCGATTACCGTGGATATTCCTCATGGTGATGCCTGGTTGCGTGAAGATAGCCAGCGCCCACTGGTTTTGATCGCTGGCGGGACAGGATTCTCTTATGTCCGCTCTATTTTGATTACTGCGCTGGAACAGCAACCGGATCGCGAAATCTCCATTTACTGGGGCGGACGTGAGTTGATGCACTTGTATGATTTGGGTGAGCTGGAATCCTTGAGTGTTCAGTATCCACAGTTGAAAGTGATTCCAGTCGTCGAGCAGCCGGAAAAGGATTGGTCAGGAAGAACCGGGACTGTGCTGAGTGCTGTGCTGCAGGACTTTGGTTCTTTGGCAAAACACGACATCTATATCGCCGGACGTTTCGAAATGGCGAAGATTGCTCGTGAGCGTTTCTGTGCAGAGCGTGGTGCAATTGAAAATCGCATGTTTGGTGATGCCTTTTCATTTATCTGATCGGCGTTTATCTGGTCGACATTGCGCTGAAGTGGTATTTGCCAGTGATGATCGCTTCCGGCGACGTCACTGGCAAAAGAACGATAAAAAAACCCGCCCCTGACAGGCGGGAAGAACAACAACTAAAAGTGTGAATTGTTTTATACCCGCTCGAATACCGTCGCAATTCCCTGACCTAAGCCGATGCACATCGTCGCCACACCGAACTGAATGTCATTGCGCTTCATAAGATTGAGCAGCGTGGTTGAAATTCGCGATCCTGAGCATCCGAGAGGATGACCCAAGGCGATGGCGCCGCCATTGAGATTTACCCGCTCTTCCATGGTTTCCAGCAGACCGAGATCTTTGATGCACGGGAGGGATTGTGCGGCAAAAGCTTCGTTCAATTCGAACAGACCGATGTCCTGCACACTCAGACCTGCGCGTTTTAATGCCAACCGTGTAGCCGGAACCGGGCCATAGCCCATAATGGAAGGATCACACCCGACGACAGCCATCGAGCGGATCCTGGCGCGGGCTTTCAGGCCCAGCGATTTTGCCCTTGATTCACTCATGATGAGCATGGCTGACGCACCGTCAGAAAGCGCGGAAGAAGTCCCCGCTGTTACCGTACCATTCACTGGATCAAAGGCAGGTTTTAACGCCGCCAACGCTGCCACTGTGGTTTCGGGCCGGATAACTTCATCAACGGCATAACTGACCAGCGTGCCGTCAGCATCATGACCCGTTGTTGCGACAATCTCATTGGCAAATCGGCCTTCAACTGTCGCTGCATACGCGCGTTGATGGGAGCGGGCTGCAAACTCATCCTGCATTTCACGGCTGATATGGTGAATTTTTGCCAGCATCTCTGCGGTCAATCCCATCATGCCAGCGGCTTTGGCGACCGTTTTGCTTAAACCTGGGTGGAAGTCCACACCATGGCTCATTGGCACGTGCCCCATATGTTCCACACCACCAATCAGGCTGACATGTGCATCGCCAACCATGATCGATCTTGCGGCATCATGCAGAGCCTGCATTGAAGAACCGCACAGACGGTTAACGGTTACAGCCGGAACGCTGTGGGGAATTTCTGCCAAAAGTGCGGCGTTGCGTGCAATGTTGAAGCCTTGCTCCAGCGTCTGTTGCACGCAGCCCCAGTAGATGTCATCAATCTCTTTGGCATCCAATGCGCTGTTCCTGCTCAGTACTGCACGCATTAAGTGGGCAGATAAATCCTCAGCGCGAACCTGGCGAAATGCGCCGCCTTTTGAGCGTCCCATCGGTGTGCGGACGGCATCAACAATCACTACATTTTCCATCTTTTCCACCTTAAGCCTGGTTACCGGTATTGAAATCTGACAGCGGGGCAGCCGCCGGGTAATAGCGTTCGTTCTTTTCTGCCTTGGCCCGTAAACCGTCGGGTACTTCATACATTGCACCCAGGTGGCTGTAGCGATCGGCCAATTCCAGATATTTTGCACTGCCCATCGTATCGAGATAACGGAACACGCCGCCGTGGAAAGGAGGAAAACCAATACCGTAAACCAGCGCCATATCCGCTTCAGCCGGACTGGCGATGATGTGCTCTTCCAGACAACGCACGACTTCATTGATCATCGGGATCATCATGCGAGCAATGATCTCTTCGGCATCAAAGGATTGCTCTTGCTGGCGAGTCGGAGCCAGCAACGCGTCTACCTGCGCGTCATTTTCTTTGCGCGGTTTGCCTTTGCTATCCTCAGTGTAACGATAGAATCCCAGCTTATTCTTTTGGCCATAACGCTCGCTGTCGAACATGGCATCTACGGCGTCACGGAAATCTTTAGCCATACGCTGCGGGAATCCTGTTGCCATGACTGCTTGCGCATGATGTGCAGTATCAATTCCAACCACATCCAGTAAATAGGCTGGGCCCATAGGCCAACCGAACTGTTTTTCCATGACTTTATCGATCTGGCGGAAATCAGCACCATCGCGCATTAGCAGGCTGAACCCCGCAAAATATGGAAATAGCACCCGGTTAACAAAGAAACCGGGACAGTCATTCACCACGATCGGTGTTTTGCCCATGCTTATTGCATAAGCAACGACGGTCGCGATGGTTTTGTCTGATGTTTTCTCTCCACGGATCACTTCGACCAGCGGCATCCGATGCACTGGGTTAAAGAAGTGCATGCCACAGAAGTTTTCAGGTCTTTTCAGCGCTGCGGCTAACTGGTTGATAGGTATGGTGGAAGTGTTCGAAGCAAGCACCGTCTCTTCGTTGAGTAATGCCTCGGTTTCGGCCAGAACTGCCGCCTTGATTTTTGGATTCTCGACCACGGCTTCGACAACGATCTGCGCGCGCTCAATACCTGAGTAGTTTAGCGTAGGCTGAATGGTAGATAGCACCTGGGCCATCTTCAGACCACTCAATTTGCCTCGTTCAAGTTGCTTGTTCAGCAGCTTCGCGGCTTCATTCATGCCCAGTTCAAGAGATTTCTCACTGATGTCTTTCATCAGTACCGGTACGCCTTTACTGGCTGATTGGTAAGCAATACCACCCCCCATTATGCCAGCACCCAAAACAGCCGCTTGCTTGGGTGCAGTGACTTCTTTGGCCAGTTTTTTCGCTTTACCTTTCACATACTGGTCGTTCAGGAATATCCCTACCAGAGCGCGGGCTTCATTTGAGCCAGCCAACGGAACAAAACTGTTTGTTTCCAGTTTAAGGGCATCGGCACGGCCCAACTTTGCGGCGGCTTCGATGGTTTTAACTGCGGTAAGTGGGGCGGGATAGTGTTTTCCTGCTGTTTGCAGAACCATGCCTTTGGCAATGGTAAAACTCATGGCGGCTTCAATCGCACTGAGTTTCAGTGGATCCAGCTTCGGTTGGCGATAGGCACGCCAGTCGAGTTTCCCGGCAATGGCCTGATGCAGCATACTGAGTGCGCCATCAACCAATTTATCCGGATTCACGACCGCATCAACCAGACCCACTTTCAGAGCCTCTTTGGCTCCGACATCTTTACCTGCTGCAATAATCTCCAGCGCACTGTCGGCACCCAGCAATCGGGGTAAACGCACCGAGCCACCAAATCCTGGCATGATCCCCAGCTTGGTTTCTGGCAAGCCAATACGTGCATCCGGTGTGGCGATGCGGAAATCGGTAGCAAGAATGCATTCGCAACCACCGCCCAATGCATAACCATTGATTGCGGAAATTGTCGGAACCGGCAAATCTTCCAGACGATTAAAAATGTCGTTGGCAAAGGTTAGCCATTGGTGCAGTTTTTCTGCAGGTGCATCAAATAGCGAGAGAAATTCAGTAATGTCTGCGCCTACGATAAAGGCCGCTTTGCTGGAGCGCAACAATACACCCTTCAGCCCTGAGAGTTTCTCGAGTACGTCTATTGCTTTGCCCAGGCTGGCAACAGTATGGGTATCAAGTTTGTTAACCGAGCCGGGTGCATCAAAAACCAGCTCGGCGATACCGTCTTCGAGCCAGTCTACATGTAGGGTTTCGCCTTGGTAGAGCATGTCTATCTCCTGAATCAGCGCAATGGATCTGGTATGACCAGATGTTCAAGAGTGTGGTTTTTATGTTAATAATTTGCAAACAAGATATTGCATTTTTGCTGTGATGATCACAATCCGCACTGCTCTACGGCAAATGCTTTGCTGTGATAAGATGAAAAGATCGAACTGAAGGTGAAAGGACACTGTGATGGAATCGTTGGCTACCCTCTATAAAGAACATATATCAACGCTGCAACAACGCACCCGTGAGGTATTGGAACGGCATCAGTTGGATGCTTTGCTGATTCACTCGGGCGAGTTGCTGACCGTCTTCCTTGACGATCATGATTATCCGTTCAAAGTGAATCCCCAATTCAAGGCTTGGGTTCCGGTGACGCAGGTGCCTAATTGCTGGTTGTTAGTTGATGGAGTGAACAAACCCAAGCTGTGGTTCTATTCTCCCGTTGATTACTGGCACAGTGTCGAGTCTTTACCCGACAGTTTCTGGACACCCGAAGTTGATATCATTGCCCTGAAAAGTGCTGATGATATTGCACAATTGCTACCTGCCGAACGCAATAACGTCGCCTACATTGGTTATGCCCAGTCGCGGGCTCATGAGATGGGTTTCAGCGCAGGGAACATTAATCCCGCCGCCGTCCTTGATTTCCTGCATTACTACCGTGCATATAAAACAGACTATGAATTGGCCTGTATGCGGGAGGCCCAGAAAACGGCGGTAAGCGGACATCGTGCTGCGCATGAAGCTTTCCTTTCTGGCATGAGTGAGTTTGATATCAATAATGCTTATCTCACTGCGACTGGCCACCGTGATTTTGATGTTCCGTACGGTAATATTGTTGCCCTGAATGAACATGCCTCCGTTCTCCACTACACCAAACTGGATCATCAGGTTCCTGCCGAAGTGCGTAGCTTCCTCATTGATGCTGGCGCGGAATACAATGGCTATGCTGCCGATCTTACCCGTACCTATTCTGCACAGGGCGATAACGATTTTGCCGCGTTGCTGAAAGATCTGAATGACGAAGAGCTGGCGCTTATTGATACGATCGAAGCCGGGGTTCGCTATACGGATTATCACATCCAAATGCACCAGCGCATTGCCAAGTTACTCAAGTCACATAAGCTGGTGGTCGATATCAGTACCGATGCGATGGTTGAGCAAGGGTTGACCTGCCCGTTCCTGCCTCATGGGCTTGGGCATCCCCTGGGCTTACAGGTTCATGATGTTGCTGGTTTTATGCAGGATGACAAAGGTACTCATCTCGCTGCGCCATCTATGTATCCGTATCTGCGTTGCACGCGGATTCTTCAGCCGGGCATGGTATTGACCATTGAGCCTGGCATCTATTTTATTGAGTCACTGTTGGCACCATGGCGTGAGGGGCAACACAGTAAGCATTTTGATTGGCAGCGACTGGATGCATTGAAAGCCTTTGGTGGAATACGTATCGAGGACAATATTGTGATTCATGAGAGTCGTGTCGAGAATATGACCCGCGATCTTAATCTGGCCTGATGCAACCGTATCTGGTTCCCGCTGAGGCGATAAGCATCAGCGAAGAGATCAAAAAAAGCCGCTTCATTACTCTGTTGGCACATACCGATGGCATTGAGGCGGCAAAAGCTTATATTCAGCACGTCAGGAATGAACATCCTGTCGTGAGACATCATTGCTGGGCATTTGTTGCTGGTGCACCCGATGACTCACAGCAATTGGGTTTTTCTGATGATGGTGAACCCTCAGGAACCGCAGGAAAGCCTATACTGGCGCAATTGCAGGGGAGTGGCGTGGGGGAAATCACGGCGGTCGTTGTGCGTTACTATGGTGGAATCAAACTAGGGACCGGCGGGTTGGTCAGGGCGTATGGCAGCGGTGTGCAACAGGCTCTGAAACGACTTATTACCAAACAAAAAGTACCGCAGGCAGAATATTCGCTGCAGTGTGATTATGCACAGCTCGCGTTGGTCGAAGGGCTGTTACAGCAGGTGGGAGGCCAGTTATTGCACGGGGATTATGGTGTCAGAGTGGATCTGAAACTGACGCTGCCCGCGATGCAAGCCGAAGATATTGCGGCACGTTTGCACGATCTCAGTCGGGGTACGTTGCATTTACTGCCCATTTCGTAATAATCCCTCCATTAAATAGCTAAGGAATATGCCGGAATGCATTTTCGCGCCATAACCCGTATTGTCGGTCTGTTAGTCATCCTGTTTTCCGGGACGATGTTTATTCCTGGTCTCGTGGCATTGATCTATCGTGATGGCGCAGGGCGTGCCTTTTTCCAAACCTTCTTCGTGGCGTTGATCATCGGGCTTTTCCTGTGGCTTCCCAACCGGAAGCAAAAACACGAGCTTAAGCCACGCGAAGGATTTTTGATCGTTGTTTTATTCTGGACCGTGCTGGGAAGTGTGGGGGCGTTACCTTTCCTTTTTACCGAACGACCGAATTTGTCGGTGACCGATGCATTCTTTGAGTCCTTTTCCGGCCTCACAACCACGGGGGCAACCACGCTGGTTGGATTGGACTCTCTTCCCAAAGCGATCCTTTTCTACCGCCAGATGCTGCAGTGGTTTGGCGGTATGGGGATCATTGTGCTCGCCGTGGCGATACTGCCGATTCTGGGAGTTGGGGGAATGCAGCTCTACCGGGCAGAAATGCCGGGTCCGCTGAAAGATAATAAAATGCGACCAAGAATCGCTGAAACGGCCAAAACGTTGTGGTTGATATATGTCCTGCTGACGATTGCCTGCGCGCTTTCGCTATGGGGGGCAGGAATGTCGGCCTTTGACGCGATTGCACATAGTTTCTCAACGATCTCAATCGGTGGATTTTCAACGCATGACGCGAGTATCGGCTATTTTCACAACTCGACGATTAATACCATCATCGCGGTTTTCCTTCTAATTTCCGGTTGTAACTTTGGTTTGCACTTCGCCGTTCTTAGCGGGCGAAGTCTCAAAGTGTACTGGCGTGATCCTGAATTCAGGATGTTCATTTCTGTGCAATTGACGCTGGTAATCATCTGCACCTTCGTGCTCTGGCGGCATGATGTATACAGTTCTACATTGACCACGCTTAATCAGGCCTTCTTCCAGGTTATCTCAATGGCCACAACGGCGGGATATACCACGGACAGTATTGCCAAGTGGCCACTGTTCTTGCCAATACTCTTGCTTTGCGCTGCTTTTATTGGTGGCTGTGCAGGATCGACAGGCGGCGGGCTGAAAGTTATTCGAATATTATTGCTCTATCTCCAGGGGTCGCGTGAATTGAAGCGCCTGGTGCACCCTAATGCGGTCTATACCATTAAACTGGGAAGCCGCGCGATTCCTGAGCGTATTCTTGAAGCTGTCTGGGGATTTTTCTCCGCCTATGCACTGGTCTTTATCATTAGCATGCTCGCCATTATTGCAACAGGTGTCGATGATTTCTCTGCTTTTGCCGCAGTTACGGCCACGCTGAATAATCTGGGGCCGGGGCTGGGTGTTGTTGCCGATAACTTTGCGTCCATGAATGCGACTGCGAAATGGATTCTCGTTGTAACGATGCTCTTCGGGCGTCTCGAAGTGTTCACATTACTTGTGTTGTTTACGCCGACGTTCTGGCGTGAGTGATCCTGCTGACAAGGAAAGCCTACTATGAAGGTTCTGATTCTATATTCCACGACTGATGGGCAGACGCGTAATATCGCTTCTTATATTGCCAGTATTTTGCAGGTGACAGATGTGTGTGATGTGATTGATTTGCGACATGCGCAACATCTGGACTTGCAGCGTTATCAGAAGGTCGTGGTGGGTGCCTCAATACGCTATGGGCATTTCAATCCACTCCTGGAAAAGTTCATCAAACAAAACCTGGAGATCCTCAATCAGATGCCTTCAGCTTTCTACGCCGTTAACCTGACGGCGAGAAAACCTGAGAAACGTACGGTGCAAACCAATCCCTATGTCAGGAAATTCCTCATCAAAACGCCTTGGAAGCCTGCGCTGAGCACGGTTTTTGCTGGAGCGCTTCGTTATCCGCGTTATCGCTGGATGGACAGACTTATGATTCAATTCATTATGCGTTTAACCGGCGGCGAGACTGATACGAGTAAAGATGTGGAATACACCGATTGGGATGATGTGACGCGTTTTGCTGAAGATATTGCCAAGATGCCGTATGAAAAATAGCTAAAATGGTGATCTAACCGTCGTTTCGATGAAAAAAGACTCGCTTGAAAAATTTTTTGAAATTAGGGGTTGCAGGCTGACGAGAACTCCCTATAATGCGCCTCCACTGACCGGGAACAACGACTCCTCCAACGAGACCAAGTCGCCCAGCCAGGAAGGGATAAGCCAGTGAAAACACT
>NZ_QOVA01000011.1 GCF_003332275.1 Edaphovirga cremea | reverse complement strand
CAAATCCGTCGGGAACGGATTTGAGCAGCGCATGGCGCTGACCCGAAGGGCGCAGGGCAGGAGCCCGGCGTAAACTGCCAGGCATCAAACAAAGTAAAGAACCTCAGTCGAAAGACTGGGGTTTTTTGCTTTATAGGTAATGGGAAAGCCGATTCAAGTAAGTGAAATAAGAAAGGCTTCATAACGAAGAGTGTTGTCAGTACTGTTTCTTAAGCCACTGAACGATAAATTGTGCAATGCTTCCAGCATCATTGATATCTAAGATAGGCAGGGATGTTTCAGAGATCTGCTCATTACTGGCGATTGCCACCACGTATTCATCGATAAGACCGGCCAAGGGCTTGCCAACTTCTGGCCGAAAAAGGGCGATCTTGGCAATAGGCTCATGTTTAAATCCTTCAACAAAGATCATATCCAGAGAAGAATGTTCAAACCGGCTCGCGAGATAACCCAACTCAACCGATCCCTTCCCCTGACGCTCGGTCATTAGCGCCCAACGTCGATCGCTTGCCACCATCGTTTGATCTGCACCCGCTTTACGCAATTCATAACTGTCCTTTCCAGGCGTATCTACATCCATATCATGATGGCTATGTTTGATCAGACCAACCCGAATATCATGTTGCCGAAGGAGGGGTATCAGCATTTTCAGTAATGTTGTTTTGCCAGTTCCACTGTAAGCAACAATCCCAAGCAATGGCAGTGGTAATTTTTTCATCATTCATTCCCAGTTTGTGGATGCCAGGTTGCGATATCTTCAGGAGTATTCAAATTCTTGAAAGCGTTTGGTCGATCAGCAAATATCACGGGCACTGCATTGATATTGGAAAGAAATAGCATGAGCTTGCGGTCGCCATTTTCCAAAAAAGCTTCAAGCTGTGGGGCGAGGCTACGGTGTAATAATGCCAGGGTAGGATGGGCCCTTGCACCGTCATCGGCGTATGCCGCCAATGCCAGTTTTTTACCTTGCCACAAGCGAGAAACGAGATCGACTGGGAAATCAGGGACATCACAGGGTACAAACACGACCCATTCAGTGAGGGAAATTTTTAGCGCGGCAAGCATACCAGCCAAAGGACCAGCGAAATCAGGCGTAATGTCAGCTACAACCTGTTGATGTTGGCTATAAATATCGATATTTCGATTGGCGCTGATTAGAAGATGGCTCACCTGGGGGCGTAGTTTTTCCAGAATATGTATGAACAGAGGTTTACCCTGCAATTTTACCAATCCCTTATCTTCCCCACCCATGCGAGTAGCCCGGCCTCCGGCGAGAATAACACCCGTAGTATCAGGACTCATAAGCTTGCTCTCCGTCAGCCAATATTTACAGTAATGATTGTATCGCTAAAGCTACGGCGGAATAAGGATTTACTTTTATTGACAACTCATCCTCTTTTCCTTGACGGTTAACCCTGTTACTTTGTCCACTTATGTCTGTGAAAAGAGAAAATGATATGAACTGCCATCGGTTAAATGAACTGATTGAATTGTTACAGCCAGAATGGAAAAAAGAGCCTGAATTGAATTTGCTTCAGTTTGTACAAAAACTGGCGAAAGAGAGTGGTTACCATGGAGATCTCGCCGATTTAACCGATGATATCCTGATCTATCACCTCAAGATGCGCGGCAGCGATAGTGACGCGGAGATCCCGGGTCTGAAAAAAGACCAGGAAGATGATTTTAAAACGGCTATTTTGCGCGCTCGTGGTGTCATCAAGTAATAAAACAATGAGTTACTGATTCGTCATGTGCCGTTGGGGACATTGATGATAGTATTTCTCATTATCTTTCAGCCGTAGCGTCACTCTAGAATGAATGTTGTTATGAACAACTCTGCGTTTAATTTCCAGGCACTGACACCAGACCTTATTCTTGATGCGCTGCAAGATGCGGGGCTTTATGCGGAATCTGGACTGACTGAACTTAATAGTTATGAGAACCGCGTATTTCAGTTCATGGACGAAGAACGCAAACGCTATGTGGTTAAGTTTTATCGTCCAGAGCGGTGGAGTGAAGAACAAATCGCGGAGGAGCACCAGTTTTCGCTGGATCTGCAGGATGCTGAAGTTCCTGCAGTCGCCCCTCTCGCGCTACAAGGTAAAACGTTGCATCATTATAAGGGCTATTATTTCACTGTATTCCCGAGTGTTGGGGGAAGGCAATATGAAATAGATAACCTGGATCAGATGGAATGGGTGGGGCGGTTTCTTGGTCGAATCCATCAGGTGGGCAGCGAGCGGCTTTTTATCGCCAGACCAACCATTGGGATCGACGAATATTTAACACAGCCGCGTCAAATTCTTGCTGCCAGCACTTTGATTCCGGTGAAACAGCGCGATCGTTTCCTGGCTGCTACAGACAAACTCATCGAAACCATCACGCAGTATTGGCATTTGGATTGGCAACCGCTAAGGCTGCATGGCGATTGTCATCCGGGAAATATTCTGTGGCGCGATGGTCCAATGTTTGTGGATCTTGATGATGCCCGAAATGGTCCAGCGATACAGGATTTATGGATGCTTCTGCATGGTGAAAGGAAAGAGCAACTTATTCAGCTCGATATCCTATTGGAAGCATACAGTGAATTTGCTGAATTTGATCAGAAGCAACTCGCTCTGATTGAACCATTACGCGCAATGCGTATGGTTTATTACCTTGCATGGGTTACCCGCCGTTGGCAGGATCCTGCATTCCCGAGAAGTTTTCCGTGGATGACAGACGCTGACTTTTGGTTACAGCAGACAGCGGCATTCACAGAACAGGTTAAGCTGTTGCAGGCTCCCCCGCTGCAGCTGATGCCAATGTATTAAAGCTTTAATCGTGTGTGACCTAAAGCTGAAATTAACGTACTAAAGCTTAAATTAATGGAGAGCGTTATTGTATGAAGAAAATATGGTTGGCATTGGTTGGAGTCATGATGGCATTCGGTGCCTCTGCCACGCAATTCACTGACGGTTCTCAATACGTCACTCTGGATAAACCAGTAACTGGTGAGCCGCAAGTTCTGGAGTTCTTCTCATTCTATTGCCCGCACTGTTTTCAGTTTGAGCAGGTTTATCATGTGTCCGAAAACGTCAGAAAAGCGTTACCGCCGGGCACCAAAATGACCAAGTACCATGTGGAGTTCTTGGGGCAATTCGGTAAAGAACTTACTCAGGCATGGGCAGTAGCGATAGCTCTGGGTGTTGAAGATAAAATCAGCCCACCGATGTTCGACGCCATTCAGAAAAAGCAGTCTATACAGTCAGCGGCAGATATCCGTGATGTCTTTATTCAGGCTGGTGTAAAACCGGCAGAATATGATGCTGCCTGGAATAGCTTTGTTGTCAAATCCCTGGTAGCACAACAACAGAAAGCTGCGCAAGATTTGGGATTACGCGGCGTGCCAGCGATGTTTGTGAACGGCAAGTATATGATTAAAAATGATGGGCTTGATACCAGTTCTATGGATGCCTATGTAAAACAATTTGCTGACGTTGTGCGATTCCTCGTTCAACAGAAGTAACTTTTCCATACTAAAAAACGTCGGATCTCCGGCGTTTTTTATTGCCTGCAATATACCCCATTCTCTCAAGCGACCGATCTTTTTCCATCCACAGTTAATTTAACCAGAGCTGAAACTGACGTTTGAATGTCTTATCACGCAGATAATCACCGTGCAGATTCGCATTAATCGGCAGCATCCCGGTATGTACACTAATTCGATTCATTCTTCCGCTGAACATGTCGATGAACGGACTGTTTTTGTTATTGGGATAACAGAGAGTAACGTTTAAATCCGATTAAACTAATTTCGCGAATAACGCGGCATGAAAGGCATTATATTTATGACCTTTGGTGAGAAAGCGTAACGAGGTATCAAAAGCATGCGCTACATGAAAGCCGATTTTAGCAGAAACTGAGCATCGGGGCTGAATCTGAAAGGTGATGGAATTTTATATTGATGGCATTCATGTTTGCGTGGCCAACGTCGCCATTAAAAAAATAGGTCTAGTGAATAAAATGGATATATAAGTTATATCCACAAAACACATTAAAGAGATATGACAAAGAGTAAAAACCAGAAAACTCTTAACTTTATGAAATAAAACAGATTAATTTTTGATATTTAAAAACATAGTGTAAATTTATATTAAGTCTGTTTTTTTACTCACAAACTTATCCACAGGGCGGATCTTGCGGATCCTTTCGCAAAATTGATACCTTCTTCAACAGATTCCGACGTCAAGGTTCGTCTTTCGCGTCAGCTATGGCATGCTTACGGCATGGACCTACTAGCAAAAGACCCCTTATGGCACAGATAGCAGAAAATCCCCTGATCCTGGTTGATGGTTCGTCGTATCTTTACCGTGCGTACCATGCTTTTCCTCCTCTGACTAACAGTGTAGGGGAGCCGACAGGCGCCATGTACGGCGTAATGAACATGCTCAAAAGCTTGCTGCAACAGTATCAACCGACGCATGTTGCGGTCGTTTTTGATGCTAAAGGCAAAACCTTCCGAGATGATTTATTTGCGGCGTATAAATCCCATCGTCCACCGATGCCTGACGATCTTCGTGCACAGATAGAACCTTTGCACGAAATGGTGAAAGCTGCAGGGATGCCGCTCTTGGTGGTAACCGGTGTTGAGGCCGATGATGTCATTGGTACATTGGCTCTTGAGGCTGAGAAACTCGGGCAGCCCGTATTAATCAGTACGGGCGACAAAGATATGGCGCAGTTGGTCACGCCAAATATTACCCTGATAAATACCATGAACAATGTGATTCTTGGCCCGGATGAAGTGGTTGAGAAGTATGGTATTCCTCCTGAGTTGATTATTGATTACCTTGCATTGATGGGCGACGCTTCCGACAATATTCCCGGTGTGCCGGGTGTCGGTGAAAAAACCGCGCAGGCGCTACTGCAAGGCATTGGCGGGCTGGAAAAGCTGTATGCCAATCTTGATGATGTCGCAACGCTGAGTTTTCGCGGTGCCAAAAATATGGGCGCAAAACTGGAACAAAATAAGGATGTTGCATTTCTTTCCTACCAGTTGGCGACCATCAAAACTGACGTTGAGCTGGATATCACCTGTGATCAACTGACCGTCACGTCACCGGATATCGATCAATTGCGTACTCTGTTCAGCCGTTATGAGTTCAAACGTTGGTTGAGCGATTTGGAGGATGGCAAGTGGTTGAATGGGAAAAAAGCGCCGTCAGCAGCGAAGAAAAAAGGGGCTGAAGAGATAGTAGTTGTTGCAGAAACCGAGGTAGAGCGTAACCAGTTGTCGCAAGATGGCTATGAAACTATTCTCGATGAGCAGACCTTTGATCGCTGGCTTGAAATATTGCGTACGTCCGAAGTTTTCGCATTTGATACTGAGACGGATTCTCTTGATACCCTGACGGCAAATTTGGTTGGCGTCTCTTTTGCCGTAGAGCCAGGTAAAGCGGCCTATTTGCCATTGGCGCATGACTATCTGGACGCACCCGCTCAGTTGGATCGGGCTGAAGTCTTGAAGAAGCTAAAACCGCTTCTTGAAGATGAGAATGCACACAAAGTAGGGCAAAACCTGAAATTTGATCAGGGTGTTCTCAAGCGTTATGACATTGAGCTTCGTGGCGTCGCTTTCGACACCATGCTTGAATCTTACGTCCTGGACAGCGTTTCTGGACGTCATGATATGGACAGCCTGGCAGATCGCCATCTGGGCCATAAGACAGTCAGTTTCGAAGAGATTGCAGGCAAGGGTAAAAATCAGCTTACGTTTAACCAAATCGCCTTGGAACAAGCGGCTCCTTATGCGGCGGAAGATGCGGATGTTACCTTGCAACTGCATTTGGCATTATGGCCAAAGTTGGAAGAGAGTGAGGGGCTGAAGAAAGTCTTTCAGGAAATCGAAATGCCCTTGTTGCCAGTGCTGTCTCACATCGAACGCACTGGCGTCTTGATTGATCAGTCAATTCTGGCGACGCACTCCAAAGAATTAACGGTGCGTTTGGCAGAACTTGAAATCAAGGCGCATGAGCTGGCTGAAGAGCCGTTTAATCTGGCTTCTCCCAAGCAGCTACAGGCCATTTTGTACGAAAAACAAAACCTGCCGATTCTGAAAAAAACACCTGGCGGAGCACCTTCAACGAACGAAGAAGTTCTGGCTGAACTTGCGCTCGATTACCCGTTGCCGAAAGTGATTCTTGAGTATCGTGGTTTAGCCAAACTCAAAACCACCTACACCGATAAGCTTCCGCTGATGATTAATCCGGTAACGGGACGTGTCCACACGTCATATCATCAGGCAGTTACGGCCACCGGTCGCTTATCGTCAACCGATCCCAACTTGCAAAATATTCCGGTACGAAATGATGAAGGCCGTCGTATCCGGCAGGCATTTATTGCGCCGAAGGATTATTGCATTGTTGCTGCCGACTATTCGCAAATTGAATTACGGATTATGGCGCACCTTTCTCAGGATGCCGGTTTGTTAAAAGCATTTGCTGAGGGGCTGGATATCCACCGGGCGACAGCGGCAGAAGTGTTCGGGCTTTCATTGGAAAAAGTAACGGGTGAGCAACGGCGTAGTGCCAAGGCTATAAACTTTGGTTTGATTTACGGAATGAGCGCATTTGGCCTTTCCCGCCAACTCGGTATTCCACGCGGTGAGTCGCAACGCTATATGGATCGTTACTTTGAGCGTTACCCTGGCGTATTGGAATACATGGAGCGGACACGCAAGCAAGCCGCTGAGCAGGGCTACGTCACCACGCTTGACGGACGCAGGCTCTACTTGCCAGATATTCACTCAAGCAATGGGATGCGGCGTAAAGGTGCAGAACGAGCAGCGATTAACGCCCCTATGCAGGGTACTGCAGCAGACATCATTAAAAGAGCGATGATATCCGTAGATAGTTGGCTCCAGCAGCAGGAAAAACCGTTGGTTCGCATGATCATGCAAGTGCACGATGAATTGGTTTTTGAAGTTCATGAATCGGTCATCGAAACTGCCTCCGAGCGGATTCGTCAGATAATGGAACAAAGCATGAGTTTGGCTGTGCCACTGAAAGTCGATGTGGGAGTAGGGAAGAATTGGGATCAGGCACACTAAGTGGTGATAACTTAAGCTGTTTTTGTAATTAAGCTACATTATTAGACCCATTTACGTAGAACTGCTCACAATAAGAACGCAAATTTGTGTAAGTAAACTACAAAAAATTCTTTTGCACTGCGAAAAAATGATGTAAAGTTAGAGTCGTAGGGTACAGAGGTAAGATGTTCTATCTTTCAGACCTTTTACTTCAAGTAATCGGATTTGGCTGAATATTAGCCGCCCCAGTCAGTTTTGACTGGGGCGTTTTTTCTTGTAAATCAGTCATGTTTTTTTCTCCCCTCCATCTTTTCCTGCTTCTTTCCGATCTCGTTTTTTTCCTGAATATGTACACACAACAGTAAAAATGCTGGCGGAAAACTGCGTTTGCCAAATTTGTAGCATGTAATTTCATGACACAAATAAGTCAGGCGACCAAAAGGCCGCCTGAAAGGGGAGTTTGTGCAATGGAAGGGTGAAATATTATTCAGCCGCTTCTTCTGCCAGAACTTCTGGAGGAATTTGGCTGAACCAATGATCCAGCTTCTGTTGCAGTTTATCGACACCGAACTTTTTCAGGGATGAGAATGCCTCAACCTGAATGTCGCCACCGAAAGAAATCACGGCTTCACGCACCATGGTGACCTGAGCTTTGCGCGCACCAGAGGCCAGTTTGTCGGCTTTGGTCAACAACACCAGAACAGGCAAGTTGACATCGACAGCCCATTGAATCATCTGCTGATCGAGATCTTTCAGGGGATGGCGGATATCCATCAATACCACCAGGCCTTTAAGGCAGTTACGCATTTGCAGATATTCACCCAAGGCGCGCTGCCACTTGCGCTTCATCTCTTCCGGGACTTCTGCATAACCGTAACCGGGTAAGTCAACGAGACGTACGCCCTCCTTAACCTCAAACAGGTTAATCAACTGGGTACGGCCTGGGGTTTTACTGGTTCTCGCCAGACTCTTCTGGTTGGTGAGCGTATTCAGCGCGCTGGATTTCCCTGCGTTTGAGCGGCCAGCAAATGCGACTTCAATACCTTCATCTCCAGGCAAGTGACGAATATCCGGGGCGCTGATGACAAAATGAGTCACATGATAGTTAAAAGTTTGGCTGGTCAAAACGTTGGTCTCCGTCGGGCGCTGAGTATCTGGGAGGCGATTATAACTGTTACGGTAAGAAAAAAGGCGAGTTTGTTTTTTTAATCGCCGAAGTGAGTGATAAAAGAGAAGGATTTCTCGAGCCGGCTCGGAATATCTACCAGATATCAGCAAAAAAAGCGGGGAGCGCAATCTGCCACCTTTTTTCTTTGTCTGCTTTCTGCTAGATTCCGCCGCAATTCTATACTGAATGTACATCCCTGAGAGTGAATGCCATGAACCAGTCACCGAAAGCACCGCGCGCAAAAGCGGCGACCGCCAAGAACAAAAAGAAAAGCCGTGTTGAGCTGGATCTAGAAGCCCGTGAGCGTAAGCGTCAGAAGAAACACCGTGGACATGTTTCCGGTTCTCGTACGAATGTGGATGCTGACAAGAACGCAGCTAACGCCCAGTGTAAAAATGCCGATCCTCGTATAGGGAGTAAAAAACCGGTTCCGTTACTGGTTGAAACCGTCAATAAAAAAGCGGTCAAACCGAAGCCGGAAGAGAAACCACGTCTGTCACCAGAAGAAGAACTGACCAAGCTGGAAAACGATCCGCGTTTGGATGCGTTGCTCGACAAGTTAGACGACGGCGAGACGCTTAATGCTGAAGATCAGGCATTTGTCGATCTGACCCTCGATCGTATTGATGTGCTGATGGATCAACTCGGTATCGAACTGGGTGATGAAGATGATGAGGTTGATGAAGTAGAGAAGAACGAAGATATGCTGCAACTTCTGAAACGCGGTAACCCGAAAGACGTATTTTAACCCGTGTCCTGGCTGATTCCATTAATAGCCATACTGCTTGTGTGTTATCTGATTTGGTTATTCGGTAAACTATGGCGACTGTCGCAAACGAAAGCTCGTTTGCGCAGAGCTACCGTGGCCAGGCATGTTAAAACACTGCCGCTTAACCGACCCGGTAGGAAAAAATATCGGAAGGAGTGAGCAATGAAGTCTGAGCAGGCGATTGTCTGGGATCTGTCACTGATTCAAAAATATAACTATTCCGGGCCACGTTACACGTCGTATCCAACGGCTCTCGAATTCAGCGAAAATTATGACAATGCAGCCTTTCAACGGGCTGCAGAACGTTATCCGCAGCGTGCTGTTTCGCTTTACGTCCACATTCCTTTTTGCCATAAGCTGTGTTACTTCTGTGGTTGCAATAAGCTGGTCACCCGACAGCAGCAGAAAGCGGAAGAATACCTCAACGTATTGGAGTTGGAGATTCGCCAGCGTGCGGCGCTGTTTAAAGGCCGTCAGGTGAGTCAACTTCATTGGGGTGGTGGGACTCCCACTTATCTCAATAAAGCCCAGATAAGCCGTTTGATGGGCCTTCTGCGCGGTCATTTTGAGTTCCTGCCAAATGCGGAGCAATCCCTGGAAGTCGATCCGCGTGAAATTGAGCTGGACGTCCTCGATCATCTGCGCAGCGAAGGATTCAACCGCCTGAGTATGGGGGTGCAGGACTTCAATAAAGAGGTTCAGCGACTGGTCAATCGCGAGCAGGATGAGGCGTTTATTTTTGCGTTGATTGAACGGGCGCGGGCGCTGGGTTTCAATTCAACCAATATAGATTTGATCTACGGATTGCCAAAACAGACCCCCGAAAGTTTTGCCTATACGCTGCAACGCGTGGCGGAATTGAATCCCGATCGGCTTAGCGTATTCAACTATGCGCATATGCCGAAGCTGTTTGCTGCCCAGCGTAAGATTAAAGATGCAGATCTGCCGAGTGCGGAGCAAAAACTTGAGATCCTTCAGCAGACTATTGCGTCACTGACGTCCTCTGGCTACCAGTTTATTGGTATGGATCACTTTGCGAAACCTGATGATGAACTGGCGATTGCCCAGCGTGAGGGTAAACTTCACCGTAATTTTCAGGGCTATACCACGCAGGGTGACAGTGAATTGTTGGGACTGGGTGTTTCGGCAATCAGTATGCTCGGTGACAGCTATGCGCAGAATGAAAAGGACCTCAAAACGTATTACGCCCAGGTAACTGAACGGGGTAATGCGTTGTGGCGCGGGCTGGAGATGAGTCATGATGACTGTATCCGCCGCGATGTCATTAAGACGCTGATCTGTAATTTCAGTCTGGACTATGCCCCTATCGAGCAAAAATACGCGATTACCTTTGCCGATTATTTTGCCGAGGATCTGATTTTGTTGGCACCGCTGGAAAAAGACGGGCTGGTGGCGTGCTCGAAGGAAGGCATTCAGGTGACGCCGCGTGGGCGTTTACTGATTCGCAATATCTGCATGTGTTTTGATGTCTACCTGCGTAAACAGGCGAGGCAACAGCAGTTCTCCCGCGTGATTTGAGTTCCCGATGAAAAAACAGCCGCATTGCGCGGCTGCTTTGATTTGAAATAATCCGACCAAAAGATTTCCAACTACTCACTAACTCACTAACTCACTAACTCACTAACTCACTAACTCACTAACTCACTAACTCACTAACTCACTCACTCACTACTCCATTCCCAATTCTTTCAGCTTGCGAGTCAGGGTATTTCGTCCCCAACCCAGAAGCCGCGCGGCTTCCTGCTTGTGCCCTTGGGTATGACGCAATGCCGTAGTGAGAAGCGTTCTCTCCATTTCCGGCTGTGCTTCAGATAACAGGTTTTGATGACCGGAACGCAGCGCGCGATCGGCCCACTGTGCCAGTAATGTTGCCCAACTGTCGGGCAAGCTTTGACCCGCGGATTCCGGTGCGGTTGTTTCAAACAACTCGCTCGGGAGATCCTGGATCAGCACTTCCTGACCCGCCGCCATCACCGTTAGCCAGCGGCAGGTGTTCTCTAATTGACGAACGTTACCTTGCCATGGCAAACGGGTAAGCGCGGTTTCCGTTTCAGGATGAAGATTTTTTGCTTCCACACCCAGTTCTTTGGCAGCGACTTGCAAGAAGTAGCGGGCGAGCCGGGGGATATCTTCACGACGCTCACGCAACGGAGGTAAATGCACGCGGATAACATTGAGCCGATGGAATAAATCCTCGCGGAATTTACCTTCCTGAACGCGCAACTCCAGATTCTGGTGAGTTGCGGCAATAATGCGCACATCCACTTTGACGGGCGCATAACCGCCCACGCGATAAAACTGGCCATCGGCCAGAACACGCAGCAAACGGGTCTGCACATCCAGCGGCATATCCCCAATTTCATCCAGGAAGAGAGTTCCACCATCGGCCTGTTCAAAACGTCCCTGACGAATTTGGTTAGCGCCGGTAAACGCCCCTTTTTCATGACCAAACAGCTCGGATTCAATCAAATCCTTGGGAATGGCAGCCATATTCAGGGCAATGAAAGGCGCTTTGGCTCGTGGGCTGTGTCGGTGCAAGGCGTGAGCCACCAACTCTTTACCCGTTCCCGATTCACCATTGATCAATACGCTGATCGATGAACGTGAAAGGCGGCCAATAATGCGGAAAACATCCTGCATTGCCGGGGCTTCGCCAATGATATCGGCGGTTGGGCCACTGGCAGGCTGAGTGCGGGGAGGCTGTTGCTGTTCCTGATAGTGACTGATTGCGCGTTCAACCAACGCAACGGCTTCGTCGATATCAAAGGGTTTTGGCAAGTAATCGAACGCACCCTGCTGATAAGCGCTGACCGCAGCATCCAAATCGGAATGCGCGGTCATTATGATGACCGGAAGCATCGGGTGGCGCTGTTTGATCTGTTTCAGTAGCGCCAAGCCATCCATTCCCGGCATGCGGATATCGGAAAGCAGCACGTCGGGGGTCTGAGTGGCGATGGCATCCAATACTTCGTTGCCGCTGTCAAAGGTGGTGCAGCTCAAACCAGCCCCAGTGAGAGCGCGTTCAAGCACCCAGCGGATGGAGCTATCGTCATCGACGATCCAGACAATCCCTCGTTGCATAGTGAACCTCACTGGCGAATAGGCAGATAAACCGAGAACTCGGTATGACCTGGCCAACTGTTAAATTCGATCTTCCCAGAATTCTGGTCAATCAAGTTTCGTGCAATGGACAAACCGAGACCGGTTCCTCCTTCGCGACCACTGACCATTGGGTAGAACAGCGTGTCTTGTAAGTGGGAAGGAACGCCAGGACCGTCATCTTCGACATCAATGCGTGCAGCCAGACGATAGCGAACGCCATGCAAAGTTATCTGAAATGCGGTTCGGGTCCTGAGCGTAATGGTGCCTCCCTGCGGCCCTAACGCCTGTAAGGCATTACGGGTGATATTAAGCAGCACCTGTTCAATCTGATCAGGGTCATGTGCCAACTCGGGCAAACTTGGGTCGTAATCTCTCACCAGTGTGACATTGTCCGGTTTCTCCATTGAAACCAACTGACAAACGCGCTCTGCAACCTGATGAATACTTTGGGTTATGTGCTGACCCGGACGTTGCGGTCCTAACAACCGATCAACCAGATTACGCAGACGGTCAGCCTGTTCAATAATCACCTTGGTATATTCATTCAATGCAGGATCGGGTAAGGCTTTGGAAAGAAGTTGTGCAGCACCCCGCAGTCCGCCGAGTGGGTTTTTTATCTCATGTGCCAATCCCCGCACGAGATCGCGAGCGGCAACCTGCTGCGCATGTTGCAACTGTTCCTGACTTAACCGGCGTTGATTATCCATAGGCGCCAGTTCAATCAGCAAGAAATTCTCAGGCAATGCCTGAGCCGTCAATGAGAGGATATGCGCTCGTCCATCAACGACTAATGTGACTTCGTTATCCGTAAAACCTTGTCCGGCGGCCAAACTCTCACGCATCATTTCTACATTGAGCGAGAAATAACCTAATAATTCCGGCAAAGGTGTACCGAAAAGTTTACGAGAACTTTGGGCTAACAGCTGCTGAGCTGCAGGGTTAGCATAATGAACTGCCAAATCCTCATCTAATAGCAGAATACTATTAATGAGCGAATTAAGGATCTGCCCAGCATCGGGCAGCTTGCCAGTTGCCATAAAAGCAGTCTCCTGCACCTTCGTGGTGCATTTTATCATGCCTGATCACAGAGTATCGCTGATCAGAGAAATTTTGCCGGGATAATGTGGAGAAAAAAGCCCATCCGAAGATGGGCTGAAAGTTTCCACGGCAACAAAAAGCTAACTCTTGAACGTCGCAAGCGTTATCGCCTGGACGCTGTTTTGCTTAAAACTGTTTTACTTAAATACTGTTTTACTTAAACGCTATAGTACAGCTCAAACTCAACCGGATGCGGAGTCATGCGCACGCGATCCATTTCTTCTTTACGCAGTGCGATGTAAGCATCGATCGCGTCGTCAGAGAACACACCACCACGGGTCAGGAACTCACGGTCGGCATCAAGTTCATTCAATGCTTCTTCCAGAGAACCTGCAACTTTTGGAATTTCAGCCTCTTCTTCTGGCGGCAGATCGTAGAGGTTTTTGTCCATTGCGTCGCCTGGGTGGATCTTGTTGATGATGCCGTCAAGGCCAGCCATCAGCAGTGCAGCAAACGCCAGGTATGGGTTGGCTGCCGGGTCCGGGAAGCGAGCTTCAATGCGCACAGCTTTAGGGCTGGAAACGTGTGGGATACGGATAGAAGCAGAACGGTTACGGGCTGAGTAAGCCAGCATAACAGGTGCTTCGTAACCTGGGACCAGACGCTTGTAAGAGTTGGTGGTTGGGTTGGCATAGGCGTTGATTGCCTTGGCGTGCTTGATGATACCGCCGATGTAGAACAGGGCAGTTTCAGACAGGCCGCCGTATTTGTCGCCAGAGAACAGGTTAGTGCCGCCCTTGGACAAAGACATGTGGCAGTGCATACCGGAGCCATTGTCGCCAAACATAGGTTTTGGCATAAAGGTCGCGGTTTTGCCAAATGCATGGGCAACGTTGTGCACCACGTATTTGTAGATTTGGATTTCGTCAGCTTTTTTGGTCATGGTGTTGAAGCGGGTAGCCACTTCGTTCTGACCTGCTGTCGCCACTTCGTGGTGGTGAGCTTCAACAACCAGGCCCATCTCTTCCATGGTCAGACACATGGCAGAACGCAGATCCTGTGCGGAATCGACCGGAGGAACTGGGAAGTAACCGCCTTTTACTGCAGGACGGTGCCCTTTGTTGCCGCCTTCGTATTTGGTGCCTGAGTTCCATGCGCCTTCGATATCATCGATAGCAACGTGGGAACCGGAGATACTGCTGCCGAAGCGAACGTCATCAAACAGGAAGAATTCAGGTTCTGGCCCGAACAGGACGGTGTCCGCGATACCGGAAGAACGCAGAAAGTCTTCAGCGCGTTTGGACGTTGAACGTGGGTCACGGTCATAGCCTTGCAGCGTGGTTGGCTCAAGAATGTCACAGCGAATGATCAGCGTTGATTCTTCATAAAACGGATCCATTACGGCAGTGGTGGCATCTGGCATCAGAACCATGTCAGATTCGTTGATACCTTTCCAGCCACCAATAGAGGAACCATCAAACATCTTCCCTTCTTCGAAGAAGTCAGCATTAACTTGATGTGAAGGAATCGTGACGTGTTGTTCTTTGCCCTTGGTATCTGTGAAACGCAAGTCAATGAATTTCACTTCATTCTCATTCATCATCGCGAAAACGTGTTCAGCGGACATACTTGTTTCTCCCGGATTTCTCTTTGTCGTCGTGGAACGAATTACCGTAATGGAAAGGGCGTTTCGCCTTTTAAAAGCTATTTTGCCGGTTAGGACTCATTTCGCTTTATTAGTACTTAATTCGCTATTGGTACTTATTTCATCTGTCAGGACATAAGCGAGAAGTGTGCCAACTTTCATAATGCCCGTATTCAGCGACATTGCGGCAATATTACCCACGGAAAGTATGCACCATTACTGAGACTTTGCACTATAATTGTGCGTTTGCGCGATAGTGTTGCACTGTGATGGTGCAATTGAGGGGGCGAGGGGCGGTTGTGCACCGTGAAAGGGATCACAAACTAACCAGTGAGAGGTTGTTTCTCACAGATGCTTGTGATCTTGTTTAGTCCCTCGCTTAATACGTGTACAATAGCGCGCTATTTCTAATGCCTGAGGCAAAGCTGTGATCGAAAATTTGCGTAACATCGCCATTATTGCGCACGTTGACCATGGGAAAACTACCCTGGTCGACAAGTTGCTGCAACAATCTGGTACGTTCGGTGAGCGTACTGAAGCAACTGAGCGTGTAATGGACTCCAATGATTTGGAGAAAGAGCGTGGGATTACTATCCTCGCAAAAAACACCGCCATTAATTGGAAAGACTACCGTATCAACATCGTGGATACCCCCGGACACGCCGACTTCGGCGGCGAGGTAGAGCGTGTGATGTCTATGGTTGACTCGGTACTGCTGGTCGTTGACGCAATGGATGGCCCGATGCCGCAGACTCGTTTCGTGACCAAGAAAGCCTTTGCTTATGGTCTGAAACCGATCGTTGTTATCAACAAAGTTGACCGCCCTGGCGCGCGTCCTGACTGGGTTGTCGATCAGGTATTCGACCTGTTTGTAAACCTGGATGCAACTGACGAACAACTCGACTTCCCAATCATCTATGCATCTGCATTGCTGGGTATTGCGGGTAACGATCATAATGAGATGTCGGAAGACATGACCCCGCTGTATCAGGCTATCGTTGATCATGTTCCTGCTCCGAACGTCGACAGTGACGGCCCGTTGCAGATGCAGATCTCCCAGTTGGACTACAACAACTATGTGGGTGTTATCGGCATCGGCCGCATCAAGCGTGGCGTGATTAAGCCTAACCAACAAGTCACTGTGATCGACAGCGAAGGCAAAACCCGCAACGGTCGAGTCGGTAAAGTGCTGGGTCACATGGGTCTGGAGCGTATTGAAGCCACGTCCGCTGAAGCGGGTGACATCATTGCGATCACGGGTCTGGGTGAATTGAACATCTCTGATACCGTCTGTGAAGCGGGTGCTGTTGAAGCACTGCCACCGCTGACCGTTGATGAACCAACCGTGACCATGTATTTCTGCGTCAACACCTCGCCGTTCTGTGGCAAAGAAGGTAAGTATGTGACTTCACGTCAGATCCTTGACCGTCTGAACAAGGAACTGGTGCACAACGTCGCACTGCGCGTTGAAGAGACTGAAGATGCTGATGCATTCCGTGTATCTGGCCGTGGTGAACTTCACCTGTCGGTTCTGATCGAGAATATGCGTCGTGAAGGTTTCGAACTCGCTGTATCCCGCCCGAAAGTTATCAACCGCAAGATTGATGGCCGTATGCAAGAGCCATTCGAAAACGTCACGCTGGATATCGAAGAACAGCACCAGGGTTCAGTCATGCAAGCCATGGGTGAGCGTAAAGGCGACGTTAAGGACATGATCCCTGACGGCAAAGGTCGTATCCGTCTGGATTACATGATCCCAAGCCGTGGTTTGATTGGCTTCCGTACTGAATTCATGACCATGACTTCCGGTACCGGCCTGCTGTACGCAACGTTCAGTCACTATGATGATGTGCGTCCGGGTGAAATCGGCCAGCGTCAGAATGGCGTGCTGATCTCCAACGGTCAGGGTAAAGCAGTCGCGTTTGCGCTGTTTGGTCTGCAAGATCGCGGCAAGTTATTCCTGGGTCACGGTGCTGAAGTGTATGAAGGCCAGATCATCGGTATCCACACACGCTCCAACGATCTGACAGTAAACTGTCTGACCGGTAAAAAGCTGACCAACATGCGTGCGTCTGGTACTGACGAAGCAACCACTCTGGTTCCGGCCATCAAAATGTCTCTGGAGCAAGCTCTGGAATTCATCGATGACGACGAATTGGTAGAAGTGACTCCGCAGTCTATACGTATTCGTAAACGTCACCTGACCGAAAACGATCGTAAACGTGCTAACCGTGGTCCGAAAGAAGCGTAATTTTTAATCTTCTTTCAATACGCGTAACACCAATAAACATGGCGCCTCCGGGCGTCTGTTTTTTTATCTGGCCTTGCCTCGCATTACTTTCATTCCCTCTTTGTCCATTTCTGTCATCTTCGTCCATTTCCCGCTAAAGTAAAATCTCATTGTTAAATCAGGAGCGACTCATGTTGTATATCTTTGATTTAGGGAATGTGATTGTCGACATCGACTTTAAACGTGTTCTGGGCGTGTGGAGCAAATTGAGTGGGGTGCCGCTGGCCTCTCTCACTGAGCGCTTCAATATGGGCGAGGCTTTCCAGCAGCATGAACGCGGTGAGATTAGTGACGAGGATTTCGCCAACCAACTGTGTGATGAGATGGGAATCGCACTAAGCTTTGAACAGTTCGCTGCAGGATGGCAGGCTCTATTTATCGGCTTGCGTCCCGAGGTAATTGCCATTATGCAGCGTCTACGCAGCGAAGGGCATCGGGTCGTTGTGTTGTCGAATACCAATCGTCTGCACACGGAATATTGGCCGGAAAATTATCCCGAAGTCGCTGCTGCCGCAGATTACATGTATCTGTCGCAAGATATCGGCATGAGAAAACCTGAAGAGGGAGTTTTCAAATATGTGCTGAATCGTGAAGGTATTCCTGCGCAACAGGCGGTGTTCTTCGACGACGTTGCCATCAACGTTGAAGCAGCCCGCAAATTAGGTATTGAAGCGGTTCAGGTCACCGACAAGTCAGTCATCCCTGCCTATTTTTCCTGAGTGGGTGGATAAAATGTTAATGGCTAGATAAAACATTAATAGTGAGATAAAACAGGGCGCTAACCGGTAAAAACAGCAAACAGGAGCCGTCTATGTCGAAGTTACTGTCTGTGCGCATGTCGTCGTCGCTTCATTCATTCGCCCATTATATGAAAATGCTCATACGACGGGTGGATAATGATGATTTGACGCTATTGGCTGGGCATCTGGCTTACGTCTCTTTGCTGTCTCTGGTTCCGTTGATTACCGTTGTTTTTGCTCTGTTTGCTGTATTTCCGGTATTTGCGGAAATGAGCATTCAGTTGAAAAGCTTCATTTTTTCTAATTTTATGCCCGCCACCGGTGATGTACTCCAACGTTATCTTGAACAGTTTATGGAAAACTCGAACAAGATGACGGCGGTGGGGACCTGTGGGCTGATTGTGACGGCCTTACTGTTGATCGCTTCTGTCGACAGCGTGCTAAACAAAATCTGGAATAGCGACAAGAAACGTCCGATCGTTTTTTCTTTTGCGGTGTACTGGATGGTGCTGACGCTTGGCCCGATTTTGGTGGGAGCCAGTATGGCGATCAGCTCATACTTGTTGTCACTAAAATGGTTGTCGGCTGACGAGGTGCTCAGCATGATCGATCAACTTCTGCGTGTTTTGCCGTTGTTCTTGTCGTGGATTTGTTTCTGGCTTCTTTACTGTATTGTTCCCACTGTGCGCGTACCTGTGCGCGATGCGATGATCGGTGCGCTGGTGGCGGCACTGCTGTTTGAATTAGGTAAGAAAGGCTTCGTGCTTTACATCACCATGTTTCCTTCTTATCAATTGATCTACGGTGTATTGGCCGTGATCCCAATTTTGTTTCTCTGGGTCTATGTGAGCTGGTGTATTGTGCTGTTAGGTGCAGAAATTACCGTAACGCTCGGTGAGCAGAGGGCATTGCGGCAGCTCAAGGCTGCAAACCAGTCCCCGCAGGAGAAGTAGATTTATTATGATTGCCTTGATTCAACGAGTTTTGAACGCCAATGTGACTGTCGCAGGGGAAACTTGCGGTGAAATCGGATCGGGATTGCTGGTATTGCTGGGTGTGGAAAGTGGCGATGACGAACAGAAAGCTAAGCGGCTATGCGAAAAAGTAGTCAATTACCGACTATTTTCTGATGAAAATGACAAGATGAACCTTAACCTGCAGCAGATCGGTGGCAGCCTGTTGGTTGTGTCCCAGTTCACGCTGGTGGCCGACACGGGAAAAGGTTTGAGACCCAGTTTCTCCCGCGGTGCATTACCCGAAGATGCAGAGCGATTATACGAATATTTTGTCGGGCAGTGCCGTGAAAAAGAGATCCATACCGAAACAGGCCGTTTTGCGGCAGATATGAAAGTGGCGCTGGTCAATGACGGTCCCGTAACATTTTGGTTGCAGGTGTAGGCTGAATTAAAAGAGAAGGCGTATATGTATCACCTCCGAGTCCCCGTTACAGAGCAAGAGCTGAAAGATTATTACCAATTCCGTTGGGAGATGCTGCGCAAGCCGTTACATCAACCCATTGGTTCTGAGAAGGATGCCTACGATGCAATGGCCCACCATCAAATGGTGGTGGATGAAGAGGGCAGACCGGTTGCAGTAGGTCGCTTATATATCAATGCCGATAATGAAGCCGCTATCCGCTTTCTGGCGGTGGATCCCAATGTTCAGGATAAAGGGCTAGGGACATTGGTCGCGATGACTCTTGAGTCTGTGGCGCGGCAGGAAGGGGTTAAGCGTGTGGTATGTAGCGCTCGTGAAGACGCCGTGGAGTTTTTCTCAAAACTGGGTTTTGTGAATCAGGGGGAAATCACCACCCCGCAAACGACACCCGTGCGCCACTTTCTGATGATTAAACCGGTCGCCACGCTCGACGATATCCTGCATCGTCCGGATTGGTGTGGCCAGTTGCAGCAAGCCTGGTACGACCATATTCCGCTGAGCGAAAAAATGGGTGTGCGCATCAGCCAATATACCGGACAGCGTTTTGTTACGACGATGCCGGAAGCGGGTAATCAGAATCCGCATCACACCCTGTTTGCCGGGAGCCTGTTTTCTCTGGCTACGCTGACGGGGTGGGGATTGATTTGGCTTCTGCTTCGCGAGCGTCATCTCGGCGGCACCATTATTCTGGCGGATGCGCATATCCGTTACAGTTCACCGGTAACCGGTCGGCCCCGAGCCGTTGCCGATCTCAGTTCAATCAGTGGTGACCTCGATCGCCTCGCCCGTGGGCGCAAAGCGCGCGTGCAGCTTGATGTCACGTTGTTTGGTGATGAAAAGGAAGGCGCGGTATTTGAAGGAACCTACATGGTGTTACCCGCTGAACCGTCAGAACCTCTCGAACAAGGTGGGTCTGAAGTAGTAATCCGATAAGTATGAGGAGGTGGGTTTAAGGCCGCACCTCCTCAACGTGCCCTTTAAGGGGCTGTCGCGCCCGCCACCACACCATTATTCATTTGCTGGGTCACGTGCTGCCCTTCCGCGGTCGTCGCAGTCAGCGTGCCACGCAGCGTCGATTTGAACGGTGTGTCTGCCGCCACTTGCCCACGTAGGTTGAGTTGCAGATTGCCCTCTCCTTGTAACGGTAACTCCGGCCATCCCCAATTCTGCAATATATTGATCGGCACTGAACGACCATTCAGGGTGGTGCTGAAAGAGCGCTGCGGTTGCTGGCTGATATTCACCGAGGCTTCAAGCAACCCTTTTTGGGTAAAGGCGCTGAGTTCACTGAAGGTAATCTGGCCATCATTGGCTTCCAATGTCAGTGAAGGACGGCGCACATCGACTTTATTGAACGTTGCATCGCTGGCATTCAGATTGAGTTTACCGGCCCATACGCCCCATTTATGATTACGGGCCAGCAGCAGGTTACTGCCATACCCATCCAGAGCCGTTAACTGGAACGGGAAATCAGGTGTGATATCAATCACCAGATTGCGATTGGTGGATAACCGGGAGATCCCCACTTCAGCCAGCCAATTTGGCAATGTCTCCATCCACAATGCCCGCCAATTTTCCGGCAAAGTGTATTCCAGAGCAGCCACGGCCAACTCGTTGAGTTGCAAACGATGGTTTTCCCTCGTCCAATTACCGGTCGTTCGCAGTAACCCTCCCTCCCAACGCGTACTCAATTGTTTGATCTCAATACCTTTCTGGTTAAGGGTCATATCAACAATGGGATCGCTGAAATGAAGATTACCATTAATCAAATCGCTGGCGTTGAAGGCCAGTGAGCCGTCATCCGTCTGCCAATCTCCTTGGGAGAAAGTGATGTTTTGCAACGTTAGATCGAGATCATTGAATGCCCAATCCTGTCCCTGCAAGCGGGCATCAATCAGATCTGCGCGGTTAATTTTCACTTTGGGCAACTGTTCAAAGTCTTTCCAGAATGCAGAGAGTGTTTGCGAGGTTTGCATGCGGATACTGCTCAGCCGCAGGTTATCCACCAACCAACTGCCATCTGGCGCCCGGCTGGCGTTGCCAGTGAGCTGCCCTCGGGCAAAGTCCGCACCTATATCATTGAGAAATAACCGATCATCTCGAATCTCACCCTGAACCAGAACATTGCTGGCGGGAATATCATTGAGAGTCAGTTCCCCGGCACTGAGCTGGAACTGGGCGTTATTGCCCAAAAGATGCTGCTCAGAAGGCAACCAGGGTTGAATTCCGGCATTAACGCGTTGTGCATTGATTTTCCAACTGTCTTTGTTACTGATTAACCGCATATTCGACAGTTGCAACAGGTCAGCTTTTATCGGTAATGGCCGGGCAGGAGAGGTGAGATTCAGGCTACCGTCACGTAATACCAAACGATCAAAATAGCGCGGCTCAGTGATTTGCCGCCAGCTTAAGCCCAGTGTGACATCCCCTGCGCTCAATATTTCTGGTTGATTGGCGAGAGCGAGACGAACGTCAGAAAAACTGATTTCAGTTGGCGATGACAAGGAATGGTTTATCTTGCCCAGTGACACGTGATATTCGCTGTTGTCGCTGACCCAACGGCTGATCCAACCGGATGCCCAGGTTGTTTGTAGCAATACATATAACAGTACTATTACCAATACCAACAATAGCAACAGTGTCAGCAGCAGTTTTCCGATAAATTTCATCGTCCAATCCATGTAGGTCAGGAGTTATACAACTGTTTATGCCGTAAACCGTTGATTATCTCAATAGGCTAACATGTTAAGGACAATAAAAAGCGGTCAGTGTTCCAATTCACTGACCGCAACTGGTGGGGTTTGCAGCAGCTGTTTATTTTTCTTGTGGAAATACCAAATTCAGAATAATGGCAGTGACCCCACCCGCAGCGATACCCGAAGAGAACAGATTTTTAATCCAGTCCGGTGCAAATTGCAGAATCAGCGGTTGTTGGGAGACACCCAGACCAACAGCAAGTGACAGCGCAATAATCATTATCGCCCGGCGATTAAGGGTTTCGCGGGACACGATGCGCACGCCTGACGCGGCGATAGTACCGAACATCACCAGTGTGGCACCGCCTAGAACGGGTTCCGGGATATGCTGAACCAGCGCACTGACGCCGGGGAACAGACCGAGCACAATCAGCATCAGCGCTACAACAAATCCAACATGGCGGCTGGCAACGCCGGTCAGTTGGATCACGCCGTTATTCTGACCAAAACAGGAATTTGGGAAGGTATTGAACACCGCTGACAGCATTGAGTTCAGGCCGTTGGCCAATACGCCGCCCTTGATGCGCTTCATGTAAAGTGGACCGGTGACTGGTTGTTCTGATACGTCTGAGGTCGCCGTGATGTCCCCGATGGTTTCAAGTGACGTCACCATGAAGATCAACATCAGGGGCAATAACAAATTCCAGTCAAAGCCAAGACCGTAGTAGAGCGGCGTCGGAATGACAATCAGTGAGCTTTCTTGCGCAGGCGGTGCAACGGGCAACATATCGGTGGCCCAGGCCAGCAGATAGCCGACGGCCATGGCGATCACCAGTGACGAAACGCGCAGATAGGGATTACGCTGACGGTTGAGCAAAATGATCACGACCAGCACGGCTGCCGCCAGCAGTAAATTCTTGGGTGCGCCGAAAGTATGATCGCTCATTGCGCCGTAACCGCCGCCGATCGAGGTCAGGCCGACCTGAATCAGGGATAGACCGATAATCATTACCACAATCCCGGAAACCAAAGGGGTAATGATACGGCGTGCCAGATGCAGTACGCGAGACAGCAGGATTTCGGTGCACGAGGCAACCATCAACGTACCAAACAGTGCTGCCATCATGGTAGGAACATCGGCTCCACCATTCTTCAGCGCCAACCCGCCCATAATCAGCGGGCTGACAAAATTGAAACTGGTTCCCTGAATGGAGAGAAGCCCAGAACCTACAGGCCCCCAGGTTTTGATTTGCAGAATGGAAGCCAGCCCGGAAGCAAACAGAGACATGCTGATGATGTGTTGGGTATCCTGTGCCGGAAGGCCAAGCGCCTGACAAATCAGCAATGCGGGTGTAATCACCGCGACAAACATCGCCAGTAAATGTTGGCAAGCAGCAAATAGCGTTTGCGGTAGAGGAGGGCGATCTTCCAGCCGGTAAATCAGTTCACTGTTTCGGTGCGAAGTGGGTGCGGACTGCTTAAGTTGTTCTTCAACTGATTGCAAGCTCATGATGTTGGCATTTTCCCGAGGCGCAAAGGGGGCATTTTAATGATCCCCTTCACAAAAGCAAACGTTTGCCTGCCCATGTTTTTAACACATATCGTTATATACCAAGTCGTTATTATTCTTTTTCTCTATTTTTAGCGGCTAGTTTGTCGTGTGAGCAAGATGAAATTGTTGATTAATAATATATATTTCATCGAGTTGCAGGGTTTTGATTGATTTTTTAACGCTAGAATGGAAAACCCACTCCAGCGGGAAGCGAAGATCACGCGTTGGTGTAACGTGCGCGTTCCGGTAGCCAGCGTTCGATTAAGGCTCTGGCATGTTCTGGATAGAGCTGGTGGATATGCCGGGCGACGCGTTGCACTTCAGGAATCATCGCCTGATCGCGTAAAAGATCGGCGACTTTGAATTCGGCACTGCCCGTTTGTCGCGTACCCAACAATTCGCCAGGTCCACGAATTTCCAAGTCCTGCTGCGCAATCACAAAACCATCATTACTGTCACGCAACACTTGCAGGCGTTTCTGTGCCGTTTTACTCAACGGTGTTTTATAGAGCAATACGCAATGGGAAGCGACGGCCCCGCGACCAACACGTCCGCGAAGCTGATGCAACTGCGCCAGACCAAGCCGCTCCGGATTTTCAATAATCATCAGGCTGGCATTAGGGACATCAACACCCACTTCTATCACCGTGGTTGCAACCAGCAGTTGCGTTTCGCCTTGTTTGAACGCCTCCATAACGGCCAGCTTTTCCTGGGGTTTCATTCGCCCATGAATCAACGCCACCTTCAATTCAGGCAACGCTACTTTTAGTCCTTCAAACGTCGCCTCGGCGGCTTGCGCCTCAAGCATTTCCGATTCTTCAATCAGGGTACATACCCAATAAGCCTGTCGGCCTTCCTCAATACAGGCATTTTTCACCCGTGTAATAATGTCGCTACGGCGGGTATCAGGAATGGCGACCGTTGTGACCGGTGTTCTGCCAGGAGGGAGCTCGTCGATAACCGACGTATCGAGATCGGCATAAGCCGTCATCGCCAGCGTTCGCGGGATAGGCGTTGCGGTCATAATCAATTGATGCGGATGAAATCCCTGCTCTTCGCCTTTTTCCCACAGAGCCAGACGCTGATGAACACCAAACCGATGCTGTTCATCAATGATAACCAGTGCCAATCCACTAAAACGAACCTGTTCCTGAAAAATCGCGTGGGTACCCACTACCATCGACACTTGTCCGCTGGCGATGGCCTCTTGCTGCGCCAATCGGGCTTTACCTTTTTGCTTACCTGCCAGCCAACCGACTTCAACGCCGAGCGGCTCGAACCACTGACGGAAATTATTCGCATGCTGTTCGGCCAATAGCTCGGTGGGAGCCATCAACGCAACCTGTTTGCCTTGCGCAATTGCCCGCAGAGCGGCCAGCGCAGCCACCAACGTTTTACCTGAGCCCACGTCACCCTGAACCAAACGCATCATCGGGAAATCTTTTGCCATATCCTGTTCGATCTCTGCCACAACCCGTGTCTGGGCAGCCGTTGGGCGAAAGGGAAGGGCGGCAAGGAATGGGTCTTTGAGCGTATCGTCTGCTTTCAGGGAGAGTGCCTGATAGCTCTGCGCACCCGCACGTACCGCCAGCATGCTGAGGTTATGCGCCAGCAACTCCTCCATAATCAGGCGGCGTTGAGCGGGATGCTGACCTTTTTCCAGGTCAGCCAACTGCATGTCCGGTGGTGGACGATGTAAAAGATGCAACGCTTGTGGAAGTGCAATCAGCGATCTGCCCAACTCTTCAGGCAGCAGTTCTGCTATCGGAACGGTATCCAATAACGCCAACGCCTGATCGGTGAGCTTGCGTAACGTAGCCTGACGAATACCTTCAGTGGTCGGATAAACCGGCGTAAGGGACTCTTGCAGAATGACTTCGGCATTTTCACCCTGAATGCGATATTCAGGATGGATAATTTCAGCGCCATGCGTCCCGCGTTTGATCTCACCGTAGGCTGTAACGCGGCGACCAGTCGCGAGGCTATTTTTCATTGCGGCGTTGAAATTGAAGAAGCGTAGCGTGACCATGCCCGTGCCATCGCTGATCTGGCATGTCAGCATGCGGCGTCGACCAAAACTGATATCAGTACGCAGAACTTCGCCTTCTATAGTGGCAAATATTCCAGGGAGCAGATCATTGATAGGATAAAGCTGGGTGCGATCTTCATAACGGAGCGGCAGGTGCAGCAGGAGATCCTGAATGGTTTCCAGACCAATCTTTGCCAGTTTACCAGCCTGGCTGGCTCCCACACCGGAAAGCGATGTCAGTGGAATTGCGTCCAGCAAGCGACCCTTCATTATGCCTCCGTGGCCAGTATTCCGGCCCAGCTATCACAGTTATCTGACGCTCTTTTGCTGGTGGGCGCTGGCAGCGAGTCTGCTAACAGCGCCGCCTAAACGGCATAAGGCGTTGCGGAGCATGCATTAGTTGCGATTGCGGGTAACTTTAATCACGTCTGGCATGATACGGATTTTACGCATGATATTGGCCAGATGAACGCGATCGCGTGCAGTCAGACGGATAAATGCACTGTATACGCGACCGTCTTTCTCTTCTGTACTCAGACTTTGGATGTTCGATTCTGCGGTATTGATTGCCGCCGTCAGGTTTGCCAAGGCACCCTGATGATTGAACATATCTACCTTGATCTCAGTAATAAATTCCTGCTCAGTTTCCTGGTCATCCCATTCAACCGCCATGAATTTTTCGGGTTCTTTCTGATAACCACGAATATTTCGGCACGACTCGTGATGAACCACCAGACCTTTGCCCGGACTGACGTGGGCAATAATCGGGTCACCCGGAATGGGTCGGCAGCATTTGGCGAAAGTGATCAGAATGCCATCCGCACCTTTGATCGGCAGATTCCGCATGCCTGACACGCCGATATTCGACTGGTCGCCCTGCAGGTTTTTAGCGACGACAACGCTCATTGCGTTACCAAGGCCAATCTCGGCAAGCAGATCGTCCATGGTTGCCAGTTTCATGCGAACCAACTCGTGCTGGATATTTTCTTTAGGGATATCAGATAACTTATGCCCGCTGCCCAGAGCATGATTCAGCAATCGACGACCTAATGAAATAGAGTCGTCACGCTTGAGGTTCTTCAACATCTGCCTGATTTTTGCCCGAGCCTTGGAACTGACAACAAAATTCAGCCAGGCGGCATTTGGCCGTGCACCGGGCGCCGTAATAATCTCGACGGTCTGGCCGCTGGAGAGTGATTGCGACAGTGGATAAGGCTGGCGATCGACGCGGGCTCCGACGCAAGCGTGACCAATATCCGTGTGGACGGCATAAGCGAAATCGACCGGCGTGGCACCGGCTGGTAATTCAACGATGCGACCTTCAGGCGTGAAAACGTAAATTTCATCAGGGAACAGATCGGATTTAACGCTTTCAATAAATTCAAACGAACTGCCTGCACTTTGCTGTAACTCAAGCAGGCTCTGCATCCAGCGTTGCGCCCTGATTTGCGCGGTGGTGCCAGATTCGCCCTGTTCTTTATAAGCCCAGTGCGCGGCAACCCCCATCTCTGCCATCTGATCCATATCTTCTGTACGGATCTGAACCTCAACCGGCACGCCATGTGGCCCGATCAGTGAGGTGTGCAGGGATTGATAGCCGTTGGCTTTCGGGATAGCGATGTAATCTTTCACTCTGCCAGGGCGGGGTTTATAGAGGTTGTGAGCCTGACCCAGTACGCGATAGCAGGTATCGACTTCTTTCACGATAACGCGGAAAGCATAGATATCCATGATGGAGTGAAAGCGCTGCTCTTTCAGGTGCATTTTGCAGTAGATAGAGTAGAGATGCTTTTCACGGCCACTGACCCGGCAGGGGATCCCGGCTTCTGTCAGTCGCCCTTCAATTTCAGAAAGGATCTTTTGAATCATTTCCTTGCGGTTGCCGCGCGCTGCTTTCACGACTTCTTTAATCACGCGATAACGATTGGGATACAGCGCTTCAAATCCCAGCTCTTCCAACTCGGTTTTCAGGTGATGAATACCCAGGCGGTGAGCCAGCGGACTGTAAATCTCCAACGTTTCGCGGGCAATGCGACGGCGTTTATCTGGCCGCAAAGAGCCGAGAGTGCGCATGTTGTGCGTACGGTCAGCCAATTTGATCAGAACGACGCGAATATCCTGAACCATCGCCATGATCATTTTGCGAAAGTTTTCTGCCTGCGCTTCTTTTTTATCGCGGAATTTAAGCTTGTCGAGTTTTGATACACCCTCAACGAGTTCGGCCACACTTTTGCCGAACAACTGTTCCATATCCTGATAGGTGGCTGGCGTGTCTTCGATTACATCGTGCAATAACGCCGCCATCAGCGTTTCGTAATCCAGGCGCATTTCAGCAAGAATGCAGGCCACGGCTACAGGGTGAGTGATATAAGGCTCACCGCTGGAGCGTGTCTGTCCCTCGTGCGCATCGCGCGCGACGAGATAAGCCTGCTTGAGGCGCTTGATTTGCCCCTCTGGCAGGTATTTTTGAATCAGTAGATTCAGGCTCTCAAACAGATACAAGGTATATTCGCAATGCTAATTAACGGCGGCCTTCAGCAATAGCGGTAACCGCTTGAATCTCTGCGGCTTCCTGCTCTTGCTGCTCTTGACGATCGCGAACATCCAGAATCTGGGTGTTGATCAGACCTTCTTCAATTTCACGTAAAGCGATAACGGTAAACTTATCGTTTTCTTCCGCAACCAGAGGATCTTTACCACCAGTTTGAAGCTGGCGTGCGCGACGAGCAGCGACCAATACCAGATCAAAACGGTTACCAATTTTCTCTACAGCGTCTTGAACAGTTACGCGTGCCATATAAATGCTACTCCACAGGTGACGAAATGACTGGGCATAATACTGAAAGTGTCTTCAGTCTGCCAATAGTTTGGTGATTAAAGCGTCATGCCGAAGTTTTTGACGACCCAGTCGCAAACGTTCGGCGCGAATAATCGTCTTCAGATCTGATAAAGCCAGAGCGAAATCATCATTCACAATTAAATAGTCATATTCAGCGAAATGTGTCATCTCAGCAACGGCTTGTGCCATACGTTTGGCAATGACTTCTTCGCTGTCCTGACCCCGGCCACGCAAGCGGCGACCCAATTCTTCCCGGGAAGGGGGCAGAATAAAAATACTGCGGGCCTGCGGCATTTTTTCGCGGATTTGTTTCGCGCCCTGCCAATCGATATCAAGGAAAACGTCTACACCCGTAGACAATACCTGTTCGATGGCAAGACGGGATGTTCCGTAGTAATTGCCAAAAACTTGCGCATGTTCGAGAAAAGCCTCTTCCTCGATCATTTGGCAGAACTCCTCCTGCGATACAAAAAAGTAGTGCTCACCGTGATTCTCACCCGGGCGTTGTGCACGCGTGGTATGAGAAATGGAGACCTGTGTATCGTAGAGCGGTTGTGTTTTCAATAAAGCCTGAATCAGACTCGATTTGCCTGCGCCGCTGGGGGCGGAGACAATAAATAATGTGCCTTGGACCATGATGACGTTTCAGCTGATTACGGTTGATATGCAAATGCAGAAGAGATTTCTCCGCACAGTATACACAGCAACCGCAACAGTTGCAGCGTTCACATACATTTCAACGGATGCTTTACGCTGAAAACAGCGCAAATAACCGTTATTGCGAGGCATATTCCAACATATTACCTCTTTATTGCAATTACCAAGAATTATTACGCAGCCTCTTCCATTATTCTCCGTTCCAACTGGTTTGCCCCTCCAACTCAGCGTTTACTGCTCCATCACCAGGAGGATGACGATGCGTAATAGCCTGCAGTTACTGATAATCGTGAGTGTTTTTGTCTTGATGTCTACCCCAGCGCAAGCGCAATGCCCAACGTGGTCCCCGCAGCAGATGACACAAGAAATCGTCACTCTGAAAAACCAGTTGGAAAAGTGGGATATTGCCTACTATCAGCAAGGGCAAAGCCTTGTTACTGATGAGGTCTATGATCGCTTGCGAAATAAACTGGCAGGTTGGCAACGCTGTCTGGGTGAACCTGTGGATTCGCAACCTCTCCTGCCGCAACAGGGAACGGTTGTTCATCCCGTTGCTCACACAGGTTTGAAAAAGGTGGCGGATAGCCAGCAGTTGGCGAAATGGATGCAGGGTAAAACCGAGTTGTGGGTACAGCCTAAAGTTGATGGTGTTGCCGTTACCCTGATTTACCGACACGGTAAATTGGTCTCTGCCGTCAGCCGTGGTAATGGGCTTACCGGCCAAGACTGGACGGAGAAGGCGTCCGCGATTCCTGCAATCCCGCAGACTATCCCTGTGAGCGAATCACAAACTGTTCTTCAGGGAGAACTGTTTTTGAAGATGACCGGTCATCAGCAGTCTGCGAGCGGTGGGCAGAATGCCCGCTCCATTGTTGCCGGAGCGATGATGAAGCGCGAAGCCTCGCAAACGCTAAAAAATATCGGTGTTTTTATCTGGGAATGGCCTGGCGGGCCTGAACTGATGACGCAGCGGCTTATCCAATTGACAGAAATGGGATTTCCGCAAACCGAGTCGTTTACCCATCGGGTCAACTCGTTGCCAGAGATCGAGCGCTGGCGTGAAGAATGGCATCGCTCTGAGCTTCCTTTTGTGACCGATGGCATTGTTGTTCGCCAGCCTCAGGAACCAGAAGGAAAGTATTGGAAGAACCGACCAGCACAATGGGCGGTGGCCTGGAAATATCCCCCTGTTCAGCAAATCACTGAGGTGAAAGGCGTAGATTTTTCCCTCGGCAGAACCGGGAAAACTGCCGTTGTATTGAATCTTGAACCGGTGCGTTTGGATGATAAATGGGTGCGGAGAGTCAACATTGGTTCCGTCGATCGCTTGAAGCAGTGGGATATTGTTATGGGGGACCAGGTCCTTGTGGGATTGGCTGGGCAAGGTATTCCCCGCATAGAACGGGTGGTGTGGCGAATCGCTCATCGCTCCCCAATAGACTATCCGGAAACGGCATCTTTTAATGAACTGAGTTGTTTCCAGTGGACATCTGCATGCCATGAGCAATTTTTGGCGCGCCTGCTTTGGCTGGGTGGTATGAATGGATTGCAAATCAAGGGTGTGGGTGAAGAAACCTGGGGTGCTTTGGTTAATCAGGGAATGCTACGTTCACTGGTTGGTTGGCTTGCATTGACGCCGGATACATTGCGCTCGGTGCCGGGTATAAGCAGCAAAAAAGCGGAGAAGATCTACGCGCAATTACAAATGACCCGCGAGCAAAGCTTTACGCGCTGGCTCTCTGCATTGGGGTTTCCGTCCGCTGCGCTGGGTAGAATTGAGGGATTGCACTGGGACGATTTGCTCAAGAGAAGTAAAGCCGATTGGATGAGTCAGTCGGGTATCGGAGAAAAGCGAGCAGCGCAGGTGATGGACTTTTTACATCATCCGGATGTAAGCGCAATAGTTGATTATCTTGCTAAAGAACAGGTTGCCGCTTTCTCCAAGTAAAGGCGACAGCAATAAAACCGCTGCCTTTTCCTAAGGTGATTTCTATTAATGCTCTGGGTGCTGGTAATTGAATACCGGGAGTCCAAGCCGGAAGCGAAGTGCAATCAGGCGAGCAGTGAAACCAGCCAGCAACGTGATGATCACTATCATGTTATGCGGTAAAGCAAAGTGTTGCAGAGCGATGTACAACCAGGCGGAAGCAAAGGCGATACCTGCGTAAATCTCTTTCTGAAATACCAACGGAATGCGATTGCATAACATGTCACGCAATACGCCGCCGAAGACGCCGGTAATGACGGCTGAGATTGACGCAATAATCGGCCCGTGTCCCATGTCCAGCGCCACTTGCGTACCGATGATGGAAAAGACAACCAGCCCCAGCGCATCCAGTATCAGAAACAGTTTTCGCAAATGTTTCATGAGAGGGGAAAACCAGGTAGTAACAATGGCTGCTACGGCAACAATAATAATGTTTTCAGGGTGTTTAACCCAACTTAGGGGGAAATGGCCTAAAAGCATATCTCTGACGGAGCCGCCGCCAATCGCTGTGGCTGAAGCGATAATGATTACGCCAAACATATCCATTTGACGACGCCCAGCGGCCAGTGCGCCCGTCATGGCTTCTGCCGTAATTCCAATAATGTAAAGAACGCTGAGTAACATAAAAGCTCGCTGGACAGTAAATTCAGTCCGACAGGGTAGTTTTACCCTTGCATAATGACGACTGACTTTTTTTCACGCGAGATAAATAGATTAGATATTCTAAGTGAAAATTATATATTTCATTTGATATTTATATGTTTTAAAAAATTTAATGTGTTTTTAGGATTAGAAAAATGAATGATAAAAATGATTTCTCCCTTCGTAAATCCATACATAAATAAAATTAATGTGCTGTTGATTGTCGGTTTCGAGGCTGAGTGCTAATTTTTAAAGCCGATGCAGAGCAATGATTAATCGCTGCAAATGAGGGTTCCTGATAACAGTTATTTCCAATAACAACGCGCGAGATAATAAAATGAAAAATGCCTTACATTTTTTACGCGGTGGATTGCCAGGTACGTTGGTATTGGTGGGTAGCTTAATGTTGGCGGGCTGTGTCGTGCCAGCAAAACAGACAGTCAGCGTTGAAAAACCTGCGCCGATTATTGAATGCGCCAAAGGTGATGTGATGACGCAAACCACGCTTTATTTTGGTTTGAGTCGACCGTCAGGTTCCAACATAAGCCAGAGAGAGTGGAGTGGTTTTGTGGATGCGGAGGTGACGCCTCTTTTCCAGGATGGTTTGAGCGTATTTGATGCCAAGGGACAATGGATGGGGAAAAATGGCAAAATAGCCAGGGAAAGTAGTAAGGCGTTGATGATTATCCACGCACCGGGACAAGCCAGTGATGAAAGCATCGAGTCAGTGCGAACTCGCTACAAGCAGGTTTTCGATCAGGAGGCGGTCATGCGTGTTGATGTGCCAGTCTGTGTATCGTTTTGATTAAGGGTATTTAATTGTTTTTAATGGGAAGAGGAAGATAAGTCCACATTGAAAAAGCAAAGCATGCCAACCCGAACATCAACAACCAGCGGAGATCGATTCGCCAGAAAGGCGTAAGCCCCCGACCTTGAGCGGCGATTTCCCACAATACCGTCAATAGGGGCAGTAATCAGCGTATAATCCAGGTGCAGTTTAGCCATATCCCCTCTATACACGGCTTGATTATCCTGCACCGCGACCTCGGTGATGTAACCATCAACCTTTGCGTTTTGCTGGCTGCATTTGAGCATCTGCATCATTGTGGGAGAATGAGACCAGGCAGCGAGACATTTCTCCAATTTTAGGTTACGATTATCTACATTCGTAACCTATTTGTGTCAATAGAATTCTAAAAGCTATCCTGGAGGTACTGATGAATCCCAACACGACGGTGGCCTTGCCACAGAGGGGACCGGCAGAACATGACCGCCGCGAGCAGATCATAAAGGCAGCTAATGAACATTTTCGCCACTATGGTTATTCGAAAACCTCTGTCGCCGAATTGGGCAAAAGTATTGGCGTCTCCAGTGCGTATATCTATAAGTTCTTCGAATCCAAACAGGCGATTGGTGAAGCGGTCTGTGCGCAGTATCTGGGTCATATTGATGCGACATTATTTGCCATTGCCGACAACGGGCAAAGCGCAACATCCCGCCTCAGAAATGTGTTTAAGTCATTGATGAAAAAAGGGCTTGAGCTTTTTTTTGAAGAAAGGAAACTGCATGATATCGCAGCGGTTGCCGCAGCAAACCGCTGGTGCGCTGCGACTAACCACCGGGCGGCGCTGTATGGCATCATTGAGCGGATAATCGTCGAAGGGCGTGAAGCTGGGGAGTTTGAGCGAAAAACGCCACTGGACGAAGTTTGCATGGCTATTCTTAGTGCAATGACCCCCTTTTCACATCCGTTGATGCTTGAACAAAAGACGCCGGAAGAACTCGAAGAGAGAGTTGTCGCTATTACCAACCTGGTTTTACGCAGCCTTGCGTGTTGATGGTTGCGGTAAAATAAGGTTACTTGTTTACAAATTCGTAATTCATCACATAATGACCGGCGGGATTTTGTTTTCGCGGCAGGCATAACATTTCGTTGCTGCGTTTTCTCTGAGGCCATACTTAACTTACTGAAAGAAGGAATTGCCTTATGACTCTTCGTCGAGTAGTCATTACTGGTATCGGGGCTGTCAGCCCTCTGGGCTGCGATGTTGAAACAATCTGGCAGCGTTTGCTGGCCGGTGAATCCGGTATCAGAGCATTACCGGACGACATTGTGGCTACCTTGCCGGTGAAAATTGGCGGACAAGTTCTGACTAAAGAACAAGATCCGCTGGCGGGCTTTGATCCTGATTTGGCCGTTTTGCCAAAAGATCAGAAAAAAATGGACCGTTTTATTCTGTTTGCCATGGTGGCGGCGGATCAAGCAATCGCCCATTCAGGCTGGAAGGCAGAAACGGCGGAACAGCAGGAAAGAACCGCAACCGTGATTGGCTCTGGCATTGGCGGTTTTCCTGCCATAGCTCATGCGGTTCGCACCACCGATCAGCGCGGCGTCAAACGTTTATCGCCATTCACCATCCCGTCATTTCTGGTGAATTTGGCCGCCGGTCATGTGTCGATCAAGCATCAGTTCAAAGGGCCGATTGGCGCACCTGTGACCGCGTGCGCGGCAGGCGTGCAGGCGATTGGTGATGCAGTACGCATGATCAGAAACGATGAAGCGGACATCGCACTTTGCGGCGGTGCTGAAGCGTCAATTGATACCGTCAGTCTGGGTGGCTTCGCGGCAGCTCGCGCCATGTCTACGGGATTCAACGATCGACCTGAGGCGGCATCACGACCATTTGATCGCGATCGCGACGGTTTTGTGATGGGCGAAGGAGCGGGCATGCTGGTGATTGAATCCCTCGAACACGCTCTGGCTCGTGGCGCAACGCCGATGGCAGAAATCGTCGGTTATGGCACCAGTGCTGATGCGTATCATATGACGTCAGGTGCGGAAGATGGCAACGGCGCGGGGCGCGCCATGCGTCTGGCACTGCGTCAGGCCGGAATTGAACCGCAGGATGTGCAGCACCTCAACGCTCACGCCACCTCGACACCGGTGGGTGATATTGGTGAGCTGAATGCCATCCGTAATCTGTTTGGTACCAATCCACAGTTGGCGATCACGTCCACCAAGTCGGCGACTGGCCATCTGTTGGGGGCCGCGGGTGGGTTAGAGGCAATATTCACGTTATTGGCTCTGCGCGATCAAATTGTTCCACCGACGCTGAATTTTGAGAATGCCGATGAGTTGGCCAAAGGGCTGAACATCGTAGGCAATCAGGCAAAACCGCATGCAATGACCTACGCGCTTTCAAATGGTTTCGGTTTTGGCGGCGTGAACGCCTGTGTTCTGCTCAAGCGTTGGGAAGATTGATAATCAAGAGCACGGCGCTGATTTTCGCGCCGTGCTTCTTTTACCGTTCCACTTTTAATGAAATTCAATATGTTTCCCTTCTGAACCAATAATCAGTACGAAACACTCTCCTGTGTTACCTCTCTTCGGATCGATTTTTTGCGTTACAACATCTGGCTGAAAAAGACCGGAACGGGGATTTATCGTTTCGAATAATAGGATTTTTATTAGAAATGTGATGCGCGTCATTCTTTTTTGACGGCCAAAAACTGAGCTTTGAATCAGTCAGTATTTGGCCTTGATGGTAAGAGCATCGGCATTGTTTGATAGGGACGTTAAGTAAACCAGGGGTCCAGAAAATGAAATCCAACTTTAAAAACGAAATACAAACATTCGGACGCTCCCTATTATTGCCTATTGCCGTTTTAGCACCAGTAGGGATGTTAATGGGGATCTGTAGCGCGCTGGGTCAGGCGTATATGATAGACAAGCTACCGTTTCTGGGAAATGCCTATTGCAAGGCGATACTGTCTTCAGTGGGTTTAATCAGCAGCGTAGTGTTCCAGAATATCCCGTTATTGTTTGCCATGGGTGTTGCCTATGGTATGTCGAAGAAAGAAAAGGGAATTGCGGTTTTCTCCTCGGTAATAGCCTATTTGACTCTGTTGATTTCGATGCATGTGCATCTGAAATTAATGGGGCAGTTGGTCACCGATAAGGATGGTATGGCTCTTGTCGGGCAGGGAATGGTGCTCGGTATACATACGCTGAAAATAGAGGCGCTGGGAGGGATCATTGCCGGTTTGCTTGCCGCGAAGGTCACCGACAGGTTCTATCGACTCCAGCTACCGTTGGCATTCGCCTTCTTCAGCGGTAAAAAATCGGTCGCCATCCTGTCGATTGCTTTTACCATCCCCGTTGGACTGGTGATCCCCTTCGTCTGGGACGTCTTCACCTATGGGATGCGGAGCATTTCGACCATCATGATGGCGCCAAACATCGGTGCCGGGATTTACATGACCTTAAACCGTTTGCTGATCCCGTTTGGCCTGCACCACGTTCTGAGTTCAACAGTGCGCTTTACCGAGGCGGGCGGTACCTATCTGATTGATGGACAAACCTACGTCGGCATTCTGCCTGCGATGAATAAAATCCTGTTTGAACTGGGACCGAATCACCCTGCGTGGAATGAGTTTATGCCGACGCTGTCCAGCTATCTGGCATCGTCACAAATGTTGACCACGCTGTTCCGCGTTCCGGCTATCGGCCTGGCGATGTACCACATGGCCTATATCAAGAATAAGAAGTTTGCCAAGGGGATGATTCTGACCGTGGTGCTGACGGCATTCCTCGGTAATATTACCGAACCACTAGAGTTCTCCTTCCTGTTTATTGCACCGAAACTGTTTATTGTTTACGCGATATTGTGCGGCCTGTTAACTATACCTCTCCAGATATTGGAAGTGTCGATTGGCTATATTCGCGGCACTATATTTGACTTCGGTATCTTCGGATTGATGTACGAAAATACCCACTGGGTGAACCTGATTATTCTCGGGGCGATCAACTTCGCGGTGTTCTATTTTGTCTTCCGCTACGCCATTGGAAAATTCGATGTTAAAACTCCAGGTCGTGAGAATGAAATGGCGGACAGTGCTCTGCTGAATAACAAAGAGTACGACAAAGTGGCACAGCTGGTCGTGGAAGGTTTAGGTGGTAAGAGCAATATCAAGCGGGTGGAAAACTGTGTGTCGCGGCTGCGTATCGATCTCGGCGATCAGAAGTTGCTGAACATGGAGTTACTGAAAGAAGCGGGCTCGCTGGGGACATTTATTCCATCCAGCAACCATATTCACGTCGTTTTCGGGCCACACGTCGAGTTTGTCCGCAATGCGGTAGATGATCACCTTGCTGGTGTTACGCAACATTAAGAGGGAACAGCATGCGCGCACTATATGATTCTAAAAGTAAAACCATCGATCATCAGGGAATGAAGGATCTGTTCACTCACGAGGCCAGGGTGCAGTCATGGCTCGACGTAGAGGGCGCTCTGGCTCAGGCGCAGGCAAAGGTTGGGATGATTCCCGCTGCTGCTGCGGAAAATATCGCCGCCAACTGCCGGCTGGAGCGGATCGATCTCGCTGAAGTTGACCGGCTCCTGCGCCAGATTGGTCACGGGTTTGTTCCGGTCATCAAAGTGCTGGTCAAAGCCTGTGACGCGGAAAGCGGTAAGTATGTTCACTACGGTGTGACCACCCAGAATATTCAGCAGACCGCTCACCTGCTGATCGTGAAAAAATTCCATCAGAAGCTGATGAAGTTCGTTGATGACACGCTGGTGAATCTGGCCCGCTTGGCCAAAGCGCATAAAGACACCCTGATGGCGGGGCGTACGCACGGCAAACACGCCCTGCCCATCACCTATGGCTATAAAGTTTCGGTGTGGATCTATGAACTGCTTGCGGCGGTAGAGCGCATGCAGGAGGCGGAAAAACGGGTGTTTACCGTGATGATGGGCGGCGCGGTGGGTGCCTTTCATGCGACGGGAGAACCGGGCAGGACGGTGCAGGATCTGGTTGCGCAAGAACTCGGTATGCACTCGATGCTGGTTCCTTCGCGCAATGCCAGGGTGTTCCGCGCTGAGTACATCACCAATTTGTGCCTGCTGGCGACGACCCTGCATAAAATCGCTGAAGAGGTCTATCAGACCTCAAGTGAGGAATTTGGTGAAGTGTCAGAAGCATTCACTAAAGGCACTGTTGGCAGCAGTACCATGCCGCAGAAGGTCAATCCCAAACTGGCGAAGGGCATCATTGCCAACGCGCAAAAGTTGTATTCGGTGCTGACGGCGGCACTGTACGTGTGTCCGCGGCCATTTGAGGCTGACAGCTCCGCCTATTTTATCTTTGACGCCAGCTTGCAGGAAAGTATCGAACTGATGGCGGAGATTATCCTGCGTGCCGAGGAGCTGACGCGAACGCTGGTGATTAATCCTGAACGGATGCATGAGAACGTGATGCTGACGCACGGACTAATCAACAGTGAGAAAATCATGATGAAACTGGTGGATCGGCTGGGCAAGGATCCGGCTCACGAACTGGTTTACAGCATCGCAATGCGCAGTACGCATGAGCATCTTGAATACAGCGAAGTGCTCAGCAGCGATCCGGTCATGGCAGATAACTTCACGGCGCAGGAGATCGCGGAACTGTTGGATCCGAGCACCTATACCGGGCTGTGTGCCGTGCTGGCCGATGAGTTGGCCGATCGGGTGCTAGGGAGAAACCATGGATAACCACCGTTCTGTGGTCATTAAGTCCAACAGAATCGTGTTCCCTGATGGGATTCAGGCCGGTTATTTAATGGTGCAGGACGGAAAAATCAGTGGGTTTGAAACCCACTTTTCCGGCGAATGCATCGACTACAGCGACCGGATTATCATGCCCGGCTTCGTCGATATTCATGTGCATGGCTGGGGACGTGGCTCTTTCGCCTACAAGGGGAATAAAGACTCTCTGAAGTGGATGAGCCACGATCTGGTCAAGGTCGGCGTGACGTCCTATCTGCCGACGTCCGGCACCATGCCACATGATTTCCTTGAAGCCTCGCTGGTGGATGCCGCCGATTTTATCGCCACGGCGACGCCAGTTGATGGCGCAGAGGTCATCGGCATCCATATGGAAGGCCCTTACATCAGCGAGAAACATCTCGGAATGCAACGGCCTGATTGCCTCCAGAGGCCCAGCATCGAGGGATTCGACCACTTCAACAAGTTGGCGGGACAGAACATCCGACTGATGACGCTGGCACCGGAACTAGAAGGGGCACTGGATTTGATCCGCCATCTGCGGGCGCATGGAATTACCGTCTCGGCGGGACATACCGACGCGACCTTTGCCGAGGTCACGGCGGCAGTCGAGGCGGGTTTAAATCACTTTACCCATGCCTACAGCGGAATGCGCGGTTTTCACCACCGCGAACTCGGCGTGGTGGGGGCGCTGATGTACTATCAGGACACTTATGCGGAAGTGGCGAAACAGAGCGGGATCACGATTAAGCCTGAGGCTTTTGATCTGCTCTATCGTCTTAAGCGCGATCGGCGCATGGTGCTGATGAGTGACTGCATGGGTTATGTGGATTTTCCTGAGGGCTACGAGTTTTATCACTACCTGCGCAAAGAGACGTTCCGCATCAAACAGGGACAGTTGGAGATTGTCTCGGACGGCGGCGAGACGCGCCATATTTGTCCCTGCGACTATGAGGCGGTGAAGCAACTGGAAATGAACTTTCTTGATTCAGTGAAGAACATCGTCGATCGTCTGGATAAAGGGCTGGTTTCTGTGGCGAGAATCGCCTGTGAGAATCCGTCAATTCTCGCCGGGGCCGAGGACAGGAAAGGCACGCTGTGTCCGGGCAAGGATGCCGATATTCTGGTATTGGATGACGACTTGAATCTGGTCGATGTCTATTGTCGCGGGCTTCGTCAAACGCAACTCAGCGAGGTTTAATTTAGTGTGGCAGAACGGCCAACGCTCGGAGGCCGTTCTGTTTCAAATAAACTGACTGTTTTGTTTCAAATAAAAAAGTCCGGATATTTCTGCTCCAGCAAGGCACGCAGTTGCTGCCGATCCAATCCCTCGATCTCCTGAATAAATGCTTCGGTGGGGATCTTCTTTTTCGCCCGGGAAAGTCCATGCTTACCGAGTAACGAAATGTCATCACGGCTCAAATAGAAATTCACCTTGATGTAATCCAACTGATAGTACTTCAGATAGCTGGATATTTTATTGGTGAAGGTAATGAGTAAATCAAAGGGCGTCTGTCCCAGGGTGTGCAGTTCGTTGATATTGACGCACCCAACAATGTCGATATGGAAGTGCGACTTCAAGACCTCCTTGAAATAGCCGACCTTACTTTCCGAAGAGTTGGTGACGATAATAATGCGTTTTTTGTATTCACTATGAACCCGGTTCTGCAACTCGTATTTCTTCAGGATTAATACCAGCGTCGACAGGTGCACAGTCGAAAATGTGGTCTGGTAATACTGTGCTATAGGCGCAGTGGCCTGAGAAACGGCCTGATAGAGAAGGGCATGCCGCGTCTGAACCTCATGCAGCTTTTTGTCGTCAAAGTATAAATTGAACTTGCTCTGTACGATGGTTGAATAGATGAACTGATAGACATCAGCGAAGAACGGTGACGCGTTGTGAATCTCCGCTCTCAACCGCGGGAAAATGTATTCACACAGGTGTCTGACGAGTTTTATCAGTGTAGGATCATAGACATCGAACGGACGCCAGGTATAGGTCAGAGAGGAAATCAGCAGGTCGAGAAAGCGGTTTTCATGCTCATTATCCAACAGCGCAAAATCTAGCGACTGGATAAAGTTAAGGTTATCGCTGTGAGTAATCGCATGCCCGCGCCGCATACGATGCAGCGCAATACTCATATACACCAGAAAATATTTCTTGCTGTTATAGCCCAGTGAAACCGTACCGCTTAGCCGTTGCTCGTACAACGCGGCGGCGGCTCTAACCTCTGGTGCGCACTCCCGCAAAAACTGCGTGGCAATGGACTTATTGATTGGCTCATTGGCTTTATGCGGCACCAGAAGATGGCCTTCACCAATTTCCACGGTTTTGAGGATAGTCAGGCAGATCGCAATACGCAGCAGAATTTCATCGCCATCCAGTCGCGATCCTTGCTTGTGAATGGCGGTGACAGCGAGATGATTGGCCTGTAGGAATGCTGATAGTGCCAGGTTATCGTTTTTGAGCGTGGTCGGACTGACGTTGAATTTGCGGTAGTATTCGCTTTTATTCACCACGTCCTGCAGGCACAGCGCGACGCTGAGATCCTTGATGCGCTCTTCGGCGGTAGTGATATAGCGGTTAAGCGGAATATGCTCCAGAAAACCGATATATTCCCGATAGGTAACCGCCGTGATGATCGATTGCCCATCCATGTGGAGGTGATAATAAGGCTCAAGAAACTCGTTGATTTCTTTCATTGCCCGTTTCAGCGTCGACGTGGTTTTGCCAAATCTGGACGTGACATCCTCGATTAACACAGGGCTGTGTTCCTGAATATATTTTAAGAATGACAGGTCAAAGCTGTTCATTATTGCATCTCAACATCGAGTCTGGATTCAGGTCTACTTTCGGATAGGTGAGAGTATAGAAAATTCCAGGTTCTGTCTGTGAACTGCGTGGGCAGGAAGAGTGAGAGCATCTTCGAAAGCCCACTTTTTCACGCATCACATCAGGCCATTTCACGTACCCAGGCAGAGACTTGTTCGATAGCCAATTGGCTTGAGCGACTGATGCTGGCCAGTTGGAAGAAGCCGTGGATCACGCCTTGATAACAGGTATACGTACACCTGACGTTCTGCTGTTGCAGGCGCTGGAACAGGTGTTCGCATTCATCATGCAACGGATCGAACTCTGCGCTGATGATGTGTGTTTTGGGCAGGCCATTAAAATCATCGCGATAAAGCGGACTGGCTTCCGGATGCTGCTTTTCGGTATTGCCCAATTCTTTCGTGCCCAAATAGTATTCAAACCCACTCAACAGTGTGTCGCGGGTAATGATGTAGTCATCACCATTGGTTTTATAACTCTGACTGCTGCCGCTCGCATCCAGCATTGGGTAGATCAATACCAGTTTTGCGGGAAGCCAGCTTCCGGCGTTTTTTAAACGCAAGCCGGTAACCAGGGCGATGTGCCCTCCCGCGCTGTCACCCATTAAGCAGATCTGATCCGCATTACCGCCCAACGCGTTGGCATTCTCGCGAATATAGTTGGCTGCGGCCAGGGCATCATCATGCGCTGCGGGATAAATATGCTCAGGGGCCAAACGGTATTCAACCGCGATGACCAGAACCTGCGCCTGATTAGCCACCTGGCGTAGCTGCCGTTCGTGGGTGGCGAAATCACCGCTGATAAAACAGCCGCCATGATAATAGATAACAACGGGCAGGATTTTTCCGGGCTGCGGGTGATAGAGGCGCAGACGAATGCCGTTGGCATCGATCGTCTCAACTTTTGCCACCGGCTCAATTTCACCGCCCAATTCCGCAATATACCCATCGCGCCGCTGCTTAATGGACTGCGCCCGCGACGATGGACGACCTGCCGCGATGAACTCCTCAACGAGGGCTGCAATACCCGCTTCCAGTTTCATTTTTCTTCCTTTCTCGTAGCTTCCTGACATTTACAAGGCATACATATACCAACAAACGAGCTTAATCATAAACATCGTCCGGAATAGGGTATTTCAGCTCAATTTTTGGAGCGTCAGGAAGATGCCTTCCCGATTTTTCCATCAAATAACCTGCGATCTCTTCATTAGAAAGATCCACGTGGAAAAGCTCTGGATTATTAAACCATTCATTTGGGTAATAAATAAGATCATTGGGATTAGCATTGAATGATGAATTGCTTTTCTAACGACGCAAGGAGTGCGGTTTGTTGCTGTGCGGAGAGCTCGGAGAATATCAAAATCATCTTCGCCAGGTTGTCATCAGCCGTATAGAAATACGCGAGCGGGACATTCAGCACCTCAGCCAAGCGGTTGGCCGTAGCGAGATTGGCCTCATGCACGCCTTTCTCATAACGATTGATTCGCGCACTGGCAACGAACTCGTCAATTCCGGCTGCGATACCCAACCCTTTCTGGGACAGCCCACGAAGTAAGCGAGCATCCTTAAGACGTTGACTGAAAATATCACGGTATTGTTCTGGAGTTTTCATAGCTACGATATTCGTAGTTATACGGGTTTTTTGATACTACGAATAACGTAGGGGAGACGTGGGGAGCAGGTCAAAAGCCGATTACCTGCGTCGGATAACAAACCGTATTCGTCTATCTTCTCGGGGCCATTATTATAGTGGTAATTATGAATCAGAAGAACATAACCTAGGATGCTGAGGCGCTTAGTGAATAAAATTGAAGCAATAAAAAATGTATTTGGAAAATTCACAGGAGCCACATTGATTGGCTACTCTACCGCAGAGATTTTCTTTGACCTGTGGGAACCATGGAATGATTTACCTATCAGGCTGGAATTTAATAACGGTCAGATAATTGCCGTTGCTTGGTCCAAATTCGATGACTTATGGCTTTCAAATGACCAATCATTACCTTTCGATATCTATGATAGTGAGGTTCGGTGGATTGAAAACGCATTTGATGACCTTAACCGTTTGATCGGCGGTGTCATTTTATCTGTTTCTCTTGGGCAGGATTATTTGGTATGGGAGGGGCAAGAAATTCCCTTGGATACCCACCTCATCATTGAAACTGATCAAGGCGTGATGGATATCTTCAATGCCCTTGATGAAAATGGATATGCTTACCTTCCCACTCGTCCCCTGAATCTTACGCTATGCGTACCATGAGTCATCAGAAAGCTTCAATATATCTCGCTGATATTCCATCAGGACACCGTAACTCCGCGATTTGGTGAAAATTGACTCGATAATATGACATTAAAAAAGCCCGCTGGCGGGCTTTCTGGTTTTTTTGCGACTTCTGGATAGCTCTTGAATATTTACTCAATATTCTGAATCTGTTCCCGCATCTGCTCGATCAGCACTTTCAATTCGATTGCGGATGTCGTTACATCCGCGTTGATCGATTTCGACGCCAGGGTGTTAGATTCACGGTTGAATTCCTGCATCATGAAATCCAGACGACGGCCAACCGCCTCTTCCTTCTTCAGGATCTTATGGGTTTCATTTACGTGGGCTTCCAGGCGATCCAACTCTTCCGCGACGTCGACACGCTGGGCCATCAGCAACAGTTCCTGTTCCAGACGTGTGTTCTCAAGCTGTAACTGCGCATCTTCCAGCTTGCTGACCAAACGCTCGCGCTGCCATTGCAGAACGTTGGGCATCTGGGCGCGGACTTTGACCACTTCGTCACTGACACCAGCCAGGCGCTGCTCGATCATCGCTTTCAGCGCGGTCCCTTCACTTTCACGGGCCAGAATAAAGTCATCCAGCGCGCCATCGAGACCTTTCAGCAGTTCGGCGCTGATCGCGTCCAAATCTTGCTCTTCGGCGGACATAACGCCCGGCCAGCGAAGAATATCAACAGGATCGATTTCTCCTTCATCGCTTTGCATTTTGACCCATTGCGCGGCTTCAACCAGCTGTTTTGCCAGCTTCTCATTCAACACCAGAGAGCTCTGCGCACGTGGATCGAGATCAAAACGGAGGTTGCATTCAACTTTGCCTCGGGTGAGGCGGGAACGGATGCGTTCACGAATTACGGGCTCAAGGCCACGGAATTGCTCCGGCAAACGGATGTAGGTTTCTAAATAACGTTGGTTAACGGAACGCAGCTCCCAAGCTGCGCTGCCCCAGTCGCCTTTAAGTTCGCGCCGGGCGTAGGCGGTCATGCTGCGGATCATCAATGCGTACCTGTTAATGTAAAGATGCAGCGATTATAGCGTTGCTCAACCGGTCATGATAGGCATTACCTCACGAAGCCCGTATAATGCGCAGCCAATCATGATTTGCTAGCCGGAGAAAACCGATGCGTCCAGCAGGCCGAAATGCACAACAGGTGCGTCCCCTGACACTGACCCGCAATTATACTAAGCACGCTGAAGGTTCAGTGCTGGTGGAGTTTGGTGACACCAAAGTTCTGTGCACCGCTACCGTGGAAGACGGGGTACCGCGTTTTCTTAAAGGGCAGGGGCAAGGATGGATTACCGCTGAATATGGCATGTTGCCGCGTGCTACCCACAGCCGTAATGCCCGTGAAGCGGCAAAAGGTAAGCAAGGTGGTCGCACGCTGGAGATTCAACGTCTCATTGCCCGTTCGTTACGTGCAGCGGTTGATCTGAAAAAACTCGGCGAGTTTACGATCACCCTGGACTGCGATGTTTTGCAGGCCGACGGTGGCACCCGTACCGCATCCATTACCGGTGCCTGTGTCGCTCTGGCCGATGCGTTGAATGCGCTGGTCGCAGCAGGCAAACTGAAGGCCAACCCAATGAAAGGTCTGGTCGCTGCGGTGTCAGTGGGTATCGTTAAAGGTGAAGCCGTTTGCGATCTGGAGTATATAGAAGATTCAGCCGCTGAAACTGACATGAATGTCGTGATGATGGAAGACGGCAAAATGATTGAAGTGCAGGGCACCGCAGAAGGTGAACCCTTCAGTCATGAAGAATTGCTTGAGCTTCTGGCCCTCGCACGAGGGGGAATCGATACCATTTTCCAGGCGCAGAAAGCGGCGCTGGAACAATAGAATTTTTTTTTAAGAGGCGACCGAGAGGTCGCCTTTTTTATGGTCTGTAGTGACCGGTATATTAAAGACAGTAAATAACGAGGAGATGCATCAATGAAAGCCTATCAGCGCCAGTTTATCGAGTTTGCGCTTAACAAACAGGTTTTAAAGTTCGGCGAATTTACCCTGAAGTCGGGGCGTATCAGTCCTTACTTCTTTAACGCAGGCTTGTTTAATACTGGCCGTGATTTGGCGTTATTAGGGCATTTCTATGCCGCTGCATTGGTGGATTCAGGTATTGATTTCGATCTTCTGTTCGGCCCCGCCTATAAAGGTATTCCGATTGCTACCACCACCGCGGTAGCGCTGGCAGAGCATCATGAGCGTGATGTGCCATACTGTTTCAATCGTAAAGAGGCAAAAGATCACGGTGAAGGCGGTTCGCTGGTGGGCAGTCCTCTGCAAGGGCGGATCATGTTGGTTGATGATGTGATCACCGCAGGTACGGCAATCCGTGAATCAATGGAAATTATATCCGCGCACGGTGCCACGCTGGCTGGCGTACTGATTTCACTTGATCGTCAGGAGAAAGGTCGTGGTGAGGTATCTGCTATCCAGGAAGTTGAACGCGATTATCATTGCCAGGTCATTTCAATTATTACATTGAAAGATCTCATCGCGTATCTTGAAGAGAAGCCAGAAATGGCTGACCATCTTGCCGCCGTCAGAGCCTATCAGCAGCAATACGGCATCTGATATCCCTTTTACTGTTCAGAGACAAGGATGTAAGTCATGGCAGAACCGAAATCAGCGTCTTGGATGCCTTCACATGCGGCAGCGCAACTCTGCCGCCAGTTGCAGTCACTCTTGCCAATGCAGCTTCTTACACCTGCGGTCTTTGAGCAGATAGTACGCTATTGCGGTGTAAGACCTGGACGTCAGGCCTGGCGTTTGTTTCTCAGCAGAGTGCTGCTGCTGGCCGGGTCCCTCGCTATAATTTGTGGCGTCATCTTTTTCTTTGCATGGAACTGGGCGGCAATGCCCGTGATGGCAAAATTTGGTGTCATCGAATTACTGATCGTGGCCCTGGCCATTCTCATCTGGTGGCGCTGGTATGATGCAGTCAGTCGCACTGCATTGTTGGCCGCTGGATTCTTTTTCGGTGCGCTGTTTGCTGTGTTCGGGCAGATTTACCAAACCGGTGCCGATAGCTGGGAATTATTCCGCGCCTGGACGTTGGTTCTTATCCCTCTGGCTTTGATCGGCAGGCAGGTGGGTTTATGGTTTCTGACCTGGCTGGTGGCAAACATTGGCCTGAATCTCTTTTTTTACAGTTACTCATCGCGGTTCACGACCTCTTTTTCACTGCTCGACAGCGCTTTTTATGTCAACACTTTCCTCACGTATGGCTATCTGCTTTTTCAGGGATTATGTCTTTTGACCTGGGAAGCAACGGAAAGATTCGGCAAAACCAAATCACCCGATAAAACGACGAACCACTGGTTTCCGCGGATTATGGCGGCTTATTTTTTACTGTCACTGACGATGCCGGTAATTGAGGAGATCATTGACTTTAGCTTCCGTCAGCATGGTTACGTTTTTCTCCTTTGCTGGTTAGTGGTTATGGCAGGCGGCTACGGGTGGTATCGCTATCGCCAACCGGATTTATGCATGCTGACATTCGGTATTTGCAGCCTCTTAGCGGTGGGAACTGCCGTTATCGTTACCTCGGTGAGTTGGTCTGGCGATATCGGCTCTCTGTTTCTGATTGGGATAGCGATAGCCCTGTTGTTTGGTGCCGGGGGGAAATTGTTACTCCACTGGCGCCGACAGATGTATCCAAATCAAGCGGTGGAGTTGTCCCAGTCTGAATACGACGAACTGTTACTTGCTCTTGAGCAGCGTGCTTTGATCGACGAAAACCAGAAAGCAGAATTGCTTGGTGAACAAGGCAAGTTGACTCTGCCTTGGTATATTCGCGCCGCTTTTGCGCTTGGCGGATGGGTCGCGGCATTAATCCTGTTAGGTCTGTTGATATTGCTGGGATTTGTGAGCGGGATACTTGACGATCTCAAGGCCGGAACAATTATTGTTTTTTCACTGATGGGCGGTGCCCTTGCCGCGTGGTTGCTCTCACTGCCGAGTCTCGGGAGACAGCAGATTGGTCTGGTATGGGCGATAGCTTCCTCGATCGGATTATGTATCGGGATCACGATAATCCAGGACTCTAGCAGCAGATCTATGCTGGTGCAAAGTCTGTGGTTCATTCCTGTTTTGGCGGTGCTTATTGTGGTATTCCGCAATGATATGTATCGCCTCCTGGCGACGGGCACTTTAGTCTTCATGAGTATTGTTGTGACAAGTTACGCCCTGATATGGCATTTGGCACCCGATAACCAGTGGCTCATTTTCCTCACGCCGATAGTGATAGTGACCGCCATTGTCATGCTGATTCTTTGGCTGATTTGCAACGAAGTCAGATTACTGGCTACGCCCAATGCGCCGCTGATTCACCCGTTAATGTATGGCGGTATCGGGGGTCTTCTGGTGGTTTGCCTGCACAGCATTCAGATGGGAAATGCCCATGAATTCTACTGGATGTCAGATACGGGACCTTATTTGGAACATAGTCTGGGCTATGGGATTCCCGCTGCTTTCTTGTTGTTTACGCTGATTCAATGGGCTTTGCATCGCGGTGAGTTCAAGCCACTCTGGTTGATCGCGGCGGTCGTGACCTCCCTTGTGGCCCATTTTGCGCCGGGAATCGGTTTTGGCCTGGCACTGTTATTGATTGCCCGTTATCAGGGGAATCAATGGTTACTGGGTGTTGCGGCGAGTTTTCTTGCAGTTTATACCAGTGGCTGGTATTACTTCCTCGGATTCAGTTTGTTGTATAAGTCATTGTTATTAATTGGGTGTGGTGTCTTGCTGCTGGTTTTGGCCGGCGTATTAAATCGGATGCTGTCTGCTGGGGAGGTCAATCAGAATGCTTAAGAGAAAATGGCTCAGCATCGCGGTAATTGTCGTTGCCCTGATCGTGGTGAATATTTCTATTTATCAGAAGCAACATTTGTTGGCCAAGGGTGACATTATTATTCTGGAACTGGCCCCGGTTGATCCCCGATCGTTGATGCAGGGTGATTATATGGCGCTAAATTATGCGCTTGTAACGCCAATCAATGAACAATTCTACGCTGAACAAGAGAAATGCAGCGAACAGCCTTCACTGCCTTGTCCTGAGTCTAAAGGCCGTCTGATTGTTGATCTTGACGATCGCCAGCGGGCAACCGTTGCCAGAATCGATCAGGGTAAGCCTCTGACAGATAATCAACATTATCTGCAATACCGCTTTACCGGCAGGTCGGTTCAGATAGGAACGGATGCTTATTTTTTCCAGGAGGGACATGCGGAAGATTACGTCAATGCCCGCTACGGTGAGTTTCGTGTTGCTGAGGATGGTTCGGCGCTGCTGACTCACTTACTGGATGCCGATTTGAAGCGCATAGAGAAGAAGTAATCCTTCAACATTAAAAAAGGGCCGTCTGGCCCTCAATGTTATTGCAACTGTGCGGCCACCAATGGCCAGCGAATTTCAAATTCCTGTGTAGGACGGTAGCGAAATTCTGAACGCACAAAGCGGGAAAGCATACCTTCGCAGAAAGCTAACAACTGACTGGCGAGTAGCGTTTCATCACAGGTGAAACCTACGCCTTCTCGCATTTTCCGTTCTCGCAAAACCTGCCTGAGCTGGACTTCAATACGCTCAAACAGTTGGTTTATCCGACCTTGTAATCGATCCTGTTCAAACATCAACGCATGCCCCGTCATAATGCGGGTCAGCCCTGGGTTGCGCTCTGCAAAACCAAGAATGAGCAGCAGGATCAGGCGCAAACGGTTAAAAGTATCCTTTTCATCCTGCAATATCAGATTGATGCGACTTATCAGACTGTCTTCAATAAACTCAATCAGACTATCAAACATCCGCGTTTTGCTGGGAAAATGCCGGTAAAGTGCGGCTTCGGAAACACCGACATTAGCAGCAAGTTTTGCAGTGGTAATGCGTTGGCTGCCATCACTGGACTCCAGCATTTGTGCCAGCGACTGCAATATTTCCTCGCGCCGATTCCTTTTGGTATTTTCTTTTTCTGCCATGTCCGAGTAGACCCTTGCTAAAGACGGCTTGACTGATCAAAACCCGCACAACGGCCGCATGAGCATAATTGACTCTGCGGTTTGTGTGATTGCTTTTTTACGTTGTAGGGGCTGTATGGGTAAGGAGCCATTCAACACCGCGTTCAATACGCGATGTTGAATAGTGTTTTATTGGCGTCCTGAATGACCAAAACCACCTTCGCCACGTTCGCTGTTTTCAAAATCCTCAACCAAGTTGAATTCAGCCTGTACGACAGGGACGAAAACCATCTGAGCAATCCGCTCACCCGGTTCGATAATGAATGCTTTCTGCCCACGGTTCCATACGGAAACCATCAATTGACCCTGATAATCGGAGTCGATCAGGCCAACGAGGTTACCAAGTACCACACCGTGCTTATGACCCAGGCCAGAACGCGGCAGGATCACGGCGGCCAGATCGGTATCTGCAATGTGAATTGCCAGCCCTGTCGGCAAAAGTGTGGTTTCGCCAGGGGCGAGGTCTACCGCACTGTCCAGACAGGCACGCAAATCCAAACCGGCAGAACCCGGTGTCGCGTAGGTCGGTAAAGGAAATTGGTCTCCAATACGCGGATCAAGAATTTTAACGTCGATTTTTTTCTTCATAACGGCGGACAATCTCGTCTATTAAACGTCGGCCAAGGAGTGATTTATCGCTATGCGGTAAATTCAGGTCTCCATTCTGCCAAAAAAGATGCAGGGCATTGGTATCGCTATTAAAGCCATGCTCTGCGAGTGAAACATCATTAGCGCAAATCAGATCCAATTTTTTCCGCACCAGTTTCTGTCGTGCATATTCTTCCACATTCTGGGTTTCGGCGGCAAACCCTACCACAAAAGGCCGATTTTCGGCCATTGCGGCAACGCCTGCGACGATATCTGGATTTTTTACCATTTTGACGATGATTTCATCGCCCTGTTTTTTGATCTTTTCATCAGCAATGTGTTCTGCACGATAATCGGCAACGGCAGCGCAGCCGATGAAGATATGTTGTTCATCTGCTTTGGCCATCACCGCTTGCTGCATTTCCAGTGCACTGGTGACATCGACACGCGTCACCCACGGCGGTGTGTCCAACGTTACTGGCCCTGTCACCAACGTAACTTGTGCTCCACGCTCTGCGGCGGCCTGAGCAATGGAAAAACCCATTTTACCCGAGCTGTGGTTGGAGATGAAACGCACCGGATCCAGAGCCTCACGGGTAGGGCCAGCGGTAATCATAATCTTCAGGTGTTGCAGATCTTTTACGGCAGAAAAATGCTGATTTGCCATTTCCACGATCGTCAGCGGATCGAGCATGCGCCCTGGGCCGACATCTCCGCATGCCTGACTGCCGCTATCAGGTCCCCACAGTAATACGCCGCGTGAGACCAGCGTATTGAGGTTTGCCTGCGTGGCACTCGCACGATACATCTGTTGGTTCATGGCCGGTGATGCCGCAATTGGGGCCGCCGTTGCCAGGCAGACTGTCGTCAGCAGATCGTTGGCCATACCCGCCGCGATGCGCGCCAGAAGATCGGCGGTTGCAGGGGCAAGAATGACCAGGTCGGCCCATTTCCCTAATTCGATATGGCCCATTGCCGCTTCTGCCGCGGGATCGAGCAGATCGTCAGAAACCGGGTAACCTGAAACTGCCTGTAGCGTTAATGGTGTAATAAACGCTTTTGCGGCTTCAGTCATTACTACGCGTACTTCTGCGCCCCTGTCGCGTAAGCGACGTACCAACTCAGGCGCTTTGTAGGCCGCAATGCCGCCACTGACGCCGAGTACAATATGCTTGCCGGAAAGTCCCGTCATCATGATTGCCCGATTTCTAATCGAAAAGAGGGTCATTTTAGCATAACCATCATAGAGAACAGCTAGCGTATGCCTCCCAGAAAGGTACTTTGAAATTTTTGCGAGATATCTCGAGGAGTTAGCAACCTTTCTTTGTGCCGAATTCTGTAAGTGCCATCATTGGGCACAGGTTAAGCGAGTTAGGAACTGGTGATGGAGCCATGGGGAAGACCTTTAGCACCTCGGGAAAAGCTAAAAATGTATGGCCCGGGTGTGCTGTCAGATGCGGAATTACTGGCTATTTTTTTACGCACGGGAATACCTGGGATGCATGTGATCCAAATGGCTGAGCATCTTTTGGCGGAATTTGGTTCCTTACATCAGTTGGTATTCGCCGAGTTTTCCGCACTTTTGGAGCATAAAGGGCTGGGTAACGCCAAATCCGCACAGATCAGTGCGGTGTCCGAATTGGCGCGACGCTGTTACGGCAGCCATATGGCTCGGGAAGATGCGATGCTGAATCCACTGATTACCGAGCAATATTTGCAAAATTTACTGAGTCACCGTGAAAGAGAAGTTTTCGTTGTTCTTTTTCTGGACAATCAACACCGCGTGATTCGCCATCAGGAGATGTTTACTGGTACCATAAACAGCGTTGAGGTACATCCGCGAGAAATTTTGCGTGAAGCGATGAAGGCTAATGCAGCCGCATTAATTCTGGCGCATAATCACCCGTCGGGTGAGGCTGAACCTAGCCAAGCCGATCGATTAATAACCGAACAGGTGATTAAGGCCTGCCAACTGCTGGATATCCGCGTACTCGACCATTTGGTCATTGGCCGCGGCAAATCGGTGTCTTTTGCCGAGCGCGGATGGATTTAGATGCATTTTTCGCGATCCTTTGGGATCTTTAGCTGTTCGGGACTTGAGCACTTACGCTTCAGAGCGTATACTACGCCACCTTTGAGAATCTTGGGTTTGGCGTTAAGAGCCTATCTCAGCAGGTTTCTGACCTGATGATGGTTTTTAAACCTGATGACTGTTTTAAACCTGATGACTACGAGTCTTCTCAGTGAAATTTGCTGAGATGGGCTCTAAAGCCTGACGAGGCGGCCATACCCTATACGAAGCTCGAGCTGATTTGATTTTTGGAGAATAGACATGTCCCGAGTCTGCCAAGTTACTGGCAAGCGCCCGGTGAGCGGTAACAACCGTTCCCACGCAATGAACGCGACCAAACGCCGTTTTCTGCCGAACCTGCACTCTCACCGTTTTTGGGTTGAGGGCGAGAAGCGCTTTGTAACTCTGCGTGTATCTGCTAAAGGTATGCGTGTTATTGATAAGAAGGGTATTGAAACGGTCTTGGCCGAACTTCGTGCCCGCGGTGAGAAGTATTAAGGAACTGAATCATGGCTAAAGGTGTTCGCGAGAAGATCAAGCTGGTTTCTTCTGCTGGTACTGGTCACTTCTATACCACCACGAAGAACAAGCGTACTAAGCCGGAAAAATTGGAACTGAAGAAATTCGATCCAGTTGTCCGTCAACACGTGATCTATAAAGAAGCTAAAATTAAATAATTTTGGTGGATTAATAAAAACCCGGCTTCGGCCGGGTTTTTTTTTCAGGGTAAAAAGTTTTTTAGCGTTAAACCTCCCTTCCTGGAGGGGCTTTCACTTATCGTTTCTGAGTTACCTATATTTGATGTGTATCTAGTCAGCTGTGACCAGTTTTTCGTTGAGGGAGGATAAATGCCAGAGTTACCAGAAGTTGAAACCAGTCGTCGTGGAATAGAACCTTATCTTGTCGGACATACGATCGTGCATGCTATCGTCCGTAACGGGCGTCTACGCTGGCCAGTCTCAAATGAAATTCTGGCGCTTAGCGATCAACTGGTACTGAGCGTGCAGCGCCGCGCCAAGTATTTATTGATTGAGTTGAAGCGCGGCTGGATCATCATCCATCTTGGTATGTCAGGAAGTCTGCGCGTATTGCCGGAAGAGATCGACGCAGATAAGCATGATCATGTTGATCTGGTCATGGATACGGGAAAAGTCCTGCGCTATACCGATCCACGCCGTTTTGGTGCGTGGCTATGGAGCGAAGATCTAAGCGCCAGCAATGTCTTGGCGCATTTAGGACCAGAACCACTCGGTGAAGACTTTAGCGCCGCCTACCTCTTTGAGAAATCGCGCAGCAAACGTACCCCGATTAAACCCTGGTTAATGGATAACAAACTGGTCGTGGGCGTGGGTAACATTTATGCCAGCGAGTCACTATTTGCTGCTGGCATTTCACCTGACCGGGCGGCCAGTTCACTTAGCGAAGAGGAAGCCGGTTTGCTGGTGGCGACCATTAAGGCCGTATTGCTGCGATCCATTGAGCAGGGGGGAACAACGTTGCGCGACTTTTTGCAGTCGGACGGAAAACCCGGCTATTTTGCGCAGGAACTTCAGGTCTATGGCCGGGCAGGGGAACGTTGCAGAGTATGCGGCACGCCGATTCTGTCAAAAAAACACGCGCAAAGAAGTACGTTTTATTGCCCGACCTGCCAGCATTAATTTGGTGCGATAAGCTTCGCTTTCAGCGCGTCAGCAATAGTGGGGGGAAGGAAGTCGTTGATATCCCCCCCGTGGCGTGCGACCTCTTTAACCAGAGAGGAGGAGATGAAGGACCATCTCTGTGAGGGCATAAGAAAAACACTCTCCAGGGTCGGTAACAGATGGTGATTCATACTTGCCAACTGCATCTCAAATTCAAAATCGGATACTGCACGTAATCCCCGCACCAGAATGTTGGCGTGATGTTTATGGGCAAAATGCGCCATTAGTTCACTGAAACCCAACACCTCAACATTATCGATATGTGATGTGACGTGCTTCGCCAACGCGACTCGTTCCTCAAGTGAAAAGAGCGGTTTCTTGCTGGAGCTGGCGGCAATTGCCACGATGAGGTGATCAAACATCTGTGCTGCACGGGTAACCAGATCCAAATGCCCATTCGTGAAGGGATCGAAAGTGCCGGGATAAATTGCTTTGGTGCTCATAATGACTCGCCCTTCTCAGATTGCCTGCCTAATGCCCAGAGACCTGCATATTTATTGAACGTGTATTGTGCATTAACCACGGCCAGCAATAAACCTTGTTTACCGTCGAGAAATCCCGCCCGCAGCAGCCAGGTTTTAAGAAAGGCTGTCAACGTATGGCTTAGGATAGAGAAAAAGCTGCATCGCTTTCCCTGCTGATGCCGTTGGGTAGCCCAGTCACGTGCATACCCCAGCTGTTTACGCTGGAAATCAAAAAAGTCACGACAAGTCAGGTGTAGCAAATCTCCGTCAAGCCGCATTATGCGCGCTTTGCCGATATTCAGGGATTCATGGACGAGATTATCATTGTAGGCATATAAGCGTGAGCAATACAGACGGTTGACGCGATCGGGGTACCAACCGCTATGGCGCATAAAACGGCCAAGAAAAAGATTACTGCGCGACAGACTATAAACGACATTATCATCGGCATTATCAAGCACTTGTTCAATCGAGTGCCGAAGCGCTGGCGTCACCCGCTCATCCGCATCGATCATCAGAACGTAGTCGCACGACGCGTAACTCTGGGCTAATTGCCTTTGTTTGCCAAACCCTTGCCAGTTGAGGTTACTGAAAACTTTAGCACCGTAGCGTTTGGCGATCTCTTGCGTCGCGTCATTGCTGCCTGAGTCCAGCAGTACGATTTCGTCAGCCCATGCGACAGACTGTAGGCACTCATCCAATAAGTGCGCTTCATTCTTGGCAATCATGACCACGGACAGGCTTTTCCTGTTTTTCATTTACTGGCTCCTGGGGGGAAGATGCGGCTCCAGTAAATGCAGCAAGCGTTGCAGCGCGCCCTGATTTTGGTGTAAAACTTCCACCGCCTGGCGGCCATGATAAAGGCGATAATCCTCATCGGTCAGCAGCGTCGTAATCTCTTTGACCAGCGTAGTGGTATCACTGATGGTGATTAAGCCGTCGGCTTCTGCCAATTTGTTGCAGATATCTTTGAAGTTAAAAGTGTGAGGCCCCATAAGAACCGGAATGGCGTGAGCCGCCGCTTCCAGCGGGTTATGCCCCCCTCTTTCAACCAGACTGCCACCAACGAAAGCCAGATCGGCAATGCCATAAAGCAGCATCAATTCGCCCATCGTATCGCCGATAACCACCTGGGTACCAATATTCGGGATTTCACCTGTGCTGCGTTGGGTGTAACTCATGCCCGCTTTCTGGGTCAGATCTTTTGCCACCGAAAAACGTTCGGGGTGGCGCGGAACCAGTATCAGCAGCAAATTTGGGAATTGATTCAATAATTCGCGGTGAGCCTGAAGAAGAATGGCTTCTTCACCCTCATGGGTACTGGTGGCGATCCAGACCGGGCGATGCGGTGCCCATTGCCGTCGTAATGTAATGGCTCTGGCGGCGAGTTCTGGAGTGACGGAAATATCAAATTTAAGGCTGCCCGTGATGGTGAGCTGTGAACGTTTAAGTCCCAGATTAATGAATCGTTCACCATCTTCCTGATTTTGTGCGGCAATCAGGGTAATACGGCTCAGCATGACTTTCATGAAACTGCCAATCTTTTTATAACCCGCGGCGGAACGCGCCGATAGGCGGGCGTTGGCAATGACCAGTGGAATTTTGCGCTGATGCAGGGCATTAATCATGTTCGGCCACAGCTCGGTTTCCATAATGATAACCAGCTTGGGATTGACCTGATCAAGAAAGCGACGCATGGAACCGGGCAGATCATAAGGCAGATAGACGTGATGGACATCCTTACCGAATGCAGACTGTACCCGCTCAGAGCCCGTTGGTGTCATGGTGGTGACAGTGATGGGTAGCGCCGGATAACGGTGGCGCAGCGCCCGTACCAAAGGGATCGCGGCAAGGGTTTCACCGACTGAAACAGAGTGCAGCATTATCCCGCCCGGCACGACCTTGCCTGCGCAGAATCCATAGCGTTCGGCCCAGCGTTTACGGTAAGATGGAGCCTTACGGCTTCGTAGAAGTAGGCGGAGCCAGACCAAGGGTTGAATAAGGTAAAGTAGTACCTGATATAAACGCAGTAACATTCTATCAATTTCATTTATATGGGTTATTAATAATAGTACCATAAGTGTGTCCGAAAGGCGCAAATTTGATAACCAGATACGTTAGTTCAGATGGGCGATGGATTTCGCTGATAGGGTTGTTATGAAGAATATCTTAATTATTCGCCGCGATAATATTGGCGACCTGGTATGCACCACCCCTTTGATCGAAGGCACGCGTAATGCCTATCCTGATGCAAAAATATATCTACTTATCAATAAAGTAAGCCAAGATGTGGTGATGAATAACCCTCACATTGAAAAGGTCTTTGTTTATAAAAAAGCAAAACATAAAGCCAGGAACGAAACGACTCTCGGCGTTTATTTAGATCGTATCCGAATTATTCTTAAGCTGAGAACGATTAATTTCGATGCGGCAATCCTGGCCAATCCAGTGCCTTGTAAATATAGTTTGCGGCTGGCGAGAATGGCTGGGGTAAAGAATATTATCGGTGCTGACCTTGACAATAAATATATTACCCATCCGTTTAAAAAATCCGACTTTCACGGAAAACATCAGGTTGAACATGCCTACTCTTATTTATCGGCAATAACTGAAGATGTAGGGGATATTCCACCGGTAAGGGTATATTTGGGTCAGGAAGAGCGTAAACAGGCGGTTCAGAAGCTCAAGGGATTACTTCCTGATGCCGATAATATTTACGCGGTTCATATTAGTAGTCGGGGTGCTGACAGGCGTTGGCCGGTTGAACGTTATGCAGAAATTATTCGGCGACTAACCTTGAATCCACTGGCTTCCGTTCTGATTTTCTGGTCTCCACAGGGCACATTGGACAAGGATGATGTTGGCGATCAAGTGCGCGCTGAGAAGCTACTTTCCTTATGTAAGAACGAGCGTGTTGTTTTATATCCGACGGCGTCTGTTCGCGAATTACTTGCTGCATTCGATCTGTGCCAATTAATAATTTGCAGTGATGGCGGGCAAATGCATTTGGCCTCCGCATTAAATAAAAACATGGTCGTTTTCTTTGGTGATACCAATCAGGATCGCTGGCGTCCATGGTCAGGAAAGTACGTAATATTACAAACTGAATCGGGTGATTGTCAGGATGTTAGCATTGAAGATGCCTGGCAGGCAGTATCTGTTTTCCTAAAATAAAATCATCAGGCAGGGAAGTTTATCTGCCTGATGATTACCGTTATTTATTCAACGTCAAATATTGCTGGCAAATAGTGTCCAAATCATATCTCTGCATTAGTGCTTTCTCAATGTTCGGAGGATTCTTATAGACATCCCGAATTTTCTGACCCAATGAATCCTCATTCAACTCTGCAATGGCATCTGTCATCCCTGCATTCACAAGAATTTCTGTTGGACCACCTGGACATCGGGTGCTGACAGCGGGTGTTCCGCACAGTAACGCCTCAACAAGGACATTGCCAAACCCTTCGCTATCCGAACTCAACACCAGCAGGGCGGCATGTTTGATCAGGGGATAAGGATTTGCCTGGAACCCCAGAAACAGAACCCGCTCTGCAATATTCAGCTCTTCGGCCAGATTTTTTATCTTTTGGATATCACTGTCGTTACCTGTTCCAACCAGCGCCAGAGGAGCCTGAACACCCGATAATGCGTAAGCTTTTAACAGACGATCGTGTCGCTTATGCGGATGGAAACGTCCAACGTGGATCAGATACTCTTTTCCAGCTAGTTCGCATGGGGCGTTAGCTAACTGTTCAATTTCAGCGATATCAAATGGATTATTGATTATTGCCAATTGTTTTGGGTGAATATTCAGGTTATCCCTTAAGTCTTCGCCCACCGCCTGTGAAACCGCAACAATATTTTGCCCTTGATAGATATCGGCAATTTTTCTACGTTTCAGCCAGCGATCCACTCCCTTTCTATGTCCCAGATAGGAAGTGGAGAGAATGCCATGAATACAAAACCACAGGTTATCGGTAGAGAGGATGCGACTCTTTCTTACTATGCGATCCGTTTTGTGCAGATTGGAGAAAACCAGATCAAATGTGCCCTGCTGACGCTCAAGATCGGCGATGGCATCGTCCAATAACCGCGCCCTGCGTGACAATTCGGTGATTTTTCTCCAGGGTTTGCGGCAGGTATCGGTTACCACCTGATAATGAATACCGGTCGGAATAGGGTATTTACAGACATCACGCAGCGAAATCAGACTGATATCGTTGCCCAATTTCTGCATGCCCTGACACAGGGTGACCACCACCTTCTCTGCGCCGCCACCTGGCAAGCCGTCAATAATCATTAGGATACGCATAATTAATACAATAACCCTTTGTAGAGGGAAACTAATTGTTCAGAGAGATGCGTCGGTGTCGAAAACAGAATGCGCTCTCTCGCAGCTTGCGCCATTGAAGAACCAACCGCCTGTTTGGGTAGTGACTGTATCGCTAACGTCAAAGACTTCAGATCGAAAGCATCACACACAAAACCGTTTTTCCCTGGAGTGATAAATTCGGCACCGCCACAGGTTGTGCTGGTTATCACGGGTAACCCACATGCCATGGCTTCAAGGATCACGTTCGGAAAGGGGTCATATTGCGTTGGCAGCAGCAGTCCGTCTGCCGCCTGGTAGAAAGGCAGCGTCTGGTTCTGTAGCCCCATGAAATAGATACGGTTCTGACAACCCAGGGATGCCGCCAGTGCGCGGTATTTCCTCTCCGCTTTGTCTTGCCCGACGACCAGCAAATAATTGTCAGTGGCGGCCACCGCGCGAATAGCAGCAGCCAGACCCTTGCGTTCAAAACCTGAACCAACATAAATCAGGCAGGTTGCGCTGGATGGGATCGAAAGTTTTTGACGCAATGCATGGCGCAACGCTTCGTCCGCAGGCACGAAACGCTGATTATCAATAGCATTATAGATGACGCGAATTTTTTCTTCGGGAACCGAGAAGTCCGCCATAATCTCACGCTTAATCATCTCTGCATTACAAATCACAGCTTTCAATTCAGGTGCTGCATACATGGCGCGTTCGGCGCACATCACATAGCGATGATAATGATTTGCAAACAACAATTTCCGCCGCCAGGTGGGCATTATTCGTGCACGTTGCAACAGCCAGCGTCGATGAACACCGTCCCCGGCCCGATAGATATCGCATCCGGGGATACGTTCATGGCTCTGTACCAGATCGAATTTCTGGTTTTGCCATAACTCCCTGGCTGCCATCGCGAAACCACGTTCGCGACTGATGCGACCCCACTTTATGGGGTTACAAATATGGATGTTCCAATTTGGATTAATCTCGCCCTGCCATGAACGGGTAATGACGTTGAGTTCAAGATCTTGCTTTTCCAGGGCTTCGAGCGCGCGCGCAACAAAACGTTCTGCGCCACCATCCGGGCGATATTTCTGGCGAACAATCGCTAAACGGAAAGCGCTCATTACAGTTGACTCCTTGCGGCAGCAATGACCACATCGGTAGGGATAAGGTTGAGAAAACGTTCATCGGTATGAGTATCGACACGATCGGGATCGGGCAGTGAACCGTAATCTCCGGCCCAGATAACCTCTCCATTAACCTGCCAGGGACGCCAGAAGGTGAGTTTTGACGGCCCGAACAACGCGATGCAAGGCGTTTTCAGTGCTGCAGCCATATGCATGGGTACAGAATCCACGCCGATAAACAATTTGGCGTGGTCAATCAGCGCGGCAAGCTGACGAAGTGTGAGTTTTCCAGCAAGAGAGACGACGCCTTGGCGGGGGCAAAGCGACTGGATTTTTTCAATCATCGCCAATTCCTTCGGATCCGGCCCGGAGGTTAACACCAGAGTATGCCCGTCAGCCTGTAATGCGGCTATCGTTTCTGCCATTTGTTCCTCACTCCAGCATTTGAAAAACCAGCGTGAAGTTGGTTGAATTACGATATAGTCGTCATCAATCACTTGTTTTTCAAGTAATTCTACGCATTTTTGCCAATCTTGCAGGCGATAACTCATCGTAACTTGTGGATTTGAATCATTCAGGCCAAGAGGTGCCAGTAGAGTCATGTTTTGCTCAACCGTATGTAAATGGTTGTGCTCGGTGACGGGAACCAATTGTGTATAGCAGTTGCGCCATAAAAACCCCTGGCGTTTGGGGAAGTCGAAACCCAGGCGGATACGGGCACCTGTCAGACGGGTAATAATTGCGCTGCGCCATTGATCGGCTAAATTAATCACCAGGTCATAACGCTGTGCCATAAGTTGTTTCAGAAGATGGGCTTCCTGCCGTAAATGCTCCAGTGTACCCATCTTCTTCCATTGGCGATCAATGACAAAAATGTGTGAAAGAGAAGGATTACTGGCCAGTATTTCCTGTGTTTCCTTGTAAAGCAGCATGTCAATTTCAGCTTGCGGATAATGTTGCTTCAGCGTGTTGATGACGGGCGTAGTCAGCAACATATCACCGTGATGGCGAAGTTTGATGATAAGGATACGTTTTACTTGAGTAACAGGAATTAGAGCTGGCGTATCATTCATTTTTTGTCATTATCAAAGAAACCAACCGTTGATTCTAAATGACCCGATCGGATGTGGCTACACTTCACCGTTTTTCTTATGGACTCATAAAAAAAATTCAAGTTTGAGACAAACAGAATCCGTCGTTGTCCAACTCCTGTACGAAGCCGTTTGCGCACGCGAAACGGCCTGCGTAATATATGCACTCTGTCGAATTCAGGTCTGATATTTATGAAAAAACCGGCGTTTATCATCACCATCGATACTGAAGGTGATAATTTGTGGCAAAACCATGACCGTATTTCAACGGAAAACACGCGTTTCCTGCCGCGTTTTCAAACGCTTTGTGAGAAATATGGCTTCAAGCCGGTCTATCTGACGAACTATGAGATGGCGATGGATGAGGCATACGTTGAGTTTGCCCAAGACGTCATTGCGCGTGGTCAGGGGGAGGTCGGTATGCATTTGCACGCCTGGAACAGCCCGCCTCTTCAACCATTGACCGACGATGACTGGCGACACAAACCCTATTTGATTGAATATCCGGCAGAACAGATTCGCGATAAAGTCAATCACATGACAAAGTTACTGGAAGACAGATTCCAGACCAAAATGCTTAGTCACCGTGCAGGCCGTTGGGCGTTCAATGAATATTATGCGTCATTGCTGCTGGAGTATGGCTATCAGGTTGATTGTTCAGTGACTCCGCGTGTGACCTGGCAATATTCACCTGGCAACCCGCAGGGTAAAGGTGGCACTGATTATCGTGCTTTTCCAACCCACGCCTATTTTATCGACCCCAGCAATATTTCCCAGCCAGGAAACTCCAGCCTGCTGGAAGTGCCGATGAGTATCCAGTTTAAACATTCTGCGTTGATGAATACCCTTAAGCAGGGTTATGATCGCCTGCGTGGTAAACAGCGTTCACCTTCAGTCCATTGGCTACGTCCTTCCGGGAATAATGTTGATAAAATGCAGCGAGTGGCGGAGCAGTCTTTGGCGGAAGGAAATGATTATATTGAATTTATGCTGCATTCGTCTGAGTTTATGCCAGGCGGCAGTCCCACATTTAAAACAGATCAGGATATAGAAGGCTTATATAACGATCTGGAAGCATTGTTTGCATGGTTACATGAGCGGGCTGTAGGGATGACATTGGCTGAATATTATCAACATAAAGTGAAATAAAATGTCGAAAAAGTGGAAATTGGAGCTAATTAATAAGTTTCTTCACCTCTATACCAAGGTTGGGGGAAACTTAAAAGATAAGCGTTCATTCAATCGTCATATCGAATTTAGCCGTATTGTTATTTATTCAACCACTGCACTCGGCGACTTGATGTTTAATACGCCAGCGATCCGCGCCATCAGGGAGCGATACCCTGCGGCTGAATTGACACTGGTTTCGAGTAAGAAAAATAGGATGCTGGTAGAGAAAAGTGAGTACTTTTCGCATATAGTCTATTGGGATCAAAAAGTTATAGATATCTTGCCTGCCATATTTCGAATCAGAAAAGCCAAACCACAGCTTGCCGTGTTACTCCATTCCAAGCAGCCCTATGATGTTTTGAGTGCGGTTTTATCTGGTTGTGAATATATCATCCGTGACAACTATGACCCGAAACCTATGGGTATGGAGCAGTGGCTGGCTGATTATTCAAAACCATTTGATGGGCATCTCATTGATCGCAAATTAAAACTGGTTTCCGTACTGGGTTGTGAAACGCATAATAATTCAATGTTCATCCCGATTTCTTTCACACCCGTTCCCCGTGATTTGCATACAGTGATCATTGGTTTCCAAATGGGCGCCTCTGAAAAAATCAGGTGCTGGCCAGTAAACCGTTTTGTTGAATTGGCAAATTTATTATTCTCCGACAATGAGAAATACCGGATTGCGTTGATTGGTTCAGAAAAAGAGCTGCCTTTGGCTGATGAGTTTTTGCAGTCATTGCCGTCTGACTATGCGTCCCGGGTCGTTAATTACATAGGTACGTCAACGCTACCTGAACTGCTCTCTTACATTAACAATTTTGAATTTTTGGTTACGGGTGATACCGGGCCGTTGCATCTGGCTGTGGCGATGAAAACCAAAACCATCAGCTTATTTGCGACCGCGAATCCTGACAGTACGGGGCCACTGCAAGATCCACATTTGCACCATATCATTCAGGTACCTCCTCAAAAATATCAGGATGACGAACTATACAGTCAGCAACCTTTGGCGCTTATCTCGGCTGAGGATGTACTCAGTAAGATTAAGGGCGGTCAGGAACAAAACCGCGGGCAGAACCCTTTTGATGGATACGGATGGCGTATAACATGCCCACACAGAAAATAGTGCTCAGTATTATCATTGCTGCACACAATAGTGGAAATTATCTTCAGGAAACCCTATGCAGTCTGCTAGAGGCATTAGCTAAAAGCATAACGCAATGCGAAATTATTCTGGTCAACGATGCTTCTACGGATGGTACCACCGCTCTTTTAAAGGATTTCGCCCAGTCAGTACCACAGGCGCGCTATTTCCACGTTGAATTCAAAAATATTGGCAAAGTACGCCATTTTGCTATCGCCAATAGTCATGGTGATTATATCACCATGCTTGACAGTGATGACTTGCTGAAAAGGAACTCACTTCCAGATGTTGTCGCCTTTCTTGAGAAAAAAAATCCCGATCTGCTGCTGACCAAACTGCATGAAGTGCGTGACCTTGCTACCGTAGATAAAGTCTGGAAAGGGTTGCAACCGGAAGAGCTTTCCATTGATGAGGCCATCATTCGCTTCCTGAATCATAAGGATTTCCAGGCACATCTAATCGGACAGTTTATCAAACGCTCTCTGTTATTGGCTTCGCCTATACCGGATTTTAGCTGCTACGAAGATTTCTACGTCTTCCCAGATTTGCTAGCTCATTCCAAAGCGATCGTTTTTTCACGTGAGAGTCATTACCTGTATATAAAACGCGATTTCAGCTTGTCTAATTCGCCATCAATAGAAAAAATACATAACCTTTTTGTTTGTACTGAAAGAATGGATGCGATCTTCGGTGATAAATATCACGATCTGATTCTATGCCATTGGTTAGATATACAACTGAAACAAAAACAGTGGATAACCGCCCCAGAGAAATTGGATATTTTGGATAAGAAAATAAGGGATACCCACAGGATAGGCTTTTTTATGAATCCATCCATACGTTTGAGCTATAAAAGAAAAGCAGCAGGATTATTATGGAAAAAATAAAAAGAAAGTTATACCTTGCCAGCCTTGCCTTGGCGATGCTGTCGATCGTATTCGCATTACTTATCTCGGGAAAACAACGTGAATTTTTTTATTTCTCCTTCTATCTTGCCATGTTTGGTCTTTTCTTCGAAAGGAAAAAAATCCACTGGAAAAAAATTGATATTTCCTATGCCATTATATTAATAGGCTTGGTTAAAATTGTCTGGACGTTAGTCTTGTATCGCCAGGATCCAAATTACGGACTTGGCGCAACACAGTTGGATGCGGGTAAGAAGCTGATTGTCGGCGGTATCCTCACCTTCTATTTCTCGCAATTTTCATATTACCTGAGCACATTCAATTATCGCCGATACCTACTGGCCAGTTTCACACTGGCATTTGTACTTTCCACCGGCTACGGTCTTTATCAGATCTACCATGGAATTGATCGTATCGCTCTGAGTACCAATCGGGCGACCATTGCAGCCTATCTCTACTCTGCATTGTCGATCCTGCTAATTTATCTACTGATAAAAAATAAAAGCGCTTCCGTCTACTACCATCTTGCATCAGCGTTGGTGTTTATTGTTTCTTTTCTGATTATCACCATGACGGGAACGCGCGCTGCGATACTTTCGCACCCGCTGCTGATTATGCTGATGGTGCTGTTCCATTACCGCAAGATTCATCTCAAATCCTTGTTGATCACCACAGTAATAGTCGGATTAGGTATAGCGGTGTCTTACGATAAGTACCTCAAGCCCAAGATCGAACAGACCAGCATGGAAATCAAGCTTTACCAGCAAGGTGACGATTTCTCTTCCTTAGGTTCACGCTTCTCATTATGGCGCATCGGTTTGAATATATTCTATCAACACCCCTATGGTAATACTGTTGAGGCACGGCGCGCACAGGCGGAAGAGATCGTTAGTCATGATCGTAAGAACAAAACCGCGATGGTTTATATCGACTCACACCTGCATGATGAATTGCTCGAAGCGGCTTCGCTGCAAGGTATAGTTGGCCTGCTGACCGTCCTTTTCTTCTACGGCTACATCATAACTTTGGCGATAAAGTATAAAAACACGCCGTTGTTGATGATTGGTTGCTGCATGATCGTCTACGGCCTGTCGGACGTTCTGTTAATCAGCTCAGAATCATTGCTGTTCTTTATGGTGTGCATTGCATTGTTTGCAAAAAAAATGCCGGCTCAAATTTGCGGATAGTAACCACTGGCGCTGCGAAATAGCGCCAGTCCCCTCACTGCCTACCATGTTTTTCCAAAATATTATTAATGGCATGGTTAAAGTTGCGGTAATAGCTTTCGTCATAAAATTTGGCGATAGAACGTTTAATCTGCTGTTGATCAACGGTGATGGTCCCGTCAATTAGCGTCTGCAGGGTAGCCGTTAGTTGCGCGATATTGCCCACGTCATACAGTCGGCCATTGCAATCATTAATCACATCCGCAGGCCCTGTAGGGCAGTTTGAACTGACACAAAAGACCCCGTGGGCCATTGCCTCCAGCAGCGTCATTGGTAAACCTTCAAATGCAGATGTCAGCACTAACGCCCTCAAATGTTCGATATTATTCTTCACATACGGCCATGGCTGTGTTTGCCAGCCATGCCATTTAACTTTTGCACCGACGCCCAGCATCTCTGCATATTGCCGACACCGGGCCATGTCATCGCCACCGCCAACCACATGTAATTGCCATTCGCCTCGCAGTCCAACCAGAGAGTCCAGCAGATCCTTCAGCCTCTTTTGCCCTTCGAATATAACTCGGCCAATATAAATAAAATTAGCCGGTGAGCCGCTGAAAGCAATGGGTTCTTCGACTTCTCCTACCGGGTTGAATATTGTATAAATATCACCCTCTTTTACACCTAATTCTTGAACCTGCCTGTTAATACCTGTACTGATAACTAGATGGGCATCCGCCTTCAAAATGTAAGTATATTTATAAAGGTCATAAATTGAAAAATGCAGCCAAGAGACAAGAGGGTATTTACCAAAGGTGAGTTTTCTTGCCACATTTGCAATATAACAAGAAAGTGTATCCAGTGAGATGACCAAATCGGGTTTGTTGCTACTCAAGAAACACGACAGCAAGCAGGCAAAATGTAAGCGCCTTAACTTGGTGTTGCGGATGGAAGAATGAACCGTTTGAGCATCTAGTTTAGCATACCAATCCTCATCACCTCCTTTTTTTTCCTTGAAGAAAATGAACTTCACCTGAGTCTCAGGTTGGTTTTCAGCAATAAGCTTAACCAACCTTTTGCAGACGGTTTCCATTCCACCGTAGCCACCGAGTGAGTACCCGGTTATGATAATGTTCATTCAGACCTTATAATATTTACGCTGGGATCATTGCGAGGCTGAAATTATAGACATACTTTCCAGCGTGGTGTAAACACGCGTTACGGAAATGATTGCCAGCGGCAGTTCAGGCGCGTCTGTAGTGTCATCATAGGTATCTGACAGGTCAATTACCTGATGCAACTCTCTATTTTGGTAGGGGCCAGTAAACCGCGGATTGGCTGTGACAAATAGGCTGAGCGTTGGCACCTTAAGGGCGACAGCCAAATGTAATGGACCCGTGTCTCCAGTCAACAGCACATCTAGGGAATCGATCACTCCAAGCAGCTGCGGTAAAGAAGTTTTCCCTACGTAGCTGGTTATCCGAGACAGAACGTCAGGTTCAATACCAACCATAAAGACGCTTTCCAGGCCACGATCTGCCTGTGAGCCGATAATCACCACCTCAATATTCTTATGTCGGGTAATGAGCAGTGTGGCCAATTCGGAGAAATAATCAACGGGCCAGCAACGTTCGCGGCTGGAGGCACCTATGTTGAACCCTATTCGTATATGCCCTGGTTGCCGGGGCACTTTTTCGAACCGGCAAGGAATTTCCATTTCCACATCGGTGGTATCCCCACCAATGAAACTCATCAGGTTCAGTTTACGCTGTATCAGATGTCCTGTGAAATTCAGTGAGCAGCTATGCACCCAGGAATCTATGCCCTTCGGCAACGTGAGATAATTGTCACGGAGGATATACTGACAACCAGCAAGCACCGCACTAATAATGTCGTAAGGCAAATGCGCATGTAAGATCACTGCCAGCTCAGGTTTTCTTTTTTTGATCTCGACAATGGCCTGGCGCATTTTTCTGAGTTTATTATCCCAAAAAATCACCTCATCAAAACAGGCGTAATCTTTAACCATCCCATGATTTATCGTACCGGCTATCAAGGTGATATGAGCATCAGGGTAACGCCTTCGTAGGGCTCGCATAGCTGGGGTATTAAACATAAAATCACCCAGCGCGGTCGTAGAGTATACCACGATGCGTTTGAACTCATGATCAGACTGTAGCGTCGATTTTGATTTGATTTTACCAAAAAGAAAATTGTAAACAGTTAAAAACCAATGGGCATACTTCAATTTTTTGATTTTCATAAAGTTACTCAGACATGTTCTTTTTCTGATGATACTCGGCCAGCGTCATGCTAGCCGTAGGCTGCTGCTGGACCGCAACCAGTGCGCCGATAGCGAACGTTGCTTGCCACACAGCCGATCGTAAACCTGTATGAATGTATTCAACCGGGCCGAATGATTGTACTGAATGCCCATCGGTACTTCCAGCGACGACGAGATATCCGGCTTGGCAATGTTTTGCGGCTCGGTAAATAAGACTACGATGGGTAGTGGCGATAGTCTGTATCGCCACTACTCTGCAGGATTGCCTGGTGAGAACTGCCAGTTTTGTCATGAATATTTAACCCGATATCAACATAATACATTATGTTACGCAGGCCGTTTCGCCTGAGCAAACGATTTTACTGGTTCTGTCGCGCTGATATGATAAGTATGCCGGAAATCCGGAATGGTCATTTTTTTGCATAGTCACTTGTTAGGTAACGGTGAACTCACTTTGGTGATGATTTTGCAGTGCCCTAGCTTTAAAACCTGGTTTTCTTCAAAACGAGGTTTTCCGTGCCAACATTGTGATACACCTCATGACAACAACAACGTAAGAGTCTCAATAATGTGACTGGGAATCAGATAATGTGTTTTGAAAAGGGGTATTTATTGCGCGTCGCTACAACTATCCGCATTTGGAAAAACACATCACTGGGCGTTATAAAGAAGTCTTATCGTTATTCTCGCTGGATACAGAAAACTATCAATACTCTCTGGCGATACCGCAAACCATTGAGGATGAAGTAAACGCATTTCTCGCGTCACTGGCGATTAAAAGACTGGTGGTCATTAATCCATTTACTGCCAATAAGTCCCGCGATCTTTCCATTGAACAGATTGATGGCATCGTCAAGGGAATCAAGAAGATTGATGAGAGTATCACCATTATTATTATTGGTACTCAGGCATCGCTGAAGGAGATCGCCATTTCGGGCGTAGAGAAAAGTCCGTTTACTACTTTTATGCATGCGGCAGCTTTGGTTAAAGATGCTGATTTGGTGATATCACCGGATACATCCTGGGTACATGTTGCCTGTGCATATCAACACCCCTTAATCGCACTGTATGGTAACAGTGAGATTTTGGGCGGTTTTGTTAACAATAAAGTCTGGGCACCTAACTACAGCCAGGCAACCCAGATTATTTCTCAGGACAGCGCCGTTTCATCCATTCCCGTTGAGCGCATTACGCAAGAGATTGAACGTAACCTCGCTCTATAAGGTGTTGCATGATTCTTTCAGCGGATATTGACGCCATATTATTATCTGCTGCTTTTTCAGATAACTGATTTTTCCCATAGCCCCCAATTAAGCCAGGGTCGGTCGGACCGTACAGGGTTATATTGGGGCGATCCAATGCTGCGGTCAGGTGACTTAGCCCGGTATCAACAGAGACAACGGCTTTGGCACCGGCCAGCACGCGGGCAACTTCTGATAAACTGAGTTTAGGCAGAACGTCCACATGGTGAAATCCTTCCGCCAGGCGCTGCGCGCGCTGATGCTCATGTTCAGCCCCCCAAGGTAACCTGACTTTGAAACCAGTGGGTTCGATGAGTGCGATCAGATCGCGCCAGTGCGATTCCGGCCAATGTTTACCATCGCGGGTGGTCGCGTGCAGAAATACCAGATACTGATTCGCATCTGCTGGCAGTTCGGTAAGAAATCGCTGAGCTATTGCATAGTCGCCATATGTCTGTGGTTTTTCATAACCCAGACTTGTGGCAAAAAGTTCGCGAATGCGCTCAACAGCGTGTTGCTGTTTATCAATTTCATGTCTCTGACTGTAGAACCAACTGGCAAAGGGTTCCCTGGCACTTTTGCAATCCAGGCCATGCTTTTCGCCCTTCGCTATGCGTGTAATCAGGGCGGCACTTTTCATCAGCCCCTGCGCATCAACCACAGCATCATAGCTACGTGACTGAACGATGCGCTTGAAATCACAACGTTGCTGGCGAGTATCCGAACCAAACCAATTCTTCCGCCAGCGGCGGATAGCCACAGGAATTACCCGATCAACCGCCGGGTGCCAGGCTGGAATTTGCGCAAACCCTTCTTCAACGGCCCAATCGAATTTAATACCCGGGATCGCATGCATTGCATCAGTTAAGGAAGGAAGGGTATGCAAAACATCCCCCATGGATGAGGTTTTCACGATCAGGACGTGCATTAACTCTCCTTGACGGTCGCAAGCAGTTGTTCCAGTTCGGCCAAAACGAGCTCAGGCTGAATATCTATCAGGCTTTGGTGGTAACCCTGATCGGCATCGCCTTTTCGCACTTTGTGGTAGCCGGTAATTAAACGGATCACTTTCGCCTGGTGAGAGAGTGGCGGAGTGAAATCCGGACTGCTTGGTCCATACAACGCGATCAGGGGCTTATTCAGGGCGGCAGCAACGTGCATTAGGCCTGAATCATTACTGACGATGGCCTGACAAGAGGCAATTAACACAACCGCCTGATCAAGAACGGTTTTCCCTGCCAGATTGAGACAATACTCTTTCGCCTCTTCAGAGAGTGCATGACGTATGTCTTCACCGGCCTCATGATCTTTCGCGGAACCGAACAAGACGACCTGATAGCCGCGCTCAATCAGTTTTCCGGCCAAAACAGCATAATGGTAGTGGGGCCAGCGCTTGGCGGGACCAAACTCAGCCCCTGGGCAAAAACCGACAATTGGGCGGTTATCGGTAAGATTAAATGCAGAAGTGATTTCTGCGATCTCCTCTTCTTCTACCTGCAATTGCGGCCATAACAGTGGTTGTGGCAGATCGTTCCAGCTATTCACCCGTTGTTTGTCGTACGCCAGGGCGACATAGCGCTGTACCATCAACGGAAATGCAGTTTTATCCAGAACGCGGGCGTCATTGAGCAGGCCATAACGCATTTCACCGCGCCACCCGGTGCGGTGGGGAATGCGGGCAAAGAAAGGAACCAGTGCCGATTTAAAGGAGTTTGGCAGGACATAGGCGCGATCGTAATGATTGCCACGCAACAAAATACCCAATCGGCGGCGCTCACCAAGAGCCAGAGCACCATGACCGAGGGGCATTGCCAATGCCTGATGGACTTCCGGCATTCTGTCCAGTAATGGACGGCACCACGCGGGTGCCATCACATCTATCTGCGCTGAGGGATGGACGGCTTTCAGGGTTCGGTAGAGACTTTGCGACATCATCATATCGCCAACCCAAGAAGGGCCGATGACCAGTATTTTCATACCGTTATCAATTCCTTACAGCGATTACTCAGGCGGAGCGATTAAGCCAGGCCATATATTCAGTTACGCCTTCAGCCACCGTCTTGAATGGCTTGTCATAACCTGTAGCGCGTAAATTCGTCAGATCGGCCTGAGTGAATGCCTGATAGCGGCCTTTCAATTTTTCCGGGAACGGAATGTATTCGACGCCACCGGTTTTGTGATAATCAACAACCGCATCGGCTATTGCCTGGAATGATTCAGCGCGGCCTGTACCGCAGTTGAAAATGCCCGACACACCGTTTTTCCAGAACCACAGATTCACTGCGGCGACATCGCCAACATAGATAAAGTCGCGTTTGAAGTTTTCACTGCCCGAGAATAATTTAGGGTTTTCGCCGTTATTGATCTGGTTGTTCAGGTGGAAAGCAACGCTGGCCATGCTGCCTTTATGCCCTTCGCGCGGGCCATAAACGTTGAAATAACGGAATCCGCACACTTGGGAATCCGCCTGCGGCAGAATTTCGCGAACATACTGATCGAACAGGAATTTGGAGTAGCCATACACGTTCAACGGTTGTTCAAATTCACGTTGTTCGATGAAGTTATCGGTGCGTCCGCCGTACGTTGCTGCCGAAGAGGCATACAGGAACGGGATAGCGCGATCCAGGCAAAAGTGCAGGACGTCTTTGGAGTATTGATAGTTGTTATCCATCATATACTTGCCATCCCACTCGGTTGTTGAGGAGCAGGCACCTTCATGGAAAATAGCGTCGATGTCACCGAGATCGTCGCCTGCCACAATGCTGGCAACGAAATCTTCTTTGTCCATATAGTCTGCAATATCAAGATCGACCAGATTGACGAACTTGGTGCCGTCTTTCAGGTTGTCCACCACTAAAATGTCCCGGTAACCTATATCATTCAGCGACTTAACGATATTGCTGCCAATAAATCCGGCTCCGCCAGTGACAATAATCATGGGGCTCACCCTTCTTCAAATTCCCGGTGAGGCACCATGCCCCACACTATATTGGGCGTTATAATAGCACTTCAGGCCAAGGCTGGCAGCGGGAAGCCTCTTAATATCTCGGTTTGCTGAATCTTTCATTGGCATCCCGTGATATATGCTGCAAAACATTAATTCTCTCTCGTGTTTTCTCGTCACCTGAGCAGTAAGTCAGTAAAATGTAGCGTGAATCTATCTATCCTGGAGATAACAGAATGTCGACGTCTTTCTATCAGCAGTTAGAAGACCAGCTTACGGCCACCCGTGCCGAAGGTTTATATAAAGACGAACGGGTGATCACGTCCGCCCAGCAGGCTGAAATCAAGGTGTCCGGTGGTAGCCCGGTGATCAATTTCTGCGCCAACAACTATCTTGGTCTGGCAAATCATCCAGAGCTGATCGCCGCTGCGAAAGAGGGTATGGACAGCCATGGTTTCGGTATGGCGTCGGTGCGTTTCATTTGCGGCACGCAAGATACACACAAAGTGCTGGAACAGCGCCTGGCACATTTCCTGGGTACGGAAGATGCGATTTTGTATTCATCTTGTTTCGATGCCAACGGCGGGCTGTTTGAAACGCTGATGGGGCCGGAAGATGCCATAATTTCAGATGCTCTCAATCATGCCTCGATCATTGATGGGGTCCGGCTGTGCAAGGCGAAACGTTATCGCTATGCGAATAATGATATGGCAGAGCTGGAGGCACAGCTCAAGCAGGCGAAGGCAGACGGAGCGCGCCACATCATGATTGCTACAGATGGCGTATTTTCTATGGACGGCGTTATCGCCAACCTGAAAGGCGTTTGTGACTTGGCCGATCAATTCGATGCGCTGGTGATGGTCGATGACTCCCACGCCGTTGGATTTGTTGGAGAAAATGGTCGCGGGACACACGAATATTGTGACGTGATGGATCGCGTTGACATCATTACCGGCACGCTGGGGAAAGCGTTGGGTGGTGCATCCGGTGGTTACACTGCCGCGCGTAAAGAGGTAATTGAATGGTTGCGCCAGCGCTCCCGTCCGTACCTTTTTTCAAACTCATTGGCTCCCGCGATTGTTGCGGCGTCAATCAAAGTGCTGGCGATGCTGGAACAAGGCGGTGAATTGCGTGAACGCTTGTGGGCGAATGCCCGTCAGTTCCGCGAAAAAATGACGGCGGCGGGATTCACGCTGGCGGGTGCCGATCACGCCATTATCCCGGTCATGCTGGGTGACGCCAAGCTTGCGCAGGATTTTGCCCGTGAACTTCAACAGGAAGGGATTTACGTCACCGGATTTTTCTTTCCGGTAGTGCCAAAGGGACAGGCCCGTATCCGAACCCAAATGTCCGCTGCCCATACGCCACAACAGATTGAGCAGGCGGTGGCGGCATTTATCCGTATTGGCAAGAAACTCGGCGTTATTGCGTAAGGGTCCCTATGAAAGCGTTATCAAAACTGAAAGCAGAAGAAGGTATCTGGATGATCGATGTCCCTCAGCCGGAGCTGGGGCATAACGACATTTTGATTAAAATCCGTAAAAGCTCCATTTGCGGAACTGATGTGCATATCTACAACTGGGATGAGTGGTCGCAAAAGACCATCCCGGTACCGATGGTCGTTGGCCATGAGTATGTTGGCGAAGTGGTCGCTATCGGACAGGAAGTCAAAGGCTTCAGTATTGGCGATCGTGTTTCTGGCGAAGGGCACATCACTTGTGGTCATTGCCGCAATTGCCGTGGGGGACGAACCCACCTGTGCCGCAATACCGTGGGTGTGGGGGTAAATCGTCCTGGCTCTTTTGCCGAGTATCTGGTTATCCCCGCGTTCAATGCATTCAAGATCCCTGACAATATTTCAGACGAACTGGCTGCAATATTTGATCCTTTCGGCAATGCCGTGCATACCGCGCTTTCATTCGACCTGGTGGGGGAGGATGTGCTGGTTTCGGGCGCTGGCCCGATTGGCATAATGGCGGCAGCCGTCTGCAAGCACGTTGGGGCGCGACATGTTGTTATCACAGACGTCAATGAATACCGCCTCGAACTGGCACGTAAAATGGGCGTCACCCGCGCAGTGAATGTTACGAAAGAAAATCTGACGGATGTGATGGCCGAACTGGAAATGACCGAGGGTTTTGATGTCGGTCTCGAAATGTCGGGGGCGCCAGCAGCATTCCGCTCATTGCTTAATGCCATGAACCATGGCGGACGTATTGCGTTGCTTGGCATACCCCCGTCTGATATGTCTATCGATTGGAATCAGGTGATCTTCAAGGGATTGTTCATTAAAGGTATTTATGGCCGTGAAATGTTCGAAACCTGGTACAAGATGGCGGCGTTGATTCAGTCTGGTCTGGATCTGTCACCGATTATCACCCACCGTTTTTCGATCGATCAATTCCAGGATGGCTTTGACGCCATGCGTTCAGGTAAATCCGGAAAAGTGATCCTGAGCTGGGATTAAGTTTTGACTCCCTCAGGCGATGCCGTGAGGGAGTGTCTTTAAACGTAAGATAATCTTATTTTGCTGGAGCTGATGGGGCCGGAATTGCTGGCGCGTCGGGTGTTTTTAACTCTGTGGCTGGCGGCAAATCAGCAGGCGCATTAAAGAGTTCGCTGTTACCCCACATTTCCCATTCATGCTTGATAAAGTTCGCCGCTGGTGAAGCAATGATGCTTTCGCCCAGAATTTTGAACATTTTGTCAGCGTAGACCGGCTCTTGCGGTTGTTTGATCTTGCACTGTTGAATCGCTTTAAACGGATTGCGTGGTTTGGCCGGTATTTGTGGTTTTACTGGTCTTTCTGGCTGTGTTGAAGGCAGCGATCCACTACGCTCAGGCTCATTCAGTAGTTGGCTTGGCCTTACGAGAACAATGTCAGAAGGCAGTGACGGCAGCATTTGTTGCAACACGCGGATCGTCGAAGGATGGGGATGGCCGATAGCGATAGCCGAGCCATTACGCCGGGCCAACTGCACGGCACGCGTAAATTGGCGGCGTATCTCGGCTTCGTTCTGACTGTCATCCAGGAAGACTTTGCGCTTAATCACCTTAACGTGGGTACCGCTCGCAGCACGGCTGGATTGGCTGTTGCCAATTGTCATGCTGTCGAGAAAGTAGAGATTGTAGGCATTAAGGGACGCCATCACTTTTTGCATTGCAGGCAGACTGGATGTCATGGCACTGCCCATATGGTTGTTCAACCCAACTGCATAAGGCACGTTATTCACCGCCTGACGGATGATGCGCTGAATTTCTTCGCTACTCATCGACGGTTGTAAGGTATCGCGTTCAAGCGGTTGTTTGCTTAGTGGCGCCATTGGCAGGTGGATAAGGATCTCACGCCCCTGGCTGTGGGCTTTTACTGCCATTTCACGCGCATGTGGCGCATTGGGCAGTATAGCGACAGAAACAGGCAGGGGCATTTGCAAGACCTGATTTTCATTGTGCAAACGGTAACCAAAGTCGTCAATGACAATGGACAGTTTGCCTGCATGGGCACTGACTGCCAGCAGCAAGGTTCCGCATGAGGCGGCTAATCGAAACATTTTATAGCGCAATACTATCTTCCCAACCACGGCTGTGGGTTAACCGCCTGTCCTTGCCGACGGATTTCAAAGTACAACGAAGGCTCTCCCTGACCTCCGCTGGTGCCAACCAGGGCAATCGGTTGACCCGCTTTAACCTGAGCACCGACACTAACCAGCGCGCTCTGATTGTAGCCATACAGACTCATATCACCCTTGCCATGTTCAACAACGACAACCAAACCATAGCCTTGCAACCAGTCGGCAAGCAACACCCGTCCATCGGCAATTGCTTTGACTTCACTGCCTTCACTGGCGGAAATCACCATACCTTTCCAGCGTAACTCGCCCTGCAAAGGTTCACCAAAACGATGAAGAACCCGACCGCGGGCAGGCCAAATCGCCTGACTTGAAGGGGGACCCAAGCCACCCGTTCGAGCCATCAGCGAACGTTCGCCTTCGGTAGGTTTGAAGCTGGAGCCAGATTTCTTGGCTTGCTGTTCACGTGCGCGAACTTTTTCTGCTTCCCGAGCCTCTTTTTCCGCGCGAGCACGGGCTTCACGCTCAGCCTTGGCAATCTGGTCGCGAAGACGAGTCTCATTCTGGCGTAGTTCGGTCAGACGCAACTGATCTTTTTCCAGAGAACTTTCAAGGGCGGTCAGCGTGTTTTTACGAGCCGCACGCGCCTGTTCGAGTTTTTGCTGTTGCATTTGTTGCTCACTCAGGAGGCTTTTCTGTTGTTCCTGCTTCGACACCAGAGTTTTGCGCTGAACCGCCAAATCAGTCCGTGTCTGCTGCAATTCGACGATGGTTTTTTTCCGTGATTCATTCAGATAACCAAAGTACGCAAGAATACGTTCACTACGCTGACTCTCCTCGCCGCTAAGAAGCAGTTCTATCCCCGTATGCTGCCCCTGTCGAAATGCGGCATCGAGTTGTTTGGCGAGAATGATTTGTTGCGCATTCTGTTGTTTCTGTAATTTCTGAATGGAAGCATTTAATTCGGAAATGTCTTTTCCCAAAGTCGACAACGTACCTTGGGTCTCGCGCAGTCCACGACTGGCCTGGGCAATGGTTTGCTCTTGTAGTTTCAATTGATCCAGCAAGGAACTGCGTTGCTGTTTTTGCTGTTGAACGCTTTTTTCTTTCTCGGCAATACTCTGCTGAATGGATTTGAGCTGTTGCTTATTGTCTTCCGCGTAGCTACTTAACGGCAGGCTGAATCCTACGCATAGCAGAGCACCTGCACACAACAATGCGAAGGGGTGTCGACCCGGTGAACAATAATGGGTGTTTTTCATTGCAATCCTGGTTTGCCGAGCAAAGGGTCTCTTACCCCATAATCGCTGGGTGAATTTCATTTCTATCAATTTGAAATAAAATGATTTGCTCAAGACCTGCATCCGCGGTTTTCTCTACATCCAACGTAATCCGTACTTATCTTTATCGTAGCATTAATCAACAAGCGGGTGCACAAACAAAGAAGTCTCCTTAACAACTGGCTACAAAAGAATTTAAATCGGTAAAAGTGTGAGAAATCAGAGAACAGAGGGTAATGCCCGTCTTTTTTGCGCGTGAAAGTAAGCCGCATTCGCAGTGAGAGGTGGAGAGTAAACGGGGACATATCTGTGAGGAAAAACCCTCACCGCCAGACAAAGGCTGACAGTGAGGGTTTAATCATTATTTCTTAATGAACAGTGGTTTACCTGTCATTTCTGGCGGTATTTCCATTCCCATCAATGACAGCATGGTCGGTGCGATGTCTGACAGTTTGCCACCGCCCACCACATCCGCATCGCCACCAACATAGATGAGCGGGACAGGCAGGCTGGTATGCGCGGTATGTGCCTGACCCGTGGCTGGATCACGCATTTGCTCGGCATTACCATGGTCAGCAGTAATCAGGAGCTGTGCGCCATTCGCCTTCGCCGCCGCAACAACCTGTTCAATGCAATGATCCAGCGTTTCAACAGCGGCCACCGCAGCATCGTACACGCCGGTATGGCCCACCATATCACCGTTAGGATAATTACAGATGATGGCGTCATATTTACCGCTGTTAATCGCACCTAACAGTTTCTCTGTCAGTTCAGCGGAACTCATTTCTGGTTGCAGGTCGTAGGTCGCAACTTTTGGCGAGTTAATCAGAATGCGGTCTTCACCCTTGAACGGCTCTTCAACACCGCCGTTATAGAAGAATGTGACATGAGCATATTTCTCTGTTTCAGAGATGCGCAATTGGGTTTTGTCATGCTTCATCAGCCATTCACCAAAGGTATTGGCCAGTGATGCAGGTGGATAGGCACAAGCAGCATTAATATCGGCGGCGTATTCGGTCAGCATGATGAAATCGCCGAAGTTAACCACTTTTTCACGCGTAAAGTTGCTGAAGTTTGCATCAGTAAACGTGCGGGTAATCTGACGGGCACGGTCTGCACGGAAGTTCATGAAGATCAACGCATCACCATCGTTCATTGCTGCATCAGCTTCACCGGCAGCACGGATAACGGTTGGTTTGACGAACTCGTCATTTTCATCGCGTGCATAGGCAGCTTGCAACCCTTCAACGGCGGTGGCAGCAGTAAATTCACCTTTTGCCTGAGTCAGCAGGTCATACGCCAGTTGCACACGATCCCAGCGATTATCACGATCCATCGCGAAATAACGGCCAATCACTGAGGCTATGCGGCCATGGCCCAATTGGGCGAATTTATCGGAGAATGTTTTTAACGAGGATTCTGCACTGCGTGGTGGTGTATCGCGACCATCCAGGAACGCATGCAGATAGATAGCCTTCGCGCCACGTTTGGCCGACAGTTCGACCATGGCCATAATGTGATCTTCGTGGCTGTGAACGCCGCCAGCGGAGAGCAGGCCCATAATGTGCACTGCTTTACCGGCTTTCACTGCATTGTCGACAGCAGAAACCAGCGTCGGGTTGACGAAGAAATCGCCATCCTTGATCTCTTTATCCAAACGGGTCAGATCCTGGTAGACAATGCGCCCTGCACCGAGGTTTACGTGACCGACTTCGGAGTTACCCATCTGACCGTCTGGCAGACCGACATCCAGCCCAGACGCGGCAATAAGCGTATGCGGACACGTTTTCCACAGAGAATCCATCACCGGTGTTTTTGCATTCAGAATGGCGTTATCCTGCTGCTCTTCGCGATAGCCATAGCCATCAAGAATGACCAGTACGGTTGGTTTTTTTTTGCTCGACATTGCAATAACCTCAATTAAAGACATCTAAGTATTGAATAGCCGCGAGCATTCCGCAATCCTGGCTGGCGCGGTGGGAAAATCCGCGGCTATTCCTACTCAAAGGCCTGCAGATTTTACACTAATGTCGGGGATGAATAGCCTCGGGAGATCAAAGTTGAGTGGATGATTGGGTTAACTTTTACTCACAGAGGCTGGTAATTTTTCGTGGTGTGCCGCAGTTTATGCATTCGCGATTGCATACTGGCTGTATTTGCTGCAACGCGCAGGTATACTCTGAAACCTTGAATTTGTCCCTTAACTGACGGGAGTCGTTACACCCCATGCAAGACATTATGCCATTCATTAGCTCGCACCCCGTACTCAGCCTGGCCTGGGTTGCGCTGCTGATTGCCGTGATTTTCACCACCTTCAAGAGCCGTTTTTCCAAGGTGAGAGAGATCACCCGTGGTGAAGCTACCCGCCTGATAAACAAAGAAGACGCCGTAGTGGTGGATGTTCGTCAGCGTGAAGATTTTCGCAGAGGTCACATCGCCAATTCGCTCAATTTGCTTGCCAGCGATATTAAAAACAACAACGTGGGTGAATTGTCCAAACATAAAGCACAGCCGGTTATTGTGGTGTGTGCCAATGGGACGTCAGCACGTGAGTCGGCAGAAAACCTGAGCAAAGCCGGGTTCGAAACGGTCTATACCTTGAAAGAAGGTATTGCAGGCTGGAGCAGTGAAAATCTGCCGCTGGCCCGCGGAAAGTAACGTTGTAAGACTGAGGGGGTTCCATAGCCAAGATCGAAATGTATACCAAGGCAACGTGTCCGTTTTGTCACAAAGCCAAGGCATTGCTGAAGAGCAAAGGTGCCACGTTTACCGAGATTGCGATTGATAGCCATCCTGAAAAGCGTGAAGAGATGATCGCGCGCAGCGGGCGAACAACGGTACCCCAGATTTTTATCGATGATCAGCACATTGGTGGCTGTGACGATTTACATGCACTTGACGCACGTAACGGGCTTGACTCATTACTTTAATAGCGGCATTTTTTCGCTGTTGGCCGCAAAGTGTCAATAAAGACATTTAACCAAAGGTATTTTCACATGTCAGAACAAAACGAAACAGAGATGGCTTTCCAGATTCAGCGCATTTATACCAAAGATATCTCCTTTGAAGCGCCGAATGCACCGCAGGTTTTCCAGCAGGAATGGCAACCAGAAGTTAAGCTTGATCTTGATACCGCATCAAGTCAGCTGGCTGATGACGTGTATGAGGTTGTACTGCGTGTTACCGTCACTGCAAGCCTGGGCGAAGAAACTGCGTTTCTGTGTGAAGTACAGCAGGGCGGTATTTTCAGCGTCGCCGGGATTGAAGGGACTCAGTTGGCACATTGCCTGGGTGCATACTGCCCGAACATTCTGTTCCCGTATGCGCGCGAATGCATCACCAGCCTGGTTTCACGTGGTACTTTCCCGCAGTTGAATCTGGCTCCCGTCAATTTTGACGCGCTGTTCATGAACTATCTGCAACAGCAGTCAGAAGGCGAAGGTGCTGCTCCACGTCAGGATGCCTGATGAACACCGTCAATGCTTCAATGACTGTAATCGGTGCCGGCTCGTACGGCACCGCATTAGCCATTACCCTTGCACGTAATGGTCACTCTGTTGTGCTCTGGGGGCATAATCCCAAGCATATCCAGGCGTTGCAAAATAGCCGATGCAACCAGGTTTTTCTTCCTGATGTCCCTTTCCCAGATACCCTGGTACTGGAAGCCGATCTCGGTAAGGCCCTGGCTGCAAGCCGTAATGTATTGGTCGTGGTGCCGAGCCATGTATTTGGCGATGTCTTGCGCCAGATTAAGCCGCATTTGCGAGCCGATGCCCGTATTGTTTGGGCAACGAAAGGTCTGGAAGCAGAAACCGGGCGTTTGTTGCAGGACGTTGCGCGTGAAGCACTGGGCGACACGATCCCACTTGCTGTGGTTTCTGGTCCCACGTTTGCCAAAGAGCTTGCGGCTGGATTACCAACAGCGATAGCGTTGGCGTCAACAGATGCTGTGTTTGCTGACGATCTGCAAAAACTATTGCACTGTGGCAAGAGTTTCCGCGTTTATAGTAATCCCGACTTTATCGGTGTTCAGCTTGGTGGTGCGGTTAAAAACGTCATCGCTATCGGCGCCGGTATGTCTGATGGCATCGGGTTTGGTGCGAATGCGCGTACCGCACTGATCACCCGCGGGTTGGCTGAAATGAGCCGGTTGGGTTCAGCCTTGGGTGCTGACCCATCGACATTCATGGGTATGGCAGGACTGGGCGACTTGGTGCTCACTTGTACAGATAATCAATCACGTAATCGCCGTTTTGGCATTATGCTCGGACAGGGTTTGGACGTGCAGGAAGCGCAGGACAAAATTGGTCAAGTGGTAGAAGGTTACCGCAATACCAAAGAGGTGCTGGCGCTGGCAAAACGGATGAACGTCGAAATGCCGATCACGGAACAGATCTATCAGGTATTGTATTGCAATAAGGATGCCCGCGAAGCTGCAATCAGTTTGTTGGGGCGTACAAGCAAAGACGAAAAAAGCAGTGCTTAACCTGTAAATTCTCAAGCCACTTTATCGTTAGATATCGATATGGTGGCTTATTTTCGTAAGGCTGAGAGGAAGAGTGATGTCTGCAGAAGAACTAGAGCAGGTCTGGAGTAACATTAAATCTGAAGCCCGGGCGTTGGCTGATTGTGAACCAATGCTAGCCAGTTTTTTTCACGCAACATTACTCAAACATGAAAATTTGGGTAGTGCGCTGAGTTATATCCTTGCGAATAAACTAGCGAACTCCATCATGCCAGCGATCGCTATTCGCGAGGTAGTTGAGGAAGCTTACCGTTCTGATGAACAAATGACGTTGTCAGCGGCGCGAGACATTCTTGCCGTACGGCTGCGCGACCCTGCAGTGGATAAATATTCCACACCGTTACTGTATCTGAAGGGTTTCCATGCCTTGCAGGCCTATCGCATCGGCCATTGGTTGTGGGCGCAGGATCGTCAGGCATTGGCGATCTACTTTCAAAATCAAATCTCGATGTCTTTTGGCGTGGATATTCATCCGGCGGCCAGAATCGGTTGCGGCATCATGCTTGATCACGCAACGGGCATCGTGATTGGTGAAACGGCAGTGGTAGAGAATGACGTTTCCATTCTCCAATCCGTCACCCTTGGCGGTACCGGCAAAACCAGTGGCGATCGTCATCCTAAAATTCGTGAAGGCGTGATGATCGGGGCGGGTGCAAAAATCCTCGGCAATATCGAAGTAGGGCGCGGTGCCAAAATTGGCGCCGGCTCTGTGGTATTGCAATCTGTACCGGCACACACCACGGCTGCGGGAGTACCGGCAAGAATTGTTGGTCGTCCGCGCACTGACAAACCGTCGCTGGATATGGATCAGAACTTCAGCGATCTCAGCTTCGAATACGGCGACGGCATTTAAGTAAGTTGATGTGGTTATTGAATGCCAGACAGAACCTCTCGGTCTGGCATCAATACTTAATCCTGAACCACTACTTATTCCCGTATCAAATATTTATTCCCGCACCAAAGCGCCTGCATAACCAAGCTGACGCCACGCCTCATAGACCACAACAGAAACGGCATTTGACAGGTTCATACTGCGACTGTCAGGTTGCATCGGAATACGTATCTTTTGCTCTGCGGGCAAGGCATTGAGAATTTCTGCGGGCAGGCCGCGTGTTTCCGGTCCAAAGAGCAGAAAATCCCCCACCTGATAACTCACTGCGCTGTGCGCGGGTGTGCCCTTTGTTGTTAAAGCAAAGAGGCGCTGAGGCTGTTCACTGGCAACAAAGGCCTGATAATCATGATGTCGCTTGATGTTGGCAAATTCGTGATAATCGAGACCCGCACGACGTAATCGCTTGTCATCCCAGGTAAAACCCAAAGGTTCAATGACGTGCAATTGAAAACCTGTATTTGCACACAGGCGAATAATGTTACCGGTATTTGGTGGGATTTCGGGTTCAAACAAAACTATATTTAGCATACGCCCCCCTGAACAGAGGGGCGTAGGATAGCAGAAACTTTATCGCAAGTGCAGCGGCAGCCAAATGATCAGGCGTAACCCGCCGAGTGGGCTGTCATCGGCCTTGACCCAGCCGCGATGCTGATCAACGGCAGTTTCAACGATAGCCAGACCGAGACCCGTCCCACCGGACTCTCTGTCGCGTGCTTCATCAGTTCTGTAGAATGGGCGGAATATCTGTTCGCGGTCTTCAGGAGAAACGCCTGGACCGTCATCGTCCACGGTGATGGTGATCCCTTCGTTATCGCAGGTAAATGCGACAGAGATGCGGTGGTGAGAATAGCGCAGGGCATTACGGACGATGTTTTCCAGCGCACTGTCCAGTGCCGATGGATTCCCGATCAGCGTCCATGGACCTGGCGGAGAAGTCACCTCCAGTTCTTTCCCCATCTGCTCCGCTTCAAACTGAGCATTATCAATCACATCAGACCACAACTCATTGGCCTTCAGAAGTTCACGAGCCAACTCGTTCTTGTGCTGACTGCGTGAGAGAACCAATAGATCGTTGATCATACTGTCTAATCGCTGTGCTTCGGTCTCAATGCGCGCCAGTTCTTTACCTTCACCGTGGCGGCGTCGCATGAGTGCGGTTGCCAGCTGCAAACGCGTCAGCGGCGTACGTAATTCATGTGAAATATCAGAAATAAGCCGCTGCTGGGCATTGACCATCCTTTCCAATGCGCTGACCATTTGGTTGAAGCTGGCTCCTGTCGCCAAAAACTCCTGTGGCCCAGCTTCCAGTTCAGGATGCTGTTTCAAATTACCCCGGGCGACGTCATCTGCTGCATTTTTCAGCTTACGTGCCGGTTTTGCCAGACTCCAGGCCAGCCAGAGCAGCAAGGGGGCGCTGATTAGCATTGTCACCACCAACAACAGCAGGGGCCGGTCAAACATCAGGTTGATGAAGTCTGACTGGGAACTGCTCGCGGGGCGAATCAGGTAGAGCTGGTAATTATCTTCGCCATCCCTGACGGAAAAAGGTCCCACCAGTTCGATGCGCCCATATTTTTTCTTTTGCGGATGATCGGCATTATCAGACTGCCCAATGAAATTTCGCACTATTTGCATTTCATTGCGCTGTGCGCCAATCACCCGCCCCTCGCTGGTAACCAGCAGTAATCGCTGGCCGGGCGGTGCCCATTTATCGATAGCGCGAAACAGCCTGCGCCACCACATCAGGTCGTTTGCCGGATCGCTTGCGAGTTCTGCCTCGACATGCTGTTCAAGCATCAGACCTTGACGTTGCTCGTTGTCGACCAGAGGGGTCAACTGTCGGGAGTCAAGCTTAGGCACCATCAACACCAACATCAGCACCAAGGCTAATGTGAACCAGAAAATGGCGAAGATACGCGCCGTCAAACTATTTATCATGTTGCAGAAACCATCAGATAACCACGCCCACGCAGTGTTTTAAACCACGGGTGACCATCTTTTCGTTCGGGTAATTTACGGCGTAGATTCGATATGTGCATATCGATGGCCCGATCAAACGGCGTCAGACGCTTACCCAGCACTTCCTGACTGAGATGCTCTCTGGAAACCACCTGGCCCAGATGCTGCGCCAGCAGATAAAGCAGGGTAAATTCGGTGCCGGTCAGATCCAATACCTGGCCTTCAAAACTGGCTTCCTGACGACCTGGATTAAGTTGCAGGCAATCCACTTCTACGGTTGGCGCACTATTGTCACTGTTTTGTTGCTGTTCACTCCAACTTGAGCGGCGGAGAATCGCGCGGATGCGCGCCACCAGTTCGCGATCGTTAAAGGGTTTAGGCAAATAGTCATCTGCCCCGAGTTCAAGCCCCAGAACGCGATCCAGCTCGCTTCCCCGCGCCGTCAGCATGATTACTGGCGTCTGGTGGTTCTGACGCAGTTCTTTGAGTGTATCAATGCCGTTTTTCTTGGGCATCATTACGTCCAGCAGTAATAAATCAATACTGCTGTCCAACAGTTCCAATGCCTGTTCGCCATCATGCGCAACTACAACATTGAAACCTTCCATGTCCAACAGTTCTTTCAAGAGCGAAGTGAGTTCGCGATCGTCGTCAACCAACAGGATTTTATTCATCATGTATTACCTCTAGACGCAAAATACGACATCAATAGTTGTCATTCCATGACTTTACGTAGTTTTACAAGCACTGACGCATGTTTGCAGCCGTCGAAGTACACTGCTTAACATGAAACGTACAGCGCGAAACAAAAGCAGGAGTGGAATGATGCATAAGGTAACCGGCTTAGTTATAGCCTCAATGCTGACACTCGGTTCCGGTGTCGTGTTGGCCGCTGAGACTAATACCGAATCCGACAATGCATGGCATCACGACGACCCTGCACTGAAAAGCGGTTACGTACAAAATGAATTAATGTTCGACGGTGTAAATCTTACCGAAGAACAGCGCCAGCAAATGCGTGATTTGATGCATCAGGCGCGAAGAGATTCTCCTCGTATCAATGTAGCTGAAATGGAAGCCATGCATAAGCTGGTAACCGCTGAGAATTTCGATGAAAGTGCCATCCGGGCCCAGGCTGAAAAGATGGCGCAGGAGCAGGTTAACCGCCAGGTAGAAATGGCGAAAGTACGCAATCAAATGTACAACCTGCTCACCGACGATCAAAAAGCAGTTTTGATCCAGAAACATGAACAGCGCATGCAGCAATTATTGAAGATGCAGTAGGCGCAGCAGCAAAATGCACAGCGAATGAACGAATTGCAACAAACTTCTGCCCAGAAGCCAAGTACCACGAGTAATGAGTAGTAGTGAGAGTAATACCCCTGTTTTTCCTTGCCATAGACACCATCCCTGTCTTCCCCCACCGTAAGGTGGGGTTTTTTTTGTCCCTTGTAATGTTGCTTTCTAAAGAACCTTTCCATTCACCACTTGCGAATGCAACTTCTTGCACGCTACCAAGTCTACTATTCACTCTGTGACTACCATCTACGAGCTTTGTCAAAACCCTCCGATTCATGACATTGACCCTGAGTGTATGGTATGAGCCATAAGTAAACTGCTGCATTCGTAATACTGCAGGTCACATCGAGGCATCAGTTCGCGTTGCATTAGAACCTGGACTCTATGAATAGCCGGCAACCGGAGAATGTCAAAACCAGTGATCATATATAATTGGGGTATGATTACATTAATAACCATATGTTGGTGGGATAGCATATGGTTTCATTATTTTTAATAAATCATGTCGTTCCAGATGCTATAACCGCCGGTGCCGGCAATATGATGTTGCCAAGTAATACTCTTATAACGAAGCGACAAGGTTTCTTGCGGTTGTGCGCCAGTATGTGTGATGTTGTGAGGATGCAGCGCAGCAAGTTCTGTGATCGTCGCACCGATTAGTTTTACTGAGTAATACAATTCTTGTGCGCCATCCTGACTTGTTCGGTAAAAGTAAAACTCAGCATCTAATAATTCATTCTCTGAGATGGCAACACCTAGCAGTGGAGATGATTTGTCTATAGGTTTTTTTATTACCACGGGGTTGTGATTGACGTGTTGCGCTCGGGTTATTGAGTGAGACAGGTTGTATATCAATATCTGGTCTTCATGATTGAGTTGTCCTTTATTCCCGATGGAGTCTATGTTTGAACAACCACTGGAAATTAGTCCCTGTTTCTGACCCTTTAACGTTAAGTAAATCAAATGTGCCATTAACCTCTCCTTATTAAATGCATTAGTTAAACTTATGTGTCTCGCAGTAATCTATCACATAGTCTGGACGTTTATTATATTTTATTGACTGCGCTCTGTACGAAACAAATCATTCAGACTGTATGAAATTGAATGGTACATTGCATGTTGATTTATCCTCGTAGTTCCAATGCTGGGTTTGTCTATAAAACATTGGATTCTATCTCGTGCACGCTCGAAGTTTTGCCTCATAAGAATGCCACTATTCGCTACCATCCAATTGTATTTATTTACAATAATGGTGATTATTTTTTACTCTTTAATAACTTGATTTTCTGATCCTCACCCTACACTCAGTAAATAGCTGTGGACAGATTCAGCGATGGTTGCAAGTGACATCGTTAAAGTATGTCGCTGCAGTGGTGATCTTAATCAAGAGAGTTTTACTGTCGAACGCAGGCTCATGAACGTACTGACTCGCGGATACTAGCGAGTTTTTAACGGTAAAAAAACTTTATGTTAGGTGTGGGGTGTTTGACGAGAATTCATTAGTAAAACAAAATAAAAGTATTCACTCTTTTGTTTTTGCGGAGTATGTTTACGCATGAGTTTTTTGTTATTATAAGGGATTGTCATGGATGTTATGGAAGAGTTTTACGAGAGGCACCCGGAACTTCGGGGATGGATTGATGAGACGCTAGGTGAAGAACGTGAGAGTGTTAAGATTTTGTTGGATAAACAAAATGAATTAATGCGAGTGATGAATAGCGTTGCGGATAAGTATGTAAAGTGGAGTTTAGCAAAAGACCACTTTATCAGTGAAGTAATTAGTTACTCATCAGATATAGTAGCAAAAATTAATACGAGTGAGTTAAGTGTTGCAGATGCGATTAACTCTTTGGATGAGGAAATATCAGCATTAAGGCATCAGGATGAAATGATGTCGAGAAATCAATTAAAACAAGTTGTTATAGTTAAGCCTATTCTTGATCCTCTAAGAAGAAAAAGATCTGCCAAAACCGAGGAAGCGATAAGTTTGATTATCGCGGGTATTGGGTTTGTTTCGGGTGGATTACAGTTCGTAGCTGGTGTTGGTCTTATTGAGACAGGGATAGGAGCCGGTATGGGCGCTCTATTAATTGGTCATGGAATAAACAATGTAGTTGAAAATGGGTATTATCTTCTCTATCGAGAAAGTTACACTGGTCCAGTGAAATTTGTATATGAGCAAGTTGGTCAAAACGTTTTCGGATCAAGTGCTCGTGATGCTGATGTTATTTATACATTTGTTGATGTTGGCTTATCGATTAATACTTTGCTTGGCTATAGACTGGAACCTGATGTATATAGGCTTTTGCGTTATGTAAATGCGGACTTATTAACAGGATTGAAGAATCCTGGATATAAGATGATGGGTGGGCTAGATCTACTTTTTGAGACTACTGGTGCATTTAATACAGGTTATGGACAGACGAGGAGTTATTGATGTTTGTTTTATACTTTATTGCATCAATTTTTGTGTTGTCTGGCAACTACTTTATTATAAAGAGATTACTTGCCATTGGTGATGTTAATCACCATTTTTTCGCGATACTTATATCAATAGTCCCCATTGGTTTTCATATGTATATTGTTAAGTTTGGTATAATACCGCTGTTTGGAATTGATGTTTTTGATAATGATTTTTTTACATTTAGTGCGCTTTTATTTAGTGTCGTTGGTGGTGTTCCATATGCTATAGCTAAGCGTATGATGTATTGATTTTAATAAATTTCCTCATCCCAGATGCTATAACCACCGCTACCGGTAATGGTAACTAAAAGACATAGTGATGACTTATAATAATACAAAGGCTTTCTTGGATTTAAAGTTATGATAAAATCAATGGCAGTGGTTTTCTTTATTGGTTTTTCCCTCATTATCTATTGGGGGTGGTTAATTGTGATGCCTAATGTAACTTACACTGATAAGGATTTTTTTAAATATTATCTTCTGACCTATAAAGAAATAAGGAATGCCCCAAGACTTTCTGAGAATTATTTTTTTGAGTATGGTCCCAGTGATGAGTCTAGTCCTCAAAGCAGTGTCATCTATTTTTGTGACTTGAAAAACATTGATGAAAACCTCCAAAAAATGGTCTTATATATAAACAATACGCATATACCTTTGATCGCTGGGTATTCATGGGATAACCCACCTCGTGGGGAATATTTTTATCTTGGTAAGGTAGGCGTCAAGGGCAATAAGTGTTTAATGTTGATGTTATCGAAAGAGGTTAATTAAATTTCTGGTATGACTTATTTTTAGATTATATAAGTTATGTCAATTACTTAAGGGTGATTTTTAACTCATAACAATGCCCAACCGTATGAATTAATATCTTTTAAGTATGAGAGCATTACGTGGAAACATCATTATGCGGGAACATTAAGTTATTGTATATGGGCTGATAGGGTCTCGAGATTACCGTTGAACCTTCCCGGCCAAATCCCTTCCCTATGTAACAATTCGAAACCTTCTCAGAACCTATGCTGCGCGCTGGCAATTAAAAACATCAAAATGGCTAATAGGATTGCATCGGCATTGGTGACTCACACTGCGCCGCAAATCTGGGGCTTTTTTTGCCTGCTATCCGTTATAATCTGTGTCCGGGACTTTTTTTGAGATCGGCTATGGATCACCAATATGCACGTCTGGTAAAAACGGCAGCACTTTGCGCGACAGTTGTCGCCTCTTTTCTATTGGCCATAAAAATCATCGCATGGTTGCAAACCGATTCGGTCAGTATTCTTGCCGCGCTGATTGATTCCCTGGTCGATATTGCCGCATCACTCACGAATTTACTGGTAATCCGTTATTCGCTCCAACCTGCTGATGACGAACATACTTTTGGCCATGGGAAGGCTGAATCTCTCGCCGCGTTGGCACAAAGTATGTTTATATCGGGTTCAGCACTTTTCCTGTTCCTGACAGGATTCCAGCATTTGATCTCGCCAGAACCGTTGCGAGATTTGGGTATCGGTATTTGGGTAACGGTGTTTTCCCTGATAACCACCCTGCTTTTGGTGAGTTTTCAACGCTGGGTGGTACGTAAAACTCACAGTCAGGCAATTAGGGCTGATATGCTGCATTATCAGTCTGATGTGTTGATGAACAGTGCTATTCTTATTGCATTGGTGTTGAGTACGTATGGTTTAATTTGGGCTGATGCTGTCTTTGCGCTCGGTATCGGGGTGTATATTTTATATACTGCGCTGAGGATGGGTTATGAAGCAGTCCAGTCTTTGCTGGATAGAGCACTGCCGGACGAAGAACGTCAGGAAATTATTGATATCATCGTTGCTTGGCCCGGAATTCGTGGAGCACACCAACTGAGGACTCGGCAATCAGGTCCGACCCGATTTATCCAAGTTCATATTGAGATGGATGATAATTTGCCATTGGTGAGTGCCCATCTGTTAGCAGAGCAAGTTGAGAAAGCGATTTTGCATCGTTTTCCCGGGGCAGACATCATTATCCATCAAGATCCTTGTTCGGTGGTGCCAAAAGAGCAGCAAGGTCATTGGGAGATGTAAAACTCGCTGGTATCAGATGAATTTTATATGGAGCAGATGGATCTGAGCACTGTATGTTATGCGAAAAAATTTACCGTGATTTAGAGTGACCTGAATCAATTCAGCAACGGCTTTTTGTTATAATATTCCCTATCAAAAGCCTAGGGCTCATTTTATGAACGGCGTGAAGCGCGGTAAAATTTGCAGGCAAAGAATTCTTAAGAAATTGCATCTACAAGTTCAGAGGTAGTCATGATCAAAAAAATCGGTGTACTGACGAGTGGCGGAGACGCCCCAGGTATGAACGCTGCGATACGCGGTGTGGTTCGTGCCGCGTTGAGTGAAGGGCTGGAAGTTTACGGTGTGTACGATGGCTATCAGGGATTGTACGAAAATCGTATGGATAGACTGGATCGTTACAGCGTTTCTGACATGATCAACCGTGGTGGCACTTTCCTTGGCTCGGCACGTTTCCCCGAATTCAGGCGAGATGAAGTACGTGCACAAGCGATTGAGAACATGAAGGAACGTGGTCTGGATGCACTGGTTGTTATTGGCGGTGATGGTTCCTACATGGGGGCTAAGCGCCTGACTGAAGAAGGTTTCCCTTGCATTGGTCTGCCGGGCACGATTGATAATGATGTAGCAGGGACTGACTACACAATCGGCTATTTCACTGCGCTAGAAACTGTTGTTGAAGCTATTGACCGCTTGCGTGACACCTCATCGTCGCACCAGCGTATCTCTATCGTTGAAGTGATGGGCCGCTATTGTGGCGACCTGACCTTGGCTGCCGCCATTGCCGGTGGATGCGAATTCATCGTGCTGCCAGAGGTAGAATTCAATCCTCAGGATCTGATTAAAGAAATCAAAGCAGGCATCGATAAAGGTAAAAAACACGCGATTGTGGCGATTACCGAGCACATTTGTGATATCGATGAGTTGGCGCGCCAGATTGAAAGTGAAACCAAACGCGAAACGCGTGCGACCGTATTGGGGCATATTCAACGTGGTGGTTCACCCGTTGCTTACGACCGTATTCTGGCTTCGCGCATGGGTTCTTATTCCATAGAATTACTGTTGCAAGGCTACGGTGGTCGCTGCGTCGGTATCCAAAATGAAAAGCTGGTGCATCATGATATCGTCGATGCCATTGAAAACATGAAGCGTCCATTCAAAGGCGATTGGCTGGAATGCGCTAAAAAGCTTTATTGATCAAAAGACTATATTGTGATGAAAGCCTCCTTAGCCGGGGGCTTTTCGTTTTCTACCCGTCCTTTATTCCTATAAGTAATAGATGGAAGTTTTTTATTCTTTATTCCTCATTCTACTTTCTGGCAGGCTCTAGCTCAGAAACAACCGATTGGCGTTGTTAATAATAATCTCTGGGAGAGCGTGGCGATGCGTAAATGGGGTGCAGGGCTGGCAATAATGCTGATGACAACGGGTGCCATCGCAAAAGATATTCAAATTCTGAATGTTTCTTATGATCCGACTCGTGAGTTATATCAAGATTATAACCAGGCGTTCAGTAAATATTGGCAGGAAAAAACGGGCGATAAAGTCACTGTGCGCCAATCACATGGCGGATCGGGCAAACAGGCGACCTCTGTGATTAACGGCCTCGAAGCCGACGTGGTAACACTGGCGCTGGCGTACGATGTTGATGCGATTGCTGAACGTGGCCAGATCGATAAAAACTGGATTAAACGCCTGCCGGATAACTCCGCACCCTACACTTCAACCATCGTGTTCCTGGTACGCAAAGGTAACCCGAAACAAATTCATGACTGGTCTGATTTAATCAAGCCGGGTATCTCTGTAATAACGCCGAATCCTAAAACGTCAGGTGGTGCGCGCTGGAACTATTTGGCTGCGTGGGGCTACGCCCTGCATCACAATGATAATGATAAAGCCAAGGCACAAGAGTTCGTAAAAGATCTGTACAAAAACGTTGAGGTGCTGGACTCGGGTGCCCGTGGTGCCACGACAACTTTCGTTGAGCGTGGTATCGGCGACGTGCTCATCGCATGGGAAAATGAAGCGCTGTTAGCGGTGAATGAAGTGGGTAAAGATAAATTCGATATCGTTACGCCGAGCGAATCTATCCTGGCGGAACCTACGGTATCAGTGGTCGATAAAGTGGTAGATAAACGTGATACCCGCACTGTGGCTGATGGGTATCTGAAATATCTCTACTCAACCGAAGGACAGACCATCGCTGCGAAAAATTATTACCGTCCTCGCGATGCAGCCGTAGCGCAGAAATTTGAGAAAGAGTTCCCGAAACTGAAACTGTTTACGATAGAAGAAGTAGCGGGTAACTGGACTGATGCACAGAAAGTGCATTTCTCTACAGGCGGAATATTCGACGAGATCAGCAAGCGCTAATTACGTTCACTTCTCAACTCACTATATCGAGAAATAAAAACCCCCGGTTCATCGAGCCGGGGGTTTTCTTTGGAAGCGGCACGAGAATCTGCCGCAACCCTGATAGATTATGCTTTTTTGGCTTCAGCAGCCGCTTTAACAATCACGGCAAACGCGTCAGCTTTCAAAGAAGCACCGCCCACTAATGCACCATCAATGTCTGGCTGGGTGAAGAGTTCAGCCGCATTTGCTGCGTTAACGGAACCGCCGTATTGGATGATGACTTTGGCAGCCACATCCGCATCTTGTTTGGCGATATGATCACGGATGAATTTGTGAACAGCCTGAGCTTGCGCAGGCGTTGCTGATTTACCGGTGCCGATAGCCCAGACGGGTTCGTAAGCGATAACCGTACCTTCAAATGCTTTCGCGCCGAGGGTATTCAGTACCGCGTCGAGTTGCCTGGCGCAAACCGCTTCAGTTTGGCCTGCTTCATTTTCAGCTTCAGTTTCGCCGATACACAGAACCGGAATCAGGCCAACTTCTTTCAGTACGCCGAATTTTTTAGCGATGAATTCGTCGCTTTCTTTGTGGTAAGTACGACGCTCGGAGTGACCGATGATGATGTGCGTTGCACCGATATCTTTCAGCATTTCAGCAGAAACTTCGCCAGTGAATGCGCCAGACGGATTTACGCCGACGTCCTGCGCACCCAGCGCAATACGGCTGCCTGCCAATGCATGTTTCGCTTGGTTCAAATAGATGGTTGGCGGGGCGATTGCTACGCCGCAGCCGGTAACGGCGCTCAGTTCAGTACGCAATGCAGCGATCAACTCGTTGACCATATGGGTGCTGCCATTGAGTTTCCAGTTACCCATCACTAATGGATGTCGCATGTTATTTCCTCCAACAGGGAACGCGAGAGACGATCAAAATGACTGCCACAAGGGCAATTTACCTGCCAAACAGTATAGAGATGATTATCAAGAAAGGCTTTGCTTTTCGTCATTAATTACCGGGTCATCATGGTTCAGATAGCGCCAGCTTAATCGGTTCAACGGCGAAAGTTAGCCCTTTTTCGCCGCTATCTGACACAACATAGCGTATTGAACCGACCGGTTGTTGAAAGAACTGTAATCCCTTCCCTTTTTCGAGCAGATCAGTGACTTTCGTCGTGCTTTGTTCAATGCTCAGGGAGGGTTCAAATTCACGCATCAACGCTGCCATGTAATCGATCGCCATTGCGCGCGCGGCTTTTTCCTCATTGCCTTGAATTGGCAGATAAGTGATTTGCAGCGTTTTAATTTTCCCGGTGCCTTTTTCCAGCGCCGTTGAGGCATAGAGGTTTTCGTTGATTTTGCTGGCTGCGCGGGTCATTAGGCTATTGGCTTGTTTATCGGCAATGACCCTGAATTCATTGATAGGCAACGTTGGGTTGGCGGCGTTGTAATGTTCTCGAAATTTTACTACCGTCAGATCAAAGGTTGGTGCCCCAGACAGAAGATACGGGGCTTTCGGCATTTCATTCACCTGCGCCGCATGATCGCGATCGGCTGGTGGATCGGCCAGCACGGAGCTCGCAGTGCACAGGCCAGTAAACAGCAATAACGAAGTAAATAATGTTCTCATGACTTCCCGATAATGGCGACGGTAATGCCCTATGAAGGCGATCCGGTTGGGTGATTGTCAAAAATCCGCGCAAACAATGTCAGTTGCCCGAGTGCATAAGGTAAACTTTGCCACATTAGGCAGGTTAAAGGGAACCAGTAGGTTATGACATTGCAGCAATGGGGTTTTTCATTTCGTGGCCGGATAGGACGGCGGGACTTTTGGATCTGGATGATTTCCTGGCTGATCCTGATGTCTGGCGCGTTTTTAGCGGCCGATCGTCAGTGGCTGGAGATTAAGTCCGCGGCATTTTTCATTGTGGTATTAATGTGGCCGACGGCTGCGGTGTTTGTCAAACGTCTGCATGATAGAAATCGCTCGGCCTGGTGGGCGTTGCTAATTGTTCTGGCGTGGATGCTGGCTGCGGGAAACTGGCAGATGTTACCTACGATAGCGCAATGGAGTATCGGCCGTTTAATACCTGCGATAATTACCGTCATGATGGTAATTGATTGCGGCGCATTTGTGGGGACACCAGGAAATAACCGCTATGGGCCGGAACCCGAACCGGTCAGATATCGTCTGTAAACTTATCAGCGAAAGCTGGGGTTCCGATATGTCAGGGCCTGTGCCCTGACGCGGAGATCTGATTTACCAATAGTGCTCGCTGGTCATATGGCCAGGTTTACGTCGCAAATGCTTGCGCATCTGGCGGGAGTCTTTAAGTATCTGCTGAGTGTCTCGCACCATCTGCGGATTGCCGCAAAGCATAATATGGCTACTCTCAATATCCATCGTCAGCCCGACTGCGGCCTCCAACTCTCCACGTTCAATAAGTGCGGGAACTCGCCCGGTTAATGACCCTGGCACCTCTTCACGACTCACGACAGTCTGGATGCGTAACTTGCCGTTATAATGCTGCTGGAGCTGCTGCATCAGCGGCAGGTAGCTTAAATCGCGGGCAAAGCGGGCGGCATGCAGCAATACAATATTTTTGAACCGCTCCAGACCTTTCCCTTCCTGCAGAATAGAGAGATACGGGCCGATGGCCGTACCCGTCGCCAGCATCCACAGCGTGTCGCAATCCGGCACTTCGTCGAGTACGAAGAAACCAGCCGCCTCTTTCGTCACCTGGATTTCATTACCCGGTTGCAACTCATGCAAGCGAGGGCTGAGCTTGCCTTCCGGCACGGTGACCAGATAAAACTCCAGATTGTTATCGCTGGGAGCGTTAACGAAAGAGTACGCGCGCTGGACACGTTCTCCGTTAACCTCCAACCCCAACTTGGCAAATTGACCCGCCGTAAAGCTGTCGATTGGTGCTTTTACTTTGATGCTGAAAAGGCTTTCCGTCCAATGTTCAACCTGAGTGATCGTGCCAGTAACCCATTCAGCCATTGTGTAATGCTCCCGTGGTCTTATCAAATATCCGCATGGCCTAAGAGCCTATCCCATTAGGGCTATTTTATTGGTCATTTTGACCCTGGGCAGTGCTCAGACTCCTCACGTACTGCGTGTACGCTCCGGGTCTTGCGCGCTATCCGTGTTCAAACTGTCTGCAACAATAACGCCTACTGGGATAGGCTCTAAGCCGAAACAGTGCTGTTGCCAGGTTGTTATTTTATTTCATATTCCCAGAATAAATTATCGATTAAATGTGGTTCGCCTGAGATAGCCAATACCCTCTGAAAGCCACCGTACAGTTTCATTTACGTCGATGGACTCGCAGGGTGCCAGCCCGTGCAAAGTATTAATCCGCTCATCGCTCGCTTATTCATACCAATTTGATAGCTTATGCGTCCTTGGCATAATTCGCCTAAATCATGGCGATAAACTCCGTCATTTTGTTAAGTGAACAAAGAAATAACCGATAAATGAGAAAATTAGAAAATTATCACCTGCTGGTTATGTTGATTTTACTGGTGGCAGTTGGGCAAATGGCACAAACCATCTATGTTCCGACTATCGCTGATATGGCCGAAAGTTTGTCGGTCAGGGCGGGTTCGGTACAGCGCGTTATGGCGGCGTATCTGATTACTTATGGAATGTCGCAACTGCTTTATGGGCCTTTGTCCGATCGTATTGGCCGTAAACCCGTGATCATGGCGGGAATGATGATCTTCATGCTGGGCGCGGTGGGGGCGCTTTTGGCGGATAGCCTGACTCTCCTTGTGGTCGCGAGTGCCGTTCAGGGGATGGGAACCGGTGTCGCCGGCGTTATGGCGAGAACGATGCCACGCGATTTGTATGCCGGTAATTCATTACGTTACGCCAATAGCCTCTTGAATATGGGGATTCTGGTCAGCCCGTTATTGGCACCGATCATTGGCAGCATACTGGCGTCCTGGTTTGGTTGGCGTGCCTGTTACGCTTTTTTATTGCTGCTGTGCGCGGGGGTGGCGTTCAGTATGTATCGGTGGTTGCCGGAAACCCGGCCGCAAAACAGTGAGCCACGAGCGATGTTCAGCGGATTTCGTCCGTTACTGGCGGACGGAACGTTCAGCCGTTATCTGGTGATGCTGGTGGGGGCGCTGGCAGGCATTGCCGTCTTCGAAGCGAGTTGTGGCGTACTGATGGGAGGCGTGCTTGGCTTGAGTGGTATCACCGTCAGCATCCTGTTCATCCTTCCCATTCCCGCGGCTTTCTTTGGCGCATGGTATGCAGGGCGTGCCGATAAAAGTTTTCATATGCTCATGTGGCATTCGGTGATTAGCTGCTTATTGGCAGGTCTGCTGATGTGGATCCCAGGCTGGCTGGGCATTATGAATATCTGGACACTGATCGTGCCAGCTTCCCTGTTTTTCTTCGGCGCAGGCATGTTGTTTCCTTTGGCAACAACGGGGGCGATGGAGCCATTCCCGTATCTGGCGGGTGCAGCGGGTGCATTGGTTGGGGGGTTGCAAAACGTGGGGTCGGGATTGATTGCCTGGCTTTCAGCCCTGCTACCACAAAGCGGGCAGTTCAGCCTGGGTCTGCTGATGTTTGCCATGGCGATGCTGATTTTGCTTTGCTGGTGGCCGCTGTCGAATCGTTTGCAACATCAGGGCCATACAGTCTGACCAGGATGTGGGCACGTTTGACGTGCCCATTTTGATCGCAAGGTGGTGGAGTGGATCAAATAATAAATTGATGCAAATCCGGATCTTTGCGATCGAGGAAGTGAGTGGAGCGAATACGACGGATAGTGCGGGATTTACCGCGGATCAGCAGCGTCTCTGTGGTCGCCATATTTCCTTTACGTGAGATACCTTCCAGCAAGTCGCCTTTGGTGATACCGGTTGCAGAGAAAATAACGTTGTCATTACGTGCCATATCACCGAGCTGCAATACTTTACCGGCTTCGATCCCCATCTCTTTACAGCGTGCCAGCTCCTGTTCGCCAATCTGACAGTTGGTTTCACTGTCGCCTTTCACTTCGTGCCGCGCCAACAGACGCCCTTGCATGTCGCCATCCAGTGCTCGGATAACGGCTGCGGATATCACGCCTTCTGGAGCACCGCCGATTCCGTAGAGCACATCGACTTCACTTTCAGGCATGCAAGTGAGGATCGTAGCTGCAACATCGCCATCGGGGATCGCAAAGACCTTTACGCCCAACAACTGCATTTCGCGGATAATGTCATCATGACGCGGTTTAGCCAGCGTAATGACTGTCAGTTCAGACATGGGCTTTTGCAATTTTTCGGCGATATTCTTCAGGTTTTGCGCCAACGGCAAATTGAGATCGATACTGCCTCGCGCAGCCGGGCCGACCGCCAGTTTCTCCATGTACATATCGGGAGCGTGGAGGAAGGTGCCTTTATCGCCAACTGCAAGTACGGCGAGCGCATTGGCCTGCCCCATTGCCGTCATGCGCGTTCCTTCTATCGGATCGACAGCAATATCCACGGCATCACCGTTGCTGGTACCAACGCGTTCACCAATGTAGAGCATCGGGGCTTCGTCAATCTCTCCCTCACCAATGACGATCTGGCCGTCGATATCGACCTGATTCAGCATAATGCGCATGGCGTGGACGGCGGCACCGTCGGCAGCATTTTTATCACCGCGGCCAAGCCATTTGTATCCAGCCAGAGCGGCGGCTTCGGTAACGCGGGAAAATTCGATGGCTAATTCACGTTTCATGGGAAAACCTGTTGCTAGCGAAAAGGAAGTTGGGGCGGATTTTAACACAATGCGGCAGCAGGAAGGGCACAGAGGTCGGACATAAGAAGAACTCCCCGGGCGGGGAGTTCTGCGTTTAGGTTAAATCAATCGTGATCTTCCCATGCTTGCGCACGTGCGACGGCTTTTTTCCAGCCGCTATAGCGGACGTTACGCTCGGTGGTTTCGATTCCAGGGCGGAATTCACGTTCAATGACCGCCTTGCTTTTCACTTCATCCAGATCGTTCCAGAAGCCAATCGCCAGACCGGCCAGGAACGCGGCACCCAGCGCGGTCACTTCACGGACTTCCGGGCGTTCAACGCGAGTTCCCAGAATGTCTGACTGGAACTGCATCAGGAAGTTGTTGGCGACAGCACCACCATCCACGCGCAATGATTTAAGACGCGTGTTGGCATCAGCCTGCATCGCATCCAGCACGTCGCGGGTCTGATAGGCAATGGATTCCAATGTGGCGCGGATGATGTGATTACTGTTCACCCCACGGGTCAGACCGAAAATAGCGCCGCGTGCATACGGGTCCCAATAAGGTGCGCCCAGGCCGGTAAAGGCCGGGACCACATACACGCCGTTACTGTCTTTAACTTTAGTCGCGAAGTATTCAGAGTCTGCGGCATCGCTGATCAACTTCATTTCATCACGCAGCCACTGGATCGATGCGCCACCGATAAATACGGCACCTTCCAGCGCATAGTTCACTTCACCGCGTGGACCGCAAGCGATTGTGGTCAACAGTCCATGGCTGGACTTCACGGCTTCTGTGCCAGTATTCATCAGCAGGAAGCAGCCCGTACCATAGGTATTTTTCGCCATACCGGGTTGAACGCAGAGCTGGCCGTAAAGCGCAGCCTGCTGATCGCCCGCGATACCGGCGATAGGAATACGCGTACCGCCTTTGCCACCAATGTTGGTCTGGCCGTAGATTTCTGAAGATGGGCGTACTTTTGGCAGCATGGCGCGAGGAATATCCAGCACCTCAAGCATGCGTTCATCCCAATCCAGCTCATGAATGTTGAACATCATAGTCCGCGAGGCGTTGGTATAGTCCGTGACATGTACCCGTCCCTGCGTCATTTTCCACACGAGCCAGGTATCGACGGTTCCGAACAGCAGTTCGCCACGTTTAGCGCGTTCACGGGCGCCTTCGACGTGATCAAGGATCCATTTTACCTTGGTGCCCGAGAAATAAGGGTCGACCACCAAACCCGTGTTATGGCGAATGTACTCTTCCAGACCGTCTCTTTTCAGTTTTTCGCAAATATCGGCAGTACGGCGGCATTGCCAGACGATCGCATTATAGATTGGCTTTCCGGTCTCTTTTTCCCACACGATGGTGGTTTCGCGCTGGTTGGTAATCCCGATACCGGCAATTTGGTCAGAACTGATGTCAGCTTTCGCCAGCACTTCAACCAGCGTTGAGCTTTGTGATGACCAGATTTCCATCGGATCATGCTCTACCCAGCCTGGCTTGGGATAAATTTGGGTGAATTCACGTTGGGATACGCTGACGATATTCGCGTCATGATCGAGGACCACGGCGCGTGAGCTGGTTGTTCCCTGGTCGAGGGCGACAATGTATTTCTTTTCTGTCGTCATGATATTGATCCTGTAATTTATTTACCGTTAATTATGCTTTGCGCTGTGTGGCTTGCGGGGATGCGTCTTCATCGGTGACACAGATATCACAAGGCAGATGTCGTCCAATCAGAGCGCGGTAACCGAAGGCGCCAAGGCATGCACCCAGCAGCGGCCCGAAGATGGGTACCAGGAAGTATGGAATATCACGCGCGCCCGTGAAGGCTACTTTTCCCCATCCTGCAATATAGGTAAACAGCTTTGGACCAAAATCACGCGCCGGATTCAATGCAAACCCTGTCAACGGTCCCATTGATGCACCGATTAAGGCAATCAGAATACCGATCAGCAGAGGTGCGAGAGGGCCGCGGGGGATACCGTTACCATCATCGGTCAATGCGAGAATCAGGCACATGAGAATGGCGGTGATCACCGTTTCAACCAAAAATGCCTGGGTAACGCTGATGTGCGGGTTTGGATAGGTCGAGAAGATGCCAGCAAGATCGAGGCTTTCCACACTGCCACGCACCATATTATGGCTTTGCTCAAAATCGACGATCAAATTGCAATACAAGCCGTAGACCAGCGCGGCGGCACAAAATGCCCCGGCAACCTGCGCCAGGATGTAGGGAACAACTTTGCGTTTGTCGAAGCAGGCGAACAGCCATAGGGCAACGGTAACCGCCGGGTTAAGGTGCGCGCCGGAAATAGCCGCAGTGAGATAAATAGCCATGGCGACGCCAAGGCCCCAGATGATGCTGATTTCCCACTGCCCAAAGGCAGCGCCAGCCACCTTCAATGCAGCAACGCATCCTGCACCAAAAAATATTAACAGGCCGGTGCCGAGGAATTCGGCGATACATTGGCCTTTAAGAGTTGGAATCGCTGTTTGGCTCATAGTTAGGTCCTACAGACGGTGATGTTTTAGGATGAATTATTGTTTTTAACTGCCAAGTACGTCTACGCGAACTTATGTTACGACTCGTCTAAAGAATGAGAATGCGATGTAAATTTATCGTTAACGAACACAAACGAGAAATAGCGAAATCAAAATGTGTGTGTTGCGTCATAAAAAATGAGCGAAATCGAGTGATTTCGCCCCTTTTTAAACAACGATTTCAGAACATCTATAAATGTTTTTAATGCTATCGATGTTGCGAGACTGTAACGTTAATGAGTATCAACCGCATTGGCAACATAATACTTGAAGGGAATTTTTCAGTCTGGACTGATATTCAGTCCTACAAAATTACGCCAGACTGACTTTTGTACCGGGATGTCGCTAGACAGGGGCAGACAGGCTACATACAATCGTTTTTATCAAGCAGCGCCGTATTCCATCAGGAAAGCGGGGTAATGAAGAAAGGCGCTTGTCTACAGGTTGTAACAGCTTTGTCTTTGCATCCGGAAGATGTCGACGTAACAATAAAGATGTACGCCTTGCGAACATGAGAGGAATTAAGAATGTCATTTGAAGTATTTGAGAAATTAGAAGCTAAGGTTCAGCAGGCGATTGATACGATCACCCTGCTGCAAATGGAAATTGAAGAGCTGAAAGAGCAGAACAACACGCTGTCTCAGGAAGTGCAGAATGCGAGCAGCAACCGCGAAACGCTGGTGCGTGAAAATGAGCAGTTGAAAGAAGAGCAACATGTTTGGCAGGATCGTCTGCGTGCACTATTGGGAAAAATGGAAGAAGTCTGATTTCCATGGGATATAGCGCTCTGCCGTGTTTGTTTCGGCGAGCGTAGGTAAAACTTAAGGACACACTGGGTGTGTCCTTATAGCGACCGCAAACCTGGGGATTACTCGATGTCGAGCGGCTCTTCAGAAAGAATGATACCGGTATTATCAGCATAGAGATGGTCGCCGGAAAAGAACGTTACCCCGCCAAAAGTCACCCGGATATCGCTCTCACTGCCCACGCCTTCACTCGTTGCACCAACGGGAATCGCTGCCATCGCCTGGATACCGAGATCAAGTTCTTGCAGATCGTCTACCTGGCGCACCGCACCATAAACGACAATGCCTTCCCATTCATTTTCAGTGGCTTGACGAGCCAGTTCAGCGTCAATCAGGGCACGCCGCACGGAACCGCCACCATCGACCACGAGAACACGGCCCCGGCCATTTTCCTCAAGCAGGTCATAAAGCAGACCATTATCCTCGAAGCATTTCACCGTAATGATTTGCCCACCGAATGAAGTACGTCCGCCAAAATTGGAGAACAATGGCTCAACGACATTCACCTCTTCATGATAAATATCGCATAGTTCGGAAGTATCGTATTTCATAGGATTTACGTCAGGTTGCTGCGGGAACAGTGAGTATATCTCTTTCTGGCGGGTGTTGGCAAAATCATCAATTGTTAAATATTGCTTAAAAGACGCCCAATGCCTCGTTACGGGCAGTGGGCGGTCCTTTTTTGCTCAATGTCGTTTGCTCAATACTGTTTACTCAGTACGACCCCAATCGCGAAGAGGATATTGATCAACAGTGCCGCTTTCACCATGTGTTCAAGCATGGGGCGCATGCCTGAAGCTGTGGGATCCCGTAACACTAATACGCTGTGGCGCACAAGCAAGGGCAGGGCAAGAACAAATAACCAGGCGCTCCAGCCAGAGAGAAAAAGCCAGGAGAAGAGTGCCAGGCAGAGCGTCGCTGCCAACAATAGAAAGACGTGATAACGGCGGGCAGTCTGCGGTCCCAAACGTACGGCCAGGGTATTTTTACCGTTTCGCTGATCGTTTTCGATATCGCGCAGGTTATTGATATTCAGTACGGCGGTTGCCAGCAAACCGCAGGCGGTGGCCGGTAACATCACGATGGAGTCCAGTTCACCCGTTTGCAGGTAGTACGTACCCGCAACGCTGATCCAGCCAAAGAAGATCAAAACGGAAATATCACCCAATCCCATGTAGCCATAGGGTTTATTGCCCACGGTATAAGTGATGGCTGCGACGATGGAAAGCAGGCCCAGCATCAGGAACCCCAATACATCGCTGGGTTTTTCGCAGGCGACGGTAATCAAGGCGATCCCAGCCATAACGGTAAGAATGACGGTCAGAATCAGGGCGCGTTTCATTTGCTGCGCAGTGATCATCCCTTTCTGCATACCGCGCAGGGGACCAATCCGCTCCGGCGTATCGCTGCCTTTGATGGCATCGCCATAATCATTCGCCAGATTCGACAGGATCTGCAGTAAGCCTGCGGTAATGAGCGCCAACAGGGCAACGCCGGGTTTGAAACTGTCATGCCAGGCGGCAATCGCGGAACCGGTGACAATGGACGAAAAAGCCAGGGGTAACGTGCGCGGACGCAGGCTTTCTAACCAGGCTTTGGCGTGACTCGTGGGGATAGATTCGCTCATTTTTCGCTTCAGTTAGTTAGAATCCTTATCCGTAAGAAACAATTGTGGGAGGCACCGCCTCCCACAAAAATTACTGTCCGGGACGACATACTCCGGATTATAGAATAAAACGACTTAGATCTTCATCTGCAACGAGCTGATCAAGGTGATTACCGACATATTCTGCGTCAATAATGAACGATTGACCGCTGCTCTCACTGGCATCGTAAGAAATATCTTCCATCAGACGCTCAAGAACCGTGTGCAAACGACGCGCTCCAATGTTTTCGGTGGTTTCATTCACCTGCCAGGCCGCTTCGGCAATACGACGGATGCCGTCTTTGGTGAACGCAATGCTCACACCTTCGGTTGCCATCAACGCTTTGTACTGCTCGGTCAGTGAAGCGCTCGGTTCGGTAAGAATGCGCTCGAAATCTTCTGTCGACAGGGCTTCCAGCTCAACGCGGATCGGTAAACGACCCTGTAACTCTGGGATCAGGTCAGAAGGTTTCGCCACCTGGAATGCGCCAGACGCGATAAACAGTATGTGATCGGTCTTGACCATGCCGTGTTTGGTCGACACCGTACAACCTTCCACCAATGGCAACAGATCGCGTTGAACCCCTTCACGGGAGACGTCAGGACCGGAGGTTTCGCCGCGTTTACAGATCTTGTCAATCTCGTCGATAAAGACGATGCCGTGCTGCTCAACCGCTTCAATCGCCTGTTCTTTCAGCTCTTCAGGGTTAACCAGCTTGGCCGCTTCTTCTTCGGTCAGCAGTTTCAGTGCTTCCTTGATCTTGACCTTGCGCGGTTTCTGCTTCTGTCCGCCCAGATTCTGGAACATGGACTGCAGCTGATTGGTCATCTCTTCCATACCAGGAGGCGCCATGATTTCAACACCCATAGGTACCGCAGCGAGATCGATCTCGATCTCTTTATCGTCGAGCTGGCCTTCCCGCAATTTTTTGCGGAATGCCTGGCGAGCGGCTGAAGGCTGTTCTGCCTCGCTCTCAGGTTGTCCCCAGTTATTTTTCGCCGGGGGAATCAGCACATCGAGAATACGCTCTTCCGCCAGCTCTTCAGCGCGGAAGCGGTTTCTGTCAATGGATTGCATGCGCACCATTTTAATCGCTGAATCGGTCAGATCGCGGATGATTGAATCCACTTCTTTACCGACATAACCGACTTCCGTGAACTTGGTCGCTTCAACTTTGATGAACGGTGCATTCGCCAGTTTCGCCAGACGACGCGCGATTTCGGTTTTACCCACACCGGTTGGACCGATCATCAGAATGTTTTTCGGGGTAACTTCATGGCGAAGTGCTTCGTCAAGCTGCATACGGCGCCAGCGATTACGCAAAGCGATGGCAACGGCACGTTTGGCTTTATCCTGACCGATGATATAGCTATCTAATTCGCTGACGATCTCGCGCGGGGTCATTTCAGACATAGGTTTCGATCCTTACGCTTTGGAAGGCAATTCTTCAATTGTATGGAACTGATTGGTGTAGATGCAGATATCACCTGCAATCGCCAACGACTTTTCAACAATATCACGGGCACTCAGTTCAGTATTTTCCAACAGGGCGCGTGCAGCGGACTGGGCAAACGGGCCACCTGAGCCAATTGCAATCAGATCGTCTTCTGGCTGAATCACGTCACCATTACCAGTAATAATCAGGGAGGCATTTTCATCGGCGACCGCAAGCAGGGCCTCAAGACGACGCAGCATACGATCCGTACGCCAGTCTTTGGCCAACTCAACGGCAGCCTTCACCAGATGTCCCTGATGCATTTCCAACTTGCGTTCAAAAAGTTCAAACAGCGTGAAGGCATCTGCTGTACCACCGGCAAAACCAGCAATGACTTTGTCGTTATACAGGCGACGGACTTTACGTACGTTGCCCTTCATCACGGTATTACCCATGGTAGCCTGGCCATCACCACCAATTACCACATGGCCGTTGCGGCGTACACTTACAATTGTTGTCACGAGCAGACCCTCGTTGCAGACGGAAAAGGCCCTCATGCCGGGGCGTTCACACCGGCATGAGGCATATTGTGATTATAGATTGGGGGGAAATAACGCTTTTCAACCCCCCGTGGAGAGGGGAATACAACCTGATACGCCTGCACTTTTCATTCTTTGTACGGATTTATCGGCATTTGCACGACTGTCATAAGGGCCGAGAACCACCCGATTCCAGCCGCCACCCGACGTAATCCGACTCTCGATACCCTCAAAAGCCAGTTGGGCGCGGATCGATTCTGCCTGATCCGTTGCGCGGAAAGAGCCACACTGCACCATCCAGCGTTGCGGTTTCTCTTTTGGCTTCTCTTTCTCTTTTTCCGGTTTGGCCTGCGCGACGACAGGTGCCTGCTGTTGCTGTACCTGCGGTTGCTGCGTCTGTTGCTGCACACGCGCTGGTTGCTGAACCGCTGGCTGCAGCACCTGTTGCTGAACGCGAGGCTGCTGTTGAGCCGGTTGTTGCACTTGCTGCTGCTGACGTGGCGCTACAACCGTTGGTGGCGCAATCGTTACTGCAGAACGCGGAACCTGTGTTTTGTCGTTGTAAGGCACTTCAGACAGTTGCGTCGGTTGCTGACGCATGTCCGCCTGCATCTGCTCAAGCAATTGGCGCTGCTCATTGGTCAGTTGGGTCTGCGACTGTACTTCACCACCAGCAGAAGGTTCTGTCGGTGTAGGGACGCCAATCTGACGGTTTTCCAGCTCTTTGATATAACGCCAGCGCTCTTCAGGTTTGGGCGGCAAGCCGTTCCCTGGGCGGGTGTTGTGGCTGGGCAGCAGCGGTATGTCTTCCGGCTTGTTGTGTGTGAGGAAATAGAGGGCACCGATAAACGTCACCAGGACCGCAACAGCCAATGCCATCATTGTTTTGGAGATCCCCGAAGAACTGCTTTTTTTCTTCCGGCTGGTACTCTTGCGCCGCGCTCCGGAGCGCCCACGGCTTACATAGTCTCTTTGTGCCACTATCGTTTCGCTGTGTCGTGATGATGGATGAAGTCCGTCATGTTACTGAACCCTAAAATGTTTGACTAGCGCTTCGGCGCAGAGGTGCTTCCCCGGATGATCAATTCACTCTCCAGCAACCGGGAGCCACTTTGTACCGAATGGCCTTGCAGTTGTTCAAGCAATAATAACATGGCTTGCTGACCGATCTGCAATCTTGGCTGGGCGACGGTGGTTAATGGCGGATCGCAATACTGACATAATTTGATGTCATCAAAGCCAATAATCGACAGATCCTGCGGGATGCGCAGCCCCATTTTCTTGGCTTGCGACAAGACACCTATTGCCATTACGTCGCTGTGGCAGAAAATGGCCGTCGGCGGTGAAGGCAGCGCCATCAGCGTGATTAGCGCCTGCGCGCCGGCATCGTAGGTGAAATCCCCACGGGTAATGTATTGGCTGTCCACGGCCACATTGTTACGGCGCAGCGCCTGAATATAGCCTTGCAGGCGATATTGGCATAGAGGCATTTTTTCCGGACCGGCGACACAGGCGATGCGTTGATGCCCGAGCTGTTGCAGATAATTTACGGCTTCAAATGCGGCAGTCAGGTTATCAATATGTACGGTTGGCAGTTCTAGCTCAGGGGCAAACTCATTTGCCATCACCATCGGAGGCAAATTACGCTGCTCTTCTTTGCTGGCATCAAACGGCAGATTGGATCCGAGCAGCAGCATGCCGTCAATCTGTTTGGTAATAATCAGATTGATGAAGGTTTTTTCCTGCTGGTTTTGCTGCGCACAGTCACCGATCAGCACCAAATAGCCGTTTTCAGCAGCAGTCCGTTCTATGCCCTGAATGACGTCGGCAAAAAAGGGATCACAGATATCCGGGACAATGACCAGAATGGTTCGGGACTCGTTACGCTTGATATTACGTGCCAGGGCATGCGGCGAATAACCGACGGCGAGAACAGCCTGTTCAACTTTTTGCCGGGTCGGGGCGGAAACCTTTTCTGGATTCATCAATGCCCGTGACACGGTCGCTGTTGAAACACCCGCCATCTCAGCAACATCCTTCATGGTCGCCATGGTTAATTCTTTCTTCTGTTCCAACGCATATCTCCTTGCGCCAGCTCAACGCCAACGCTACTGCCTGGGAATTTTCCACTCTCAAACTGACGAAAACAGGGTAAGGTTTGCCGCGTAAGGGCTGGAGCACAACTTCCTTGAGGCTCACAGCAATTTCTCACTGGCGCGGCATACATAACCACATTTTAAACAGTTTGTGATTAGGATTTGTTACTTAATTTGCATAAAAAGTGTGATGTATGCATGTTTTTTCGATCTGCCACTCAAAACCCTAGTAAACGTTTGCCTACTTTGCTGCATTCACGAGCAATTAGTTTTATCCGCGATTTATTTTATCAGCTATCAATGGGGTCCACATCGATTGTCCATTTGACTTTTTTGGACAGCGCTAAATTGCCGATCAGCGGCTGGGACGTTTTTATGAGGTGTTGCAGCAAACGCCGGGAGGGGTGTTGAAGCAGTAATTGCCAGCGGAAACGACCGCTGCGTTTGGCTTGCAATGCCGGAACCGGGCCGAGAATCCATAACGCGTCTTCTTTGAGTGGGCTGGATTCCAGCAAATTACGCAACTGCAGTAAAAACTCAGCCGCCTGCTGGTTATCGTGATCTTCGGCGCGAATCAGGATATGGCTGGTGAAAGGGGGTAAAAATACACTTTTCCGTTCTGCCAGCGTTTGTTTGGCAAACGCGTCATAGCCCTGATGCAATAAAATTTGCAGCAGCGGATGTTCAGGATGGTGAGTCTGAAGTATCACCTCGCCTTTTTTTCCGGCCCGGCCAGCGCGACCCGAAACCTGGGTAAAGAGTTGTGCGAAGCGTTCGGCAGAACGGAAATCTGCGGAAAAAAGTGCACCATCCACGTCCAGTAACGAAACCAGCGTGACATCAGGGAAATGGTGCCCTTTTGCCAGCATCTGCGTACCTATCAGGATCCGCGCCCCACCGCGATGAACCTCAGCCAGATGCTGTTCCAACGAGCCTTTACGGCTGGTGGTATCGCGATCAATACGGGTGATCGCCGTGTTTGGGAACAACGGTGCCAGTTCATTTTCCAACTGCTCGGTTCCCACCCCCACAGAAACCAGGTTTGTTGAGCCGCAATGCGGGCACTGGTGAGGAACCGGACGTTGGCTATCGCAATGATGGCAGCGTAACTGACGATGATTCTGATGGAGCGTGTAGTAGTGATCGCAACGCTGGCATTCCGCTATCCAGCCACATTCATGGCAAAGCAGGGCCGGAGCATAGCCGCGTCGGTTGAGAAACAGCATGACCTGATTGTCAGCATCAAGATGCTCCTTCATTCTTTTGAGCAAGGGTTGCGAAAGACCGACTTTCAGCGGCAAACCTTTCAGGTCGAGCAAGTGCTGAACCGCCGGTTTCGCATTGCCCGCGCGTTTGCCGAGCGTCAACTGACGATATTTCCCCAGTTGGACGTTATGCAGCGTCTCCAGTGCCGGTGTGGCCGACCCCATAACAATGGGGATATCTTCTTCGCGAGCGCGGAATACGGCCAAATCACGGGCGTGGTAGCGCCAACCTTCTTGCTGCTTGTAGGAGCTGTCGTGCTCTTCATCAATAATGATCACACCGAGGCGGGCAAATGGCGTGAAAAGCGCTGAACGTGTACCAATAACGATCGCCGCTTCGCCATTGCGGGCGCGGAGCCACACCGACAGGCGTTCGCTGTCATTCAGACCGGAGTGCAGAACCTCAACCGGGGCATTGAATCTCTCCCGGAAGCGGGCGATGGTCTGCGGCGTCAGGCCGATTTCAGGCACCATAATCAGCGCTTGTTTACCGGCGGCGAGAATATTCTCCAATACGCTGAGATAGACTTCGGTTTTACCCGATCCCGTTACCCCGGCCAACAGCCAACTTGAGAACTGCCGATCTTCGCTGCGGATGGCCCCGACGGCGGTTGCCTGCTCGGTGTTGAGGCGCATCCGTTCCCCCAACACGGCGAAATCTTTGCGCCAGTCATGGGTTACGGGTGCCTGCGAGCGTAAATCCGTCAGCCCTTTGCTGCGCAACGTCTGCAATGCCGTCTCTGTCAGCGCCAGCTCATTGACCTGATGGCGATAAACCGGCCCCTGCAATAAGGTAGCCAGGGCTTGTTGCTGTTTGGGTGCACGCTTGAGGCTTTCAGGAGGCGTTGCCCGGCCCTGTTCGGTGGCGTACCACTGCCAAAGGGGAGTCAGCTCGGCGTTTTTACCCTGGCGCAGTAACACTGGCAGGGCGTGGAACAACACTTCGCCCAGCGGGTAGTGATAGTACTCTGCCGCCCAATTGAGGATGCGCCATAGCCCTGGCGAGAACAGGCTTTCGCGATCCAGGAGATCGTTGACGGGTTTGAGCTTATTAAGGGGTAACTCACTGTTTTCACTGATCTGGGTGACAATGCCGATCGCCTGCCGTTGACCAAAAGGAACGCTGACGCGGGCACCGGTCGCTGGGCGCATTCCTTCAGGTAAAAGGTAGTCAAATGTGCGTGCCAGGGGCACGGGCAACGCGACGTTAACAACAGGCATCAGGCATCCCGACTGTAAAAAAGAACGCGGTAGTGTACACTGTGTACCTCAAAATGTATGGTTTCGATTGCGCTGGCTTTTCATATTCTGTATGATTCGCCGCCTTTGATATATTTTGATATCAAAACCTAAATCATCCACTCGCGTGGTGTCTGGCGAAACAGGGTTGGATAGCGACGCGGCCTTAAAAAGAGGTTTTCCCATGAAACAAGGTATTCACCCAAAATACGAAGCCATTACTGCTACTTGCTCTTGCGGTAATGTCATTAAAACCCACTCTACCGTGGGTCGCGACCTGAACCTGGACGTTTGTGGCGAATGCCACCCGTTCTATACTGGTAAGCAGCGTGATGTTGCTACCGGTGGTCGTGTGGATCGCTTTAACAAGCGTTTCAGCGTACCAGGCGCAGCTAAAAAGTAATGTAGCTGACCGACAAAAAAGGCGCCTTCGGGCGCCTTTTTGCGTTTCTGACTCCACATAACTGTCACCAGAAGATCAGTTCGCGGACAAAAGCAACCCGATTCAGCGCAGCAGGAAAAGCACTGGCTCAGCAGCCTGCAACTATTCCCGTCCGCATTCTGCGATCAATATTCCCAGGTATCGGGATCGACGCCCAGCTCGCGCATTAGTATCTTCGCTGCTTCCGGAATCTCATCACTGCGTTCTTTGCGCAGATCTTCATCGTTTGGCAGCGGCTGTCCGGTAAAGGCATGCAAAAACGCCTCACACAGCAATTCGCTGTTGGTCGCATGGCGCAGGTTGTTGACCTGACGACGAGTGCGTTCATCGGTGAGGATTTTGAGAACCTTCAGCGGAATGGATACCGTGATTTTTTTTACTTGCTCGCTTTTCTTGCCGTGTTCAGCGTAAGGGCTGACATATTCGCCGTTCCACTCAGCCATGGGACACCTTAAATTTGTCTGAAAAATACAACATCCTAAAAACCGGCTGATTATGCCCGATCTTCACTGTTCTCACTAAATAAATGTCCGTTTAACCGGAGCGACATCACTGATCCCGTACCAGTGACCTCGGTTCGAGTATCTTGTTTCACTCCACTGCCAGGCTCTGTAATACCGCACAACTCTGCCTGACACCAGAACCACACCGGATAAGCCATAATTTTAGCGGGTATTGCTGCATTGCTCAATCTATACGCAAAGAAGTTTAGATGTCCAGATGTATTGACGTCCATCATCGATACGATTAATCTTTGAGCCTCATCCTCCAGCATCCCGTCAGTGAGAGACCAGAAATGACGCTTAAACAGGCAACCATCGCAGTTCGCAGCGGTTTAAATAATGACGAGCAGTACGGCTGCGTTGTCCCACCGATTCACCTTTCCAGCACCTATAACTTCACTGACTTCAATCAACCGCGCGCCCATGATTATTCACGCCGGGGTAACCCAACGCGGGACGTGGTGCAAAGTGCGCTTGCCCAATTGGAAGGGGGAGCCGGAGCGGTAATGACCAGCAGCGGCATGTCGGCGATTCATCTGGTTTGCACGGTCTTTTTGCAGCCCGGCGATCTGCTGGTGGCACCGCACGACTGTTACGGGGGCAGCTACCGTCTGTTTGACAGCTTGAGCAAGCGTGGTGCCTATCGCGTGCTGTTTGTCGATCAGGGCGATGAGCAGGCATTGGCAAAAGCATTGGAAGAAAAACCCAAGCTGGTGCTGATCGAGACACCAAGCAATCCCCTGCTGCGCGTCGTGGATATTGCTGCCATCTGTCAGGCTGCACAAAAGGTGGGCGCACTGACCGTGGTTGACAACACTTTCCTGAGCCCGGCATTGCAGCAACCACTGCAACTTGGTGCCGATCTGGTTGTCCATTCTTGTACTAAATATCTCAATGGTCATTCTGATGTGGTTGCGGGAGCCGTCATTGCCAAAGATCCGGCGCTGGTCACAGAGTTGGCCTGGTGGGCGAATAACATTGGTGTTACAGGCGCTGCGTTTGATAGCTATCTGTTGCTGCGCGGTCTGCGGACGCTGTCGCCACGCATTAAACAACAACAAAGTAATGCGCAGGCGATCGTTGACTATTTACAGCAGCAGCCACTGGTGAAAAAGCTGTATCATCCTTCGCTGCCGCAAAATGCGGGCCATGAGATTGCGTGCCGTCAACAATCGGGTTTCGGTGCGATGCTAAGTTTTGAGATTGATGGCGATGAAGCCCTGCTGCGTCGTTTTCTCTCTGCGCTGGAACTGTTTACGCTGGCAGAATCATTGGGTGGCGTAGAAAGTTTGATCTCCCACGCGGCGACCATGACCCATGCGGGGATGGCACCAGAAGCACGTAAGGCTGCAGGAATTTCCGAAAGTCTGTTGCGGGTCTCGGTAGGACTCGAAGACAGTGATGATTTGATTGCCGATCTGGAAAATGCCTTCCAGGCGGCGGCAACGAGGTAAGCATGAATGCAATAGCGGTAGCAGTGCCGGCGGGTGGTCGGCAACTGCACAAATTTGGTGGCAGCAGTCTGGCGGATGTGAAGTGTTACCTGCGAGTTGCCGGGATTATGGCAGAGTACGGTAATCCAGGTGACATGATGGTGGTTTCTGCCGCTGGCAGTACCACTAACCAACTGATTAGCTGGCTGAAACTCAGCCAGAGCGATCGCCTTTCAGCCCATCAGGTTCAGCAGGCGCTGCGCCGTTATCAAAGCGAACTCATCGCGGGTTTATTGCCTGCCGATCAGGCTGAAGCGCTGATCGCTGAATTCATTCGCGATCTGGAGCGTTTGGCAGGGTTGCTTGATGGTCAGATGACGGATGCGGTGTACGCGGAGGTATTGGGTCACGGTGAAATCTGGTCAGCGCGGCTGATGTCGGCGGTACTGAACAAACTGGATATTCACTCAACCTGGCTGGATGCCCGAGATTTTTTGCGCGCAGAACGTGCGGCGCAACCGCAAGTTGACGAAGGACGCTCCTACCCGCTGTTACAGCAATTACTGGCACAGCACCCGAGCAAATATCTGGTCGTGACGGGTTTTATTTCCCGCAATGAGGCCGGTGAAACGGTTCTGCTGGGACGCAACGGCAGTGACTATTCCGCCACACAAATCGGTGCCTTGGCCGGCGTGAAGCGCGTGACGATCTGGAGTGACGTTGCAGGCGTCTACAGTGCCGATCCGCGCAAAGTCAAAGATGCCTGCCTGTTGCCGCTATTACGATTGGATGAAGCCAGTGAACTGGCGCGTCTAGCGGCGCCAGTATTGCACACCCGGACATTGCAGCCCGTTTCTGGCAGTGATATCGACTTGCAACTGCGTTGCAGCTACCAGCCGGAACAGGGCTCAACCCGAATCGAGCGCGTTCTGGCCTCGGGAACGGGCGCGAAGATCGTGACCAGTCATGACGATGTCTGCCTGATTGAACTGCAAGTCGCCTCCAATCACGATTTTGCCCTCGCGCAGAAAGACGTGGATCGGATACTGCGACGTGCGCAACTGAAACCACTGGCGACCGGTGTTCATCAGGATCGCAGCCTGCTGCAACTCTGTTACACCTCGGAGGTGGTCAACAGTGTCTTGCAAACGCTGACCGATGCTGGCCTGCCGGGTAAATTGACCCTGCGTGAAGGGCTGGCGTTGGTTGCGCTGGTGGGGGCTGGGGTGTGCAAAAATCCATTGCACAGCCATCGTTTTTATCAGGAACTGAAGGATCAGCCCGTTGAGTTTATCTGGCAGGCCGATGACGGAATCAGCCTGGTGGCAGTATTGCGGCGGGGATCGACGGAACATCTGATTCAGGGTCTGCATCAAACCCTGTTCCGCGCCGAAAAACGCGTCGGGTTAATGCTGTTCGGCAAAGGAAACATCGGCTCACGCTGGCTCGAGCTGTTTGCCCGTGAGCAAAAGAATATCTCGGCCCGCAGTGGCTATGAATTTGTGCTGGCGGGCGTTGTGGACAGTCGCCGCAGCTTGCTGAATTACGACGGGCTGGACGCCAGCCGTGCCCTGGCTTTCTTTGATGATGAAGCGCGGGAGCAGGATGAAGAATCATTATTCCTGTGGATGCGCGCGCATCCATTTGACGATCTGGTGGTACTGGACGTTACCGCCAGTGAATCGCTGGCCGATCAGTATCTCGATTTTGCCAGCTACGGTTTCCATGTCATCAGCGCGAATAAATTGGCGGGCGCGTCGTGCAGCAGCAAGTATCGCCAAATCCGCGATGCGTTTGCCAAAACCGGCGGGCATTGGTTGTACAACGCCACAGTTGGTGCTGGTCTGCCCGTAAACCATACGGTACGTGATTTGCGCGACAGCGGTGACAGCATTCTGGCGATCAGCGGTATTTTCTCTGGCACGCTATCCTGGCTGTTCCTGCAATTCGACGGCAGCGTTCCTTTTACCGAATTGGTCGACTTAGCCTGGCAACAGGGATTGACCGAACCCGATCCGCGCGTCGATCTCTCCGGTCAGGATGTCATGCGCAAGCTGGTGATCCTGGCGCGTGAAGCCGGTTACGATATTGAACCGAACCAGGTTCGTGTCGAGTCATTGGTGCCTGCGGGGACGGAAAAAGGGACGGTTGATCAATTCTTTGAAGACGGGGAAGCGCTGAATGAGCAGATGATTCAGCGCCTCGAAGCGGCTCAGGAGATGGGACTGGTCTTGCGCTACGTCGCGCGCTTTGATGCCAACGGTAAAGCGCGGGTGGGCGTGGAGGCGGTGCGTGACGATCATCCGCTGGCCGCTTTACTGCCGTGCGATAACGTTTTTGCCATTGAAAGCCGTTGGTACCGCGATAACCCGTTGGTAATCCGCGGTCCAGGCGCAGGGCGCGATGTGACGGCGGGTGCCATTCAGTCGGATCTGAACCGTCTGGCGCAACTTCTGTAAAACAAGATGAGTGAGCCGCATCATGCGGCTCATGTTTTCCCCGCCTTATGAAATTTCTTCACGTTGCTTGAGCATTACTCATCTCTTCTCCACTATTTTAATGTTGACACTTTCGCCGCTTTCCGTCATTTTCTATCCATACGTTTAGACGTCTAGACGCTTAATAAGACGCAACGACAATTATAACGCAGTGATTCATGAGGTAGATAGGGTATGAGTTTTTTTCACGCAAACCAGCGCGAAGCGCTGAATCAAAATCTGGCTGAAATGCAGGGTCAGATTAACGTATCCTTCGAATTTTTCCCGCCGCGCACGAGCGAAATGGAAGATACGTTGTGGAAATCTATCGATCGCCTCAGCAGCCTGAAACCCAAGTTTGTCTCCGTCACCTACGGTGCGAACTCAGGCGAGCGGGATCGGACGCACAGCATTATCAAAGGGATTAAAGAACGTACCGGACTGGAAGCCGCGCCCCATCTCACCTGCATTGATGCTACCCGTGATGAATTGCGCACGATTGCTGAAGATTACTGGCAGAGCGGTATCCGCCACATCGTTGCGCTGCGCGGCGATTTGCCCCCCGGCGGCGGTAAACCTGATATGTATGCCACCGATCTGGTCAGCTTGCTGAAAGACGTGGGCGATTTCGACATTTCGGTGGCGGCCTACCCGGAAGTGCATCCTGAAGCCAAAAGTCCGCAAGCCGATTTGATCAATCTCAAACGTAAAATCGATGCGGGTGCCAACCGGGCGATTACCCAATTTTTCTTTGATGTTGAAAGCTATCTGCGTTTCCGCGACCGCTGCGTGTCTACGGGAATTGATGTCGAAATTGTTCCCGGTATTTTACCGGTATCCAACTTCAAGCAGTTGCAGCGTTTCGCCACCATGACCAATGTGCGCGTCCCGCACTGGATGACCAGCATGTTTGAAGGGTTGGATGACGATGCGGAAACCCGCAAAATGGTCGGTGCCAATATTGCGATGGATATGGTTAAAATTCTCAGTCGTGAAGGGGTCAAGGATTTCCATTTTTACACGTTGAACCGTGCAGAGATGAGCTACGCGATTTGCCATACGCTGGGCGTCAGGCCGGGAGCAGCCTTGCCCACTACCGCTTGAAAATAAACGGATTAATCCATAAAAGAGAGGCCGCATATGCGGCCTCTTGTTTTTAGCGTCAGCGAAAAGCGCTTATTGTACGACTAGCCGGTATTACGCATCCCGGCAGCAACGCCCGCAATCGTAACCATCAAGGCTTGCTCAACGCGCGCGTCCGGATGTTCCTGCTGGCGGGAGCGATGCAGCAACTCTGCCTGCAGAACGTTCAACGGATCGGTATACACGTTACGCAGCGCGATTGATTCAGCAATCCATGGCAGGTCGGCCATCAAATGATCGTCATTGGCGATGGTGAGCACCACTTTGATATCGTCGGCCAACTGTTGGCGCAACTGCTTGCCCAGAGGCCAGAGCGATTTGTCCACCAGACGTTGATCGTAATATTCAGCCAGCCATAAATCCGCTTTGGCGAACACCATCTCCAGCATACCGATGCGGGTTGAGAAGAACGGCCAGTTGCGGCACATATCCTCCAACTCCGACTGTTTGCCCTCATCAATGGCTTTCTGTAACGCCGCACCGGCACCCAGCCAGGCAGGCAGCATCAAACGGTTTTGCGTCCAGGCAAAGATCCACGGAATGGCTCTCAGGCTCTCAACGCCGCCATTGGGACGACGTTTGGCAGGACGAGAACCCAATGGCAGTTTACCCAGCTCAAGTTCTGGCGTAGCCGCGCGGAAATAAGGGACAAAGTCAGGATTCTCACGCACATAACCGCGATACATTTTGCAGGAGACGTCGGAGAGCAGTTCCATCACCTGGTTCCACTCTTGCTTCGGTTCCGGCGGCGGCAGAAGGTTGGCTTCCAGAATCGCACCGGTGTAGAGCGCAAGACTGCTGATGGTCACTTCTGGCAGACCGTATTTGAAACGGATCATCTCACCTTGTTCGGTAACGCGGAGTCCGCCTTTCAGGCTTCCTGGTGGTTGCGACAGCAGCGCAGCATGCGCAGGTGCACCGCCACGGCCAATAGAACCGCCACGTCCGTGGAACAAGGTCAGGGAAACACCGGCCTTCTCACAGGTTTTAATCAAGGCGTCCTGAGCGCGATACTGCGCCCATGACGCGGCCATCACGCCAGCATCTTTCGCTGAGTCGGAATAACCGATCATCACCATCTGTTTGCCTTGAATCAAACCGCGATACCAGTCAATGCTCAGCAATTGTTTCATGACGCTGTCGGCGTTGTTCAGATCGTCGAGCGTTTCAAACAGCGGGGCGACAGGCAGAACGAACGGGCAACCGGCCTCTTTCAACAGCAGATGCACAGCCAGAACGTCGGAAGGCGTGCGCGCCATGGAGATAACATACGCAGCGATAGAGCCTTCAGGGGCTTCAGCAATGACCTGACAGGTTTCCAGTACTTCCTGCGTCTCAGCACTTGGCTCCCAGCGGCGTGGCACCAACGGACGCGCGGAATTCAACTCTCGGATCAGGAAGGCCTGTTTGTCCGTCTCGGACCAGCTTTCATAATCACCCAATCCCAGGAAGCGGGTGATTTCGCCGAGCGCTTCGGTATGGCGATTGCTTTCCTGACGGATATCGATACGCACCAGCGGAACGCCAAAACAACGCACGCGACGCAATGTATCAAGGAGTTGGCCATTGGCGATAATGCCCATGCCACAGGCTTGCAGCGATTGGTAACAGGCGTACAGCGGCTCCCACAACTGGTCATTATTCACCAGCAAATCGTGAGGACGCAGCAGGCGTTCGCCTTTCAGACGTCCTTCCAGATAAGCCTGGGTTTGCACCAATTGGCTGCGGATGCCTTTCATGATTTCGCGGTACGGTTCAAGTACCGTTTCACCCCCGGCACGTTCACGCAGCTCTGGGGTACAATCAGACATCGACAGTTCCGACACCAGCACCTGAATATCACGCAGGAACAGATCGGTGGCTTTCCAACGGCTGAGAAGCAGGACGTGGCGGGTAATTTCAGCCGTCACGTTAGGGTTGCCATCACGGTCACCACCCATCCATGAGGTGAAACGAATCGGTACCGCTTCCACTGGCAGCTTATAATCGAGAGAGTTTTCAAGCTGTTCGTTGAATTCACGCAGGAACGCAGGAACCCCTTCCCACAAACTGTTTTCTACCACGGCAAAGCCCCATTTGGCTTCGTCGATAGGAGAAGGACGCAATTTACGGATTTCATCCGTGTGCCAGGACTGCGCGATTAACTGACGCAGGCGGCGCATGATCTGGTTACGCTCGTAGTCGGCAATATCGTTGTGATCGAGCTGCTTGAGGCAATTATTGACCTCAACCATTTTATGGATCAGCGTGCGACGGGTGATTTCGGTCGGATGCGCAGTCAGCACCAATTCAATGGATAATCCATCAACGGCACCGCGCAGTTGCTCATCGCTGATTTTGTTATCTTTAAGACGGGTGAGAAGGAGAGCCAGGGCTTCCGGATTGCTGGCAGCTTCGCCATGCGGGGAAATACTGTGGTATTGCTCTGCAGTGTTGGTCAGATTCAAAAACTGACTAAATGCCCTGGCAACGGGCAGCAACTCGTCATTAGACAGGTTCTGCAGCGTTGAAAGTAATTCCTGACGGTGTGCTTCATTACCCGCGCGCGAAGATTTGGATAATTTACGAATAGTCTCAACTCGATCAAGAATGTTTTCACCCAGCGTCTCTTTAATCGTATCGCCGAGTATTTTGCCGAGCATACTGACATTACTTCGCATTGCGGAATATTGTTCGTTCATATGATCCCTGACCCATCTCTCTTGTGATTTTATGTCTTGTAAATAACTTTCACCCGTAAGGCAAAACGCCTGTCATTTCTTGTCATGATGCATTTGCTGAATCAATTCACTCTATATTTACCGTAAAAATCGGCATTTTTTTACCTAAAAAACGCAATTACGGCCAAAAAGGCTGAAATTTAATTACAGCACGCAGGTTATCAGCCTGGCTAATTGCTTTTTTTGTCTCATATCATGGCAGCGCGTATGAACTGCATAAAATTTCATCAGCGTGCGCGCTGCCATCATTGTCAATGGTGACAAAAATGATGAACGACCTGGGTGATTAACTCCCGCGTCGGTTTGATAAAAGAGGTATCGATATATTCATCAGGTTGGTGCGCTTGATCGATCGATCCCGGCCCCAATACCAGCGTAGGACAAAGTTCCTGGATGAATGGTGCCTCAGTACAATAATTGACTACGTCGGTTTTCGTACCCAACAATTTTTCGACCACGGCAACCAGCTGATGATTTGCTGGGCATTCGTAACCCGGAATCGGTGGGTGCAGTTCTTCAATCACAATCCTGCCTGGCCAACGCTTGCTGACTGGCTCCAGAGCATGGTTCAGCATCTCATTGACATCGGAAAGCGTGAGCCCCGGTAATGGTCTGATATCCATATGCAATTCACAGCATGCGCAGATGCGATTTGCGGCATCACCACCATGAATGTGTCCGAAATTCATGGTGGGATAGGGAATGGCGAAACCGTCATGATGAAAGCGCTCTTTCAATGAATTACGCAACTGCATCAGGTGAGTAATGGATTCATGCATCAGTTCAATGGCATTGACGCCCCGCGCCGGATCGCTCGAATGACCTGATTGGCCCGTAATACGGATCGCGTTCGACATGTGGCCTTTGTGGGCACGTACCGGTTTCAGCGAAGTCGGCTCACCAATAATGGCGCAATCCGGACGAAGCGTCGTCGATTTTGCAAAATAGCTTGCGCCCGCCATGCTGGTTTCTTCGTCCGCCGTTGCCAGAATATACAGCGGTTTATTCAGTTTGCTGGTATCAATGTCGCGCAGCGCATCAAGGATAAAAGCGAAGAAACCTTTCATGTCCGCAGTACCGAGACCATACAGCTTATTGTCGTGTTCAGTCAGCGTGAAGGGGTCACGGGTCCAGCGGCCATCGTCAAAGGGAACAGTGTCCGTATGCCCGGCGAGCAACAGCCCGCCGCTTCCGCTGCCAATACTGGCCAACATGTTGAATTTGTTACGCGTATGGGGCACAGGTTGGGTTTCAACCTGAAAGCCCAGATCGCGGAACCACCCGGCCAGCAAATTGATTAACGCCTCATTGCTTTGATCCAGTGCGCTGTCTGTGGCGCTGATCGAAGGTGTCGCGATTAACGCCCGGTATAACTCAATAAAAGGAGGTAATTTCATCTTCACTGTTGACAGCCTTTAGTTAGGATAGTATCAATATTCATGCAATAATTATGAATAAAAATACATTAAGCTTGTGCGTAAGGGAACCGGGTCAAGTGCCAGGGCCTCATAAAACGTCAATGCTCAATCTCGCGGGTGAACAGCGAAGCAACGCTGGTGAACCCTGTTACCTGTATTAAGTACGTAAGTACAGAAAGTAAGAAGGTGAACGGATCCCATGTTGAATACGCTGATTGTTGGTGCCAGCGGCTATGCCGGAGCGGAGCTTGCGGCCTACCTGAATCGCCACCCACACATGAACATAACCGCTTTAACGGTTTCAGCGCAAAGTGCAGATGCAGGAAAATTGCTTTCCGATCTGCATCCGCAGTTCAAGGGTGTTATCGATCTCCCTGTTTTACCGCTGAAAAATGTGGCTGAAGCAGCAAAAGGTGTCGATGTAGTTTTTTTAGCGACTGCCCATGAAGTCAGTCATGACCTGGCACCGCAGTTCCTTGATGCGGGTTGTGTCGTGTTCGATCTCTCTGGCGCCTTCCGTGTCAGCCAACCTGAGTTTTACAACGAATATTACGGTTTTACCCATCAACACCCCGATTTGCTGGAGCAGGCGGTCTATGGTCTGGCAGAGTGGCAGGCAGAAAAACTCAAAGAGGCAAAACTGATCGCCGTACCGGGATGTTATCCAACGGCATCACAACTGGCGCTGAAACCCCTGGTTGAAAACCAATTGCTAAATAACGACCAATGGCCGGTGATTGATGCCACCAGTGGCGTCAGCGGTGCCGGTCGCAAGGCCAGCATGGGCAACAGCTTCTGTGAAGTCAGCCTGCAACCCTACGGCCTGTTCAATCACCGTCACCATCCTGAAATAACTGCGCATCTGGGGATCCCGGTGATCTTTACCCCGCACCTCGGCAACTTCCCCCGTGGGATTCTGGCAACCATCACCTGCCGCCTGAAGGCGGGCGTGACGGCACAGGATGTCGCTGAAGCCTATCACAACGCTTATCAAGACAAACCGCTGGTCCGAGTTTACAAACAGGGCGTTCCGGCATTGAAAGCGGTGGTGGGTTTACCGTTCTGCGATATTGGCTTTGCGGTGAAAGGCGAACACCTGATCATCGTGGCAGCCGAAGATAACCTGCTGAAAGGTGCGGCGGCGCAGGCGGTACAGTGCATGAATTTACGCTTTGGTTTCCCGGAAACACAATCACTACTGTAATGTTATTCAGACATATTAAATTCAGAAAAAACAGGTTGAGGCGCAAACATCTATGAACCCATTAATTATTAAATTAGGTGGCGTGTTACTGGACAGCGAAGAAGCGCTTGAGCGTCTCTTCATGGCGCTGGTGGCCTATCGGCAGCAACATCAACGCCCATTGATTATCGTTCATGGCGGCGGTTGCCTGGTCGATGAGTTAATGAAGCAACTTTCGCTCCCGGTGGTGAAAAAAGCCGGTCTGCGTGTGACGCCTGCCGATCAAATCGACGTCATTACCGGTGCTCTGGCGGGTACTGCGAATAAAACCCTGCTGGCCTGGGCAACGAAAGTGAAAATCAACGCGGTTGGCCTGTGTCTGGGCGATGGCGAAATGGTTAAGGTGACTCAGCTTGCCGAAGAGTTAGGTCACGTAGGCAAGGCGGAGGCAGGTTCCCCGGCGTTGATGCAAACGCTGCTGGGCGCAGGCTATCTGCCAATCGTCAGTTCCATCGGGATCACTGTTGATGGTGAACTGATGAACGTGAATGCCGATCAGGCTGCAACGGCGTTGGCCGCCACTCTCGGTGCCGATCTGATTCTGCTGTCCGATGTCAGCGGTATTCTTGACGGCAAAGGCCAGCGCATTGCTGAAATGACAGCACAAAAAGCCGAGGAGTTGATCGCTCAGGGCATCATCACCGACGGTATGGTCGTGAAAGTGAATGCTGCGCTGGATGCAGCCCGCACGTTGGGTCGCCCGGTGGATATCGCCAGTTGGCGTCACGCCGATCAACTCCCGGCTCTGTTTAATGGCGTGGCAATTGGCACGCGGATCCTGGCATAGCGCCATTTTTAAAGTTCTTATTGAATAAGTTTCAAGGAAATAAACATGCAAACTAAAGGCATCAGCAAAATCGTTCTGGCGTACTCCGGTGGTCTCGATACCTCGGCAATCATTCCGTGGCTGAAAGAGAACTACGGCAACTGCGAAGTCATCGCATTCGTGGCGGATATCGGCCAGGAACGTGCGGATCTGGAAGGCATCGAACAAAAGGCGCTGCGTACCGGAGCTTCAGAGTGCCATGTGGTTGATCTTCGTGAAGAATTTATCAGCGAATATGTATATCCCGTATTGCAGACCGGCGCACTGTATGAAGGCAGCTATCTGCTGGGTACGTCAATGGCCCGTCCCCTGATCGCCAAGGCGCAGGTTGAGCTGGCATTGAAAGTGGGTGCAGATGCCGTTGCCCATGGCGCAACCGGCAAAGGGAACGATCAGGTGCGTTTCGAAACCACCTACACCGCACTGGCACCGCAACTCAAAGTGGTTGCGCCTTGGCGTGAGTGGAATCTGCGTTCACGTGAAGCGCTGTTGGATTATCTGAAAGAACGTAACATCCCGACCACCGCATCCCTGGAAAAAATCTATAGCCGTGACGAGAATGCCTGGCATATCTCCACCGAAGGCGGCGTGTTGGAAAGCCCGGCTAACGCAGCAAACAAAGATTGCTGGGCCTGGACTGTTTCCCCGGAAGAAGCGCCGGATGAAGCCGAACTGGTTACCGTTGGCGTTGAAAAAGGCCGCGTTGTTTCCGTTAATGGCAAAGCGTTGAGCCCATACCAGTGTCTGGATGTGCTGAACGGCTTTGGCGTCAAACACGGCATTGGCCGTATCGATATCGTGGAAAACCGTCTGGTGGGCATCAAATCCCGTGGCTGCTATGAAACCCCGGGAGGCACCATCATGATGGCTGCGCTGCGTGGTGTTGAGCAACTGGTTCTGGATCGCGACAGCTTCAAATGGCGTGAACAACTGGGCCACGAAATGTCCTATGTCGTGTACGACGGTCGCTGGTTTGCACCGCTGCGCCAGTCCATTCAGGCTGCGGCAGAAGCCCTGGCGCAGGAAGTGAACGGCGAAGTGGTGATCAAACTGTATAAAGGCCAGGCAACGGCGATTCAGAAAACCTCGGCCAACAGCCTGTATTCAGAAGAGTTTGCAACCTTTGGCGAAGATGAAGTTTACGATCACAGCCATGCGGGCGGCTTTATCCGTCTGTTCTCGCTCTCTTCACGTATCCGTGCATTGAATGCGAAAAAGAATAATCAGTAGTATATTCATAGGCGCCGCAACTATGGCGTCGAAGTCGTAGAAGTATAAGAGAAGGGCACTGCATGCAGTGCCCTTTGTATCAGAATCAGGGAGTAAAATTATGGCACTTTGGGGTGGTCGGTTTACCCAGGCAGCAGATCAACGTTTCAAGCAACTTAACGACTCATTGCGTTTCGATTATCGTCTGGCAGAGCAGGACATTGTCGGATCAGTGGCCTGGTCGAAGGCGCTGGTCACCGTGGGCGTATTAACGGCTGAGGAACAACAACGTTTGCAGGAAGCGCTGACGTTTCTGCTGGAAGAGGTTCAGGCCGATCCCGAAGCGATTGCGCGCAGCGATGCCGAAGACATTCATAGTTGGGTCGAACAAAAGCTGATCGACAAAGTCGGCGATCTGGGTAAAAAACTGCATACCGGACGCAGCCGTAACGATCAGGTCGCAACCGATCTCAAACTGTGGTGCAAAGTGCAGGTGGTCGAGTTGTTGGAGGCGATTCAACGCTTGCAGCATGCGCTGGTGGATACCGCCGAAGCGAATCAGGATGCTGTAATGCCGGGGTATACCCATCTGCAACGTGCACAGCCGGTGACTTTCGCGCATTGGTGCATGGCGTATGTTGAAATGCTGGCCCGTGATGAAAGTCGTTTACGCGATACCCTGACCCGTCTGGATGTCAGTCCGCTGGGCTGTGGCGCATTGGCAGGTACGGCGTATGAGATTGATCGTGAACAACTGGCGGGTTGGCTGGGTTTTGCCTCTGCCACGCGCAACAGTCTGGACAGCGTCTCTGATCGCGATCATGTCTTGGAACTGCTATCAAACGCCGCAATCAGCATGGTGCATTTATCGCGCTTCGCTGAGGATCTGATTTTCTTTAACAGCGGTGAGGCCGGGTTCGTCGATCTCTCCGATCGTGTCACCTCCGGCTCTTCCCTGATGCCACAGAAGAAAAACCCAGATGCACTGGAGCTGATCCGCGGTAAAAGCGGTCGGGTGCAAGGTGCATTGACCGGCATGATGATGACCATGAAGGGTCTGCCGCTCTCCTATAACAAGGATATTCAGGAAGATAAAGAAGGGTTATTTGATGCGCTGGAAACCTGGATGGACTGCCTGAACATGGCTGCACTGGTGCTGGACGGTATTCAGATCAGACGTCCACGCTGCAAAGAGGCGGCAGAGCAGGGGTATGCCAACTCGACGGAATTGGCAGATTATCTGGTGGCGAAGGGGATTCCTTTCCGCGAGGCTCATCATATTGTTGGTGCTGCGGTGGTTGCTGCGATTGCGCAGGGCAAGGCACTGGAGGCATTGCCGTTATCCGAGTTGCAGAAGTTCAGCAGCGTGATTGGTGAAGACGTCTTTCCGATTCTGTCACTGCAATCTTGCCTGGATAAACGCGCAGCAAAAGGCGGGGTGTCACCTCGTCAGGTTGCACAAGCCATTGCCGATGCAAGACAACGTTTGAGCTAACGAATGAGTACGAAATGCGGATTGCCCTGCGCGATCCGCATTACCCCGCCAGTCGGGAGCACAGATAACGATTCAGGCTGACTCCTTCTTCCAGCGCCAGTGTCGCAAGTCGTCGGTGCTGCTCAGGCGGCATACGAAGGACTAATTTGCCACTAAAGTTTTTTTCTGCGATGGGTATTGGGGGGATTTCTCCAACCGCCAGCATTTCTCTTACGACACTGCTGACTAAAGTGATAACACCTTCAAGCGCCGCTGCGGCTGACGCATCGAGCCAGGAAAGCGCTGGAAATTCAGCACATAAGCCGACAAACTCCTGATCCTCCGCGGACCAGGTAATCCGATAAGTGTAGTGGTCAGTATTACTCATTCTCCATGCGCTCCAGTTTGTCTATTGCTGCAATGACTTGTTTGACCTGGTAAATTTTCGCCATTCCATTTTTTCCTCGCTGTATGTTAATCCTCGGATCACCCAGTCAAGGCGTCGCGTAAACTTTATGGCTGGTGGCATCCTGACGGGCTTTACCAAATAAAAACGAGCAAACCTTTACCAGATCGTTAAATTTCACCCCTGCGGGATTAATTCTCAGTTTGTTTATCCGCTGCGCAATATCCTGCATTGTCACTCCAATAATAGTACCACTATTGATATCATTTCAAGTCGGATTATTGAAATCATCGGCACAGTGATCGAAATGAGAAGAGTCAGCAAGCAAGGGGATAAAATTCAGCGGCGTGCCTCGACAAAAATATCGAGGCTCAAAAAGAAGCGGTTTAATCGCCAGGACAACGTTGGCAACGCTCGGCTTCGGCATCACCGATTTTCAGTTTGCTTTGCAGATTGCGAAGCGCGGTACGTAAACCTTCTTCGATCACCGGATGATAGAACGGCATATCCAGCATTTGATCGACCGTCATTTGCTGTTGATGTGCCCAGGCCAATAAATGTGCGAGGTGTTCTGCGTCCGGGCCCATCATTTCAGCGCCAAGAAACTTGCCCGTTCCTTGCTCACCATAGACACGCAGTATGCCCTTGTTGCGCAGCATGACTCGCGAACGCCCCTGATTCTCAAAAGAGACTTCACCAATATCAAAACAGCCACAGGCGCTGAATTTCTGCGTCAGTTCATGGTAGGTCGAGCCAACCATGGCGATTTGAGGATCGGAGAACACGACCGAAATGAGGCTCCGGCGCAGACCTGGCGTCACTTCAGGATAGCCACCGGCATTATTGCCAGCGATGCGTGCCTGGTCGCTGGCTTCATGCAGCAATGGCAACTGGTTGCTGGCATCACCTGCAATAAAGATATGCGGCACGCTGGTCTGCAGGGTCAGACGATCGGCAATGGGTACGCCCCGCGCATCACGTTGCAGGGCGGTATTTTCCAATGACAAATTGTCGACATTCGGACGGCGACCCGTGGCGGCCAGCACGTAATCCACCAGGATTTCCTGCGGCTTGCCCTGTAAGTCCTGATAGCGGATAAAGACTTTATCGCCTTCACGCTGCATGATTTCTACTTTCGCGTTGGGATCAAGATAAAACTCTTCTCCCAGCGTTTTGCTGGCATAGTCGCGGACGCGGTTGTCAGTCAACGGACCAATGGCACCGCCCACACCAAACATTTTCACGCTGACACCGAGACGATGCAGTGCCTGACCCAATTCGATGCCGATGACGCCAGGCCCAAATATGGCCACTGATTCCGGCAGATCGTCCCAGTTGAAAACGTCATCGTTGATAATCAAACGGTCACCCAAATCGTTCCAGGCAGCGGGCCAGGAGGGACGTGAACCGGTTGCGATGACGATTCTTTGCGCCACAATGCGCGTATGGTCGTCGACCTGCAGCGTATTGTCATCAATAAAGCGGGCATAGCCGGAAATTTTGTCATGGGCGGGGATGCTATCAACCCCTTCCAGCACAAAACCGACAAAACGGTCGCGCTCACGTTTCACGCGTGCCATGACTTCACGGCCATCGATGCGGATTTCACCCTGCGGATGAATACCAAAACCGGGAGCCCGTTCTATTTGATGAACTGCTTCTGCTGCGGCAATCAATAATTTGGAGGGCATACAGCCAACGCGCGCGCAGGTGGTGCCATAAGGACCGCCTTCGATCATCACGACGCTGGGCGTTAACAGTTTTGCGGCGCGAAAGGCACCTAATCCCGCCGTTCCGCCACCGATCACCGCGACATCCACATGTAATTCTTTCATTTGCTACTCCTGACGCTAAAAAAAAGGCGGGCTCAAGCCCGCCAAAGTTCACGTTGGCTTCTTCTCGTTATTATCAGGCAGTAAATAAGGCTTCGAGATCGTCGCTGCCACCGATATGGCGACCGCCGATAAAGACTTGTGGAACCGTCGCACGGCCAGTTACAGCGCGCAGGCTGACAGTTGTGGCGTCTTTGCCGAGGACGATTTCTTCATACTGAATGCCGCGCTCTTGCAGCATCTGTTTAGCTTTGGCGCAGAACGGGCAACCCGGTTTGGTAAACAGGGAGACAGATTCCTGAATTTTAAAATCCGGAGCCAGGTATTTCAGCATGGTGTCTGCGTCGGATACTTCAAACGGGTCGCCAGGTTTGTTTGGCTCGATAAACATTTTTTGTACCACACCGTTGCGAACCAGCATGGAGTAACGCCATGAACGAGGACCAAAACCGAGGTCAGCTTTTTCAACCAGCATTTCCATGCCTTTGGTGAATTCGCCGTTACCGTCTGGAATGAAGGTAATGTTTTCAGCATGTTGATCGGCTTTCCATGCATTCATCACGAAAGTATCATTGACGGAAACGCACAGAATGCTATCAACACCGTGGGATTTAAATACGCTGGACAGTTCGTTGTAACGTGGCAAATGGCTGGAAGAACAGGTTGGCGTAAATGCGCCGGGAAGTGAAAACAGGATAACCGTTTTGTTTTTAAACAGATCGTCGGTAGTAACGTCGACCCACTTATCCCCTTGACGAGTGTGGAAAGTGACTTGAGGGACGTGTTTACCTTCTAAATTTGAGAACATGAATAACTCCTTAATTAATAATGCTAAATATAAATCTTTAGTCAATTTTGTTTCGTTGGGCACATTATTCACTTCTGGGCTTGATAGTTCTAATCGTTGATTGCTATCTTATTCATTGCCATGAGCTATCATGGGTCGGAGGAAAAATGAACATTCGTGATTTAGAGTATTTGGTTGCCTTGGCGGAGCATCGCCATTTCCGTCGTGCCGCGGATTCCTGCCACGTCAGCCAGCCCACCTTGAGCGGCCAGATCCGCAAACTGGAAGATGAGTTGGGTGTGATGCTGCTCGAACGTACCAGCCGTAAAGTGTTGTTTACCCAAGCCGGGTTACTGTTGGTCGATCAGGCTCGTACCGTGCTGCGCGAAGTTAAAGTTCTGAAAGAGATGGCCAGCCAGCAGGGTGAAACCATGGCCGGGCCCTTGCACATCGGGCTTATTCCCACCGTTGGGCCATATCTGTTACCGCACATTATCCCTATGCTTCATGAAACATTTCCTAAACTGGAGATGTATTTGCATGAGGCCCAGACTCAGCAACTCTTGGCGCAGCTTGATAGCGGTAAGCTGGATTGTGCCATTCTGGCGTTGGTTAAAGAGACCCAGGCATTTATCGAAGTACCGTTATTTGATGAGCCGATGCAATTGGCCGTCTACAACGGCCACCCGTGGGCCGACCGTGAGCAAGTTGCGATGGCCGAACTGTCGGGTGAGAAATTGCTGATGCTGGAAGACGGGCATTGTCTGCGCGATCAGGCCTTGGGCTTCTGTTTCCAGGCGGGAGCGGATGAAGATACGCATTTCCGGGCTACCAGTCTTGAGACATTGCGCAATATGGTAGCGGCAGGCAGCGGTATCACCCTGTTGCCGTCGCTGGCGGTGCCAAACGTACGCAAACGCGATGGCGTGAGTTATCTGAAATGCTTCAAACCAGAGCCGAAGCGCACCATTGCGTTGGTGTATCGCCCCGGCTCCCCACTGCGTGGCCGCTATGAGCAACTGGCAGAATCGATTAAAGAACACATGCAGAACTATATGGATGCACCGCTAAAAGAGGCGGTTTAAACCGTTTAGTGCGGCAACCCGATAGGCTTCTGCCATGGTGGGGTAGTTGAAGGTGGTATTAACGAAATATTCGATAGTATTGCCTTCCCCTTTCTGTTCCATAATTGCCTGACCGATATGAATGATCTCCGCAGCGCGTTCACCAAAACAGTGAATGCCCAGGATCTCTTTCGTTTCGCGATGGAACAACAACTTGAGACTGCCGACGCTCATACCTGCGATTTGCGCCCGTGCCAGATGCTTGAACTGAGCGCGGCCAACTTCGTAAGGGACTTTCATCGCCGTCAGTTCCTGCTCGGTTTTACCCACGGAGCTGATTTCTGGAATGGTGTAGATCCCGGTTGGAATGTTTTCAATCAAATGGACTTTTGCTTCACCCTGAATCATCGCCTGTGCTGCGATACGGCCTTGATCATAGGCAGCGGAAGCCAGGCTCGGGTAACCAATCACGTCGCCTACCGCGTAAATATGTGACAGCGCGGTTTGATACATACTGTTAACTTTCAGCAAACCACGGCTGTCGGCATGCAGGTTGATTTTTTCCAGCCCCATTCCTTCCGTGTTCCCGGTTCGGCCATTGGCATAAAGCAGGCAATCTGCTTTCACTTTCTTGCCCGATTTCAGATGAACAATCACCCCGTCTTCCACGCCCTCAATCTGCTCGAACTCTTCGTTGTGGCGGATAACGACGCCGTTATTCCAGAAGTGGTAAGAGAGGGCATCTGACATTTCCTGATCGAGGAAAGCGAGCAAACGGTCGCGGGTATTAATCAAATCGACTTTGACGCTCAGTCCACGGAAAATCGAGGCATATTCACAGCCGATAACGCCAGCACCATAGATGATGACATGGCGCGGTTCGTGGCTCAGTTCAAGAATCGAGTCGCTGTCATAAATGCGTGGATGCGTGAAATCAACATCAGCGGGGTGATACGGGCGCGAGCCGCAGGCAATCACGATATTCTTGGCGCTCAGCAAATCTTGCGTACCGTCGGGATAGCGCACGCTGAGGGTGTTGGCATCAACAAAGCTCGCATTACCCGAAAAAAGTTGGCACTGATTACGTTCATAGAAACCCTGGCGCATACGGATTTGCTGGTTAATGACGGAGTCAGCATGGCGAAGAATATCGGGGAATGTAGAGCTCATGGTGCGGGAGTTATCGCTGTAGAGCGGATTCTGGTTGAATTCGATAATACGACTGACAGCATGGCGCAGCGCTTTGGACGGGATGGTTCCCCAATGGGTACATCCGCCACCCACGCTATTGTAGCGTTCTATCACCGCAACGCGGGCGCCCTGTTTTACCAGGCCCATCGCGGCACCTTCACCGCCAGGACCCGAGCCGATAACGATGGCATCAAAATGGAAATGCTGTTGCATGTAGGGGGGCCTATTTTTATACAAAATAACAACTAGATTGTAACATCATAGTCCTGATATCCCAATCAGCCTTAGGCTTTTTGTGGTGTTTATGGGCGTTGTTTCATAACTTGCGCCGCTGTTTCTCGTTTGTATAAAGGCTGTCGTCCTAAAGTTTGGTATAGTGTTCAAACCAATGTGATTCATTAAGACGGAACATTATCTGGACAGGGTTATGGGCGTAAGAGCGCAACAAAAAGAACGCACGCGTCGCTCTTTAATAGAAGCGGCGTTTAGCCAGCTAAGTGCCGAACGCAGTTTCGCCAGCCTTAGCCTACGTGAAGTTTCGCGGGAAGCTGGGATCGCGCCGACCTCTTTTTATCGCCATTTTCGTGATGTAGATGAGTTGGGCCTGACGATGGTGGATGAAAGCGGCTTGATGCTGCGGCAACTTATGCGTCAGGCTCGCCAGCGAATCGCCAAAGGGGGGAGCGTTATCCGCACCTCTGTCTCGACGTTCATGGAGTTCATCGGTAATAATCCCAACGCCTTCCGTCTTCTTTTGCGTGAACGTTCCGGTACTTCTGCTGCGTTCCGTGCTGCTGTTGCCCGGGAGATCCAGCATTTTATTGCGGAACTTGCCGACTATCTGGAAATTGAAAACCATATGCCGCGCAGTTTCACAGAAGCGCAGGCAGAGGCGATGGTCATTATTGTGTTCAATGCAGGTGCTGAAGCGCTGGATGTTGACCTTGACCAACGTCGGCGGCTTGAAGAACGGTTAGTATTGCAACTGCGGATGATTTCCAAAGGGGCTTACTATTGGTATCGTCGCGAACAGGAAAGGCTGGCTGTTTCTCAATCATGAACCGCCAGGCAAAACCAGGTAAATAACAGATCAGTATAAATAGGTAAGAAAGATGACAGAACAACCTCGCCGTGAAAACGGAACCCTGTTGCTGGCACTCATTGCTGGTTTATCCATTAATGGTACTTTTGCTGCGCTGTTCAGTTCGGTGGTGCCATTCTCGGTTTTCCCGTTTATCGCACTGGTACTGGCTGTTTACTGCCTGCACCAGCGTTACCTGAATTGTGCGATGCCTGATGGAATGCCAAAACTGGCTTCAGCGTGCTTCTTACTGGGATTATTGTTGTATAGCGCGATTGTCCGGGCTGAATATCCGCAGATTGGCTCTAACTTCCTGCCATCCATCATTAGTGTGGTGTTGGTATTCTGGATTGGCGTCAAACTGAAAAACCGTAAAGTGCTGAACGCAGAGAACTGATTTCATGCATAAGGGCAACTCACTGTATAGACCGGTCTAAAGTGTTACCCATGTGACCGGTCTATTCACACCGTTACCCTTTTAACATTGCGCGTAACTGCGTATCTCGACTATTGATGCATTTCGACTAACCGCGTTTTTCCAGCAATACGCCACACTCCATATGGTGGGTGTATGGGAATTGATCGAAGAGCGCCAAGCGCTGAATACTATGCGTCTGACTCAATGTTGCGAGGTTCGCGCATAAGGTTTCCGGATTACAGGAAATATAGAGAATACGCGGATAGGCCTGTACCATTTTGACCGTTTCATCATCCAGCCCGCTGCGCGGCGGATCGACAAAAATCGTTTCGCACTGATAGTTCGTCAGATCAATATCCTTCAATCGCCGAAATTCACGAACGCCCAGCATGGCTTGGGTGAAGTCCTCTGCGGCCATGCGAATGATCTGCACATTATCAATGTGATTGGCGGCAATATTGTATTGCGCCGCGGCCACTGAAGGTTTGGCGATTTCCGTTGCCAGCACCCGGTTGAAATTGCGCGCCAACGCCAATGAAAAATTACCGTTACCGCAATAAAGCTCCAGTAAATCACCCTGGGAACCTTGAGTGACATCCAGCGCCCATTCGAGCATGTGAATATTCATTTCCGCATTGGGCTGGGTAAAACTATTCTCAACCTGACGATAAATCATGTCCTGGCCCGCAACCGGCAGACACTCATCAACGTAGTCATGATCGAGCATGATTTTGATCTTCACGGCGCGTCCAATCAGTTGCAAATCAAAACCTTGCTGGCGCAAAGCATCCCGCAAGCTCACGGCGTGCTGACGCCATTCCTCATCGATTTTGCGGTGATAGAGCAGTGAGGTGACGATCTTGCCGTTGCGGGTCGACAAAAAGTCGATTTGGAACAGCTTGCGGCGTAACTCTGGTTGCAGTTTGATCGCTTCAAGCAGTACGGGCATCAACTGGTTGATTAATTCACTGGCCGCCGGGAATTGATCGACACGGATGCGCTGCTTGGTCTGCTGGTCAAACATGATGTAGTAAAGATCGCCCTCATCATGCCAGACGCGAAACTCCGCCCGCATACGATAGTGGCTACGTGGTGATTGGAACACTTCTGCTTCTGGCGCACTGAACGGCGCCATTAATGCCGCCAGGCGGGCACTCTTTTCCGCCAGTTGTTCGTCATAGTGTTCAATGGGCAGGGTATCTGGCGTCATGGTTACTCTCGTCTGGCTGTCGTTAATCGGTGTAATGGCGGGAATTGTAGGGAAAGCCTGAATGAAGTCCAGTTTTGTTGCGTTTATTATTTGTAACACCAATGGAAGTCTAGACATCTATTTACATTGATCGTAGCATTACGATCCGGCCTCAAACCATGAGTTAAAAGGGAATCCGGTGTAAATCCGGAACTGACGCGCAGCGGTAAGGGGAAGTCAAGGCGAGTGCCAAAAGCAGACACTGTTCTTCAGAGAATGGGAAGTCATCGCCGGGTGCGTATTTTCTTCAGGAAATAATCAGCAATCCCAAGTCCGAAAACCTGCCGGTATTACGTCGCAATATTCAGAGCCGTCGCGAGTTATCGGTTGTGATTTCCTGCGGCATCCTGCCAATTAAGTTTGGATGCTTTCTCATGACAATTAAAAAACATACGCTGCTGACAGTGCTTTCTGTCACGGCATTTTCTGGCTGGGCACAAGACAACGCCAGTACTACCAGCATGGACAAGAGCAGCGATACCCTGGTGGTTACCGCTAACCGTTTCCCTCAACCCGTTTCATCCGTATTGGCACCGGCCAGCGTCGTTACCCGCAATGATATCGACCGTTGGCAGTCAAAAAACCTGGATGATGTGATGCGGCGTTTACCGGGTGTGGACATTGCGCGCAACGGTGGCTTGGGGCAGAAAAGCTCGCTGTTTATCCGTGGTACGAACTCCAGTCATGTGCTGATACTGATCGACGGTATTCGCCTCAATCAGGCCGGCGTCAGCGGCTCTTCCGATCTCAGTCAGATCCCGATTTCACTGGTGCAGAGAATCGAATATATCCGTGGGCCGCGTTCAGCCGTTTATGGTTCTGATGCGATTGGCGGTGTAGTGAACATTATCACCACCCGCGAGAAGAACGGCACTACGCTCTCAGCGGGCATGGGATCCAATGGCTATCAGGAATATGACGGTTCAACCCAACAGCAATTGGGTGACAGTACCGTTGCGACACTGGCGGGTAACTACACCTATACCAAAGGGTATGATGTGGTTGCCTATGGCAGTACCGGTCTGGAAAGCCAGCAGGATCGCGATGGTTTTATGAGTAAGTCGCTGTATGGCGCTGTTGATCATCAGTTCTCAAACGAGTTCAGCGGATTTGTGCGTGGTTATGGCTATGATAATCGTACGGATTACGATGGTTATTACAGTTCCCCAACCAGCCCACTCGTGGATACGCGCCAGCTGTATAGTCAGACCTGGGATACCGGGTTGCGTTATCAAGACGGGATTTATGCCACGCAATTGATTGGCAGCTACAGTCACAGCAAGGATTACAACTACGATCCCCGCCAGGGTAGGTATGCCGATTCCGCCCGTCTGGATGATTCTGAGCAATATAACCTGCAATGGGGAAATACTTTCCAGGTTGCACATGGAACTGTCAGTGCAGGCGCGGATTGGCAGGAACAAAAAATTCAGCCGGACACAGCTTCGGTCAGTACCGAAACCACCCAGCGCAATACGGGACTTTACCTGACTGGCCAACAGTTGTTTGGGCCGGTAACACTGGAAGGCGCGGTGCGTGGCGATGAAAATTCCGAGTTCGGCTGGCATGGCACCTGGCAGACCAGCGCGGCGTGGGAGTTTGTGGAAGGCTATCGTTTCGTGGCTTCTTACGGCACGGCATTCAAAGCGCCTAACATGAACCAGCTCTACAGCGATTTTTACGGCAACGACGATCTGAAACCGGAAGAGAGCAAGCAGTGGGAAGGGGGCTTCGAGGGGCTAACAGGTTCAGTGACCTGGCGTATATCCGGCTATCGTAATGATATCAGTAACCTGATTGATAGTGAGCCGGTGACTTATCGCTTTTACAACATTGGTGACGCGACAATTAAAGGTGTTGAAGCGACAGCGTCCTTTGAGACCGGCCCGCTGACCCATCAAATCGGTTACGACTACGTTGATCCACGCAATTCCAAGACCAACGAAGTGTTGCTGCGTCGCGCTAAACAACAGGTTAAATATGAATTGGATTGGCAACTGTATGACTTTGATTGGGCGGTCACTTACCAATATCTGGGTGAGCGTTTTGACAACGATTACAGCACCTATCCTGAACAGAGAGTAAAACTTGGCGGCGTCAGCTTATGGGATCTCGCTGTTTCATATCCTGTCACATCACATCTGACAGTTCGTGGTAGAATTGCCAACCTGTTTGATAAAGATTATGAGACGGCATATGGCTACGTTACTCCAGGAAGAGAATACTACCTCACTGGAAGCTATACCTTCTAACACCACCATGATTGTGCGCCCGACGGTGTTGGTTTTTGATTCCGGCGTGGGCGGACTGTCTGTCTACAATGAGATCCGGCTGCTTTTGCCGGATCTGCACTATATATATGCTTTCGATAACGTTGCGTTCCCTTACGGTGAGAAAACGGAAGAGTTCATCGTGGAGCGCGTCGTTGATATTGTCAGTGCCGTCCAGCAACGCCACGCATTGGCGATTATTGTTATTGCCTGCAATACTGCGAGCACGGTTTCTCTTCCTGCATTGCGCCAACGTTTTAACTGCCCGGTTGTCGGCGTGGTTCCTGCGATAAAACCTGCCGCCAAACTGACCCGTAACGGTGTGGTCGGGCTTTTGGCCACCCGTGCAACGGTCAAGCGACCTTATACCCTCGATCTTGTTGCCCGTTTCGCGACAGACTGCCAGATATTGATGCTGGGGTCGTCTGAGTTGGTCGAAATTGCTGAGGCCAAGTTACATGGCGAGCCAGTATCCCTTCCTGCATTGCAGAAAATCCTGCGTCCCTGGCTAAAGATGCCAGAACCGCCGGATACCGTGGTGCTCGGGTGTACTCACTTTCCTTTACTTGCAGATGAATTGGTTCAAGTATTGCCAGACGGTACGCGGCTGGTGGATTCCGGTGCAGCTATCGCCCGTCGCACGGTATGGCTTATTTCTTCCCAGACAAATTTGATCTCCTCGCAAGAAGAGAACATTGCGTACTGTATGGACTTTAATGCTGATACTGCTGCTTTATTGCCCGTTTTGCAGAGTTATGGTTTCACTTCGCTGAAAAAACTGCCAATTTAACGTCGCTTTGGCTAAAGATTCAGCGCTTGAAAAGTTTTTTGAAATTAGGGGTTGCAGGCTGACAAGAACTCCCTATAATGCGCCTCCACTGACCGGGAACAACGACTCCTCCAGCGAGACCAAGTCGCCCAGCCAGGAAGGGATAAGCCAGTGAAAACACTGTTTCTTTTAAAAGAAAAATGCTTGACTCTTCGGCGGGAAAGCGTATTATCTGCCTCCCGCGTTACCGGGTTTTGCCGTTGACACCACGTGTCCTGCAAAAAACGTAACGAACGCTCTTTAACAATTTATCAGACAATCTGTGTGGGCACTCACAAGACAATATCCACCGTCGAAAGACGGACAAAAGATAACAAGTCTTGAAGAGTGACCAAAGCAGTA
>NZ_QOVA01000010.1 GCF_003332275.1 Edaphovirga cremea | reverse complement strand
ATTTTCCTTGATGTGATCACCGCCGGATACATGGTGATTACATAAATGTTATGCGCTCACAATTCTTTGACTACATTGCGACATGCTTTGGACGTTGTAAACGTAAAAAGCGTTTCATGGCGAGTTTCATCACATTTATTTGCTGTTAAAATGTGCGTGTGAGCGCAAATTAAATAATGGTAACCACAGCGGAAGATGGCAGTTGGATTCAGCCCACTCTTTTCTTGCAAAAGCATATTATGTGCAGCTTTGCATTATAGCGGTGTGTGCATTTCCTTGCTGTTAATACGAAAGAGAATATTTATCATTATTTTTTGCTTTCGTGGTTCCCCTTTTTGAATCTCAGTTGGCATCAATGTGCAATACCAATGGGATTTTAATTTTTTCAGGGGATTATCAATGAATAGTTTTCGTACCAGCTTGCTCTCCAGAGCTGTACGGGCAGGCGCGCTGGGTCTGATTGTGACCTGCGCGCTACCGGCTTTCGCGCAGCAAACGGCAGACACCTCCTCATCACAACAGGTCTATAGCATTCAACAAGGACCGCTGAACGAGGCGTTGAACCAGTTTGCCCAACAAAATGGCGTGCTGTTGTCTTACGATCCGGCACTGACCAGCGGTAAAACCAGCAAAGGATTACAGGGGAGCTACACACAGGAAAGCGGGTTCAGCCAGTTGCTGGCGGGCAGTGGCCTGCAGGCTCATTTCAGCGCCGATGGCAGCGTCTCACTGGCCACTGCGCCAGCGGGCGCCAGTGCATCACAAGCCGTCGTTCGTGATGATCGGATCGTGGTCACCGCGCCACCCAATACGGCGCTGAAGCTGGATGCACCGATCTCCGAAACGCCACGTGCGGTATCGACCGTCTCAGATACCACGATCCAGGAACGCGGCGTACAGAAACTCGATCAGGCGTTGCAATACAGCCCCGGTGTATTGGCGACCCCTTATGGTCCAGACAATAAAACCGATTGGTTGTTCATCCGTGGTTTCCCTTGGTCTCGCTTCCAGGACGGTTTGTCCACGCTGAAAGAAAATGGTTTCTACGAGTGGCAACAGGAATCCTTTGGTATCGAGCGGGTTGATGTGCTGAAAGGGCCTGCGTCGGTACTCTACGGCCAGAACCCACCAGGCGGCCTGGTTAACGTCATCAGCAAACGTCCAACCCGTTTGCCTCAGGGGCAGATCGATCTGAAGTATGGCTCTAACGATTACCGGCATCTGGCAATCGACAGCGCAGGTCCGGTGAACGATGACGGTACCATTCTCTACCGCGTGGTAGGCATGGCGAATGATACCAATGGTTCGACTGATTACTCCGAAAGCCAGCGCTATTACCTGGCACCTAGCATGACCTTCCTGATGGGTGAGGATACCGAACTGACGTTCCTCGCCAGCTACATGGATACCAACGCCAATCCGACCAGTGGTTTCAAACTGCCTTATGGCACGTTGCAGAACACACCGTTTGGTAAAGTCGGCTACACCACCACGCTGGGTGAGCCGGGCTACAGTCGCAGCGATTCACAGCAATTCAGCCTGGGGTATGAGTTTTCGCATAATTTCAACGACACCTGGACCTTCCACCAGAACTTCAGTTACTCCTACCTGAATCTGGATCTGCGCAGTCCCTATGTATTGGCGATGGTTGACGATCGTCACGCCAGCCGTGGACTGACATACCGCGATGGTTTCGCGCAGGGCTGGGCCGTGGATAACCGCATGGTGGGTAACTGGTTGATGGCTAATTCTGAGAATACCCTGTTGCTGGGTATCGACTATCAGAATGCCAATACCCGCAGCCATGACGGCAATCTCTATTCATTTGGTCAGCCGATCGATATTTTCAATCCGGTCTACGGGAATTTCACCGAGCCAACAGATGCGGATCTTTTCTACCATAAATCCAACCGCAACCAGACGGGTTACTATATTCAGGATCAGTTCAAATATGACGATCACGGGATCTTCCTGTTGGGTGGACGTTATGACTCGGCTCGTTCGCGCGATCAGAACCTGACGTCTGGCGCTGATACGCGGATGGACGACACCAAGTTCACCAAGACCGCGGGCATGATGTATCTGTTCGATAACGGTATATCGCCGTATATCAGTTACGCGGAGTCTTTCCTGCCGGTTCCCGGTCGTGATGCTTATGACAATCCGTATAAACCGCAAACGGGCAAACAGACCGAAGTCGGACTGAAGTATACCCCTGACGGTTACAACGGCTACGTTACCGCAGCGGTGTATGAGTTGACGCAGCAAAACGTACTGACGACTGACCCGGATCGCCCTGGTGTGCAGGTGCAGACCGGTGAGGCCCGTTCGCGTGGCCTTGAACTGGAAGGCAAAGGCGAGATCGTCAAAGGTCTGACGCTGACTGCCAACTACACCTACAGCAAGGTGGAAACCACCAAATCTGGTGTCGAGGATGAAGTCGGTAAACGTCTGCCAAAAATGCCGCTGCATAGCGCTTCCGGCTGGTTAAGTTACGCCTTCAACGGCCAATTGGAAGGCTTGATGCTCGGCACGGGCGTGCGCTATGTTGGCAGTTCCTACGGTGACGCAGTGAACAGCGCCGATATGAAAGTTCCGGCGTATACGCTGCTGGATGCAATGGCTCGTTACGACTTCAACAAAAACTGGCGTTTGCAGGTCAATGCCAGCAACCTGACCGATCGTGAATATGTCAGTGCCTGTGACTACTGGTGCTATTACGGTGAAGGCCGTAACCTCAGCGCCAATATCACCTATCTTTGGTAACATGTTTTTCCCCTCCTCTCAGGAAAAGAGAGGAGGGGCTGTTTTTCCTCGCTGTGAATCCCCGTTGTTAACAAATAGTCATTGACTTTATCGTTAATGATAATGAAAATCATTTGGTTAAATTATCTACCGAGTCACTGCCGTGAATTCAGCCGCTGTTCTTTCCCTTGTGCCGGATACCCCTACGCTTAGCGTTGAGAGGATGTATCGGGATCACCACGCCTGGTTAGTGGGCTGGTTGCGATCGCGGCTAGGGTGTTCGCAACAGGCGGCAGATCTGGCGCATGACACATTCTTACGCCTGATTCGTGGTAATGACGTACAGGAAATCCGCGAACCACGGGCCTGGCTGACAACCGTTGCGCATGGTCTGATGGTGAACCAATGGCGTCGCAAGGAGATCGAGCGCGCCTATCTGCACACGCTGGTTTTACAGGATTTGATATACGCCTCTTCACCTGAGCAGCAAACGCTGGTGGATACGCTGGTTGAAATTGATACCATGCTGGCCTCGTTACCAGAAAAAGCCCGGCAGGCTTTTCTGAGCGTACATCTTGACGGCATGACGTACAGTCAGGTGGCAGAAAAAATTGGTGTCTCAGAGCGGATGATCAAAAAATATATGGCGCAGGCCATGCTCGTTTGCCTGCGCTGTCAATCAGGTTGACGCGGGTGTCTGCTTCATCACTTCCCCAGGATGTTCTTTACGCGGCAGCAGATTGGTACGCGACGATCTTCGACGAGCATTGTACGGACGAAGAACGGCACAACTGGCAATTGTGGTTGCAAAAAGATCGCCAGCATCAGGAAGCGTGGCGGCAGGTTGAGCAGATACATGCCCGCTTTCAGCAGGTTGTTCATACCCCATCAGCTGTTCTTACTCGTCCGGCAGCGGAAACTTCACGTCGTTCCATGCTCAAATTATTGCTACTGGCAGGCGTGGGTGGGGTAGCGGGTTATGCGCTGCCATGGAAAAGCTATGCGGCAGATTATCGCACTGGCGTAGGTGAAACCCGGCACCTGATATTACACGAGGGTATGCAAGTCTGGCTCAATACTGACAGTGCATTGAATGTGCAAAACGACGGTAACCACTTGCAATTGATCAAAGGCGAACTGGCACTGAAATCCGCGGGGAAAAACGATATCCAACTCGCCAGTCGCTGCGGAAAGGTCACCCTGACGCAACCGGGAACGCTGACACTGCGTACTGAATCTGCCCTGGATTGCTTATCGGTGTTCGAAGGTGAGGCGTGGCTTGGAACCAATGCTTCGCAGGCGTTGCGGCGGATTCCTGCCGGTCAGCAAGTGGTCTTTACGCCGCAACAGATCCATTCCCCTGTTGGGGTGGATGCATTTCGGCAGAGTTGGATCAGCGGTATGCTGGTCGCAGATCGGATGCGCCTGGATCGTTTTATCGATGAAATCTCCCGTTACCAAACTGCTTATTTTAACGTTGACCCCGCGGTGGCCGGACTTCTCATCTCCGGTGTTTTCCCGTTGCGTGAAACTCAACGCATTCTTGCTGCGTTAACGCGTTCATTCCCTTTGCAGATAACAACACGGTTGTCCTGGTGGGTTGATATTCGAGCCAAAGGCAAATGATTCAAATCACTTTTCTGGTCATTTGAATCATCTCATTAGCCTTGAAGTGATAACCACCCCGATAAGCAACCGCTATTTTTGTTAATATTGGACGTGTAGTGGTGTTTTAATTAAGTGAAATTTACAATAAAATAAGGAGGTTAATATTCATTAACGTATTCGACTTATTCAAGTTCGTAATATATGTCCAATATTGGACATATATTGAAAATTGACCAAATAAAATATACTGTGATGATAAACTCATCATGATAAATCAAAGGACGGTAATGTAAGGCAAGAGCAGTTGTTTCAGCTGACCATGAAGGTCGGTAGGAATTCTTGTTGAAGAACAGTGATACTGTATATTAATTTAACGAGTTTAAAAATATGATTAGACCCAAGAAACCTGGAGACAGTATTCGGAGGGTTTTGTATTCATTACGCCCTTTTTCGGAATCGTTCCCACTGCGAAAGGATAAGGTTTTGCCTTACCAGATCGGTAAGCGACAGTATATGTATCTTTTGGAATCCGGTCAGATAAAGATGTTTCGTGCACAAGACCGAATGCTGCTGGGGCAAGTCGAAGCGCCCTTTATTTTAGGGGTGGCAGAGTGCACATTGTCCCAGGGGTTTCATATCGCTGAATGTTGTCCCGGTGCCAGTGTTCGTCGAATTGAGTACCCTATCGCCAGAAATGCGCTGGACAGCATGAATTTGTGGCGTGACTTGTTTGATATTATTGTTTTTCTTAGCGGATACCAAAATTATCGCGATCAGATACTGATCAATCGAAATGTCTATGATGTGGTTTGTGCATTGCTACGTGAAATTGATAGTCTGCCTGAAAGTGTGAGATATGAGATTAGCGTCAATGATTATATTTTATCCCGCAGTGGATTATCACGAAGTGGCGTGATGTCAGTCCTATCGGAATTAAGGAAAGGAGAATATATTCACATGGAAAATGGGAAGTTCATAAATATAACAAGAGTGCTCCCCGATAAGTTCTAATAACAACATTAGATTCATCTGGTACGCATGGCAGTAATATTGGACAACACCAGGAAAATGTAAATCAGAAAGCAGCGCATAGAAAGGATCGTTCGGTGAAAATGGCTCCTCTGACTGGACTCGAACCAGTGACATACGGATTAACAGTCCGCCGTTCTACCGACTGAACTACAGAGGAATCGTGTGAACGGGGCGAATGATAGCGGTGGGTAAATGGTTTGTCAAAGCCTGGGGGTCTAAATCTATGTATCTGGCGAGAAATCAGGCGTTCTGAGCCGTTTTTTGAGCGATACCGCGTGATCCGGTAGCGCATTTTGACTCATTTGGTGACATTCATTTGCGCAGTCTTTGATAAGGATCAAGATCCGGCACCGAGATGAAGTGATAATGAGAAGAAATGTCATTATCATTAGAAACCCACTATGTCTCTCTGGCAACGGATTTTACTGCTTTGCAGCTGTTTGTTCATCAGTACGTTGGCGTTTGCCGCGTCTACCGATTACCAGCAGTGGATTACCGATATCCAGCAACGTCTCGATAAAACCTCCACGCTCTACCAGCAAAAGCAAACGGATGAGGCACGTACAGAAGTGCAGATGGCCTATTTCGAGGTGTTCGAAAATCTTGAAGGCCCCATTCGTATCAACATCTCTTCGCAAAAAAGCTACCAAATGGAAGCCACCTTTGGCGAGATCCGTCGAATGATCGGTGAGGGTAGACCGCTTCCCGAGGTACAGGCGCGAGTCGACTGGTTGAAGGGGGAGCTTGATGGCGTGTTGCCCGTATTGACTGACGGCCATCGCGTGGTGGCAGAACAGCAGCACGGTGCCTATGAGAATAGCGACATTGCACCTTACTGGCAGCAGAGCTTCAAAGTGATTGACGATTTGCTGGCGCAGGCCGTGACGTCCTATCAGGAAGGGAAATATCAGCAGGCGGGCCAGGTCGTGCAACGGGCACACTATGAGGGGTTTAAAAACTCTGAAATGGAGATGTCGGTACGGGTAAACCGCTCTTCGCAGCAGGCGGCGGCGATTAATCAGCAGTTCAGTGCGCTGATTGCACTCGCGTCCAAGCCCGATCAGATGAGTGAGGTTTCATACCGTGTTACAACGCTGATACAGGATATTGAAGAGCAACTGCCTGGCTTGCCAACTACGCGTGAACAACAGCAGGCGCTGCCCGATCCGGGTGCAAACAGTTCGGCAGACAGCGGGACTGATACCGATTGGAAAAAAGTCAGCGGGCAGATTGACCAGGCGATTTCCGCGGCACTCGATCAATACAAACAAGGTCAAAGCAAGCCTGCCATGATGGCGGTTCAGGACGCTTATTTCGATCTGTTTGAAGCCAGCGGAATGGAAAATAAAATCGGCTCACGTGATTCGGCCTTTAAATCCACTTTGGAAGGCTACTTCACCCGAATGGTCAGTATGATCAAGGCTGGGCAGCCGCTGGATCAGTTGCAAGGGCAGGCAACGGCGCTACAGCAGGATCTGGAGAAAGCCGTCACCATGCTCGGCGAAGGTAACGAGACGCACTGGAGTCTGTTGATTTACAGCCTGCTGATCATTCTGCGCGAGGGTCTTGAGGCGCTGTTGATTGTGGCGGCTATCGTGGCTTATCTGGTGAAAAACAATCATCAGGACAAACTTCCTCTTATCCGTCAATCCGTCTATGCCGCCTTACTGGCGAGCGTAGTGACCGCTTTCATTTTCCAATGGCTGTTTTCCAACTCGGGTGCCAGCCGCGAATTGCTCGAAGGCGTAACCATGCTGATCGCCGTGGTGATGCTGTTCTCCATGAGTTATTGGCTGCTCTCGAAGGTCGAAGCGCGCCATTGGAAGGCCTATCTGGAAGGCAAACTCTCTCATTCACTCAGCAGCGGCTCAATGGCGGGTCTCTGGCTCACCAGTTTCCTGGCGGTGTATCGCGAAGGCGCGGAGACGGTGCTGTTCTATATGGCGCTGGTCGGTGATGCCAACTCGGTGGGTGGGCATTTGTCGATTCTGGGCGGTTTTGCGGCGGGCTGCATTTTACTGCTGCTGGCCTGGCTGGTGATGCGTTACAGCGTGGTGCGTTTACCGCTGAAACCATTCTTTATGTTTACCGGTGGATTCATGTACCTGATGGCGTTTGTCTTCGCTGGTAAAGGGGTATTGGAATTGATCGAAGGGAAGCTCTTTGAGCCGACCCTATTGCAGGGTGTACCGGAAATCAGTTGGTTGGGGATTTATCCCTATGTGGAAACGCTGTTGCCTCAGGGCGCGTTACTTCTGGCTGCCGTACTGGCGCTATGGGTGATGCGGCGGCAGTCGCAGAATGCGGACCGTAAAACAAACATTGCGTAACTAATCTATACCCGAAGTACTTGGAGATGAGGCAGGTAGGCAGCAACGTCAAGTATGAAGGGGATAAAAATCTAATCGAGGGATGATTGAAATGACGATGAAGAAAAGTGTGATAGCCAGTGCCATTATCGCCAGTATTTTTGCTGCACCAGCAGCGTTTGCTTTCAAAGAGTTCCCGGCGGGCGAACCCGTCACAATGAATGAATTGGAAATTGCCGCTGTTTATCTGCAACCGATAGATATGGAACCGCGTGGCATGGGTCTGCCGGCAGCCAAAGCGGACATCCATCTGGAAGCGGATATTCATGCGACTGAAGGTGGTAAAAATGGTTTCGGCGCGGGTGAATGGATGCCGTACCTGACCATCGCGTATACGCTGGTGAATACCGACACGGGCGACAAACAGGAAGGCACATTTATGCCAATGGTTGCCAGTGATGGTCCACACTACGGTGCCAATATCAAAATGATGGGTGTCGGTAACTACAAAGTCACCTATCACATTGAGCCCCCCTCCAAAGCCGGTATGCATCGTCATACGGATACCGATACGGGTGTCAGCCGCTGGTGGAAACCGTTCGATGTCAGCTTTGACTTCAAATACGTCGGTCTGAATTGATATTGATTCGCCGTGCCAGCTTCAGGTTGGTGCGGCGTAGTTTGCCATTCTGGTTTGGCAAACATGCAGTGGCTGTCAGGCATGGTTGCCAGGCAGATGTGGTGTTTTCCCCGTCCGGGTGGGCGTGATGAGTTATTTTTTTGTAAGTGTGTTGCAGGCTTTCCTGCCAGTTGCGTTACTGATAGGGCTAAATTGGGTGCATCGCCCCCTGCCGGGTATCAGGGCTCTGGGCTGGACCACGTTGCTGGCCTGGCTCGTCGGCGCGCTGATAGGCGGCCATTTGCCTTCAGGACAGATTTTACGCCTGTGTCTTACCGTGGCTGAGCTGGCCGCACTCGTGCTGTTCCTTCTCTGCCAATTTTCTCGCCATCAACGACTCGGTTTATTCTGGCAATGCCTGCTGATCGCGGGTGCGGCACTGCATTGGGCAGACAATCCGTCGCTGACGGCGTTGACCAGTACCACGGTAGTCAATACCGATTTGCTGCTGAACATCAGCGCGATCGTCTTGGCACTGGCCACCGTTATCCTCAGTGCAGTATTGATCACGATGCTGGTTCGCACAGTACCCCTTTCACGCTGGCCATTATTATTGTCGCTCGCAGTGCTTCTGGCACTGCCGCTAAGTGGCAATCTGCTCCTGTTACTCATGAAATTGCAGGTGCTGGGACTGACGAAATCACTGTTGAGCTACGTTGCCCAGGTCACTAATGCGTCAGCCTGGTTGAGTTACGCACCTGCGCTATTGATAACCCTGCTGTTGCTCCTGCGCCTGCCGGGACTGTTCGGATTGCGGCGAAATACAGGTCAGCAGACTGACGATATTCTACGGCGTAAATCGCAGGCTGAGTGGCAAAATGCCAGGCGCACCGGGCTGTGGATGGTGGTCGCCGTATTGATTGTGGTGCTGAGCCAACTGTACTGGGATCGTATCGCCTCCCAGCCGCCGCAACTTTCGGCTGCCATCCCGGTGACGCTGGCGGAGGACGGCCAGGTTCATATTCCGGTTGAACAAATCCGCGATGGCAAATTGCACCGTTTCGTCTGGGTGTCAGATGACGGCAAAGCCGTGCGCTTTTTTGTGATCAATCGCTATCCGGATCGTTTGCGCCTCGGCGTGGTTTTTGATGCATGTCTGTTGTGCGGCGATCAGGGGTATGTGATGGAAGGTAATCAGGTGATCTGTGTCGCCTGTGCTGTGCATATCTTTATTCCTTCGATCGGTAAACCCGGTGGGTGTAATCCGGTTCCGATTGAGGGCTGGAAAAATGACGATCGGGAACTGGTAATTGGACGCGATGCCCTGATTTCGGGGGTGAATTATTTCACGACAATCGTGACGCTGGACGTGACCGACCCGGTTGATGGCAGTCAACTGACCAATATCAGTGCGCAATATAAATTCCGTTATGGTGGCAAAACCTGGTTCTTCTCTTCCGAAGATAACTACAACCGTTTCCGCGCGCAGCCCCGGCAGTTTGTCGATATCGCTCCGACCGCTGAAGATGGTGAACCGGAGGATCAATAACGATGCTGGCTATCATGTTAAGACAGTCGTGGCGCAGAAATGTCCGGCGTAAATCGTTGGCGGTCATCACCGTGTTTCTCGCTGCGGGATTGATTTCGGCACTGTTGGCGGTCTCCATTGATATTGGAGACAAAATGGCGCGGGAGTTGAAGTCTTACGGCGCCAATATCTTGATCGAACCTGCCGGACAGGCGGCGCTTCCTGCCTTGTTTGGTGAGCGAAGCAATCCGCTGGCGGGACAGGATTTCCTTGATGAAAATGAACTGCCGAATATCAAGGATATCTTCTGGCGCAATAACATCGTCGGTTTTGCGCCGCTGCTCAGCGGCAATGTGGTCATTAATGACCAGACAGTCGGTGTGCTCGGTACCTTTTTCTCCCAACCGGTGAATGTGCCGGATGAAGAGGATTATCACACCGGGCAACGGATCATCAGTCCGTACTGGCAGGTTCAGGGTGAATGGCCTCAGGAGCCGGTCATTGAAGGTGCAGTGGTTCCGGCACTGGTAGGGAAACAACTTGCGCTGCAAAACCACTGGACGGTGGGGGATTCGTTGCAACTCACCGGGCCTGCGGCACCATTGAACCTGAAGATAACCGGGATCTTGAGCAGTGGTGGGGATGAAGAGCGCCAACTGGTAATGCCGCTTGCGGCAGTGCAGACACTGATGGGATTGCCCGGCAAGGTTCAGGCGATTCGCGTTTCGGCGCTGACGGTGCCTGAAAATGATTTATCGCGCCGTGCGCGTGAGAACCTCGAAGCGTTGAATGCCGAAGAGTATGACCTCTGGTATTGCACCGCCTATGTTTCATCAATTGCTCACCAGTTGGAAGAGGCCATTTCGGGTTCAGCGGTAAGGCCAATCTGGCAGGTTGCGGCATCTGAGGGTGTGGTGATTGAAAAAATCCAGTTGTTACTTGCGGTGGTGACGCTGGCTGCCCTGGTCGCAGCGGCGATGGGTATTGCCTCGCTGATGACCAGTACCATTATGGAGCGGGCGAAAGAGATAGGTCTGATGAAAGCATTGGGTGCCAGGCAGTGGCAGATCATGCTGTTGTTCTATCTGGAGGCGGCTCTCAGTGGCTTATTGGGTGGGGTGCTGGGCTGCGTGGCCGGTTGGGGATTGGCGAAAGCCATCGGCCTGATGCTGTTTGGTGCACCGTTGAGTTTTGCCTGGATCGTGGTGCCTTGCGTACTGGTGGTTTCCGTACTGATCGCCCTGATCGGCACCTGGTTCCCCGCCCGGCGTATCGCACGATTGTACCCTGTGGAGGTGCTGTATGGCCGCTGATCAATCAGCCGGGATCACCAAAAAAACAGTGCCGATAAAGAGCATGTTCTGGTTGCTGGTGATTCGCGCCCTGCGCCTCAGAATGCAACGTGTAAGCGTGGTTTTTGCGGCATTGACCGTGGGTGCAGCGATAGTGACGGCGATGTCGGCTGTCTATTTTGATATCAATGCCAAGATGAGCCAAGAGCTGCGTACGTTTGGTGCCAATTTCTATATCGGCCCCGCCAGCGACAATACGCTGCCACAAGCAGATTTCCAGCAGATTCTTACGGCTGCGCCTGCGGGCCTGATCAACGCGGGCAGTCCGTATCTGTATGGAATGGCGCGTACCGAACTGGAGAAAGTGGTGGTCATGGGCGTCTGGTTTGACTCACTGCAACCGTTGGTTCCTTACTGGCAAGTGAGTGGACAGTGGATCGGCGTAAACTTTGACGATCGCAACGCCATGATTGGGGTAAAACTGGCTAACCGCTTGCAGGTCAAAGTCGGCGACAGCATTACGCTGGTGGGGAATGACGGCCAGCAACGTTTGCAGATTAAGGGCATTGTTGAGTCTGGCGATGCGACGGATAACGTTCTGATCGTGAATCTCGATCTGGCGCAAAAGTGGCTGCATCAGCCAGGAAAAATCAGCAATGCGCTGCTGAATGTGAGCAACGATCTCGGTCAGGTAGATAATTTTGCCCAGAAATTACGTCAGCAATATCCGCAACTTGAAATCAGGCCCATTCTGAAGGTTTCGGCTTCCGAAGGGCAAGTGCTGGATAAAATCAAGGGGCTGATGGGATTGGTCTCGGTGGTGATCCTGGTCCTGTCTTCCCTGTGCGTGAACACCACGCTATTGGCGATGGTGAGTGAGCGTGCGCGAGAATTCGCACTGCAAAAAGCATTGGGCGCGGGCGATCGCGACATTATTCGCCAGATGTTGACAGAGACCCTGTTGATTTCCCTGGCTGCGGCACTAACGGGCGTGGTGCTGGGCTTTTTGCTGGCGCAACTGGTTGGGCATACTGTTTTCAACGCGGCGATCGCGTTGCGCGCGCCGGTTTTCCCGCTTACGCTACTCTCATCCGTTTTGGTGGCAGCGCTCGCTGCGATTGTGCCAACCCGATATGCGATTGATGTTCAACCGGCCAGAGTGTTAAAAGGAGAATAAGGTGAAGAGTTCAACAGTCAGACTGGTCAGTCCCGAACCTGAATCGCAAGCGGTGATTGAGACCCGCCATTTGTTCAAGCGGTTTGGTGAGGTCACGGCCCTTGATGACATCAATATTTGCATTAATCGCGGCGAATTCGTTGCCATTATGGGGGCTTCCGGCTCGGGCAAAACGACATTGATGAATATTTTGACCTGTCTGGATACGGTCACTGAAGGTCAGGTTTTACTGGATGGAACGGATGCTGCGGCTCTTGACGAAGAGGGACGCCGCCAGTTCCGTGCTGATAAAATCGGCTTGGTATTTCAGCAATTCCATCTGATTCCTTTCCTCACCGCATTGGAAAATATCATGCTGGCGCAGCATTATCACAGCGTGGTAGATGAAGCGGCAGCGCGTAATGTGCTGGAACAGGTCGGATTGTCGCATCGCGTCAGCCATCTCCCAAGCCAACTTTCTGGTGGTGAGCAGCAACGTGTATGCATTGCGCGTGCATTGGTGAATCAGCCGCCGGTTATCTTTGCCGATGAACCGACAGGAAACCTGGACGAGGAGAATGAGCAGCGGGTTCTGGCGCTCCTCAATCAATTGCATCAGCAGGGGCGCACTATTGTGATGGTGACGCACAACCCGGAACTGGGACGGGTCGCTGACCGTATTATCCGTTTACAGCACGGCAAGGTTATCAGTACTGGGAGTCAGCATCATGTTGTGGCATAAGTGTTCATTTCTGGTTGCCTTGATGGCCCTGACTTTGCTTGCTGGTTGCAAACAGGAAAAAGTGGCCTTGGGAAAAGAGGCGCCAGCGCTGGCAGCCTATGATCTACAGGGCGAACAGGTGTCGTTGGATCGTTGGCAAGGCAAAACGGTCTACCTGAATTTCTGGTCAGTCAGTTGCGGTGGTTGTGTGTCTGAAATGGCATCACTGGAAAAACTCAGTAAAACTTATGGCGATAAAGTTGTCGTCGTCGCGGTGAATACTGATGCTGAGCAAGTGGATCTTAAGCCAGTGCTGGCTCAACGGCAGATCGGTTATCCCGTAGTACGCGATCAACTTGGAATTACCCGGGAACGTTATGAAGTCATCGGCACGCCGACATCATTTCTGATTGATGCCAAAGGGAAAGTGACCGCAATACATCAGGGTGTCCGTAGCGATCAGGCACTTACAGCGCTGTTTCAGCAGATTGGGCAGGGGGCATAATGACATTGAGGCTATCTTTTTCATGCCTGCTATTCTCATGCCTGGCGTTTGTTTCACTGACGTCAACGCATGCTCAGGCGGATGGGAAAGGACTCTATCAGCAACGTTGCTCAGGATGTCATGGTCGATTGGCAGACAAGAAGGCGATGGATCAGGCTCCGGCACTGAACACCCTTTCTGAAGATGTGATGATCGAAGGGCTCAAAGTACGGCGGGATGGGAAAATTGAAGGCAAAGGCAATCGGGCCAAAGCGAATCTTACTGATGAGCAAATCGTTGAACTGGCGAAATTCATCAATGGCTTACCGAAATAATTCCCGGATTTATATTTTCCGTTTTGCATCTGGACTCCAGTGAGACATCCTGTTTTTCACGGGCAATTTTAAAAGCAAGCATGAGAAAAATGTGTTGCGTAGTTAATTTTCATTAAAAACCAACTCAAACTTCTCTGTCAGCGTTGCGTTTTCTGAAGCGAGAAAGTGCGATTTATGTCCCCGCACAAGAGATGAAACAGACTATTTGAGCGTCGTTGGCTTGAATAATATGTTATTGATTAATATGGTTATTTTTAACACACCTCAAAGAATGAAATAATCAACTGATGGTGATGATCTATTATATTACAAAAATATAGAGCTATTAATTTCATCTATTTAAAAATTAAAATAGATTGGCTAATTAATAATAAAGCCATATCACATCTTGAAATAACCGCGTAAACGTGTACGTTAATATGAAGATTGAAGTTTTACCTAAACCTATTTAATTAATTTTAATGCTTTTAAAATTAATTAAGGTGAGAAGGTGCGTGTTTATATATCTATAGAGTAACCCTCTCTTGTTATGTAATGAAATATAAAAAATTGATAAAACCCATCTCACTGAAAAACAATACATTTTCAATATTCATTGAAGATGATGGCACCATTTTTTACACGGGACATGACCAAATTAATGTGAGCAAAAGAGAGGGAGTGTTCTTTTTAAAAGAGACCATTGAGCGGGCTAAATTATAGTCAGATCAGCCATTTTTGGTGAGTGATAATGAATAAATACAGATTCTACGCTTGAATTGACTCGTTAGCGCATGCTGTTTCGTAAGCAAAAAATATTGAATCAAACAAACGTAGATATTAAATGAATACCATTATTGGACTTCGCGATAAAAATTAAGGTGCTAAACTTATAATTCAAGCGTAAGAGGTTATTATAATGAAGCTACTGATGAATGAAGCGGATTTTTTGCAGTGGGTTCTGCGAGACTATTTCTTGCTCGAAAATGAATCGCAAGATCTGTTTATGACAGATGAAGAGTTGGGCGATTTTATTAATCACTCCAAACCCAAACGTTATCCCTGTGTGGCATACCTCTCTCATTCGATTAAATATCCCACGATTAGCCAGATGAAATTCATTTACGAGGAACAACTTTACCAATGGATCGATAAGTTTAGCGCAACACCTAAAACACTTAACCTTCATGGCGGACGGTAAATGCAGCCTAAAAACCGCGTTAAATACTATTTTGTTTCTTAATAGTGATTTCTGTCTTAATAATGGCTCCTGTCTTAATAATGGCGACACTACTATCATTGCCGCCATTATAACCCACATCACGCTGCTGTTTTAGCACATCAAGTTAATTGAATAATTAACTCAAATAAGTGGAAAAATGATGATTCTTTTTCTGCGCATCTTAAAGAATAAGATAATTTAGTAACTAATAATGATTAATTACAAAATTAATAATGGATATATAAAACCTCTAATCATTTAGTATATAAATGATTGGGGGTTCTCTTTTATAAAAATATGACCTGAAGCATAAAGCTCCGTAATGTATCATTTTGATTTAAAACAATAAAAAATAAAGTCCATTTTAGGATGGTGAAAGAGTATTGTATTATTCGTGTTTGAGAAATATTCTGAGCGCGTATTAAAAAATTATTATTTTATTAAATGCTTTGATTCAAACAGTATGGTTTGTGTTTTTGGTGGTTTTTATAGGTTTAATGGGTCACGACTCGCCTTGGTATCGATAGGATTGGCAATGCGTTCACTGACTTATTAATAAGGTGAAGGGAAAGGATAAGAACGGTTGTTTCTTATAGCTGCGATCGCACTGAAGCGATCCCTATAGGTGTTCGTCTTTCCTTTATTTAATGAAGCTTTAAAGTTGTCTCATGCTGATATTTCATAGTATTCTACGTTTAAAAATTTCACATTATATGGTATCGAAATGAATATTGTTAAAAAGCGATCTCGCTGCTCACCGGTAACAAAATCATGGATATGGGGGCAAATCGCGCTTCAATTTATATGCCCTATAGTCATCAGTCACTCTGCAAATGCCAGTGAGCCCACGTCATCAACCTATTCTGCTGGGTATGACAATAATAACGATACGCCAAATGATTGGGGCACGTATTCAACGCAGCTATCAGGTCTGGCGGGTTCGATGGCAGCGAATGGTACAAAGGGTGTGGTTGATTCAGCCAAATCATTATCAGCCGGCTATGTCTCTGACTCTGCTGAAAAATGGCTGAATCAATTTGGTACCGCGCGAGTTCAACTGAACGTTGATGACAATGGCAATTGGGATGACAGTTCCTTTGACTTTCTGGCGCCTGTTTATAACACCGAGCAGCAAATGTTTTTCACCCAACTCGGGCTGCGGGCACCTGATGGGCGTATCACTGGCAACCTGGGTATGGGGGTTCGCGCCTTTACAGTTGATAACTGGATGTTTGGTGGTAACGTTTTTTTAGATGATGATTTTACAGGAAAAAACAGGCGGGTAGGTCTTGGTGCGGAAGCCTGGACGAACAACCTGAAACTGTCTGCAAACAGTTACATCGGTACAACAGACTGGCACCAATCGCGGGATTTCGACGACTACAACGAAAAGCCCGCCAATGGATTTGATGTACGGGCCGAAGGGTATTTACCCTCTTATCCGCAATTGGGCGCGAAGTTGATGTATGAACAATACTACGGTGATGATGTAGCCCTCTTTGATAAAGACCATCTACAGGATGACCCGTCATCGGTAACGTTAGGTATCAACTACACGCCGATCCCACTGCTGACATTCGGCGTGGAGTATAAGCGCGGACAGGATTCCCTGGACGATACCCAGTTCAGCATGAATTTCCGCTATAACATCGGGCGACCATGGCAGGAACAAATATCACCCGCGCAGGTTGCGGTACAGCGAAGTCTGGCGGGAAGTCGCTACGATCTGGTGGAGCGAAATAACACCATTGTTATGGCGTATAAAAAGAAAAGTGTCAGCAATTCCCTTGCGAACATGACGCTGGTGATTAATAAGGATGGTAGTCCGGCAGATGGCCTTTCAATGAATACCGCATCCGTTCAGGCGACAACATCAGACGGTTTGCCCGTCCGTAATGCCGTTATTGACTGGAGCGTAACGGGTACGGCGCAACTTAGCCCGTCAACCACCACCACGGATGAAAATGGCAATGCCACGGTGAATATCACCAATAAAACGGCTGAACAGGTGATTGTTCAGGCCACCTCGGGTTCAGTCACTAAAACAGCCACTACTTCGTTTATTCCATCGGCCGACCTGAGTTTGGCGATTACTAAAAATAACAGCAAGGCGGATGGCAATGATGCGAATACCGGGCAAGTGACGGTAAAAGATGCAAATGGTAAAGCGATGCCTGAGGTTGCTATCACCTGGAGTACCGACAATGGTGCTGTCATTACCGACAGCCAGAGCAAAACGGATGGACAGGGACAGGCGACGGTAAAGTTCACCAACCAGAAAGAAGGTGCGGTCATGTTGAGCGCTTCCGCTGACGGTCAAACGGAAACGGTGCCATCAGGGTTTATCAATGATGATACCGCGGCGGCGATTGATGTCACCATGACGACCAATCATCAGCCAGCAGATAATACCAGCCTTGATGTGGCGCAAGCCATCGTCACCAATGCCAGCCATCAGCCGATCGTGGGCGCCGTCGTGACCTGGAATCTGAGTGGCAGCAGCACGGCCTCTGCGGCGACACCGCTAACGGCAACCACCGATGAGAACGGTATTTCGACGCTGGTCATTAAAGATTCTGTCGCAGAAAATGTGACGATATCAGCAAGCAGTGGCGAGCTTTCTGGAAGTACCACCGCAACCTTTGATGCCGTTAAAACCGAAATCGTGCTGGAAATGATCAAGAACAACGCCATCATTGACGGCGTTGATCAGGATATCGCCCAGGTAACGGTGACGAAAGGGGGCGTACCGCTCAGCAACGTGGTGATTGCCTGGGATAAAACATCGCTAACGGCAAAAAATGCCAAAGCCCCGCAGGAATTAACGAATAAAAGCGGTCAGGCAACTTTGGCCATGACAGATAAAGTGGCAGAGACCTTTACCGTAACGGCGCTAGTCAACGGAGAGACGTTCTCTACCAGCGCGACCTTTGTCCAACCTGATTTTGGCCCTATCACTTTGGACCTTCCTGAGGCCGATGCTCAGGCTTTAGGAGGCGTGCCTCTCATAAACTGGGAGGTGTCCCAGGGAGGAACCCCGGTGGTAATCAGCAATTACGCAGGCATGGCGGCAGGAGATACGATTGATATTAATTTCAGTGTAACGGGCGCGGCTGACGGCTCACCCCATGCTTACGTCGCCCCCACATATACTGTTCGTCAGGAAGATATGGGTACTGATATTTCCATAATTATTCCCGAGACTACGCTAGCGAATATTGAAGGAGAAAACCAGGAGGGCGGCGGCGCTCCACTGCCAAAATATAAGATCGATGCAAAGGTCACCAAGCCTGAAATAAAATCTCTGAGTGCCACAACAACAGGAAGCATTGATACCCTTGGGGCTCACTAGACTTTATATATGAAGTAATTATGTAATGTGGTTTACAATGCCGGATGGGGAAACCCTCCGGCATTGTTTTTTAGATGAGTAACATCACTTTTTAAGATAAGAAATATTGCCATTCAATAGTGATGAAGGGAAATTGTATACGCCGGAACTTTGTTCGCCCCAGGCGACCACCGTAGAGTCGGCTTTGAGGGCGATATAGGCATGGGTATTGGCATATATGGCCAATACGTTACTCAACTGCCCGGTTGCTCCACTCGTTGTCCCGCCATAGCTTGCATTCCCCCACGTCACAACCGTGCCATCCTTTTTCAATGCAGCAAAGCTGGCGGCATTGGCCGTGATCGAAATAACATTGTTGAGTAATGAAGCGACGCTGCTACAGTCTCCACCATGATCCGCACTGCCCCAGGTCAAGACGGTTCCGTTGGTACATAGGGCTGCAAAAGCACCGTAGCTCGCTTTAACATCAATAATATCTGTTCTGCTGGCATAAGCAGAAGGCATATTCCCACCGAATTGTGCATAGCCCCAGCAAACCATACCGCCATTATTCAGTAGCGTGGTAAAGGCCGACTCCGTTCCCACCAGGCGATGCGCGTTAGTGATATAGGATACCGAGGAAGCATCGGAACCATAATCAGAATCACCCCAGGCAATTAGGCGACCACCGCCATAAATTATCGCAAATGCCTTCCGCGAGGCGCAGCAATCAGAAATCCCGCTCAATGAACTGATATTGGCAGGCACAGTGCCACCACAGCTCTCTTTACCCCAGGCAAAGACTTTACCTTGCGTATTGACGACGGCAAAGGCATTGTCCCCACCCCGTAACATAGTCAGATCGGACATTGAGGCGATATTTGCTGGCACAATAAAGCTGAATGCCTCACCGCCCGTTGTACCCCAACCCCAGCTCTCAACATAGGGATAAACGCGACCCCGCAGGGCAAAAGTTCCGCGCGCTCCTTTGATTTCAATGATATCGGTGCGTGCCAGAATATCGTCTGGTGTATAGCCACCCTCCAGGCTGTTGCCCCAGGTAAAAACAGCTCCCGAATTCTGAATGCAGCCGAATGCTTCAAATGTTGCAGCTAACGTGCTGACTGATTGGTTATAGGGGTACGGTGGTGTTGATCCCCCAAAGGCCGCATTTCCCCAACCAATGATCGAGCGATCGTTGAGTAAGGCAACAAAAGAGCCTGAGCTGGTCTCCGTGTCCGTCCAACCGCCATTACCCAAAATATTTGCCGGATTAACAGTCACAAAATCCGAACTGTTCGACGGATTTTGCACAATGAGAGGTAATTGCGGTGACGTATCCAGGAAGGTGTGTGCCGTAATAATGGCGGTTTGACCTTCATAATACCAGAATGCGGTGATTGGATTACGCGTGGCGGCGTCAAATACGCTGAGCGTACACCGCTGGGATTCGGCTGAGGGATTGCTGGTGCTTCTGGCTCCCATAACCAACAGTGTTTTCTGGACTTGCCCTGCGGTAATACTGATGGAGCGACTGCTGCCATTATCCAGACTAGCGACAACGGTGATATTGCCCGGCTGACTACTGGCGATTTGATTAACGGCGACTCCGTTTTGATCGGTATTGCTTGAAGGCATACTCAGCGTACCGAGAGAGGTGCGCCAATAAACGACAACATCTGGGATGCCAGTGCCTGTTACTGAATCAGTGACAGTCGCGCTTAGCGATGCTTTGTCAGAACCGTCAGCATTAATTGTTGATTTGCTGCTGGTCAATGAAGAGAGTACTTCAGAATTGATGTTGAGTTTCTGCGTATTTGAATTACCGATGCCGCCATCAATAAAACTTACCTGATAATTCCCGATGGCATAGCCTGTGCCAATAACAAGAATATTCTCGGTGGGAATAATTGAAGTAATACTCTGTGCAGCAACGTCCGCAGAGGAGACGTTTACCGTCCAGATGTAAACCGATCCGGAAACAGGATTGGTATCGCCGTAATGGTAACCCGTCCATTGTAAAGTGACTTGGTCTCCAACCTTCATGGGTGAGTAAATAATTTGCATCGGTGTGCCGTTGCCACTCTGTGCATCAGCAGTATCAATGTAACCATTCGTCGCTTCAGGAAAAGTCGGGGCGTTAAGTAATGTGGTATGCAAGGTATCGACATCAACCTGGCTTTTCAATGATGTTCCGCCGCCACTGGTAGCGAAGACGACAGTGTAATAACTTTCTCCAGAGCCGATTCTGATATCACGTAGTGCGGCATTAGGAATAATAACCTCAAAACCCTGATTGAGATCGGCTACAGTGATCGTATGAATTTGCTTGTTATAGGCGGTAGGAACAACAATACCTTCCTGCGTATATCCCTGCCAATACGTCGTCACCACGTCACCGACGTTGATATTTCTGTACGAAGGAACTAACAACGGTGTTCCGTCAACGGCTTCCTGTGCATCGATCCATCCATCTGACCCTTCCTTGAAAATAGGCGGAGCGAAAACCCACCCGGTGCTATTGATCTTGACGGGTTCGGAATCCATGGAACGTTCAGGAAATCTTGTCGCACTGTGCACGGTATACCAGGCTTTTGCCGTGCCTGTTCCAATGGCTGTAATATACGGTGTGGGAATAGTGACATAGAGTCCATAAGTCAGATCCCTCTCTACAACGACATAACTTACGGTCGTGGCACTTCGCGGTATTTGCGCGCCTTGCTCATTAAAGCCAGTCCAGTAGACAATAACGCTATCATCGACAGCCATATCACTATAAACGGGAACATAGACGGTTGTTCCTCCGTCACTGAACGCCTCAACATCATCAATCGTATTATCATCCAAAGCCTCAGGGAAAATAGGTGGTGTCAATGTTCCTTGTTGATCCCTGTCGACAAAGACGGTGGCCACTTGTGATGTAGAGAGATTTTTGGCATTGTCCAAAACCTGATATTTGGCTTCGTATTGACCATCTGGTACTTTATCCGACGGGATGACATCACTCCATGGAAAGTATTGACTGACCGGCTCTTCTGCCAGATATAAATAGAAGTATTGCGTAGCGTCAAAATAAAAAGTGATGTAATCACCCACTGCCGGATCTGTGTACTCGATGATCTTGAAACGTACGCCTCCCTGGCTATCTAATTCATCCTGATTTATCACGCCATCATCAGCCATTTGCGGGAATTGCGGGGGGAACAAAGAATTAGAGTTCATGGATTTTCCTTCTATTATTTGGTGCGTTATATTGCACGATTGATTAAATGAGATAATTGGTTTAAATGGGAAGGTGTAAGTTTTTTAGGTCAATAAAAATAAGCGGCATGAAATGATGCCGCTTAAAAAAAGTATTACCCCATTGGAGTATTCATCACCAAATTAGTGAGCCAGAACAACATCAACGTAGAATTTTTTAGTCGCAGAAGACTTGGTTGTACCACCTGCCGCTGGAGTGACAATAAACCATGCGTTGGCATAAGCAAATTCGCCAATAGCTTGGAAAGTTGCGTAGGGGACAGTGAACACCGCATATCCTAGTGGGACATCCACATCCTGGACGGCGTAAGTTGCTGTATAATCTTCTTTCATAAAATCTGTTTCTGTGTCAAACCCCTGCAGGTGAAGGACAATGCTGTCACCTTTTGTAATAGCGGCATAGCCAGCTTGTACAATGACATCAAGTTTTGCCTCGTCATCATTTATTGTATTATCATCCTGAGTATCCGGGATGACGGGTGCCGGTAACGATCCTGGATTCAAGTGTGCAGTTATTTCAAAGTTGATTGATTCAGATATGGCGAAGTTATGCGCCTGATCCTCAACAGAATAATGAACTTCGTATAACCCATCAGCTAATGTTTGCTCTTGTGGGGTATCTTGAACGATATCTATTATCCAGGGGAGATTATGTTCAGGATCTTTTATAAGGCGTGAAATCGTGTAGTTCTCTCCCCAATACAAAATGACTTTGTCTCCCAAGGCCGCATCGCTATAACGAGGAATCTCACATTGAATGCCGTTGTCTATATCACCTTGAGTGACAATACCATCATCTACATTTGTTACTGGCAGGGTTGGTGCTGGATCATCAGTAACTGGACCCTGCTGTAAAGAAAGTGTGTTTTTGGAATTTTTCATGAATAACCTCTTGGTATATTTTTATTGATTAAGTATGCGACGATTTAGTCGTCGAAAACATGATAGCAAGACCTGATTAATATTGTGGCGCAAAGAATAAATGTTTATACTGCAAAAATTATCATTACATGATAAATATTATTCAGATGATCAACCCATCATAGTTAGTAGCGAGTGGAATCTGCCTGTCAACAAAGAAAAATAATCGTTGAGAGAAGGACGTATTCCTTAAAATATCACTAGATTCGTAATAAATACCGTAATTTTGTTGTGCAAGACACTCAGGTGGTAATTCAAATTTAACATTGATTATAATAGGCATGTCATTGTTGGCATCAACAATAAAACGCGTTAAGGTTCGAATATCAACACCGTCAGCAGTTGCCCAGTGGAGGGTAATTTTGTCTCTAAATGCGATATTTGAATAACTGGGAATCATAACCTGAATTGTACTCATAAGATCAAAAACGTCTAATTTACCGCCTTCAGTGTTGGTAACTATGGGTGCATTGAGTGCATACGTCATCACTTTAATATTTTTGATAACGGAATTTATTGATGCGGTGATAGAGGAGAATCCGTCACTCTCTTTTTTTACATCGACAAAAGCCATCCCGTTGATATCTGTGATGGATTGACTGACAGAAATTGTGGTATCCGATTGTTCTTCGTCCTGACTTATTTCCCATGAAACGTTTACGCCGGGAACCGGGGTGCCGTCACAGGCTATTACTGTGAGTTCTATTTTTCCAGATTGCCCATTAGGTGCATCGGTGACTTTGATATTGGTGAACGTATAGACCGCTGTATTGATATAATCAGTTTTAATATTCATAATTTAATCTCAGATTGATTTGAAAGGATTTTTTTATTATCAGAAAGGTAACGCCGCACAAATGTATTTCATTCCGCGTCAAAGTGCAGATGTAATAAATGTCTTTCATAATGTCAATTTTCGCTATTAAAATCGATAATAGTGTTAATTTTTTATTAAAATAACCATGTATGAGCATGAATGCAGTGTTTGTGCCTGCTTTTGGTGCGAGAAACCGATGTAAAAGCCTGATGGGGTGAGATGCTCTGAACTCTGAAATTTTAACCCTATGATTTGCAATGACTATACTTAATTATCACCAGATGGCACGACACGTGCTTGGGTGTTCTTTTACGTCTTCTCTTTTACATTCAATATCTAATGAGGCAGGCCTAATGAATATTCAACAACCCTATCTGTTATTTCTGGCAGATGCGCACGACCAACTCGCGGCTAAAGTTGCCACGGGTATCCATAGTTGGCATCCGGAGTATTGTCTCGGACAACTGCGGATGGACGGTTGCAAGGTAGATTGCGGTCTTCCCGATCTCGATCTCAACGAGGCAAAAAAACAGGGTGCCAAAACCCTGGTGATCGGCGTTGCCAATCGCGGTGGAGTGATTGCGGACAATTGGATCGAGGTGCTGCAACACGCGCTGGAAAGCGGGATGGATTTGGCTGCCGGGTTACACAATCGCTTGTCGGATGTGCCAGTATTGCAGCAGACCGCCGAACGTTTGGGGCGTTCGTTATTTGACGTACGGCACACCAGCCGGATTCTGCCTATCGGCAGCGGTAAAAAACGCAGCGGCAAACGCCTGTTGCCGGTGGGAACGGATTGCTCCTGCGGTAAGATGTATACCGCACTGGCGATCGAGAAAGCCATGGTGGCTGCGGGGATGAAAGCAACATTTCGGGCCACCGGGCAGACCGGTATTTTGATTAGCGGTGCGGGTATCTGTATTGATGCCGTGGTGGCGGATTTCATCGCGGGTGCGGTAGAAACGCTTGCGCCAGACAATGAGTCGGATCATTGGGATATCATTGAGGGGCAGGGTTCTCTGTTTCACCCTTCATTCGCGGGAGTCACGATGGGATTGATTCACGGCGCACAACCTGATGCGCTGGTGCTTTGTCATGAGCCAACGCGAACGACGATGCGCGGGGTGAATTACCCACTGCCGGATCTTGCCGACTGCATGGCATTGAACTTGAAAGCCGCGCAATTGACTAATCCAAAGGCAAGATTTGTGGGCATCTCAATCAATAGCGCATACTTGAGTGAACCGGATGCGCTGAAGTATATGGCCGGTATTGAGCGCTCATTTGGTATACCTGTTGTTGATCCCATGCGCCAGGGTGTTGACCGCATCATTGAGCAACTTTGACTTGAATAGCAGGAGGGTCTGATGAGCAGAATCGTTTACGTCAATGGCGCGTACCTGCCGGAGCAGGACGCGAAAGTCTCCATATTTGATCGGGGTTTTCTCTTTTCTGATGCCGTCTATGAAGTTACCGCCGTCCTCAATGGCAAACTTCTAGAGAACGAAGGGCATCTATCCCGCTTGATGCGTTCATGCGCCGAGCTGCAATTGCGCCTGCCTGTGACAGCAACCGAACTGGAAAACATCCAGAACGAACTGATCGCGTTGAATCAACTGCGTGAGGGCGCGCTGTATCTCCAGCTAACCCGCGGTTGCAGCGGCGATCGCGAATTTGATTATCCTCCCGCATACGTTACGCCCACCCTGGTGTTATTTACTCAATCGCGGCCAGTCATCAACAGTGTAAAAGCGCAAACCGGCATCTCTGTGGTGTCGGTGGAAGATATTCGCTGGGGTCGGCGTGATATTAAAACGGTCGGATTATTGGCGCCCTGTATGGCAAAAGAGTACGCCCATTCCCAGGGGGCGGATGATGCGTTTCTGGTAGAAGATGGCATGGTAACCGAAGGAAGCGCATGTAATGCATGGATTGTTACCTGCGCAGGCGTATTGGTCACGCGTCCGCTCAGTAACCGCATCTTGCATGGAATCACCCGTAAGTCGCTATTACTATTGGCAAAAAATCACGGAATACCGTTTGAGGAGCGCGCCTTCAGCCTTGAAGAGGTGTATTCAGCCAGTGAGGCTTTCATCAGTTCTGCCACCAGTTTCATCTGGCCGGTCGTCAACATTGATGGCAAGCCGGTGGGTGAGGGCGTTCCTGGCCCAGTGACCCAGGCACTGCGTAAAATATATATCGATATGGCGTTACAGGCGACCGCGTGAAGGCGGTAAAAAAACGCATTTCCGCCTGACTATCTCTTTGTCGGGCGGAGAGCATTATCAGGAGATTACTCAGATCCAATAATAATCACGCCGGGGATTATTATTCGAACGCCATGCGCTAACGCACAATTCGGAAAAATATAGTGTCAGAACTCACTGGCGTAATTCCGATTATTGCCCGCAAGCAAGCACGCTAATGGTGCAATTCATTTCTGCTCTTCCACGATAAATAATTGTGACGCACCTCTTTAGTGCGAGATTTCCTTGGGTCTTTTTCACCCATTGTCCGTAAAAACCACCAATGCCTATCTATACTCACACAGATTGACGATGTGGCAGGCATATTGCTTGGATTGATCGCCATTCTCTACATTGGTTTCACGTTTTCGCTTTAGGATTTATCGTCCACGCCTCTGGCGTTCTGCTTAAACACAGTATTAAGGAACACAATGATGTCGATGAAATTTATTAGAAATCCGTTATCTGCTTTACTAATTGGTTGTATGGGAACCGCATTTTCCGCCCACGCGGATATCGTTATTGGTGTTGCCGGACCCTTTTCAGGGCCGAATGCGACGTATGGAGATCAATACTGGCGGGGTGCCACGCAGGCAGCGGAAGATATAAATGCGGCAGGGGGAATCAAAGGCGAAAAAATAACGTTGGTACAGGGCGATGATGCTTGCGAACCCAAACAAGCCGTCGCAGTGGCTAACCGGTTGGTTGATCAGTCCCATGTTGCTGCCGTTGTCGGCCACTTCTGCTCTTCATCCACCATGCCTGCGTCCGAGGTGTACAACGATGCGGGGATTATTGCCATCACTCCCGGGTCGACCAATCCACAGGTTACTGAACGCGGCATGTCCGAAATGTTCCGCATGTGTGGTCGTGATGACCAGCAGGGACTGGTGGCGAGCAATTTCATCATCGATAAGCTGAAAGCGAAAAAAGTGGCCATTATTCATGACAAAGACACCTACGGTCAGGGTCTGGCGGATGCGACCAAAGCCGAGCTGAACAAGCGGGGAGTCAAGGAAGTCCTGTATGAAGGGCTGTCACGCGGCGAAAAAGATTTCAATGCGCTGGTCACCAAAATTCGCTCGGTCAATCCCGATGTGGTCTATTTCGGCGGCTGCCATCCGGAAGCCGGCCCATTGGTGCGACAGATGCGCGAACAGGGTGTGAAAGCTGAATTCTTCTCGGGTGACTGTATTGTCAACGAAGAGATGGTCACCGCGGCTGGCGGGCCACAATACACGACTGGCGTGCTGATGACGTTTGGCAAAGACCCGCGCCTGATCCCTGAAGGCAAAGCTGTCATTGCGAAATTCCGCGCCAATAAATTCGAACCTGAAGGTTACACCCTCTACTCTTATGCTTCCGTTCAGGCGATTGCCGCTGCGTTCAACGCCGTGGGTCCAGACTCGGCGAAAGCCAGCGAATGGCTGAAATCCCATCCTGTCGATACCGTCATGGGTAAAAAAGAGTGGGACAGCAAGGGCGATCTCAAGGTGTCGGATTACATCGTCTATAAATGGGACGACAAAGGAAAATATCAGCAATTGCCATAAAAAAGAGCACCGGCAAAGAACGGCGTCAGTATGCAATTCGCTGTGGCGAAAGAGCGCTGACGCCCCATTATCTTGAGGCCGTGCGCTCTCGGTGCGCGATACGGACAGGTTGCATTCCGTACCTGCATTGAATAGCCCGTCTCACCAGACGAGACTGCGTAATTATGGATTCATTCTTTCTGCAACAAATGCTTAATGGTTTAACGCTGGGCTCCGTCTACGGTCTGATCGCTATCGGCTATACCATGGTGTACGGCATTATCGGCATGATTAACTTCGCCCACGGCGAAGTGTATATGATTTCAGCTTACCTCTGCGCCATCGGGCTGGCTTTGCTCTCTTTCTTTGGCCTTGAATCATTCCCGCTACTCATCCTCGGCACGCTGGTTTTCACTATAGCGATAACGGGTGTTTATGGCTGGGTGATAGAGCGTATCGCCTACAAACCTCTGCGCAACTCTACCCGCCTGGCTCCGCTGATCTCGGCGATTGGCATGTCACTGATCCTGCAAAACTATGCGCAAATCAGTCAGGGACCACGGCAGCAGGGGATTCCCACCATGATGGATGGCGTTTTGAAATTCAACATAGGTGACAGTTTTGTCCAGTTGACCTACACCAAAATATTCATCCTGATTGCCTCGGTGGTCGGCATGCTGGTACTGACCTACGTGATCCAAAATACGAAACTCGGTCGCATGTGCCGGGCAACGCAGCAGGATCGCAAAATGGCCTCGATTCTTGGTATCAATACCGATCGGGTGATCTCCAGCGTCTTTGTAATTGGTGCCTCCATGGCCGGATTGGCCGGGGTGCTGATTACCATGAACTACGGCACGTTTGATTTTTATGCCGGATTTATCATTGGTATCAAAGCCTTCACTGCGGCGGTATTGGGTGGCATAGGTTCACTGCCAGGGGCGATGCTTGGCGGATTGATTCTCGGTGTGGCGGAGGCGCAGTTCGCCGGTATGGTGAATTCTGATTATAAAGACGTATTTTCGTTTTCGTTACTGGTGGTGATTCTTATTTTCCGGCCACAAGGTCTGTTGGGTCGTCCTATTATGGCCAAGGTATAGGGGGAAAATATGTCACAATCTTCTGTTCACACCCCTGTTCACGAAAGAATGGATATAAAACAGTGCCTTCTGGATGCGGTATTTGCCGGTTTAATCGCCTTGATCGTTTTTGGTCCGATTGTGGGTGTCGTTCTCGATGGGTACAGTTTTAACTTCCAGCCTGCGCGGCTGATAGCCATTATTCTGGCCGTCATGGTAGGGCGGCTATTATTGAGCCTGTTTCTGCAAACCGCAGCGGGAAAGCGCATGCGGGCCAATTTCGACAGTGACAGCGCGGGTGTCTACGTTCGCTCGCCGGATTACAAAAGTCGACTGCGCTGGATTATTCCGGTGATTATCGTACTGGCGGTTTTTTTTCCTTTTCTGGCGACCAAATACGTCCTCACCGTGGCCATTCTCGGGCTGATCTATGTCCTGCTCGGGCTTGGACTGAACATTGTGGTGGGATTGGCGGGTCTGCTGGATCTTGGATACGTGGCGTTTTATGCCATTGGTGCATACGGGCTGGCGCTGGGGTATGAATATCTGGGGCTGGGATTCTGGGCGATGCTGCCGTTGGGTGCGCTCCTGGCGGCGCTGGCTGGGGCTTTGCTGGGTTTTCCGGTATTACGGATGCACGGTGACTATCTGGCTATTGTGACGCTGGGTTTTGGTGAAATCATCCGTTTGATCCTCAATAATTGGCTGGAGTTTACTGGCGGGCCGAACGGCGTATCCGTGCCTGCACCGACGCTGTTCGGGCTGGAATTTGGCCGCCGGGCAAAAGAAGGCGGTATACCGATCCACGAATTTCTCCATATCGCCTATAACCCCAATCTGAAATTTATCTTTATTTATACCGTACTGATTCTGGTGGTTTTACTGGTTCTTTACGTCAAGCATCGGTTGACTCGCATGCCCATTGGCCGCGCCTGGGAAGCCTTGCGGGAAGATGAAATCGCCTGTCGGGCGATGGGGCTGAATCATGTTCTGGTCAAACTCTCGGCCTTCACGCTGGGCGCATCGACTGCCGGGCTGGCGGGGGTTTTCTTTGCCACCTATCAGGGATTTGTGAATCCGACCTCGTTTACCTTTTTCGAATCCGCGCTGATCCTGGCCATTGTGGTGCTGGGGGGAATGGGATCGACGGTCGGTGTGGTTATCGCCGCCTTTGTTCTCACCGTAGCCCCTGAATTATTGCGCAGTTTCGCCGAGTATCGGGTTCTGTTATTTGGTGTATTGATGGTTGTCATGATGATTTGGCGACCCCGCGGGCTGATTCGCATCAGTCGCGCTGGCTTTCCTCTACGCAAAGGAGTCGCGCCATGAGTGACAATATCCTTAGCGTTGAACACCTGATGATGCATTTTGGCGGCATCAAGGCATTGAATGATGTCAATCTGGAGGTAAAACGTGGCTCGATCACCGCGCTTATCGGCCCGAATGGGGCGGGGAAAACCACGGTGTTCAACTGCCTGACCGGCTTCTACAAGGCCACGGGCGGCAGCATTATGCTCAATACCCGACGGCGGACGACCAACGTTATTCAGATTTTAGGGCAGAAGTTCCAACCGAGCGATTGGATAAGACCGCGTCAACTTGGGAGCAGGCTCTTCTATAAAATGTTTGGCGGAACCCATCAGGTTAACCGTGCCGGTTTGGCGCGTACTTTCCAGAACGTTCGGTTATTTCGCGAGATGTCCGTGGTGGAAAACCTGCTGGTGGCGCAGCATATGCAGACCAACCGCAATCTGGTGGCCGGTGTACTGAATACCCCGGCTTACCGTCGGGCTGAAAATCAGGCGTTGGATCGGGCTTTTTACTGGCTGGAAGTGGTGGATTTGGTGGATTGCGCCAATCGTCTCGCGGGTGAAATGTCCTACGGCCAGCAACGGCGACTGGAAATCGCCCGGGCAATGTGCACCGCTCCCGAAGTGATTTGTCTGGATGAACCGGCGGCGGGGCTGAATCCGGTGGAAACCCATACCCTCAGCAAGATTATCCGCTTTCTGCGCGATCACCATGACATCACGGTGTTGCTGATTGAACATGATATGGGAATGGTCATGGAGATCTCCGATCATATCATCGTGCTGGATCATGGCGATGTAATTGCACGGGGAACACCACAGGCGATCCAGAATGATGAAAGCGTCATCGCTGCCTATCTCGGTACCGGTGAGGATGAGGTGAATCTATGAGCGACGCGCTGCTGGAATTTCGTGAGGTGGATGTCTTTTACGGTCCGATACAGGCGTTGCAGAGTGTCTCTCTGCGGGTGAATCAAGGTGAAACCGTGGCGCTGATTGGTGCCAACGGTGCGGGGAAATCGACCTTGCTGATGTCGATATTTGGCCAACCGAGGATCAGCAAGGGGCAAATTCTGTTTCGCGGTGAGGACATCAGCCGTAAATCGACCCACTTTGTGGCGTCGAGTGGTATCGCGCAGTCGCCTGAGGGGCGACGGGTATTTCCTGACATGACGGTGGAAGAGAACCTGCTGATGGGGACTATCCCGATTGGCGAGAAATACGCGGCTGAAGATTTGCAAAGCATGTTCGAACTGTTTCCCCGGTTGAAGGAGCGGCGCAAACAGCGGGCGATGACGATGTCTGGCGGCGAGCAACAGATGCTGGCGATTGCCCGCGCCCTGATGAGCCGACCCAGGTTATTGCTGTTGGACGAGCCCAGCCTGGGTCTGGCGCCGATTGTTGTGAAACAGATCTTTCATACGTTACGTGAATTGGCGCGCAACGGCATGACCATCTTTCTGGTGGAACAGAATGCCCATCATGCGCTCAAGCTGGCAGACCGTGCCTATGTCATGGTCAACGGGCAAATTCGCATGAGCGGGACGGGGGCTGAATTGCTGGTTAACCCGCAAGTACGCAAGGCCTATCTCGGCGGAATTTAACCCGGTAAGTGAAACCGCTGGCGGTTTGTATCCTATTCCGCCAGCGGCCAGGCATCAAAGGGGGGGAACCATTGGTCTGCCGTTCTCTATACCTGCGGTAATCGGGGACGGGATAGGGTTGGGGGGAAGCACGATACCGGGTACCAGTATCACTTTCCGGCAATCCTCCTCTCTTTTATCAAAAATTTCATACCCTTTGGCCGCCTGTTCCAATGGCAGGTGGTGGGTAATGATCTCTTCCGGTTTAATCATCCCTTGCTCAATCAATTGCAACAGTTCCGGTAAATATGCCTGAACATGCGTCTGGCCCATCTTGAACGTCAACCCTTTTTCAAAGGCGTCGCCGAAGAGGAAGCCATGAATAAACCCGGAATAGACCCCTGGCACACTCACAATCCCGCCACGCCGCACCGCTGCAATACATTGACGCAATGCTTTGCCACTGCCGCCCTCCAGTTTCAGATTGGTAAGCAGCGTTTCAGTCATGCTGCCTTTGGCTTCAAAACCAACGGCGTCAATGACGGCATCCACGCCGCGACTGCCGGGGGTGTTATCAATGATGACCTCAGCGGGATCGTCAACCTCGTCGAAATTAATGGGAATCACGTTGTAGCGTTCTTGTGCAAAAGCGAGGCGATAGGGGTGATGATCCACCATGAAAATTTGTTCTGCCCCCAACATTTGCGCACAGGCGGCGGTAAGAAGCCCCACGGGTCCCGCACCAAAAATTGCCAGCCGCGATCCCTTGCCGATTTGTGCATTTTTTACTGCCTGCCAGGCGGTCGGCAAAATGTCAGATAAAAACAACACTTTGTCATCATCCAGGAGCTGCGGGACTTTGAACGGGCCGGTATTGGCTTTGGGAACGCGCACATACTCAGCCTGTCCGCCCGGGACGCCGCCATAGAGATGGCTGTAACCAAACAGCGCCGCGCCGGAAGGAATTTGCTTTTTATTGATGATCGCCCCGCGACCGGTATTGGTGGTCTCACAGGCCGCAAAGAGATGCATCTGGCAGTAAAAACAGTCGCCACAGGCAATGACAAACGGCACAACGACCCGATCGCCTTTTTGCACTGCCGTCACATCCCGGCCTGTTTCAACCACCTCTCCCATAAACTCGTGACCAAAGATATCGCCGTGTTCGGTGCTGGGAATTTTCCCTCGGTAGAGATGGAGATCGGATCCGCAAATCGCCGTGGCGGTAACGCGGAGAATAATGTCGTCTTGCGCCTCAATAATGGGATCGTCGACATTATCGACGCTGACATTGTGTGGCCCATGGTAGGTGAGTGCTTTCACAATAATTAACCCTTGAGCAGTGGATGACTTACTAACTCTAGTGGTCAGGGGGCGATCCTGCTGCATCCAGCTAAACGGGAGCGAGCGAATAGAGAATAATCCTAATGCAACCCTATCAATAATTCACGGTACTCAATAAAAAACACATGGTATCAATCCGAAAAATGCCCGATGCCATTCACCGGGCGTTTTACGAACTATTCTTTCTTCAACACATTACTTTTCTAAACGCATCATGATTTAACGAAAGCCAGCAAGTCGGCATTGACTTGATCTTTGTGGGTATCAGTAAGGCCATGCGGTGCACCGGGATAGACGATCAGCTTGGAGCCTTCTATCAGTTTGGCGGATTCTGGCCCTGCCGCCTGAATAGGAACGATTTGATCGTCGTCGCCATGGATGACCAGCGTGGGGATGTCGAACTTTTTCAGATCGTCGCGAAAGTCGGTCTCCGAGAATGCCTTGATGCAATCATAGGTATTTTTATGGCCCGCCAGCATGCCCTGTAGCCAGAAGCTGTCGATCAGTCCCTGAGAAACCTTGGCGCCCTCCCGGTTGAAACCATAGAAGGGGCCGGAAGCGACGTCACGGTACAGTTGTGAGCGATCGGCGATGGAGCCTGCGCGGATGCCATCAAAAACGTCGATAGGCGCACCCTTTGGATTGCTCTCGGTTTTCAGCATCAGCGGCGGCACTGCCGATATCAGTCCCGCTTTGGCCAGTCGGCCCGTGCCGTGACGACCAATGTAGCGGCTGACTTCCCCGCCGCCCGTGGAGAAACCAAAAAGTATCACCTCCGAGAGATCGAGAGTTTCGATCAGTTGTGCCAGATCGTCGGCGTAGGTGTCCATATCATTGCCTTCCCACGGCTGGCTGGAACGCCCGTGTCCACGGCGGTCATGGGCGATGGCGCGATAACCGTGGCTGGCGAAGAATAGCATTTGCGATTCCCAACTGTCCGAGCTCAGCGGCCAGCCGTGACTGAAGACAATCGGCTGTCCGGTGCCCCAGTCCTTGTAATAGATCTCAGTGCCGTCAAGGGTAGTGAAAGTAGCCATGTCAACATCTCCGAAATTATTGTTGTGGAGGATTCGATCAAAAAACGCGGTTCATTGAGTTAGCAAGATGGAGTATTCCATGCTCACGGCTGTGTGAGGATGAGGTGGAACGACAATTAAGCGGGGTAAACTGACACCAATGAACAGTAAATTGACACCGATGAACAAGCGCGAGGCAATGAACGAAAAACGCAGGGTGGCTGAAATCGGCTTGCTGATGTATCCCGGCTCTCAGGCGGCGTTGCACGGATTGACCGATCTGTTTGCCGTGGCGAATCGTATTGCCGATGAGCACGAGTCCAGCCAATTACCGATTCTGCGCGTCAGCCATTGGTGTGATGATGGCGAAAGCACCCAACCCGCCCAGCTTTTTGACAGTCATCCCACCTTTGATAGTCGGATGGTGGCGGTGATCATTCCTCCCTCGCTTTTTCAACTGACCTGTGAAAAGGCCTTGAACCGACTGGCAATGTGGATCCGCGAAAAACACGCGGAAGGTGCTGCCGTCGGTTCGGTATGCCTCGGCGTGTTTTTACTCGCCCAAAGTGGATTGCTCGATCAACGCACCGCGACGATTCACAGGACCTACGCCAAGGCGTTGGAGGCGCGTTTCCCTGCTATCAGGGTAGATGCAGACAAACCCATTATTGACGATGGGGATATCATTACCGCTGCGGGTTTGATGGCGTGGGCCGATCTGGGTCTGCGGCTGGTAGACCGGTTGATGGGGCCCAGTATTGCAGCGAGTACCGCACAATTTCTGGAGATCAAACACTGTGACAGTACCCAGGCGTGCGGAAGTCATTTTTCACCGATTCTCACCCACGGTGATAGCGCCGTGCTGAAGGTTCAGCACTGGTTGCAGCGCAAGGGGGCGGTGGATGTGTCACTCAGTATGATGGCGGCACTGGCGGGTCTGGAAGCGCGGACTTTCTTGCGCCGTTTCCGCGCCGCAACCGGTCTTAGACCCATTCAGTATTGCCAGCACGTCAGGGTCGGTAAGGCGCGGGAAATGCTCGAATTCACCAATGGAACGGTTGACCATATTGCCTGGACGGTCGGCTATCTCGATCCGGGGACGTTCCGCTCGGCATTCAAGAAAGTCACCGGGATAACGCCTGCTGATTACCGTAAACGGTTTGGTGCCAAAACCTGAATAACGGGGGGTACGCGATTCCTTACGAAAAAAAGCCCGCTGACGTCGACGTCAGCGGGCTTTCACATTCAGGTTAACGCCCAGGCCGTCAGTGACTCAACGGAACGGCGGTTCGTTGAACGTGCGTAATTTGCGTGAATGCAGGCGATCGCCTTCGGCACGCAGCAAATCTATGGCACATATCCCAATCTGCAAGTGCTCGGAGATCGCGCCTTCATAGAAACGGTTTGCCTGCCCAGGCAATTTGATTTCACCGTGCAAAGGTTTATCCGACACGCAGAGCAGCGTGCCATAAGGTACCCGGAAGCGGTAACCCTGTGCGGCAATGGTCGCACTTTCCATATCCACGGCGACCGCCCGGCTGAGGTTGAAACGCAGTGCCGAGGCCGAGTAGCGCAACTCCCAATTACGATCGTCAGTCGTGACAACGGTACCGGTACGCAAGCGTTGTTTCACTTCCTCGCCCGGCATACCGCTGACCATTTTGGTTGCATCATAGAGTGCGCGCTGGACTTCGGCGATGCTCGGGATCGGGATATCAGGCGGTAAAACGGAGTCCAGCACATGGTCGTCACGAAGATAAGCATGGGCCAGCACGTAATCGCCAATTGACTGACTTTCACGCAATCCACCGCAATGGCCGATCATCAGCCAGGCATTGGGGCGCAATACTGCGAGATGATCGCAGATCGTCTTGGCGTTGGACGGACCGACGCCAATATTGACCAGCGTGATCCCGCGACCGTCGCGTGAAATCAGGTGATAGGCAGGCATCTGATGATTTTTCCAGGCCAGATCCGACACCGCCTGCTCAGGATTGGGTGTTTCAGCAGTAATAAAGATGCCGCCTGCACAGGAAAGCGCCTCATACGGACTCTCGGGATCGGCAATCTGGCTGCAAGCCCAACGCGCAAATTCATCGACATAGCGGGTGTAATTGGTGAAAAGTACGAAGGATTGAAAATGCTCTACGGGCGTGCCGGTATAGTGCCGCAGACGCGCCAGGGAAAAGTCGGTCCTGAGCGCATCAAAATGCGACAGGGGGAAGGTATGGCCAGCATGAAATAGTCCGTCCGCAGTCTCATCGCCGATTTGCGAAAGCTCGGTGGTGGGGAAATGTTTGGCGATACCGGCACTCATTGACCGATCGAGCGCCAGATCCGAACCATCGATCACATAGGGGAACGGAATTTCCAACGTTGAAGGCGACACCTCGATAACGGCGGAATAATCTCCCTCAAGCAGCGCCAATTGATCTTCCAGATAATGGCGGAATAATTCAGGGCGCGTAATGGTGGTGGTGTAACTACCAGAATGGGTAAAGCGGCCAAAAGCCCGGGGTCTGGGGTTGGCTGGCGGTGTTCCATCCCAACTCACACGCAATTCTGGATAAGTGAAGAGCCCCGCAACACGTTTTTTTTCATCGGGCAGAGTGCCATCATTGATGAAATCCTTGATGGCTTCCCGTAACGCTGCCACTGCGCCGTTATAAAGCGTCTCCAATTGATCAAGTGCCTGGGAGGCTGTAAGACGGGTGCTGGATTCGTTATTACTCATGACTTCTCCTTATTCTCGATTCCTCTGCGGGGAACAATACAGCGTCTGATCGCATTTCACAGTAGCAGGCTAACCGAAGATGGGATCAAAAGCTCAAGAGATATCAATCTATCAGGAGAAAAAATCGCGGGAACAGAACAAAAAGGAGGAGAAGCTGGTTATAAAGCGGAAAGGGGATATGAACCGCCAAACGAGCAACAGTGCATATCCCGTCGTCAGGGATTACCAGTACAGCTTCCAGCTTTGCGTTATGCGAACCAGGGCTTCAACATAAAAATAGTCTCCCCAGCTACAGCATTCATCAACGCCTTTTTCACTGGCGAGATGATAAACCGAATGCTTGAGCAAGCCATTGCACGGTTCATCCGGTTTCGCCAGATAGTTTTCGGTCAGCGAAGACATTATGCACAACGCCCTTTCTTCATATATTTCGCGGTCAGGATCGGTAGCGGGCAGATGCTTGACCAGCTCGAGCAAACCGCACACGGCGATGGCCGCAGAAGAACTGTCACGCAGGGCATCGGTTCCCAACAGGGCCAGGTCCCAATGGCAGACGTCATCTTCCGGCAAGCGGTTGAGGAAATAATTCGCCAGCCGCTTGGACAGCTCAATCATCTCTTTATCGCCGGTGTAGATATAGCTCAGCAGGAAACCATAAATACCCCACGCCTGTCCGCGCGACCAGCATGAGTCATCGGCGTAACCCTGCTGCGTATTGCCGTAACGCGGCTCGCCGGTCACGGTGTCCATATAGTAGGTATGGTACGTGGAAGCATCTTCCCGAATCAGGTAGCGGGCAGCCTGAAGCACGTGCGCACGCGCTGCATCGGCGAAGCGGCTTTCACCCGTCTGCTCGCTGGCCCAGTAGAGCAAGGGGAGATTCATGTTGCAGTCAATGATCATCCGGCCAGCCTGTTCGGGATCGCTCAGATTTCCCCACGCCTGAATGATATGGGCTTTCTGATGGTAGCGTTCCAGCAGGGCTTCGGCAGCCAGCAGGGAGAAACCGCGCGCCTCATGGTTGGCCGTTAAACGCCAGGCAGCCACGCAGGACAGCGTGTAGAGAAAGCCCAAATCGTGGGTTTGCGTATCGTAGCGTCCGGCAATGCGCAGACCGAACGAGCGCACCTGTTTTTCTGCCGCGAGCCGGTATTTCTCGTCGCCGGTCATTTCCCAGGCCAGCCACAGTTGACCAGTCCAAAAACTGGTGGTCCATTCCACATTGTCGGTCAGTGGGTAATAGCCGTTCACGCAGGTTTCTGCGGGAAACTTGTCACCAAAATCAGCCAGATTGCGGTCCAAAGACTGGGTAACGCGCTGACGCGCTGACAGCAATTCCTCACGCAACCGGATACGGTCAATGGGTTTGTGCGTCAATGGCAGCAATGGTTCGTTGGCAATAGCCTTAAGCATGGTTTTCTCCCCTTTAAAATTCAACATAATCAGTTTTTCAATGCGCCACGTTCACCTGCCATCGCTCCTTTACCGGCGTCTCGACGGCTTTGGCAGGCGGAAAGGGTGAAGGTGGAGATCACGGTAAATACCAGGGCGATGATGCCCATGATGACGTAGGTGTTTTCGAAGCCAATCCGGTCATAGAGATAGCCTGCGGGTGAAGAGATTACGACGTTCCCGACGTACAACATGGCCTGATATCCCAACAGATACATGGTGGAGTTAACGCGCTTATCGAAATGCTCGGCAATATATTTGAAGACCGACACCAGCAGCAGCGATATTTCCAGACCGTAAAGCGGTTTGATAACGGAAATTAACAGATGGCTTTCGCACAGACCTGAAACAATCAGTCGGGCTGAAACCAGCAGGCCAACAAATATCAGGCTTCTCTTGGCACCGAAGTAGTTCACCAGGAAAGGGATCACCATGTACATCAGGAATTCTGTGCCTGACTGCACGGTGCTGAGGTAACCGAAAATCGCATTGCCCTGCTGCACATCGTTGAAGAAGGTGACGAAATACCGGGAGAATTGCTGTTCGGCGATAAACATCATCCAGACCACACCGGCAACATACAGGCAGAACGCCCAGAATTTACGGTTTTTCAGCAGGTTCATGACATCGGCGAAAACGATTTTCTCTTTTGATAACACTTCACCGGCCTGTTGCGTCGTCGTATCAACTTTCAGGCTAAGCAATACGATGAGCATAATAACGGACGCGACGCTGCCCATAATAAAGTTGTACGCAGGAGAAAGATTGAACAATACACCTGAAAACGAAGCGGCGACGGCCCAGCCTAAAGATCCCCACATGCGTATCTGGCCGAATTCCATATTATTGAGGCGGCTGTAACGGTCGGAATAAGATTCACAGGCGGCTACACCCGCATACCAGGCGAAGCTCAGATAAATGGCACCGACGATAATGCCCACCAACGTATTGCTGAGCAATAAGGGTTGATAAACATAAATAAAGAAAGGCGCCATTAATGCGGACATCGCGACCACGAAATAGAGCAGGTTTTTGCTCATTCCGCTTTTATCCATGATGTAACCGTAAATTGGTTTAAGAATTACCGAAAAAATCCCGTTTACTGCAAATACGGTACCAATGACGGCACCGCTGAGGCCCGTTTTCTGCCCCAGCCAGATTGCCAGTAAACCAATACTGGCAGACCAGGTAAAAAAGTAGAGAAATATAAAGGTACTGATTTTGTAATAATTAAGCTTGTTTGCAGCAGTGATATTTTTCATATAGGCCCCGAGAAAGATTCTTATAAGCGTTAAAATAATAAATCTATGGAGAGGGTAATGTTTTTCATCTGTTCCCGATGGAAAAGAGACAGGATGTTGTCCTGCAAAGTGATTTCAGGGGGATCGGTAATATCTCGTTGATCGGGCCCTGATGCTGAGACCGCACAGCATAGCCAATGCTCCCCAATCCCAAGGGGGGTAGTTAGTACCGGAATAGCAGCACATTCAGCAAACATAATACTGCTGTTGGGCGGTGTGATAAGCGTGTCCGCTTGCCGGCTGATCCCCATATCGCTGTTCACTATTTTGCAGTAGCCATTTTCAGCCTGAACGTGACTGCTGCCGGTTTGATTGCAGACAAGGTGGTTGCCGGGATATATTTGACGGCAAACCCGCCTTCTACGGCATCCAATACCCGTGCTGTATCAATGTGATGAACGCGAATGTGCCAATCCCCACAGGGAATAAGCCAGGTCACAATATGCACGTCATACCAGGGTGACCAATGGGAACGGATAAACTCGTCAGTAGTCAGTACGTCAGTACATTCCCGGCGACCGCGGTAATAATTATCCTGTTCGGCAAGCAACAGCATGGAATCGCAGGCCGCATGTTTCAAACCAAATCGGCCACGCTCAACGGTAAAACCGAAAAGGCTGGAGTACGCAAATTTTGTATATTTTGCCTCGGTATTAACGTAGTTATTCAATTCCAATTGGCCGGAGGTGAGCATATAAACATGTTTTGATTCACTGTCCCGCACCAATATCTGTGCCGCTTGCGGAATCACCCTTTTTTTAGGCAGGCGAGGCAGTGATTTTTCCTCTGATTGCCAGAACGGATGACTTTCTGGCAACGCCAGAATAAGGAATAATTTAAACGCCCAATAGGGGGAGCCGGGTGAATTGTAATCCTCTGCCATAACCAGATTGGGATAGGTGTAACCAATTGTCAGGATCCCATCACGATCCAAAATAGGGTGTTTGAACCACCAACGCAGGTGCCGTAAAATAATGCCCTTGATTTCTCCTCGTGTAGGAAAGTCACCTTGTGTAGGAAAATCGTCTTGCGAAAATATATCCAGACCTGAAAAGGCGACAGCGCTCCAGAACGCGGCTTCGGCAAAGCGATAAATGAGGCTGCGACCGAAAGGCATTGCCGCACCATCTGCGGAAAACATATGGATAAAACTGTCGGCAAATTCGATTGCGCGTTGGCGTAATACGCCCGACCGCTGTGGATCGTCTTCGGCCATTAATGTCGCGTAGATTAAGCCATAATAGTGGAAGGCCATGGAAATATAGTAATCCTTTGGGCGACCTGGGCCGTCGGAATACCAGCCATTATCCAGATAATAGGCTTCCATTTTGGCGAATCTTTTTTCAATGGCCTCAGGATCCCAGGGCAAACCCGCCTGTTTAAATCCCAGTTGTACAATTATGGCAAAATAGTTCCAGTTACTGTCTGGCATTTCAGCATCAGTAATCTGATTGAGCCAAAGATAGAGATTCTGCAGTTCTTCGGGCGTGAAATACTCGGTCAGCGACTCCTTCATGAGCGCCAGTCCCAAACCATAAACCGCCATCTCTACCAGGCGCTGGTCATAGGGACCGGTATTTCCCCAAAACTCAGGATGTTCCGGATTGGTACCCTGACGAATCGCATTGAGATATTTATCGCTGTAGGGTGTTTTATCACCAGAGGCAAGCAGAGGAAATATTCCCCACAGCACGCGTGATAAGCCCTCCATTCGCGCAATATCAGGGCCGTAATGGGCGCAGGTCTGACCAAGCAGAATACCGGATTGGTTTTCCGTAAACTGTTCATCCAGCGCTGAAAGTAGGGTATTCAGGCAATCGACCATATCCTGGCGGCTGGACAAAGGATTTTCTTTTATTATTTTTTCATGGAACATAACATCCCTCTGATTCAGAAAGTATTTAATCACCGCTGCATGGGGGAAAATTCTCAACGTCAGGCTCGGTAAATCAAATGTCACTATCTCGCTAGGCAAAAGGTTATCTTTACGGGCAGATGTTCAAATGTTAACTGCGTCACATTACGCTTATTTTAAGGAAACCCCGTTTGCAAAAATATAAAATGGTGGTTTAATTTAGTGATTAAATCATAAAAAACTTAATTCTGTTGTCCTATGGCAAACTCACCTACCAACGAATTTTTGGAATTGGTTTCCCTGCAAGAGAGTGCGATCTCCTTTAGTCGGCTGTTTGCCAATTCAGTGCGTTATCATCACTGGCACCAGTGTCTGGAAATGTTGTACGTCGAAGTCGGTTACGGTGTTATTATTGTTGATAATCAGCAGTATACGATGAGACCCGGTCGGCTTTTCATTTTCCCGCCTTTTAAATTGCACAAGGTCATGGTCGAGGATAGCCAGAGTGAGATCTATCGGCGAACCATCATCCATCTGGACAACAAGGCAGTGGCGGCCTATCTGCGTGATTTTCCCCAGCACAAAGCCCAACTCCAACGGTTAAGTCATCGTGACAGTCCAGCTTATGTTTATGATCTCAGTGATATACACCATGTCATCGATCCGGTTTTTACCCATTATGGACAGATCTTCTCCTCGGGGCTCTATAGCCTTGAGAATATAGCGTGCCTGATCTTGAACCTACTGACCTTCCTGCCAGAAAGTAACGCTAATCATGAGGTTGCCGATGATCGGCTCTCGGGTAAAGTCATGCAATGGATCGAGGAGCACTACGCGGAAAAATTCAGTCTCGATGCATTGGCAGAACATTTGAATTTATCGAAGAGTTATATATCCCGTCGTTTCCACCAGGAAACCGGAGAAATGATTCACGATTATTTACTGACTTATCGCATTAGATACGCTTGTGAATTGTTACGGAAAAATGAAATGGCGATTCATGATATCGCTCGCGCAGTAGGATTTTCTGTTTCGACTTACTTTATCAGCTCATTTAAAAATACGATGGGCAAAACCCCGCTGAAATATCGTAAAGAACATCAGGTTATTGTCAGTTCTGCGGGATAATCGTTCCCGCTACCTCCCTTGAAATGTTGGCAACTTATAGGTCTGCTGTTACCTAATTGCATCCGCGTTCATTTTTATAGTGCGCCATGTTGGAATACCAACAATTAATTCAGCAAAGGCCGATCAAAGTTGATCTGCTTCACTGTTGATTATTCCCTGAAGGATTATTTTACTCGGGTACGCGTAAAGCGGAATTACTGCTTTTTGTTATTTTAGTTTTTTTAATTATTTTAGTTACTTTAGTTGTTTAAATGGAAGCAATGGCAAGGGCGCCGGTGATCACAATAACTGCAATGTCCATGATATCGGTATCAATCCCTCCATTGTTCATCTGTACATCACTGTTTGTTCAGAACTATAAACAATGAGCAATTTTATAAATTTGACACAGGAGAAATGCAGTGCAAATTTTTAATGCCGATATCGCCATCGTTGGGGCCGGAGGCGCGGGTTTACGTGCGGCGATTGCCGCCGCAGAAGCCAATCCCCAGCTTAAGATCGCGCTAATCTCGAAAGTCTATCCCATGCGCAGTCATACCGTTGCTGCCGAGGGCGGATCCGCCGCAGTAACCCAGGATAATGACTCCTTCTCTTCCCATTTCCACGATACCGTTTCTGGTGGCGACTGGTTATGTGAACAGGATGTCGTCGACCACTTCGTGCGTCACTGTCCCGAGGAGATGATCCAGCTTGAACAGTGGGGATGCCCCTGGAGCCGCAAACCCGATGGGCGGGTCAACGTCCGTCGCTTTGGTGGAATGAAAATTGAACGCACCTGGTTCGCCGCCGATAAAACGGGTTTCCATATTCTGCACACGTTATTCCAAACGTCCCTCAAATATCCCCAGATACAGCGTTTCGATGAACACTTCGTCCTGGATATCCTGGTCGATGATGGACAAGTGCGTGGCGTGGTCGCTATAAATATGATGGAAGGCCGCCGCATCCAGATCCGTGCCAATGCCGTGGTTATGGCCACTGGCGGTGCGGGCCGTGTTTACCGTTACAACACCAACGGCGGTATTGTGACGGGTGACGGCATGGGCATCGCGTTGCAGCACGGTTTGCCTCTGCGTGATATGGAGTTTGTCCAGTATCACCCGACCGGTCTGCCGGGTTCAGGCATACTCATGACCGAAGGTTGCCGCGGTGAAGGCGGAATCATGGTCAACAAAGATGGCTACCGTTATCTGCAGGATTACGGCATGGGGCCAGAAACCCCACTGGGTGAGCCGAAAAACAAATACATGGAGCTGGGTCCGCGAGACAAAGTATCCCAGGCATTCTGGCACGAATGGCGCGCTGGTCGCACTGTCCCTACGCCACGTGGGGATGTGGTGTATCTCGACTTGCGTCATCTGGGTGAGAAAAAACTGCTCGAACGTCTGCCGTTTATCTGTGAACTGGCGAAAGCCTATGTCGGCGTTGACCCGGTGAAAGAACCGATTCCGGTACGCCCGACGGCGCACTACACCATGGGCGGCATCGAAACCAATTCAGAGACTGAAACCCGAATTGCGGGACTGTTTGCCGTGGGCGAGTGTTCATCTGTCGGTTTGCATGGTGCGAATCGCCTGGGCTCCAACTCTCTGGCAGAGCTGGTGGTCTTCGGTCGTCTGGCGGGTGAACAGGCAGTCTTGCGTGCGCAATCCGCGAAGCCGGCCAATGCGGCGGCGTTGGACGCACAGGCGCGTGACGTAGAAAACCGCCTGCAGACGCTGATGAAACAGGAAGGCGACGAAAACTGGGGAGCCATTCGCGACGAAATGGGGCTGTCTATGGAAGAAGGTTGCGGTATCTACCGCACGCCAGAATTGATGCAAAAAACCATAGATAAACTGGCGGAACTGAAAGACCGCTTCAAACGCGTAAAAATCACCGATACCTCAAGCGTTTTCAATACCGATCTGCTCTACACCATCGAACTGGGTCATGGCTTGAATGTGGCAGAGTGCATGGCGCATTCGGCCTTCAACCGCAGGGAATCACGCGGAGCCCACCAGCGTTTGGATGAGGGTTGTACAGAGCGTGATGACGTCAATTTCCTCAAGCACACCCTGGCTTTCCAGACTCCCGATGGCGCACCACGTCTTGAATATGGCGACGTGAAAATCACTACGCTGCCACCGGCAAAACGGATCTATGGCGGCGAAGCCGATGCTCAGGACAAAAAGGATAAGGAGCAAGCAAATGGCTGAGATGAAAACCCTCAAAATGGAGGTGTTGCGCTATAACCCGGAAAGCGATAGCGCTCCCCATCTTGAGATGTTTGAAGTGCCTTACGATGAGCAGACCTCATTGCTGGATGCGCTGGGTTATATCAAAGATAACCTGGCACCCGACCTCAGTTACCGCTGGTCGTGCCGAATGGCTATCTGCGGCTCCTGCGGCATGATGGTCAATCAGGTACCTAAACTGGCGTGTAAAACGTTCTTGCGCGAATACACCAAAGGTATGCGGGTTGAGGCATTGGGGAACTTCCCGATCGAGCGCGATCTGGTGGTCGACATGACCCATTTCATCGAAAGTCTGGAAGCGGTCAAACCTTACATTATTGGCAACAACCGCCGCCCGGAAGAGGGAACCAACCTGCAAACCCCGGCGCAGATGGCGAAATACCATCAGTTCTCAGGATGCATCAACTGTGGTCTGTGTTATGCCGCATGTCCGCAATTTGGATTGAATCCTGAGTTTATCGGCCCTGCGGCGATCACGCTGGCGCATCGTTATAACCTCGATAACCGTGACCACGGCAAGAAAGAGCGCATGCCACAACTCAACGGTGAGAATGGCGTCTGGTCCTGTACTTTTGTCGGTTACTGTTCAGAAGTGTGTCCAAAACATGTCGATCCCGCTGCCGCAATCCAGCAAGGGAAAGTGGAAAGTTCGAAAGACTTCATGATCGCCATGCTTAGGCCGCAATAAGGGAGTGGGAAATGAATTCAATCACAAAACGTAAACCTTATGTCCGGGGAATGGCACCGAATTGGTGGCAGAAATTGGGCTTCTATCGGTTCTACATGCTGCGGGAAGGGACGGCAGTTCCCGCGGTCTGGTTCAGTATTGTGCTGCTATACGGTGTATTTTCACTGAAAGGCGGTGCCGCCGGATGGGAAAGCTTTCTCCACTTCCTGCAGAATCCCGTGGTGCTACTGATCAACGCGATTGCACTGGCGGCCGCGTTACTTCATACCAAAACCTGGTTTGAGCTGGCTCCCAAAGCCTCCATCGTGATTGTGAAAGATGAAAAGATGGGACCGGAGTTGATCATCAAAGCACTCTGGGCGGTCATGGTTGTGGCCACGGCGATCATCCTTGGCGTCGTATTACTTTAACTGACAGGAGAACATCATGAAGCAGACACCAAAACGTTCAGATGAACCCGTTTTTTGGGGGCTATTCGGTGCGGGTGGTATGTGGACGGCGATTATAGCGCCAGCGGTGATCCTGTTGGTGGGGATTTTATTGCCACTGGGCGCCTACCCCGGTGATGCACTCAGTTATGAGCGCATTGCTGCATTCAGTCAGACTTTCATTGGCCGCATCTTCTTGTTACTGATGATCGTCTTGCCAATCTGGTGTGGCCTGCACCGCATGCATCACGCCATGCACGATTTGAAAATCCATATCCCGGCGGGTAAATGGGTTTTTTATGGATTGGCGATGATTCTCAGTGTAGTGACAGTGATTGGGATTATTTAGAATATAAATAGTTAGGCAGAAGATAGATCGCGTTTTACCCGAAATAGCGTTCTTAAAGAGTCTTCAAAGTAAAATACTGCGCCAGGAATGACCTGACGCAGTATTTTTTTTCGTGATGATAATGTCTAAACAGAAGATTACGTAATACCCACAGCGCTTATAGGAATCCGTACGCGGCGGCCAATACCCAACCCATCACGCACGACACGGAAACCCCGATTAAACCGACCATAATAAAGCTGTGGTTGATAACAAACCGTCCGATATTCGTGGTTCCAGAGCGGTCAAACTGAATCGCTGCCAGATCGCTTGGGTAGGTTGGTAAAATATAATAGCCATAACAGGCCGGTGCAGAGGCGATGATATAAGCCGGATCGACGCCGATAGCCAGCGCGACAGGCACAATCGCTGCAAGTGCCGCAGCCTGTGAGTTAACAAACTTGGAGACGATCAGCAAGACGATGGCGTAGGCCCAGGGATATTCTTTAACGAGAGTTCCCAGCGCGGATTTGATCTCACTCAGGTGGGCACCAAACATGGTTTCAGCCATCCAGGCGATACCATAAACCGCCACGATGGCGATCATGCCTGAACGGAAAACTTCGTTTTTAGAGATATTGGCCGGATTGGTTTTGGTGGCGATAATAATGATCGCGCCCGCACACAACATAAACATCTGGATAACCAGCACCATGGACAGCGGTTTGCCGTCGAATACTGGACGCAGTTCGGAAAATGCACCTAACAGCGCAACGATAGCGATGGTACCCAGGAAGATCCACATTGCCACCCAGTTACTGGTAGGCAATTTTTTGTCCAATAATGTTGCTGTGTCACCGTAAACATATTTGTAGTTTTCTGGATCAGCAATGAATTCCTGGAATTTTTCGTCTTTATCCAAATCCTTTCCACGGAACCAACTGAAGATACCAATTGCCAAAATACCGCAAAGGGTGGAAGGAATGGTGATAGCCAGCAGATCCAGGAATTCCAGATGCTTGCCATTAAAGGTAAAGTTACCCAGCATCGCAACCAGTGACACTACCGCAACGGACACCGGGCTGGCAATAATCCCCATTTGTGCCCCAATGGAGCTGGCAGCCATGGGTCTTTCTGGGCGAATGTTATTTTTGATTGCCACATCATAGATAATGGGCAGAATTGTATATACCACATGCCCTGTACCGCAAAGGATGGTCAATATACAGGTAACGAACGGAGCGACGATGGAGACATATTTAGGGTTGCGACGTAACAAGCGCTCTGCAATTTGCAGCATCACATCGAGGCCGCCTGATGCCTGAAGTGTCGCAGAAGCGGCCACCACGGCGATAATAACCAGCATTACGTCAACCGGTGGTTTGCCGGGTTGCAGATGAAAAACGAAAACCAGTATTATTAATCCAATACCGCCCAGTAACCCCAGTGCAATCCCACCTTTTCTGGCTCCGTAAAAGAGACAGATTAGGATGACGATGAGTTGAATAGTAAATAACATGCGCACCTCTTTCTTATCGAGTAAATACATTTAATTTTTATGAGGTTAATAGTTATCTTCTTTTCATTTCTATTGAGGGAGAGGGATCACACATTGCAGTTTTTTTTAGTTAATAAAAGATTTAAATATTATATTAAACTTTGTTTGTTTAATTGCAGTTATTATAATGTTGCCATTATGAGTAATAGATATTAAATCTGGTTGTGAATTGCGGTAGGTCACTATTCTAATAAGTGGGCAAATAGGCTGACCGAGGCCGGAAACTAAGGGGCGACCGGCCTGCCGATAGTTTAATGCGTGACTATTCCTTTGCTAAGTAAAAAGGGTTTTTACCTAAAAGAGTGTGCCAGGCAAAATAGTAGGAAATATCCTGCCCGCTCGTCAAGATCATAGATAACATTGGTTAAGCAGAACCAGTTTATCCGGCATTAACCGATATTGAAAGACCGGTCTGCCTAATGAGCCATAAAATATAGACGTATTAAGAATACCAATATCAGACAAATAAGTGAGGTATTTTCTACAAGATACCCGTGATACGTCAATGGCATTAGCCAGCATGTCGGTAGAAAATTCTACGTCCTGATTTTTAGCTATCCACTCGCAGATCGTCCGCAATGTGATGGCCGTGAGTCCCTTTGGCAGCTTTTTCCTCTCTTTCCCTGCTCCCTGACCGTGCCCGCCCTTATTATAAAGCAGGTAATCGATATCCGATTGTGCGAAGTTCTCCCGGTTTTCGGTGAGACTCACCTCTTCACGGTAATCCGTCAGCGCCTGCTCAAAACGGGAGAATTGGAATGGCTTGATCAGGTAATCCACCACGCCATATTTAAGTGCTTTTTTAACGGTATTGACATCGCTGGCGGAGGAGATGATGACCACGTCAGTTTGTTCACTGAGTTCACGGACGGTGGGCAGCAGATCCAACCCGTTTTCCTGTTGCATAAAGATATCCAACAGAATCAGATCGATCTGATTATCAGGATCGGCAAGCAACTCCCTGGCCTGCTGTAATGTCGAGGCGATGGCACTGCAATGAAACCCACTGATCTGACTCAGATAACATTTATTGAGTTCCGCGACCATGGCGTCATCATCAACGATCATCACATTAATCATGATTCACCTCGTCTGTAAGGTAGGGCAGGGTAAGATAAAAACGAGTATATATACCGCGTTCAGACTTGACATCAATATTTCCTCCATGCGCTTGAATGCTTAGTTTTGCCAGGTGGAGACCAATGCCACGGCCGTTTCCTTTGGTCGAAAATCCACGCTGGAAAATCTTGTCAATGATATCCGGCTCAATCCCTGGGCCATCATCGCTGACGGTGCAATGTAACATCCCGTCAAGAAAATCAAAGCTGACGGTAATGGTTCGGGCACTGTAGCCGGAGAGCGCATCAAAAGCATTTTCCAGCACATTCCCTAACGCAGTGATGATAACATTGGTCGTCTCAACATCATCGGTATAAGGTAAAAAGCTCTCTTCAGTTAACTGCAAGGTGATCCCCAAATCGCGCGCGCGATTCATCTTCCCCAGCAGAAAACCGGCAATTTCCGGTGATTTAATCATCCGAATCAACGAGCCAATCGCATCCTGGTAATTTTGCGCCGTATTCAAAATATAACGCTCTAACTCCTGATAATGCTTGAGATGCAACATCCCAAGAATGACATGGAGTTTGTTTTTGAACTCATGGGCCTGGGTACGCAACGCGTCGGCATACGTCGACATGCCACTCAAACGCTCAAGTAATTGGCTGACCTCGGTTTTGTCTCTGAACGTAGCGATTGCCCCTACAATTTCGCCGTTGACCCGCACGGGAACCGTATTGCTGAGCAGGATATTGCCGTTGATGTGACTTTCTCTGTCGCGCTGCATCACGCCGGTGTTCATCACTTCCTGCAAATGCAACAATTCAGGCCATTGCTCGCTGGCTGCATTTACGGCCATATTATCTTTTGGCCCCCGTTGCTTGAACAGCCGTTCCGCTTCATCATTAATCAGGGTAATTTGCCCCTGTTGATCCACGGCGATTACGCCTTCCTTCATCGACTGCAACATGGCATTGCGTTCTTCGAACAAGTTGGCGATTTCGTGGGGTTCAAAACCCAGCATGATGCGTTTTAAGGCACTCACCAGAAGCCACGTGCCAATTCCCCCGACAATGCAGCCGAAGAGGGCAGTCCACAGCAGGTTCTGGCGATTATTATTCACAATGCTCTGAACCTTAACCAGCGAGATACCCAACGCGACAACCCCAATTTGTTGATGTTCGCTGTTATAGACCGGGGTAAATACGCGTAGCGCACGTTCCAGCGTACCTTGATTTATCGCCTGATTTTCTTTGCCCTTGAGCGCAGGGAAAATATCGTCCCCGACAAAAAGCTTGCCCAGCAAACTGGCATTGGGATGCGAATACCGTATCCCTTGCATATCGGTCACGGTAATAAATAGCAGACCATTTTGCTCTTTTACACGTTCTGCGAAGGGTTGGATGGCGGCGGCCTTGCGTTTGTCGCTCAGACCCTGCACGATTTCTGGTGTAATCGCCAGGGTGCGCGAGATGGCGAAAGCTTTCTCACGAAAGCTATTTTCAGCCAATTGACTAATTTGATTGAAGAAAAGGGAATGCACCGCGAGTAATACCGAAATAATTACTCCGGAAACCATCAGAATCACTGATGTGCTTAGTTTAAGCGGTATCTTCAGGCTACGCATAGAAACCCCGGTAAATCCTGGTGTGAGACATTCTCATAAATGGAAAATAGTAATAGGAATTATTATCATCACAATACACTGTAGCTGATATCTGCATATTACATAAAACGAGTATTATGCTGCTGAATATAAACCATTATTGCACAGGGGTCATTGTGATAACGCACATTTTTATTGTGAAGGAGAACATACTCGTTTCAAGACCTTGCCCTGAGAGTAGATGCACCAAGCGAACGTAAGTGTGTCCGCTATGAATTTTTTAACGCGGTTGCCGCCAGAGGAAGGTTATCCTTATTATATTGGTGCAGGAAACTGATAAACAATTTAATAAAAGGATTCCTGGACTGGTTTTTTAAAAAGCTAACCGCAACCTTTCGTTTTAAATTATTATCAAGACGAACATTTACCAGTCCGTTCATATCCAATTTCTCAACCACTGAGCGCGTCAGGAAAACAATGCAAGATTGGCTCTTCACCAGATCGATGATGATCTCCATATTACTGCACTCAAATAAACTGGTAGGGGCAGTATTGATTTCAGTAAAGGCTTTCGTCACTGCCTGGAATTCCCCCGTGCCTCTCTGTGGAACAATAAGTTGTTCGCTGATAAGACCACGTAATGTCAGTGAGTCAGCATGGGCCAGTGGATGCGTATCTGACATAATTAAAGATATCTCTTCTTCAAAGAGTTCAATTATTTCAATGCCTGGATCTTGAAAATACTCATCAATGGGTGTCAAGAATGCCAGGTGGATCTCCATTTTTTTAATTTTTTCAAAAAGTTGAGAACTAAAACCATCAATAAAAGAGGTGTTTATTTCAGGATGTTGGCATTTAAAAAGGCTGAATATCTCATAATATTTAAATCGATTGAAAATGGGGATGACACCCACAGTCAATGAGCACTCATTACTGCTCTTATAGCCGGTAATGAACTTCTCGATTTCGCTATGCTCATTCACCAGATTTTCTATTTTCTTGAAAAAAGCCTCACCAAATTCCGTGACAGCAAAAGACCGGGTGGTCCTTTTTATTAGCGGTTTTCCCAAGTCTATCTCTAGCTTGTTTATTTCCTGTGATAGATGTGGTTGAGATATGTTAAGCCTGCTGGCGGCTTTTGTAAAACCCCCAGCAATTTTAAGCTCGTAAAAATATATTATCCTTTTCAAATTGAGCATGCTTCCTCCATTTATAGCAATCTATTATAACTTATATATTGAAATGTGAAAAATTAAACGTGATCAATCTCACAGTTGTATGATCAACTCTGGGAATAATATGATAAAAATCAAAAGCAGCTAATGAGAGACGTACTAATAGAAATAGAAAAATAGTTGCCTTGTCGTTCCTGGAAATTCAGCAGCAAAAAAGCCTGTATTTCCGTAAAGTATCACGTTAATTACCAATGTCAGCGTTGAGACGTTGTGCTCACTTACCAAGTTAATTTTTGCTGGTAATAATAACGATAAAATGGACATTATAAAAAGTAAGGGTGAATTATGGGCAATTGTTCGCGCAGACATTTTATCGCCTATATGGGAAGTGCTATTTTTATCACAGGGAGTGACGCTCGCTCTGAAGATATTCACGTCGCTCAGAAGAGCAATACGACCCGATATGGCATGTTGCATTACGAGCTGCGTTGCATTGGCTGCAATGCGTGCGTGACAGCCTGCAAGAAAACCAACGTTGTTCCAGATGGCGTGAGTCGCCTTGAAATAATCCGTACCGTTGATGTCCCGGCATCAGAAGGCGTAAAAGCCATCAGGCAATTTTTTCGTAAATCCTGTCAACACTGCGAGAATCCGCCCTGCGTCAGCGTTTGCCCAACGGGAGCCTCCTATAAAGATAGCCAGACCGGCATTGTTGATATCAACGATAAGCGGTGTGTGGGTTGTCGTTATTGTATCGCTGCCTGTCCCTATCAGGTGAGGTTTATCAATCCGGTGACAAATACGGCGGATAAATGCAATTTTTGCCGTGACAGCAATCTGGCCGAAGGCAAAAAACCTGCATGCGTCTCTGCTTGCCCCACCAAAGCATTGGTCTTTGGCAATCTGGATGATCCAGACAGCGATATCGCCAAAATGATAAAAGCCAACCCGGTTTACCGCTCAAAACTTCATTTGGGAACTGAGCCTAAAGTTTACAGAATTCCAGGGAAATACGGGGAAATACAAAAATGACCAATGCATTTCACTTCGACACGCTCGTATGGGATTGGCCAATTGCCATTTACTTATTGCTAGTGGGTATTTCGTCAGGAATGGTTATTCTGGCTATTTTTCTTAAGGGGAAAAGAGCGGACATCGACCCCGCCAGAGACAGTGTTATCATCGCCACAACGATTATTTCGCCATTGAGTGTGATTTTGGGATTAAGCATTCTTATTTTTCACCTCACAAAACCGCTGACATTTTGGTATTTGATGGTGTTTTACAATGTCAGTTCCATTATGTCGTTAGGCGTGTTGTTATTCCAGGTCTATATGCTGGTATTGATAGTATGGATAGTGAATATTTATCATAACCGATTGAAGGTTTTTTTAAGTCCAACTCATTCGACAATATTAATTAAGTTGAACGCTGTGCTTGATTTTTTAGTAAGATGCCAATCCGGGGTCGAAAAGAGTCTTTTTATTTTGGCTGTGGCATTGGGATGTTATACCGGCTTTCTTCTTTCGGCATTAAAATCCTATCCCTTGCTGAATAATCCTGTTTTACCCTTGCTGTTTCTTGTCTCTGGAGTCACCTCCGGGGTCATCATGATCATGCTGTATTGTTCATTAACAAACAAACGCTTTGAATATACCGCCTCTCTGCATTTTATCCATAAACTGGAACGGCCATTAATTTATCTTGAAGCGTTACTCTTGTGCTCATTTTTTGTTGGGTTGATTCTGGGCGGGGGACAAAAGACCGTGGCGGCAATGAATACGCTTAATGGTTTTTGGGGCGGAGTTTTCTGGAGTTGTGTCGTCGGGTTGGGAATAATACTGCCTCTGCTCTCCAATAGGGTTTTTAGTGAGAATATAAAGCAGAACCGTAAGTATGTGGTACTTATGGCAGCGGTTGGGCTATTCAGTGTTTTCTCCTTACGCATATTTATACTCTATGCTGGGCAAATGACAGTGGCATAACGATGAACAGACAATGGCTCCTGTTTTGGTTGGCATCAGTCACCTTTTTTATGCAATCGCTGGATAGCACCATGCTATATATGGCTTTGCCAGCTATATCATTGTCTATGCACTTGTCAGCATTGCAACTGGATTCAGCACTGTATATGGATGTCGTTATCGTCGCTTATATTGTTGCCTTTATTATTTTTACGCCGTTAACCGGTTGGTTATGTGGCTGTTTAAATGAGAAAACGGTTTATGTAATTTCATTGGCGATATTCATTGCGGGCTCACTATGGTGTGCATTCGCCAATTCATTGTCTGAGTTGGTCACTGCAAGATTCATCCAGGGGATAGGCGGAGCGCTGATGCTGCCCGTCATCAAGACGGTTTTACTAAGAATAACAATACCTTCATTGAAACTGATGCTGCTTAATCGGGTGACATTAATGGGAATAGGGGGCGTTATTCTGGGGCCGGTATTGGCGGGTTTCCTGATTGCTTGTTTTTCATGGCGAATGATTTTCATGATCAACGTTCCCATAGCCTTTGCTTGCTTGTTCATGGCACAGACTATTATTCCTGACCTGACCAAATGCAAGCAAAGCTTCAGCCACAAGGGATACTTTTTAATCGTCGGTGCATTGTTGCTGTTTTTGTTTGGTGTCATGACGGCGGGTAAACCCTATATTCAACGGCAGTATAACCTGATGTTTTTTCTTTGTTGCGGCACTGCTTATTCTTGTCTATAAAGTAAGGTTTTTCGATAAAAATCCCGATGGGACTTTGAACGCGTTACTTAAGGTTAAAACATTCGCTATTGCCCTGAGTGGCAGTATGCTGTCCAGAATACTGATATCAAGCACGCCCGTTGTTTTATCCACCATGCTACAGACAAAACTTGGTTTTGATTCCATGGTAGTCAGTATGATTATGCTATCATTTTCTATGGGGTTTGTTTTTTCGAAGCTGATGCTGGAAAAACTATTGCAAGGGTTAGGTTTCCGTTATGTTTTGATGTTATCTACCGTTTTAACCGCAATATCTATCATGCTTTTATGTCTTTCGATGGCGGAAAAATCAATATTCACGTTTGCCGTGCTTAACTTTATGTTCGGTTGGTGTAGTTCTACGCTTTACTCTTCTCTAAACATCCTGGCGTTTAGCGATTTGACCGACGATACCTATAATTCAGGTAATAGCGTAATTACGGTCGCGCAGTTAATGTCTATCGCAGTAAGTACGTCACTTTCTTTTTTACTACTGCGTTTTTTCTCTGCCTATGAAATACCTCTTGGAGTCAGCAATTATGGTGTTTTTTTCCTGGTTGTCGCTGTGATATTGCCTTCGTGTTGCTTTTTTTTCAACCGACTCAACCAGAAAGATGGCCGCTATTTAATTCAGGGAAGTTAACGACGTGGCTATTACCTTTTGTTCAGATAATAAATAGATCAGATAACAGATTTTAAAAGGAACTGAATAATGTCGAGCTTTATAAATGTGGTAGGTGCAGGTTTGATTTTTGCCATTTCTTCTTTCAATGCCTCTTATGCAGAGGCCTTCAAAGCAGGAAGTTACTCAGCGGTGGGGCAGGGGCTTGGAGGGGATGTCACCGTCACATTGGATATTGATGAAAACGGTGCGATCAAGGCCGCGAAAATTGACGCTCCAGATGAAACGCCCGAACTGGGTGGTGAGGCGGCAATTGCTCTGGCCAAAACGATCGTCGAGAAACAAAGCGTAGTGGTGGATGGTTGGAGCGGCGCAACCATGACCAGTGAAGCTATTTTAGAAGCCGCAGACAAGGCGTATTCCGATGCCAAAGCCCAATAAATAATAATCATCTTAGAAAATATATTCACTACAAGGAGTTATACGTGAAAAAATTTAAAAGCAGTCTTCTGACGATAGCCTGTCTGACATGCATTAATTTACCTCTGTCCCATGCGGCAACGGCACCCGCGGAAGAAAAAGTCACCAGCGCTGACATCATTGTTATTGGTGCCGGGGCGTCAGGTACAGCGGCAACCATGGCTGCCGCCGAGAAAGGGGCAAAAGTTATCTTACTCGAGAAACAACCGATCGTTGGTGGTACGGGCAATTTTGCCGAGGGCATTTTCGCCGCCAATAGCTCCATGCAAAAACGTCAGGGAATTATTGTCACACCTGATATGGCATTCAAAACCATTATGGATTACAGCCATTGGTTGGCGAATCCTTTCGTTGTTCGCGCATTCGTTGATAAGTCTGCCGATACCATTGAGTGGGTTAAATCAAAAGGGATCGCGTTCGAATATATCGGCCCAGGTGGACCGGGTGGCATGCTGACGTGGCACGTCATTGATGGACCTGGGCATGGCCGCCATTTAATCAAAACGTTCCATGAGCACTTTAAAACGATGGGTGTGACTACCTATGTCAAAGTTGCCGGTAAAGATCTGGTCATGAAAGACGGCAAGGTCGTTGGCGTTAAGGCTATCGACAGCGACGGCAAAGAAATCACCTATGAAAGTAAAGCGGTTATTGTCGCTACCGGTGGCTATGCGAATAATAAAGAGATGTTGGAAAAATACGTCTCTTTCCCGGATACGATCATGGTGGGCAACGTCGGTAAAGATGGCGATGGGATAAAAATGGCCTGGAAAGCCGGTGCAAGTGAAGACGGCATGGGCGTATTGCAGGCTTACCGTCCGGGACTTCCTGGTTATGCCACCAACTCTCATCTGCTGGCCGCGGCCCGTCAACCTTACTTGTGGGTGGATAATAAGGGTCATCGGTTTACTGATGAATCCAACGTTATTATCTGGCCTCACTCTGGTAATGCCTTATCAAAAATAGGGGGAGTGATGTACTCCATTTTTGATGAAGACACTAAAAAGCATTATATCAATGCGGGTATTGATGTGCCGATTGGCGAGTGGGTGCTGGCTCAAACCAAATTGACTAAATTCGACGGTGAGTTTGAAAAAGAGCAGGCCAAGAATCGTGGATTCGTCTTTAAATCTGACACCATCGATGGATTGGCAAAAGAGATGGGCATGGATCCGGCTACGCTCAAAGCGACCATTGAGCAGAACAATCATTTTGCAACGCAGAAGCGGGATGACGTTTTCAATAAAAACATGGAATACATCCGTGCAGTGAAAACGGGGCCTTTCTATGCGGTCAGCATGCGTCCTGCGGCATTGGGTACGCTCGGCGGAGTGAAAATCGATGAGAAAATGCAGGCAATCAACAAGTCTGGCGATCCGGTTCCCGGATTATATGTTGTAGGTAATGACGCCGGTGGCATGTATGGCGATACCTATGATTTGCTGTTGGGCGGCGGAACTTTTGGTTTTGCGCTGAACTCAGGTCGTATCGCGGGTGAAAATGCATTGCAATATATTAGTGCCAACAAATAGTAGTGCGAACAAATAGACCTGCTGATTAGTCGTTCTGAACTGGCAACTACCCGTGCTTGGGCGGGTAGTTGTCAGAATTGATATTGAGATATTTATCGCTGTGTGACGATGTTATTCATTTCTCAAACATCCCCTTATTTTGTATTAAACCGTTTTACATTAAACCATTATGCATTGGCTGCCTGTAAGCCCTGTGTAGCCCGCAACGCCTGTTCTATCCGTTGCACAGAGAGCGAAAACGGAAGCCGTGCGGCAATATGCGGCGCAATGTTTACGCCTTCTGCAATCTTTTTCACCTGTTCATGTTGATCTGCGATCCCGAGAGCGTGCAGCGTTAGCGGGCTGTTAAATTGTCGCAGCAGCGACAGCAATTCATCGCGATCGGCTGCCCGCTCATGCTCGATAAATGTTTGCGCCGCCAGCCCGAAACCGACTTTCTCACCGTGCAACCAGTCATGAAGTTCCGGCAAACGGGTCATGCTGTTATGAATCGCGTGGGCGATGCCGATGCGCGGTACCTCGTCAGCCATGCTATTCGCCAACCCGGCCAGAGCAATAACGGCATCGATCACCTTGCGCAGTGCCACGCTGACCTGCTGACGTTGATTGTCAGCGATTGCCTGTTGTCCATAGGTCTTAAAAGTATCCAGTGCCAGCTTTGCAGCTTGTGATTTTAACAGCAGCGCCAATCCATCATCGCCATTACGCAAGTAGGGCAGGAATTCATACCATTTAGCCAACGCATCAACGATACCTGCATTGAGATAGCGCGACGGCGTTTGGCGATCGCTGCACTATCGACCAGCACCCAGACCGGCAGGCGAGCCAAGGGTAGCGGGCCGAGGTGCGTTCCGGTGTCATCGTAGAGAACGCTGATGGGTGACCAGGCGGCACAGGTCGCGGCAATCGTCGGGACAGTAATTACCGGCAACTGCCCGAGTGTTTCTCCAACGGCTTTGGCGCTGTCCAACACCCGGCCACCGCCGATCCCGAGAATAAGCTCGGCCTCCTGTTGCAGCGCCTGTGCCGCAAGTGTATCGACCGCATCGCGGCTGCATTCTCCCGGTAAAAAGCTCAGGCGAAACGCGATGGAGTGTTGTTGCAGGCTGGTGGTCACAGATTCACCCACTGCCTGCCAGGCGCGTGGGCTGGTGACAATCAGTACCTTCTGCGCCAGTGGGGCAATAAACTCCCCGACTTTTTCAATAACACCGTCCTGATTCAGGTAATTTTGTGGGGTTTTAATCGCCAGCATAACCAACTCCTCTTATTGAGTATCCGCACCATTGCGATCAACGTGCAAGTTCAATCAACGTGCCTGTCCGATCAACGCTGCATACCCCAGCGTTTGACGGTCAATTTCTCGATACTGGCGAAAATGAGACCCTCGACCAGTAAACCGATAACGATCACCGTCGCCAGACCTGCAAATACCCGATCGGTATACAGCTCGTTACGGTTTTGGAAGATATACCAGCCAAGCCCGCCCTGACCGCTGGACGCGCCAAACACCAGTTCTGCTGCAATCAGGGTGCGCCAGGCAAAGGCCCAGCCTATTTTCAGGCCGGAGAGAATCGACGGCAGCGCCGCCGGGATAAGAATGTGGGCCACATAGCGCCCACCGCGCAGTCCGTAGTTACGGCCAGCCATGCGCAATGTGTCAGAGACGCCTAAAAACCCGGCATAGGTATTCAGCGCCATCGGCCACATCACGGAATGGATCAGCACGAAAACCAGACTCTTTTCCCCCAGCCCGAACCACAACAGCGCCAGAGGCAGCAGGGCGATCGCAGGCAGTGGATTAAACATCGAGGTCAGAATGTTGAGCAGGTCGCGCCCGAAACGGGTCGAAACCGCCAGGGCACTCAGCCCAAGCGCCAACACACTGCCAATGGCATAACCCTTGAGGAGCGTGCCGAGTGAAATGACCACCTTGGCGGGTAGTTCACCGCTGGCCATATCCTGGCAAAACGCCCGTAGCGTCTGCAAAAACCCAGGCAGCATCAGATCATTGTCTTGCCAGCGTGCCGCCAACTCCCACAAAATCAGTAACACCAGCAATATCGTCAATTTGCGCAGCCACTGTTGATTCCACATACGGGTCATTATTGGTAGCGGTTGTGTCAGCGTCACGTCCTGCAGCGGGGTCAATTCACGCTGATATTCGCAGCGGATGGGGGGCTGTATGCTCATTTTGTTTACCTTGAGACGAAATCGAAAAAGGGGCTTGCGGTTGCTCAGTGGGGAACAGTTGGTGATGGATACGCTGCGCCGCAATCTGGAACTCCTCGCTGCCATAGTCGGCCAGAGAAAACTGGTGGCTGTTCATTTCAGCGCAAACCCGTCCGGGATGGGGCGACAGCAGCAATATCCGGCTGCCCACCACCAGCGCTTCCTCAATGGAATGGGTGACAAACAGCAACGTAAAACGGATCTCCTCCCACAGTTCCAGCAGTTCCTCTTGCATTTTGCGGCGCGTCAGCGCATCGAGTGCGGCAAAGGGCTCATCCATCAGCAGCACTTTGGGCTGCATCGCCAGCGCACGGGCAATCGCGACCCGCTGCTTCATTCCGCCGGACAGCATATGCGGGTAGGCATCGGCAAATCCTGCAAGCCCGACTTTATCGAGATAGTGCAGCGCCCGTTCGCGCGCTTGTTTGCGGGTGGCCTGACGACTTGCCACCAGCGGGAATAACGTATTTTCCAAGACGGTTTTCCACGGCGGCAGTTGATCAAATTCCTGAAACACCATCATGCGATCCGGTCCCGGCTCTACGACAGCTTGACCCTCAAGGCGAATTTCTCCGTCAACCGGCGACAAAAAACCGCCAATCGATTTAAGCAGGCTGGACTTGCCACAGCCAGACGGCCCCAGCAGAACAAAGCGATCGGCAGGATAGACGTCAAAACTGACATCATGCGTGGCGCGTACCCGTTTTTGCCGGGTACGATACTCCAGTCCCACCCCATCAACCTGCAACAGCGGTTGTGGTGAGATTTCATTAACGATGCGGTTCATGCTCTCTCCTGCATAGCGGGGAAAATATCGCGGTTCAGGCCAAAATCGGATAACGGTCGATCAGCTACCGGAATCCGTATGGGCTTCAGCGAAGAAATAGTCCTGCCACGAGTCTGCTTTGTTTTTTAAAACGCCTAACTGCTGTAATTTTTCGGCGTACACGAAGGTTCGCTGCGGAATGATGGTGAAGTCGATTTCCGGATCTTCGACGATTTTCTTCACCAACTCGGGCGACAGGCGGGATTTTTCAACCCGAATATAGGTTTCAGCCGCCGCGGCTTTATTGGCTTTAACTATTTGCGAGGCTTCGGCCAGCGCATCATAGAAAGCGCGATAGGTTTTAGGGTTATCGTCATGAAATTTTTGCGTGGCGTAGAGCACATTGAATGTTGCAGGCCCGCCCAGCACGTCATACGAACTGAGAATCTTATGCACATTGGCATGCTCCAGTGCCTGATATTGGAAAGGTGGGCTGGAGAAATGGGCGGAGATTTCAGAGCCACCGGCAATTAAGGCGGTACTGGCATCGGGATGGGGCAAACTGACAGAAATAGTGTCGAAGCGTTTGTAATCGGCGTTGCCGTAAAGCCTGGCAGTTTCAATTTGCAGCGTGCGGGACTGAAAACCAACGCCTGCCGCAGGCACGGCAATACGATCTTTTTCACTCAGGTCGCTGACGGTTTTTACCGCAGGATTGTTGCTGAGCAGATAATTTGGCATCGAGCCCAGTGAGGCAATCGCCTTCACATTCTGACGTCCACGGGTGCGATCCCAGACGGTAAGCATTGGCGGAACGCCCGCCGACGCGACATCAAGCGCACCAGAAAGCAGCGCTTCATTCATTGCCGTCGCCCCGGAAATTGTGCGCCACTCGACGTTGATATCCAGCCCTTGCTCTTTGCCATGCTTCTCTATCAGATGCTGATCGCGCACGACATCGAGGATCAGATAACCAATGCCAAATTGCTGCGCAATGCTGATAGATCCTTCCGCATGAGCGCTAACGGTACCCAGGGCAAGGCAAGCTGTGGTCGTTGTAGCAAATGCAGTAAATAGCGTGGCGAATTTTTTTAAACGCTTATTTCCCAGTGAATTATCCATTATTTTTCTGCCTCTCTCATGCTTGCATGACCGAATAAGCCCATCATGTACTGCTCTATTGCACTACTCTGATGGGATAATTAAATAAAAAACATCAAGTCAGGGCATCCTATGTGCATAACGATAATATTGGTAAATCATTTTTTGGAATAAGCTATAACGGGTATTATAGAGAGGAAGTAATATTTAAATGGATTAACATTAACGTAACTACCAACATGTAATAGCTATTTTCTTTCTATCGTTATCAATATTATGTCTATAGATATTTAGCCGATTGGCGTTATATTTTTGCTTATTCCATAATTGTTTTCGAGTCAAACAATGCCTATATTCAGCCATCAGTTTCTACGTCAATATTTACACGACCGGCTTGCCGATATATCCGTAGACTCAGTAACAGCAACCCAGGTAGCCAATAATCTGGTGGAAGCCAGCCTCAAAGGGCATGACTCCCACGGCGTCAGCATGTTGCCACGCTATATTTCAGCGATTCGCGAGGGGGGATTGGACCCCGCGGCAGGTGTGAAAATCACCGCAGACTTTGGCGCCCTGATCTCACTGGATGGTCAGCATGGCTTCGGCCAGATACTCGGGCAACAGGCTATGGCGTTGGGTATTGAGCGAGCGCAGCAATACGGCGTTGCGGTAGTGAGTCTGGCAAACGCCCATCATCTTGGCCGCATCGGTGCCTGGGCAGAGCAGGCCGCGGCGGCAGGGCTGGTCTCACTGCACTTTGCCAATGTGAATAACCGCGCCAATGTCATTCCCTGGCAAGGGCAATCGGCACGGCTGGGCACCAATCCTTTCTGTGCCGGTATCCCGCAATTGCACGGTGAGCCCATCGTCCTTGATTTCGCTACCAGCGTGATCGCAGGGAACAAAGCGCGTATCGCCTGGAATGAAGGACGACAACTGGAGCCCGGTTGTGCGGTTGACGATCGCGGAGATGCCACGGTAGAGCCGCGCTTTCTGATGGAAGAACCCTTCGGCGCATTGCGGGCGTTTGGCGAACACAAAGGCTCAGGACTGGCGATAATCTGTTCCCTGTTGGGTGCCGCATTAACCGGCGGCAATACTGAACGCAAGGGTGATCCTGGAAAACAGCGCATTATCAATAATATGTTATCAATATTGATTGATCCTGAACGAATGGGTGGGGCGCAGCACTATTAGCAGGAAATTCCAGCACTGCTCGACTGGGTGCGCAGTTCTCATCCTGAACATAATTTATTGCTCCCCGGAGAATGGGAACAAAAAAATTATCGCCAGCGACTGGCTGATGGTATTTTCATTGATAACGTCAGTTGGCGGCAATTATCCGAATTGCAAACGGCAGCGGTGAGTTAACGGGAAACGGCACTTTCCCAATAAGCATTATTAGAAAACAAACCTTTCATTTTAAATAAGGAATCATCATGCATTTAGCCCGGTTTCCACGCGTTTCCCTTGGTCATTTCCCCACACCGCTTGAGCCCTTGTTAAACCTTTCCCGCTTTCTTGGGGGACCGAATCTCTATATCAAACGTGACGATTGCACCGGGCTGGCAACCGGCGGCAACAAGACGCGTAAGCTGGAGTTTTTATTGGCTGATGCCCTACAACAGGGCGCCGATATCGTGATTACCCAAGGTGCGACCCAGTCGAATCATGTGCGGCAGACTATTGCTGGTGCGGCCAAATTGGGACTGAAAACGCAGGTGCTGCTGGAAAAACGCGTCAGCGACTTTGGTGACGATTACCAGCGGTCGGGGAATGTGCTGCTTGATAACTTGCTGGGCGGCGTAATTGTCGATCATTTGCCAGCCGGAACCGATATGCAGCAGGCAATGGAACATTTGGCCGAGACATTGCGGGCCAAGGGGCACAAACCCTATGTGATCCCCGGCGGCGGATCTAACGCAATTGGCGCATTGGGATATGTGGCCTGTGCCGAAGAGCTCCTTTATCAGTCCACCCAGCAGCAACTGCGCATTGACCACGTGGTGCACGCGACGGGCAGTACCGGCACCCAGGCGGGTCTGGTTGCAGGACTCACCGCCAGCAACAGCGGTATTCCTGTTTTGGGGATTAGCGTGCGCGCCGCAAAAGAAAAGCAGGAAGAAAATGTCTATGCGCTGGCCCAGCGTACCCGCGAGCTCCTCGGGATTCATGGGGAGTTGTCACGCGCCACTGTGGTGGCAAACAGTGGCTATGTCGGTGCCGGTTACGGCTTGCCAACGGAAGGTACCCTTGAGGCGTTAACGTTATTGGCTCAGTTAGAAGGCATTTTACTTGACCCGGTTTATACCGGCAAAGGCATGGCCGGGCTCATCGGACTGATCCGTCAGGGGCACTTTCGCAAAGATGACAATATTGTCTTCATCCATACCGGCGGTTCCGCGGGATTATTTGGCTATCGTGAGCTTTTGCAGCAGCAGGCCAAACATGAGTAATACTTTCCTGCTCGGTATTTTGGGGGGAATGGGACCGCTGGCGACGGTCGATTTGCAGCAAAAAATAATCGGCCTGACTCCCGCTTCACGCGATCAGGATCATTTGCCGGTCGTGACATGGAACGTGCCGCAGATTCCTGACCGGCAGAAAGCGCTGGCGGGAACGGGGGAATCCCCGTTGCCACAGCTCCTGCATGCGATAACGCAGTTGAATTGTTTGGCGGTCAGTCATATTGCCATTCCCTGCAATACCGCCCATCACTGGTACCCGCAGTTGGCTGCCGCCAGCGAGGCCAGACTATTGCATATTGCAGATGCCACAATTGCGCCGCTGGTTGCTACGTCACCCCGTCCAGCGAAGATCGGTCTGATTGCCACTCACGGCACCCTTGCAGCAGGCTGGTTTCAACAGCGGCTTTCTGCGCTTGGGATTACCGCGCTGTTGCCGAATGAAGCAGAAATGGATGACTGGTTTGTGCCGGGCTGCTATGCGGTTAAACGCGGGGAACTGGAAAAAGGCGGGGCGCTGTTAGAGCGGTTATCTGCCGCCCTGATCGAGCGCGGTGCGGAGAAATTGGTGCTGGCCTGCACCGAAGTACCGCCAGCGCTCAACGCCGTTAACTCACCGTTTCTGTCGATAGCTATCGACCCGACGCAGGCGCTGGCACAGGCTTGTGTGGATCTGTGGCAGGGCAACGGCAATTCATATACTGCATAAATCTTATTCACTGGAGAGCCATGCTCTCCAGAATCCAGCATTTCAACGCCTGCACATCTTCCCTTTGCGCCTTTTCCTTTGACGTGACGAAGTAATACCTGCCTCCAGGCAGAGTATGTGCAAAGGGAACGGTGCAAATCAAGGTCTTCGGTCTGTGAATGACTGCTGAGAGGGAACTCAGTGCTGGAACCTATCTGCAACAGTGCCCTGAATCTCACGCTGTTAACTCTTCCTGCTATGGATAGAATTTTGCTTTGCAATTTCATATATTATATATTATATATGATTTGCGAGGACGCAATAAAAATAGTAAGGATCAGCAAATGAAAGATTTGGGAATAACCTACGAAGATGTTTATGACCTTCTCCACCAGGCTTGTACTACCATCTCACCAGATGCTCTCTATCTGATAAGGAAGGCTGCTCTACAAGAAACTCACCAGGAAGCAAAGGTCATGCTGGAAACGATGATCGAAAACGTTGCTCAGGCTGGTCGGCTCGATAAACCTGTCTGTCAATCTCCTGGTTTTCCAACGGTTTGGATCCGCTTCGGTGAATCTTTTGATATGGGGCCACTATTGAGTTATCTGCCCAGGGCGTTAACTCAAGCTACTCATGAAGGTTTAATCCGCCCTAGCATTGTTCATCCCCTTACACGTATTAATCCAGGGGATAGTACAGGGTTGGGTGTACCCAATATCGAACTTCGGTATGTACCCGATCAGAAATTCGTCGAAATAATCATGAGTGCCAAAGGCTGTGGTGCCGAGTTAGGTAATGTCTCTAAAATATTGACACCGGCTACGCTAGGAAAAAACTACAGTGGTCTCAAACAATTAGTGTTGGATACCGTCATTAATGCCGGTGGTTTCCCCTGTCCACCTTCGGCTATTGGTATCGGTCTTGGGGGGCAGATGGATATCAGCGCTAAACTCAGTCGTGAAGCCATCAGTACCCGTAACTGGCTTGATCATAATCCAGATAGCCTGCTAGACGATCTGGAACAGGAACTGCTGGAAGACATCAATAAGCTGGGAGTAGGGCCGGCGGGTATTGGTGGTAGAACCACCTCGCTGGCAGTAAAAATGGCTTATGCAGCGACCCATACTGCCATTTGTCCAGTCACCATCAACTTCCATTGCTGGGTGGCACGTCGTTTCGGTATTCGTATCTACCCCGATGGACGCCGGGAATCCCTGTTTCAGGTGGAGGAATAAAAATGGCTACGTATGAACTGACCCTGCCTTTAAATGATAATGACGTGGAACAGCTGGAAATAGGTGATGCTATATATTTAAACGGCACCGTATGCACAGCCCGGGATATGGCTCACTTGCAGATGAGGGAGCTGGTAGAAAATGGGGAAAATCTGCCGCAACCGATGGCAGGTGGCGTGATCTTTCATGCGGGCCCTGTCATGGTTAAAGATGCCGATGATAACTGGCAATTACGCGTCATCGGTCCGACTACATCGATCCGGATGGAGCCCCATGCAGAATTTGTTGGTAAGCTGGGAGTGAAACTGATCATTGGTAAAGGTGGGATGAGCACTGGCAGTCTGGAAGCCTTCAGAAAATATAGGCAGGCTTATCTCCAGGCCGCCCCCGGTTGCGCCGTGGTGCTGGCAACTGGGATTAAAGCGGTTAAAGCCGTTTACTGGTTGGAAAATGGTATGCCGGAAGCGATGTGGGTTCTGGAGGCTCAAAGGTTCGGCCCCTTTATCGTCACCATGGATTGCAAAGGTAACAGCCGCTATGACGAAGTGAAAAAACATGCTCGTGAAATAGCTACCCACATCATAGAAGAGAAAAATACCTGAGAGTAATCGCCACAAATACCGGCAGATCTGCCGGTATTTTCACGCTGGAAGCCAATAAAAGCAGGGGGGTTATTCACCACTTTCATTAATTAATTTAGCAAAGTAATTTTGTAGTTTTTCATAAGAACGCGCTTTATGCATTAACATTAACTCTGCTATTTCTTGCCCTTTTTTCTCTTCAATCAGGCGAATCATCTGCCGGTGTTCTTTTAATGAGATTGTCACCACTTCCGGGAAAAGATCAAAGATCGTCTTTGTGCGGCGTTCATTGCCTAATAACTCACTAAGAATTTTTTTAAGGTAAAGATTATCACTGGCTTCAACGATAAGCTGGTGAAACTCCCGGTTAGCGTTGGAATATTCGGAGTAGCTCTTGTGTTTAGCCATTTCCTCACTTTTTCTCAACACCGCTTCCAACGCAGTAATTAGCTCAGGTGTAGAATTCTCCGCCGCCAGACGTGCCGCCAAAGGTTCAAGATTTATTCTGATTTCCAGCATGTCTTGCATTTCTTTGATCGACAGTTTCTTAACGCGAGAACCTTTATGTGGGCTCATTTCAATCAAATCTTCAGCCGCCAGTTCCTTCAACGCCTCACGAACGGGAATATCGCTACTATCATAAGAAATGGCTAATTGATGAATAACCAGACGAGTATCCGCTTTTAACTCCCCGGACAGAATCCTGTGCTTCAAATCGTCGTAAATCATCTTTGCTTTTGTTTTCGTCATCATTGTTATAAAGAACCAAATTCAAATTACGGAAGAAAAACTTACGGATTTAGCGATCAATTCTACTAAATAAGTGGACTAAATAGTAGTCCGCCGTTGCCAGTTTCGCGTCTGCCGTGAGCAACGTCTCGGTTCGCTGCCTTCGCGGCTTGAAAGACTTTGTCATGTTGGACCCATAATTCTCCATCCTCAGCCGAATACCGCATAGGGGGCGTCACATAACCTATGCCGCTAACACCACTGCGCTGTCGATCCCATTTCCTGTTGTTTCCGTTTCTTCTTTAAATCCTCAGATCTGACATTCATCACATTTAAGCAGAGATCTTCGGTTCCTATGCAAAATAGGTTTGCTGCAACCAATGATATATTATATATGATATATGATATATGATATATGATTTAGCAAGGTAGGCGTGTCGAGCTATGCCCGCCAGTTATCACCGTCCCAAGGTGTTTTTTTATTCAAAAGGAAGCAAAAATGAAGATTGTCAGCGTTGATATTATTGATGTGAAAAATCCTTTGCAATCAGCGGTTTCCAAGTGGCGTCCTATTGTTGTCCGTATCAATACGGATGAAGGGATATCCGGTTTTGGTGAAGTGGGAATGGCTTATGGCATCGGGGCTTCAGCCGGTTTCGGGATGGCTAAGGATCTCGCCAGCATTATTATCGGTATGGATCCGATGGAAACCGAAAAAATCTGGGACAAAATGCAGAAAAAAACCTTCTGGGGACAGGGGGGTGGAACGGTTGTCTCTGCGGGGATGAGCGCCATAGATATCGCGTTATGGGACATTAAAGGGAAAGCCTTGAACGTACCCTGTTATCAACTGTTCGGTGGCAAGTGCCGCGATACGCTCCGGACCTATGCCAGCCAGATACAATTCGGCTGGGGCGATGCGGCTAAAAAAGAGGTTTTAACTACACCGCAGCAATATGCGGCTGCCGCGGAGAAGGCAGTAGCGGACGGTTATGATGCGATAAAAGTTGATGTTAATGAAATTGATGAACAGGGCGTTGCCAAGAAACGTGACTTGTATGGCGTGTTTGCTGACCGTGCGTTGATGGTGGGTTACAAACGCTTAAAGGCCATCAGGGAGGCCGTGGGTGATGACGTCGATATTATTGTTGAGGCCCATGCATTAACCGATACCGCCTCTGCCATCCGTTTTGGTCGGATGATTGAGGATTTACGTATTTCCGCCTATGAAGAACCGGTGATGTCGCTCAATCCCGGACAGCTTAAACAAGTTAAAGATAATATCAATATTCCGATTGCTGCGGGTGAACGCATCTATACTCGTTGGGGATTCCGACCGTTTTTTGAAGATCATATTATCGATTTAATCCAGCCGGATCTGGGCACCTGTGGTGGCTTTAGTGAAGCGAAGAAGATTTGCGACATGGGGCATATTTACGACACAACCTGCCAGATCCATGTTTGTGGTGGCCCGATTATGACTGCGGCCTCTCTGCAACTGGAGTGTGCAATTCCAAACTTCGGTATTCATGAATTACACCGTTATGCCCTACTCGAAGGTAACCGAGATACTTGTAAATACGATTACCTGCCGAAAGACGGTAAATATGAGATCCCTGATTTGCCTGGAATTGGTCAGGAACTGACGGATAAATCCATTGCTGAGTCACCTAAAGAGACCGTTAAGTGACATTGGAGTTAAACAGCTAAAGGGACGTTGTCTGCTGGTAAAGTCGGTTACAAATTCAAGTGTGACTAAATAGAAGAACGATACTGATTATGTCGCGGGTAAAAATAAGTGATAGGCAAAATCAATCACCCGTTATTTTTCAAATTCTTGGATACGTATCTATTTTATCTCCGGCTTTGCCAGTTCCGCGAGGAAAGGAAGCAAGAGGCGACGATTCTGACCGTGGGAGATGGGCAGCAAATTTTGATGCTTCCTCCCGCTCATTGATAGCCAATAATAATAAACGAAGTCGCTGACAGCATGTGTGTGCTACTTCGCGGGGGATAGAACAATGGGATTAACAATTTCGCTCGTCATCATCGCCTGGGTTGCATGGATGATTGCGAGAAAAGGTTATGCCACAGCTGTGTTATTAATTGCAGGTGTATTCTTGTTAGGTATGTCTGTTTTGTTGGACCTGGGGCCTGGTTTGGTAATTAAGAAGTCAACGGGCAGTGGTTTTTTTGATATTTTCCAAGTCGTTCAGAATATTATGTCTTCCAATCTGGGCGGATTAGGACTTTCCATTATGGCGATGGGCGGGTTTTCCAAATACATGGACACGCTACACGCCGGACAAGCGCTCTATTCCGTGGTTGGCGGTCCGCTCAAATATATTAAATCACCTTATATACTGGCCTGTGTGGGATTTATTATCTCCCAGATTATCGGTATGGCTATTCCCAGTGCCTCCGGACTGGCCCTGATGCTGATGGTGACACTCTATCCGGTTATGATCCGTGCCGGAGTTTCCCGTTTGACAGCGGTTGCCATCATCGGCTCCAGTCGGTTTTTCGATTTGGGACCAGGTTCTGCCAACTGTTTGTTGGCGGCAAAGACCTCAGGTATTACATGGGCTGAGTATTTCTTCACCTGGCAGTTAAAGATCTATTTCCCGCTACTCCTTGTGATGTTGGTTTCACACTATTTTGTACAACGTTATTGGGAGCGCCGTGAAGGACCGGATCCGCAAGATATTATTTTGCAGGAGCAATTTCATAAAGAGCAGGTAGATGAAAAAATTGCCGTACCTAAAATCTATGCGCTTTTGCCAGTTATTCCGTTAATTATTCTGTTGTCATTTAACCCGGTGGTGCTGGGGCAGTTTGGTATCAATATCAACGTAGATGTACCAACAGCCATCGTATTGAGCACCTTAATCGCCATGGCCTTTGATTTCCTCCGTCGTCGTGATGCGCTGGAAGTCCTCAACGGCATGAAATCATTCTTCGAAGGGCTAGGTAAACAACTGACAATTGTTGTGGCATTGATTATTGCCGGTCAGGTTTTCGGGGAAGGGCTTATTGCCATCGGTGCCGTAAATTCGCTGATATCCGGCGTTGAGGGTGCTGGAATGGGCGCTGGCTTCATGATTATCGTTATGAGCTTGATTATCGGCGCTGTTGCCTTCCTGATGGGATCCGGTAATGCACCCTTCTTTTCGTTTGCAGCACTGATTCCAGGTATAGCAGCCAAACTGGGCGTTCCTTCGGCAGCGATGTTATTACCTTTGCAGACGATGACCGGCTTTGGCCGCACGATATCGCCGGTTACGGGGGCAATTGTTGCTGTAGCCGGGATTGCGGGTGTTTCGCCATTCCAGATTGTGAAACGTAACGCAATTCAACTGATCTTGTGCGCTATCGTTAACTTTATTCTGACCTTTACTGTTGTACTTCCGTGATGGTGGCAGAAAGCTAAGAACAAGATAAGCCTGGCCTGAATATTTCAAATAGCAGGACAGGCTTTTTACGGAGGAAATAATGGAACAGATGATTCAACAAGAGTTGGCAACCTTTATTGCTCACTGTCGGTATGAGCGGATTGACCAGAAACTGGTGACAGATATGAAATATCGGGTCATTGACTGGTTGGGGTGTGCTATTACCGGTGCAAATTATCCTCAGATAGAAACAGGCCGGCAGTTTTTCGCCGGAATGGGTGGGCAAGAAGAGGCCATTATTATTGGTATGGATGGAAAATACCCCGCCGCCAATGCAGCAATGGTGAATGGTATGGTCGGTCATGTTTCTGAACTGGACGACGGCCACCGTAAAGCGATAGGCCATCCCGGTTCGGTGACGCTGCCGGTCGCGTTAGCGCTGGGAGATAAACTTAATGTGAGCAGTCAGGAATTTCTGCAGGCATTGATTATTGGTTATGATATTTTTATTCGACTAGGGCGAGCGGTTAATCCTTCTCACTATACTTTTTGGCACACAACGGGAACCTGTGGCGCATTTGCTGCAACGGCCACAGCCGCATCATTAATGAAGTTAACACCTGAACAGACGAATAACGCTTTAGGCATTGTGGCAACACTTGCCAGCGGTCTGTTAGTGTCATTCGGAACGCATGCCAAGGCATTGAATATTGGCCATGCGTGTCAGAATGGTATTTATGCTGCGTCGCTGGCGCAGCAGGGATTCACCGGCGCTGATAATGCAATTACTGACGAAAAAGGGTTTATCAAGGCAACGAGCCTGGAAATAAATACTGATATTCTGCAGGGGCTTAATGAAAAAGAGTTACTTTCGGATACGGCATTCTATAAAGTATATGCTTCTTGTGGACATACCAATTCGCCACTGGATATTATCTTTGATATGCTCAAAGCCTATTCATTGGACTATAAAAAGATTGTAAAAGTTGAGGTTGAAACCTATAGGATTGCGGTAGCACTGACTGCAAAACTGAAAACAGACAATGAAGATGAGGCCAAGTTTTCTATACCGTACTGCCTGGCTGTTGCCATTATGTTTGGCAATGTCACCCTGCAACAGTTCAAGCCTGAGATTCTGCATAATCCCGAGGTCAGGGCATTTGCTGAGAGGATCTTTGTGACTGAATCTACACAGGCAACGGCACAGTTTCCGAAGCGTCAGGCCACAATTACCGTCACTATGAATAATGGTCAGAAATACACGGACTCCGCCGCTGATGCTCGTGATGTGGTAGATTTTAATATGCTTGAAAAGAAATTTCTCGATGCTGCCAAGGCGATTGATCTGAAAGCATCCGAAGATATTCTTTCTTATATTAAAAATATCGAGCAAAACAGCGGTATTAAACCGTTACTTGACTATCTCCGGTTAATTTAAATATTCCTCCTATTTTCCTGCCATAAAAGCGTATCCGATACCGTTAAAACTGCGGTTATCGGATCGCTCACAACGTTATGTTTCTGCACATATCAAAAAGCCTCCTTCCATTGATATGGTAGGTGATTCTTGATTACTTACGGCTTACCTTGACTGATTCTCTATGCAATAAAATCCTAATTTTGGCATAGCCGATAACTTCCCCCCAGTTATTGGTAGCAAAACAGGTGATCTTGATGTGTTGAACAGATCCAGAAGTTTGTGGCAAATTTTAACCGTATGTGAGCACAAACATTGTGCCAATACGCGTTTGCAGGGCTGGTTGTCCGCAGATGATCATCTTGGCGAAGGGGCATCGCGTTTCAGAGTAATTGCACACCTTACACTCCAGAAACAGCAAAAACGCAATTGTTATCAATGTGGCTGATAAATTGTGTATAAAAATTTGCTCAAAACATACGGTTAGGTTTTTTCTTATAGAAAAATCCTAGTCCGAAATTTTCAATTTGTTTTTTTAATCTAATAATTTGTGTATTTTTGGTATTTTATATCGAATATATAAATTATTCGGATTTTAAATCTAAAGGCTTGTTTTTGTCATTTTTTATCATTTTTATCTTTTTCATGCTTTTTTTTAGGATTAAAAACTAAAAAAATTCAATTTCTCAGTTTAATCAATCAAAAAAGGGGCAAGGCTAAGGGTGATTTTTTTATTTTATATTGGTCTAGGAATTGCCTTCAAATTGCCTGAGTATATTCCGTATGCATAGGTGTTAGGGGGAGGACATCAATTTTATATGTACTGATGTGAATCATGACATAGCAAGTTATTTGTTTAAGTAGTTTTTTATGAAAAGGGAGAGTTAAAAAAAGGATGTTGTTAATATCATTAATATGGCTTCGTAAATGTAAATTTTGTTTCTTGTGTTTGTTACTGGTTATTCCCTCTTTATATTCGGCTCCACTGCCGCAATGGGCCAAGGCGCCCAAAGTCAACGAATTAGCGAGTTTAACGCTGAAAGAAAGCCTCTCTTACGCATTCGGGCGTAGCCCCAGCATTTCACAGCAGGCTGCACAGATGGGAATTGGTGATGCACAGATCCGCGAAGCGCAAAGTGCGTGGTATCCACAAATTGGCCTCAGCGGCAATACCGGCAGTTCTACCCAGAACGATATCGGCAATAGCCTGAACAACTCGGCCTCATATGGGATTTCATTGACGCAACTGGTTTATGACTTCGGAAAAACCACCAATAACATCAGGCAGCAAGAGGCTACCAGTGAAAGCTATCGCTATAAATTGATGGCCACAATGACCGAGGTGGCAGAGCAGACAGCCGCCACCTATGTTCAAGTCAAACGCTATGAGGAGTTGGTCAAGGCTGCGCGGGAAAACATCGCGTCACTGACCAGCGTACGAGACATGGCGAAATTGCGTGCGGATGCCGGTTTAAGCACCCGTTCTGATGTGTTACAGGCCGAAACCCGTATTGCCAGCATGCGTTCAACGCAGCAGGATTACCAGGCTCAACTGCAAACGGCCAAGTCTCAGTTGGCGGTGTTGACAGGGGTGCAGGCGGCACATTATCAGAGTCTGCCAGACTCATTGGCGCAACAGCCCGTTGCGCTTGACCACATCGATTATTCGCAAATCCCTACCGTATTAATGGCGGAGTCTCAACAGCAGGCTGCCTCATATGCCGTGGATAAGGCGAAGTCTCAGCATTGGCCCACCATCAGTTTGCAGGGCAACCGAACCCGTTATGAAAACAATAACAATGATTATTGGAATAACCAATTACAACTGAATGTACAGGCACCGGTATATCAAGGGGGGGCGGTCTCTTCGCGTATCGCGCAGGCTGAAGGGGCGAGAAAAATGTCTACCTCTGCCATCGACCAATCCAAATTGGATGTTTTGCAGAAAGCCTCAGTCGCTTTTGCAAATTGGAATGGTGCCCGTGGCCGTGAGGAGGCCAGCCTGCAACAGTATCTGAGTGCGCGCAATACCCGGGATGTTTACAAAAATGAATATAAGCTCAGTACGCGCAGCCTGAATGATTTATTAAGCGTTGAACAGGAGGTATTCCAGGCTGAGTATTCGAGAATTGCCGCAAATTTTGATGGGTGGGTTGCAGCCATCAATTACGCCTCAGCGGTAAATAATCTTATGCCATTAGCCGGGATTGCACTTGGTGATCAACAGCGTTTACCAGAATTGAACAGTAATTAATGACTCGAGAAGTTGAAAATAAATGAACGGTAGCAAGGAACATGGAAAGTCTACCGGTTACAAAAAATAATTAATGGAGTTTGACGTGAATAAATTAGTAGATGTTATTTCCCGCAAAACAGCAGTAAAAACAGCGTTTGCCAGTGACAGCAAACTGTTATCGGTATCCTTGCATGAACCTAGTGTGATCCTGGTCCATGCTTCTGCACAAAATGTTGCACGTTATGAACGTGCGGGAAATGACCTGCTGATTTATATGAAAGATGGCAGCGTGATCCGCTGCAATGATTACTTCGTTGAGGACAGTGAAAAACGTCACGGAGAACTGGTCTTTCAAGACGATGCCAGCCAGGCATTGACCCACGTCGAGTTTACCGACACTGGCGCCACGCTTGGTGTACAAACGGTGATCCTCCATCCAACAGAAACTGCTCTGGTCAATCTTGAACCGCTGATGATCGGTTCCTCCAGCGACATTCCCTGGGGTCTGCTTGCAGCCGGCGTTCTTGGTGCAGGAGCTCTGGGCGCCGCAGCGGGACATAGCAGTAAAGGTGAGACTGAGACCCGCGTCATTGATAACACCAGAGATGTCGAAATTACCAACCCAACGTTTCTGGTCATTGATAATCAGGGGGATAGCCGGGGGGTGTTGAGCGCTAACGCAATCACCGACGACACCCAGCCAACCTTCAGCGGAACCGGGCTGGCAGGTAGCAGCATTCAAATCAAAGATGCCAATGGCATTGTTATCGCCAGTGCTCAGGTAGGGAACGAGGGGACCTGGACGGTGCAAATACCGGCTCAGACTGACGGCTCGCATACCTATTCTGTGGTGCAGATCAGCGGAGATAAAGTCACCTCTGCCGGCGATATCACACTTAACATTACCAGCGCCCAGGCGACGCTGAGCGTTGAGCCTCCCGCCAATGACAACATTCTCAGGACATCGATTGTCGTGTCCGGTTCATCCACTTCGCTGGACCCCGGCACAGAAATCACCGTAACCTTGAATGGAAAAGATTATCCGACAACGGTCGGCGAAAACGGTGCCTGGGAAGTCACTGTCACAGCAATGGACGCTGCTGAGTTGGCTGACGGTGTACACACCATCACAGTGACGGGAAGAGATGCTACTGGCAATCTGATAACGGGCACCAATACGCTGAGCATAGATACCCATGCGCCGGTATTAAGCATTGATCCCGTTAGCTCAGACGATATGATCAATGCAGCCGAATCTGGGCAGGCACTGGTTGTTAGCGGGCGAACCGACGCAGAGGCGGGTCAGCAGGTGACCATGACCCTCAACGGTCAGCAATACACGTCGATCGTCGACGCAGATGGCCGTTGGAGTACCACTGTACCAGCCACCGATGTGGCGAGACTGACAGAAGGCAACAACACCCTCAGCGCCAGGGTCAGTGATGCCGCGGGCAACCCCAGTTGGGTCGAACGCACTGTTCTGGTGGATATCACCGTACCGGCCATCACTATCCATACGGTCGCGGGCGACAATGTGCTCAACGCCAGCGAACATATGCAGGCACAGGTGATCAGCGGCAGCAGCAGCGGTGCAGCGGCGGGGGATATCCTGACGCTGACCGTGGCGGGCCAGACCTACACCACCACGGTGAACGCGGCAGGCAACTGGAGCGTGGGCGTACCGGCCAGCGTGATCAACGGCCTGGAGAACGGCAGCGTCACACTGGTGGCCAGCCTGACCGACAAGGCGGGCAACACCGGCAGCGCCACCCATGACATCACTGTTAACACCACTTCACTGCAACTGAGTATTGATACCCTGGCTCAGGACGACGTGATCAACGCGGTGGAGAAGAGCTGCGATCTGCTGCTGAGTGGCGGCAGTAACCTGGCCGACGGCACCATTGTGATCGTCAGCCTGAACGGCAAGAATTACACCACCGAGGTCAATGGTGGTCTGTGGAGCCTGACGGTCCCGGCAGCCGATGTGGCGCAGTTGGGCGAAGCCCATTACACCGTGACGGCCAGGGCGACGGATGGGTTGGGCAACAGCGTCAGCGTCGACCATCAGGTGCTGGTCGACAGTGCGATCCCGACGGTCAGTATCCAGGCGGTGACCAGCGATGACATCCTTAATCTGGCCGAAGTGGGCGTCAATCAGTCGATCTCCGGCCGTGTGACCGGGGCGGCGGCGGGCGACACCGTCACCCTCAATCTGGGCGGCATAAGCTATACCACCCAGGTGAACGCCGATCTGAGCTGGAGCGTCACCGTTCCGGCAGCGGATCTGACGGCGCTGGGCGACGGCGGGCTGACCTTCAGCGCGTCGGTGACCAACGGCCACGGCAACACCGGGCACGGAAGCCGTGATATCACGGTCGATGCCGATCTGCCGGGTCTGCGTATCGATACCGTGGCGGGCGATGACATCATCAACGCCATTGAACACCAGCAAAATCTGATCGTCAGCGGTACCAGCAGCGGCCTGACGCCGGGTGCACAACTGACGATCAGCGTCAACGGCCAGAGCTACAGCGCCAGCGTACTGCCAGACGGCACCTGGCTGACCCTCGTCCCGGTTACCGATGTCACCAACTGGCCGGCAGGTGCGGTGGATATCACCGTGGCCGGGCAGAGTTCTGCCGGTAATCCGGTGGAAATGACTCATCCGGTTACGGTAGATCTCACCACCGTGGCGGTGTCCATCAACGCCGTGGCCACTGACAATGTGATCAATGCGGTCGAGAAGGGCCAGGATCTGGTACTGAGCGGCAGCACCCAAAACGTGGAAACGGGCCAGATCGTCAAGGTCTCCTTCGGCGGACAGATTTATGATGCCACCGTCGATGTGGACGGCAACTGGGCCGTTACCGTGTTGTCCGCTGACCTGATGAATGTGACTGACGGCGACACCCGCGTGCAGGTGAGCGTGGTTAACGCGGCGGGCAACAGTGCCAGCGCCGCGCAAAACGTGCATGTGGACAGCGTTGCGCCAGTCCTGAGCATCGATCCGATCACCAGTGATAACATCATCAATGCTGCGGAAGCAGGTACCCATCTGACAGTGACCGGTACCTGTAATGCCGAAGTCGGGCAGAGAATCATCGTCACCCTGGATGGCAAAACCTATGAAGCCACCGCAGGTGCAGACGGCACCTGGAGTGCCACTATTGCGCGCAGCGATCTGGGTGCATTGGCCGATGGCAACTACACCATCAGCGCCAGCGTGGTAGATAAAGCGGGTAACCCTGCCAGCGCCAACCGTGACGCGTTGCTGGATACCCAGGCACCGACCGTAGCAATCAACGTCATCGCCGGTGACGACATCATCAACAGCACCGAGCACGGGCTGGCGCAGATCGTGACCGGCAGCAGCACCGGTGCGGTCCCAGGCGACAGCGTGGTGCTGACCATCAATGGTCACAACTATTCCACCACCGTGGACACCAGCGGCAACTGGAGTGTGGGTGTTCCGGCCAGCGTGATTAGCGCGCTGAACGACGGTACCACCACGGTTTCTGTCGCTATTACCGATAAGGCAGGCAACGCAGGCAGTGCGACCAAAGACGTCACGGTTAACACCGTGGCACCGACGCTGACCATCGGCGATATCGCCGTAGATAACGTCCTGAACGCCGTTGAGAAAGGCCAGTCGCTGGAAATCAGCGGCACCAGCAACCTGGCGAATGACACCGTTGTCACCGTGAATCTGAATGGCATCAACTACACCGCCACCGTCAGCGGCGGTGCGTGGAGCGTTGAAGTCCCGGTGGCCGATCTGGCGAAGCTGGGCGAAGCCAACTACACCGTGACCGCCAGCGCCACCAACGGCATTGGCAACAGCATCAGCGACACCCATAACCTGCTGGTGGATACCGCATTGCCATCGGTGATCTTCAACCCGATCACCAGCGACGATGTGTTAAGCATGGCGGAAATTTCCTCTGATTACACTCTGACCGGCCGCGTGACCGGTGCCGCCTCTGGCGATACCGTTACCATAAACCTGGGCGGCAAGTCATATTCCGCCACGGTACAAGCGGATCTGAGCTGGAGTGTATCGGTTCCTTCTGCCGATCTGATCGCGCTGGGCAACGGCGCGCTGAGCGTCACCGCCAGCGTGACCAACGTGCATGGCAACACCGGTACCGGCAGCCGCGACTTTATGGTCGACGCCGACCTGCCGGGCCTGCGCGTAGCTACCGTGGCGGGTGATGACATCATCAACGCCATCGAACATAACCAGAGCGTGAATATCAGCGGTACCAGCAGCGGCCTGACGCTAGGCGCGCAACTGACTATCAGCGTCAACGGCCAGAGCTACAGCGCCAGCGTACTGCCAGATGGCACCTGGCTGACCAGCGTACCTGCGGCTGACGTGACCCAGTGGCCGGCAGGTCCGGTCAATATCACCGTGGCCGGTCAGAGCAGCGCCGGTAATCCGGTGGAAATCGGCCATACCGTGGCCGTGGATCTGACTACCGTAGCGGTGTCCATCAACACCGTGGCCGGTGATAACGTGCTGAACGCCGCCGAGAAGGGCCACGATCTGGTACTGAGTGGCAGCACCCAGAACGTGGAAGCGGGCCAGACCGTCAAGGTCTCCTTCGGTGGACACACTTATGACGCCACCGTTGACGCCAGCGGCAACTGGGCCGTGACGGTTCCTGCCGCCGACATGAACGGCGTGAACGACGGTGACACCAACGTGCAGGTCAGTGTGGTTAACCAGGCGGGCAACAGTGCCAGCGCGGCGCAGAATGTCCATGTCGATCTGACAGCACCGACGCTGATTATCGATCCGGTCGCCGGGGACAACGTGATCAACGCCGCCGAAGCGGGCGCGGATCTGACGATCTCCGGGACCAGCAATGCCGAAGCGGGCCAGACTGTCACTATCAATGTGAACGGCACTGACTATTCTGCAACGGTGGGCAGCAACGGTGTTTGGAGCGCCACCGTACCTCAGTCGAATCTGGCTGGACTGACTGACGGTCCCCTCAGCGTAACGGCAAACGTCGCGGACAAAGCTGGCAACTCAAGCGACGCAAGCAAAGACGTTACCGTGGATCTGACGGCACCGACCGTCATCATCAGCACCATCGCCAATGATAACGTGATCAACAGCAGCGAACATGTGCTGGCGCAAATCATCAACGGTACCAGCACCGGCAGCGTGGGTGACAAGGTGGCGGTGACCATTGACGGCCATACTTACACCACCACTCTGGACGCCAGCGGCAACTGGAGCGTCGGCGTGCCGGCCAGCGTGATTAGCGCGCTGAACGACGGTACCACCACGGTCTCTGCCACCATTACCGATACCGCGGGCAACGTGGGCAATGCGACCAAAAACATCACGGTTAACACTGTGGCACCAACCCTGACGATTGATACCCTCGCTGGCGACGACGTGCTGAACGCTACCGAGAAAGGATCGCCGCTGGAAATCTGTGGCACCACCAATCTGGCGGACAACACCACGGTTATCGTCAACCTGAATGGTAAAAACTACACTACAACTGCCAACGACGGCGAGTGGAGCATCAGCGTATCCGTCGAAGATCTGGCGACACTGGGCGCAGCCAGCTACACCGTGACCGCCAGCGCTACCGACAGTGTCGGCAATAGCGTCAGCGCCAACCACGGTTTCCTGGTAGATGGCCTGCTGCCGGGTATTATCATCAACCCGATCACCAGCGACAACATCCTGAACCTGGCTGAACTGAGTGCTGGTCAAACCTTGGGCGGTAAAGTGATCGCGGCGGCAGAAGGCGATACCGTGACCTTTAATCTGGGCGGTAAGACCTACACCACGACGGTGCAATCTGATCTCACCTGGAGCGTATCGGTTCCTTCTGCCGATCTGATCGCGCTGGGCAATGGCGCGCTGAGCGTCACCGCCAGCGTGACCAACGTGCATGGCAACACCGGTACCGGCAGCCGCGACTTTATGGTCGATGCCAACCTGCCGGGGCTGCGTGTGGCTACCGTGGCGGGTGATGACGTCGTCAACGCCATCGAACATAACCAGAGTGTGAATATCAGCGGTACCAGCAGCGGCCTGACGCCAGGGGCGCAACTGACCATCAGCGTCAATGGTGAAACTTACCACGCCAGCGTGCTGCCAGACGGTAGCTGGCTGACCAACGTGCCAGCGGCTGATGTGACCCACTGGCCGGCAGGTCCGGTCAATATCACCGTGGCCGGTCAAAGCACTGCCGGTAACCCGGTAGAAATCGGCCATACCGTGGCCGTGGATCTGTCCAGCGTAGCGGTATCTATCAACACCGTGGCGGACGACAATGTGCTGAACGCCGCCGAGAAGGGCCAGGATCTGGTACTGAGCGGCAGCAGCCAGAACGTGGAAGCAGGTCAGGTAGTGAAAGTGTCCTTCGCGGGCCACAGCTATGATGCCACCGTGAATGCCAGCGGCAACTGGACTGTTACCGTGCCTGCGGCCGATATGGCCAATGTTAAAGACGGTGACACCAACGTGCAGGTTAGCGTGGCTAACCAGGCGGGTAACAGCGCCAGCGCCGCGCAGAATGTTCACGTGGACATCACCGCACCAACCCTGAGTATCGATCCAATCGCCGGGGACAACGTGATCAACGCCGCCGAAGCGGGCGCGGATCTGAACATCACTGGGACCAGCAACGTCGAAGCGGGCCAGAGCGTCACTGTCAATGTGAACGGCACTGACTATTCTGCAACGGTAGGTACCGACGGCACCTGGAGCGTCACCGTTCCGGCCGCTGATATGGCAGCCCTGACCGATGGCAATATCACCGTCACTGCTGGCGTTAACGACAAAGCGGGCAACCCGGCCAGCGCCGACAAGGGTGTACTGGTCGATTTGATTGCACCCACCGTTACCATCAACACTATTGCTGGCGATGACATCATCAACAGCAGCGAATTGTTGCAGGCGCAGATCGTCACCGGTAGCAGCAGCGGTGCGGTAGCCGGTGACAGCGTGGTGCTGACCATTGATGGTCATACTTACACCACCACGGTGGACGCCAGCGGCAACTGGAGCGTCGGTGTAACGGCCAGCGTGATCGGTGCGCTGAACGACGGCACCAGCACGGTCTCTGTCACCCTTACCGATAAGGCGGGTAACGCGGGCAGTGCGACCAAAGACGTCACGGTTAACACCGTGACACCGACGCTGACCATCGGCGATATCGCCGTAGATAACGTACTGAACGCCATTGAGAAAGGCCAGCCGCTGTCAATCAGCGGCACCACCAATCTGGCGAATGACACTGCGGTTACAGTGAATCTGAACGGTATCAACTACACCGCTACCGTCAACGACGGGGCGTGGAGCGTTGAAGTCCCGGTAGCCGATCTGGCGACACTGGGCGAAGCCAACTACACCGTGACCGCCAGCGCCACCAACGGCATTGGCAACAGCATCAGCGACACCCATAACCTGCTGGTGGATACCGCACTGCCATCCACCATCATTAATCCGGTGACCAGCGACAACGTGCTGAACCTGGCTGAGATCTCTTCCGGCCAGACCCTGAGCGGTAAAGTGGCAGGCGCGGCGGCAGGCGATACCGTTACCGTCCTGCTGGGCGGTAAAGCTTATACCACCACGGTGCTGGGCGACCTGACCTGGAGCATTCCGGTCTCTGCTGCGGATCTGACCGCGCTGGGCAACGGCGCGCTGAGCGTCACCGCCAGCGTGACCAACGTGCATGGCAATACCGGCGGCGGTAGCCGTGACTTTATGGTCGACGCCAACCTGCCGGGTCTGCGCGTGGCTACCGTGGCGGGTGATGACATCATCAACGCCATCGAACACAACCAGAGCGTGATGATCGGCGGTAGCAGTAGCGGCATGGCACCGGGCACTGCATTGATCATCAGCGTCAACGGTCAAACCTATAACGCCAGCGTATTGGCGGATGGCACCTGGCTGACCAGCGTGCCCGCGGCTGACGTGAGCCACTGGCCGGCAGGTCCGGTCAATATCACCGTGGCCGGTCAGAGCAGCGTCGGTAATCCGGTGGAAATCGGCCATACCGTGGCCGTAGATCTGTCCAGCGTAGCCGTGTCTATCAACACTGTAGCCAGTGACAACGTGCTGAACGCAGCCGAGAAGGGCCAGGATCTGGTACTGAGCGGCAGCAGCCAGAACGTGGAAGCTGGCCAGGTGGTGAAAGTGTCCTTCGCGGCCCACAGCTACGACGCCACCGTTGACGCCAGCGGAAACTGGACCGTTACCGTACCTGCGGCCGATATGGCCAATGTGAAAGACGGCGACACCCACGTGCAGGTCAGTGTGGTTAACCAGGCGGGCAACAGTGCCAGCGCGGCGCAGAACGTCCATGTGGATATCACCGCACCGACCCTGAGCATCGAACTGATCGCCAGCGACAATATGATCAACGCCGCTGAAGCGGGCGCTGACCTGACGATCACCGGCACCAGCAATGCCGAAACGGGTCAGACCGTCACTGTCAATGTGAACGGCACTGACTATTCTGCAACGGTAGGTAGCGATGGCACCTGGAGCGCCACCGTTCCGGCTGCCGATATGGCAGCCCTGACCGACGGCGATATCACGGTCACGGCCAGCGTCAGCGATAAGGCAGGCAACCTGACCAGCGCCGATAAGGGCGTACTGGTGGATCTGACCGCGCCGACCATGACCATCAACACCATCGCCAGCGATAATGTGATCAACCTGAGCGAACACGCCCAGGCGCAGATCGTTAGCGGCACCAGCACCGGCGCTGTGGGTGACAAGGTGGCGGTGACCATTGACGGTCATACTTACCTCACCACTGTGGACGCCAGTGGTAACTGGAGCGTCGGTGTACCGGCCAATGCGATCGCTGCCTTGATTGACGGCACGGTCACCGTGGGCGTCAGCATCACTGACGTGGCGGGCAATACCGGTTCCATCAGCAAAAATATTACGGTAGACACCGGTCTGCCGGGCCTGAGCTTCAGGCCGATCGCGGTGGACAACGTCCTTAACGCGGTTGAGAAGGGCGAACCGCTGGTTATCAGCGGCGACAGCAGCCACCTGAGCAATGGTTCAACGGTCACTGTTAATCTGAATGGCAAAAACTACACCAGCACGGTAGACGCTGATGGCAGTTGGAGCGTCAGCGTACCGGTATTGGATCTGAACAAACTGGGGCAGGCGGATTATACCGTGACCGTCAGCGGCACCAGCGATATTGGCAACAGCGTTAGCCGCACCGCTAACCTGTTGGTGGATACTGCCCTGCCGACGGTGGCGATCAACCCGATCACCAGCGATGACCTCCTGAACCTGGCCGAAGTCTCTTCCGGGCAGACCCTGACCGGCTCCGTGAATGGTGCGGCGGCGGGCGATACCGTCACCCTCAATCTGGGTGGCAAAGAATTCACCACAACGGTGCAGTCTGACCTGACCTGGAGCATTTCTGTTACCTCTGCGGAACTGCAAGCGCTGGGTAACGGCGCGCTGAGCGTCACCGCCAGCGTGACCAATACTCATGGCAACACCGGTACCGGCAGCCGCGACTTTATGGTCGACGCCAACCTGCCGGGCCTGCGTGTGGCTACCGTGGCGGGTGATGACATCATCAACGCCATCGAACACGACCAGAGCGTGAATATCGGCGGTACCAGCAGCGGTATGACGCCGGGCGCAGCCCTGGTAGTGACCGTCAACGGCCAGACCTATAACGCCAGCGTGCTGGCGGACGGTAGCTGGCTGACCAACGTGCCAGCGGCTGATGTGACCCACTGGCCGGCAGGTCCGGTCAATATCACCGTGACCGGTCAGAGCACTGCCGGTAATCCGGTGGAAATCGGGCATACCGTGGCCGTGGATCTGACTACCGTAGCGGTGTCCATCAATACCGTAGCCGGTGACAACGTGCTGAACGCCGCCGAGAAGGGCCAGGATCTGGTACTGAGCGGCAGCAGCCAGAACGTCGAAGCGGGCCAGGTGGTGAAAGTGTCCTTCGCAGGTCACAGCTACAATGCCAGCGTGGATGCCAGCGGCAACTGGACCGTGACCGTGCCTGCGGCCAATATGGGCGGCGTGAACGACGGTGACACTAACGTGCAGGTGAGCGTGATCAACCAGGCGGGCAATTCCGCCAGCGCGGCGCAGAATGTCCATGTGGATATCACCGCACCGACCCTGACGATCGACGCGATCACCCACGACAACATCATCAACGCTGCTGAAGCGGGCGACGATCTGGTCATTAGCGGTACCAGTAGTGCGCAAGTGGGTCAGACCGTTACCTTGAACTTCAACGGCACTGACTACAGCGCGACGGTGGGCAGCAACGGTACCTGGAGCGTCAACGTTCCCTCTGCCGACCTGTCAACGCTGACCGAGGGTACCCACATTGTGAGTGCCAGCGTCAGCGATAAAGCAGGCAACCCAGCCAGCACCGACAAGAGCGTGCTGGTCGATCTGACCGCCCCAACCGTGACTATCGACCTGATTGCCGGTGATGACATCCTCAACAGCAGCGAGTTGTTGCAGGCGCAGATCGTCACCGGTACCAGCAGCGGTGCGGTCGGCGACAGCGTGGTGCTGACCATTGACGGTCATAGCTACACCACCACTCTGGACGCCAGCGGCAACTGGAGCGTCGGTGTACCGGCCAGCGTGATTAGCGCGCTGACCGACGGCACCAGCACGGTTTCTGTCACTATTACCGATAAGGCGGGCAACGCAGGCAGTGCGACCAAAGACGTCACGGTTAACACCGTGGCGCCAACGCTGACCATCGGCGATATCGCCGTTGATAATGTCCTGAACGCCATTGAGAAAGGCCAGCCGCTGGCAATCAGCGGCACCAGCAACAGCAACCTGGCGGATGACACCGTTGTCACCGTGAATCTGAACGGCATCAACTACACCGCCACCGTCAGCGGCGGGGCGTGGAGCGTCAATGTTCCGGTGGCCGATCTGGCGACACTGGGCGAAGCCAGCTATACCGTGACCGCCAGCGCCACCAACGGCATTGGCAACAACATCAACGCGATCCACAACCTGCTGGTGGATACCGCGTTGCCGTCGGTGATCTTCAACCCGATCACCAGCGATAACATCCTGAACCTGGCCGAAGTCTCTTCCGGCCAGACTCTGACTGGGCGCGTGACCGGTGCCGCCTCTGGCGATACCGTCACCCTCAATCTGGGCGGCAAGTCATATTCCGCCACGGTACAGGCGGATCTGAGCTGGAGCATTCCAGTCTCTGCAACTGACCTGACCGCGCTGGGCAATGGCGCGCTGAGCGTCACCGCCAGCGTGACCAACGTGCATGGCAACACCGGTACCGGCAGCCGTGACTTTATGGTCGATGCCGACCTGCCGGGGCTGCGTGTGGCTACCGTGGCGGGTGATGACATCATCAACGCCATTGAACACAACCAGAGCGTGAATATCAGCGGCACCAGCAGCGGCATGACGCCGGGCGCAGCCCTGGTAGTGACCGTCAACGGCCAGACCTATAACGCCAGCGTGCTGGCGGACGGTACCTGGCTGACCAGCGTACCCGCGGCTGATGTGATCAACTGGCCGGCAGGTCCGGTCAATATCACCGTAGCCGGTCAGAGCACTGCCGGTAACCCGGTGGAAATCGGCCATACCGTGGCCGTCGATCTGTCCAGCGTAGCGGTGTCTATCAACACTGTAGCCGGTGACAACGTGCTGAACGCCGCCGAGAAGGGCCAGGATCTGGTACTGAGTGGCAGCACCCAGAACGTGGAAGCGGGCCAGACCGTCAAGGTCTCCTTCGGTGGACACACTTATGACGCCACCGTTGACGCCAGCGGCAACTGGACTGTGACCGTGCCTGCCGCCGATATGGCCACCGTGAACGACGGTGACACCCATGTGCGGGTCAGTGTGGTTAATCAGGCGGGCAACAGCGCCAGCGCGGCACAGAACGTCCATGTCGATCTGACGGCACCAACGCTGATTATCGATCCGATCGCCGGGGACAACATCATCAACGCCGCCGAGGCGGGTGCTGCCGTGACGGTTAGCGGAAGCAGCAACGCCGAAGCGGGCCAGAACGTCACCGTCAATGTTAACGGCGTCGAGTACACCGCCAACGTCGGCACCGACGGCAAGTGGAGCGTGGACATTGCAGCGGGCGGCCTGACCGATGGGGTCGCCAGCGTCACCGCCAGCGTCAGCGATAAAGCAGGCAACCCAGCCAGCGCGGACAAGAGCGTGCTGGTCGATCTGAGCGCGCCAACCGTGACTATCGACCTGATTGCCGGTGATGACATCCTCAACAGCAGCGAGTTGTTGCAGGCGCAGATTGTGACCGGTAGCAGCAGCGGAGCGGTCGGTGACAGCGTGGTGCTGACCATTGACGGTCACAGCTACACCACCACTCTGGACGCCAGCGGCAACTGGAGCGTCGGTGTACCGGCCAGCGTGATTAGCTCGCTGACCGAAGGCACCAGCACGGTTTCTGTCACCATCACGGACAAGGCGGGCAACGCAGGCAGTGCGACCAAAGACATCACGGTTAGCACCGCCGTACCGAGCCTGACCATCGGCGATATCGCCGTTGATAACGTCCTGAACGCCATTGAAAAAGGCCAGCCGCTGGCAATCAGCGGCACCAGCAACCTGGCGAATGACACCGTTGTCACCGTGAATCTTAACGGCATCAACTACACCACCACCGTCAGCGGCGGCGCGTGGAGCGTTGAGGTTCCGGTGGCCGATCTGGCGACACTGGGCGAAGCCAGCTACACCGTGACCGCCAGCGCCACCAACGGTATTGGCAACAACATCAACGTGACCCACAACCTGCTGGTGGATACCGCGTTGCCGTCGGTGATCTTCAACCCGATCACCAGCGATAACATCCTGAACCTGGCCGAAGTCTCTTCCGGCCAGATCCTGACTGGCCGCGTGACCGGTGCCGCCTCTGGCGATACCGTCACCCTCAACCTGGGCGGCAAGTCATATTCCGCCACGGTACAGGCGGATCTGAGCTGGAGCATTCCGGTCTCTGCAACTGACCTGACCGCGCTGGGCAACGGCGCACTGAGCATCATCGGCAGCGTAACCAACGTGCATGGCAACACCGGCACTGGCAGCCGTGACTTTATGGTCGATGCCGACCTGCCGGGGCTGCGTGTGGCTACCGTGGCGGGTGATGACATCATCAACGCCATCGAACACAACCAGAGCGTGAATATCAGCGGCACCAGCAGCGGTATGACGCCGGGCGCAGCCCTGCTAGTGACCGTCAACGGCCAGACCTACAACGCCAGCGTGCTGGCGGACGGTACCTGGCTGACCAGCGTACCCGCGGCTGATGTGACCAACTGGCCGGCAGGTCCGGTCAATATCACCGTGGCCGGTCAAAGCACTGCCGGTAACCCGGTGGAAATCGGCCATACCGTGACCGTCGATCTGACTACCGTTGCGGTATCTATCAATACCGTGGCCGGTGACAACGTGCTGAACGCCGCCGAGAAGGGCCAGGATCTGGTACTGAGCGGCAGCAGCCAGAACGTGGAAGCGGGCCAGACCGTCAAGGTCTCCTTCGGTGGACACACTTATGACACCACCGTTGACGCCAGCGGCAACTGGGCCGTTACTGTGCCTGCAGCCGACATGAACGGCGTGAACGACGGTGATACCCATGTGCAGGTCAGTGTGGTTAATCAGGCGGGCAATTCCGCCAGCGCGGCACAGAACGTCCATGTCGATCTGACAGCACCAACGCTGATTATCGATCCGATCGCCGGGGACAACATCATCAACGCCGCCGAGGCGGGCGCTGCCGTGACGGTTAGCGGAAGCAGCAACGCCGAAGCAGGCCAGAACGTCACCGTCAATGTTAACGGCGTCGAGTACACCGCCAGCGTCGGCACCGACGGCAAGTGGAGCGTGGACGTTGCAGCGGGCGGCCTGACCGATGGGGTCACCAGCGTCACTGCCAGCGTCAGCGATAAAGCAGGCAACCCAGCCAGCGCGGACAAGAGCGTGCTGGTTGATCTGAGCGCGCCAGTCATCACCATCAACCCAGTGGCGGGTGATGACGTCATCAACAGCAGTGAACACGCTCAGGCGCAGATCATCAACGGTACCAGCACCGGTGCGGCGACAGGCGATCTGGTGACGGTCACCATCAATGACCAGCCGTACACTACCACCGTGGACGCCAGCGGCAACTGGAGCGTGGGCGTACCGTCTGCCATCATCAATGGGCTGGCGGACAACACCTACACCATTACTGCAACCATCGCGGATAAAGCGGGCAACGTGGGTACCGGCACACGTGATGTTACGGTTAACACCGTATCACCGACGCTGACCATCAATCAGATTGCCGGTGATGATGTGCTGAACGACGGCGAGAAAGCGGCCATGATGCCAATCACCGGTAGTTCTACCGGCCTGGCGGCGGATACGCTGGTGGTGGTGAGTCTAAACGGCGTCAACTACAGCACTAGGGTGGATGCCAGCGGCAACTGGACGGTCAACGTTCCGGTAAATGACCTGCTAAACCTGACCAATGCGTTCTATCAGGTCACCGTGTCTGCAACGGATGCTAACGGCAATAGCAATAGCGAAACCCGTACTCTGACTGTCGATACCCTGTTGCCAGCCGTGGTTATCAACCCGGTTACCAGCGACGACATCCTGAATCTGGCGGAGATTTCGGTTGACCAGACCATCAGCGGCCATGTCACCAACGCCCTGCCGGGCGCAGAGGTGAACGTCACGCTGGGCGGCAACACTTACACCACCCTAGTACAGTCCGATCTGACCTGGAGCCTGAACGTTCCGTCTGCGGATATGATTGCCATGGGTGATGGTGCTCTGGCCGTAACGGCCAGCGTGACCAATAACTTGGGCAATACCGGCACCAACGTGCGCGACATCAGCATTGATGCAAACTCTCCGGGGCTGCGTATTGCTACCGTGGCGGGCGATGACATTATCAATGTCATTGAGCACAACCAGAACCTGAACATCACCGGTACCAGCACCGGCATGGCACCGGGTGTGCAACTGACTATCAGCGTCAACGGCCAGACCTACAACGCCAGCGTGCTGGCGGACGGTAGCTGGCTGACCAGCGTACCTGCGGTTGACGTGGCCAGCTGGCCAGCTGGCGCGGTGAACATCACCGTCGCGGGCAGCAGCACCACCGGTAACCCGGTACAGATTGGTCACACCGTGACTGTCGATCTGACCACCGTTGCGGTATCTATCAATACCGTGGCCGGTGATAACGTGCTGAACGCCGCCGAGAAGGGCCAGGAGCTGGTTCTGAGTGGCAGCACCCAGAACGTGGAAGCGGACCAAGTGGTGAAAGTGTCCTTCGCGGGTCACACTTATGACGCCAGCGTTGACGCCAGCGGCAACTGGAGCGTTACCGTGCCTTCCGCCGACATGAACGGCGTGAACAACGGTGACACCCACGTGCAGGTGAGCGTGGTTAATCAGGCGGGCAACAGCGCCAGCGCGGCACAGAACGTCCATGTCGACCTGACGGCACCAAGTCTGATCATAGATCCGGTCACCAGCGACAACATGATTAACGCCAGCGAAGCAGGTGCGGCCCTGACCGTCAGCGGCAGCAGCAACGCCGAAGCGGGCCAGAGCGTCACCGTCAACGTTAACGGCGACAACTACACCACCACCGTCGGCACCGACGGCAAGTGGAGCGTGGAGGTTACGCCAAACGGCCTGACCGACGGCACTATCAATGTCACCGCCAGCGTCAGCGATAAAGCGGGCAACCCGACCAGCACCACCAAAGCTGTTGCGGTGGATCTGACTGCACCAACGGTCAGCATCAACACCATCGCCGGTGATAACATCATCAACCTGCTTGAGCACGGTCAGGCGCAGATCGTTAGCGGCGGCAGTACCGGTGCGGCGGTGGGTGATAGGGTCACCGTTTCCCTCGGTGGCAATAGCTACACCACGGTGCTCGACGCCAGCGGTAACTGGAGCGTAGGCGTACCGGCTAACGTCATTGGTACTCTGACCGATGGTCCGGTGGCTATCAACGTCACCATTACCGATGCGGCGGGTAACGTCGGCAGCGGCAGTAAAACCATCACGGTCGATACCGGCCTGCCAGGCGTGAGTTTCAATCCGATTGCGGTGGACAACGTCCTCAACGCCATCGAGAAAGGCCAGCCGCTGATCCTCAGCGGGGGCAGTAGCCAGTTGAGCGATGGCAGTATCGTCAGCATCAACTTGAACGGCGTGAATTACACTACCGCCGTGGATGCAAGTGGTCACTGGAGCGTCAATGTTCCGGTGGCTGACCTGGCGAAACTGGGCGAAGCCAACTACACCGTGACCGTCAGCGGTACCAGCGATATCGGCAACAGCGTCAGCAACACCGCCAACCTGTTGGTGGACACCAAGCTGCCGTCTGTGACCTTCGATCCGGTGACCAGCGACAACGTGCTGAACCTGGCTGAGATCTCTTCCGGTCAGACCCTGAGCGGTAAAGTGACCGGCGCAGCGGCAGGCGATATGGTTACCGTCCTGCTGGGCGGTAAAGCCTACACCACTACGGTGCTGGCCGACCTGACCTGGACGGTGCCGGTCTCTTCCAATGACCTGACCGCGCTGGGTAACGGCGCGATTACGGTCAGCGCCAGCGTGACCAACACGCACGGCAACACCGGCACCGGCAGCCGCGACTTTGCGGTCGACGCCAACCTGCCAGGTCTGCGTGTGGGTATCGTGGCGGGTGATGACATCGTCAACGCCATTGAACATAACCAGAGCGTGAATATCAGCGGTACCAGCATCGGTATGACGCCGGGCGCAGCCCTGATAGTGACCGTCAATGGCCAGACCTACAACGCCAGCGTGCTGGCGGACGGCACCTGGCTGACCAGCGTACCTGCGGTTGACGTGGCCAGTTGGCCAACTGGCGCGGTGAACATCACCGTCGCGGGCAGCAGCGCCACCGGTAACCCGGTACAGATTGGTCACACCGTGACCGTCGATCTGACCACCGTTGCGGTATCCATCAACACCGTGGCGGGCGACAACGTGATGAACGCCGCCGAGAAGGGCCAGGATCTGGTTCTGAGTGGCAGCACCCAGAACGTGGAAGCGGACCAGGTGGTGAAAGTGTCCTTCGGTGGACACACTTATGACGCCATCGTAGACGCCAGCGGCAACTGGACCGTTACCGTGCCTGCCGCCGACATGAACGGCGTGAACAACGGTGACACCGATGTGCAGGTCAGTGTGGTTAATCAGGCGGGCAACAGCGCCAGCGCGGCGCAGAACGTCCATGTCGACCTGACGGCACCAAGTCTGACCATAGATCCGGTCACCAGCGACAACGTGATTAACTCCAGCGAAGCAGGCGCGGCCCTGACCGTCAGCGGCAGCAGCAACGCCGAAGCGGGTCAGAGCGTCAACGTCAACGTTAACGGCGACAATTACACCACCACCGTCGGCACCGACGGCAAGTGGAGCGTGGAGGTTACGCCAAACGGCCTGACCGACGGCACTATCAATGTCACCGCCAGCGTCAGCGATAAAGCGGGCAACCCGACCAGCACCACCAAAGCTGTTGCGGTAGATCTGACTGTACCAACGGTCAGCATCAATACCATCGCCGGTGATAACATCATCAACCTGCTTGAGCATGGTCAGGCGCAGATCGTTAGCGGCGGCAGTACCGGTGCGGCGGTGGGCGATAAGGTCACCGTCTCCCTCGGTGGCAATAGCTACACCACGGTGCTTGACGCCAGCGGTAACTGGAGCGTCGGCGTACCGGCTAACGTCATTGGCACCCTGATCGATGGCACGGTGGCTATCAACGTCACCATTACCGATGCGGCGGGTAACGTCGGCAGCGGCAGTAAAACCATCACGGTCGATACCGGCCTGCCAGGCGTGAGTTTCAATCCGATTGCGGTGGACAACGTCCTCAACGCCATCGAGAAGGGCCAGCCGCTGATCCTCAGCGGGGGCAGCAGCCAGTTGGCTAACGGCAGCACCCTGACTGTGGCTCTGAATGGCGTCAGTTACATCACCAGTGTGGATGCGAGTGGTCACTGGAGCGTCAACGTTCCGGTGGTCGATCTGGCGAAACTGGGCGAAGCCAACTACAGCATCACCGCCAGCGGCACCAGTGCGGTGGGCAATAGCGTCAGCAACACCGCCAACCTGTTGGTGGACACCAAACTGCCGTCGGTGAACATCGATCCGCTGACCAGCGACGACGTGTTGAACATCGCCGAAGTCAATGCTGGCCAGACCCTGAGCGGTACGGTGACTGGCGCAGCGGCTGGCGATACCGTCACTGTTGTTCTGGGCGGCCAGATCTACACCACCAGCGTACAGGGCGACCTGACCTGGGCCATTCCAGTGACTTCAACCGATCTGACTGCGCTGGGTAACGGTGCGATTACGGTCAGCGCCAGCGTGACCAACACGCACGGCAACACCGGCACCGGCAATCGCGACTTTGCGATCGACGCCAGCCTGCCGGGCCTGCGTGTGGGTATCGTGGCGGGTGATGACATCGTCAATGCCATTGAGCACAGCGAAAGTGTCATCATCAGTGGAACCAGCAGCGGCATGACGCCGGGCGCAGCCCTGGTAGTGACCGTCAACGGCAAAACCTACAACGCCAGCGTGCTGGCAGACGGTAGCTGGCTGACCAATGTGTCTGCGGCTGACGTCAGCACCTGGCCAGCCGGCCAGGTGAATGTCACCGTCGCGGGCAGCAGTGCCATCGGCAACCCGGTCTCCAGCACCCGCGTGGTGAACGTTGACCTGAACAGCGTGGCGATCGCCATTAATCCGGTTGCCAGCGATAACGTCCTCAATGCGGCAGAGCACAATCAGGCGCTCACCCTGAGTGGCACTACCCTGAACGTTGAACCAGGTCAGATGGTCAATATTGCTTTCGCTGGCCACAACTACAACGCCATCGTGGGTAACGATGGCAAGTGGGCGGTGACGGTACCGGCGGCCGACATGAGGGCCATGACCGACGGCGAGACCAGCGTGCAGGTAAGCGTGATCAATAGGACCGGCAACAGCGCCAGCGCGAGCCAGAATGTCCAGGTGGATGTCACCGCGCCGACCATAACCGTTGACGCGATCGCCAGCGATAACGTCATCAACCAGGCAGAAACGGGTGCAGATCTGGTCATTACCGGCCACAGCAACGCACAAGCGGGCCAGACCCTGACCTTGAACCTGAACGGCACCAATTACAGTACCACCGTGGGGACGGATGGCAGCTGGAGCGTAACAGTTCCGGTTGTCGACCTGAGCGGTTTGACCCATGGTGTCCAGAACGTCAGCGTTAGCGTGAGCGACAAGGCGGGTAACCCGACCAGGGTTGACCACAGCGTGCTGGTTGATCTGGTCGCACCGACGGTGACCATCAACCGGGTAGCCGGTGATGATGTCATCAACCTGGGCGAACATGGTCAGACGCAGATCATCAGCGGCAGTAGCACCGGTGGGGCGACAGGCGACAACGTGACTGTCACCCTTGACGGCAGCAGCTATCTGACCGTTCTGGATGCGAGCGGTAACTGGAGCGTGGGTGTTCCAGCCAGCGTCATCAGCGGCCTGGATGACGGCACGGCGACCGTAACGGTCACCGTCACCGACCGCGCAGGTAACGTGGGTACCGGCACCAGGGATGTGATAGTGGATACCGGCCTGCCGAGCCTTGGCTTCAATGCCATCTCGGTGGATAACGTTCTCAACGCTGTCGAGAAAGGGCAGTCGCTGGCGATTAGCGGCACCAGCAGCGACCTGGCTGACGGCAGCACCCTGACCGTCAATCTGAACGGCAAGAACTACATCACCACCGTGGATGCCAGCGGCAATTGGAGCGTCAGCGTACCGGTGGTGGATCTGTCCAAACTGGCGGACGCCAACTACACCGTGACGGTGAGCGGCACCAGTGCGGTGGGCAATAGCGTCAGCAACACCGCTGACCTGCTGGTGGACACCAAACTGCCGTCGGTGAACATCGATCCACTGACCAGCGACGACGTGCTGAACATCGTCGAAGTCAATGCTGGCCAGACCCTGAGCGGTACGGTGATCGGCGCAGCGGCTGGCGATACCGTCACTGTTGTTCTGGGCGGCCAGATCTACACCACCAGCGTACAGGGCGACCTGACCTGGGCCATTCCAGTGACTTCAACCGATCTGACTGCGCTGGGTAACGGTGCGATTACGGTCAGCGCCAGCGTGACCAACACGCACGGCAACACCGGCACCGGCAATCGCGAATTTGCGATCGACGCCAACCTGCCAGGTCTGCGTGTAAGCACCGTGGCCGGGGATGACATCGTCAACGCCATCGAACACGGCCAGAGCCTGAACATCAGCGGAACCAGCAGCGGCATGACGCCGGGCGCAGCCCTGGTAGTGACCGTCAACGGCAAAACCTACAACGCCAGCGTGCTGGCAGACGGTAGCTGGCTGACCAATGTGTCTGCGGCTGACGTCAGCACCTGGCCAGTCGGCCAGGTGAATGTCACCGTCGCGGGCAGCAGTGCCATCGGCAACCCGGTCTCCAGCACCCGCGTGGTGACGGTCGATCTGAGTGAAGTGGCGGTATCCATTAACCCGGTAGCGAGCGATAACGTGCTCAACGCCGCGGAACACAACCAGGCGCTGACCTTAAGCGGCAGCACCCAAAACGTGGAAGCGGGCAAGGTGGTGAGCGTGGTATTCGCTGGCCACAGCTACAACGCCATCGTGGGTAACGATGGCAAGTGGGCGGTGACGGTACCGGCCGCCGACATGAGGACCATGACCGACGGCGAGACCAGCGTGCAGGTGAGTGTCACCAACGCAGCGGGTAATTCTGCCAGCGCGGCGCAGAACGTATATGTGGACGTCACTGCACCTCTGGTGACTATCGATCCTGTCACCAGCGACAACGTGCTGAATGCGGCGGAGGTGGGCAGCGATCTGCTGCTGAGCGGTACCAGTACGGCGCAAGTGGGCCAGACAGTGACCGTGACCTTTAACGGTCAGCAATACACGGCTACCGTCGGTGCAGATGGCAGTTGGAGCACCACGGTACCGACCGCCGATCTGGCGAGCCTGACAGACCACAACGTCACCGTCAGTGCTACGGTCAGTGATAAAGCGGGCAATACCAGCCAGGCTGCGCGCGACGTACTGGTCGATATCACCGTGCCTACCGTGACCATCTACACTGTGGCGGGCGATAACATCATCAATGCCACCGAGCACGGCGTGGCGCTGATCATCAGCGGCGGCAGCAGCGGTGCGGCGGTGGGCGACAAGGTCATGCTGGTGATCGATGGGCATACCTATACCACGGTGCTGGATGCGTCCGGCAACTGGAGCGTGGGCGTGCCAGCCAGCGTGGTAAGTGGGCTTACCGATGCGAACTACCGTATCGACGTCAGTATCACCGATGCAGCGGGCAACACCGGCAGCGGCCAGCATGATGTGGTGGTCGACACCGCCGCCCCGACGCTGGGCTTCAATACCCTGGCGGTAGACAATGTGCTGAATGCGATAGAGAAGGGCGTAGCCCTGACCGTCAGTGGCAGCGGCAGCAATCTGAGTGACGGGACCATCGTCACGATCACCCTGAACGGCACCTCGTACACTGCGCAGATCAGCGCAGGGGTGTGGAGCCTGCAGGTTCCGGCTGCGGACGTGGCGTTGCTGGGTGAGGCGACCTATATCCTGACGGCGAGTGCCACCAACGGCATCGGCAACAGCGCGAGCAATACCGCGGCGCTGCAAGTGGATACGGCCCTTCCGGTCGTGCTGATTAACCCGGTGACCAGCGACGACGTGCTGAACGCGGCAGAAATCGACAGTGGGCAGACACTGAGCGGTCGTGTGACGGGTGCAGCGGCGGGCGATACTGTCACTGTAATGCTGGGCGGCGTAGCCTATACCACCCAGGTGAATGCCGATCTGAGCTGGAGTGTGAACATTGCGAGGGCAGACCTGACGGCATTGGGCAATGGCGGCTTGACCGTCAGCGCTTCCGTGACCAACGGCCACGGCAACACCGGGCATGGCAGCCGTGATATCCAGATGGATGCCAACCTGCCAGGGCTGCGTATCGATACGGTGGCGGGCGATGACATCATCAACGCCATCGAACACGGTCAGAACCTGATCATCAGCGGTACCAGCAGCGACCTGGAAACGGGCAGCAGTATTCAGGTCACCCTGAATGGTCAAAGCTACGTGGCAACCATCACTGCCAACGGCAGCTGGCGTGCAGCAGTACCGGCCGCGGACGTGGCGGTACTGAACTCCGGGGTGGTGAGTATCACCGCCAGCGGCACCAGTACGGCAGGCAACCCGGTGGGGATCCAGCACAACGTGACGGTTGACCTGAATGCAGTGGCGGTATCCATCGCTGCGGTGACCGGCGACAACGTGATCAATGCGCTGGAGAAAGGCAGCGACCTGCTGTTGAGCGGCAGCAGTCAGAACGTGGAGGCGGGCCAGACGGTGAACGTGCTGTTTGCCGGCCAGAGCTACATTGCCACGGTGCAGGCCAATGGCAGTTGGAGCGTCACGGTACCGTCTGCGGACTTGCGTACCCTGACCGACGGCGACGTGCAGGTACAGATCAGCGTGGTGAACGCGGCCGGTAACGGTGCCAGCGCGGCACAGGGCGTGCATGTGGATCTAAGCGCCCCGGCGCTGACTATCGACAGCGTCACCAGCGACAACGTGCTGAATGCGGCAGAGGTGGGCAGCGATCTGCAACTGAGCGGCACCAGCACGGCGGAAGCAGGCCAGACGGTGACGGTGACCTTTAATGGTCAGCAATACACAGCTACCGTCGGTGCCGACGGCAACTGGAGCACCACGGTACCGGCCGCCGATCTGGCGAGCCTGACGGATGACAACGTTACCGTCAGCGCCAGCGTCAGTGATAATGCGGGCAATACCAGCCAGGCTGTACGTGACGTTCTGGTCGATATCACGATACCGACCGTGACCATCCATACGGTGGCGGGTGACGACATCATCAATGCCACCGAGCACGGTCAGGCGCAGATCATCAGCGGCAGCAGCAGCGGTGCGGCTGCCGGGGATATCCTGACGCTGACCGTAGGTACCCATACTTATACCACCACGGTAGACACTGCGGGTAATTGGAGCATAGGTGTGCCAGCCAGCACGATCAACGACCTGGATAACGGTAACGCATCGCTGACGGCCAGCCTGACCGACGCGGCAGGCAATACCGGCAGCGGCCAACATGTTGTGGTGGTCAATACGACGGCACCACAGCTGAGCATCAATACCCTGGCTCAGGACGACGTGATCAACGCGGTGGAGAAAGGCAGCGATCTGCTGCTGAGCGGCGGCAGTAACCTGGCTAACGGCATCACCGTCACGGTGAGCCTGAATGGCAAGAATTACACCACTGAGGTCAACGGTGGCCTGTGGAACCTGACGGTCCCGGCAGCCGATGTGGCGCAGTTGGGTGAAGCCAGCTACACCGTGACGGCCAAGGCAACGGACGGGTTGGGCAATAGCGGTAGCGTTGACCATCTGGTGTTGGTCGACAGCGCCATCCCGACGGTGTTGATCAATCCGGTGACCAGCGACGACGTGCTGAACGCGGCAGAAATCGACAGTGGGCAGACACTGAGCGGCCGCGTGAGCGGGGCGGCGGCGGGCGATACCGTCACCGTAGTGCTGGGCGGCGTAGCCTACACCACCCAGGTGAATGCCGATCTGAGCTGGAGCGTGAACGTTGCGGCGCAAGACCTGACCGCACTGGGCAATGGCGGTTTGACCGTCAGCGCGTCGGTGACCAACGGCCATGGCAACACCGGGCACGGCAGCCGTGATATCACGGTCGATGCCAACCTGCCGGGGCTGCGTATCGCTACCGTGGCGGGCGATGACATCATCAACGCCATCGAACACGGTCAGAACCTGATCGTCAGCGGCACCAGCAGCGGCCTGGAAGCGGGCAGCAGTATTCTGGTTACCCTTAACGGTATCGACTATACGGCGAGCATCAACGCCGACGGCAGTTGGAGTGCAGCGGTTCCGGCAACGGACGTGGCGGCACTGCATGCCGGGGTGGTGAGCATCACGGCCAGCGGCACCAGTACGGCGGGCAACCCGGTGGGGATCCAGCACAACGTCACGGTCGATCTGAACGTGGTGGCGGTGTCCATCGACGCGGTGACCGGCGACAACGTACTGAACGCGCTGGAGAAAGATAGTGACCTGCTGCTGAGCGGCAGCAGCCAGAGTGTGGAGGAAGGCCAGACGGTGAACGTGCAGTTCGCCGGTCATGGTTACACCGCGACGGTACAGGCCGACGGTAGTTGGAGCGTGACGGTACCGTCAGCGGACCTGCATAACCTGACCGATGGCGATGTGCAGGTGCAGGTCAGCGTGGTGAACGCCGCCGGTAACGGTGCCAGCGCGGCGCAGGGCGTGCATGTGGATCTGAGCGCCCCGGCGCTGACTATCGACAATGTGACCAGCGACAACGTGTTGAATGCGGCGGAGGTGGGCAGCGATCTGCAACTGAGCGGCACCAGCACGGCGGAAGTGGGCCAGATGGTTACCGTGATCTTTAACGGCAACGATTACCTGGCCCAGGTGCAGGCTAACGGCACCTGGAGTGTGATGATACCGGCCGTCGATCTGGTGAGCCTGACGGATAGCAACATCATCGTCAGTGCCAGCGTCAGTGATAAAGCGGGCAATATCAGCAGCGCCGATCGCAACGTTCTGGTGGATGTTACCTTGCCGACCCTCACCATCCATGCGGTAGCGGGTGACAACATCATCAATGCCACCGAACACGGCATGGCACAGATCATCAGCGGCAGCAGCAGCGGTGCGGCGGCGGGCGACAACGTCACGGTGGTGATTGACGGGCACACCTACATTACCGTGCTGGATGCGTCCGGCAACTGGAGCGTGGGCGTCCCAGCCAGCGTGGTGAGCGGGCTGAGTAACAATACTTACCGTATCGATGTCAGTATCACCGATGCAGCGGGCAACACTGGCAGCGCCAGCCATAATGTGGTGGTCAACACCACCGCACCACAGCTGAGCATCAATACCCTGGCTCAGGACGACGTGATTAACGCGGTGGAAAAAGGCAGCGATCTGCTGCTGAGCGGCGGCAGTAACCTGGCTAACGGCATCACCGTCACGGTGAGCCTGAATGGCAAGAATTACACCACCGAGGTCAACGGTGGTCAGTGGAGTCTGACGGTCCCGGCAGCCGATGTGGCGCAGTTGGGTGAAGCCAGCTACACCGTGACGGCCAAGGCGACGGATGGGGTGGGTAATAGCGTCAGCGTTGACCATCTGGTGTTGGTTGACAGCGCCATCCCGGCGGTGTTGATCAATCCGGTGACCAGCGATGACGTGCTGAACGCGGCAGAAATTGACAGCGGGCAGACACTGAGCGGTCGTGTGACGGGTGCGGCGGCGGGCGATACCGTCACCGTAATGCTGGGTGGCATGAGCTATGCCACTCAGGTGAACGGCGATCTGAGCTGGAGCGTGAACGTTTCGGCGCAAGACCTGACCGCACTGGGCAATGGCGGCTTGACCGTCAGCGCTTCCGTGACCAACGGCCACGGCAACACCGGGCACGGTAGCCGTGATATCACGGTCGATGCCAACCTGCCGGGGCTGCGTATCGATACGGTGGCAGGCGATGACATCATCAACGCCATCGAACACGGTCAGAACCTGATCGTCAGCGGTACCAGCAGCAGCCTGGAAGCGGGCAGCAGTATTCTGGTTACCCTTAACGGTATCGACTATACGGCGAGCATCAACGCCGACGGCAGTTGGAGTGCAGCGGTTCCGGCCGCAGACGTGGCGGCACTGCATGCCGGGGCGGTGATTATCACGGCCAGCGGCACCAGTACGGCGGGCAACCCGGTAGGGATCCAACACGGCATTACGGTCGATCTGAACGCAGTGGCAGTGTCTATCAACGCGGTGACCGGCGACAACGTGATCAATGCGCTGGAGAAAGGCAGTGATCTGCTGCTGAGCGGCAGCAGCCAGAATGTGGAGGCGGGCCAGACGGTGAACGTGCAGTTCGCTGGTCACGGCTACACCGCGACGGTGCAGGCCAATGGCAGTTGGAGTGTAACGGTACCGTCTGCGGACCTGCGTACCCTGACCGACGGCGACGTGCAGGTGCAGGTTAGCGTGGTGAACGCCGCCGGTAACGGTGCCAGTGCGGCGCAAGGCGTGCATGTGGATCTGAGCGCTCCGGCGCTGACTATCGACAACATCACCAGCGACAACGTGCTGAATGCGGCGGAGGTAGGCGGCGATCTGCTGCTGAGCGGCACCAGCACGGCGCAAGCGGGCCAGATAGTTACCGTTATGCTGAATGGCATCAGTTATGAGGCGGTTGTAGAGGGTAGCGGCCGTTGGGGCACTACCGTCCCTGCTTTTGACATTGCCCGTCTCGCACAGGGTGATCTTACCGTCAGTGCCAGCGTTAACGATCAGGCCGGTAATACCACGCAGGCTTCGCGTGATGTTCTGGTTGATACTCTGGCACCAAGAGTCACCATTGCGACCATTGCATATGATGACATCATCAATGCGACCGAGCACGGTGTGGCGCAGATCGTCAGTGGCGGCAGTACGAGAACCGTGTTGGGCGATAAAGTCTCTGTGATGATTGACGGCAAGACTTATCTCACCGAGGTGGATGCCAGCGGTAACTGGAGTGTCGGGGTACCGGCTGATGTCATCAACGGCCTGGCAGATAACAGTTATACCGTTACTGCGACCATCACTGACAGTGCTGGTAACGTGGGCAGTACATCACATCAGGTAGTGGTCAATACACAACTGCCGGTGTTGACGATAAATACCCTGGCTCAGGACGACGTGATCAATGCCGTTGAGAAGGGTCAGCCGCTGACCGTTAGCGGTACCAGCACGCAGATTGATGGGGCAATGGTCAGCGTTACACTCAATGGGATCAGCTATCAGGCTGCGGTCATTGGCGGTGTTTGGACATTGAACGTACCTGCCTCGGATGTGGCGAAACTGGGTGAGGCTGTTTATACGCTGACGGCAAACACGACGGACTCCAACGGTAACCACGGCAGCGTGGTTCACAATCTGTTGGTGGATAGCGTGAATCCGTCAGTGGTGATTAATACCGTGACCAGCGACAACATACTGAATGCTCAGGAGGTGGCAATAGCACAAGCCATATCTGGCAGGGTAGTTGGCGCGGCTGCCGGGGATACCGTCACGATAACGGTTGGCAGTAACGCCTACACGGCGCAGGTTGGAAGCGATCTGAGCTGGAGCGTTAACATATCGTCCAGCGATCTGTTACTGCTCGGCAATGGCAGCCAAACCATTACCGCCAGCGTGACCAACGTGCACGGCAACGTGGGCAATAGCAGCCACAGCTTCGTGATAGATGCCAATCTGCCAGGGCTGCGTATTAACACGGTGTCTGGCGATGATGTGATTAACTCACTGGAACACGCTCAACCTTTGGTCGTGACGGGAACCAGCGAAGGTTTCAATCTGGGTGACACCATTAACATCGTTATTAACGGTGTGACTTACCATGCGGCTATCGCGCAGGGCGGCAATTGGTTGGTCCAGATACCGGCGGAAGATGTACAGGACTTCCCTGCGGGTGAACTGAGAGTGGTAGCCGAGGGGACCAATGCCATTGGTAACCAGGTAGCCAACACCCATCTGGCGACGGTCGATCTCAACAGTGTGGCGATCAGCATCAACACGGTGGCAACCGACGATATCATCAACAGAGTCGAAAAAGGGCAGTCCCTGACGCTGACCGGTGAAGTGGCCGGTGTTGAAGTTGGGCAAACTGTGACGCTGAACTTTGGCGGACAAACGTTCATTACCACCGTATTGAGCGGTAACACCTGGAGTTATACGGTCCCTGTTGCTGTGATATCGGCTCTGGGCGAAGGCAGTTTGGCCATCGCGGCCAGCGTAACCAATCAGGCTGGCAATTCCTCAAGCTCGTCCCATGCGGTCATCGTTGACAGCATGCCACCGATCCTCAGCATTAATGCCCTGTCTACTGACAACCGGCTCAATGCGGTTGAGCACGATCAGCCACTGACGATTGCGGGTAACAGCAATGGGTTGGAAAGCGGGCAGAGGGTGACGGTGACGTTAAACGGTAACAGTTACACCGCCACCGTGGGTAACGACGGTAGCTGGGCGCTGACTGTGCCTGCGGTTGATGTGATGGACTTGCCCGAGGGTCCATTGACCGTGGCGGTATCCTCCTCGGATCTCGCGGGCAACCCGGCTGCTGTTCAAAGCAATCTGCTGGTTGATACCCAGTTGCCGACGGTGACTATCGACAACATCACCGCAGATAACATTATCAACGCGGCTGAACATGGTCAGGCACAGGTCATCACTGGTACCAGTGACGCCGTGGGCCAGGTGATTTCAGTCACCGTTGGCGGTGAAACCTACACCACCGAGGTTCGTATTGATAAGACCTGGGTTATCGGGGTGCCTTCCCTGGTAATCAACAGTCTGGGTGAAGGTACCAATACCGTTCATGCCACGGTCAGCGACCTGGCAGGCAATAGCATTGCTCTGGATCATCAGTTCGAGGTTGCGTCAGGCTTGCCTAGCCTGACCATTAATACGGTGGCAATGGATAATATTATCAATAGGCTGGAGCAAGGGCAGCCACTCACCATCAGTGGTACGGCCAGCAGCACCCTTTACAACCAGCAGGTGGAGGTGAGATTCAATGAGCAGTCTTACACCGCCGAGATCGACAGTACTGGTAACTGGAGCGTTATTGTCCCGGCAGACAAACTGGCTGAGCTCAGTGACGGTAGATACCAGATCACGGCCAACGCCAGCGATGACGCACAGAACAGTGCAAATACTGCCAAGCAGATTGCGGTAGACACCCAACCACCAGCGCTGACCGTGAATACCATCGCCGGTGATGACATCATTAACGCCCAGGAACAGGGTGCAGCAGTTGTGCTGTCCGGCACCTACGGTAACGTGGAAAGCGGGCAGACGATTGTGGCCGAGTTGAATGGGAAACAGTACCAGGTTACCACCAACGGTACCGGGGGAGTCTGGAGCATTACCGTCCCGGCGGCGGATGTGCGTGCCCTGGCCGATGGCAACCATAACGTCATCGTCAGCCTGAGTGACGTAGCGAATAATACCGTTACCGTCACCCACCCACTGGGTGTTGATACCATCAGCCCAGTGGTGGTGATCGCTGCGATTACCGGTGATGACATTATCACTTCGGATGAGCAGGACATCGGCATCAGCATTATAGGGACAACCACGGCAGAGGCCGGTCAGATGTTGACCGTGACCTTCAATGGTCGTAACTACGTCACCACGGTGAATGCAGGGGGCACCTGGTCGGTTGATGTGCCACCTTCACACTTCAGTGGAGTTATTGACGGCAACTATAGCGTGTCAGTAGCGGTCAACGATGTGGCGGGCAACGCCGGTTCCGCATCGAAAGAAGTGGCTATCTTCTCCCAACCACCGGCGATCAGTATCGATGTCTTCGCCGGTGACGATAGGGTGAACATCAATGAACACGGGTTGTTGCAATACATTACCGGTACCAGCGACGCCATCGGCCAAACGGTCACGGTCACTTTGAACGGCCATGATTACACCGGGCAGGTAAGCGAACTGGGCAGATGGTCAGTGATGGTCAGCTCTAGCGACATGTTGGCGCTGAGTGAAGGGGCGGCGGTGATTTCGGCGCAAACCACCAACACCCTGGGTAATAGTGCAAGTACTACCCGCAGCATTGAGGTTGACCTGACGGTTCCGGTGGCGACGGTGAGTATTGATGCCATTACCACCGATACCGGCCTGAGCAGCACGGACTTTGTCACTGCGGATAACACCTTCACGCTGTCCGGTCACATCACGGGTGCGCTGGGATCGGGCGAAACGGCACAGATCAGTCTGGATGGTGGCAGTACCTGGCAGGGATTGGTGTTGATCAACGGCCTGTGGTCGTTGGCAAACCAGACGGCCCTGGCTGACGGTAACTATAACTACTTTGTACGAGTGGTCGATCTGGCAGGTAACGCCGGGGTGGTTACACAACAGACCGTGGTGGTGGATACCGCTGAGCCTGAACAGGCGATTACCATTGTCAACTATACCGACAATGTGGGTCTGTATCAGGGGAACTTCACCAGCGGTACGTCAACCGACGATACATCGCCGGTAATAAACGGCACGCTGGGCAGTGCGATCCCTGAGACCTCAATCGTGCGTATCTACAGTGGTGCAACGCTGTTAGGCGTGGCGACGGTGAATGGCACGGCATGGTCGTTTGATCTGCATGACCTGACGGACGGCAGATATAACCTGACGGCAGTGATTACCGATCTGGCGGGGAATGAAGGCACACCATCTTCAACCTTCAGCCTGACGGTAGATACGATTGCACCTGCGCAAACCGCGACCATCAATAGCTTCACCGATAACGTGGGGACTCTACAGGGGACCTACCTTAACGGTGCGGCAACCGATGATACGTTGCCATTGCTTAACGGCTCCCTCAGCGGCGCAATTTTGCCGACGGATACCGTGCGCATCTATCAGGATGAGGTATTTATTGGCAATGCGGTGGTCTCGGGCAGCAACTGGACCTTCCAGGTCCCAACGGCCCTGAGCGACGCAACGACCTATAAATACACGGCAGTCGTGACCGATGTGGCCGGTAACCTGGCAACACCTTCGGCCGAGTTTGCCCTTAGTGTTGACACCACGCCGCCGGATCAGACGGCAACCATCGTCAGTTACTACGATGACGTGATTGAGCAGGTGGGGGAATACGGCAATAACAGCTATACCAACGATATCGCTCCGCTGTTGAAGGGCACGCTGAGTGCGGCTCTGAGAGAGGGGGAAATGCTGCGTATTTACCAGAATGGTGTTCTGGTGGGTAACGCAACCGTTGATGGCGATCTCAATTGGACGCTGCAACTATCCGGTCTGACGGATGCCACCTACACCTACACGGCAGTAGTCTCGGATGCCGTGGGTAACGAGGGCGTGAGATCCTCCGGCTTCGTGATGACCGTCGATACCATTGCACCAACTCAAGGGACGGTGACGGTAAACACCCTGTTGACCGCCGATACTACGCCGACCATTACCGGTACGGTCTTCGGTGTCGCGGACGGTAACCGTCTGCAGGTGAAGGTGAACGGCATTGTTTATAACTATGGTGTGGATGCAGAGCTGACCATTGTTGGGACAGTCTGGTCGCTGAAGATCCCGGATAGTGTGGCGATGAACGTTGACTCGGCACTGAATGCTGTCTATAGCGTTGAAGCGCGCATTGCTGACCAGGCAGGGAACTACTTTACCGATAGTACCAGCAATGAACTGACGGTATATCGTGACACGGCAATTATCCGTTCGCCAAGCTTCGACTACATGGCGGAAACCCAGCCGGTGTTCATCATCCGTGGCCAGCCGGGAACGGGTGAGGTCTTGGTGGTCACCATCAAAGACAGCCTCGGCAACGTGGTGAAGGTGTTCAACAGCAATGATGGTTCGATGACCCAGACCGAAGGCGGTAACTGGTTGGTTAACTCGGCCGGTTGGGGAACCTCTGCGCTGGTGTCGGGGAGTTACAGCATTTCGTCAGCGGTTACCGTGGCGGATGGTAGCGGTGGGCAGTATTCCACTGTGCAAAACTTCACAGTGATTGAACCTGTCACCAAGATAAACGCGGCGAATACCAATGACGACAGTTCATCGCGTGTTTATGCGACGGCAGACGGTGGCTACTGGATGTTCTGGGCCACGGGAACTAGCGCAATAGCGAACAACTATAATCTGCAAGCCCAGCGGTATTCACAAAACGGTACAGCCATAGGCGCAGTGGTGTCGATCGCCTCAGGAACCGGGCAGGCTAACAACGATTACCTGCAGTATATCCGCCTGTATGACGTGTATATGAAAGCAGATGGTTCGTTCAGCGTGTTCTACTCGGCAGACAACAATGCAACGAGACCTTATCTGCAGAATTATGACGCAAATGGTACTAAGGTAGGGACGAGTGTTGCGCTCAGCAATAGCCAGACCTACGAATTAACGCCGAGTTACGTAAACATGGCGGACGGCAGTTATGTGCTGTTGTACTCGTCCGGTACGGTTTATAACTACAACGTCTATTCCATCCGATATAACGCAGCCGGGGTCGCGCTGGACTCTGCATCGGTAGCGCTTACTACCGGGGGCAGCCTGAACAATGGTTTCTCTTATACTCTGGCGGCTAACCAAGGGACCCCGACAGGTGGGACTACAGGGACCACCACCCAAGGGATGTCTGGTGTGGATGTGGGTGATGGCAAATACGCCATGATTTACATGAGCAGCAAGTCAGGATCGATCAAGACTGATCTCTATATGAAGGTCTTCGATTTCACCACCGGTCAAGAAATCGCTGGCAGTGAAATACGGGTCAACACCCAGACCACAGGCTACCAGATCGGTTCCAATACGGTCGCGCTGAAAAGCGGTGGTTTTATTACGGTTTGGGCTTCCAATGCCGCCTCGGCGACAGGCACTTCCGCTGGAAGCATGGATGGCTTTGATGTTTATGCCCGCCGTTTCACCTGGGATGCCACACAGCAGAAAATGGTGGCGCTCGACGCTGCCGATGTGTTGGTCAACACCACCACCAACGGGGTCAACGGTGTGGCGTTTGACCGTCTGAGCGTCAACATGGGCGTGGCTGCGTTGGAGCAAGGTGGTTACGTGGTGGTGTGGAGTAAGTTTACCTCAACCAGCAAGTCCGAGGTTTACGCCCAGTCCTTTGATGCCGCAGGTAACAAACTCGGGGGGGAAACGCTGATCTCTACCAACAGCGCCAACCTCGACACGCAACCTTCGGTGACGGCATTGCTCGACGGCGGATATGTGGTTTCCTGGGATCACATGACGACCACTGGAGCCTACTGGGGGACGTTGAAGAATGATGTGTACAGCATCATTGTCAACGCCGACGGGACGATTCGTGGTAAAGGCGACAACACGGCCTATGCCACCACCGCCAGCTATCTGGATGCAATATCCGGTACGCTGAACGGCGATGCGGCGGTGAACACGCTGGATGGTCGCCACGGTGCTCAGGTGATGAATGCGGGGGCAGGCAATGACTACATTCTGATCGGCAACACCGGGTTCAGCTCAGTCGACGGTGGCAGTGGTTTCGACACGCTGGTTTGGGACTCCGCCGCTAATTTGAACTTCAGTGAGGTCAGCGGCAAGGTTACGGGCATTGAGGCCATCCACCTGGGTGACAACTACGCCAACACCTTGACGCTGTCTCTGGCAGATGTACTTGCCACATCCGACACCACCGATGTTCTGGTGGTGCAGGGCGGGAGTACAGATGCAGTCACGCTGACGGATGGTGGCTGGAGTGTGGTGGGTAACCAGATCTGGCGTGGTGATACTTATCAGGTCCTGGAAAACCTGCATGACAGTAACGCCTCGCTGTGGGTCCAACAGGGTATCAGTGTCAACCAAGGGGCAGCTATACAGGGGGTTAGCATGCTGCTGCAAGGCAGTACCGATACCGATGTCATTACCATGGACCCGGCATATGAGACCTTGAATATTGGTAACGGTGGGCATGACACGCTGTTGTACAAACTGCTTAACAGCGAAAGTGCCACGGGGGGCAATACAGAAACGATGGTCAACGGTTTCACCGTCGGCAGTTTCGAAAATACCCAGGACACCGATCGTATCGATATCAGTGAGTTGTTACAGGGCAGTGGGTATACCGGCACCGCCTCGGCAAGTTACGCCAATGATGTCGCCACACTGGATGATAGCGCTGGGAACATCGGTGATTACATCAACGTGGTAACCAACGGCAGCGACACCGTACTGCAAATCGATCGTGACGGCAGTGGCAGCAGTTACGCGATGACCACCGTGGTAACGCTGAGTGGGGTGCAAACCGACCTGGCAACGTTGCTGGCTAACCATCAATTGACTGTGATTTAAAATAATACGGGCACAGGGAACTGTGCCCATTTCTTTGCCAAACGATGAAGTCAGGCGGGTCGCTGTTATTGGATCCGCCATTTCAAATTGTTAGTTATCAATAAAGTAAAGATATCAACAAGATACAGCTATGAATAATACCTGGCATGGCAGTGGGGCCGATTTAGCTTTGCCGAATTGTGCAAGAAGCAAAACGATGTTTTATACAGGATGTGTTAATCATGATTAATCAGACTTTTTCTGCCGAACCCGTGGGCAGCAACACGGACGGTGCTAATCAATCTGCATCAGCGGCAGCGTCTGATACCCAATTCGAGCCTTGGCTGACAGCGATGGTCCTGGTGGCCAAACATTTTCGTCTCGATTTTTCCGAGGAGAATGTGCGCGTTGCCATCACTTGGGAAAGCAGGATGCCCAAGGATGTGCTGCTGGAAGATATGGCACGTCAACTGGGGATGGCTCTGGTATTCATTGATGTGCGTTCACTGAAGCTGGATCCGTGGCGCATGCCGTTGATTGCCGAGTTCAGCAAAGGCCAGATCGGCGTACTGAACAAAATGGATAATGAAGGCAATGTCAGCGTTGCTTTCAGCGGTGATGCCGGGCTGGAAGTCACATTACCTGCCGATGAGGTTCTTGAGCGGATCACTTCGCTGGCGATTTTGCGGCCACTGCAATCCTTCCCGGATTCGCGCGTCGATGACTATATCAAGCCCTACAAAAAAGACTGGTTTTGGAGCATTGCGCTGCGCGACTGGAAGCGTTACGGCGATGTGATGTTGGCTTCGATGGTTGCCAACGTGCTGGCTCTGGCGGGTATGTTATTTTCCATGCAGGTTTATGACCGCGTGGTGCCTGCGCAATCCTTGCCGACCTTGTGGGTGCTTTTCGGTGGCGTGATGCTGGCCATTCTGTTCGAGTTTTCCATGCGCATGGTGCGCGTACATATCTCTGACATGATCGGGAAACGCGCCGATCTGCGTATTTCCGATCGCGTTTTCGGGCATGCATTGCGTATCAAGAATAATGCGCGCTCCAAATCAACCGGTTCTTTTATTTCACAAATCAGGGAACTGGAGTCGATACGTGACTTGATTACCTCTACCACGCTCAGCGCGATGGCGGATATACCTTTCTTCCTGCTGTTTACCTTTATTCTGTGGATGATCGGCGGCCCGTTGGTGTATGTGGTACTGCTGGCCTTACCGCTGTTATTGATACCCGGCCTGTTGATTCAACGCCCTTTGGCGCGCCTCTCCAATGAGGGGATGCGTGAGTCTGCCGTACGTAATGCCACGCTGGTGGAGGCGGTAGAGTCGATTGAAGATATCAAACTGATGCGGGCCGAGCAGCGTTTTCAAAACCAATGGAATAACAGTAACGATGTGGCGGCAACGATCAGCATGCGTCAGCGCTTTATCACCAGTTTGCTGATGTCCTGGACACAGGAAGTGCAATCAATCGTTTATGCCGTCGTGCTCCTGATCGGTTGCTATATGGTCATGGCAGGCGATATGACGACCGGTGCGCTGGTGGGAACGACTATTCTGGCTTCACGCACCATTGCGCCGTTGGCGCAGATCTCGGGTGTGTTATCCCGCTGGCAGCAGGCCAAAGTCGCCCGTAAGGGACTTGATGAACTGATGCAGCGCCCTACCGATATGCCGGAAAACAACAAGGTAGTACACAAAGCCGTGCTACATGGCAATTATGTGTTGAAAAACACGGTGTTCTACTACGACGAAGAAGAGAAAATTGCCGATTTGTCGATTGCTCAACTTAATATTAAAGCGGGTGAAAAAATCGCGGTATTGGGGCGCAACGGCGCAGGGAAATCCACCTTGCTGCAATTGCTTTCCGGCATGCAGACAGTGCAGCAAGGGCAGGTATTGCTTGACAATATCAGCATCAATCAACTGGACCCGGCAGATGTCCGTCGTGATATGGGATTGCTCAACCAGAATGCACGCCTGTTCTTTGGTTCCATCAGAGAAAACATCACCATGGGGAAACCGCAGGCCAGTGATGAGGATATTCAACGGGCGTTGATGCTGAGTGGTGCCCTGAGCTTTGTGCAAAAGCAAAAAAATGGTTTGAATTATATGATCATGGAAGGGGGCAATGGGCTGTCCGGTGGGCAGCGTCAGGCTTTGCTTCTGGCGCGTAATTTGATCCTGCAACCCAATATTTTGCTGTTGGATGAGCCAACTGCCTGGTTGGACGAAATGAGCGAACAGCACCTTATCGAACATCTGCATCATTGGATGGGGAATCGTACCCTGGTTGTCGCTACTCATCGGCTGGCGATGCTCAAAATCGTTGACCGTATCATTGTGCTGGATAACGGCAAAATCGTGCTTGATGGACCAAAAGAAACCATCTTGCAGCAACATTACCGACAAGCGGTGGAACAGCCAGCAATAGCGCCCAAAAAGGCACAGTTTGCCGGGAAAGAGCAGGGAGCATTGTAGCAGTCATGTCAGAGAATAAATTAAGAAACAACATATTGATAGAACACAAGTTACCGCGTTCGAGTGTATTGGTATGGTTGGTTTGTGCATTATTGTTCGGCTTTCTGGCATGGGCTAATTTTTTCAAGCTTGATGAGGTGACAACGGGTAGCGGCAAAGTTGTGCCGTCAGTACACGAACAAGTGGTTCAATCGCTGGAAGGCGGCATCCTCTATCAACTCAGCGTTCGAGAAGGGGATATCGTTGAAAAAGGGCAGATCCTTGCGCAATTGGATCGCACCAAAACTGAATCAGGTGTACAGGAGAGCCAGTCACGTTTACGTGCCGCACTGGCCACCTCGGCTCGCTTGCAGGCAGAGGTGAGCGATACCCCATTGGCGTTTCCTACGGAACTGGATAGTGAAGCGGTGCTGATCCATGCAGAGACAGCACTGTATCAATCTCGTCGTGAAAGCCTGGAAAGTAGTTTGAAGGGATTGGCGCAGGGGATCGAATTAATCCAGCGCGAGTTGGCGATGACCCAACCTTTGGTGCGCCAGGGGGCGGCAAGTAGCGTAGAAGTCTTGCGTTTACAACGTCAACTTAATGAGATGCAAAGCAAATCCTCTGACTTGAAAACACAATATTACGTACGTGCGCGTGAAGAGTTGGCAAAAGCCAATGCGGAAGTGGAAGCACAGCGATCGGTGATCTTGGGGCGTCAGGACTCCCTCACCCGTTTACAGTTTACGTCACCGGTGCGCGGTATTGTAAAGGATATTGAAGTGACCACCGTGGGGGGCGTGATCCCGCCGAATGGCAAACTGATGACGATGGTACCCTTGGACGATCAGATGTTGGTTGAGGCCAAAATTTCACCAAGAGATGTGGCTTTTATTCATCCAGGGCAAAAGGCCATAGTAAAAATTACTGCTTATGATTATTCGATTTATGGCGGCATCAACGGGGTGGTAGATACCATTTCTCCGGATACTATTCAGGATGAAGTTAAACGGGATGTTTACTACTATCGAGTTTATATCCGTACCGACGTTAGCTTTCTAAAAAACAAGTCTGGAACCACTTTCCCTATTTTTCCTGGCATGATCGCTACCGTCGATATCAGTACCGGCAGTAAGAGTATATTGGACTATATTCTCAAACCATTTAATAAGGCTAATGAAGCATTGCGTGAGCGATAGTCGTAAAGTAACTCCTCTTATATTAAAAGCCGCGTTTGCGGCTTTTAATATGTTTACCTAATTTCAATGGAATATAACAACCGGTCAAGTGTTTAATGTCTGGTTGTTTTAGAGCATTTTTTAATTTACGAATATTGCTTGAAAAGCTCATTGGCAAAAAGAGGCCAGCGATACTGATTCACTTATTTATATAACATAGATGATAATATGTGATATTGCGCTCGGTACTATCTATTCACTTTGCTCGATGAAACAGGAAAGCTGCATCAAACTGGCGACTTGATTTCTATTGTAGGTTGCGAAAAAATGGTTCGCTGATTTTACACCTAGTTTGCTCAACGCCGAGTTTTTGTGGCTGTAGATCGTCTTTCTTTTATTGCCTCTCGTTTGGCTCAAAAAATGTACGCTTCTCTGTATGGAGAGTTCGAGTAACACTTCGCATTCAGCTTTGGTAATACTTGGTATACTAGGCTTCGCGATACTTTTCTCGTAGAGGATATTGGTTATCATGTGGAGGAAAATAGGAATACTGTCATTTTTGCAAAAAATATTATGAGAGTAAAAGTTGACAATCTCCATAGGGAATGGGTTCAGTCCAAAATTATGTGAGAAAAGGATATTGGGGATCTCCTCTTTGTTTCTGTGTAACGTATCTAACCATATTAAAAAATCTAATATGCTAAATTCTTTACTATCTATGCCGGTGATAATCAGATCCCATTTTTTTGTTAAAGACGCGGTTATTAATTCATCGAATATGTAAAACGTATCGACTAACACGCAACCACTGAATGTTTTGTCAACCAGCATCCTCATGCCGTAACAGCTCATTTTATCTTCATCAAGAATGGCGACTCTGAATGTTCTGTTTTTGCCCATACTATATCCCTTTGCTTAACGATTATAGATCCCTGTGACGGCAAGTTAAGAGCTGATTTCATTACAATTGATAGCATTAAAGTGTAGGCGAAGGATTTGGCTACAGTTGATGGTGTAACCTTTTCCACGGCAATAGATAATAAAGTCGATAGGGGCATTCAGATATAAAAGCTCTTCCGTGAGTTTGGTTGTCACCTGTGATAATCGCTGGTAGGAAGAACTCAGATTGCTGGCTTCCCAAACCTCTCGCAATAACTCTTCCCTACTTACATAATTGTTATTGGCCTTTTCAAGGAGATAGCAAAGTAATTTCATTTTTGTGCGTTTTGCCGATATAACCTGGGGTTGTGATTTTTTGGTGACGGGTATCATCAGCAATTGTCCGGATAACAAATCAACCTGGATATGGTATCCATTATCAAATTTTATTATATATCCATAAAGATTTTCTTTTTTTAACATGTTGTGCTCCTTGCTGGTATATGAGCTTCCTATCGATAGCAGTGCATAAGTAAATGTATGTATTAATGTGAAGGCGTTTTAAGTGGTTTTTTGATAAGTAGTAAATAAAACAGCCGCTGCTAAAATGCTTTTTTTGATATGCTAATTAATAAATGCCTTTTCGTTTCTATCAGCAATTGATAATTTTATAATCTAAAAGTGTATTTGTCAATGTGTTGATATTTTGTGTAATTTTTATTGCTTTATAGTGATAGTATCTATTTTAAATTGTTTGTGATTGTTTAAATTAGTTATTGTAAGTATTGGTGGAAATAGTTGACTTTTTTAATAAAATGAAAACATAACCACGTACCCTGCCTGAGGGTTTCAAGGGCGTGCAATACCTTTTACATATATTTCATATTCTTGAGTTGTCGATGAAAATTAACTTTAATCAAGCGTTTCTTATAAAAAATGTATAGGATTTTTCTTGAAAATAAGGCCGGGCGGCATAATTATGAAGTAATTTCACACACCGATTTAGGCATTGTCTTAATCGTCGTTGATATTTATCCGGCGATATATTTCCCAGTCGATAATGAGGCGCTTGCGCGCTGACACTTACGCTGGCAAACGCACTGACGTGGCACTGGCCCAAAGGCGAAAGGCTGATTGCCGAAGCTCTGGGTGTAGCACCAGAGCAAATCTGGCCTTCGCGCTATCGCTGATGTCCCTACGGCGCAGATCCGATTCGGAAGCTGCGCCGCATTTTGTTTATCTGATTCGTAATAATTCTTTGAACCACAAAAACAGTTTTCTACCATCGGCCTTCTTTGTCGCGAATTAAGCTCCCGCCTGCACAAAATGCTTCATGACCTGAAAGAAGCGCCTGATGTATCAGGACGGTTGCCTTTTTACCGGCAATGTCGCCTTTGAAAACTGCCGGATCTATTTTCGGATGGATTAAGGCTCTCTTCACGCTTCGTTACGCTAAGGAAACCAGCCACAATGAATTTGACTAAAAATTGCGCACAACCCACCATGGATGTTATATTAAAATATAATATTCGGAGGTGCTCTATGTATACCACTCGCCTGAAAAAAGTCGGCGGATCCGTCATGCTGGCGGTTCCTCCCGCTGTGTTGAAAACGCTGGCGCTGTCGACAGACAGCGAAGTGGGCATGACCATTGATAATGGCTGCCTGATTATTGAACCTCAAAAACGCCCCCGCTATTCGCTTGACGAACTGCTGGCGCAGTGCGATCCGCACGCCGAAATGAGCGAAGAGGATCGGGAATGGATTGATGCGCCTGCGGTGGGTAAGGAGATCTTGTAAATGGACAGAGGGGAAATCTGGCTCGTTTCACTGGATCCGATTGCCGGTCACGAGCAAAGCGGAAAACGTCCGGTACTCATCGTTTCTCCGGCATCGTTCAACAAGTTGACCCGGTTACCTGTCATTGTTCCCGTCACCAGTGGCGGGAACTTCGCCCGTGCAGCCGGTTTTACTGTTTCACTGGACGGAGCGGGAACAAAAACAACGGGTGTCATTCGCTGCGACCAGCCCAGAACCATTGATATAGGGGCCCGAAACGGCAAGCGACTGGAACGTATACCTAACGCTATTGTGAATGAAGTGTTGGCCAGACTGGAAGCCATTCTGACCTGATGCTTTTTATCTCAGTTGAATGAGGGTGCTATCACGCACAGTGCCCTCGCTTTTTAAATTCCATAACGAAAAGCGGTTAAAAATTCTTTTTCAGGTAGAAACAGTTTTTCCTTTCTGCGCTGGATATCCGGAATTAATCTATCATTTTTTGTTGGTCTTATGCGCCAGCCGAGCGCCACGAATTTAAAACATTTTTCCGGTGAAGCTGCGGTTTTTCAGCAATACGTTGTTGCACGGGATTGATATTCTGCACCAGTTGTTTGCGCAAGATATCACGCTGCTGCCGAGCCTCCGCGAGAGAAACCAGCGGATATTCGCCCAGACTGACTCTGGATTCCTTTCTGTTAAAGCGATATTTGAGATAACAGATGCGTGAACCGCCGGGATTAATCAGCAGATACAGACCGTGTGAATCGGATAGTTTTACGGGTTTAGATGAAGGTTTTAAGTTGCGGATTTTTGAATCATTAAGAGACATTTGGGGGTCACTCCATCATCGAACTGAACAGACCCCAGATCTGACCACCAATTTCTTCCGATGCATGCGGATAAATGAATACACATCGGGAAGGATTTTCATGCCAACTCATTGAATCAGAATTAAATAAGGATTCGCAGGGATGCATGAAAACAAGAATTTGGCTCCTCTGACTGGACTCGAACCAGTGACATACGGATTAACAGTCCGCCGTTCTACCGACTGAACTACAGAGGAATCGTGTGAACGGGGCGAATAATAGCTATCTGCGGCGTGCTTGTCAAAGCCGACAATGCCTGAAGGCGTTCGTTTGCTGCAACATTAGTCAACGTGCTGTTTTATGACGATTTTATGCGCTATTTCTTAAGGTGGCGTTTATATAAGTCAAAGGGCGGTGATCCCGCCCTGACTTTCACCTCAATCACATCTTGTCGCCGTTCTCATCCACCAGCACAAACATCCCGTAGGGGTGAATTTGCAGATAAAAATGATCGCCCTCAGTAGGCTGAAGTTGGGTGGCATTGACTTGCAATAGCAGTGATTGTCCGTGCCAGTTGACGGTCACTTCATATTGCGGTCCCATATATGCGACGTGACTGATTGTGCAGCGCTGGCTCTCTTCGCCTTGCAAGCCTAGTGTGATCGCTTCTGGCCTCACGCCCACCGTGCACTCCTGCAAACCCGCTGCGAAGCCATCGGGTTTTGGTAGGCGGTAACCGAAAATCTCGACGCTGTCGACGTGCAGTTTTGCCGGGAATACGTTGGCGTCACCCATAAAGCTGGCCATAAAGCGCGAAACCGGCTGGCGGTAAACATTCTGCGGCGCGCCCATCTGCATGATTTTGCCTTTATTCATGACCAGCACTGTGTCTGACACGGCAAAGGCTTCGCTCTGGTCGTGAGTCACATAAAGCGACGTAATGTTGAACTGCTGCTGCAATTCGCGGATTTTTTCACGCATGCTGCGGCGCAGGTTGGCATCCAGGTTACTCAACGGTTCGTCAAACAGCAGAACCTTCGGTTTGAGGATCAGCGCGCGCGCCAAGGCCACGCGCTGCTGTTGCCCACCGGAGATCTGGTCGACGTAGCGTTCTTCAAATCCTTCCAGATCGACCAGCGCCAGTGCTTCACGTACCCGATCGCGGATCTCGCTTTTGGGTCGGCCAAGCATTCTCAATCCGTAACCAATGTTTTCGCCCAATGACATGTGCGGGAACAGCGCGTAGGACTGGAACACCATACAGATATCACGCTGCTGGATGGAGCGATCGGTAACGTCTTCGCCGTCGATAAAAATGCGTCCGTCGCTGGGTTTTTCCAATCCGGCCACCAGTCGCAGTACGGTGGTTTTACCGCAGCCGGACGGCCCGAGAAGGGTCACCATATGACCTTTGGGGATCGCCAGACTCAAATCTTCCAGTACGCTGTTATCACCAAAACGTTTGGCGACGTGTTTCAGTTCTACAAAGTTTTTTTCTTGAACAGGATTATTCACCGTCGTCACTCCATGATTATTGGTTGGTTTTGGCTTTTGAGCGGGCAACACGCGCTTCACCAACCAGGTAGTCAAACAGGAAGATAATGGCCAGCATGACCACAATCAGAATTGAGCCGTAGGCAATGGCCACACCGTATTCCCCATCCTCGACCCGGTTGAGGATGTACGCCGTGGCGACACGGGTATCCGGCGTAACCAGGAAGACAATGGCGCTGACGGTGGTGATAGCGCGCACAAAGCTGTAAATCAGGGCGGAGAGAATTGCCGGACGCAGCAGCGGTAGAAGGATATACATCACCGTGCGCATCGACCCGGCGCGCAGGCTGAGCGAGGCTTCATCCAGTGATTTATCCAGTTGCCCCAGACCGGCAATACCGGCGCGGATACCGACGGGCACATTACGCATTACCATGGAGATGATGACGATCGCGGCGGTACCGGTCAGATAAACCGGCGCACTGTTGAACGCCAGAATATACGAGATCCCCGCCACGGTGCCTGGAACGGCAAAGCACAGCATGGTGGTGAACTCGATGGTTTTTTTACCGCGGAACTGTTGGCGAACTACGATATAGGCAATCAACAAGCCGAACAGCGCAGTGATCGGCGCGGCAATACCGGCGAACAGCAGCGTATCGATCAGCGATGGCCAGGCACCGTCACTGAATCCGCGACCAAACAGGTTGGTGAAGTTATCCAGCGTCAGCGTGTAGTCCACGCCCCAGTTGACGGTAAAGCTGCCGTAGAAAATGCTGCCGTAGAGCAGGCCATTGAATGTGACCCATATCGCCAGAATCGCGGTAACGATCCATACCATTGAGACCGGCAGTGGTTGTACATCACCGCGCGTGGATTTACCGGAGATCGTGACGTATGAACGTTTACCGATCCACATGTACTGGATGCAGAATACCAGCAGTGAGAATACCAACAGAATTACACCGAGGGTGCTGGCCGCCTGATAGTCAAGCTGTGCGCCCGTAATGTAGAAGTAGATCTGGGTCGCCAGAACGTCGAAGTTGCCGCCCAACACCAGCGGGTTACTGAAGTCGGCCAGGGATTGCACAATCACAATCAAAAATGCGTTGGCCAATGCCGGTTTCAGCAGCGGCAGGAATACCCGGCGGAAAGTCTGGTAGCGGTTGGCGCGCAGCGTATACGATGCCTCTTCCAGCGACGGGTGAATGGTTTTGATCGCGCCATCGAGGATCATGAAGGCCATCGGGGTAAACGCCAGCACCTGCGCCAGCCAGATACCGGTGAAACCATACAGCCAGTTGGTGTTGGTCAGGCCAAACCACGTCACCATCAGCTCGGTGACATACCCGGAGCGTCCCATCATCAGTGTGACACCCAGACCAACGATGAATGGCGGGGTAACAATCGGCAGAATCGAGAACACGCGGCCAATAATCGCGGAGCGCTTGGCGATGCGGGTGGTATAGATCGCCAGAACCAGGCCAAAGAAAGTACAGCCGATGCCCACGGCAATCGACAGCATGAAGGAGTTCCAAATCACCTGCAGAATATGCGACTGACCGAGAACCACCATAAATTGCAACGGTGCGAACTCGCCCACATCATTGGTGAACATCGGAATAAAAATGGCGATGCTTGGGTAGAGGATAAATACGCCGATCAGCGCAACGATGCACACCAGCGATCCGAGAACAAAGCGATCGCCGCCGAGCCATTCCAGCCGGGACAGGGCGAGAGTGATGATCGCGCCCAGTGCGATAAACATCCCGATACTGGCATAACCCAGGCCGCGGCCAATCAGCGTGGCGCTCACCAACATGAACAGTGCGCAGAAGAGGGCGTACCCGGCATCAAACACATGGCGATTGCGGTGCTCCCGACCAGCGGGGATCAGTGGCCTGAAAAGCAAAGCCATCGGCAGCAGCAGCCATAACAGGCTGACGTTGAGACCGGACCAACCGTAAGCGGCGAAAATCTCTTCGCCGGACGATTCCTGAATGCCGTAATCCAGGCTCCAGGCGGGCAGCAGCGCATAGGCTACCAACAAAATACCCAGCCAAATGAATACAGTATCCCGGCTCTGCGCGGAACGCAGAGCTAATGAATGAGACATGGGATTCCCTCAGTGTATGTAAAAAATCAGATTCAGGGTTTAAGGCAATCCGGGCGCAGTTGCCTGGCCCGGATGCTGTGGGCTATTTACCCATCTTCACTTCGTTAACCCATTTTGAGATCAACTCTTTGCGCATATCTGACGCGCCGTACTTATCCATGTCGTAATTAATGAGTTTCAGGTCATCCAGTTTCAGCGAGTTTGGCGACGTTTCGGCGGTGGTGTTGGTCAGAATCTGGTAGGACTGACCTTTCTTCCACGCCAGTTCCTGTGCTTCTTTTGACAGCGCCCAATCAACGAACAGTTTGGCGTTATCCAGATTGCGCGCGCCTTGCAGGATACTGATGCCGCCGACTTCATAGCCCGAGCCTTCACATGGAGAGATCAGTGTCAGTGGCGCACCTTTCTCTTTTTCAAGGGAATAGTCGTGCAGGAAACCGATACCGATAGCCGTTTCGCCACGGGCGGCGTTACGTGCCGGGGCAATACCCGATTTAGTGTACTGGGAGACGTTGTTATTCAGTTTTTTCAGGTAATCGAACGCCTGATCCTGGCCCCATAACTGGGCAAATGTGGCGAGAGCGGTATAGGCAGTACCAGAACTTTGTGGATCGGCAATCTGGATTTCGCCTTTATAGATCGGATCAATCAGATCTTTCCAGCATTTCGGCACGGGCAGATTTTTCTCTTTCAGACGATCGGTATTCACGCCAAAACCGAGAATGCCGACGTAGACCGCAGAGGAGTAATTCCCTTTGCGTTTCGCTGGATCACGGAACTGCGGCATGATTTGATCGAGGTTAGCGGATTGATAGGGCTGCAACAGATCCATTTCACCCGCTTGGGATTGCGGATCGAGCGTGCCACCGTACCAGACATCAGCCTGCGGGTTTTTCTTTTCTGCTTCGACTTTTGCCAGCGTACTGCCGGAACCATTGCGGATGAAGGAGGTTTTTACATCGTACTTTTTACCAAAGGCATTCGCCTCTTCTTCACAGAAGGCATTGGTGGCGCTGCAATAGATTACCAAACGGCCTTCGGCATGCGCTGCCCCGGAGAACGTGGCAACCGCCAGTCCAGCAGCAATAACGGTGTTGATTAAGGTCAGTTTCATTGTCTTTCCTTTTATTATCATCAGAGGGTCAAACGTCTGTGTACTTGCGTAAAATCGCCGCTACGATGAGACCGAATGCAGATCACGTTTACTGATCCCCGCCATCAGTAGTGGCATCAGCAACAGCCCGATGAAGGCTGAAGCCAGGGTCAGCGCGGCAAAAAATCCGGGCCAACCGTATTGCTGCATCAACTGCGCCAGCGGCCATCCCGCCAGCGCCGCCCCGAGGTAGGCGAACAACCCGAGAAATCCGGTTACCGTACCCGCGGCGTCTTTGTGCGCGTACTCCGTTGCGGCCAACCCAATCAACATCTGTGGGCCGAAGACAAAAAATCCGATACTGAAAAAACACAGTGCCAACAGGGCGTAGTGGTGAACCGGTGCCAACCATAACGCGGTGACCGAAAGAAACAGCCCCAACGAAAACAGCAGGATCATCGGTGCGCGCTGGCCACGAAACAGCATATCCGAACCCCATCCGGCAAACAGTGCGCCGAGCAAGCCGCCCAACTCGAACAGCGACAACGTGGCATTGGCACTGAGCAGATTCACGCCGTGGCTCTCCGCCAGCCAGATATTGCCCCAGTCATTCAGCGCGATGCGAATCAGATAGACCAGCACGTATGACACGCCCAACAACCAGATCGTCCGGTTCTGCAAAATCGTCTGCCGCAGGATTTGCAACATGCCCATCGGCGGACTTTGCTGCTCATGCCGCAACTCCAGCGGATCGCGACGCCACTTGCCGACGCTGGGCAATCCTTGCTGTTGCGGAGTACCGCATAATTGCCAGCACAGCCAGATACCCAGTACGATCCCGATGGCACCAGGTACCAGCAGTGCGGCCTGCCAACCCCAGGTCGCTGCCAGTAGTCCCGACAGCAGTGGCACTGCGGCTCCGCCAATGTTGATCGATGTGTTCCAGCATCCCCACCAGAAACCACGCTCATTGCGTGAATACCAATGGGTCAGTATTCGTGCGCAGGGGGGCCAGCCCCAACCCTGGAAAAAACCGTTCAATGTCCAGACCACCAACAGGGCGGTGAGGGAATGACTGAAGGCGAACAGGATGTTCAGTACGCCGGTCATCAACAACCCAACACCCATAAACCAGCGGGCACCGGTACGGTCACTGACGATGCCCGAAACAAATTTCGATATGCCGTAGGCCAGATAAAACAGCGTGCCGAGCAGGCCGATATCGCCTTTGCTCAATCCCAATTCTATCTGCATCACGGGCATCACAAAATTGATGCTCTTGCGCGTCAGATAAAACGCGGCATAGCCAATAACCATCGAAAACATCAGGCGAACACGCCAGTAACGGTAGCGTTGGCTGATATCTTCCGGGGACAACGGCGTCGCTGTCATAGCGTTCTCCGAGAATGTGCTCCGAGTGTAAGGAGGGAAAAGGGCTTACGGATGAGACAAGGTTTTAGCTGACTAGGAATTTTTCCTACTCAGGGGGTACTTTGATCAAAATCTGTGGGTAACTTAACAATTACGCGAGTTCCTTTACGTCGTTGTAACACCCATTCTCCACCCAAAGCCCGTACCCGCTCCTCAATACCCCGCATCCCAAACCCTTCTTTGGCGTGTTCAGGCATGCCGATACCATCGTCGCGAACGTCCAGCACCAGCATATGTTGCTGCTGGAAAAGACGCACCACAATGTGTCGCGCCCCGGCGTGTTTATTGATGTTATTCAGCAGTTCCTGAACAATCCGGTAGAGGGTGAAAACCAGCGTCTCATCGGCAGGATCGGCCTCGAATTCGTAATCGAGACGAAAATCGATTCCCTGCTGGTGAAAGGAAAATTCATCGGCGAGATGGCGCAATGATTTTTCAAGGCTCATTTCGTCCAGAACCGGCGGGCGAAGTTGTCGCAGGAGTTGGCGCGTGGTTTGGTGGATACGTTGTGAAAGCTCACCAATCTGACGGGCGGCCAACTGCGCAGCCTCACCCGGCGGACTGCGATTGACCAGCATCGCCTGAATCTGAATGGCCGTAATGTTCTGCCCAATTTCGTCGTGCAACTCACGAGCGATATCTTTGCGTACCGCTTCTTCGGTATGCACCAGTCGCTCCATCAATTTGCGGCGGGTGTGCAATTCCAGCTCAAGTTGCTGGCGATAGCGATGCAGGTGCGAAGCCAATTGTTGCTGGCGGCTGATGGCGATGCCCAGCCCTATCCCGAGCAATGCCTGGGTGGAGAGGAACAGTTCAAGTTCGAGCAGGTCATGAAACGCGCCGCCCATTTGACGGGTGGCGGCAATGGTCAGACTGCCGAGGATTGCCGCCAGCACTCCGCCTTGCCAACCAAAAGCGTAGGCCATCATCACATTCGGCAGGAACACGACAATCAGTAACAGCCGTTCGACTTCAGGTGACAGCGTGATCTGCACGCAAACCGCAATGGCGAAAAACAGCGAGCACCAGATCAACAAGGAAGCGCGCAAAGGCGGATCGGCGGCTTCTTGTGCCAGCAGACCTTGCAGGTTTTGTTGCTTGAGATATTCGTAGATCAGATAAATAAACGGTGTCAGCAGTACGCCGCCGGTAAAACTGGCCAGGAAAGTCTGCGCCAGCGTCGCGTTCAGCCAATAACCCGGGATCAGCATCTGCAACAGGCTGTTGGTTGCAACAGCCGTGACCAGTAACAACAGGCGCTGCCAATAGTGGATGCAGTGGTGCCAATATTCTTGTGCGAGCAGGGCAGGGATCAGACTCAGCCAGGGCGACAACAGGATGAGCCACTGGGTCTGCAACTGTTCCATATGCAGCCAGACAATGATCCCGGATTCTGCAATCAGCATGGCCGGTAAGTAGCGGCGGGCAAAGAGGATCATCAGGGCCAGACGCAATCCCTGCGGCAGCAGCAGAATGGCCTGCTGTCCATTATGCGTCAGGTAAAAACTGATGGTCCACAGCGCCAGCCAGCACAGGCTGTAAAACATGACGAGAAAAATAACCAGCCCGCTACGACGTAATTGCCGCATGTCTCAACTTCCCGCCAGCAAATGGTTATGCAACGCAAAATGAACCAGTTCGACGGTAGTTTCGCACTGTAATTTACCGAGGATATTGGCGCGGTGTACGTGGACCGTTTTATGGCTTAGCGCCAGTTGTTCCGCGATCGCTTTCACGCTCATCCCGCCAACCAGCAGGTCAAATATCTCTTTCTCGCGTGGCGTCAATGACTGCAATACTTTGGGGATTTGCTGACTCTGGCGCAGGGCCAGCAAGGCATCGGAACACAGATAACGGCCACCGGCATACACGGTGCGCACGGCCTGTACCAACTCTTCCGGCCCGCAACGTTTGGTCAGGTAACCGCTGGCCCCGGCATCGAGTGCGCTTTGCACAAAGGCGGTGGTGTCATAAATACTGAGGATAATGGCTCTGAAGTCAGGACGTTGTTGGCGCAGGCGCGCCAGAAGGCTAAGCCCGCTCTCATCCGGCATGGCGATATCCATGACTGCGACATCAATGTTCAGCTTTAGCAACGAGGACCATGCGCTGGCCGCCGAAGCGTACTGCCCAACAATTTGGATATCCTGTTCAAGCGTGAGGAGTTGAGCAAAACCGGAGCGGACAACTACGTGATCGTCTATCAGTGCAACGTTAATCATAAGCCTGTAACGAGATATGAAATAATTTGCATCATGGTCATGAATGGGCGTTTTAGGCAACAGGGAAATCCGAAAATGCCACGCTGTTAACATAATTGGAGTGCGGTCAATACTCCGAGAGGGGAGGCTTGACCGTTGGTATCAGGCGTCTGAGAGCGGTTGCGCTGCAGGGGATTTGAGTTTTTCGATCAACAGGGCAATCAGGAAGAACATCGCCTGGATCAGCACGATACAGGGACCGGTAGCCCCGTCTATTTGGAAACTGATTACCGTGCCCAACACGCAGGAAGCAACGGAAACGGTGGTCGCAATCAGCAACATACGATCGAAACGGCGGGTCAGCATAAAACCGATAATACCGGGCGCGATCAGCATGGCGATAACCAGAATGACCCCCACCGCCTGTAGCGAGGCGACAATGGTCAAGGCCAACAGGCAGAGCAGGCCGTAATGCAGTCGCTTGACGGGCAAACCAATCACTTTGGCGTGGTTCGGATCGAAGCAATACAGCATCAGATCGCGGCGCTTGAGCACCACAATCAGCAATGTGACCGTCGCAATGATCAGCGTTTGCATCAATTCGCTACGGGTGATGCCCAGCACGTTACCAAACAGAATATGGCTGAGATGCTGATCGGTATCCATACGGGAAAACATCACCAAACCCAGCGCAAACATGCCGGAAAAGACGATCCCCATAACCGTGTCTTCTTTGACGCGGCTGTTTTCTTTGAGATATCCGGTCGCCAGCGCACAGAAAATCCCGGAGGCAAAGGCACCAATCACCAACGGAATACCTGCCCAGAAGGAGACGACGATACCGGGTAATACCGCGTGGGAAATGGCGTCACCCATCAGCGACCAGCCTTTCAGCACCAAAAAACACGAGAGCACGGCGCAGACCGCGCCGCTGACTACCGCGGCCAGAATGGCGCGCTGCATAAACGGATAGGCAAAAGGCTCGACCAACAGATTCCACCAGTCGCTCATAGATCCTCCCCGGCAGGCTGTGGTTGCTGACGGCGTAAACGTGCCGCCAACATCCCATGCTTTGGCGCAAACACAAATGCCAGCAGGAAAACCAGCGTCTGTAGCGTGACGATAATACCGCCGGTGGCACCGTTGAGAAAAAAGCTGATATAAGCTCCAACCATGCTGGTAACACCGCCGATAATGCAGGAAAGAATCAGCATCCGGCCAAAACGATCCGTCAGTAGATAGGCGGTGGCGCCCGGGGTAATGACCATCGCGATCACCAGAATTGCGCCAACGGTTTGCAAGGCGGCAACCGTACAGGCACTGAGCAGGGTGAAGAACAGGATTTTCAGTTTAAGGGGCGACAGGCCAATCGACATGGCATGGTTCTCGTCGAAAAATACCACCAGCAGATCTTTCCAGGTCAGGCAGAGAATAGCGAATGAGATCCCGACAATAACCACCACCTGAATGACATCTTCATCAGCGATTCCCAGAATATTGCCGAAGATAATCGACTGAACATTCACAGCGGTCGGGTTCAATGAAACGATCAGCAGACCGGCGGCGAAAAAGGTGGAAAAGATAAAGCCGATAATCGCATCCTCCCGCAGGCGCGTCAGGTGGCGGATCAACGCCATCGCCAGTGCGGCCAGCATCCCGGTAAAAAAAGCGCCAGCGGCGTAAGGCAACCCCAGCGCATAGGCGCCAGCCACGCCGGGAACCACCGAGTGGGAGAGTGCATCGCCCATCAGCGACCAGCCTTTCAGGATCAGATAGGCAGACAGAAAGGCGCAGACCGCCCCGACCAGTGCGCTGACCCAAATGGCCTTGACCATGTAGTTGTAGTTAAAGGGTTGCAGCAGGATTTCGAGCATCAGGATGATTTCTCCTTCGACTGACTCTGCTTGGGCGGCTCTTTTTTGCCGTGACCGTAGAAGACCGCCGGACGTTCATCATCGGTAATCACCGTCACGGCACGCGGATCGTTATCGTCATGCAGCGCCGCGCCGGACAGATCGATGTGTCGCAACACGCCACCAAAAGCGTGTTCGAGGTTTTCCTGAGTGAAGGTTTCCGCAATGGGCCCAGCGGCCAACACCGTGCGATTGATGAGAATCACCCGGTCGCAAAATTCCGGTACGCTACCGAGATTGTGGGTAGAGACCAAAATCAGATGCCCCTCGTCACGCAATGCCCGCAACAGATCGATGATAGCGTTCTCTGTTTTTAAATCGACACCGGTAAAGGGTTCGTCCAGCAACAGAACCCGGCCCTGCTGCGCCAGCGCCCGTGCGAGAAAAACACGCTTCTTCTGCCCGCCGGAGAGTTCACCGATTTGGCGGGAGCGCAGGGGTGTCAGACTCACGCGATCCAGCGCCTTGCTCACCTGCTCTTTGTGCTCGCGGGACGGGATGCGCAGGAAATTCATCTTGCCATAGCAGCCCATCATCACCACATCTTCAACCAGCACGGGAAAGTTCCAGTCGACGTCTTCGGTCTGCGGCACGTAAGCGATCAGATTCTGTTTCAGCGCCTGGCTTACCGACGACCCGTTGAGCGTCACCGATCCGCTGGTAGGTTTGACCAATCCCATAATACTTTTGAACAGCGTCGATTTTCCGCTGCCATTCGCCCCAACCAGTGCACAAATCGACCCGCCGTGCAGTTCGAAACTGGCGTTGCTCATTGCGCGATGCCCGTTGCGATAGGTGACAGAAACGTCATCAACGATCAGGTGCGGACGGGTAAACTCAGGTTGACTCATTATTGACCGAATCCTTTGGCGATGGTGTCGACAGTGACATTTAACAGATCAATATAGGTGGGCACCGGGCCACTTTCGCTTGAGAGGGAGTCGACGTACAACACTCCGCCATATTTTGCCCCGGTTTCCTTGGCGACCTGTTTGGATGATTTGTCTGAAATGGTGCTTTCGCTGAAGACCACTGGAATTTTTTCCGCGCGTACCGTGTCGATCACCCGGCGAACCTGCTGTGGCGAGCCTTGCTCATCGGCATTGATTGGCCACAAATAAACTTCTTTCAGATTATAGTCTTTCGTTAAATAGCTGAAGGCACCTTCGCTGGTTACCAACCAACGTTGTGATTCGGGGATGAGCGCCAGCCGGGCACGCAGCGGGGCATCCAGCGCTTTGATCTTTTCTGCATAATCCCTGGCGTTACGATTATAGGTTTCCGCATTATCCGGATCGTGTTTCACCAAACCCTGGCGGATGTTTTCAATATAAATCAGCGCGTTGGAAGAGGACATCCACGCGTGGGGATTGGGATTGCCGTTGTACGGGCCTTCACGGATGGGTAAGGGAGTGATGCCGTCAGTGACCACGACCGCAGGCACGTCATCGAGATTCTCAAAAAAACGTTGGAACCAGCGCTCAAGGTTCATGCCATTCCACAGAATCAGATCGGCAGATTGCGCTTTGACAATGTCACGCGGAGTGGGCTGATAGTCATGAATTTCTGCGCCGGGCTTGGTGATTGATTCAACAATCGCCGCGTCACCCGCCACGTTTTGCGCGATATCCTGAATAATGGTGAAGGTGGTGACGACCTTGAGCTTTTCTTTGGCCTGCGCACTGCTGCTCAGAACCATGTTGCTGAAAATCAGGCTACTCAGAACCAGGCCGCTCAGTAATATCCGTGCGATCGGTGTACTGGAAAGGAGCCAGCGTGTTGATTTCGCAGAGGGGGAGAATAGCCGGGGCAGAGAAATTTGAGACATAACCACGTTCCTTATAAACTCAATCTTAAATGAAAATGAGTATCGTTATCACTTAATAAATTGTCAAGCCATCAGATTATTATTATCTTTTCAGTTGATTGGATGGTGACAGTAACATTTGCATATGTCGACGGTTCAGATAATTCTTTACAGATCTTGAAGCCAGATCAAAGCGATGCTATCAAGAACGTGGCGCGCTGACTGGAATGAGTATAGAAGAACCTGGAAAGATCAGGGGAATAGCGAGCCAGTCTCCTGTACTTATTGGCTCCCATGAATGCCCGTTATGGCATCAATATAGATAAAACAAGTTTTGGGCGTAAATCCCCTATCATTACCCGTTGAAATCACGAATAAAGAACAATATTCCAGACCATAAAATATTTCTCTTCTACCCCTGAATAATATGGACTTCCTGCCATACTTGCTTATGAGAGTTTTCACTTTCACCCTTTGGATCAAAAACTATCGGGATCAATTATGACTAAAACATTCATTGTCATTGCGATTGCAGCTGCTGTTTTGAGCGGGTGCGCTAACAATCGAACTTCTTCAGGCGATACTTTCACGGCCTCTCAGGCCCGACAAGTTCAAACAGTTACTTACGGAACGCTGGTTTCAGTTCGCGCAGTTACCATTCAGGGCGGGGATGAAAATAATGTCGCGGGTGCCATTGGTGGTGCCGTAGTCGGTGGGTTCCTCGGGAACACCATTGGCGGGGGACGCGGTCAAAATCTGGCAACGGCGGGGGGCGTCGTAGCTGGTGGCATGGCAGGGCAAGGCGTTCAGAGCGCGATGAACCGCAGCCGTGGCGTTGAACTGGAAATACGCCAGGACAGCGGTGCAACGATCATTGTTGTACAGGCGCAAGGAAATACCCAATTCAGCGTTGGTCAACGCGTTGCCATTGCAACCAGTGGCCGTACAGTGACGGTTTCTCCACGATAACACGGCGTAATGCATTGAATATCTCCACCTTCAATGCATTACCCTTACGTTTAAGTTTGGTTTGGCCTTCTCGCATAAGATAAGGCTTAGGATAAATCCGCAGCAGTAAATTTCTGAATGCAGAAGTGGGCTATTTTACAAGGACAGTAATGAGCTTCCGACCTCTGGAATTAAAATAAAAAACGGAGTTAACGGCATATGCTTATTAAATGGATTAAACGGATTGTTATATTGTTCCTCGTGTTTGCCATCGGCGCACTCGCGGTACGTATTTATGATACGCAGCGCGGGCCACAACTTCAGTTGTGGCACACGTTCGTGCCCCATGAAATGCGGGCAAAAGACATCGACAACGCTACCTGGGCTGACTATCTGAAAGCCGAGGACGGCATATTCAAAGAAGTTCGGCAGAATGTCACCGATAAACTGGATGTCAGCGTTCAGACGCCGCTTAATCGCTATTTTGCTGGCAGTCCCATCTATCCTGATACTTTCACGACCAACTGGAACCATTCTTACATACTGATGCCTGAGGGTACGCCAAAAGGTGCCGTGGTGTTACTGCACGGCCTGACTGACACCCCTTATAGCCTGCGTCACATCGCGGATAACTACCGCGAGCGGGGTTATGTGGCGGTGGGGATCCGTTTACCGGCGCATGGTACGGTGCCGGGAGCGCTCACGGATGTAGATTGGCAGGATTGGATGGCCGCCACGCGGTTGGCCGTTCGTGAAGCCAAACGGCTCAGCGGCCCGTCACTGCCTTTGCATATCGTTGGTTTTTCCAATGGCGGTGCGTTGGCGATGAAATATACGCTGGATGCGCTGGATGACAGTAGGCTGGCGAAACCGCAACGGGTGATCCTTATCTCCCCCATGATCGGCGTGACCAGCTTTGCGCGATTTGCGGGCATCGCGGGTTGGCCAGCAATTTTCCCTGCCTTTGCCAAGGCGGCTTGGCTGGGGATCGTGCCTGAGTTCAATCCTTTCAAATACAACTCTTTCCCGGTGAATGCCGCACGCCAGTCATATCAATTGACCCAGGCGCTGCAAAGCCAGATTGCCCGTGACGCGCGTAATAACAAGATGGATGAGTTGCCACCGGTACTGACTTTCCAGTCAGTGCTTGATTCCACGGTCAGTACGCGCGCGGTGGTGACGGCGCTCTATAATCATCTGCCCGCCAACGGCAGTGAAGTCGTGCTGTTTGACCTGAATCAGGCGGTAAGTTTCGGGCCACTGCTCAGAACGTCGTCGTATACCGCGTTGTCCCGTTTGTTGCCACCGGCACCACGCCGCTATAAGAGCACCATCGTGACCAATGTGTCGTCAGAGACTACCGATACCCTGGCGCGGACTACGGATGCGGGCCAGACTCAGGAGACCACGGAGTTACTCGGTATCACCTATCTGCCGGACATCTTCTCGCTGTCTCACGTCGCCTTGCCTTTCCCGATGAGCGATTCGTTGTATGGTCGTTATCCTAATCCGCGTAACCAATACGGCATTAGCCTGGGGACTTTCGCGGCGCGCGGGGAGCGGGCGGTACTGGTTGTAGGACTGGATTCGCTGATGCGTATTTCGTCCAACCCGTTCTTCCCGTATATGCTCAAACGTATTGATGCCAAGATAGATACGCCAGAAAGCCGTGCGTTAGAACAGAAGGCATCAGAGAAAAGCGCGGCAGGCGCAGCAAATAAAGCCGAAGGGGCAGTCGATAAGACCGAAGCGCCAGTGAAATAACCCTCACGGCGTGGGTTAATTGAAAAGCCAGAATCCTTCCCCGGGGTTCTGGCTTTTTACTGCGCAATATCACTTAACTACACAATATCGCTTAACTACACAACATCACTTAACTACATAATATCGTTGAGCATAATACCGATACCGAACCGGGTTTGCCTGAAGTTATAGTCAATCATTGATTCACCATAGCCGCTGAAAAGCTGCGAGTAGAAGCGGATATGTGGCGTGATTGGATAGCTCCAACCCATTTCCGCACCGCCATAGCCCGTGTTCCAGTTATAACGGCCTTCAACACTGAATACGCTTTCACCCAGGGCATAACCGACTTTCACCCGGTAATGACCCATGTATTTGGTGATGTCCGGATTGTCGTCTTTTCCCTCACTTTCCGAGAAACGGTACCAGGGTTTGATATCGACTTCCCAATTGCCCCGCTGCGCCATAACGCGGGCATAGGCGCGATCCCAACTGCGTGATGTGGGGTCGGCTTTGCCGTTGGACTGGTGGTTGAAACCTACCTCAATTTCGCGCAGTGACCAACCAGCAAATTGGTAATCAGTCGCCCAACCGAGGAAAATCTGCGGTTCATAAGTGGTTTCGCGAAAAGGTGATGACTCATCGCTATTGGATAATTGCCACCACGAACGTTGGGTATAAGACGCGCCAAGCAAAGAGTTGTCACCCGCAATACCGCGCCAAATAGGAAAGCCGAGACTGATCTGGAACTTCACTTCGTCCTTGCGGGCTTCACTTGCCCAATCGTAGGAGCTGATCGCGTCTTTATTGATATGGCTGGTATACGTGTAGAGGATGTAGTTGGTCTCATACGGATAAAGCAGGAAAGGGTTGTCGTGCTCTTGCAGCATTGCGGCGATGATACTGCCGCGTACGGCAGGCGCATCGTTGATTTTTGTAACTTTTGCGTCCTCTGCGTGGGTTAGCGTAGAAATAGGTAACAGGCCTAACAGCATCAGCCAGGAAGTGCGCATAGATTCCCTCATCTTCATGAGTCAATTTTAAAAAGGATCAGTCAACAGCCGAGTATTTTATAGTAAAGTCTTACTGATATCATTTCTGAATAGATGCACAGTATAGCCCCATGTTTTATAAATGTTTAAGGGCTTTGTCGCGAAGATAACGCAAGAGCAGTCGAGGAATTTCCCGATGCAAGACGTGCGGCGGAGGGCAGGATGTGTTTTCGGCAAGCAATAAATGAAAAAGCCGCCTCGTAGGGGCGGCCTCTTGAAAAGGGGGATATCTTAGAACGGCGAGACGTCTGTGCCGATACGCTGGCAGAAATCACCGTATGCATTTCCCAGTTTTCCAAACAATTTACTGATTTTATGTGCAATTTTCATTGTCTGCTCCTGGCATTCTCTGAGTGATAGTTTATGTGATCTTCGTCACGCTTTGTACTCTACGCCGATCAAAACGGCATTTCAATAATTTTTGTGATGCGAATCACAAAAAATCACGTTGCGATTGAGACAAGGAAAGCTGCCCAAAGATCAGCAGGCTACAACATAGCTTTGAGCTGTTTATCCCAGACGCGAATGCTTTTGTCCCTGACATTCAAAAAACGAACAGATCTAACGTGTTCAGCGTTAAATAATCGGAAATCACCCCGGAGTATTCTGACCAAAGCCGATTTATATCTATTCGAATATCTTGCCAACTCTCCCCATTTCGATTTAATCCGCTGTTTAGTCGTTAACCGCCCCTCCACTCCGGTGGAAATAAGAATTTGGTTTATATTTAAATTGTTGAATTTGAAATTCGAGTAAAACCCTACCAAACAATATCTTTGTGTTTTAAGGCTAATGCTATGAAAAACTTCGTTAAATTTAGTTCTGACAAATTCTCTGGCAGTAACCGTCGCGCTGTACTGAAAACCGTACTGGGTCTTACCGTCGCCGGTGTTATTGGCGGTGTAGGTATGGCGGTGCCGGGAGTTTCCTATGCGGCATCAATGACCAAGGAAGAGCGCGACAAGCTCAGCCCTGACGACATTATTGCCAGCCTGAAAGAGGGTAATGGCCGTTTCCGCAGTGGAAAATTGACGCAACATGATTATCTGGCGCAGAAGAGAGCCAGCGCGTTGGGTCAGTTTCCAGCCGCAGTACTGCTCAGTTGCATAGATTCACGGGCTCCCGCAGAAATTCTGTTTGATACGGGGATTGGTGAAACCTTTAATGCTCGCATCGCGGGGAATATTTCCAATGATGATATTCTCGGCAGTATGGAGTTTGCCTGCGCGGCCGCAGGGGCAAAAGTGATTCTGGTACTGGGCCACACGGCGTGTGGTGCGGTAGCGGGTGCGATTGATAAAGTCGAATTAGGGAATTTGACTGGGTTGCTGGATAAAATCCAGCCAGCGGTCAAGGCCACGGAATACTCGGGTGAGCGCAAGGGCAGCAACAGCGAATTCGTTGATGCGGTTGCGGCGACCAACGTCAAGTTGACCATTGAAGAGATCCGTGAAAACAGTGAGATACTCGAAAAACTGGAGAAAGAGGGGAAAATCAAGATTGTTGGTGCGATGTATAATTTAGCCGATGGAACCGTGGAGTTTTACAGTTAATTTCACCACGGATTCTCTTGGGCATCAATGAAACAGAAGATGCTGGTGCGAGGTAAACAATGCTTTCCTTTTCCCTGCGAAGCATAATTTGGTTAGTCGTTTATCTGTTTTTTATTTTGGCACCTCTGCTGGCACTTCTGTCCGGTTCATTGCCGCCTGCACGGGACTTTTGGACGGAATTTTCAGTTGCCCTGGGGTATGCAGGACTGGCGATGATGGGGTTACAGTTTGGTCTTACTGCCCGTTTTCGTTATGTTACAGAACCCTGGGGCGAGGATGTCATTTATCATTTTCACCGACGCATTTCCCTTATTGCGGTTGGGCTGGTTATTGCCCATCCGCTTATCCTGTTCGTTGTCCGTCCTGAACTGCTCGCACTTCTCAATTCGATTGATGCACCGTGGCGTGCACGTTTTGCGGCGTTGTCCACGTATTCCTTGATTGCGTTGGTGATCATGGCGATCTGGCGGGTGGAGTTGAAAATCCGCTACGAAATCTGGCATCTGAGCCATATCATTTTGGCGGTGGTCGCCGTAGTCGCCGGGATCCTGCATATGGTGGGCTGGGGATTCTATCTTGATGACCCGTTGAAACGAGCGTTGTGGATTGGTCTGATCCTGTTTTGGCTGGCGCTGCTGGTTTACATCCGCGTGGTCAAACCGCTGTTTATTCTGCGTCGCCCCTATCGCATTGTTGAAGTACGCAAGGAGCGCGGGGACACCACAACGTTGGTGATGCAGCCAGAAGGCCATTCCGGTTTTCGCTTCGTTCCGGGACAGTTTGCCTGGTTAACATTATGGGGCAGCCCATTTAAGATTACCGGACATCCTTTTTCGCTCTCATCGAGTGCCGAGGCCAATGATGGCCGCGTTGAGATGTCTATCCGCAATCTGGGCGATTTCACCCAACAGATCCCCAGCGTGCCTGTCGGGCAACGGGTCTATCTGGATGGGCCTTATGGCGCATTTACCGTGGGGAATCCGGCGGATATGCATGTTCTGATCGCCGGTGGCGTAGGGATTACGCCGATGATGAGTATTCTGCGCACCTTCGCCGATCGTGGTGATTCACGTCCGGTTATTCTGCTGTATGGCAGCAAGGATTGGGAATCGATTACCTTCCGCGAGGAGTTGGAAACGCTACAAAGACGGCTCAACCTGAAAGTCGTTCACGTGCTGGCCGATCCTCCCGCCGATTGGCAGGGGGAGCGCGGATTCATTACTGCGGACGTATTCAGGCGTCATCTGCCGCCGCCTTTTGCCGATCATGAATATTTCATCTGTGGACCCAATGTGATGATGGACGCGATTGAAAAGGCGCTCAGCGAGATGGGTGTTCCTTTGGAAAAATACCATTCCGAGCGTTATAACTTTGCCTGAGGAGAATCATGATGCGCCGACTTTTCGCAGAGAGACTCGCGCTGGCTACGGGAATTATCGTGCTGCTGGTCGCGCTGTTGTTCGCTTATTTACGTGTCGCAGGGTAAATCTTACCGATGGCCGGTTGAGCAGTTGTAATAGCGAAATCAGCGGAAAGAGCCCGGCCATTTCTGCCCCGTCAATACTTCCATTTTCTTAATAAAATTCCCATTAATAAAAAATTAGACGCCGATAAAGAAATTTATTTCGCTATTGCGCTGCACAAGCCGTTTATTCTGGCGAAGTGGTCTGTTCCCATAAAATAATTATCCCTAACGAGCTGGCATTAACGATCGTTAAGGACTATTCATGTATGGAATCCAAAAATAGTGGGCACGTGTTATATCAATTGAATAATTTCATGGTGCAACTATTCTCGCAAGGCAATTCAATAAGATAAAAGCTGTTAAGGAGAACAGCGTTGGTTCATAAAAATGTCATCAAAAACAGGTAGAAAGTGCGTTGATAATACAGAACTTGATTAAGGATGATTAACAATGTTAAGAAAACCAGTAGTCTCAGTAATCGCTATTGCCGTGGTTTTTTCTTTGCAAACAGCCTATGCGCAAGAGGAGAGAACCACCAGGGCAACAGAACTTATTTATGGCTTCAGTCAGCTCAATAATAGCGTTGAAGGGCGCAATGCCCTGGTCGGGAATCTTGAAGCGACGATTGCAACCAACAATAATGCCCCTGATGCCCAACGAGCGAAGGCGATTTCTGATAATACAATTCCGGCTCTTGTCGGTTCAATGACCAACGGCCTATTGGTTGCCGATGCGCTCGGTGCGAGGATGAGTGCGATATTCTCGGCAAGCAATAGCATCAACGTCGCAACCTATACTGCCACCACCTTCTCCGAAAATTTCGGCAAGCTCTTTTCACAGGTCAATGCCCTTATTCAAGAGGATTCGAGTTTTTCCAAGAATTATTTAGCCAATGGAAGCCCCAATGGCACGCCTGGGACGCCGGTCACCGGGATCAGTCTGCCAGAAGGCGGGGTCTATAACGTCTACGATCTTGCCTACCACCCTTTAGAGGAAAACAGGAATTCAGTCGGTAACTCGCGTCCTGTCCAGGTTGCACCGGACAGAATCGAGACGTTTGGCGGGGTCGATTTCTTCGGCGTCCAAACCGATGGTATGACGTCGATTCTTCCGACGGTTAAAAGCAATGCTTCATTCCCCAGTGGCCATTCGGCCTTCGGATTTGCCAGCACTCTTCTTTTTGCACAAATGGTTCCGGAACGTTTCCAGGAATTTATTCTACGGGGTTCTGAATACGGCAATAGCCGGATGACGATAGGTGTCCACTACGCGTTTGACGTCATCGGTGCGCGTATTATGACCACCTACGCGTTGGCGCAAATTCTGAATAATAATCCTGATTATCTTGAGCAAAACATCTCAGGATGGGCGGGGGCTGTCGTCACTACCAACGATTTCAATGCCCTGATGCTGTCTGCTCAAACCGATCTGCGCACTATGCTGGAGCAAGGCTGCCAAACGAGCATTGCCGACTGCGCGGCAGCCGACAAGGCCGCGCGTGCAGATCAGGCGGCAAAAGACAAAGCTGACTATATCTTTCGCTTGACCTACGGGATTTCGCCCGTCGGCCCAACGGATCTCGCCCCGGTGGTCCCAGAAGGCGCAGAAGTACTGATAGCGACCCGATTCCCCTATTTGACGGCAGAGCAGCGTCGCGATGTCCTTGCCACGACGGAAATCGAATCCGGCCATGCGCTCGACAACGGTTCCGGTTGGGCTCGCCTCGATCTCTATTCGGCGGCTGACGGCTATGGTGCATTCAACGGCAATGTTGCGGTGACCATGGACGCAAGCCAAGGGGGCGTCAATGCCTATGATATTTGGAACAATGATATCGGCGGCAACGGCAGCTTTGTCAAAGACGGATCGGGCGTACTCGAATTCACCGGAAACAACAGTTTTTCCGGAACCACGAATGTCGCGGGTGGCGCACTGGTCATCAACGGCTATCACGGGAACTCTTCCGTCACGGTGGGTGAGGGCGCTGTGCTGGCAGGTTCCGGTACCGTGGGTGAATTGACGGGCCTGTCAGGTGCGGTTATCGCGCCCGGAAATTCCATTGGAACCCTGAACGTGCTGAATAATGTCACGTTCGACGCCGGATCGCAGTATGCGGTAGAAGTGGCGGCAGACGGCCGCAGCGACCTGATCCAGAGCACCGGTGCAGCCTCGCTCAACGGTGGGGAAGTGGCAGTATCTCTGGAGAACCGCGGCAATTTGCTCAGCAAGAGCGAAGTACAGAGTTTGTTTGGGCAGCAATACACTATTTTGACCGCCCAGCAGGGTATCACTGGGCAATTTGCCGGTGTGCAACCTGACTATCTGTTCCTTGGCACGAGCCTGAACTATCAACCCAACCAGGTTCTCCTGAACGTGGGACGCAATGCGACGGCCTTCGCCGACGTCGCACTGACACAGAACGAGCGTGCGGTCGCTGCCGCGGCAGAAGCGCTCAGTGCCGGTAATCCGGTGTACGAAAGCATTCTGACCACCGATACCGCTGGGGTGGCGCGTCAGGCATTCCGTCAACTGTCGGGGCAAATTCATGCCGATATCGCTTCAGCGCTGGTCAATGACAGTCGCTACGTGCGTGATGTGCTGAACGAGCGGTTGCGTCAGGCTGAGGGGCTGTCCAGCTCGCCGGACATCAAGGCGGACGAAGGCGGAGCCTGGGCGCAGTTGCTGGGGGCATGGGATCACGCTTCTGGTGATGCCAATGCGACGGGTTTTCAGGCATCAACCTATGGCGTGCTGTTAGGCTTGGACTCGGCGTTTGCTGATGACTGGCGTCTGGGGATCTCCACCGGTTACACCCGTACCTCACTGGACGGTGGCTACGATTCAAGTGCGGACAGCGACAACTATCATCTGGGTGCGTATGGCGGCAAGCAGTTCGGCGATCTGGCATTACGGGTCGGGGGGAGTTATACATGGCATCGTATTGATACCTCACGCTCCATTTATTATGGTTCGCACGCTGACAGCGCGGCAGCGAAGTACAGCGCTCGCACAGAACAGCTTTTCGCCGAAGCCGGGTATAGCGTCAAAGGAGCGTGGCTGAACCTTGAGCCATTCGCCAATCTGGCGTACATCAATTTCCAAAACAACGGTATTGCTGAAGACGGGGGAGCTGCGGCGCTGCGTGGTGACAGGCAGCATACTGACGCGACGGTGTCGACGTTGGGATTACGTGCGGATACCGAATGGCAGATGAGCAAGACGACGGCAGCAACGCTGCGTGGTGAGTTGGGTTGGCAACACCAGTACGGTCAACTGGATCGGGATACTGGACTGATGTTCAGCAGCAGCGCTTCGCAGTTTGTGGTCAATAGCGTTCCGGCGTCGCGCGATGGCGCAGTGCTGAAAGCCAGCGCAGAAGTGGCGATCAACAAAAATGCCACGCTGTCGTTAGGTTATGGCGGATTGATATCGCAAAATTATCAGGATAATCGCGTCAACGCGGGCTTTACCTGGCGTTTCTGATCGCATCATAAAATCCGATCTCTCCGGAGATCGGATTCCCGGTTGAAAGCACAAAGCCTGCCTGGATCCCTGGGCGAGCTTTTTTCCACCAGCATGTCATTGAGTGTTTTTAGGCTTTTTGTGGTGGATTGAGACACTCCAGAAGGACATCGAAAGCGACCGCCATCTGTTCTTCCGCTACGCAGGCAAAGCCCATCAGCAGACCCCGTCGACCACTTGGCAACATGTAATAACGCGACAACGGACGTACCAGCACACCTCGCGCGCTGGCCGCCGCGGCGATCGCCACATCATCCGCATCATTGGGTAAATTGAGAATCAGGTGTAAACCGGCATTGCTGTTGAATTCAGTCAGGGCCTGTTTACCCAAATGTTGTTCAATCAGCGAGGTAAGGAAAGCCCGACGCTTGGCATACAGCAGCCGCATGCGGCGGATGTGGGCCGTGTAATGGCCTTCCTGAATAAATTGCGCCAGCGCGGTTTGGATCAACAGGTGGCCGCCGCGGTAAAGTTCGGCGTGGGCAGTTTTCAACGCGCTCACCAGTGGTGTTGGCAGCACGACGTAACCCAGCCGCAGCGCGGGATAAAGCGTTTTGCTGAAGGTGCCGATATAGATCACGGGTGCATCAGCTTCCAGCCCCTGCAACGCAGGAATAGGCTGGCCGGAGAAGCGGAACTCGCTGTCATAATCATCCTCGACAATCCAGCTACGTCCATGACGCGCCAGCGCCAGCAAATGTTGCCGCCTGGCCAGACTCATCACCGGGCCCAGCGGATATTGGTGCGAAGGGGTAACGAAGATCAGCCGTGGCGCATCTGTTTGATGTTCCGGTGGCACCATACCCGCCTCATCCACTTCCCGTGGGCAAATATTCACATCGTTCATGCGCAGGATGTTGCGTATTCCCCAATAGCCCGGTTCTTCGATCCAGGCGTCATCTCCCGGATTACACAGCATACGTGTCACCAGATCGATAGCCTGATGAATACCTTCGGTGATCAGGATCTGTTCCGGTGAGCAGCGCACCGAACGCGCGACACGTAAATACTCCACCAATGCCTGCTGAAGTTCCGGGCTACCTCCCTGATTGCTGTAGGTCAGTTGTTGTGGTGTAGGACGGCGGCTGATACGAGCCTGGATCTTGCTGAAGATAGGGTGTGGGAAGGCATTGACATCGGGAACGCCGGGGATAAATGCGCCCCATTGTTTCGGACTGGCACTGGCATGATGCAATAACGCACTCCCGCGCTCTGACAGTTCTGCGTTCCTTTTCTCACCCTCTGCACCGATCGGAGGGTTGGTTGTGGATAAAAAGCTGTCGGGTGTCGTTTCAACAACGAATGTGCCACTTCCCTGCCGCGAAAAAACATAACCTTCCGCCAGTAATTGTTCATAAACGGTTAAGGCCGTGTTACGTGAGAGTCCCAGCTCTCGCGCCAATTCGCGTGATGCCGGCAAGCGGCTTGAGGGGGCAAGGCTGCCATCCAGAATGCTGGTGCGGATCGCGTTGTAAAGCCGCAGATGCAGCTTGTCATCAGGCTGTTCGCCGAGTCGCTGCAATAATAGATCACCACTCAATGAGCGCAATTGGATCCCTCAATTAATCGTGATTGGCACTCGATTATAGGGCCGTACACTGTATAAACAAATGATGTTGTTTCATATTTGTGAACAAAAATAACAATTAACCCTGTACGGAGAGAACAGAATGAAAAACGCAGAACTGACTCAACGTCGTCTGGCCGCCACCCCGCGAGGGATTGGCGTGATGTGTGATTTTTACGCAGATCGGGCAGAAAATGCCACGTTGTGGGATGTGGAAGGTAACGAAATTATTGATTTTGCTTCTGGTATTGCCGTGCTCAATACCGGGCATCGTCATCCGAAGGTGATCGCCGCGATTGAAAAACAATTGCAGGCTTTTACCCACACTGCTTACCAGATTGTTCCCTATGAAAGCTATATCACGCTGGCAGAGCGTATCAATCAGCTAGCGCCCATTGAAGGCACGTGTAAAACGGCTTTTTTCACTACAGGCGCAGAGGCTGTTGAGAACGCAGTCAAAATTGCCCGTGCTTATACCGGTCGTCCCGGTTTGATCACTTTCGGCGGCGGTTTTCATGGCCGCACCTACATGACCATGGCACTGACCGGCAAAGTGGCTCCTTACAAACTGGGTTTTGGCCCGTTCCCTGGCTCGGTTTTCCATGGCCAGTATCCGAATGCATTGTATGGCGTCAGCTCAGAAGACGCCATGAACAGCCTGGAGCGCATTTTTAAAGCGGATATCGATCCGACGCAGGTCGCCGCGATTGTGCTGGAGCCAGTGCAGGGTGAGGGCGGCTTCACTATCGCCCCAGCAGAATTCATGCAGGCACTACGCGCGTTGTGCGATCGACATGGGATTCTGTTGATTGCGGATGAAGTGCAGACCGGGTTTGCCCGCACCGGCAAGTTTTTCGCGATGGATCACTACGACGTGCAACCGGATCTGATCACGATGGCAAAAAGTCTCGCGGGAGGGATGCCGCTGTCAGCGTTGGCGGGCCGCGCTGAGGTGATGGATGCCCCGGCACCGGGTGGGCTTGGCGGGACTTATGCCGGTAACCCGCTGGCTGTTGCCGCTGCGTTGGCGGTATTGGAGGTGATCGAAGAGGAACAATTGTGTCAGCGCTCGCAGCGTTTGGGGCAACATTTGGTGGAAGTCCTGCAACAGGCACGCCATCACTGCCCGGCGATTGTTGATATCCGCGCATTGGGTTCAATGGTGGCGGTGGAGTTTAACGATCCGGCTACGGGAAAAGCGTCACCTGAGTTTACTCGTCACGTACAGCAGAAAGCACAGGAAGCAGGGTTGCTGCTGCTCAGTTGTGGGGTGAACGGCAATGTGATCCGTTTCCTGTATCCGCTGACCATTCCTGATCCCCAGTTTAAGCAGGCGCTGGCAATACTTTCCCGCGTGCTGACCCGTATCGATTTGAGCAATTAATCCTCCGGACGTTAACCCTTCCCGGTAGCAAACCTACCGGGTATCAAAGGATGATATATGTCTTCCGAAAACATCTGCATTTCCCCGGCGGTTGCCGCAGGGGAACGGACACTTGCACCCGCCAAATCACTGACTTTTCTTGAAGGGGTAGCAATGATAGTCGGTACCAACATTGGTGCTGGCGTGCTCTCCATCGCGTACGCTTCCAGTAAAGCCGGTTATTTACCTTTGCTATTCTGGTTGGTGCTGGTCGGCTGTCTGACCACAATCACGATGCTGTATGTCGCTGAATCCACCCTTCGTACCCGAGAACATCTGCAGCTTAGCGGTTTGGCACGGCGCTATGTCGGCGGTTTTGGTTCATGGGTGATGTTCGCTTCAGTTTGCGTCAATAGTGTCGGCGCGCTTACCGCCTATATGTCCGGCAGCGGCAAGTTATTGCAGTCCCTGCTCGGCATTTCACCCGCGCTCGGCAGCCTGCTGTTTTTCATCCCGGCGGCGTTGGTATTGTATCTCGGCTTGAAGGCCATTGGCCGTGGCGAAAAGTTTATCAGTATCGGAATGGTAGTCATGCTGAGTGCGCTGGTCATCGCGACGCTATTGCAAGAGACCACCCAGATGCGCAACCTGCTTGACGGCGATTGGCTCTTTATGGTGCCCGTGTTCAGCGTGGTGGTGTTCTGCTTCTCTGCCCAATATATTGTGCCTGAGATGGCGCGTGGTTTTGCGGATAAGCCAGAACAACTCCCCAAGGCGATTATTGTCGGGATGGTGACGACTTTTGTGCTGTTGGCCGTGGTGCCGATGTCGGTGATAGCACTCAGTGGGCTGGGTAATATTTCTGACGTGGCGACGATTTCGTGGGGACAGGCGCTTGGTCAATGGGCTTTCTTCTCTGCCAATATCTTTGCGCTGTGTGCGATGCTGACGTCCTACTGGGGACTGGGTGGCAGTTTCGTGAGCAATATTTTCGATAAGTTCAGGTTGGGGGACGACGAGCGACCGTTGCGCCGCTTCGGTGTGTTGCTGGTGGTCGTCTTGCCACCGTTCGCGCTGGCCTACAGCGGCCTGGTTTCATTCGTCAATGCGTTGTATTTCGCCGGTGTATTCAGCGGCGTGATCTTGTCGATCATGCCGATGCTGATTTTGCGAGGTGCCCGTAAACATGGCGACCGGGTACCGCTCTGGCAGTGTAACTGGATCACGCATCCGCTGTTGCAGGTGAGCATTGTGCTGCTGTATCTGGGAAGTGCGGTCTATGCGATTGCGTCACTGTTTGGTTATTTGCCTACTGGCTGGTGAGTGATCGTCTTTAAAAAACATGGCTGTTTCTAAATCGCAGAATGGCAATGTCATTGTCAGTGATGTTTTTTGTGAAGCCGTAGAGATGCAAGAAGCCTGCTTGGTTGCCTAAGCGGAATTTTCTGAATTTGGCTTCTGACTGGAGTCGAGGATTTATTTGATTGAATTTATTATGGTTATTTATTAAATTTTAAAACGAAGCCCCCAATAAAGCCCCTAAAACTTTTGGTCGCTATAAATGCGATGAGCATCTCATCTTGATGAGGTCACTACAGTGAATATCCGGTGTTTTTTGCGTCATGAAGAGACTACTGAGATAGTCTTGGCGGAGACTGAGGCTCTGTTAGACGACACGAAATGTTTTCATGTTAGGCGTACTGACTCGTACTTAATCTGGCAGCCTTGTTACTCTCAGTCCAATCAGAACTGACTGTCAGGCTCAGTGCGTGAAGCGGACATATGGTCTGGACTTACATAGGTCTGGAAGGTCCAGACCGAGTCTACTTATGCAGTCTATTATCTTACGGAATTTAGCCCCTTTTAGTAGGGGAATCATATACAAAGAAAAATCCAGTAGGCAAATGCTTGTTGACTTTGATCCTTTGTCACTTTATAGAGGAATGAGCCGATAAAATTTTATAAAGGAAGCTGGCTCATGTTACCGCAGGATAGTCTTCAGCAGGAAGTTATTGAATCTGTAAAAAAATCACTCACCTTTGATATATTGTATCAAAGAATAAGACCAGATATATCCAAGTTTATCGCTGTCACCTCAAAGCTGTCCTTAAAAAGCCTCGATGACTGGGAACGTTTAATTCGAGCAGAGATTTTCTATTCACTTCGAAAATACAGTCCGAAACAAAGTGGTAATGAGATCCACCAGGTCGGGTCACTCAGATGGATGGACATATGTAACGCCGATGGTTTCAGACGGGAAAGAGCATTAAGGACACTATCAGGTGGGGCGCCAAATAGTTTTTTATTAGCTTTAGTTGTACGAAAACTAAATGACTGGGTTCCGCAGGTAAGAGCTGCAGCATGTGATGCTCTGCCATTAATTGCTGAAGCATCAGACCCTGAATTTATTGTTGATGTCTTGTTTATAACACTCCCCTACTGGGATTCTTGGGGGAGAATGGGAGATATCGAGAAAGAAGCGCTTATGAAAGTTATTTTAATGGAGAAAGTAACTGAGGCATTAAAAAAACGCCTTCTAATATCCTCTTCGGGGCCTGTCGCTACAATATTTGTGCAAGCTGGGCGCACGACAGCTTTAGACAACTTTTTAGCTGAGATTGCAGAAACATCAGTTCAACCCTCCCTGCGGGCAAAAGCTTATCGTTGTCAGTTTGAAAGTAAATTTGTTTGGGCTGAGGGGCTGACATGGCAGTGGGTTGACAAAGTACACGGCATAAGGCGACGCCTTCCTGTTTTAAAAGAACGAATAATATCTACTACAACTCCCTTTATTGAGAACTTGAGGATGGCGACAACCGACCGTTCCCCTATGGTTCGGCGTATAGCTGGTGAAATGCTTATAAAAGAATTGGATAATATTGGTGATGAAGCATTTAAACTGGCAAATATACTGGCTTCTGACACATCTCAATCAGTAGCAGAACGTGGGAGATATGCATTGACCGACTTAGAAAAGCGCAATTGACCATTCAATTGCAAAATATATGTAACCGTGTTGATTGTATCGCTTGAGCGGCTTCCGGCAAAGTACACATATAAACTCGGCAGCGTTCTGAGCCAGTTTATTTTGTAAGACATTCTTCTGTCCGTTATTCGCTCAGGTTGTGTGAAAACCCGGACTAAAAACTTAAGTGCATAATGCTATGCAAAATCTGAAATCGATCGGCTGGTTAGCAGAGTCAAATTTTACGTAGGGACGCGGTTTTCAGCTCTTTTTTTGGCAACTTATGCGATCAAAAACGTTTTCACACAGTCTGCGCTCATAACCGACTATCGGATTTCATCGTGGCCCACAATAGAGCACTATCAGATCAAGTCGCGACTAATACATATAAAGTTAGTTTCTGTTACTGCTTAGTCATCTTTTGTATGAAGATGATAATGATAGCCGCATAAACCACCATTATCTTGATCGTCTTGTTTCAAATGCTCACCACAGAAAATACATTCCTCATGGTCTAAAGTTGCGCCGCACCAAACGCATAATTGTTCTGCGATTAAAAATGTGCCGTGTCCACACTGGAAGCAATCCTCAATGTTCGAGTCCTCACCACTTCGCCAGTCATAATCGTGTTCATCATTGAGTGCTTGCATGAGTAATGGTGCGATAAGGTCCGCAAATCCGCAGGCAAGGCACCTATACTTAAATTCGTCTTCGTTACTTTCGACACTGCACCCACCGTCAAGACTTTCGTCTGAAGCAGCAAGTAAATCTGAGTGGCACATGTCACATCTGCATTCTTGCAGGAAACGTTCCATGTGCTTAGGGATGCCAGCAAAAGACCATGATTCATTGCATTCTTTGCGTTTAGCCTCGTAAAGGGTGTTATGTTTAAGCATGATTTCCCAAGAACTACCTAGTAATGGGAATGGAGCTTCCTCAAGCTGCTGTGTAATAAAGTCACTGAGTACAGGGAAAAGATCCGCAACAAATCCAGCAATCTCACCCAAAGTATTTTCTGGAGGCATATGCTCAAGGCCATTCCGGCAATCCTGAAGTTGCTTGATCGCTTTCCAATCCACCTCAATATTAAAACCCTTGAACCTCTGCTTGATTGCTTCTGTATCAATGGTAGTGGATTTAAAATTGCCATCAGGAACCCATTCAACGCCACCATTACCATCAGATCTAGGAAGTATTTTCGGTGGGTTATATATCAGGGTATAGGCATCCTCCGGTTCATCAACAGATGTTGCGATTTTGTACTTGAACAGGAGAAGCATTCCTGCAAAAAGATTTCTTACAGAAGATAGTGCTCGTGCTGGATTTCCACCATCTTCAACTTTTCGCTGGGATAGCTCAAAATCTTCTATACCAAGCTGTATAGAGAGTAGGGAATTTTCACGCAATTTTTCTGCATCTAGCGCCGGTAATGCTTTCTCGTTTGTCACTGGTAGCTTCCAAGTATCAAAATGATTAGCCTAAAATACATTAGCAAGGACTTAGTAAGGTAGTTAATCTGTTTTTTCAGCCATCTGCCAGTACTCTCTGCCGTCTAGGGTATGAAGGTGGCAAGATGTCTCCTTCTCGCTCATAACTGCCGGAGACCTTCCCTTAAGGTGGCTAAGTGCCAAAAGCAGACGTTGCCAAGGTCCGTCTGAATAGGTTTAAATACCATATTACCAATGGACATGGATTATTCGCATGAAAATACGATTATTAATACTCATGCTGCTCATCACCTCCCAGTCGTGGGGACGTCAGGAAACCCCGAGGGAACAAGCGAAACAAATGGCTGAAGCAGCATGTCTATTTCAATACGAGGTCATCAACTCCCGCTTTACTTTGGGTTTTTCTGAGGAAAAAGCCATCCAAACATCGACTATAATACTGACTAATTATCTGGAGAAGAATAAAAAGACAGCAGGTGATAAATTTCTCTCCTCGATTCGAAGAAATACAATTGCACAATTACGGGAATTGGAAGTAAATAAAGAGGCAGTGCAGCAACTAAAATCTCCGCCATTAGATTTTAAAGATAAATTTTTATCTTCCTGCAATGAAATGAAAACGGAGCAGTTGGAAGAGATGCATGTTTTTGACTAAATGCAGCATTCATATAGGTATGATATGCGTTTTTGAGGCTCTATCGTGTTTGTTATCTCCGCACCTCGCTCAGGGTTGACATCATGCTCACCGAGGCTGTCCGCTTGGTGCCAAAAGCAGACATTCCTTACCCCTTGCCAGTCTATTAATGCTTTTTAATGTACATAGTTTTCGTATCTAGATGCCGCCATCGCGTGTAAGTCGAGTCGGGTTAACCTTTTTTGTCGCTAGCACAGCTATCAGCTGTACCGATAAGTTGTTGTAAGTTTGAAAGAAGCAATGTAGTGTTCTGTGCATTAAATGTACAAATGCAGGTTAATCCATGTTTAAGTACGGGTCGGCCCGTTGAATAAGCGTTAAAGCATACTCACGTATGTGCCTGATTAAGTATTCCAAACCGCAATAAATGAAGAGAAACTTATGGAAGAATTTGATAATAGGTTGGAAAACATAAAGCAGCTTTTAAGTTCCCAAAGTAGACAAAACTGGCTTTTTGGTGCTGGGATAAGTTTCGGTTCAAAAATACCTTTAATGTATCCATTGACCAGTCGCGTTGAGCGAATTATCGAAGAAGATTCCGGGGACAAAGAAAAAGAAATTTTGGCTGCTTTAAAAGCAGATCTATCTGATGACTGCCATGTTGAACACTACTTGAGTCATTTGGGTGACCTTTTAGCTATTGCTGATCGTTCAAGGAGGCAGTCTGCATATATTGGCGCTAATAGTTATACCAGTGAAGAGCTAAGGCGGCTGTATCTAGAAATTATCAAGGCTATTGGCGGGATTGTCAGATACGGATACGTCGCTGCTAATGCTGATCGCGCGATAGAGGAGGAGATTGGTAGCGCAGCAAACCCAATAGTTGAAATAGAGCCTCATTGTAAATTTATAGAGGCATTATTGATTAGCAAATCAAATCTAGAACAACGCTCAAAAACTACAATTTTTACTACTAATTACGATGCTTTGCTTGAGGACGCCTTAGCTCTATACAAAAAAATAGTATGTGATGGCTTTTCAGGTGGAGCTGTAGGTTTTTGGAATTCAGAAAATGAATTCTCGAATGCAGCTATGGATTCAAATACGTACCATCTATATAAATTACATGGTTCGATAGATTGGCACAGAGATGACGACTTAGGTCTAGTGCGTGCAAGATATGGAACTAAATACTTGTCAAACCCCGCAAATATAATGATTTACCCTCAGGCAACAAAATATGTTGAAACGCAGAAAGACCCATTCGCCAGCTTATTCTTGGGTTTAAGAAAAACCTTAATGAGTGGACAGCAAAATACATTAATTACTTGTGGTTATAGTTTTGGCGATGACCATATTAATGCTGAAATAGAAAGCGCATTGCGAAGCGAGTCCAACCAAACGACGGTTATTGCATTTGTTCAAGAGTCGCCAAAAGATGGAATTGTTATTAATAAGACTTTAGACGCTTGGCTGAGATGTCCGAAAATTAGTTCTAGAGTGTATGTCGCAGGCGAACTGGGTATTTACCATAATTCAACAACTCCTTTAGCTGAATTTGATACTAGCAAGTATATATGGTGGCGTTTTGATGGCTTAACGCAGTTCATCAGCACAGGAGATGTTCCATGAGTAATATTTTTCAATCACGGAAAGAACTAAAGGTAGGTAAAATTATTGAGGTGTCTGGCAATAATTTACGCATAGAGATCGATGAGAGTGTTAATGAACTGATTCGTGCCGTTGACGGACAAGTTTATCCTGTAGGGCAAATGGGCAGTATCATTAAAGTGCATTTTGGTAGAAAGCTGCTATTTGCTTTTGTTCGGTCTCTTAAAATGAGATCTGAGTTGATTACTGAAGACAGCAACCAACTCATTAACGCAGCAGATGATGCTCGTATCTTAGAGGCAGACCTCTTTGGTCAGGGAGTCTGGTCTAACAAGAATTCTCGACTTGAATTTTCTCGCGGTGTTGAAACTTACCCCTTGCCATTACAAAGCGCCTATATTTGCCTAAACGATGAACTAGAGGCTGTTTATAAAGCTGCAGAATCAAATGCTCAAGATGAAGCCATTACACCCATGGTTCCAATTGGGAATTACATCGGTGGCAACAATGCGGTATGCAGAGCGAATATTGATAAACTGTTTGGACATCACTTTGCGATATTAGGGTCTACAGGTTCAGGGAAATCAGGAACAGTGGCATCAATTTTACACTCTGTTCTAGATCACCGACCTAGAGGCACCACGTTAAAGCCAAGAATTGTCATGATTGATCCCCACGGTGAATATGCTAGTGCTTTTGGCAATAGGGCAAAAGTATTCCGTGCGTATAATGACGCATCTGCAGTGGAGGATGAGGCAGAGCTATTGAAGTTGCCTTATTGGCTTATGTCTAGTGATGAGTTGAGATCGTTAATCATTGGTAAAACAGAACACGAAGCTACCTCTCAAAATAATATTGTTTATGAAGCAATTACCTATTCTAGATTACTAGAGGCGGGCTACGTACAGGATGTAGGTGCTGAACCAAACGGCGGATTAGAAGCCGCATTTGCTGATGGTGTAAATGAAGATCAGGTTTTGAATTTTGATAGAGACAAGCCCGTTCCGTTCAAATTGACGCAGTTTGTTAAGTACATAGACAAGGTGCAAGGGCGCAAAGAAGGGAAACAGGAAAAGTTAGCTGCATCATCAGGTCGCGATAAAATCGATAACATACTTAAAAAACTCAAAGTCCTTCGCTCAAATCCCCAGCTTAGTTTTTTGCTAAAAGAATATAGTGAAGCTGATTCTCCTAAGCTACAGGATATATTGGCGCAGTTTGTCGGTGAAGCAAATGGAAAAGATATTCGTATCATAGATATATCAGGCCTGCCAAATGAGGTGGCTGGACCATTAACCGCATTAATATCCCGCCTTCTTTTTCAATACAAACTCTGGCAGACAAGGGATGAAAGAGAGAAAGATCCCATATTATTTATCTGCGAAGAAGCGCACCGCTACGTGCCAAACCATGGTGAAGCACAATACAAAGAGGCTCAAGATGCTATTCGACGTATTGCAAAAGAAGGGCGTAAATATGGATTAGGGCTGGGGCTTATTTCACAAAGACCATCTGATGTTGAAAGTACTGTTCTCTCCCAGTGTAACTCTTGGATAGTACTTAGATTGTCGAATTCTAGTGATCAAGAGCATGTCTCTAGGTTCTTGCCTGACAGTTTGAGCGGTTTAACTAAAATGTTATCTGCCCTTACAAGACGAGAGGCTATTTTTGTTGGGGAGGCCGCAGCACTTCCAAGCAGGATTAGAATTCGAGAGTTATCACCTGATAAATTGCCCAATTCTAACGATATTAAATTCGCAAGTGGGTGGTCGAATGATGCGACCCAAGAAGCTGATTTGATGGAAGTCGTAAATCGATGGTGTGGAACTTCGGGTGAGTAATTCAATATTGTCGGCAAGCAAAGCTTTAACAAGGTAATGTTGTCGGACTCGCTATACTCGCAGCAAATTGCGGCGTTAATGTCCGCACCTCGCTCAGGCTGTGTGAAAACCCTGGCCAAAAACTGAAGTGCGCGCGTTTACGCAAAATCTGAAATTGACCGACTGGTAAGTAGAGCCGAATTTTACGTATGAGCGCGGTTTTCAGCGCTATTTTTGGCAGTCTCTGCGACCAAAAACGTTTTCACACAGCCTGCGCTCATGGCGGCCTTCAGCTAAAGGTTCTCCATATAATGGAACGCTTTCAGCAGATCTTCTTCAGTTAGCGGTGATACCAGACTTGACCCGGTATCTTCCTCCACTTTTATCAAAAGCTCAATGCGGGTAATTCCCAACCTGTTTGACACATGGTTAGCGCAACTTCTTGCGTGAGAAGCTCTGTTCGCCAAGGGCCTTGCTGTATCTAAAACTCTCTTTCTCGATGAAGAATGAGACATTTATTACTCCTGTAAGCAGATATTCTCCCTCATTCTGACATCGTCCAAAATGCGATGTCATGGATATTGCATTCATACCTCTACAAGGTAGTACGGAACATGAATCGCTACAGGTTTGTCAGACACCTATAAGGAATTTATGGACTGATCCCAGGCCTCTAATCACGAAAGCGAAAGGATGTCATGAGCGTCAACTCCTCGCTCGAAGCTGCCGTAGCAAGGACTTCGGGCAGCTTCGAGCGAGATATAGTCATTCATAATAAGTCTCTATGTTAGTGTATGAGGGTTAAATCACAACGGCAGTCAGTTAGGCGAAATCACAATCTGAAATTGTGTTTAGAGGATACTATGGGCGTTGAATTTCACATCACAAGAGCTGAGTTTTGGGCAGATAATGACGAAGCCCAAATAACATCTGATGAATGGCTTTCATACATCAATAGCGATGATGAATTAAGTATAGATACTAAAAACGGCGATTATCACGCACTTTGGTCAGGGCCCTCACTGTATGAGGAGCCATGGCTTGACTGGAGCGCAGGTAATATTTACGCCAAGTGGCCAGACACGCATCTGTATAGAAAAATGTTGAAAATTGCAAAGTGTCTCAACGCCCAAGTAATGGATGACGATGGTACGATTTATAGCGATGAATCTCACTGGGAGTATGATCCTTCATGCACGCAATAACGTCCTCTTCTGGCACAGGGCTGCATCAGCAGCCCTGACAAACTCAAACTTCAATTGACTCAGATATCTCCAATGCGTCATCGACTTCAATGCCCAGGTAACAAACTGTGCTTTCAAGTTTTTTATGACCTAGCAGGAGTTGAATCACCCGCAGATTCTTCGTTTTCTTATGGCTTGGTTCTACGCATAGAATGCGTACTGTATAGCGAATCATCCAGACCGAGCTTTCCAATCCATCCATGAAAAATGCGGTTGTATTGTCTGGTAGAGATGTGTTGAGAAGAACCGACCTGGGACTGGAAAAGATAGTCGGTATTGCGCAGATGGGCCATTTTTATCCATGCAGCTACAGCCTCTCTGGTGCCCTTAGTCAATTCAAACTGAACAGGGCTACCGGTCTTTTGCTACAACACTGTCGCCCTGCTCGAAACAGAGCTGCCATACGCAACATCTGACACTTTCAGCTTAACCAGATCACAGCCTCGTAGCTTACTGTCTAAAGCCATGTTGAACAGAGCCAAATCACGTACTCTTTCTTCCAGCTCGAGTCTGATACGGATCCCCCAGATATGAGATATCTGAAGTGGCCGTTTTTGGCCGATGATACGGCTTTTGTTCCAAGGTGACGTATTCATAATCAAATCTCCTGAAATATTGGAGATTCGATTATGATTGTCTCTCATGAGCGCAGGCTGTGTGAAAACGTTTTTGGTCGCAGAGACTGCCAAAAATAGCGCTGAAAACCGCGCTCATACGTAAAATTCGGCTCTACTTACCAGTCGGTCAATTTCAGATTTTGCGTAAACGCGCGCACTTCAGTTTTTGGCCAGGGTTTTCACACAGCCTGAGCGAAAAGCGGACGTAATGCTATAGATAACACTACAAAGTAAATTTGGGGTTCTACATGCCAGAAAATCATAGATAGCTAATGTTCTTGAAGCTTTTTCCGATGTAATATGGACTGTTTTCAAGGAAGCAAACTCATGAGACGTAAAATCCTGTCAGTGTTAATTCCATTATCCTTAGTTCCAATGTCTTACGGTCAAGATAAACATCAATATGAACAAATTAAGCCATCTGTAATTGAGTTTCTAAAAAAGGGGGCCGGCTCTCCGGCTAGTTGTGATTTATTCAAGAACTTTCTTGCAAAAGATCCTCTGAATGACCAAAAAAAGAAAATGATGGTAGGTTTCTGTGATAGTGATATTGATTTCTCGAAACCAATCTCATTCTCCGAAATGAATACACATCAATTTGAGGAAGGGGCTTATGTATGTGGTGTCATTTCCGGACAAACAAAACTTAACCGGAAAATAGGAGTTCGATTTATTTCAGCAGAGCCATATCATCTGATATTAAACGTCAAATATTCACGTCGCCCCATTGCTTACTCATCAGATGATAGTTTCTTAATTGATGAATATCACTCACAGATAAAATCATTTAATGAACTGAACAACAAGTATTGCAAGTGAATGACAACTTCTGTTGACGAGTATCTAAATAGCTGATCCTAATACCGCTACACTTTTGCCTGACCGTGCTTCCCTCCAGGGAATGGGCTTACCGTTTTCATAAAGTGCCGTACCTTATTCAGTAATTGCCACATCGAACGGCAACTATGATTTCTGGTTATCGTGTCATGCAATGCCTGCCACAACCGTTCTACGTGGTTCACCCACGGCGAATAAACCGGCTGATAAATAACAATAAATTTCGGGTTCTTCTTTAACCAGCAAAGCGTTTTATGACTTTTGTAGATGATGTAGTTATCAACGATCAGTGTGATTGTTTTGCCCGCCGATACGTACTCTTAAGATGCATTAATAGGCTGATAAATAACCCCGAGTTTTTACTGCTCCCGCCGACGTAACTCACTTTTCCCGTGCCGCTGTGCAACGCACCAGCCAGATAATATTTTTCGTTTTGCCCAGGCGTGACAACACGCTTTTGTTGACCGCGTTGTTGCCAGTCGGCCCCTATTTTGGGGTTGAGATGGATATCGACTTCATCCTCGTAAAATACCGGATGTTCGACGCTACAGTCGGTGAGAGCTTCTGCGATAGCGGCCATCTTCTCTTCTTTATTCGGGTCACGAATTCGTAGCGTCGGTGCTGCTCTTCGCCAGACAAGTCCGGCAGCGGCGAACCGCTGAAGCATGCAAAATGCAACCTGTTATCTCATTGATTTTTATCGCTAACAGCTCAGTACTCCAGCGAGAGCGCTGATAACCAAAATCTGCCGGTCAATGCCTAATCAACTGACGTAACAGCGCACAGATATGCTCAAATGGCCAGCGTCGTGCGCGCCCTGGGGCAATGATTTCAGACCTTCAAGCCCATAAAGTGTGAACCAATTAATCCAACGCCCCAAGGATGAACGCGCACAGCAAAGCGTTTTGGCGACATCACTGACCGAGTCACCACGATGGAGCATCAGCATAGCGGTGAGTCTGCGAGCATGGTTCTTGTCGCCTGTTTTATGGATGGTTTTTTGCATCAGAGACCTTTCGGCATCGGATATTGGTGCTATGATCGGCATAAATCAGTCCGGTTGGTGGTTTGGGATATTCAGCGATTGATCAGATCGTTTAAATCGGACTGAGTTCCCTCAAAGTGATCTACTATTTGGAACAGCTATTTAGCATACTCGATATCTGATGGATTACATCCGAATGGCAGTGAGGGTCTCTTGATGTATACCCGTTACCTAGTTTGTAATGTCCGCTTCTGGCACAGGACTGCTGTTGCAGCCCCGATAAGCTCAGACTTCAATCGATTCAGATATCTCTAACGCATCATCGACTTCAATGCCCAGATAACGGGCTGTGCTCTCCAGTTTCTTATGGCCCAACAGGAGTTGGATCACACGGAGATTCTTGGTTTTCTTGTATATCAGGTAAGGTTTTGTTCTTCTCATGGAATGTGTGCTGTACAGTGAATCGTCGAGACCCAGCCTTGCTATCCATCCATGAAAAATACGGCTGTATTGTCGTGTTGAGATATGTTGGCAAGAACCGACCCGGGATTGGAACAAGTAGTCTTTACTGTGCAGATTGCACAGCTTTATCAGTGCTACAACTGCTTCTCTTCTCCCTTTGGTTAACTCGAACTGAGCAGGGCTACCAGTCTTTTGTTGCAACACTGTTGCTCTGTTTGAAACAGAACTGCCATATGCAACATCTGATACTTTAAGCTTAACCAGATCGCAGCTCCGAAGCTTACTATCCAAAACCATGTTGAACAGAGCCAAATCGCGCGTTTTATCTTCCAGCTCAAGTCTGATCCAGATCCCCCTGATTTGGGATATCTGAAGCGGCTTTTTTTGGCCGATGATACGATTTTTGTTCCACGGTGACGTGTTCATAATCAAACCTCCTGAGGTATGGGAGATTTGATTATGACTGTCCCTCAAGAGCGCAGGCTGTGTGAAAACTGCTGATCATTTTTTGGTCTAAGCAATGAATTTATATGTTCAACCATTCTTGATAAACCCATGCGGCGACCTGCCTTTTTTAATAAAATTAAAAGCATACGAATAAACATTGCTGGTGCAGATATGACCCACCACATTAAAGGTCAAGGCAGACATCAAGTTACTTTGCTCCCTGAAGCGCTGGATGATTTTGTCACTGAAGATAACCCTGTCAGAGTGGTTGATATATTTGTAGATGGATTACAGCTTGATTCTCTTGGCTTCGAGAGAGTTAATGCAAAGCAGACCGGGCGGCCCGGATATCACCCCGCAACAATGCTGAAGCTGTACATTTATGGATACCTGAACCGCATTCAGTCTTCCCGCAGGTTAGAAAAAGAGGCCCATCGGAACGTTGAACTGATGTGGTTACTTGAGCGATTAACGCCTGACTTTAAAACCATTGCCGACTTCAGAAAAAATAACGGTAAAGGTATCAAGAATGCTTGCCGGGCCTTTATTGATCTGTGTCGGCAGATGCAAATGTTCACCGGTGTGGTTGTTGCCATCGACGGCAGCAAGTTCAAGGCGGTAAACAGCAAACCGAACAACTTCACACCCCAGAAAGCCAAAGATCATATTAAGCGGGTTGAGCAAAGCATCACTCATTATTTAAATAAGCTGGATGAAGCCGACAAGAATACGGAGCCTGATGCCAGCACAAAGTTAACAGCGACTAAACTGGCATGGCTGCAAAAGCGCTTACGGGAGCTTCAGAAGATCCAACAAGCAGTCGGGCAACAGCCAGACAAGCAACTGTCTTTAACTGACCCTGATTCCCGGTTGATGAAGACAAATAACATGAACCGGCAAGTTTGCTACAACGTGCAAACAGCTGTGGATACGAAGAACCATCTGATTGTTGCTCATGAAGTCACCAACACAACGGATCGGGGCCAACTTGGTTCTGTGGCAACACTGGCTCAGGAAGCCGTTGACCGAGTGGATATAACCGTACTTGCTGACAAAGGTAATTACAGCCGTAGCGATATCAAAGCAGTCCTGGATAGCGGAGCAGTGGCTTTGGTGCCAAAGGGTGACACCTCTGGTGCGGAACGCAAAGGTCTCTATAACCGCTCAATGTTCAGGTATGACCGGGAAAAGGATGTTTATGTG
>NZ_QOVA01000001.1 GCF_003332275.1 Edaphovirga cremea | reverse complement strand
ATTTCTTGTTGAACGTTTGCAGTTGCCAGACCGCAAACTGTTTTAACAAATCAAAAGGGGTTTTTATAACTGGCTCAAAGCTGAAAGCTTTACGGAACCTCCAGCCTAGCTGGAGGTTTTCTGTGCACAAAAAAACGGCACCAGTTAAGGTGCCGTTCGTATTCTCTTAGGCAATAACACTATGTTAGGCAATTACACCATGCCCGGTTCACTACCTATGCATAGATGTTAGCGCGGTCACGCAATTCTTTACCTGGCTTGAAGTGAGGAACGTATTTACCGTCCAACTCAACTTTGTCACCAGTTTTCGGATTGCGTCCCACACGCGGAGCACGGTAGTGAAGAGAAAAACTGCCGAATCCACGGATCTCAATGCGCTCACCATCAGCCAATGTAGCAGCCATATGTTCAAGCATTTCTTTCACTGCATCCTCAACAGCCTTCGCTGGTATATGAGATTGCTGGCCAGCAAGTCTTTCAATAAGTTCAGACTTGGTCATAGTTCCTCCAAGCTTTGCAGCTAAACTACCGTATCGGGGCGACAGAGCCGCCCCCCGTCATTACTCGCCTTTTGCAGCTTTGAAAGCTTCAGCCATAGCGCTGGAGAAGTTGCTTTCTTCCGGTTTGTTGTTAACCGTTGCAATTGCATCTTTCTCATCAGCTTCGTCCTTAGCACGAACGGACAGGCTAACAACGCGGTTCTTACGATCAACACCGGTGAATTTCGCTTCAACTTCATCACCAACGTTCAGAACCAGAGTTGCGTCTTCAATGCGGTCGCGAGAAGCCTCTGAAGCACGCAGGTAACCTTCTACACCACCTGCTAATTCAACTGTAGCACCTTTAGCGTCAACTGCTGTGACTTTACCAGTAACAATTGCACCTTTCTTGTTCATAGACAGGTAGTTATTGAACGGGTCTTCAGCCAGTTGTTTCACGCCAAGGGAGATGCGCTCACGCTCTGCGTCAACTTGCAGAACAACAGCTGCGATTTCGTCGCCTTTTTTGTATTCACGTACTGCTTCTTCGCCTGCAACGTTCCAGGAGATGTCAGACAGGTGAACCAGGCCGTCGATGCCGCCATCCAGGCCGATGAAGATACCGAAGTCAGTAATAGACTTGATCTTACCTTCAACACGGTCGCCCTTGTTATGGGTTTCTGCAAACAGCTGCCATGGGTTAGATTTGCATTGTTTCAGACCCAGGGAGATACGACGACGCTCTTCGTCGATGTCCAGAACCATAACTTCCACTACGTCGCCAACGTTGACAACTTTTGACGGGTGGATGTTTTTGTTGGTCCAGTCCATTTCAGAAACGTGTACCAGACCTTCAACGCCTTCTTCGATTTCTACGAAGCAGCCGTAATCAGTCAGGTTGGTTACACGACCAGTCAGCTTGGTGCCTTCTGGATAACGCTTGGCGATAGCGACCCATGGATCTTCACCCAGCTGTTTCAAGCCCAGGGAAACACGAGTACGTTCGCGGTCGAATTTCAGCACTTTCACATTGATTTCATCGCCAACGTTGACGATTTCGCTTGGATGCTTAACGCGTTTCCAAGCCATATCAGTGATGTGCAACAGGCCGTCAACACCGCCCAGATCAACGAATGCACCGTAGTCAGTGAGGTTCTTGACGATACCTTTAACTTCCATGCCTTCCTGCAGGTTTTCCAGCAGTTGATCGCGCTCTGCGCTGTTCTCAGACTCAATTACTGCACGGCGAGAAACAACAACGTTGTTGCGTTTCTGGTCCAGTTTGATGACTTTGAACTCAAGATCTTTGCCTTCGAGATGCAGCGTGTCGCGTACCGGACGAACGTCTACCAATGAACCTGGCAGGAACGCGCGAATACCGTTCAGCTCTACAGTGAAACCGCCTTTAACTTTACCGTTGATAACACCGGTAACAGTTGCAGCTTCTTCGTAAGCTTTTTCCAGCGTGATCCAAGCTTCATGACGCTTAGCTTTTTCACGGGACAGCAGAGTTTCACCGAAGCCGTCTTCAACAGCGTCCAGCGCAACATCAACTTCGTCGCCAACCTGGATTTCCAGTTCGCCCTGTGCGTTTTTAAACTGCTCTGCTGGAATAGCGGACTCAGATTTCAGACCGGCGTCAACCAGTACGATATCTTTGTCGATAGACACAACAACGCCACGGACGATGGAACCCGGACGGGTTTCGATTGTTTTTAAGGATTCTTCAAAGAGTTGAGCAAAAGATTCAGTCATGTTGATAATCTTTAGGTTCTTAAGTTTAACGTCCATCTAGCATCCCGCCGGATGGGGTTGTTTCACAATGCCCCACCACAATTCCTTTGCAGCAGGGTTATATAAACTTTGGGCTGAATCGCTACCTAGCTACTTTATAAAAAAGTAAAGAAAGGCACACGTTCCCCCTGTTAAACCGCTCTCTATTTTTGCGGCAACGCCAGAATGCCCTGAGCGTAAGCCAGAGCACGTGCGATAACTTCATCAATGGACATACTGGTTGAATCCAGTACGAGCGCATCAGAAGCCGGCACTAACGGCGCGATAGCACGATTACGATCCCGGTCATCCCGTTCCTGTATCTCGGCTAAAAGACGTTCAAAGTTAACACTAAAGCCCTTTTCCTGCAACTGTAGCATGCGTCTGTTCGCACGTTCTTCTGCACTTGCATCTAAAAAAATCTTCACTGGCGCATCAGGAAACACGATGGTCCCCATGTCGCGACCATCGGCAATCAAGCCAGGTGCTTCGCGAAACGCGCGTTGGCGCCGCAGCAAGGCTTCACGCACACGCGGGAATGCTGCTGCCTGTGATGCTGTATTACCTACAGTTTCGGTGCGGATCTCATTACTGACATCCTCACCTTCCAGAATGACGAGCAACTGCCCATTTTGCGCCACAAAACGGACATCGAGATGTGCGGCCAGCGGAACTAACGCCTCTTCAGAGCTGATATCAACCTGATGATGGAGTGCGGCAAGAGCCAAAACACGGTATATCGCACCCGAATCCAGTAAACGCCAACCCAGCGTTTCTGCCAGAGCTTTACACAGCGTTCCTTTACCTGCGCCACTTGGTCCATCAACGGTTATCACCGGGGCCATAGCCGTCATTTCTCTCTCCTTTAGGTGGGGAAACCTCTTCATTAACCCAATCGGCTAACTCAGGTGCAGCATTATACGCTGCATGCGGAACAACTGTTACCCTGATATTACGCGAACGGCGAAAATAGGAACATAACCATTCCGAATGAACAGAAGATAGACACCCAAGGTTATTACTTCTCAAAAACTGCCACAAAAAACGGATACCCGAAGGTACCCGTTGCCAGATAACAGAAGAGAGAAAAACGAAGGCTAGGCCGGTTGGCTCAGCGATGCCAGTCGCTCAAAATAGTCCGGGAAGGTTTTAGCCGTGCATTTTGGATCAAGAATGGTGACGGGTGTATCTGAAAGCGCCACCAGCGAAAAACACATCGCCATGCGATGATCGTTATAGGTGCCAATCTCGGCAAAGGACAGTTTTGCTGGAGGAACAACGCGGATGTAATCCTCACCCTCTTCCACCTCAGCACCAACTTTTCGCAGTTCGGTAGCCATGGCGGCAAGGCGATCGGTTTCCTTTACCCGCCAGTTATAGATATTGCGGATAGTTGTTTCACCTTGGGCGAAAAGCGCCGTCGTCGCGATGGTCATCGCTGCATCGGGAATATGGTTCATGTCCAGATCAACACCGCGCAGTTCTCCGCGACTGCATTCGATGTAATCATCACCCCAGTGAATCACCGCGCCCATTTGTTCCAATACATCAGCGAAGCGAATATCACCCTGCATACTCTTTTTACCGATGCCCGTAACGCGTACGGTGCCACCTTTTATGGCTGCGGCAGCCAGGAAATAAGAGGCAGAAGAGGCGTCCCCCTCAACCAGATATGCGCCTGGTGAACGGTAGGTCTGCTGACCATCAATATGGAAAGTCTGGTAGTTATCGTGGGTTACGCATACACCAAACGTATTCATCAGATTCAGGGTAATATCAATATAGGGTTTTGATACCAATTCACCTTTGATACGGATCACCGTATTTTTCTGGGCAAGCGGCGCAGCCATCAGCAAGGCCGTCAGGAATTGGCTGGACACACTGCCATCTACGCTGACATCACCACCGGCAAAACCCCCGTGCAGCCTTAAGGGGGGGTAATTTTCCTGTTCCAGATAGTCAATCTGCGCACCACCCTGGCGTAAAGCGTCAACCAAATGGCCAATCGGACGCTCTTTCATCCGCGGTTCACCGGTAAGAACAATATTGCCTTCCGTCAGGCAAAGTGCCGCCGCGAGAGGACGCATCGCGGTACCGGCATTGCCCAGGAACAACTCAATCGGCTGCTGCGCACGTAGGGGACCGGCCAAACCCTCGACTTCACATTGGGTTCGATCCGCTGACAAACGGTAAGTTACGCCCAACTGCTGCAGTGCATTCAACATATGGCGCACATCGTCGCTGTCCAGCAAATTGGTTAACCGAGTGGTACCTTCTGCCAGCGCAGCCAGCAGCAGTGCTCGGTTTGACACGCTCTTCGAGCCGGGTAAGTTAACGGTGCCATTGACCAATGCAACCGGTTGTAACGTCAGTGATTCCTGCATGTGCAACACTTTCTCCAAACTTTAAACCATAAAGTAACCCCGGTAATTGGCCGGGGTTACGTTTACATCATCAGATCGCGCAAGGATCCAACATTATCGACTCACCGCGATGCGGTTCAACAGATTAACCATGACGACGTTCAAAGTCAGCCATGAAATCAGTCAGGGCTTTCACCCCCTCAATAGGCATCGCATTGTAAATCGAAGCACGCATGCCACCGACAACACGGTGACCTTTCAGTGCGTGCAGACCCTGCTTGACGGATTCGTCCAGGAACACTTTATCCAGTGCGGCATCGGCCAATTGGAAAGGCACGTTCATCCACGAGCGGTTGGCGGGTGCCACCTCATTGCGGTAGAAACTGCTGTTATCAATTGCGCCATAGAGCAGTTCGGACTTCGCCTGGTTGCGTTTTTCCATCTCAACCAGACCGCCTTGCTCCTTCAGCCATTTGAACACCATGCCAGAGAGATACCAAGCAAAAGTAGGTGGCGTGTTGAACATCGAATCGTTGTCAGCCAGCACTTTGTAGTCAAGGATGGAAGGCAATTCAACGCGGGCTTTGCCCAGCAAATCTTCGCGGACGATAACCACGGTCAACCCCGCAGGGCCGATATTTTTCTGTGCGCCCGCATAAATTACGCCAAAACGACTGACATCAATCGGACGTGACAGGATGGACGAGGAGTAATCGGCAACTACAACTTTGTCACCAAAGTTGGGGATTTCATTGATCGCTACGCCATCAATCGTTTCATTGGGACAATAGTGAACAAAGGCAGAATCAGCACTCAGCGACCATTCGCTCATAGGCTTGATGCCACGCAGACCATCGACGTGGGTAGTAACGTCCAAGACATTGGGCTGGCAGTATTTCTTCGCTTCCGCGATTGCGCTGTGCGCCCAATAGCCGCCATCAATATAATCTGCTGTCTTGTTTTCACCCAACAGATTCAGTGGTACTGCCGCGAATTGCGCACGTGCGCCCCCGTGACAAAACAACACTTTATAATTGGAAGGGATCTTGAGTAAGTCACGCAGATCCTGCTCGGATTCATCAGCGACCTGAATGAACTCTTTACTGCGATGGCTGATTTCCATCACCGATGTACCCAGACCATGCCAGTTACAAAGTTCCTGTTCGGCGCGACGCAACACTTCTACCGGCAGCATGGCCGGGCCAGCACTAAAATTGAAAACCTGACTCATTTCCCCTCACCATATTCACTAAGATGACGACCGATTTTAACTATCCAATCTATCGGTTTTATCACTCGTGCACACCTGCTGCAATGGTTATTCATCAGAGTCCGACGATCGCACTGCGATCTGGCCGCTATTCTGTTCTAAATAGCGTAGCGGCGACCAAGAAGAGGACTTTATTTCTTCCGCTCAATACCTTATTTTCTGCAGTTCAATACCTTGGCGCGGTTAAAAAAAGAGGCATCTCAAGTAACAGGGCTATTGGTAAAGGCCCTCACCCAATGTGTATTCCCGCAACGCGAGCAGGTGCAACGTTCACCGCGCTGCAAGGTCCGGATGACGCTGCAAATACTGCAGGCATAGTCAGCGTTGTCATCCGCTTTTTCGAACATATCGACATAGTCAGCAGGCATCACAGGCAGCCCGGGTTTCACCCTCTCCTTCTCAAAAAAATAGACGCTGATGGCACCGTTCACCTCCAGAATGGCCAGTCGAACCTGTCCCAGGTGCTCCACCCTTTCCTGACGCAACTCCATAAAAAACTCATCGTGGGTGATATTGGCCTTCTGCATCGTGTCCCAATCAAATACCCCGTCACGGATGATTACCAAAGGTTTGCCTTCCAGCCAGTTTTGCATTCTGTCGCTGCGGTTCATTAATAAGGTAGAGAGACGATACAAAGCCATCACTGAGAAAAATACCACCACGATCGGCAGCATAGGGACATCTTCATAAAAGGCCACATCTCCAGCCGCCGAACCGAGTGTCAATATTATAACCACTTCAAACAGCGACATTTGCCGGACACCGCGACGCCCTGTCATTTTAAGGAAGATGAACACCATGATGAAAGTAAACACGCAACGCAGTACGACTTCCCCCAGAAATTCCAGCGGGAATTCATCGAGAACCATCCTTTTAAGATCAAAAGCCTGCATTCCTGATTGCCTCATGTTAAAGACGTAAAATTGATATCACTGCATTAATGAATACAAGCATAGCTGCGTCCTAAGGGACTGGCAGAAAGAATGCAAAGCCTGTGAGCTGTCCCGTTAAAACCCTCGTCCGTATGAAATGAATTAAATTGCTGAATTATCAAATTTATCCCTTCACTTACTGTGGCAATAAAGCACCATAAGGAATACATGGAGCTAAAGGGTAAAACCCCGTATGATTGCGCGTTTTTAGTACTGTGCATAAGTGAAATCAATGACGCAAACTTTTATCCCCGGCAAAGATGCAGCGCTTGAAGTGTCTATCGCTCGCTTTCAACAAAAACTGACTGACCTGGGTTTCAATATCGAAGAGGCCTCCTGGCTCAATCCTGTTCCCCATGTCTGGTCAGTGCACATCCGCGATCGCGATTGCCCGCTGTGTTTTACCAATGGTAAAGGCGCCAGTAAAAAAGCGGCTCTCGCCTCGGCACTGGGTGAATATTTTGAACGCCTGTCGACCAACTATTTTTTTGCCGATTTCTATTTGGGCAAAGGCATTGCCAATGGCGATTTCGTTCATTACCCCAATGAAAAATGGTTCCCGTTGCCTGAAGACAACGCCTTGCCACAAGGGATTCTGGATAAGCGCCTGCATGCGTTTTACGATCCTGAGCAAGAATTGACGGCGACCGATTTGATCGATCTGCAATCAGGTAATCGTTCACGTGGTATTTGCGCACTTCCATTTACCCGTCAATCTGATCTGCAAACCGTCTATATTCCGATGAATATTATCGGCAATCTGTATGTCTCCAACGGTATGTCAGCGGGCAATACCGCGAATGAAGCACGCGTGCAGGGGCTATCTGAAGTCTTTGAACGCTATGTAAAAAATCGTATCATTGCTGAATCCATCAGCTTGCCAGAAATTCCGGCGGAGGTGCTAAACCGTTATCCTGGTGTGGTCGAAGCGATCGGTAAGTTGGAAGAAGAAGGTTTTCCTATCCTTTCTTATGACGCCTCGCTCGGTGGCCAATATCCTGTCATCTGCGTTGTGCTGTTCAACCCGGCCAACGGAACCTGTTTTGCCTCGTTTGGCGCCCACCCTGACTTCGGCGTAGCCCTCGAACGTACGGTGACCGAGCTTCTGCAGGGTCGCAGCCTTAAAGATCTGGACGTTTTCACCCCACCGACCTTTGATGATGAAGAAGTCGCTGAGCATGCGAACCTCGAAACACACTTCATCGACTCCAGCGGTTTGATCTCCTGGGATATGTTTAAGCAAAACGCGGATTATGCATTCGCCGATTGGAGCTTCAGCGGAACGACGGAAGAAGAGTTCGCCACGCTGATGGCTATTTTCAATCAGGAAGATGCTGAAGTTTACATCGCCGACTATGAGCATCTGGATGTCTACGCTTGCCGTATCCTGGTGCCCGGCATGTCAGATATTTACCCTGCCGAAGATCTGCTGCTGGCAAATAACAGCATGGGCGCTCACCTGCGCGAAAAGATCCTGGCGCTGCCAGACACTGAATGGACGCAGGAAGAGTATCTGGCCCTGATTCAGGAACTGGATGATGAGGGTCTGGATGACTTTACACGCGTGCGTGAACTGCTGGGCATCGCGTCTGGAAAAGACAATGGTTGGTATACGTTGCGCGTAGGCGAACTGAAATCAATGCTGGCATTGGCGGGTGGCGATCTCGACCAGGCGTTGATTTGGGCTGAGTGGACCCAGGAATTCAATGCTTCCGTCTTTACCCCGGCCCGCAGCAATTACTACCGCTGCCTGCAAACATTACTGCTGCTGGCTCTCGAACCAGACCGCGAACCCGCGCAATACCTGAATGCCTTCGTCAAAATGTACGGTCAGGATGCAGTCGATGCCGCATCGGCTGCGCTCAGCGGTGAAGAGCGTTTCAATGGGCTCTTTGCTGTCGACAGCGATCTGAAAGCGTTACCCGCGCATCAATCCTTGTTGGCGGCCTATGAGAAACTACAAAACGCAAAACGCCGTCATTGGTCAAAAAGCTGATCCCTACGCTTCAACAGGCGGCATCTGCCGCCTGTACTCCTCTTCCTCATCATGACTACTCCCACCAGCTACCTATAAAGGATAAATTGGGTTAATATGTCCCGCTTGAATTAGTGCCTGGATTTCTGAGTATGAGCATTTCCCCCTTTGCCGAAGCACATTTTTCACTGACGGAGGAATCATTCCTTTACTCTGGTGGGGAAATTAGTGGCGATCAAAAAAATAGATTTACCGTGTTTTTGAGCACATTAAGGCAAATTTTATTTTCTTTCTTTTGATTGTTATCGATACGTAACATAAAAATGAAATATTAATTCATTAACATGATTGATTTGATCACATTAACACACTATTTTTAACGTAAAATATATATTGCCCGGCGTGCCTTAAAAAAATTTTGCAAATATTAAAATTTATTTTTTACTTTAAAATCATATAAATAGACCGTTAACCTTGTGTTTTAAAAGGCTTTAAAGGCCCATTAAATTCCCGCCTTATGATCCAAGTCAATTTTTGCGTTATACTGCTTTGCTAGTATCTCGGTGCGCTATATTAACCCTTTAGAGAGAGTTAGTGTGAAAGCTGACAACCCCTTTGAAATATTACTTCCCGCTGCAATGGCAAAAGTTGCCGAAGAAGCTGGTGTATATAAAGCTACAAAACATCCGCTGAAAACCTTTTATCTGGCGATTACCGCGGGCGTCTTCATTTCGATTGCTTTCGTTTTTTATATTACCGCCACTACTGGAACCGCAGGTGTTCCGTTTGGATTTGCTAAACTTGTAGGGGGTATCTGCTTTTCCCTGGGGTTAATGCTCGTCGTTGTGTGTGGCGCGGACCTCTTCACTTCAACAGTATTAATCGTGGTAGCAAAAGCCAGTGGGCGCATTACCTGGGGTCAGTTAGCGATCAACTGGGTCAACGTCTATATTGGTAACCTGGTGGGATGCATCTTCTTTGTCGCCCTCATCTGGTTCTCAGGCGAACACATGGTCGCCAATGGGCAATGGGGAATGAATGTTCTGCAAACCGCAGATCATAAAGTTCACCACACATTTATTGAAGCTGTTTGCCTGGGGATTCTGGCTAACCTGATGGTCTGTCTTGCGGTGTGGATGAGTTACTCCGGCCGTACCCTGATGGATAAAATGTTCGCCATGATTTTGCCTGTCGGCATGTTTGTTGCCAGCGGCTTCGAGCACAGTATCGCTAACATGTTCATGATCCCATTAGGGATTGTCATCAAGAATTTTGCAACACCTGAATTTTGGCAGACAGTAGGCGCAGCACCTGAGCAATTCGCTCATCTGACCGTAAGTAACTTTATCGTCAATAACCTGATTCCTGTGACCATCGGTAACATTATTGGTGGCGGTTTATTGGTAGGGTTGACTTACTGGGCAATTTATCTGCGTGGTGACTCACACCACTAGGGTGTGTCATCTCGCCGGGTTTACAAAGAAATCCACATTAGAAGGTAGGTATACAATGACCGAGCTCAATGAAAAATTAGCCACCGCTTGGGAAGGCTTCAGCGAAGGCGACTGGCAGAAAGAAGTCAATGTCCGTGACTTCATTCAGAAAAACTACACCCCCTATGAAGGCGACGAAGCTTTCCTGGCTGGCGCAACTCCTGCGACGACCACCCTGTGGGATAAAGTTATGGAAGGCGTCAAACTGGAAAACCGCACTCATGCGCCAGTTGATTTTGACACCGACGTTGCTGCAACCATTACCTCCCATGATGCTGGCTATATCAATAAAGACCTGGAAACCATCGTTGGTCTGCAAACTGATGCGCCTCTGAAACGTGCCCTGATTCCTTTCGGCGGCATCAAAATGGTTGAAGGTTCTTGTAAAGTTTACGGTCGTGAACTTGATCCGCAACTGAAAAAAGTTTTCACCGATTACCGCAAGACGCACAACCAGGGCGTATTCGATGTTTACACCAAAGACATTCTGAACTGCCGTAAATCCGGTGTTCTGACTGGTCTGCCAGATGCGTATGGCCGTGGCCGTATCATCGGTGACTACCGTCGCGTTGCGCTGTACGGCATCGACTTCCTGATGAAAGACAAATTCGCCCAGTTCAACTCTCTGCAAGAAAGACTGGAAAACGGCGAAGATCTGGAAATGACCATCCAATTGCGCGAAGAAATTGCTGAACAGCATCGCGCTCTGGGTCAGATTAAAGAAATGGCAGCCAAATATGGTTACGACATTTCTGCTCCTGCTAAAACTGCACAGGAAGCTGTTCAGTGGACTTACTTCGGCTATCTGGCTGCGGTTAAGTCCCAGAACGGTGCTGCAATGTCCTTCGGCCGTGTTTCTACCTTCCTCGACGTGTTCATCGATCGCGACCTGAAAGCAGGTAAAATCACTGAAGAACAAGCCCAGGAAATGATTGACCATTTGGTCATGAAACTGCGTATGGTGCGTTTCCTGCGTACCCCTGAATATGATGAACTGTTCTCTGGCGACCCAATCTGGGCAACTGAATCACTGGCCGGTATGGGCGTTGATGGCCGTACTCTGGTGACTAAAAACAGCTTCCGTTTCCTGAACACCCTGTACACCATGGGCCCGTCTCCGGAACCAAACATGACCATTCTGTGGTCTGAAAAGCTGCCGCTGAACTTCAAGAAATTTGCCGCAAAAGTCTCCATCGATACGTCTTCCCTGCAGTATGAGAATGACGATCTGATGCGTCCTGATTTCAACAACGATGACTACGCAATTGCTTGCTGCGTGAGCCCAATGGTTGTGGGTAAACAAATGCAGTTCTTTGGTGCTCGTGCAAACCTGGCGAAAACCATGCTGTATGCAATCAACGGCGGCGTTGATGAAAAAATGAAGATCCAGGTTGGCCCTAAAGAAGCGCCAATGATGGATGAAGTGCTGGACTATGACAAAGTCATGGATCGCATGGATCACTTTATGGATTGGTTGGCAAAACAGTATGTCACCGCGCTGAACTGTATCCATTACATGCATGACAAGTACAGCTATGAAGCTGCGCTGATGGCTCTGCATGACCGTGATGTTTACCGCACCATGGCGTGTGGTATCGCTGGGCTGTCTGTTGCTGCTGACTCCCTGTCTGCTATCAAATATGCCAAAGTTTCTACCATTCGTGACGAAGACGGTCTGGCTGTAGACTTCAAGATCGAAGGTGAATATCCGCAGTTTGGTAACAACGATTCACGCGTTGATGACATCGCCTGTGACCTGGTTGAACGCTTCATGAAGAAAATTCAGAAGCTGCGTACTTACCGTGGTGCAGTACCGACTCAGTCTGTTCTTACTATCACCTCTAACGTGGTGTACGGTAAGAAAACCGGTAACACCCCAGATGGTCGTCGTGCTGGCGCACCATTTGGCCCAGGTGCCAACCCAATGCACGGTCGCGATCAGAAAGGTGCTGTTGCCTCTCTGACTTCCGTTGCAAAACTGCCGTTTGCCTACGCCAAAGATGGTATTTCTTACACCTTCTCTATCGTTCCTAACGCACTGGGTAAAGACGACGATGTTCGTAAAGCTAACCTGGCTGGTCTGATGGATGGTTATTTCCATCACGAATCCTCTATCGAAGGCGGCCAGCATCTGAACGTCAACGTTATGAACCGTGAAATGCTGCTGGATGCAATGGAAAATCCTGAAAAATATCCTCAGTTGACCATTCGTGTTTCTGGTTACGCTGTACGTTTCAACTCTCTGACCAAAGAACAGCAACAGGACGTTATTACTCGTACTTTTACCAAGTCGATATAATATCCCGCCACTGTAAAATGGCTTAGACTAAAGGCCCCACGTTGTGGGGCCTTTACTTCATCTTCCGCACGCATGTGATACTGTCTTCAACGTGAATCAAAAGACAGTCTGTTGGAATTAAAAAATAGTCTGTTTTGCCGGTCATCTATACTTAATATGAATGACCGGCAAAACAGTACTCAGGGTAATACTGAACAGCAGGAATAATTTTTAATCTTTGGCGTGCTAAGGTGAACCTTACCCAATACGCTACATCGCCATTTCTGCAACGCCTTATTGCCCCATTTTAAGACTGCCATTAATCAGTCAATATTGGAGAGAACCCCCGCAATGTCAGTAAAAGGTCGCATCCATTCCTTTGAATCCTGTGGCACGGTAGATGGCCCAGGCATCCGTTTTATTGTTTTCTTTCAAGGCTGCCTGATGCGCTGCCTCTATTGCCACAATCGAGATACCTGGGACACACATGGCGGCAAAGAAGTGACGGTCGATGAATTGGTCAAAGAAGCCGTTACCTATCGCCATTTTATGAATGCTTCAGGCGGCGGTGTTACCGCTTCCGGTGGCGAAGCTATTTTGCAGGCTGAGTTTGTCCGCGATTGGTTCCGCGCCTGTCACGAGGAAGGGATCAGTACTTGTCTGGATACCAATGGCTTTGTACGCCGCTATGATCCGGTAATCGATGAATTGCTGGATGCGACAGATTTAGTGATGTTGGATCTCAAGCAGATGAACGATGATATCCACCAGAATCTGGTCGGCGTCTCAAACCACCGAACCCTCGATTTTGCCCGTTATCTGGCGAAGCGTAACCAAAGAACCTGGATTCGATATGTTGTGGTTCCCGGTTGGTCTGATGATGACGAATCGACCCATATGCTAGGCGAATTCACCAAAGATATGACCAATATCGAGAAGATTGAGCTGCTGCCTTATCATGAATTGGGCAAGCACAAATGGATCGCCATGGGTGAGGAGTACAAGCTCGATGGCGTGAATCCTCCGAAAGCGGAAACCATGGAGCGGGTGAAAACTATTCTTGAAGGCTATGGCCATAAGGTTATTTACTAACTTTCGTCGTTAAAAACGGCCTGGCTCTGGCGAAAAAAAGCCTGCTTATGAACAGCAGGCTTTTTTGTGTGGCGTGCTTATGCAGCGGCCAGCGGTGTTTTGTGGTGATCGGGTTTGCGTAGCAGCATAATCAGATAAATCAGCGCGACTGCAGCGATCATTACAAACAGCAGACGATCGGAATAGCTTTGCATCAGCATCGCCGTCATGGTTGGACCCGCCAGGCTGCCGAGGGTGTAACTAAGCAATAACGCCTGATTCATGGCTACCAGTTCATCCGGGCTTACTTTTTCGCAGGCCCAGGACATCGCAACGGGATAGAGCGTAAAACCCGCGCACCCCAGGATAAACAGCGCAGGTGCCATGGCATAATTCCCCAGCATGGCAATACAGCCAAGGATAACGACGAACACCTGAATGCGTAGCACCAACAACCGACCATAGCGATCGGCCATCCGCCCTACTGGCCATTGACCGATAATGCCGGAACTCACCAGCAATGCCATCCAATAGCCAACGTTTCCATCACTCATTCCCTGATGTGATAAGTACAAAGGCATTAATCCGTACAGAGAACCCAGTACAATACCTGAAATAATACAGCCATTTATACCTAAACGCGCACTACGACGCTTAAGCATCGGCCAGACAGTGGTACGTGGCTGATCGAGATCCTGATTAGCGATACGTGTAAATAACAGTGGCAGGATAGCGATAATCACCAGCGACGTGACCCAAGGTATAACGCTCAACAACGCAGTGGATGCCATTCCCAGCAACAGTTGACCCATCACGGTACCGAGGTAATATACCATCATATAGGCGGCCAGCAGTTGCCCCCGATTGCGCGCGGTACCACTGCGTAACAGGGCACTTTCAACGACCACCCAAATCAATGCGCAGCCTACACCGGCCATAAAGCGCCAGCAAAGCCACGCCCAGAAATTGACGGATACTGCGAGACCAGCCGTTGCCAGCGCAAAGATAATGCAGGAAAGGTAATAACTTTTATTGAAGCCATAACGCCGAATCAATCCACCCGCGATCAGCGTGCCGACCAGATTTCCAGAGAAATACGATGAACTCACCAGCCCGACTTGCCACGTAGGCAATGCTTCATGCGTCAACCACAGGGGAACCAGGGTATTTAAGACGGCAATGGAGACCGTAAACAATAAAAGCCCGCAGAGCAAAAGAAGCACTGGGCGAGAGTAAGCGGACATAGTGAGTTTGAAACCAGACAGAGTCGATATAGTGCGCGCATCATGCCACTGGCGGTTTAAAAGTCAATCAGGTGCCTGACAGGCAAAGCACAATCTGTTACGCCATGATTTAAATAACTTATCAATCATGGAGAGCAATTATGCATGCGCCGAAATCAATCGGCGTCATTTGCATAATATATAAGGAATTAATCGTTACCAACCCTATGTCTTCAGGCTCTATTCCTTACCCATCAATATTGTCGATTAAAAAATATCGCCGATTCTTTTACTCGTCTTAAAGATAATCGCCATAAGCTACATGACATAATTCAGCGGTAGAGTTGTTGTTTGGTAATAACAAGATCGCGTTGTTCCTGCCACCCTTTCAATGTCACCAACCCCAATTTCGCGACTCCCTGATAAAATGGATGATTGGCTGTGTTCTTGAGCAGTTCAAAATAACGTGGTGCCCAAGTCAGCAGATGGAATTCCAGCAGCTCATCCAGCAAAATCGGCCACTGTTCTGCCAGCCATGCAGTCATCATCAGCATCAAACCCATATGATCTTCTGGTTCGTTATTCTGATTCAGGGGGTCTATGCCATTGCTGTCCAACCACCAGCGAAAAGAGAGCGTCGACTCACCAAACAAGACACTCTCTTTGTCGAGGTAGACCGATCCCCAGGGCGGTGCATCCAACGCATAAGGGCCAATAAATAAGCGCTGGAAGGCTTCATCCACGCTCTCAGTGCAAGAACCATTCACACCTTGTGCAATCAACGAGGCGGATTCTGCGAGCACTTCCGGGGAACCGTAGGGCCATTGACGAATCCAGCCTTCGGTTTTTAAAAATGTCAGCAAAGGAGTGACCTCTTCGCTGGAAGGAGGGTAGTAAAGTAATGCACCTAATAATTTCGCGGTTACCGCAATATCCAATTCCTGCTTCACTTTTCTGCCCTCTCATCGTTTTGCCATGGCTGAATCATTCAGCCATCAACTGCCTATTGCCATTCCCATGGTCATATGCAAACCATAAAATACGCCGCGTCCAATCAGTTCGCCAGCCACAACCAGCACAAATGCCATGCTCAATGCGCTGATACTTGGAGTTTTGCGCATGACGAGCGGACAGATCCAGCAGCCCAGCCCCAGCACAACCAACACCAGTCTCCAGGTCATGATCCATCCCAGACTGGGTATCAAGGCCGATGCCGACTGCACAGAACTGTTGATATCCGCCAGTCCCGCTATTTGCATCATAGCCGCGCAAAGAGTGACGACCAACGCCAGCACGCTGAGTGCGGGCAGTAACCGAATGTTGCCGCACTGCGTTACACCCGCCACCCTGAGTAACAAATACCCCAATAGCGGACCCGTCATAAATACCGTCAATACAAACCCCAGTGGGGTATAAACGTTATCCCAGGTAGGTACCGTATTGATGGCGTAAACCCTGCACATGGCATAGACAAAAACGAATCCAGCCAGCATCGTTATTATCAGCCAGGGTTTGGTCAAAGCCGGGGGAAGTTTATCCAGCATGGCCATTAACCAATAAATACCGCCCAGTGCGAAAAACAGTGACCCCGCAGCAATCTCGTTACTCAGTGCCGATGCGCCCACCCGATTGAGCGAATTCATGGCCCTCAGCGGTGAACCCAAATGTATGACTGATGCGACAAATGCAATCCCCATTAATAGCCATAAAAAGAACATGGAACGATGCACTTTATGCATCATATCGCGATCCAGTCGACCACTCAGCAGTGCAAGCGCCATAACGGTAAAGCCACCCACAACGCACTGTCCAAGGACAGTGAAAATCATCAGCGGCCATTCATGCCATCCCATACCCATCTCACACCTCCAGCGGATTGGCCAGATAGCCGGTGGTATCCCCTGAAGGACGGCTATTGGCATTAGGTTTCAGCACAATATTAGGTTTCGTGAAATGCGCCCCAGGAAGTGGGGAAACGGCTGCCAGATCGCCATATTTCGCCCTCAACTCCTCGATAGGTGCCATATCAAGCGCACGCAGCGGGCAGGATTCCACACAAATAGGCTTTTTCCCCTCACCAACACGCTCATAGCAGCCATCACACTTGGTCATGTGCCCTTTGGCCTCATTGTATTGTGGCGCGCCGTAAGGACATGCCATATGGCAATAGCGGCAACCAATGCAAATGCTTTCATCAACTACAACGAAACCGTCTTCCTGCTTATGCATTGCGCCTGTTGGGCACACTTTGGTACAAGCGGGATCCTCACAGTGGTTACAGGAGATAGAGAGATAATAAGCGAAAACATTCTGGTGCCATCCGTCACCGTCGCGTTGCCAGTCGCCTCCTGCGTACTCGTAAATACGACGGAAATTGACGTCCGGCGTAAGGTTCTTGTAGTCCTTGCAGGCCAGCTCACACGTTTTGCAACCTGTACACCGACTTGAGTCAATATAAAATCCGTATTGCGTCGTCATAGGTCACCCCTTAAACCTTTGCAACTTGCACAAGGTTAGTGTGAGAAGGATTGCCTTTTGCCAGCGGCGAAGGGCGTTGCGTAGTCAGCACATTGATACAACCCGCGTGATCGACCATTTTCGTATCCGGTGCATGCCATGCCCCCTCACTCAATGCCACTACGCCAGGCATCATCCTCGGTGTGACTTTTGCGTTGATGCGCACCTCTCCTCGCTGATTGAAAATGCGGATTACATCCCCGTTACCAATACCTCGCGGTTTTGCATCAATCGGATTTATCCACATCTCCTGACGACAGGCGGCCTTTAATAGCTCGACGTTGCCGTAAGTGGAATGTGTTCTGGATTTGTAGTGGAAACCGCTTAGCTGCAAGGGGAATTGCTCTATCAAGGGATCTACATGGCTTTCAAAACCCGCCGCATAGATAGGCAGCGGATCGATGACGTCGTCTTTTTCCAGCTCCCAGTTGGCAGCAATTTCGGCCAATTGCGCCGAGTAAATCTCGATTTTCCCTGAAGGGGTGGTCAACGGGTTCGCGACAGGATCTTCGCGGAATGCCTTGTACGCTACGTGATGCCCTTCCGGATCGCGTTTTTTGAAGATCCCCTGTTTGCGGAATTCATCGAACTCCGGAAGTTCAGGGATGGCTTCTCTCGATTGCTGATAGATATGACGCATCCATTGTTCATGGGTACGCCCTTCGGTAAATTGCGCCTCGACCCCCATGCGTTTCGCCAGTTCAGTGGTCATTTCATAAATGGTTTTGCATTCGAAACGAGGTTTGATGACCTGATCGGCGAAAATGACGTAATCCATGTTTCCGCAGGACGCATCGAGACAAAAATCCATCTGCTCAGACGCTGTGCAATCGGGTAACAGGATGTCGGCATACTTGGCTGTCGAGGTCATATGATTATCAATGACCACAATCATTTCGCATTTCTTGTCATCCTGCAGGATGTCATGCGTTTTGTTAATTTCAGAATGCTGATTGATGAGACAGTTACTGGCGTAGTTCCAAATAAACTTGATAGGAACATCCAGCTTGTCTTTGCCTCGAACACCATCACGTTTGGCGGTCATTTCCGTTGCACGGAAAATGGCGTCAGTCCACAGGAACATGGAAATACTGGTTTGTACTGGATTTTCCAGCGTTGGCATGCGGACAAAAGGCAGAGAATACGAGCCTTCTCGCGCCCCTGAATTACCACCACTGATACCAACATTACCCGTCAGAATCGACAGCATCGAGATTGCACGGGAGGTTAGTTCACCGTTGGCATGCCGTTGCGGTCCCCAACCCTGAGCGATGAACGCAGGTTTTGCCTGACCGATTTCACGACCCAATTTGACGATTTTATCAGCCGGGATCCCGGTAATTTTTGCTGCCCATTGCGGGGTCTTGGCGATGCCATCAGGCCCCGAGCCCAGAATATACGCTTTGTAATGACCATTTGCGGGCGCACCTGCCGGTAAGGTTTTTTCGTCATACCCTACGCAGTATTTGTCCAGGAAGGGCTGATCGACACTATTTTCGCTGATCATAACGTAGGCCAATGCCGCTACCAGCGCAGCATCGGTGCCGGGACGAAGGGGGATCCATTCATCCTCCCGCCCTGCCCCGGTATCGGTATAACGCGGGTCGATAATAATCATTCTGGCGTTGGATTTTTTGCGCGCCTCCTCAAGATAATAGGTCACACCGCCGCCGCTCATGCGAGTTTCACCGGGGTTATTACCGAAGAGGACGACCAGCTTGCTGTTCTCGATATCAGAAGGGCTATTACCGTCGGCCCAACCACCGTAGGTATAGTTCAATCCCTCGGTAATTTGCGCCGTACTGTAGTCACCATAGTGATTAAGATAACCCCCACAGCAATTCATCAATCTGGCGATTAATGTCGAACCCGGTGGCCATGAGCGGGTCATGGTACCGCCGAGCGTACCCGTACCATAGTTCAGATAGATTGCTTCATTGCCATACTTGCCAATAATATCTTTCATACTGGCAGCGAGAGTGTTGTAGGCCTCTTCCCATGTGATTCGCTCAAACTTACCTTCACCACGCGCACCCACACGCTTCATCGGGTATTTCAGGCGGTCAGGATTATAGACCCGTTGGCGCATGGAACGACCGCGCAGGCAAGCACTCACCTGATGCAGCCCGTCATATTGATCGTCGCCGGTATTATCTGTTTCGACATAGGTGATTTCGCCGTCAACGACATGCATGCGTAACGGGCAACGGCTGCCACAGTTCACCGTACAGGCACTCCAGATTGTCTGATCCTGGCGATGGGGGGCCGTTGCCGCGAGGACACCACTCGCTATAGCACGACGGCTGAATGGAAGGGCGATCCCCCCAGCGGCTAGAGCCAGACTGGTGATCGCCGTGGATTTCACTAACCCCCGTCGACTCATGTCACAAGCCAACAGATTCTTGATGTTGATATTCGACATAATTCACTCCAATTTACCCTGGCAGGGAAACTCTGAGCGCCGTTGATGCCGTTATCTACAACACCTGAACGCTCCGGTATATGAGCAACACGGATTATTGGGTCCGTTTATAAATGGCTAAACCATTAACCATTCATTTTGTAAGGATAATCGCCAATGTGAGTGACTTATGTTGCTTGCAATCAAGAAATAGAGTGAATAGATCGGGCTCGCGATGTGTTTTATGTAAAACTGTGAGATGGCTTCAAAGCTTAAAATTAGAAACAAAAAAGCGCCCGAAGGCGCTTTCAGAAACAGCATCAAACCCTACTCACAAAAGAAGGATCTGACTCAATATGTCGCGAAATGGATTAACCGATATATTCCAGGCCACGCATATACGGGCGTAACACTTCTGGAACTTCGATACGGCCATCAGCTTGCTGATAGTTTTCCATAACAGCGACCAGTGTACGGCCAACGGCTAAACCAGATCCGTTCAACGTGTGCACCAAACGCGGTTTTTTATCAGTTTTGCCACGGAAACGCGCCTGCATACGACGAGCCTGGAAATCCCACATGTTTGAACAAGAAGAGATTTCGCGGTAAGTATTTTGCGCTGGCAACCATACTTCGAGATCGTAAGTTTTGCTTGAACCAAAGCCCATATCACCCGTACACAGCAACACTTTACGGTAAGGCAAATTAAGCAACTGCAGAACTTTTTCCGCATGCCCGGTCAACTCTTCCAGCGCCTGCATTGAATCTTCAGGGCGGACGATCTGCACCATTTCTACTTTGTCGAACTGATGCATACGGATCAAACCGCGGGTATCACGGCCATACGAACCGGCTTCAGAACGGAAGCACGGGGTATGGGCGGTCATTTTCAGCGGTAAAATGTCTTCTTCAAGAATTTCACCACGAACCAGGTTAGTCACTGGCACTTCCGCAGTAGGGATCAGCGCATAGCTGCTGGTATTTGCTTCTTCTTCCAGCGGTTTGGTGTGGAACAGGTCTTCACCGAACTTTGGCAACTGGCCTGTTCCATACAGTGTTTCATGATTTACCAGATAGGGAACGTATGTTTCCAGATAACCATGCTGCTCAGTATGCAAGTCAATCATGAATTGCGACAGTGCACGGTGCATACGCGCAATCTGACCTTTCATGACCACAAAGCGTGAGCCCGTCAGTTTCACTGCGGCAGCGAAATCGAGGCCGCCGGACATCTCACCGAGTGAGACGTGATCGCGAACCTCAAAATCATACTGGCGTGGTTCACCCCAGCGGCTGACTTCAAGATTGTCGTTTTCATCTTTGCCCGCAGGAACAGAGTCGTCCGGCAGATTAGGAATAGCTAACGCGACATCGCTGATTTCATTCTGTAATGCGTCCAATTCGGCCTTGGCAGCATCCAGCTTTTCACCCAGAAGATTGACTTCCTGACGCAGGGGTTCGATGTCTTCACTACGGGCTTTTGCCGCACCTATCGATTTCGATCGTGCGTTGCGTTCTGCCTGAAGATTTTCGGTTTCTACTTGCAGCACTTTACGGCGTTCTTCTTGTTTACGCAGCGTGTCTACATCGAGTTTAAAGCCTCTGCGAGCCAGTTTTTCTGCGACTGCGTCTAGCTCGTTACGCAGCAGATTGGGATCGAGCATGCTAATCCTGTGCTTGTTGTAATTAAGTGATATCAGACCCTGTACGCCAGCCAATAAGCGGCGGCGTGACAAAGAGTTATAGATAATAACCTTACCGCAACCGCCTCGTTAGCGGTAGCGTTTTGTCGGGCTATTTTGATCCTGTTCAGATAACCATGCCAGCTTTTCGCCTATCTTGCCTTCCAGGCCCCGGGAAGATGGATAATAGTACTGCGTTTGTGCCATCTCTTTCGGGAAATAGATCTCACCAGCGGCATACGCATTCGGTTCATCGTGTGCATAGCGATACTCCGCACCCAATCCCATTTCTTTCATTAATTTGGTTGGCGCATTACGCAGGTGCTCGGGAACATCATAATCGGCCTGCTCTTTGGCATCGCGCATCGCGGCTTTGAACGCGGTATAAACGGCGTTGCTTTTCGGTGCACAGGCAAGATAGACGATCGCCTGCGCGATAGCCCGCTCACCCTCCGCTGGGCCGACGCGGGTGAAACAGTCCCATGCGGAAATAGCCACCTGCATACCACGCGGATCGGCATTTCCCACATCTTCTGACGCTATCGCCAGCAGACGGCGGGCAACATACAGCGGATCGCCGCCAGCAGTAATAATGCGGGCATACCAATACAGCGCAGCATCCGGCGCAGAACCTCGCACTGACTTATGCAGCGCCGAGATTAAATCGTAATAGCGATCGCCTTTATTATCGAACCTGGCGCTGCGTTCACCAGAAACTTCACGCAACAGTTCAGGCGTCAGGGTACGAATTCCTTTCGCATCCAACTCAGCCATGTCAGCCATCATTTCCAGGCTGTTTAATGCACGACGTGCGTCACCATTCACCAACTCGGAAAGAAGGCGGCGGGTCTCTTTTGGCACCTCAATGTTCTGACCACCCAACCCGCGTTCACTGTCGCTTAGCGCCTGATCGATAACTTTTTCGATATCCTCTGGCGTCAGAGCTTTCAACAGATAGACCCTGGCCCGTGACAAGAGGGCTGAGTTGAGTTCGAATGAGGGATTCTCGGTGGTCGCCCCGATAAAGGTGATAGTGCCGTCTTCAATATGCGGCAAAAAAGCATCTTGCTGGCTCTTGTTAAAGCGATGCACCTCATCGACGAACAAAATAGTCCGTCGTCCCGCATCGCGATTCTGACGGGCACGTTCAATGGCTTCGCGGATCTCTTTAATGCCTGACGTGACCGCAGAAATGCGTTCGACATCCGCACGGCCATAACGCCCGATCAATTCTGCCAGCGTCGTTTTCCCCGTGCCAGGCGGCCCCCATAGAATCATGGAGTGCAATTGTCCCGCTTCAATGGCGCGCGGTAACGGCTTACCCGGCGTCAACAAATGCTGCTGGCCGATATATTGTGCCAGCGTTGTTGGCCGCATACGCGCGGCCAGTGGCTGGAACTCATTTTGGGAAAAATCGAGTGACAGATTACTCACAGAAACCTCACTGGCGCTGGTCGTCCAGCGTCACCCCCTTCGGCGGGGTAAATGTAAATTTCGCGGCGTCTACCGCGCCATTCTGCTGGCTCTTCAGGGTATACGCGCTGCGTTGTCCGTCCTGTTCCACTGCGGTGAAACTTTTGATGATGCCGCTCGGCGTCACGGTAATGGCAAACTGCTTGAGATTTCCCGTTGCTGCTTTCGGCGTCAGCTCAAAATCGTCGCCTTTTTGCTTCACATCATATTGAGCCCAGTCGCTGCTGTCATTACGGGTGATCAACATGAATGGCGTATTACCGGTCGCATTCTTAAGCCAGGTAGCGGTAACTTGTTCAACAAAGGGATTATAGAACCACAACGTCTTGCCATCAGAAACCAAAACACTTTCATCCGGTGAAGTCATATGCCAGTTGAATAAATTTGGGCGTTTCACCCATAATTCACCTTCGCCTTCCTGTACTGCAGCTCCGTCATCGCTGGTCACTTTCTGGGTGAAGCTGGCATGGAAACTGTTCATCTTTCCCAAACGACCTTTTAAATCACTGCTGGCATCCGCCAATACTGAGGCGGAAGTAAAAGCCGTAAGCAGACAACCAACAATTAGCAATTTTTTCATTATTACCGTTACCTCGTGAATTCCATGACTACCGCTGATTCGATTGGTGATTGAAATTCCAAAAACCGATATGCAACTTTAGCTGAAGCTGATTTGTCAGCGGTAGGTTAATCGTCTCAAAGTTGAGGGTTTTACGCTTCTTTGCATAAGGGCCGCAAAAGCGGCCCCTCAAGGTCAAATCTATTCGTGTGATGGAGGAGCAAGCACTTCCCGATTGCCATTATGACCCGGCGTACTCACGATACTTTGCGCTTCCATTTGCTCGATGATTCTCGCGGCACGGTTGTAACCGATACGGAACTGACGCTGCACACCGGAAATCGATGCCCGACGTTTATCAATAACAAACGCCACCGCCTGATCAAATAGAGGATCCAACTCTTCATCGCTGTCAATCCCTCCGCCACCTTCGCCATCATCACCGGCAGTGATGATATTGTCGATGTACTCGGGGCGACCGCGTGCTTTCCAGTCCTGAACCACCGCATGCACTTCCTGATCGCGCACAAACGCGCCATGCACACGTACTGGAATAGAGGAGTTTGGCGCCATATACAGCATGTCCCCCATACCCAGCAGAGATTCCGCACCGCCTTGATCGAGAATGGTACGCGAGTCGATTTTGCTTGAAACCGTGAACGCAATTCGCGTTGGAATATTCGCTTTAATCAGTCCCGTGATGACATCCACAGACGGTCGCTGTGTTGCCAACACCAAGTGAATACCTGCCGCACGCGCTTTTTGCGCCAAACGCGCGATCAGTTCTTCAACCTTCTTGCCCACGGCCATAATCAGATCGGCGAACTCATCGACCATAACGACGATATAAGGCAATTTTTCCAGTACTGGGGGCGTCATTCCCATGCTGTCGCTGGGTTTCCAGAACGGATCGGGAATCGGTCGGCCCATCGCATCAGCCTGCATGACACGCTCGTTGTAACCTGCCAGATTACGGACTCCCAGCGCTGACATCAGCTTATAGCGACGCTCCATCTCCCCGACACACCAGCGCAGCGCATTCGCCGCATCTTTCATGTCGGTCACCACTTCCGTCAGCAGATGCGGTATACCTTCATACACCGACAGCTCCAGCATTTTCGGGTCGATCATGATAAAGCGCACTTCTTTCGGCGTGGCTTTATACAGAATGCTGATAATCATCGCATTCACACCAACCGATTTACCTGAACCAGTGGTACCCGCGACCAGCAAATGAGGCATTTTTGCCAGATCGGCCACGACTGGCTGACCGGAGATGTCTTTACCCAGCACTACCGCCAGCGGCGATGGATTATCACGGAACTTGGCGCAATCCAGCACTTCACGCAGATAGACCGTTTGACGATGTTTGTTTGGCAGTTCCAGACCGACATAAGGTTTGTCCGGGATCACTTCAACCACACGCACCGCCGTTGTTGAGAGCGAACGTGCAAGGTCGCGCGACAGATTGGAGATACGAGCCGCTTTAACGCCTGGCGCCAGATCCAACTCAAAACGGGTGATAACCGGGCCTGGGGAGATCCCCACCACATCGGCTTTGACACGGTAATCGGCCAATCTGGCTTCAACCAGACGTGCTGTCTGCTGCAACGCGAACATGTCAACCGGTTCTTCGGTTTCAGGTGGCGCGGTCAGCAAGTCCAGGGTCGGCAACGGTGTTGTCGGTTTCTCCAGCGGCTGTTCATGGCGCACCAGGAATGGATGGAACAGACTGTCCATTTCAGGGTTCACCGCAGCGGAGGATTGCGACGGAGGCTCATATTCGGAGTCAGGCTGATACACCTCTGTTTGCGGAATATCGCGCCAACCCGTGGATTGATTCACATCAGCAGAGGTGGCGTTAGACCGCGCCGGATAATCATCCTGTCCGTAGTCGTCAAATTCTTCCTCTGTTTGCTGGAAGTTTTGCTGCGTTCGCGGTTCTTCAGGTTGTGGGGATAAGGTAAACAGAGGCTCCACTGGCGTATCATCAACCAAGTCAGCCATCGGTGAGAAGCTATACGCATTTCGCGTATCAACATCCTGCCGCACTCCTGATGGTGTTGGAGTGATGCCAAGTTCAGGACGTACTGGCGTTTCGGATTGATAACGCTCCTGCTCACGCGCCGCAAATGCTTCACGCAACGCAGCTTCCTGCAGTGCCGCTTCGTCATCAGGCTCAACAGCAAATGGCTCGCCGTAGCGTTCTTGTTGCTGTTCCGCGTAAGCTTGACGCAATGCCGCTTCCTGCATTGCCTGTTCATCTTCTGCTGCCGTGGGGGCATCTGTCGCTGAAGTCAGTGGCTCAGCCGACAATATGGAATTGTCGTGCGGATAATCATCACTTGTATTGTCATTTTGTTCCGCAGCACGTTGGGAAGGCAGTTTGATCCCAAATGATGCCAGTTCGCGCCGCGTAGGGATTCGTACCGGGTTAGGTCGCGGTAATTCCGGGCCAATACCTTGTTTAACCTGTGAATTGCCTTCACTCACCGCACTGAATGCAGGCATAAAGGTAGCTGCGGCAGCGCCCGCGACACCCGCTGCTTGCGACGAACGCTGCCCAGCTTGACTGGAAAACGGTTCGAAATCCGGTGAAAACGTCGGCATATCAACGTCATGGCTGTCACGCTGTTGCGACGCGCTGAAATCAAAGGGAGAACGGGTATTGCTCTCAGGTGAATTCCAATCGCCCAGTCGCGGTCCCTCATCGTCAGCATCGAAAACTGGCGCTTGCTGGCGCGGTTGAACAGGTGCAGGCGTCTGTTGCGGAGGGTTTACCGCCTCATCAGGCACTTCAAAGCTATAGAGAGGAGGGGTCGCCGCTGGTTGAGCATTCGCCTCCACGGACGGCTGCGCCGTCAGGGCTGCAACAGATTGCGCCACATCGGCCAGTACCGGCTGCGATGTACTTTGCTGTGCATCTTCCACTGGCTGGTTGCCCGTTACCAGAGGAGTCGTGTCGGTGACCGATGGGGCGGAGAACAAGACATCATCATCGTCCTCATTGCTCTCTGCCGCCACCGAAGAAAACTCGACAGTTTTCTTCGGCTCATCATCAACCAGAATATCCTCGTTATCGTGGATATCCTCATCGTAATCGTCATCCCGACGTGAACGGTTGGTCATGAACGTCGCGGTACCGAGCACTACACCGCCAATTTTTTCTGCAATTGTCAGCCACGACCAACCGGAAAACAAAGTCAATCCCGCAGCCCAGACGCAAAGCAAGGCCAGGGTGGCACCAATATTATTGAGCCATGGCGCCATCGCATTACTGAGCAAACTGCCAATCACCCCGCCGGAAGCGAAGTAATAGAGGTCATCCACGTTGAGCGCAGCCATACCACAGGACGTCAGAACTAACGCCAGCGTGCCGATCAACCGCAGAGAAAGGGTAAAGTAATCAATGTATTCGCCATTTTCACGCTGACGAAATCCTGTCCAGCAGAGAATAAGCATGATAGGTGGTATGGCATAAGCCAATACGCCGAAGGTGAAAAATAGTGTGTCGGCCATCCATGCACCCACACCGCCACCCAGATTATGGATAGGCTCATGCCACGCAGTTTGTGACCAACTTGGATCAGAAGGGTTGAAACTGACTAATGCTGCCATGAGATAAATGGCAAAAATGGCTACCACAACCAGTAAGGCTTCGAGTAAACGACGGCTCCCACTGAGTTTTTTGAGGGTAACTTCTTTATCTTCTGTATATTCCTGGCTCAAGAAAGGCTCTCCAGGTTCCTGTTGACTGAAAAAGCAATAGCACCGGAAAGCCTTCCCGGTGCCATGGCTGTATAGATAAACAGGAGTGTAGCGAATTTTTTCAGGTTTTGCACCTGCGCCTTTACCGGGTCTTAATGACCAAGCGGTTACTCTGTTTCACTTCTTCCATTACCACATAAGTACGGGTGTCATTGACGCCTGGCAGGCGGAGCAATGTTTCACCCAACAATTTACGGTAAGCGGACATATCGGGTACGCGGGTTTTCAACAGATAGTCGAAGTCGCCGGATACCAGATGACATTCCTGAATGTCTTCAAGCTTTTGTACGGCTGCATTGAATTGCTCAAATACATCCGGCGCGCCACGGTTGAGAGTAATCTCAACAAATACCAACAGCGATGCGTCCAGATAATGAGGATTGAGCAATGCGGTATAACCATGAATGAAATTTTGACGTTCCAAACGGCGAACGCGTTCCAGACATGGCGTAGGGGATAAGCCTACCCGCTTTGAAAGCTCAACGTTAGAGATCCGTCCATCCTTCTGTAATTCGTTAAGGATGTTACGGTCTATGCGGTCGAGATCTTTTCCCGGTCGTTTTTTGTTGTCTGCCATTATTATTGTCTCTCTACTGTCCTTCCCTGCACTTGCCACACCCTAGCCAACTTCAATGTGTTGAGGGCTTGTCCCAAGCGAAGACCCGATGACTGATATATGCTTATAATTACCTGATGGCCCTCTCCCGCCCCTGCCTGTCTATTCCGGGAGAAGAATCCGGTTATCGCTGCGTCTGAAGAAGACCCCAATTCCCCACAACATTCCCCACTACCAGCACACAACACTCTTACGCCGTACCACAATCGTTCCAGCGAAGTGACGCTTGGGCAAAATCTAACATGCACGTGGTTAATTTCTTCTTCCTCTGATGTTTTCGCAAATGCGCAGCGGATTGTCAAAGTAAAAGAAGCAAAATCAGAAGAACGTGCCAGATTAAAAAACAAGCACCTCCTTTTCAGCTATCTTATCCTGCGTGTTATCTCAACCACGTCATTCGATTTCCCCTACAGCGTGAAGGCTTATTCCACCTTGGTGGAACGGTGTTTCATTAACAATTTACCCTTGTCCGCGCCAAAGCGTCGCCTTGGGTTTTCGCGGAAGAATAACTGCATATTTTTCAATCTGTTCAATTATAAATAGGTAAAATCTATCAAACAAATTGCTAACAACATCGCAGTTTACTTTTTTTAATTCTGCATTTTCCCTACAATCACTGCATTGCATGATCCGCCATAGTGGAAATGAGGTACTGATGGGTACGGCTAAACATAGTAAGTTGTTGATTCTTGGCTCCGGTCCGGCAGGTTATACTGCTGCGGTCTACGCTGCTCGCGCCAACCTTCATCCGGTGCTGGTTACCGGCATGGAAAAAGGCGGTCAGTTGACTACCACTACTGAGGTTGAAAACTGGCCAGGCGATCCCGAAGGTCTGACAGGCCCGATATTGATGGAACGCATGAATGAGCATGCGGCCAAATTCAATACTGAAATCATTTTTGATCACATCCAGCGCGTCGACCTGCAAACCCGCCCGTTTCGTCTGATTGGCGACAGCGAAGAGTACACCTGTGATGCGCTGATCATTGCGACTGGCGCTTCCGCACGTTATATCGGTTTGCCTTCCGAAGAGGCATTCAAAGGCAAAGGCGTGTCTGCCTGCGCAACCTGCGATGGTTTCTTCTACCGCAATCAGAAAGTCGCGGTCGTGGGCGGTGGGAACACCGCGGTTGAAGAGGCACTTTATCTGGCAAACATCGCCGCTGAAGTTCATCTGATTCATCGCCGCGACAGTTTCCGTGCAGAAAAAATCCTGATCGACCGACTGATGGAAAAGGCAAAAAACGGCAATATCGTTCTGCACACCGACAAAACGTTGGAAGAAGTCTTGGGTGATAACATGGGCGTTACCGCCGTCAATCTGCGCAATGTCCTGACCGGCAAGTTGGAAAAACTGGATGTTGCCGGTGCGTTTATCGCAATTGGCCACAGCCCGAATACCGCGATATTTGCCGGGCAACTTGAACTTGAGAACGGCTATATCAAGGTTCAATCCGGCCTCCATGGCAATGCGACGCAGACCAGCATTCCGGGTGTTTTTGCTGCTGGCGACGTAATGGATCATATTTACCGCCAGGCAATTACCTCTGCAGGCACTGGTTGTATGGCTGCGCTGGATGCGGAACGTTATCTTGACGGACTGGCACAAACCAATAACCGATAAGTCATTTTGCCAGCGGGATCTCTATTCACGCTCAAAATGTTAAAAAGGCGACCTCCGGGTCGCCTTAATATTTTCAGTAAAGCGCATGACGAGGTAACATGTGCCCGTCGTTTGACATCGGATGTTTACGGCAAGGGGAAAAGGCATTCTGTAAAGTAGGGAGCCTTTTAGAAATCATGTAGTTACTATAATGCTGCATACCAACACCGTGCATTTGTTCCAATGCATCTCCTGCGCAGACTGATTGACTGATGAATAAAACCAGACAACAAGAGTTGATCCACTGGCTGAAAAAGCAAAGTGCATTGTCGAAGCGATGGCTTCGCCTTTCCATGTTATTGGGTCTGTTAAGTGGCTTGTTGATTATCGCCCAGGCGTGGTTGATGGCTTTTTTACTCCACGCGCTCATTATTGAACAGGCTCCCAGAGATGCGTTGATCACCGATTTTGTCCTGCTTGCCGCCGCTTTCATCGCCCGGGCAATTATCGCCTGGCTGCGGGAAAAGGTCGGGTTCATCTGCGGTAAAGTGGTACGCAAGGAGATCCGTGCGTTGGTGCTCGACAGGCTGGAACAGCTGGGGCCCGCCTGGATCCAGGGCAAACCTGCGGGCAGTTGGGCGACGATTATTCTTGAGCAAATTGAAGATATGCAGGAGTATTATTCCCGCTATTTACCGCAAATGTATCTTGCCGGGATGATTCCCTTACTGATTTTAATCTGCATCTTCCCAATAAACTGGGCAGCAGCAGTCATACTGTTTGCCACCGCGCCACTGATTCCCTTATTTATGGCACTGGTAGGTATGGGGGCCGCAGATGCCAATCGGCGTAACTTCGTGGCATTGGCACGCCTAAGCGGCAATTTCCTCGACAGCCTGCGCGGATTGGACACCCTGCGCCTTTTTAACCGAGCCAAAGCAGAAACGGATCAAATCGCCCGCACCTCCGAAGATTTCCGCGTCCGTACCATGGAAGTGTTGCGGCTGGCTTTCCTTTCCTCTGCCGTCCTTGAGTTTTTCGCGTCTATTTCCATCGCCGTTGTCGCAGTCTATTTTGGTTTTTCCTACTTGGGTGAACTGAATTTTGGCAGCTATGGCACCAGCGTTACCCTTTTTGCAGGGTTCCTGGTGTTGATACTTGCGCCTGAGTTTTTCCAGCCGCTACGCGATCTCGGTACGTTCTACCATGCCAAAGCACAGGCGGTGGGTGCGGCCGAAACGCTACTGACCTTCCTCAGTGCGGAAGTTGAAAGCGTGGGCAAAGGGCAACGCGTGCTTCCTGTCGATCAGCCGGTTCAATTGGAAGCCAATGAGTTGCAGATTCTTTCCCCCTCAGGCACGCTTTTGGCCGGTCCGCTCACCTTTAGCCTCGCAGCCAATCAGCGTGTGGCCATCGTGGGATTGAGCGGCGCAGGGAAAAGCTCTCTGCTGAATCTTTTATTGGGGTTCCTGCCGTATCAGGGTTCGCTGAAAGTGAACGGACACGAATTGCGAGAACTCGATCCGCAGTCGTGGCGTCAACACCTGAGCTGGGTTGGGCAAAACCCCCATCTGCCCGCACCTACACTGCGCGATAATATTCTGCTCAATCACCCCGATGCCGGTGAAGAGCAGTTGCAACTTGCCGTCGATCACGCCTGGGTCAGCGAATTTTTGCCGTTGCTGCCACAGGGTCTTGACACCGTCGTCGGCGATAACGCGGCACGGCTCTCCGTAGGCCAGGCGCAACGGGTGGCGGTCGCTCGCGCCTTGCTCTGTCCGTGCCAGTTGATGTTGCTGGACGAACCGACAGCCAGTCTTGACGCGCACAGTGAGAATCGGGTGATGCAGGCGCTTAATGCCGCCTCCACGCGTCAGACCACCTTGCTGGTGACCCATCAATTGGAAGACACCGTGGAGTATGACGAGATTTGGGTAATGAGCCACGGCAAGCTGCTAGAACGCGGTAGCTACCAGCAACTCTGTCAGCAGCCCGGCCTCTTCGCAGGTCTTCTCGCCCAACGCAGCAAGGAGCTTTAATCATGCGTGTTCTGCTGCCCTATCTGGCACTTTATCGCCGCCACTGGTTCCGCATTAGCCTTGGGATCGTGCTGGCTATTGTCACCCTGCTGGCGAGTATCGGTTTGCTCACCCTGTCTGGATGGTTCCTCGCGGCCTCTTCGCTGGCCGGGCTGGCGGGTCTGTATACCTTTAACTATATGCTGCCTGCCGCAGGTGTACGCGGTGCGGCCATTGCCCGAACGGCGGGACGTTACGCCGAACGCGTCGTCAGTCATGATGCGACGTTCCGTGTGCTGTCGCATTTGCGGGTATTTACATTCCAGAAAATAATGCCGCTTTCGCCTGGGGGAATTGCCCGTTTCAAGCAGGCTGAATTACTGAACCGGCTGGTTGCTGATGTCGATACGCTGGATCACCTCTACCTGCGGGTGATTTCGCCCCTAATCAGCGCGGTAGCAATTATTGCCGTTGTTACTTTTGGCCTGAGTTTCCTTGATGTCTCGCTGGCGCTGACGCTGGGGATGATCATGCTGGTCCTGCTGGCGGCGTTGCCGTTGATATTTTATCGCGCGGGGCACCCCATCGGCCAGGAACTGACTGCGCTTCGCAGTGATTACCGGACATTATTGACGGCCTGGTTACAAGGTCAGGCAGAACTGGTGGTCTTCGGTGCACACAACCGCTTTCGCCAGGCAATGACTGATATTGAAAATCGCTGGATGGCACGCCAGCAACAGCAGGCGACGCTGGCAGGGCTGGCGCAGGCGCTGATGATTGCGGCAACCGGATTAACCGTCACCTTGATGCTCTGGCTGGCCGCTGGCGGCATCGGTGGGAATAGCCAACCGGGTGCGTTGATCGCGCTGTTTGTCTTTATCACACTGGCTGCATTTGAAGCATTGGGACCGGTTGCGGGCGCATTCCAGCACCTTGGTCAGGTCATCGCATCCGCGACACGCGTAACACAAATTACTTCGCAAACGCCAGAAGTGAGCTTCCCGGCGCAAGGCCCGGCCTCTGCCTCACAGGTCACTTTGCGCATCGAAGACGTCACGTTCACTTATCCCGAACAACCGCTCCCCGTATTGAAAAATCTCAGCCTGACGCTGACTGCCGGTGAGCATATTGCCTTGTTGGGGCGCACCGGTTGTGGCAAATCTACGCTGCTCCAGCTGTTGACGCGCGCATGGGATACACAGACAGGTAAAATTCTCCTCAACGATCGACCTCTGGCTGATTATGCGGAATCCACGTTGCGGCAGATGATGTCGGTTGTGACCCAGCGTGTACATATTTTCAACTCCACACTGCGTGAAAACCTGCTGATGGCTGCGCCACAGTGCGGTGACGATCAATTATGTTCGGTGCTCGAAAAAGTTGGCCTGGCTAATTTACTGGACAATGAAGGATTGAATGCCTGGCTGGGCGAAGGTGGCCGCCAGCTTTCGGGTGGCGAACAACGACGTCTCGGCGTAGCACGCGCGTTATTGCATAATGCGCCGGTGGTTCTGCTTGATGAGCCTACCGAAGGGTTGGATGCAGAAACCGAACAGAACATTTTGGCCTTGTTGCGCCAGCACTGTCAGGGCAAAACGTTAATCCTGATCACCCATCGACTGTATGGGCTGGAGCATATGGATCGCATCTGCGTGATGGATAATGGCGATGTTATCGAACAGGGTAACCACGAGACCTTACTCGCCCAACGTGGTCGCTATTATCATTTCTGTCAGAGGCTATAATATCTATGCCCAATGCTCCCTTAACGCTTTCTGAGGGCTTTTATGCGTATCGTGCAGCTCACCTCCCATTCGATAGCGTTCCCCTCGCCTGAGGGTGCTTTGCGCGAACCCAATGGTTTGCTGGCAATTGGCGGCGATCTTTCTGCAGCCCGACTGTTGTCAGCATACCGTTATGGTGTCTTCCCCTGGTTCAATCCTGGCGAGATGATTCTTTGGTGGTCGCCGGATCCCCGCGCCGTTTTATTCCCTACCGAAGTGCATATCAGTCGCAGTATGAAACGTTTTCTTCGCCACTGCCCTTACAGGTTCACGCTCAATACGGCATTTGAGCAGGTTATTGCCGCCTGTGCGGACGAACGCAGCGAAGGCACCTGGATAGGTCCCGACGTTCAACTGGCTTACAACCAATTACATCGCCAGGGCCATGCGCATTCCATCGAAGTCTGGGATGAGCATCGGTTGGTAGGCGGCATGTACGGCGTGGCAATGGGCCGCTTATTCTGTGGTGAGTCAATGTTCAGCCGTCAGGTTAATGCCTCAAAGAGCGCATTAATGATTTTTTGCCAGCATTTTACCCATCATGGCGGAGAACTGATTGACTGTCAGGTGCTCAACCCTCACACTATGTCACTTGGAGCGAAAGAAATACCCCGCCGCCACTTTTTGCAGCAACTTACTGAGCTTCAGCGTCAATCACTACCAGCCAATTGCTGGTTGCCGCAAGTTTTACCCCACATGACATAAACCCGTCCATTTCTTGCTATAATGTGGAGAAACGATGTGGTGTGTGACAACACTACTTTACATAACGTGGGTTTTTTAGCATTATTTACCAGTTAAATACTAAGGTAGTTAGACCTAGAGGATTCGATGGCCAAAGAAGACAATATTGAAATGCACGGCACTGTTCTTGATACGCTGCCGAACACCATGTTCCGCGTTCAATTGGAGAACGGGCATGTGGTAACTGCTCATATCTCCGGTAAAATGCGTAAAAACTATATCCGCATCCTGACAGGCGACAAAGTCAGCGTAGAGCTGACCCCTTACGACCTGAGCAAAGGCCGCATCACTTTCCGTGCCCGCTGATCGGCTCACCTTCCACTGATCGTCAGTGAACGTCAAAGATGTAAACCCTCCGCGTCCTTCCCGATAACGGTAAGGGCGTTTAGTTATTTCTGACGTCAAAACTTCAGTGCACAAAAAAGAGCGATGTCACCATCGCTCTTTGCTTTTTTGCTTTCAACTGATGTCAGTCAGGTCATCAGTGAACTGCGCCTTCCGCTTTGCGCTTTTGCGCACTGAGGAATTCGTATTTCAGCTCTTGTTTCTCGCTGTCCAGTTCAACTGTTACCGAACCGCCATCAATCAACGAACCAAACAGCAGTTCATTCGCCAAGGGTTTTTTCAGGCTTTCCTGCATCACACGCGCCATTGGACGCGCACCCATTGCCTTGTCGTAACCTTTGACTGCCAACCAATCACGGGCCTCATCACTGACTTCCAGCGACACGCCTTTGGCATCCAGTTGCGCCTGCAGTTCGACAATGAACTTATCGACAACCTGCTGGATAATGTTCGGAGACAAGTTGTTGAACCAAATAATGTTGTCCAGACGGTTACGGAATTCGGGTGTAAATACCTTCTTGATCTCTTCCATCGCGTCGGTACTGTTGTCCTGTTGAATCAGGCCAATCGATTTACGTTCAGTTTCACGAACGCCGGCGTTAGTGGTCATCACCAGAATCACATTACGGAAGTCGGCCTTGCGCCCGTTGTTATCAGTCAGCGTACCGTTGTCCATGACCTGCAAAAGCAGGTTGAAAACATCCGGATGCGCTTTCTCGATCTCGTCAAGCAGCACCACCGCGTGCGGATGTTTAATTACCGCATCAGTCAGCATCCCACCTTGATCGTAACCTACGTAGCCAGGAGGCGCACCAATCAGGCGGCTGACGGTATGACGTTCGGTGTATTCCGACATATCAAAACGCAGCAGTTCGATATCCAGCGCTTTCGCCAACTGTACCGTGACTTCAGTTTTACCCACCCCCGTCGGACCCGCAAACAGGAAAGAACCTACCGGTTTGTGATCTTGCCCCAATCCCGCACGGCTCATCTTGATGGCTTCGGTCAGCGCCAGAATCGCCGGATCCTGTCCAAAGACCAGCATCTTCAGACGATCGCCGAGGCTTTTCAGCACATCACGGTCGCTGGATGATACTGATTTCTCAGGGATCCGCGCAATCCGCGCAACCACAGATTCAATATCACTGACATTCACGGTTTTCTTGCGTTTGCTTGCAGGCATCAGGCGGCTACGCGCACCCGCTTCATCAATGACATCAATCGCTTTATCGGGCAGATGACGATCGTTAATGTATTTCACCGACAGCTCAACCGCCGCACGCACCGCTTTGGCGGTATAACGTACATCATGGTGCGCTTCATATTTGGTCTTCAGGCCATTAATGATCTGTACCGTTTCTTCAACGGAAGGCTCAGTAATGTCAATTTTCTGGAAGCGACGCGCCAAGGCACGATCCTTCTCAAATATATTGCTGAATTCCTGATAGGTCGTTGAACCAATCACCCGGATTTTGCCGCTCGACAGCAGTGGTTTAATCAGATTGGCCGCATCTACCTGACCACCTGATGCCGCACCGGCACCAATGATGGTGTGAATTTCATCGATAAACAGGATGCTGTTCTGATCCTGCTCCAGCTGTTTCAACAGGGCTTTGAAACGTTTTTCAAAGTCACCACGGTATTTGGTACCGGCCAGCAGGGAACCAATATCCAGGGAATAGACCGTGCAGTCCGCCATCACTTCTGGCACGTCGCCCTGCACAATACGCCAGGCAAGACCTTCCGCAATTGCAGTTTTACCGACACCGGACTCACCCACCAGCAATGGGTTGTTTTTGCGGCGGCGGCAGAACACCTGAATGGCACGTTCCAGCTCTTTCTCACGTCCAATCAGCGGATCAATGCCGCCGACGCGAGCCAGTTGGTTCAGATTGGTGGTGAAGTTCTCCATACGGTCTTCCCCTGCCGACTGCTGCTCTTCATTAACCGGATTCTCGGCATTAGGTGCCTGACCCGGTTCGTCTTTGCGCGTGCCGTGGGAAATGAAGTTCACCACGTCAAGGCGGCTGACATCATGCTTGCGCAGCAGATATGCTGCTTGCGACTCCTGTTCGCTGAAGATAGCCACTAACACATTGGCACCAGACACTTCACTGCGGCCAGAGGACTGAACGTGGAATACCGCACGTTGCAGCACTCGCTGGAAGCTAAGCGTAGGCTGAGTGTCACGCTCTTCTTCACTGGTAGGCAAGGTTGGCGTGGTCTGTTCAATGAAGGCTTCAAGTTCCTGGCGCAACGCCACCAGATCAACCGTACAGGCTTCAAGTGCCTCCCGGGCTGCAGGGTTGCTCAATAATGCAAGCAACAGGTGCTCCACGGTCATAAACTCGTGTCTGTGCTCGCGCGCTCTGGCGAAAGCCATGTTGAGACTGAGTTCCAGTTCTTGATTGAGCATAAGCACCTCCCCAATAGGTTGCCTTTATTCAGGCTTTTTCCAGCGTACATAGCAACGGATGCTCGTTTTCCCGTGCGTAACGGTTCACATGAACTACCTTGGTTTCCGCTACTTCTGCGGTAAAAACACCGCAGATGGCCTTCCCTTTGTAGTGCACGGTAAGCATCAGTTGCGTTGCACGTTCAATATCATAAGAAAAGAACTTTTGCAGAACGTCAATCACAAATTCCATCGGTGTGTAATCGTCGTTGTTAAGTATAACTTTATACATGGACGGCGGTTTTACCGCATCCATTTGCTTATCTTTAATTAAATGCTCAAAATTTAGCCAATCTTGATTGTTGCCCATCGCCTACCCATCATCAAAGTCATGTCAAGAATGCCCGTGTCATCGGGCTTAAACTCAGATTACACGCTATTGATGTTACATTACCATCACCAAACATCTTTAAGGCCGATTCCAGCCATCAATGACCTACCGCTCTTTGAGTATAATTTTTAATCAAAAAAAGCCAATAGCGTTAACTGCTTCAAATTTTGATTAACTGCCTTGTCTGGACAAAAGCCGATCCCTTGACGTGCATACCATTTCCACTAGAGTGTAAATTCGTGCGTTGACGGAGTTTTAATCAACTCCCAGACGTACCTGGTCGCTCTTACCTCAACTAACTAACAGAAAAGTCTTGCGAGGAATATAGAAGCATGGAGACGGGTACTGTTAAATGGTTCAATAATGCCAAGGGCTTTGGCTTCATTTGTCCGCTCAATGGCGGTGAAGATATTTTTGCCCACTACTCCACCATCCAGATGGAGGGCTATAGAACGCTAAAGGCCGGACAACAAGTCAGATTCGATGTCCACCAAGGCCCCAAAGGAAACCATGCCAGCCTGATCATCCCAACGGAAGTTGAAGCGGTTGCCTGATTCCCTACCCAATCTGAAACCTACCCTACAACTAGGTTTACTTAAAAAATGCCAGTCAGTTATTGACTGGCATTTTTTTAAGATGAGGGTGAACTACAACGATTCAAGTGCTGAATAGAAGAATAATGTTTTGCCCCGCGCAGTAGCCAATTACTCAAAAGCCAAGGGCGTAGCGAGCTAGCCGAGTTCTCTCACGGCCAGCGCGCAGGACCCGGAGCGTACTTAATGTACGTGAGGAGTCCGAGCACTGCCCGGGAGGGAAATGGCGACGCGCAGTAGCCACTTACTCAAAAGCCAAGGGCGTAGCGAGCTAGCCGAGTTCTCTCACGGCCAGCGCACAGGACCCGGAACGTACTTAATGTACGTGAGGAGTTCGAGCACTGCCCGGGAGGGAAATGGCGACGCGCAGTAGCCTTCCACAAAATCAGTCGGCGCGTCCTCGGGAGAGCCATAGAACTCTCGAAAACATCTTCCTGATTAGCATCGGCACTGACTCGATACCCCTTTCACCTGCAGCCATGGCCACTTCGATTGCCAGATCGGGTTTCGAGGTGCGATGGATCGCTTTTTCGATGATCCGCCGGGGGGGCATAGGGACGTTCCCGGGTAGTGCGGCAACGCGGTGATAGACATCGCTGAACCCCTCACGGTACATGAAATGCTCCATGTCACGCGCAGGCAAGGCGGTCAATCGATCGCGCTCAATGTCCCTGGTGGTTTCAACCATTGCCCGTACTGAGGCGGCATACTTTTTGCCGGCCTCGTCGCCGTCAACCAGCGCATGCCATTCTATCCCCATGTGCCGGGCAAATTTGAGCAGTGGGCGGATCCCGCACTGGGCGAATTCAATGATCTTGATCCCTTCAGATTCAAAATGATAGCCACACTGCCGTGCTAACTGGTTGAGCAGCCAGACTTCTGTTTCCCCTTCCACAAGTAACCAACAACGGGCAAACAGTGCTGAAGAGCGATTCAAACGGATGTGAAAAGCGATACGGCGACTATCATCAGGACTCAACCCTGCCGGGCCTATGCGGTAAGTGGCCACGCGTGAAGACTCGCGCACCAGACGGCAAACATCCTCAACAGGCGTCAATGACAGCAACTCCCCGGAATTGGTCGTCGTAATCCGTTGCAATGGCAACTGATTCAGCAGTCCCCAGGCCACCGACAGCATAATCGGATGCAGGCGGGTTTCGGGATCCTCAATCAGCAATAGCGGCCGGGCATGCGGGTCGATAATCACCGATCCTTTGGCCTGCAGCAGCGTAGAGAAGATACCGAGCAAAATAAGACGCATGCTGCGACTTTTGGGCTCCGCAACCATGCGATTGATGTTTTCGAGTGAACGCCAGGCTTTGCGTGATTCAGAACGCGCATGCCGATGATGGCGACTGCGGCCTTCATGCTGCGCCCCTTGCTCTGAAAAATAATGCTCAAGCAGTTGCTGCATCGCCGTCAAACCCTGACGCAATTCACTGTTGGTCAACTTCTGCGGATTATGTACCAGTTCACGGGTAAGATCGTCGAGTTTCTTCGCCAGCAGGTGATTGTCGCCCGCCATATTAGGCGCAAGAGACTTGCCTTGCAGTCGACGGATAAAACGGGAATCCCGCAGGCGCAGCACCGGATGCACACGAATCAGGCCCTGGGCGAGTTGATCAATATCGTGCAGATCGAGCGCGTTACCCTCTTCATCGAGGAAGCTGCGCCAGGTTAGGACGGTACCATCACCGTCCAGTTCGCCTTCAAGACGATAATAGATGCGATTTTTGTTACCCTCCCCACGCACCCATAGCGGCGACAAATGACGTAGGCGTGGAACCTGCGAGTGTCCCGGCTCATTCTCGCAAAAAGTAAAGATAACTTGCAGATAGCGCTCTTTGGCCAGTTGATCTCCCGCTGGGAAATGGAAATCCACTGGCTTGAAACAATACAATTGCGGTTCGGGTGAAAGAAGCAGCGTCAGTGCATCGAGTAAGCTGGATTTCCCCCAGGCATTTTCGCCAATTAACACCATATTTTTGTAAGACTGACGGCTATCAAGAGCCAACGACAGGCGATTAATGCCGCGAAATCCAACGATATCGATATGTTCCAGATACATCTTTCGCCCCCGCTGTACATTATCCCTAAGCATGGTCAAGAAAAGCCTTGCAGGTCAAGCAGACACTTCATCTAGTGCGACACGGATTGTTGCTTTACTCAGGCAGATGTTTTGGGTAGGTTGATAACGCTTGCCAACTATTTAGTGCAAATTCAATGCAAAAAGAGTTGCCAGCGCTTTTTATTTGACAGGGTGTCTTTGGATTTTCAGGCCAAGCAACAACCCGAATTATCGTTTCATTTTATTTATCTGGCCGGAAAATTACGTCATGTATTCAGGTTTATTGATCATTCTTTTGCCGTTGATCATCGGCTATTTAATTCCTCTGAAAAGTAAATCGCTGATCATGGCGATCAATCGTCTTTTAAGCTGGATGGTCTACGTCATTTTGTTCTTTATGGGGATCAGTCTGGCGTTTTTGGATAATCTCAGTACCAATCTGGTGTTGATCTTTAAATATGCCTCAGTGCTGTTCCTGTGTATCTTTTTGTTGAATCTGTTGGCGCTGGCGTTCCTTGAGCGAAGACTGCCCTGGAAAACCACCCACCATCAGGAAACATTACCCTCACGGCTGCATATGGCGTTGGAGTCTCTCAAACTGTGCGGCGTGGTGATTCTGGGCTTCCTGCTCGGCCTGACTCAGTGGCACTTCCTTACCTATGCTTCGCTGGGCAGCGAGTACGCGCTGATATTTTTACTGGCCCTGGTCGGCATCCAATTGCGTAATAGTGGGATGACCCTGCGTCAAATCGTGTTGAACCGACGTGGGATGATCGTCGCCATCGTGGTCGCAGTCAGTGCACTCGCAGGTGGTGCCATTGCCTCTTTGCTGCTCAGTTTGCCCCTGAAGACCGGTCTGGCGATGGCTTCCGGTTATGGTTGGTATTCGCTTTCCGGGATTGTGCTGACGGACTCTTTCGGCCCGGTAATTGGCAGCGCCGCGTTCTTCAATGATTTGGCTCGCGAACTCTGTGCCATCATGCTTATCCCAACGCTGGTGCGCAGCAGTCGCTCGTCGGCCCTCGGTTTATGTGGCGCTACATCGATGGACTTTACCCTGCCGGTATTGCAGCGTAGTGGCGGTCTGGATATGGTTCCCCCGGCAATCGTCCATGGCTTTTTGCTGAGCCTGATCGCCCCCGTATTAATGGCCTTCTTCTCCTCCTGATCGTCAATCTTGAGACTTTTGCAGGAAAAACGGATGAAATATCATTGATTTCATCCGTTTTTTTCTGAAACCATTCTCATTCCCACCTAAATTTGCGTTACATCAAAGGATCGCCAGATTGCATTAAAAATGTCTGTTTAAGCGCCCGTGTCGGATCTACCCTTTAAACATGCATAATGGATGCACGTTTAAAAAAGGACGCGAGAATGTTTTGTGTGCAATGTGAACAGACTATCCGTACCCCAGCAGGCAATGGCTGTGCCTATTCGCAGGGTATGTGCGGTAAAACCGCTGAAACCTCGGACCTGCAGGATCTGCTGGTCGCTGTGCTGCAAGGTCTCTCCGCCTGGGCATTACAGGCACGGGCGCTGGGAATCGTGGATGCGGATATCGACAGTTTCGCACCGCGTGCTTTCTTCTCGACCCTGACCAACGTCAATTTCGATTCCGATCGCATCATCGGCTATGCCCGTGAAACCATCGCCCTGCGCGACTCACTGGCCGCCCGCTGCCGCCTGCTCGATGCCAGCGCCCGCGTGGATCATCCGATGGCGGAAATCCGTTTAGCGGGTAGCGATATGCCCACCCTACTGCTGCAATCACAGCAGTTCGCCCTCGATAACGATAAAGCGCAGATTGGTGACGATATCCACGGTCTGCGGATGCTGTGCCTCTACGGTTTGAAAGGCGCAGCGGCCTACATGGAACATGCCCATGTTCTGGGTCAGTCCGATGAAAATATCTATGCCGATTACCATGCCTATATGGCTTGGCTGGGTACGCAACCGACTGATGTAGAAACCTTGCTGAACAATGCCATGGGCATCGGCAAAATGAATTTCAATGTCATGGCGATCCTCGATCGCGGTGAAACCGATGCTTACGGCCATCCACAACCGACATCCGTCAATGTGCGCCCAGTGGCAGGGAAAGCCATCCTGATCTCGGGTCACGATCTGGAAGATCTGCGCATGCTGCTGGAACAGACCGAAGGCAGCGGAATCAATATCTACACCCACGGTGAAATGCTGCCAGCACACGGCTACCCGGAACTGAAAAAATTCGCCCATCTGGTCGGTAACTACGGCAGCGGCTGGCAGAATCAGCAAACCGAGTTCTCACGCTTCCCGGGCCCGATTGTGATGACGTCCAACTGCATTATCGATCCTAACGTCGGTAATTACGGCGATCGCATCTGGACCCGCAGTATTGTCGGTTGGCCGGGCGTGAACCATCTGGAAGGCGATGACTTCTCGACCATCATTGCCCAGGCTCAATCGCTGGCCGGTTTCCCTTACAGCGAAATCGAACATCAGATCACCGTGGGATTTGGCCGGCAAACCCTGCTCAATGCCGCCGATACGGTCATTGATCTGGTGGTACAGAAGAAACTGCGCCACGTCTTTTTGGTGGGAGGTTGCGATGGCAGCCGCGAAGAACGGAGTTACTTTACCGATTTCGCCCGCAGCGTACCGCAGGACTGCCTGATCCTGACGCTGGCGTGCGGCAAATACCGTTTCAACAAGCTGGACTTCGGGACGATCGAAGGGCTGCCACGCTTGCTGGATGTCGGTCAGTGCAATGATGCCTATTCCGCCATCATGCTGGCCGTTAATCTGTCTGAAAAACTGGGTTGTACCGTGAATGATTTACCACTGAGTCTGGTGCTTTCCTGGTTTGAACAGAAAGCGATCGTGATTCTGCTGACCTTGCTGTCGCTGGGCGTCAAGAATATCTACACCGGACCCACCGCGCCGGGCTTCCTGACCGATAATTTGCTGGCGATTCTGAACGAGAAATTCGGTATGCGCTCTATCACGACGGTTGAGCAGGATATGAACGAGATTCTGGCTTCCTGATTTCCCTCTAGCCGGAAGTCCAGCGCGGCTTCCGGCCTGTTTTCTGAGGTCCACGATGACTATGCCTACCCCGCTGTGCCCGAACCGTATGCAAATTCACGACATCAGGCAAGAAACGCCGGATGTCTGGACGCTGTCGCTGATTAACCACGATTTCTATCCTTACCAGCCCGGCCAGTATGCGTTGGTCAGCATTAAAAACAGTGCCGACACCCTGCGCGCCTATACGCTTTCCTCCACGCCTGGATTGAGTCCTTTTATTACACTCAGTGTCCGCCGCCTGCCTGATGGCACCGGTTCCCGCTGGTTGACGGAAGCGACCCGCGTGGGCCAATACCTGTGGCTTTCCGCTGCGCAAGGCGATTTCACTTGCACCAATCATTCGCCTGCTGATTACCTTATGTTGGGTGCCGGATGTGGTGTGACGCCAATTATGTCCATGTGCCGCTGGCTGCTGGTTCATCGTCCCCAAGCCAATCTGTCGGTGATTATTAATGTCCGTACGCCGCAGGATGTGATTTTTGCCGAAGAGTGGCGGCAGTTGCAGGCACGATATCCGCAGAATTTGCAATTGATCCGCATGGCAGAGCAGCAACTGCAAGAAGGGTTCAGCGAGGGACGTTTGAATAATGCCACCCTGCAACGCGTCCACCATATTACCGATCGTATGGTGATGGTCTGTGGTCCCGCGCCTTATATGAAACAGGCTGAATCGCTGGTGCGCGAAATGGGTGTCCCTGCCGATCGCGTCTTCAAAGAGCAGTTTCATTCGGTTCAGGAAGAAGAGTCTGCGTCTGGCCCGTCCTTGAAACTGGTTACCCGCACGCCGCTAGCCGAGTATCGCGCGCCGGTCGGCACCAGTCTGCTGGCTGCCATGGAGATGAACAAAGTGCCGGTCAATGCCGCCTGTCGGGCTGGTGTCTGTGGGTCTTGCAAAACCCGAATCCTCTCAGGTGATTACACCACCAGCAGCACGATGACATTGACTGCTGAGGAAATTTCGCGGGGTTACGTACTGGCATGTAGTTGCCAATTACAGGGTGACATCGTTCTCGCCTGATCCTGCAAACCCATTCCTGAAAACCCATGCCATTGCCTTATGAATTATCTTTACCTGTTCATAAGGCGAAATCCCCCTTTTCCCCCTACAACCTTCACGCCGCCATTCCGTCCTGTCCAGAAATAGCACGAATCTACATTCATCAAATCAATCATACAGTCACAATGGACTATGCTTAGCTGGGCTGAACAAGACAGGATAGTCGATTGGCACGCTTTGGGCTGATGAGGACATAATTCATTGAAAAATAGGGGGGAACTATGAAACAAACCGTTGCGACACTGCTGGCAAAAACGTTGGAACAAGCTGGGGTCAAGCGTATTTGGGGCGTAACCGGGGATTCGTTGAATGGCCTGAGCGACAGCCTGCACCGGATGGGCACCATTGACTGGATGGGAACACGCCATGAGGAAGTCGCCGCTTTTGCTGCCGGTGCCGAGGCACAGTTAACCGGGGAACTGGCTGTCTGCGCAGGATCGTGCGGGCCGGGTAACCTTCATCTGATCAACGGTCTTTTCGACTGTCACCGCAATCATGTTCCCGTGCTGGCTATCGCTGCACATATTCCTTCCAGTGAAATCGGCAGTGGCTATTTCCAGGAAACGCATCCGCAAGAGCTGTTCCGTGAGTGCAGCCACTATTGTGAACTGGTATCCAACCCTGAGCAGTTGCCGCGCGTGCTGGAAATTGCCATGCGCAAAGCCATTCTTAACCGCGGCGTCTCGGTGATTGTCTTGCCGGGTGATGTTGCATTGCAGGCCGCGCCTGAAGATGCCAAACCGGTATGGCGCACTCCGAAATTACCGCTGATGTTGCCTGCCATGTCCGAACTCGAAACGCTGGCCGAAACGCTCAATGGGGCGAAAAACATTACTTTGCTGTGCGGCAGTGGCTGTGCGGGTGCCCATGATGAAGTGGTGAAACTCGCGGAAATTCTCAAGGCACCGATCGTGCACGCCTTGCGCGGCAAAGAACATATTGAATGGGATAACCCCTACGACGTGGGAATGACCGGTCTGATCGGTTTCTCCTCGGGTTATCACGCCATGATGAATGCAGATACATTGGTGATGCTCGGCACCCAATTTCCCTACCGGGCATTCTTTCCAACCGAGGCGCAGATCATCCAGATTGATATCAACCCGGGCAGCATCGGCGCGCATTGCCCGGTGAATCTGGCACTGATGGGGGATATCAAATCCACGCTGACGGCGCTGTTGCCCAACCTGAAAGAGAAGAGCGATCGTAAATTCCTCGATAAAGCGCTCGAACATTATCACACCACCCGTAAAGATCTGGACGCACTGGCGGTGGCAAAAGACGGGCAGCCTATTCACCCGCAATATCTCGCCCAACAAATCAGCCGCTTCGCCAGCGAGGACGCTATTTTCACTTGCGACGTGGGCACACCGACCGTCTGGGCTGCGCGCTATCTGCAAATGAACGGCAAGCGCCGGTTGATTGGCTCGTTCAACCACGGTTCAATGGCCAACGCCATGCCACAGGCGATCGGCGCACAGGCAACAGAACCCGATCGTCAGGTGATTGCATTATGTGGCGACGGCGGATTTACCATGCTGATGGGCGATTTCCTCACGCTGGCGCAGCTTAAACTGCCCGTCAAAATTGTGGTTTTCAACAACAGTACGCTGGGTTTTGTGGCGATGGAGATGAAGGCTGGTGGCTATCTTACCGATGGTACCGATCTGCACAATCCGGACTTCGCTGCTATCGCCAACGCGGCGGGAATCAAGGGGATTCGTGTCGAGCAAGCCTCCACGCTGGATGTCGCGATACAGGAAGCACTGGCGCATCCTGGCCCGGTGCTGATCGATGTGGTCACTGCGAAGCAAGAACTGGCAATGCCACCGCAGATCAAGTTTGAACAGGCCAAAGGCTTCAGCCTGTATATGCTCCGTGCCATTATCAATGGTCGCGGTGATGAAGTGGTGGAATTGGCAAAAACCAACTTCCTTCGTTGATAACCGAGCCATCCTGAAAACTGCGCAACGGATGCCTGCCCGGCATCCGTTTTCATGGCAACTCAGCGCGTCTGTAGCGTTTTTTTCTCTGCTCTGCTTTCCTGCCTGCTTAATCTGGTTATGATGAAGGCAAACTTTCATCTTTGATGCCGATATGAGGATTTTACGTTGATTGATCTACGCAGCGATACAGTAACCCGACCCAGCGACGCTATGCGCCAGGCCATGGCGAGCGCCGAGGTGGGTGATGATGTTTATGGTGACGATCCAACAGTCAATGCGCTGGAAGCGCTGGGAGCCAAACTTTCCGGCAAAGAGGCGGCGCTGTTCCTGCCGACCGGCACCCAGGCGAATCTGGTTGCCCTCCTCACCCACTGCCAACGCGGTGAGGAATACATTGTCGGACAGAAAGCCCATAACTATCTGTATGAAGCCGGTGGCGCAGCAGTGCTGGGCAGCATCCAGCCGCAGCCGCTTGATGCCGATGAAGACGGCACTATCCCGCTGGATAAAATTGCTGCCGCCATCAAACCCGATGACATCCATTTCGCCCCCACCCGTCTGCTCAGCCTGGAGAATACCCACAACGGCAAAGTTTTGCCGCTTGATTACCTGCAACAGGCATGGGCTTTGACCCGCGAGAAAAAGCTGGCGCTGCATATCGACGGTGCCCGAATTTTCAATGCGGCAGTGGCGCTGAACGTGGAACTCAGTGAAATCAGCCGCTATTGCGATACGCTGACCATCTGCCTCTCAAAAGGACTGGGTACGCCAGTGGGTTCGCTGCTGTGCGGCAGTGACGAATACATTAAGCGCGCAAGGCGTTGGCGCAAGATGACCGGTGGCGGCATGCGTCAGGCCGGTATTCTGGCCGCTGCGGGTATTTACGCCCTGCAAAATAACGTGCAGCGCCTGAAGGAAGATCACGACAATGCGCGCTGGCTGGAACAGCAACTGCGTGAGATTGGCATTGAGATCGTTTCACCGGGTGCGCAAACCAATATTCTGTTCATTCGCCAAAGCGCTTACCATGCAAGCCTGCTGGGCGACTGGATGCGTGAACGCGGTGTGCTGATGAATGTTGCGCCGATCACCCGGATGATTACCCATCTGGATGTTAACCGCGACGATCTCCAGCGTTTCGTGGGATTATGGCAGCAGTTCCTGAGCCAACATCCTGATAAGTAGTCTTTTGTTTCCTTTCGATCGGCCATCGCGTTACGTCGCGGTGATCCGATCGCCCGTTCGCGACAAAATCCCCAAGGAAAATGGATGACCTTACATCGAATTCTGGTGCTGGGTGCCAGCGGCTATATCGGCCAGCACCTGATCCCACGCCTCAGTCAGCAAGGCCATACCATTACTGCCGCTGCACGCCGGATCGCCTGGTTACAGGAGCAACCCTGGCCGAACGTCCATTGTCACTATGCGGATGTCAGTCGTCCAGAGACGCTGCCACCGGTGTTGGAAAATGTGGATATCGTCTATTACCTGATTCACGGGATGGGCGAAGGCAGCGACTTTGTCGAGAAAGAGCGGCAGGGGGCGCAAAATATCTGCCAGGCGCTGCGACAGTCATCAGTCAGACAGATTATTTTCCTCAGTTCATCACAAACCAACAGTGCCAATTCCGAACATCTCGCCGCGCGGAAACTGACCGGGGAGATCCTGCGCGAAAGCGGCATTCCGGTCACCGAATTTCGCGCCAGCATCATCGTTGGACCCGGCTCGGCCGCCTTCGAAGTGATGCGCGACATGGTCTATAATCTGCCTGTTCTCACGCCGCCCCGCTGGGTACGTTCGAAGTCCTCACCGGTGGCACTGGAGAATTTGCTGGTCTATCTGACAGAAATACTCAACCATCCGGCCAGCGAACACCGGATTTATGACGTTGCCGGTCCGGAATACCTCAGTTATCAGACGCTGTTTGAACGCTTCATCGCCATTAGCGGCAAACGTCGCTGGCTTATCCCCATTCCCATGCCCACACGATGGATCTCGGTATTTTTTATTCGCATGATCACCTCGGTACCGGCGCCTATTGCCAAGGCATTGATTCAGGGATTGAATCATGATTTGCCCTCCGATGGCCGGGCGTTGCAGGCATTGATTCCACAAAAATTACTGACGTTTGATGAGGCGACCCGCGACACACTGGAGCATGAGGCCCAATTCGTCGACTCCAGCGAATGGGGATATGACCCACAGGCGCGGGCACGCTGGCGTCCAGGCTATGGTTTTTATCCCAAACAGGCGGGGTATGAGCTGGAAACCACGGCCTCCGCCGCCGCGCTGTGGCATGTCGTACAGCAACTCGGTGGAACTGAAGGGTACTTTTTTGCCAATATCCTTTGGCGCATGCGTGCACTTATGGATGATATGGCGGGCGGCGGCGTGGTTTATGGTCGCCCGGATCGGGACACCTTGCAGTGCGGTGATAAGGTTGATGGCTGGCGGGTGATTACCGTCAAACCCCAGCAGCAACTGGCCCTACTGTTTGGCATGAAAGCACCGGGGTTGGGCCGTTTAACGTTTACCATCAACGATCAGGGTGATAAACGCACCCTCGATGTCCGCGCGTGGTGGCATCCGGCAGGTTTCAGTGGCCTGTTATATTGGTTCAGCATGATGCCACCGCACCTGTTTATTTTTCGCGGCATGGCCCACCGTATTGCCACACTTGCTGAGCAATACGACCGCAAATCTGCCGTTTGAACGGTTATTTGTCGGTCAACCGCACATTTTGCAGAATAAGCAGGTGCCTTTCAGATTGCGCAGAGCACAATTTCAAGAAAGAATGGCACCTTATTTGCTGTGTGGACACCCCGTCCCACCGCGAGGTGATTTTCAGTGGGAAGCAATTAACGTTATGAAGGTACTGGTCACCGGCGCAACCAGCGGGTTGGGCAGAAATGCCGTGGAATATTTGCGTCGTCAGGGGATCAAAGTTCGGGCAACCGGCCGGAATGCGGTGATGGGCAAACTGTTGGAAAAAATGGGCGCGGAGTTTATCCATGCCGATCTTACCAATCTCGTCTCATCACAGGCAAAAGCGATGCTGGCTGAAGTCGATACGCTCTGGCATTGCTCCGGCTTTACCTCGCCCTGGGGTACCGAAGAGACCTTCGAACTGGCCAATGTTCGCGCCACTCGCCGACTCGGTGAATGGGCGGCAGCCTATGGCGTTGAAAATTTTATCCATATCTCTTCGCCAGCGATCTATTTTGATTATCACCATTACCGCAACATCAAAGAAGAGTTCCGCCCTGCCCGGTTTGCCAATGCCTTTGCGCGCAGCAAAGCCATGGGTGAAGACGTCATTCAACAGTTGGCGATGTCCAATCCACAGACGCATTTTACTATCCTGCGTCCTCAGGGATTGTTCGGTCCCCACGACAATGTGTTTCTGCCAAGATTGCTGCAAATGGTCAAGCACAGCGGTTCACTGCTGCTGCCACGCGGTGGCGAGGCGCTGGTGGATATGACCTATGTCGAAAACGCCGTCCATGCCATGTGGCTGGCCACACAGGCGCAAGGCACACCTTCCGGTCGCGCCTACAATATCACCAATCAACAACCCCGGCCGCTGCGCACCCTACTGATACATTTGCAAGAGTGTCTGGGCGTGCATTGGCGTATCCGCTCCATTCCGTATCCGATGCTCGATATGATGGCGCGCGGGATGGAAAAATTCAGCAAAAGCGCCAAAGAGCCTGTGCTCACCCATTATGGCGTTGCCAAACTCAACTTCGATCTGACACTGGATACCACCCGTGCACAACAGGAACTCGGCTATCGTCCGCTGATTTCACTCGACGAAGGCATTTCCCGCACGGCGCTGTGGCTGAAGGATCATGGCACATTGCAGTATTTGGCACGCGTCAACGCCTCGCCAGATTAGTCACGGCTACCGTACTTCTCAAGAAGCGCCAGAACAATGGCTTCACTTTCTGCATCGGCCTGGCCGCGATAATCGCTGGACCGAAAATGCATTTGAAACGCGGCAATCACGCTCTGCTGCTGTTCAGGCGTCAACTCTGTGGGCAGCGGATCTGTGGGTAGCGGATAGCCATACTGCGCCAATTTTTCCAGCAGTTGCAACCGATCGACAGGCTCTGTGGCTTCTCGTCCTGCCAGATAAAACCTCACGCGCGATGCATCCGGCCAGGCACCTATTCCCGCCAGCGCCAGCTTATGCCAGGGAAATAGCGGTCCAGGATCCTGTTTCCGCTGCGGGGCGATATCGCTGTGACCCAGCACATTCTGCGGCGCAATCTGATAGCGTTCGATAACCTGATGGCTTATATCCGTTAGCAGAGCGATCTGTTCTGGCGGAAATGGATACCAACGTGGCCCCACCAGCGTGCTACGGTAGCCGCGATTCTCCAGCTCAATGCCAATCGATGTATCATTGAGATTGCTGCGGCCACGCCAACCGCTGGCTCCGGCATGCCACGCGCGCTGTGATTCAGGCACCAATTGCCAGGCCACCGGCTTTCCCCCTGCTTTTGGGGGGTGCGCAGGGATTAAATAATGCGCACTGACATGTTCGTCGGTCAGGGTATTCAACGAGGAATGGAAATCTTCCGCCGTATAGTGGATCACCAGAAAGCGGATGCGCTGATCCGCAGCCTGCGCCTGATGCGCCGTTTCCAGCATAAAGCTGCCCCGGTCGACCCGGCTGCCCGTTGAGGATTGCTGGCAACCGGCCAGCAATAATGCCAGCGAGACACTCCCTACCCAGCGCAATGTGCGTCCCAAATAAACTCCTATCAAATTAGTGGATGATTTCTACCGCAGGCAGAATCAATGCAACCGCTGAAAACAGATTTATACTGTATGCTAGAAGACTTCATGGTAGAAACTTTCATTAAGGTAATAAGATGAAAAATAAAGCGATCGCCGCAGTTATTCCTTTGGCCTTCATGCTAAGTGCATGTACCACCACTGTCGAGCCTGCGTTCAAGGATATTGGAACCCGTGCCGCACCGTGCGTCGATGGTGGCCCGGACGCTGTCGCACAACAATTCTTTGATCTGCGCATCCAGAAAGGTGCAACGGGTATGCCTGATGCGGCCACGTTGGCGCAATATCGTCCTTATCTCAGTACCGCGTTATACACCGCCTTTGTTAATGCCCAAAACGATCGGCAGGTTGACGTTGCCGCCACACCGAACGAAAAAGCGGGCGTGGCTGAAGGCGATATGTTCTCCAGCCTGTTTGAAGGGCCGACCAGCGCCACGGTCAATAGCGCATCGACCATCCTCAATACCGATGCCCGGAACATTCCGCTACGCGTGACCATGAGTCATGAAAAAGCCGACAGCGCGAAATCGAGCTGGCAGGATGAAGTTCTGATGGTTCGTGAAGGCACATGCTGGACCGTTGATGACGTCCGCTACATGGCCAATTGGGATTTCGCTTCCAGCGGCACCCTGCGTCAGGTCCTGGAAAAACGTTGATCTCTTCAGCAGGGAAGTATTCGCTGACTTCCCTGCGCCACGCTGTACATTTCCCCCCGGTTACACGCAACTTCCCCCGGTAATTGCGCTTTCTTCGCATTTCCCATCTTATAGGCACACAAACAAAGCAAAATCCCTACCCACTTTGCAAACAGTGCGACAATGCACGCCTTCGCCCACACAAAACCGCATTTTGTGCTATTTTTAAGAGGGTTTTGTGGCGTAGAGTAAATTTTAACGCACAATGATTGCATAAGTATTCTGTGGAAGTTAACATTTGCCACATCAATTGCTATTCAAATTCAGCGCATGAGTATTCAACTAAACGGTATAAACTGCTTTTATGGCGCACATCAGGCGCTATTCGATATTACACTCGACTGCCCTGCTGGCGAGACCCTGGTACTGCTGGGGCCGAGTGGCGCAGGTAAGAGTTCTTTGTTACGGGTGTTGAATCTGCTCGAAATGCCGCGTTCAGGCAAATTGCAGATTGCCGGTAACCAATTTGATTTTTCCCAGACGCCAGGTGAAAAAGCCATCCGCGAACTTCGTCAGAATGTCGGTATGGTTTTCCAGCAATACAATCTGTGGCCACATCTGACCGTACAGCAAAACCTGATCGAAGCGCCGTGCCGTGTGCTCGGGCTGTCTAAAGATCAGGCACTTGAGCGTGCGAAAAAATTACTGACCCGTCTGCGTCTCACCGACTTTGCCGATCGCTTCCCCCTGCATCTTTCTGGCGGTCAGCAACAGCGCGTGGCGATTGCCCGTGCGCTGATGATGGAGCCGCAAGTCCTGCTGTTTGACGAACCCACCGCGGCGCTTGATCCGGAAATTACGGCACAGATTGTCAGCATTATCCGTGAACTTGCCGGGACGGGAATTACCCAGGTTATCGTTACGCATGAAGTGGAAGTTGCCCGCAAGACGGCAAGTCGTGTGGTCTACATGGAAAACGGCCACGTTGTCGAGCAGGGTAACGCCAGCCGTTTCTCACAACCGCAAACCGCAGAGTTTGCAAGTTACTTATCCCATTGATCTCTTTTTCGGAGTTTGCGATGAAAAAATTAATAATTGCTGCCGTCTTGGCGGGTATCAGCGTCTCAGCCACGGCTGCCGAAAACATTCGTTTCGCCACGGAAGCGACCTATGCACCGTTTGAATTTGTTGATGCCAGCAACAATATCCAGGGTTTTGATATTGATTTGGCCAATGCGCTGTGTAAAGAGATTGAGGCCAACTGTACCTTTACCAATCAGGCTTTCGACAGCCTGATCCCAAGCCTGAAATTCCGCCGTGTAGACGCGGTGATCTCAGGTATGGATATCACCCCGGAACGCCTGAAGCAGGTCTCCTTTACCAAACCTTATTACGACAACTCGGCGTTGTTCATTTCTGAAAAGGGCAAATTCACCAGCCTTGCCGATCTGAAAGGCAAACGCGTAGGTATGCAGAACGGTTCTACCCACCAGAAATTCCTGATGGAGAAACATCCGGAGATTACTGCCGTACCTTATGACAGCTATCAGAATGCGGTTCTTGATCTGAAGAATGGTCGTCTGGATGCCGTTTTCGGTGATACCGCTGTCGTGAATGAATGGCTGAAACAGAATGCCAATCTGACTGCCGTTGGCGATAAAGTCACCGATGCCGACTATTTCGGTACCGGACTGGGCATTGCGGTTCGTCAGAACAATACCGAATTGCTGGGTAAACTGGATGCCGCGCTGGCAAAAGCGAAGCAGGATGGGACTTACGAGACCATTTATAAAAAATGGTTTCAGCAGTAATCTAAACACTGATGAATGAATTCCAACCGCTATTAAGTGCCGCCGGGATGACCGTCGGCCTTGCCGTTTGCGCACTGGTGCTCGGTCTTATCCTGGCGATGCTGTTTGCCGTCTGGGAGTCCTCTCGCTTGAAAGTGGTGAGTTGGATTGGCACTGGCGTGGTGACGCTACTACGGGGGCTGCCAGAGATTCTGGTGGTGCTGTTTATCTATTTCGGCTCGTCGCAGCTCATGTTGATGCTGTCTGACGGCTTTGCCATCAACTTTTATTTTTTCCAGATCCCCGTCAAGTTAAACATTGATACCTTTGAAGTCAGCCCGTTCCTTTGCGGTGTGATAGCACTGGCGTTGCTCTACGCTGCCTATGCATCCCAGACGCTGCGCGGCGCGCTCAAAGCCGTTCCACACGGACAATGGGAATCTGGTCAGGCGCTGGGCATGAGTAAGTCGGGTATTTTTTTCCGGCTGATTATGCCGCAGATGTGGCGGCATGCCCTGCCCGGTCTGGGCAACCAATGGTTGGTGCTATTGAAGGATACTGCGCTGGTTTCGCTGATCAGCGTGAACGATCTGATGCTGCAAACCAAGAGTATCGCCACCCGCACGCAGGAGCCGTTCAACTGGTATATGATCGCAGCCGCGATTTATCTGGTGGTTACGCTACTCAGTCAGTTCATCATTAAACGCATCGAACTCCGTACTACCCGTTTTGAACGGAGGCCGTCGTAATGCTTGAATACTTGCCTGAGATCCTGAAAGGGTTGCACACCAGCCTGACCCTGACCATTGCGTCGCTGATTGTGGCCTTGATTCTGTCATTGCTGTTTACCATGATTCTGGCGTTGAAGATGCCGGTCGTCAGCCAACTGGTGAAAGGCTACATTACGCTTTTTACCGGCACGCCACTGCTGGTACAGATATTCCTGATCTATTACGGTCCCGGTCAGTTCCCAACGATTCGCGAATATCCGTGGCTGTGGAATCTGCTTTCGCAGCCGTGGCTTTGCGCGATGATTGCCCTGGCCTTGAACAGTGCGGCGTACACCACCCAGCTTTTCTATGGTGCGGTGCGAGCCATTCCTGAAGGGCAGTGGCAGTCTTGCGAAGCGTTGGGTATGTCGAAGAAACAGTCTTTGCGCATTCTCCTGCCCTTTGCTTTCAAACGCGCGCTGTCATCGTATTCCAATGAAGTGGTGTTGGTTTTCAAGAGTACGTCGCTTGCTTATACCATCACGCTGATGGAAGTCATGGGACACAGCCAACTGATGTATGGCCGAACCTACGACGTCATGGTGTTCGGTGCCGCCGGGATAGTTTATCTGTGTGTCAACGGCTTGCTGACCTTGATGATGAGGTTGATAGAGAGTCGGGCGCTGGCTTTCGAACGGCGTAACTAAAAGATATTCCGATATGAAAAGGCGATCATCGATCGCCTTTTTTATTGCCTTCAATTAATTTTTTAATCACTTATATTGCATATTAATTCATATAATGGCATGGTAACAATACTGGCCCTTTCGTCAATGACACCTGTAGGTGGGTGTTATAGTTAATAAAATTATATCAATGACGATCATAGGGAGTTCATCATATTGCACAGGAGTCTTTGCATGAAAAAACTGTTACTGGCCACCGTTCTGGCAAGTTTGGCTTTCAGCGCCACCGCCGCAGATACCGTTCGTTTTGCGTCGTCGGCCACCTACCCGCCCTTTGAATCCCTTGATGCCAGCAACGAGATTGTGGGTTTTGATATGGACTTGGCGAAGGCGCTCTGCAAGCAGATGCAGGCAGAATGTACCTTCACCAATCAGGCCTTTGACAGTCTGATCCCGGCGCTGAAATTCCGCCGTTACGACGCCGTGATTTCCGGTATGGACATCACGCCAGAACGCAGCAAGCAGGTTTCGTTTACCCAACCTTACTACGCCAATTCGGCAATCGTGATTGCGCATAAAGGTAAATACCAGTCACTGGCCGATCTGAAAGGCAAGAAAGTCGGGATGGAAAACGGGACAACGCACCAGAAATACCTGCAGGAAAAACACCCGGAAATTAATACGATGTCCTATGACAGTTATCAGAATGCGATTCTGGATCTGAAAAATGGCCGATTGGATGGCGTATTTGGCGACACCGCCGTGGTGAATGAATGGCTGAAAGCTGACACCAATCTGGCAACGGTTGGAGAGCACGTTACCGATCCGCAATACTTCGGCATCGGTCTTGGTATCGCCGTTCGCCCAGACAATACCGCACTGCTGGAAAAACTGAATACCGCGCTGACGGCAATCAAAGCAGACGGCACCTATAAGTCTATCAATGACAAATGGTTTCCTGAATAAGCCATAAAAATTGCTTGAGTTACAAGCCGGAAGATAACGTCAGCGCGCGTTATTGTTCCGGCTTTTTATTGGCTTTTCGTTTAAGAAACAAAAACCATTTTCAAGAAAATTCCTGCTGAAAGTTGCTGCATGTCTCTCAATAATATAAATCATTACATAGATTTCATTTGGAAGGAGATCGTCGTCACACTACATTGGTGCAATGCCCCTTAAAATAACCTCCCGATAACTTGTCAAAGAGAGTCATTATGCACCCACGTTTTCATACCGCCTTCGCTGAACTCCCGGCGTCTCTGCAAACCGCCCTTGAGCCGCTGATGCGTCATGATGACTTTCCGTCCATGCTGACTGCACAACAGGTTGACGCAGTAAAAGATGCGTGTGGATTGGACAATGATACGCTGGCTTTTGCACTTTTGCCTCTGGCAGCCGCCTGCTCAATCACTCCGATTTCACACTTTCAGGTCGGGGCGATTGCACGCGGCGTAAGCGGCAACCTCTACTTCGGTGCCAATATTGAATTCAGTGGCGCACCGTTGCAGCAAACCATTCATGCCGAACAGTGCGCGGTTTCTCACGCCTGGCTGCGTGGTGAAAAATCGCTGGCCTCTATCACGGTGAATTACACGCCGTGCGGTCACTGCCGCCAGTTTATGAATGAGTTAAACAGCGGAACTGGATTGGCTATTCGCCTGCCGGGTCGCGCGCCAGCCACGCTAGGTGATTATTTACCTGATGCTTTTGGACCGAAAGATCTGAACATCACCACCCTGCTGATGGATACCATCAACCATGGCTTTACATTGGCGGAAACTGACGCGCTCAGCGCACAGGCGCTTGATGCGCTAAACCAGAGTCATGCGCCTTATAGCAATGCGCAAAGTGGTGTCGCGTTGGAAACCCATGACGGCAAGATTTACACGGGCCGCTACGCCGAAAATGCCGCGTTCAACCCAAGCCTCCCTCCTTTGCAGGCTGCACTGGTACTGATGACGATGTCTGGCGCTGATTGTCAGCAAATCAACCGAGCGGTATTGATTGAACGCAATGGCGCGAACCTCAGCCAGTTCGACGCCACGCGCGCGACATTGGCCGCTCTCGGCTGCCAAAACCTCACGCATCATCGGGTTTGATACCCTTCATTGCGCTCTCCTTCTGACGGAGAGCGCAATGCTCGCTCCCAATGCGCCTCACCCCTCCCTGCTTCGCCCCAGAATAAAAACCCTTGATGTATTCGATTCGTTTATACCGCCTGCTTTATGTTACTAACAAAAGCTGTACATATTTTCTTTATCTTTTAGGATCACCTCTCCTACACCCAAACTGAGACCGTGAAGAGTAAAACCGATGGAACTTGAATACGAAAGTAAACGTCCTCTGTATATCCCTTACGCTGGCCCAATCCTGCTTGAATTTCCATTATTGAACAAAGGAAGCGCATTCACTGAAGAAGAGCGCAGCCACTTCAACTTGCACGGATTGCTGCCTGAAGCAGTAGAAACCATTGAAGAACAGGTCGAAAGAGCCTGGCGACAGTTTTTGGATTTTAAAAGTGACATAGATAAGCACATCTATCTGCGCAATATTCAGGACACCAATGAAACGCTGTTCTATCGTCTTTTAGACAGTCATCTCAGCGAAATGATGCCCATTATCTATACGCCAACCGTCGGTGAAGCCTGCGAGCATTTCTCTGATATCTACCGTCGCGCCCGCGGTTTGTTCATCTCTTACCCCAATCGTGACCGTATCGATGATATGTTGCAGAACGCCACCAAGCAGAATGTAAAAGTGATCGTCGTAACCGACGGCGAGCGCATTCTCGGTTTGGGCGATCAGGGCATTGGCGGAATGGGCATTCCAATCGGTAAACTTTCCCTGTATACCGCATGCGGTGGCATCAGCCCAGCCTATACATTGCCGGTGGTGTTGGATGCCGGTACCAATAATCAGCAATTGCTGAACGATCCGCTGTATATGGGGTGGCGTAATCCACGCGTGACCGGTGAGGAGTACAATGCGTTCGTTGAGGAGTTCATTCAGGCCGTCAAACGTCGCTGGCCAAATGTCCTGCTGCAATTCGAAGACTTTGCCCAGAACAATGCGACCCCACTGCTGAACCGCTATCGCAATGAGATCTGCTGCTTCAATGATGATATCCAGGGTACCGCGGCGGTAACGATTGGCAGTTTGATTGCCGCAAGCCGCGCCGCAGGCAGTCGTCTGCGCGATCAAACGGTGACTTTCCTTGGTGCGGGTTCTGCGGGCTGCGGTATCGCTGAACAGATCGTTGCGCAGATGAAGTCAGAAGGTTTGAGCGAAGACGAAGCCCGTGCGAGGGTATTCATGGTCGATCGTTTTGGCCTGCTTACTGATAAACTTCCCAACCTGCTCGACTTCCAAAGCAAGCTGGTGCAAAAGAGCGAAAAGCTCAAAAGTTGGGCGCTGAATAACGACGCGATCTCGTTGCTGGACGTGGTGCGCAATGCAAAACCGACTATCCTGATCGGTGTTTCAGGTCAGCCTGGTCTGTTTACGGAAGAGTTGATCCGGGAAATGCACAGTCACTGCGCACGACCGATAGTCATGCCGCTGAGCAACCCGACCTCACGCGTTGAAGCGCGTCCGGAAGACATCATTAACTGGACCGAGGGTGCAGCGCTGGTGGCTACGGGCAGCCCATTCTCGCCGGTTCACTACAAAGGCCGGGTCTACCCCATCGCCCAATGTAATAACTCCTATATTTTCCCAGGTATTGGTCTTGGCGTACTCGCTTCAGGTGCCAAACGCGTGACGGACGGTATGTTGATGGCGGCAAGCCGCGCACTGGCGGATTGCTCCCCCTTGGCGACAGACGGTCAGGGGTCATTATTGCCGGCGATCGATGATATCCAGGGCGTTTCCAGGGTGATTGCCATGGAGGTTGGTAAAGCCGCGCAACTACAGGGTGTCGCCGTCGTCACGTCTGAAGATGCGCTATCCAAAGCCATCGAACACAATTTCTGGCAGCCACAATATCGCATCTACAAGCGCACTTCCTTCTGAATGCAACACGTCAGAACGCTGGATGCTTAAGGTCAGGCCGAGCGGGTTTCATGCCCGCTCTGCTGACGTAATATCATCTGGTCAGTTCCTTAAAATCTTAAAATGGCTAAAAACGGCGAAAAATGCAACGAAGCGCCCTCTACAGGCCGCTGCGTTCTTGCTTACCACCAGCGGGTGAAGTAGCCTTGAATTTTCCTTACCCATCAGAATTCATAGGGCAAAACAATGTGGAAGCGTCTGGTAGTCAGCTTTTTCAGCATCGTTATTTTGGTGCTGCTGACCGCTATTGCGCTCGACCGCTGGATGAGTTGGAAAACAGCTGACTATATTTACGATGAAATCCAGGAATTGCCGCATCGGCAGGTCGGCGTGGTGTTGGGTACCGCCAAGTATTATCGCACGGGTGTCATTAATCAGTACTATCTCTATCGGATTCAGGGCGCGCTGAACGCCTACAACAGCGGCAAGGTAAGCTATCTGCTGCTGAGCGGGGATAACGCCGCACAAAATTATAACGAACCGATGACCATGCGGCGTGACCTGATTGCCGCCGGTGTTCCGCCCAGTGATATCGTGCTTGATTACGCCGGTTTCCGCACGCTGGATACCATTGTCCGCACGCGCAAAGTTTTTGATACCAATGACTTTCTGATTATTACCCAACGTTTCCACTGCGAACGTGCCCTGTTTATCGCCTTGCACATGGGGATTCAGGCACAGTGCTATGCTGTACCCTCTCCCAAAGACATGCTGTCAGTTCGTGTCCGTGAGGTTTTTGCCCGTCTCGGCGCCTTGAGTGACCTCTATATCCTTAAGCGTGAACCTCGTTTCCTTGGCCCGTTGATCCCCATTCCCGCAGTACATAAAGTCCCGGACGATGCGCAAGGTTATCCTGCCGTTACCCCGGAACAGGTGCTGGAACTGCAGAATAAACTGGAAAAGGAAAAGAAGAAGAGTCAGAAAGTGGATGCGGAGAATGAGTTGGAAAGCCATTAAAAAACGCGGCCCATTTCCGGCACCGCGTTTTCCTTTATCTATCCGTCATACCTGTCATACTTCAACTCGAATTATTTCGGGTATAACGTATTAATTTAATCTATTCTTATTTCTTCTTAGAATATTTCAATGAATCCAACGCCACGGCGAAAATGATAATTCCGCCTTTGATGATGTATTGCCAGTAAGGGTTAACACCAATATACGTCAAACCATAGTTGATGACGGTGAAGATGAGAACCCCGGTCACCACCCCCGCAACCGTACCGACCCCACCGGCAAACGAGACGCCGCCGACCACACAGGCTGCGATGGCATCCAACTCATACATAAAACCGAGGTTATTGGTGGCACTGCCGATACGCCCCGCTTCCAGTAAACCACCGAAGGCATAGAAGACGCCTGACAAGGCATAAATCATGATCAGGTTTAGCGGAACGTTAACACCGGACACTTTGGCCGCTTCCGGGTTACCGCCGATGGCGAAGATATTTTTACCGAAGCGTGTTTTGTTCCACAGTATCCAGACAAAGATAATCGCAATCAGCGCATAGAAGGTGATGTACGAGAGCTTAAAGTCACCCATGCGGATAAAGCCCTGGGCAAAGGTCGAGAAACCAGAATCAAAACCGGCAATCGGCGATGCTCCCACAAAGTCGTAATACAGGGAGTTAATACCGTATACGATAATCATGGTACCCAACGTGGTGATAAACGGCGTCACGTTCAGATAGGCAATGATAATACCGTTGATCAAGCCAATGATCGCACCAATAATACATACGGTAAGAATAACCAGTGGAATAGGTACTGTATCAAGGTTCGGGAAAACTTTATTGACGTTATCCATCGCCTGCAACATCGTTGCGGCAACTACAGCGGCCAAACCGACCTGACGCCCTGCGGAAAGGTCAGTACCCTGCGTAACGATCAGCCCCGCCACGCCCAGGGCAATAATAATACGCACTGAGGACTGGGTCAGAATGTTACTCAAGTTCATCAGACTGAGGAAAGTGGGATCCTGGAAAATAATAATTGCCAGCAATACAAATAGTACAACATAAATCGCGCCCTCTTTAAGATAAGTGAGCATGCTTTTCTTATTTAACGCATTCATAATAAGAACCCTTAAAAATTAGAGGTGCAAGGATGCAAGGCGTAATATTTCACTTTGCGAGGTATTTTTGGTTTCAACAATACCCGCAACCAATCCATTGCTCATAACAAGTATTCGGTCTGTGATACCCAATAATTCTGGCATTTCGGAGGAGATGATAATAATCCCCTTCTCTTTTTTCGCCAGTTCGATAATCAGTTGATATATTTCAAACTTTGCGCCCACATCAATACCGCGGGTCGGTTCATCAAGCATCAGGATTTCGGGCTGGGTCAATAACCAACGACCGATAATGACTTTCTGCTGATTCCCCCCAGACAGAGAACCAATATTGGTTTTTTGCCCCGGTGTTTTTACCCGCATTGAATCAATGACCCACTGCGTATCACTCTTCATGCGGGTATTATCCAGCAACCCCATGCGGTTTTTATAATTACGGATATTGGCGATCAGCGAGTTGAAACCAATGTCCAGATAGGCATAAATGCCGGTCGCGCGACGCTCTTCGGTAACCAGCGCAAAGCCATGGTTAATTGCTTCATTCGCGCTGTGGTTATTGATTTTTTTACCGTGCAATTTAATGGTACCGCTGACTTTCTCGCGAATACCAAAAAGTGTTTCAACAATATCGGTTCTTTTCGCACCAACCAGTCCGGCAATTCCCAATATTTCGCCTTTGTGCAGATCAAACGAAATATCGCGAATCGATGGTTGCCGCAGCGACGTCAGATTTTTCACCTCAAGAATCACCTCTCCCGGCGTATTCTGGCGGTCAGGAAAGCGCTGGCTCAGTGAACGCCCGACCATCATCGAGATGATCTGATCCATATTCATCCCTTCAAGCGGTTGGGTAGTAATCCACTGGCCATCGCGCAGAATCGTTATCTCATCACACAACTGGAAAATCTCTTCCATCTTGTGCGAGATATAAACAATGCCGCACCCACGCTCTTTCAGTTTACGGATGATGGTGAACAAATGGTTCACTTCCCTTTCCGTCAGTGACGACGTGGGCTCATCCATAATCACGATTTTGGCATTATAGGAAAATGCTTTGGCGATCTCGATCATCTGCATTTGTGACACGGAAAGCTTGCCTACTTTTTCACGTGGATCGATATCGATATCCAGTTCATCAAAGATGGCTTTTGTGTCTTGGTACATTTTGTCCTGATCGACAAAAAAACCTTTAGTCGGATAACGACCCAGCCACATGTTATCCATTACGGTGCGCTGCAATACCAGGTTCAATTCCTGGTGCACCATAGACACGCCCTGTTCCAGCGCCTCTTTGGAGCTTTTGAAATCAACTTCCTTTCCCTGGAAAAGAATGCTTCCGGAATCTTTACTGTAAATGCCAAACAGACATTTTAATAACGTGGATTTCCCTGCGCCATTTTCCCCCATCAATGCATGGATGGAATGCGGACGAACTTTCAGGTTGACGTTATCCAGTGCCTTCACGCCGGGAAATGACTTATCAATGTTAGTCATTTCCAGCAACCACTCGCGCGGTTGTTCCGTATTAATATCGGCCATAGTTACACCTGGCTAAGAATAAAAAGTCTCACGATGCGTTGACTAGTTTCTGTCAACAGCATCAGGAGGGATCCCGGTACTGCTGATAAATACTATTCTCATGGTCCTGACGGTACTATTAAACGCTGCCGGTAATTATTCACCGGCAGCGCTACATGTGCTTAAGTCAGTTATAAAAGGGTATTAATCCTGCACAGGCTTATTTAATAAACTGCGCCAGACTGTCTTTATCTACACCTACGTAAGGAATACGAACCACTTTGTTATCGAGTTTCCAGTTGGTGCCTGCAGCGGCTGGTTTGCCCTCAGCCAGGTTTTTCGCCAGTTGGAAGGTTGCCTTCGCCTGATTGTTGGCATCGTTCAGAACGGTACCAGCCATTGCACCAGACTTGACCAGTGCCAGGGCTTCTGGCAGGGCGTCAACACCGAATACCGGAATTGATGATTTGTTGTGGGCTTTCAGTGCTTCTACGGCACCCATCGCCATCGCATCGTTGTTGGCAATAACCACTTCGATTTTGTTGGCGTTCGGGCCGGATAACCAGGCATCCATTTTATCTTTCGCCTGAGCGGTATCCCACATGGCAGTATCAAGCGCCAATTCTTTAGTTTTGAGATTGTCTTTATTCAGGGTATCAACAACATATTTGGTGCGTGCTTCCGCATCTGGATGACCTGGTTCACCTTTCAGCAGAACAAAATCGATCACGCCATCTTTGTTCAGATCCCATTGAGGATTGGCTTTCCAGTGCTTCTCAATCAATTTACCCTGTATGACGCCGGATTCTTTGGAGTCAGTACCGACGTAATAGGCTTTGTCGTAGCTGTCCAACGCTTTGCGGGAGGGTTCTTTGTTGTAGAACACAACCGGCACATCATTGCCGCGCGCCTTTTCGATAATGACAGGAGCAGCAGCCGGGTCAACCAGGTTAATCGCCAGCGCTTTCACGCCTTTAGCCAGCAGAACGTCGATTTGATCATTCTGTTTGGACTGGTCATTCTGGGAGTCATTCATCAGCAGCGTGATGTCGGAAGACGATTTCGCTTCTTTCTCGATGGCTTTACGCACTACGGACATAAAGTTGTCGTCGTATTTGTAGATTGTGACGCCAATACGGGTATCTGCATGGGCAGCGGCACCAAACATCATGCTGGCAGCCAGAGCGGCTAAGGTGAAAACCTTCTTATTCATTTGTATCTCCGGTTTGTGTAGGGGTAGTTCTGGTTACCGACCGTCCTCCGTGACACTTGCCATTCCTGCAAAACGCTGTGTTGCTCAATGTGTTATTACGTCATGCTGCGCCTTCATACTGCATCTTCATATAATGGAATGCATTGACACATTTCGACAGAAAACGCCTGAATCATAATCGCTGTGTTGTTAATAAACTGTGAATTTTCTCACACTTTGAAAACGGTTACACAAGAATAAATCTTTAGGAAGTGACCGGAGCCACATTCTGTCGCATGGCAACCGAGTGACGCCTGACCAGCGTTGGCATAAAACAGTGCGTAACCAGCGGATCGAGTTGATTCGCCGCCCCTTTCAATGCCAGTTCAGTCGCCAAAGTTGCCATGGAAACAATTGGATAGCGCACAGTCGTCAGCTTTGGGCTGGTGTAACGGGCAATGGGGATATCATCAAAACCTACCAGCGAAACCTGCTGGGGAACGCTGATACCGTTTTCTTTCAAAACGGCCATTGCACCGGCGGCCATTGAGTCATTATAGGCAAACAATCCGGTAAGCTGGAGATTTCGCCCCAACAACTCAACCATGGCTGCTTCACCCCCTTGCAGGTCAGGTGAGCCGCTGGCTCGCCATGCATCCGGGGGGGTAAGCAACGCATCATTCATTGCCTGTATATATCCCTGATACCGTTGGCAGTCATCCTCAATCGGGTGATTGGAACCGATGTAAGCGATACGTTGATGCCCCTGCGAGAGCAACAGGCGCGTAGCCATCTGCGCACCCGTAATGTTATCAAGCCCCACGCAGCGATGTTCATAGCCCGTTACAATTCTGTTAATCAAAACCATACCCGGAATCTGATCCATAAATGTTGCCAATTCCTGATCGCTCAGTGCCTTCGCATGAACGATGAGTGCATTGCATCGCTGACGGATCAGTACTTCAATCGCATGACGTTCTTTTTCGGCCTGATGATAACTATTGCCAATCAATACGTATTTCTGATGCTGCTGGGCAACGGTGTCAACCGCTTTGACCAACGCGCCAAAAAAGGGATCGGAGACATCCATCACCACCACACCAATGGTGTCGCTGGTTTGAGTCGCCAGTGCCTGCGCGTTGGCGTTGGGCCGGTAACCCAATTCCGCCGCCGCCTTTAATACCCCTTCACGGGTATCTTTACTGGCAATAGCCGAATTATTGAGGACACGGGAGACCGTGGCTACAGAGACTCCCGCCAGCCTGGCTACATCACGAATAGTGATCATCGGGCGCTCCGTAAGTGTGGGTGTAAAACTGACACAGGCAGGCAAAATATGCGTCAGTATTACCGTAACCGGTTGAAAAATTGGAACAAGAGGTCGGTACAGTGATCATGTAGGCGTCCTGTTATTAGGTTTATTGATCGGCTTTCGCTGCACGATCGCTATCCTAACTGCTTTATCATCGCGTCTGCGTGAATCTCGTCACAGGAAAGAAAACGTTTTCATACATTTTTGCAACTTTTTTCATACCTGCAAAAGATGCGTTACATGCAAACAAAAACGCCTCCAGGCGGAGGCGTTGAGGAAGAATGGAGCTCAGGAGATATCAAGGATTGGCCGAGGGTATCACCGGTTGGCCTGCTGCCAGCGTGGTCAAACGACGCCATAACCATTCCATCGGACCCTGTGAAAAATAGCGCAGCCAGTACAAGGAGAACAACAGGTTAATGAGCCACACAACGGGGACTATTGCCAGTAATTGCAGGCGGTTGAAGCGCTCAAACAGTTCGAAATGATAGAATAGTGTCGTACAGATCAGCGTCTGGAGCAGATAGTTGCTCAGTGCCATCCGGCCAATTTGGGTAAACCAAAAACTGATACGCAATTTTGCCAGCGTCGGCCAAAAACCATAGCAGAGAGCCAGATAACCCACCGTTTGCATTGCCCCACCTATTTCGCGTGGGGCCTGTAACAGAAAACCGCTCCAACGGTAGTCCCATCCCAGTCGCCATTGCAGGATAACGGCAGGAATCTGTATCACCATTGAAAGCGTTATCAGTCCAAAAGCCAAACGCCGGTAATGGCCCAGACTGAACTCACCCCGCAGCCATCCGCTGCGCATCAATCCGGCACCAAATAACATCGCACCTGCGAGTTCCCAGCCGTACTGCGCACCAATGGCGATCATTGTAGAAGAAAGCAAATCCAGCCGGTTACTCCACGCCATTAAACCGCCCTGCAGCTTCCAGTAGCGTTCATACATCAGGTCAGAGGCACCCGGTAACCAAAAGCTGCCCGGCTTTCCATGGGTGATAAAGGCAAACATGATTAAAATGGCCACGCCAATCGTGAACAGCATGGCACCGGTTCGCAGCAGCGTTTTACTGCTCTTGGCCTCGCGAATCATCCGCCAGCACACCAGGCCAATCAAACCATACGAGAGCAGGATATCGCCATCCCAGAAGAAAATGGCATGAACCAGGCCAAATAGCAGCAGCCAGGACAGTCGCGCCTGAATCCAGCGTTTGCCTCGGGGCAGCAACAGTTGCAAGCCCGCACCAAATAACAGCGCAAACATAATCAGGAATTTTGCCTGGGCGAAAATATCCAGCAGTGCCCAGGTCCAGGCATCTATCGTGCTCGGCAGGCCTTTATAGGCAGGATTAAGGTAAGCGGCCTTGGGCAAGCCAAAGGCACTGATATTGAGTAGCAGAATGCCAAGAATGGCAATGCCACGTGCGCAGTCCAGAGTTGCGATTCGTTGGCGCATAGTCACCATCCTGCTGAATTCGATCGGCACCCGTGTCGGTGCCGTTGCTAGGAAAGGGTCTGGTTACGGGCGATCAGCTATGGTGACGAACGGCGCGCAAAAACTCCTGACGGGTATTCTGGCTGGATTTAAACAGCCCACCGAGCGAAGTCGTCGTGGTTGCGCTGGTCGCATCGCGGATCCCGCGGGCTTTGACGCAGTAATGTACGGCATCAATGCTTACCGCTACATTATTGGTTCCCAGCAAGGTTTGCAGGGCAAGGAGAATCTGTTGGGTCAAACGTTCCTGAACCTGTGGACGTTGGGAAAAAAACTGCACAATGCGGTTAATCTTCGACAAACCAATCACCGATTCTTTCGGAATGTACGCCACGGTTGCCTTGCCATCAATTGTGACAAAGTGGTGTTCGCAGGTACTGGTCAGCGTGATATCGCGCACGGTCACCATTTCATCCACTTTCATCTTGTTTTCGATGAGCGTGATTTTGGGAAAGTTCGCGTAATCCAGACCGGAGAAGATCTCATCGACATACATTTTCGCAATGCGATGTGGCGTCTCTGCCAGACTGTCGTCGGAAAGATCGAGATTCAGAAGCTGCATAATCCCGGTCATATGCTCTTCGATACGCTTTTTGCGCGTCTCACGATCGAGCAGAGGTTCCCCACGCAAAGGGGTTTCCAGGCCACGGGCCATCAGTGCCTCGTGGACCAACGCAGCTTCTTTACTGAGTGATGCCATATTTCTCTCCTGCATGTGTCACAATCTTGACCTGGATCACGCCAAAATTTGGTCACTCACTGTAGATGAGAGCGAAACGATTATCCAGTGATTGTGATTCATGATAGGTGAAATAGTTGCAAGTTATTAACAAGCCGTCTCCCCCTGCCCTGTCCTGCCATTCACTCCACCGGGTAAAACGGTTATTGAGCGCGGCTTTTTTCGCCAACGTGAAATTCGCGGCTGTCGGTCGGTGCCTGCTCCCTCTGTTGCAAGCCGTAATCGCGCACAACGTCTGCCACCCGCAACCGATAGTGAGACAGCACACTCTGCCGTCCCGCCGCCTGAGCTGAACGGTGCTGTTCGATATTGCGCCACTGCCTGACCGCCTCTTCATCTCGCCAAAATGAGAGTGAGAGCAATTTATCAGGCGTGCTCAGGCTCTGAAAACGTTCAATTGAGATGAATCCATCGATTTGCGCCAGCAGCGGTTTCAATTCGGCGGCAAGCTGTAAATAGGTATCACGTTGCCCTTCTGCGGCTTCCAATTCAAAAATCACAGCAATCATCACACTTCCCCTGGTTATTGTTTTTGCCAAGATTACTGCACTGCCCGCCGGTTATGCATCCACTGCCGTACCGCTGGCAGGAACAAATTGACCATCAAACCCAGCATCACGAGCAGTGCGCCAAGAATCTGTATCCACGCCAGTTTTTCATCCAACAGTAACCAGGCGGCGATCAGTCCCACCACCGGAACCAGCAGCGAGAGTGGTGCAACGCGCCAAGTCTCATATCGCGCCATTAAACTGCTCCAGACCGAATAGCCCAGCAGTGAAGAGGCACCTGAAAGATAGATAACCGAGAAGAATGAACGCCAACTGAAGTGCAAGATGGCAGACGCGATTTGTTGCTGACCTTCCAGCAAAACGGATGCCGCACAAAACGCCAACATTGGAAGAAAGGCGCTCCAGACCACCAGCCCCAGGGGTGAACTGCCGGGGACTTCGCGGGCGATAATTTTGTTGAGCATATTGCCGGTAGCCCAGCACAACGCGGCAAGCAATGTCAGGATAAAGCCCAGCAGACTGAGGTGACCCAGACTTTGCGTTGACAGACCGCCACGGGCGATAAGAATGATCCCCAGTGCAGCAATCAGCATCCCGCAGAAATGGCGCAGCCGCAGCGGCTCCTGCATGAAAATAGCGCAAAGCAGCAGCGTGAAAAACGCTTGCGCCTGCAATACCAGTGAGGCCAGACCGGCTGGCATACCCACTTTAATCGCGCAGAACAGGAAGGCGAATTGGCCAAAACTGATTGTCAGGCCATACAGGAACAGCAAGCGGAAAGGAATTTTTGGCCGGGGCACAAAAAATGCCGCAGGAAAAACAACCAGAAGAAAACGCAACGCCCCTAGCATCAACGGTGGAATTTCGGCCACGCCCACTTTAATCACAACAAAATTGACGCCCCAGATAACCACCACGCATAACGCCAGAAACCAATCCTTACCGCGCATTTCTTCTCTCCGAAAATCATCCGATGCGTAAACAACTTAACGATAATTACCTCGTCGGTATACACACAGATAATGATTTTCTTATGCATTACAAAATTTTCTACCAACGACGAAACGTCAGGAAGGCGGTGCGTTCACCGAGGGAGTCATATAAGGTCAGATAACCTTCCCGCCTTTCTGAACGTAAGATTAATGCGGTGCTCACCAACCAGGGGATGGATCCCCGCTTTCAGCGGCAGCACGCCATGATAACGGAGACGATCAACACCGCCCCACACCAACACATCGCCGTGGGTCAGCACGATTTTCTGCGTCTTATCGCTACGCTCCATCCCACCAAACTGGAATACAACAGGCAAGCCAAAAGAGAGGGATACCACTGGCTGACTGAAATCCTGCTCATTCTTATCCTGATGCAATGCCATTTTGGCAGGTGGGTCATAGCGGTTGATTAAGCAGGCGTCAGGCTGAAAACCGGGATAACCGGCGCGTTCTGCCGCAGAAATCGCCAGGTGCAAGAGGGTGTCAGGCATCGCGGGCCAAGGATTCCCGGTCAGCGGATCCTGCCGCGTGTAGCGGTAGCCACTTGCATCCGTTACCCAGCCAAGCTGACCGCAACTGCTCATCGCCGCTGACATCGTGTAACCGCCCGGTGTCACCATGTGGCGAAAAGGTGATTGTGCCACCACCTGCTGAACCGCAGCGAGTACCTCTTCCTGCCGCGCCAGGGCAAACCCACGCAGCACCACGGTACCCTCTGAAATTCGCTCCTCCCATAACGGCGGATCGTCAAACAGATCCAGATTCATACCGTGTCTCCTGATTGCTACGAATCAAACTCTCCGTAAAGGATAGTAAGCCGACACGGCAAAAACACGCCTTATCTTTCTTTTTATCCAGTTCAACGACAGGCCAATAGCGAGGACAATGCCCGATCAATGTCCTGCTGCTGCGTTTGCCAATTGACCAGCGCCGCCCTGATACCCGGACGCCCTGCCAGCGCCGTTGGCGTGCACCGCACCACGCCAGCTCTGTCGAGTCGTTGCAAGAACGCGTCACGCGCGGCAGCATCACCTTCACTCAAGGCAAAACAGACCACGTTCAAACGCACCGGAGCCAAAAGTTCAAAACCTGTGCTGTTTTGCAAGCGTTCACCCAACTGCCGCGCCAGCGCAACATTCCGTTCCACCACCTCCTGCATTCCCTGTTGTCCATACGCCCTGAGTGCCATCCACAGTGGCAGTGCACGCCAGCGGCGCGAGTTCTCAGGCGTCAAATGAAGATAATCATTCTCCAGCAACGTGGCAGCATCCAGATACGCAGACTGATTCTGGAAAACCTCACGTTGCAGGGAGAGATGGCGGGTGAACTGAATCGCGCTGTCATAAGGGACATTCAGCCATTTATGGGCGTCCACCGTGATGGAATCTGCCTGCTCCCAACCACTCAACAGCGGCGAAAATTGCGCTGAACAGGCTGCCACGCCACCGAATGCAGCATCCACATGTAACCAGAAACCATAACGCTGGCGCAGTGCCACCAGCGCATTCATATCATCAAAAGCGACGGTATTTACTGTTCCCCCGCTGGCGAGTACCAGAACAGGTGCCTCCCCCGCCTCCTTTAACGCCATCTCCAGCGCTGCCGGATCGATAGCCTCAGAACCCTGCAACGTCGGGATCAGCGTTAATGCATTTCTACCGATGCCCGACATACTGAGCGCTTTCACGCTACTTGAGTGTGGACTGGCAGAGAACACACAAATATCACCCAATGCAGCCAATCCTTGCTGCGCGACATCCACCCCGCGCTGATGCCCCAACCACTGACGTGCCAGAAGAACACCAACCATATTGGCCATGGTGGCACCAGAGACAAAAGAACCGGTCATTGCTGCAGGTAATCCAAGCAGGGTTTTGAGTTGTGAGAGCGTTGCCAGTTCAAGCTCTGCGGTGATGTTGTCATGAGAGAGTTGCGCGACCTGGTCAAAGGTGCTGACCAGCCAGTCAGCCGCCAATGCAGCGGGAGTTGAACCGCCAGTCACAAAACCAAAGTAACGCGGCCCGGCGCTGCCAGTAATTCCATTGGCATAATGCCGCCAGAAATCGTCCAGTGCTGTTTTTGCGCCAATCCCTTCTGGCAGAAGTTGATCGTCGCCATAATGAATATGCTGTGACTGCCTTGAGGCAGAAAGCGTCCGTTCGGGTAGAGACTGCAAAAATTCCAGCGCAATGGTTTGAGTCTGGTCAAGAATCTCAGGCAGATGAGTCTTATCGTGCTGCAAAAGGGGGTGCATGGGATACCTCCACTATTTAAATGATTCAGGCTCATCCTAGCGCTATTGACAGTGGACGAAAATCGACAAAAAATGACTGTTTTGGATAGTATGGCTAACCAATTATGCTTGAGCGCATCCCACTCCACACCTTACGCACGTTTGTGATCGCTGCGCATCGGGAGAAATTCCGCGCCACGGCCATTGAAGTGAATCTCACCCATGGTGCGGTCAGTCAACAAATCCAGCAATTGGAACAGGCCGTAGGATGCGCGTTGTTTGACCGCCAAGGTCGTGGAATCACATTGAATGCCGCAGGAAAAAAACTGCTGGCCGCCGTTGAACCTGCACTGGCCCAGTTGGAAAGGGGTATCCGCGACGTCCAGCAATTGGCCACTCGCAAACCGCTGCGCATTAGCGTTCCCCCCTCTTTTGCCCAGCACTGGTTACTGCCCCGTCTGGCTGATTTCCATCAACATTATGCGCATCTGGCGCTTGAAATTGACGCCTCGCTAACGGTCGAAGATCTCAGTCGTGGCAAATACGATGCGGCGATCCGCATCGGCGACGGCGTTTGGTCATCATTGGCAATACATCATCTGGCGGATGGCTACGTAATTCCAGTCTGTGCACCGGAACACTACCTCGAGTGGAAAAAGGCTTTCAATGATCGGGGGAATGTACCGCTGATGGAACATAATGTAACGCCGTGGCAGCAGTGGTTTTCTGCGCCGGTCGAGACCGTTGCCACCTTCAATGATGCCGGTCTCTTGATCAACGCTGCGCAACAGGGATTGGGGATCGCCCTGGTGAAACACTTGTTGGTAAAAGATGCGCTGAGTGCCGGGCGGTTGATGGCTCTGGCTGATCCACAAAAACTCGACAACAGCGCATTCTATATGGTGTGCATGCCAGCCGCAGAAAAGTCAGAACCCGTTCACTGCCTATTGACGTGGTTGAAACAGCAGTTACATCACCAAACTCCCTGACATCTTGTGAGCATCAGGGAAGCGTTTTCATGCAGCGATGATGGCGAGGCAACGTGGAATTTGTTCAGGCCGAGAATGACCGCGCCGATCACTGTGCCAGTAGGGCACCCAGTGCCGCCAAAATAGGCAGAACAGCCGTGACATAATTCACCAGTCATTAAGCCATGATGAAGTAAACAAGGGTGAGTGGTGGGGTTGTCAGTGCCGCTATACTGGCCGCGGGTGCTTGAAACTGTCTGTTTTGAGCCCGGAAATGGTGAAAGGCAGGCAGAAAAAAGCCCCAGACTGACTCTAAATCAGAATGAGGCTCTCTCATAATGCATCAACACCATTATGTTAGCCTCTTAACCGCAGTAATGCAACGGAGGTTAAATGCCGCAAAAGCTGGTTATCTGGGGGCTGTTCGTGGTGTGTTTCACGATCCTGGCCTTCACCTGGATGGTGCGTGATTCGCTGTGCGAACTGCACATCAGACAGGGAAACACGGAGGTTGCAGCAGTTTTAGCCTACGAAGTTAAACGTTAAGAGCAACCGGCGGGGCAACCCCGCCATTTGGTGTTGACGCATCAGGTTTCCGGCACCCAATCATTACGCAGGCCAGCCTTCGGGCTGGCTTTTTCATTGATGGCATCTCAAGCTCCGCCCATAAGAAAGCCGGGTATAAAACCCGGCTTATCCAGCAATCTGCAAGCGAAACTTATTTGGCTTCGTGAGCCTTGACTTCGCCCATCTCTTTCAGTTTTTTCGACAGTTCGCGACGTTCTTTGGACAGATCGGCATTTTTGATGATGTAGTCATCAACGCGATCTTCATAGTCACTGCGCATATTGGCGATGATTCCCTGAACATCTTCAATGCTCATGCCAGGTTTGATGTACTCAGCCAGGTTATCAAGCAGCAGCACACGTTTCTGGTTATCACGAATTTTCTTTTCGTTATCAACGATTTCACGTTGCAACTTATTTTTGCGACGGAACATACGTACAAACTCCAGTACGTTCTGGAAACTTGGCTTAATTGCATTATCCATTTTTATACCCTTGCTTAAGTTTTACACAGATTCATTAGCTGACGGCCTTGATGATCCAAGATACAGTTTAGCGGCTATCAGATACAGCACTGATTAGTCTATCTTACCTGCTTTAACCGGTAGAAAAAAACCCGGTGGCAGCGTGACTACCTGCGCATCGCCATGGTGATCAAATCTCCCAGCTCTTTCAACTGGTTAGTCATCTCCATGCTCAACCACACGTAGCCGTAAATGGGGGCCTCAACATTGTGGCTGGCGCTGACTTCCTGCATCAGTTGCTTGAGCTCACTTGAAACTTCATTCATTTCAGCCATCACATCACGCTCACGGTCCGGTTCACCATTGCGCAGGATATCGGACAACGTCTCAAGAGAATGCAAGGTTAGCAGTTGCGCGCTACGCAATGCCTTGGCATTAATCATAATAAAGTGACTTTCCCGTGACGCCCAGTAGGCGTCAATCAGCAATTCGAGTGTACAAACCAGATTGCGGCTTACCGTCTGGATGGCCTCAAACACTTCATTCTGAATACGGGTCTCTTTACTTGATGGTGCGATCAACGCACGCATCTTGACCACCTGCGTAAGAACACCTTTCAGTTTGTTTTCCAGATGTGGACGTTCAACCATATTCGGTGAAAGATAGGCGCTGTAGATCTTGCTCAGCGAATGCAGGCAACTGGACATCTGCATCCGCCAGTGAATGAATGCCCGTTGCGGGTAAATACTGGTGAACAACAGCGCCAGGATCGAGCCAAATATCACGTCGCCTCCACGCCACAGCGCTGTATGCATATCGCCCGGCGTGCCACCGCAGACCACACCAAGTGTGATGCCGATTAACAGCGCCATATAAGGCCGTTTACCGAGCGTCAGATAGCCACAGACAAACATGACCACACCGCACCAGACCAGCATCAGCGGCAATGAATACAGTTCCAGCCAAAGGGCAGCAAACCCCGAAATCGCACCGAACAGCGTACCAGCGATGCGCTGTAGTGCGCGTTGCAGCACGTTCCCCCAAAAGGATATTGGTCCCATGACCACGACCAGGGTGATTAACGGCCAGGACCCTTCAGGTACCCCGAGCATACGCACGATCAGAAACGTCAATATAAAAGCCAACGCAATCCGCAAGCCGTGCATAATCCGATAATTGCTGTAAATCAGGTTATCCAGCGCAGAAATCTTTTTATCCAGACGCACATTTCACCCGCAAAACACCAATAGTGTGATCAGTGTAACGGACTTGCCCGAAGCAATCACCTTGCCTGGATGTGGGTTGTTTTACAAAACATGTCGCGATTGTCTATTTGTTGAGAAAAAAGGCAGCCGCGGGGAGAAAAATCCTTCTCTGGTTATTTATTGGTATAAAAAAACCCACCGAAGTGGGTTTTGGCACCATGCTATTACGTATTTACCTTATCACCAGGACCGGTATTTTTGCATGGCGGACGATAGCAGAGGCGTTGGAACCAAGCAGATAGGTTGAAACACTTGGCCGATGTGAGCCGATGACGATCAGATCTGCCTTGATTTCATCAGCCAGCTCCAGCACCCTGTCTCTCGGCGTTCCAAAAGAGGCTGTGTAGGTGACCTGTTCGGCGGGAATATCCAAACCTTTGATAAATTCTTCAATCGCTTGTTTGGACTTCTCTTTTATTTCTTCGGTGGTAGTCACCATGGTGTAACCCATTTCCGGAATGAAGATGGAAGGATCGGGCATTGCATGGAAAAAATGCACTTTTGCTCCGCTCATCTTCGCCAGATACTTCACATGGGCTAACGCTTTTTCTGTAAGTTCCTGCTCGCTTATATCAACTGGCACTAAAATGGTTGTATACATATACCCCCCTTCTATGACACGGTTGAGTGGACTTCTTGTTATCTCTATTATTGTTAATTTTGTGAAAATTAACTGTGATGAATCATCAACTTTCGATTGTTTTCATTGATATCTGGAAATGCCGTTTTTCCGGTATACTGGTGCATGAAAACGGCCCGGCTTTATCACTCCGTCGATATCATCAGGCATGATTGGGCAAATACATAACGTAACTAACTGATGACCATGCTAAAGGCCATTCATCAGGGAGCATAATCGAGTAATGGCAGACAAACCGGTACAACCTACATTTTACATCCATGATTACGAGACCTTCGGCATCAGTCCATCACGCGATCGCCCTGCCCAATTTGCAGGCGTTCGTACCGATATGGACTTCAATATCATCGACGATCCGTTGGTCATCTACTGCGCCCCCGCCGACGACTATCTACCCGATCCTGAAGCCGTGATGATCACCGGCATCACCCCGCAGCAGGCACTGGCAAAAGGGGTGAGTGAGGCGCAATTCAGCCGGCAGATCAATGAAGCCTTCAGTGCGCCAAAAACCTGTATTCTCGGCTATAACAACATCCGTTTCGACGACGAAGTCAGCCGCAATATTTTTTATCGTAACTTCTACGATCCATATGCCTATAGTTGGCAAAATGGCAATTCCCGCTGGGATCTGCTGGATGTCATGCGCGCCTGCTATGCGCTGCGCCCTGAAGGCATTGTCTGGCCGGAAAATGAAGAGGGTTTTCCCAGTTTCCGTCTTGAGCATCTCACCAATGCCAACGGTGTGGAACATCTCCATGCCCATGACGCGATGTCGGATGTTTACGCCACCATTGCGATGGCGAAACTCGTCAAGCAGGCACAGCCGCGACTGTTTGATTATCTGCTCGAACACCGCAATAAGCACAAGATCAATGCCCTGCTTGATATACCGCAAATGACGCCGCTGGTTCATGTCTCCGGTATGTTCGGCGCTGCACGCGGAAATACCAGTTGGATTGCGCCACTGGCGTGGCATCCGGACAACAAAAATGCGGTGATCGTCTGCGATTTGGCCGGAGATATGACCCCTCTGCTTGAACTCAGCGCCGATGCACTGCGCGAGCGCCTGTATACCCGCCGTGATGTACTTGGCACTCTTTCTCCTGTACCGCTGAAGTTGATTCACATAAATAAATGCCCGGTTCTGGCACCGGCGAAAACGCTATTAGCGGAGAATGCTGACCGTTTGGGGATTGATCGCGAGCGCTGCCTGCAAAATTTGCAACTCCTGCGCCAAAACCCGGTGGTCCGTGAAAAAGTGGTGGCTTTGTATGCTGAAGCAGAACCCTACCCCGCTACTGACGATGTCGATGCGCAACTGTATGACGGCTTTTTCAGCGACGCCGACAGGGCAACAATGAAAATCATACTGGAAACCGCGCCGCAGAACTTGCCTGCGTTGGATCTCACCTTCAACGACCCGCGTCTCGAGCCCTTGCTGTTTCGCTATCGTGCACGCAATTTCCCAGGCACGCTGGATGATACCGAGCAACGACGATGGTTGCTGCACCGTCAGGAAGTCCTCAATCCTGAACGTGTTCAACGTTATGTGCAGCAATTGGAAGAGTTGTATAACCTGCACGAGGGCGATAAAGAGAAAATGGCGCTGCTTAAAGCATTGTTTGAGTATGGCCGGGATCTGGCGAGCTAGGCCGTTACGGGTTAAAAATGCCCGCGCTCAAAAAGGGGATAACGCATTCACGTTATCCCCTTGTCTGTTCTGACTTTTATTTCCAGGTGTTAACTATTCCTGATGTTAACTATTCATCGTGTTAACTACACCAGCTCTTCTTCCATTTGCGGAGGTGGCTGACGGAAGCTGCGGGTGATAAAGCCCAGATAAGTCAGGCCGATGGCACCCCACACCAGACCCAGAGTCATTGAACTGCTCTCCAGGTTCATCCACAACGCACCGACAGTCAGCGCACCCATCACCGGCAGAACCAGATAGTTGATACGATCCTTCAGCGTGCGGTTACGGCGTTCACGAATATAGAACTGCGAAATCACTGACAGGTTCACAAAGGTAAAGGCGACCAGTGCACCAAAATTAATCAGCGCCGTCGCGGTGACCAGATCAAATTTGATGGCGGAGAGTGCCACAACCCCTACCAGCAATACGTTGAATGCCGGAGTACGCCATTTCGGATGCACATAGCCAAAGATTTTCTCTGGGAATACACCGTCGCGCCCCATGACATACAGCAGACGGGAAACACCCGCATGTGCTGCCATCCCGGACGCCAGTACGGTAACGCAGGAGAAACAGAGAATCACCGCCTGGAAGAATTTACCCGCCACAAACAGCATGATTTCTGGCTGCGATGCATCCGGATCGTGGAAGCGCGAGATATCCGGGAAGTACAGTTGCAGGAAGTATGACACCACGATAAAGATGATGCCGCCAATCAGCGCCGTCAGGAATATCGCTTTCGGGATCACTTTACCGGCGTTCGGTGTCTCTTCAGACAGTGAACTGATGCCATCAAAGCCGAGGAAAGAGAAGCACAGAATTGTCGCACCGGTAATCATCGGCACCACATGGGCATTCTCAGAATAGAACGGACGCGAACTCACCAGTGTGCCGGAACCTTCACCCTGGTAAACACCGTGGATCAGCAGACCGAGGAACACCACCATGATCGCCACTTGTACCACAACGATAATGCTGTTCAGGTTTGCGACCAGCTTGATGCCGCGCAGGTTGAACACCGTCATGATTCCAACCAGCGACACCACGAAAATCCACGATGGCACACCTGGGAAAATCGCTTCCAGATAGATTTTCGCCAGCAGGATATTGATCATCGGCATAAACAGATAATCGAGCAGCGAAGACCAGCCCACCATGAAACCAACATGTGGGTTGATGGCCTTTTGCGCATAGGTATACGCCGACCCGGCTGACGGGAAGCGACGCACCAGCTTGCCATAACTGACAGCGGTAAAGAGTACTGCAATCAACGCGAAAGCATAGGCAGTGGCGACATGACCGTCGGTCAGGCCAGAAACAATACCGAAAGTATCAAAAATGGTCATAGGCTGCAGATAGGCGAGCCCCATCATAACCACTTGAACCAATGTCAGGGTTTTACGCAGTTGTACGCGTTGAGTTGCCGGAGCGGCAGTGGCGATATTAAGCGACATGACGCAGCCCCCCCTTACCTTCGATTATCTGGCGGGTACACACAGATAATCGTAAGGTCGCGGGAAGACTTCGTGTCGATCGACTTGCTGGTAAAAGAGGGGTAATCGAAGCGGGATTGCATGGCAGGATATTGCCAGCTGCTCCATAATCACTGCGCCCACAGCGGAAACCGGCGTAAACCGGTGCCAGGTTAAACAATTGCCCCATCTTTCTTATCCTCATAGTGGCGACCATAAAGTTTTGTTTGATCGCGCACGAACGTGTTTATCTATCCGGATCGGTGTCCGGCCTCTTGATTAGTGAACCGCGTGTTTGTACAACATAAAATGCAAAAAAATAACCGGCGCCTTAAAGCGTCGGTTATTTGCATGTCGCGTATTTTGCACCAGAGCGAGGGCAGAAGACAAGATGTTGAGACCTTCTGAAACAATTTCTTTTTAGACGTTCAGTTATACGTTCAGGAATAGGCCCCAAAAAGTTCGCATTTCAATCAATACATTTTGTTTCTCATCTCGGATCACGCATTGCGCAGCATCCAGTCAATCTCGGTTTCAGTCACCAGTCGTTCGAACTGCATGAGTTCGTCGGATTTGCAGGCGTGAAAGACGTGGGAGAAGCGCTGCCCCAGATATTTTTTCAATTCAGGTTGCTGTTCAAATTCATACAAAGCATCACTCTGGCGGATCGGTAACGGAAAACCTTCCTGTTCCAGACCATTCCCCGTCACCGGTTCAGGCAGTTCGAGATCGTTGTCCAGCCCATAAAGAATACCTGCCAACACGGTCGCGACAACCAGATAAGGATTGGCATCCGCACCGGCCACCCGGTATTCCACGCGATGGTTATCCCGATCGCCGCAAGGGATTCGCAGCGCAACGGTACGGTTGTTATGTCCCCATGAGGCCTGCGTAGCAACATACATGCCGGGCTGAAAACGCCTGAAAGCATTTACATTCGGTGCCAGAATCGCCATCGAGGACGGCATCAGCGCCAGCATACCGGCCAGCGCCCGATTCATGAGTGCAGAGTTTTCGCCCTGATCATCGGAAAAAATATTCTTGCCGTTGTCGTCTTGCATACTGACATGAATGTGCATGCCACTGCCCGCATAGTCTTCATAGGGCTTGGCCATAAACGTCGCATCCATCTCATGGTTTTCTGCCACCAGACGCACCAAACGTTTCAACGCCAGCGCATCGTCACAGGCGCGCAGAACATTATCACTGTGGCGCAGATTGATTTCGAACTGACCTGGCGACGACTCGGCAATCGCCCCATCGGCTGGCAAACCCTGCATCTTTGCCAGCCGATCAATTTCACCCAGAACGTCACCGAAATGGCGCAAATTATCAACGGAATAAACCTGGGTCTGAATATTGCGTTCTTGCGTCCCAGGCGTACAGGGGGGCTGTAGGTACCCTTCGGCATCACGCTGTCGATCGATGAGATAGAACTCCAACTCTACCGCTACCACAGGGAATAACCCCCGCTGGCGCAATGTCTGCCACAACGTGTTCAGTACATTACGGGGTTCAACGTCAAAGGGAGTACCATCTTCATCAAGCATGGTCAGCAGCAATTGACCAATATGTTCCGGGTCGGCCGCTGAAGGCACCAGCGTACCGGGGATAGGCAGGCACATCCGATCCGGCTCGCCGAGTTCCTGACCCAAACCGGCCTCTTCGACGGTATTGCCGAGGATATCCATGGCAAATACCGAGGCAGGGAAATAGCAGCCTTTTTCCAGTTTGAGCAATGCAGAAAGGGGGATACGTTTACCGCGGAAACTGCCATTTAAATCGGTGAGGAGAATATCAATGTGTTGCGTAAGTGGCTGGCGTTCCAAGTATTCTTTCACTTCACGTTGGAACGCGCTACTTCGTCTCTCTTCGCCAAGTTTCGCGAAGTTCTGCACTTCTACCAGGTTCGTTTGCATAAGTTTTCCGCCGTTAATCTAAAGGTGGCGTTTATCGCATCTTACCGACGCGCGCCGTATTAATTTGCTCTTTTCAACGCAGTTATCTCGCTTGCAGGGTATTTTTCCGTGCTGAAAGAAATCCACCGTGCTCAAAGTTTTTACCATGCTCAAAATATGAGCCATATAAAAAAACATAGCCTTAACGTAAATGTTTTGCAACTGTAACGCTTCAGTTTGAATATCAACCAACTCACTGCTAAATTGTTAAAATATTGAACATACAGTGTTACATGACACTCACTGTCAACATTTTAGTCCACTCAGTAAGGCGGTAAAATGGGCAATATATTTTACAGACCGGTCATCGGCGTTGTTATGTGTGAAAACATCATCGACGGCAACCCGGCGCAAACGGTGCATGAGAAGTATCTCGATGCCATCTTTGACGCGGGCGGTTTACCCCTTGCCCTGCCCCAAGTGCTGGGAACGCAATTTGATGCGCTGGAAAGCGTACTTGCGCGGCTGGATGGCATATTCCTTACAGGCAGCCCAAGCAATATAGAACCCCATCACTACGGGGAAGAGGGAATCGAGGCGCTGGCCGATCCAGGCCGCGATATGCTGAGTCTGGCACTGGTTAAAGCCACCCTGAACCATCGTATTCCTTTATTGGCGGCTTGTCGCGGTATGCAGGAACTGGTGGTGGCGACCGGCGGCACGCTTTACCGCAAAGTCCATGGTCAGCGGGAATATATGGATCACCGCGAAGATCCCAATCTTTCGCACGATCAGCAGTACGATCCGGTCCATCCGGTACACATCGTGCCCGGCGGGCTGCTGTCCAGAATGCTTCCCGGATATCAGGACTTTCAGGTGAACTCTCTGCATGGCCAGGGTGCCCGCCAGCTAGGTGACATGCTGACCATTGAAGCGCGTGCACCGGACAATCTGATTGAAGCCGTCAGCGTGCGCAACCACCCTTTTGCGCTGGGTGTTCAGTGGCATCCGGAATGGCACAGTCAGAACGATCCCGTATCGAAGCTGATTTTCGCCTCATTTATTGACGCGTGCCGTACAGCTAAAGGTGAACGCCAATAATGGCCGGGATCGAGCTGTCCCCCGGACGGCGTCTCTCGGAACTCCGCCAGCAACGGGGTATGTCGCAGCGCCGGGCTGCCGAGTTGTCCGGTCTGACGCACAGCGCCATCAGTACCATAGAACAAGATAAGGTCAGTCCGGCGATCAGTACCTTACAGAAATTGCTTAAAGTGTATGGGTTATCTCTTTCAGAATTCTTTGCCGATAAGGAAGAGGGCCACACCCCAAGGATAGTGATTAATCCAGACGAATTAATTGAAATTGGCAGTCGCGGTGTATCAATGAAACTGATTCACAACGGTACGCCGACACACGCGGTAGCGATGCTGCTGGAGACCTATCAGCCAGGCAGCACGACCGGCGAGAAAATAAAACATCAGGGGGAGGAGGTCGGCACGTTACTGGAAGGTGAAATTCTGCTGATGGTCAATGGCCTGAGTTACCCGTTGAAAGCCGGACAGAGTTACGCCATCAACACCGGTATCCCGCACAGCTTCAGCAATACTTCCACGAGGATTTGCAGGATTGTAAGCGCCCATACTCCAAACACGTTCTAGCCCCCTGTTCCTGGCCCTGGGAAGAGGATCGCATCATGACCGAACACGTTGACAGTTATTACGCAGGCAGTGCCAACCCGCATCAACCCTGGCCAGAACTCACCGAGCCGCTTGAATGCGATGTCTGTATTGTGGGCGGGGGTTTCACCGGTATCTCCTCCGCCCTGTTTCTCACCGAAGCGGGATACGATGTGATCGTTCTCGAAGCAGCGCGGGTGGGCTGGGGAGCCAGTGGCCGAAACGGCGGGCAGGTGGTCAACTCCTACAGTCGCGATATCGATATCATTCAAGCCCGTTATGGGAAAGAAACTGCAAGAATGCTGGGCAATATGATGTTTGAAGGCTCAGACATTATCCGCCAGCGCATCGACCAGTATTCCATCGACTGTGATTATCGCCCCGGATGTATCTTTGCCGCCCTCAGCCAAAAACAATTCAGGGAACTTCGCGATCAAGAAGCATTGTGGAAACGCCACGGCAATGACCAACTCACCCTGCTTGATGACGTCACGATCCGTCAGGAGATCGCCACTGACCGCTACGTTGGCGGTCTGCTCGATCATCGTGGCGGGCACATTCACTCGCTCAATCTGCTGCTTGGCGAAGCCGAAGCTGTTCGCCGTCATGGCGGACGAATTTTTGAACAATCTGCCGTGACGCGCGTTGAACATGGCAACCCGGCAAAAATCTTCACGTCCAAGGGGCAAGTCACTGCACGTTATGTGATCATGGCCGGAAATGCTTATCTGGCTGACAGGTTATTGCCCGGCGTGAGCCGTCTCAACATGCCTTGCGGCTCACAAATTGTGGCTACCGAGCCGCTGACGCCGGATATGGCGCTAGCATTACTGCCAAATAACTACTGCGTAGAAGACTGCAACTACCTACTGGATTACTTTCGTTTAACCGCCGATAACCGGCTGCTTTATGGCGGTGGGGTGACCTATGGCGCACGCAATCCAGTAAGTATCGATGCCATTATTTTGCCGAAGCTGTACCGCACATTCCCGCAATTGAAGGATGTCAAAATTGACTATCGCTGGAGCGGCAATTTTTTGCTGACATTTTCACGCATGCCGCAATTTGGACGTATGGAGAATAATATCTATTATATGCAGGGCGACAGCGGCCACGGCATTACGCTGACGCATCTTGCCGGAAAATTGATCGCTGAAGTGCTGCGCGGTGACGCCGAACGTTTTGATGCCTTTGCCAGGCTGCCCCATCTGCCATTCTTCGGTGGCCGTAGCCTGCAAGTACCCTTTACGGCTCTCGGTGCAGCTTATTATTCGCTGCGCGACAGGTTTGGGGTGTGACACGACAGTTTACAGATACGGCCCTGTGTGACCACTGGGCCGTATCGTTACAAAAAGAATAACTATGCCGCCTTCAAACCTGAAGAGGTTTTAACCGCTGACGCTTTGGGAGCCTCTGCCTTCGCTTTCTGCTGACGTCTGACCACAAATTTGGCATAGGCATTAAGGAAGGCAACATCTGCTACCCTTTCAACCGCTTCCGGATGCTCCTTCCTGATAATTTTTATAGCTTCTTGCACAACAGAATATGCTTTACTCTCTGCCTTAAACGATTTGAATGAAGAATCCTTTTCTGTTTTAATCACGCCCGGCATATTTTCCTTGATGATTTCCTGCTGGTAGTTACTTACCCTGGAAATGTTTTTAGGATCACTATTATTAAGGTATTTATAGATAATATACGCACTTTTCACGACACCAGAACGACCATCACCATCTCCACAGTGCATTCCAATAATAGAATTTTTGTTTTCGCTTTGAGCACTGATAATATATTTTACAACGGCGTGTAAATCATGAATTCTCTCGTTATCTTTCTGCGGAGAGTAAGAAGGAAAAGAAAATGCGTCCAGAATAAAAAACTGTTTTTCAACGACGTATTTTATACCATGCCCATGCAGAATCTCTACCATCTGATCTGCTTTATTGCTTTTTGTCAGGCTCATATCCAGTGAAATCAATATATTTACCTTAGCCTTTTTAAGGTTGGTTGCAAATTCTGTTATCTTTACAATCGATTGAGGTTCAAGAAAACTGGTGAATTTACTGAAATCACGAGACATTGATGCCAAGCGAATTGCTTTATGCTCCCGGTAGTTCATTGCACTCAAAGGAGCCAAACCACCCATATCTTTAAAAGTAACCGGATTATTCATCACCATGCAATACAGATTCACCCCACCGGCTATTCCCGATGGATCCGGATTCAACCAGCGGCACAGCCACGGGGCGTAATAGCGGTGGCCGTAATAATACAGCCCGGTATTGTCCCGCTCCTTGCCGGAATAACGGATGACTTTGTATTTCGCCTCAGTTTCATTTTTCACCGCCCACACCGCCGTGCCGCCAAACGGGTAATACTCTTCCTGTGTCAGAATATTGGCCCCGCTGTCCAGTTCCAACATTGATGACCCAATATTATTATCAACGCTGTAGCGCACCTGATCGTTGGTCGTCGGGGCCTCAGTTTCCCAATGCAAAACGCGAACGCCTGCGCGACCGGTGGAACTGGCCGTCACCACATGCAATTCTTCACTTGGCTCGCTCACGACTCCCGCAGTGTCCGTGTATGTCGTGCGCAACTCCAGACCCGGCAGATAAATCACCTCGCCCACCTGCCAGATATCACTGTCGCTGTTGGTCAGCGTGCGCGTCTGTTTGCGGATACGTGAATTGTCGCGGTATTGATACACTTCCCGGTCATCTTCAGCGTCATCACGGGATAACAACACCACCGACTGCAACTGACTGCGTATATTCCAGACCAGTGGTATACCCGCCTGCATCTGGCTGACATTCCCGCAGCCATCGAAATAATTATTTATCGTTGCCTGCGTCGCCCCTGAATCCTGCGCCAGTGCCCGGTTGGAGTTCGCATCCACAAACAGCGCGTTGGTGTACGTCGTCGCCCCCGCATGCTGGTACTGGGTCATGTTGCCGCCCGCATCATAGGTGTAAGTGCGGGTGTAGTTCACCATATTATTGGCATCTATCGCAGGCAGGTCAGGCCCTTGCGTTCCTGACTTGGCATTCTCCCGCCCGGTCGCGGTAATCAACTGATACAGCGCATCGTAGGTATAGGTGTTCGTCCCGTCAGTGGCCTGATTGTTGAAATAGCGCGTTGATACTGTGCCATTGCCAAGCGCAGTGATATTCCCCACCGGATCATAGCCATACGTCAAATCCTGTAAAACGGTATGGTCTGATTTGCTGGTCTTGATACTGGTCAGACGCTGGTTTTGCGGCTCATAACCATAGGTGGTCACCACCCCGTTCCCCGCCATTTCCTGTAGTTTCTGACCCGCCGCACTGTAACTCTGGCTGTTCAGTAGGGTTTGTTCAGTGCCACCCGACAGCGTTAAATAGCTGGCGGTCTGCGTACCGGCCACATCGTAAGTGAAGCGCTGCTGATTGTTTTTGGCATCGGTGGTCGTCACCGCTGCACCCTGCGCGTTGTACGTAGCCGAAGTGGTGTAGACGGTCGCAGACAACACGGCAGGCCACGTCGACTCCTCGCCCTGCCAGTCTCCCTGCCCCTCGGCATCGGCAAGCAGTTGTTGCTGGGTAATAAGCACCGCGCCCTGGATCGTAAAACTGAACGTTTCAACCAGACCCGATTCATCATAATGCCGGATAAGTTGACCACATAAATTGTTGGTTTGCGGCGTAGGGGTGGAAATGGCATCGCTGTCGCCGTAGATATAACGGTCAGAAATGCGTTCAGCTTCACCACTGGCCTGCTCGTACTGAATAACGGGCCGCCCCAGGGTATCGTAATCTGTACGGCTGATGCCGCTACAACTGTCGGTTTCCCAAACCGCCCGCCCTTCGGCGTCAAACAACATCACGCCCCAGCCAGCATCCACACTATCGCTGCGCAGAGTTTGCCCGGTCAGGGAAGTTTGGCTTAATGCATTGGGCAACGTGTTGCTGTCTGACCGCCAGGTGTTGTACAACCGCGCATCCCACAGTCTCGCCTGACGACTGTCGTTGCTGAATGTACTGCGACTGATCAGCTTAACAACGTTGCCATTGCTGTCAATGTTGTATTGCAGCATGCGAATACTCGCGCTGTGGTTATTGAGGATATTGACCGTGGGGGTGCGGGAGAAAAGTGCTGTTGAAGCAGCGGTGTGATTCATTGTTGACTCCATAAGGAAAAGCATTTGAGGGCTTTTAGTTATGCAGCAAAAGTTGTGTTCGAAACACCCTTAACAGAACGCAATAATTGGCAGGTAAATCTGCAAAAATAGGAAAAAAGACGAAAGTGCATTATTTTTTGCTGCAAAATTTCCTTTATAAGCTCAATAATTCTTATCAATGGTTTGTCTGCCATGGAATAGAGATCACCACCGCGATTATTATTACTTTACTGCGTTGTACGCTGGTTGGACTGTTCAATGCGTTCCGCCGTAGACGAAAGGGTTGGTTTTGGCGATTACGCTGGCACTGACGTATATATATCAAGGCTGATTGTTATTGGCGCGCAGTCTTACTGCGCGCCCTGAGTTTACGGTTAATTTCTACCGAATGCGTTTCTTATCGAAGCCTTGAGTCTGCTGAATCTATTTGATGCTGATGATTTGGCTGCCAGATGGCCGCCTGAGCCTGAACCCGAGTCTGAATCTGTCCCAGCGCTTTTCGGTTTATAGCCTGACCATAACGCAGCATTTTCAACCCAAGGTGCGGAGACTTCCTGTTTATCCCGATAGAAATGTATTTTCCCTTCCAATCGGTCACGGTTTCGATAAGCATAGCGCAATTCTGAGGCGGTGACGGATTGACCACCAACAACGGATTTATTGACAATGGGTTCTATTTCAATCCCATCCAGCACAAAATGGATATGTGGCCCATTATTCCGAGCGATAATTTCGATACCTAGCTTACTGCCACGCTTCCATAAAAGTCGAGGTACCCCCGCCTGCGCCCACTCATGGTAATAGCTTGTACCATAATTTTCAGCCACCTCATTATATATTTTTTCCACATTGAACTTATCGTTAACCCTGCCTATTTCAAAATACTCCCCCCATAAATAACTATATCCTCCAGTTGTCAATTTTTCGCGTCATGTTCAAGGGTTGGCTGAATTTTTACTTTTTTAAGGGCTTTCTTGATTTCTTTAAGGCTTGTTTTTTCTCTCGTCAGAGCAGTTAAATCAACATTTTTATTCTTCTTGTCATTAGGAATCGCTAGTGATACTGCATTATTATAAATGTCAATAACTGCTGGTACGGTATTTCGGTTACATAAATCAAAAAGCCCGCCCACACCGGCAGTAAGATAAGTTCCTCTTGAGTTGGATAGTCCATAAATCATATCACTTCTATTTATGTCAAAATTCTCCTTAATCCCCTTGCATCCATCAGGATCACAAAGTGCTATTGGATTATTCCTCACCATAGAATACATATTAGGTCCATCGGCCATTCCTGATGGATCCGGATTCAACCAGCGGCACAGCCAGGGGGCATAATAACGGTAACCATAATAATATAGCCCGGTATTGTCCCGTTCTTTACCGGAATAGCGGATGACTTTATATTTTGCCTCCGTTTCATTTATCGCCGCCCCTACCGCGGTGCCGCCAAACGGGTAATACTCTTCCTGCGTCAGGGTATTGGCCCCGCTGTCCAATTCCAGCATTGACGAGCCAATATTGTTGTCAACGCTGTAGCGCACCTGATCGTTGGTCGTCGGTGCCTCTGTTTCCCAATGCAAAACGCGAACCCCGGCACGACCGGTGGAACTGGCCGTAATCACATGCAACTCCTCATTAACTGTCACTTCAGTACCGTTATCCGATGAAGACGTGCGTAATTCGAGACCCGGCAGGTAAATCACCTCATCGGTCTTCCACGTTCCATTGGTTTGCGTCAATGTCTGTTTACGAATACGCTGGCTACCCCGGTATTGATATACTTCGCGGTCATCATCGCCGCTTTCACGGGGCAGTAAAACCACCGACTGCAACTGGCTGCGCACATCCCAGACCAGCGGTTTCCCCGACTGCATCTGGCTGACATTGCCACATGCATCGAAATAATTGCCTATTGTTGTTTGGGTGGCACCTGAATCCTGCGCCAGCGCCCGGTTGGAGTTCGCATCCACAAACAGCGCATTGGTGTAAGTCGTCGCCCCCACATGCTGGTACTGGGTCATGTTGCCGCCCGCATCATAGGTGTAGATACGGGTGTAATTCACCGTATTATTGGCATCTATCGCAAGCAGGTCAGGCCCTTGCGTTCCTGACTTGGCATTCTCCCGCCCGGTCGCAGTAATCAACTGATACAGCGCATCGTAGGTATAGGTGTTCGTCCCGTCAGTGGCCTGATTCTTGAAATAGCGCGTTGGCACCACACTGTTACCCAATGAGGTGATATTCCCCACCGGGTCATAGTCATACACCAGATCCTGTAGGGGAGAATTGTCTGCTTTGGTGGTTCTGATTACCGTCAGCCGCTGGGTTTGTGCCTCATAACCGTAGGTGGTTACCACGCCATTGCCCGTGGTTTCCTGCAACTTCTGCCCCGCTGCGCTGTAAGTCTGGCTGCGCAGCAGGGTTTGTTCAGCACCACCCGACAGGGTCAAAAAGCTGGCGGTCTGCGCACCGGCCACATCGTAGGTAAAGCGCTGCTGGTTACTTTTCGCATCGGTGGTCGTCACCGCCGCACCCTGCGCGTTGTACGTAACCGAACTGGTGTAGACGGTCGCAGACAACGCGGCAGACCACGTCGATTCGGCGCCCTGCCAGTTTCCTTGCCCCTCGGCATCAACCAACAGTTGCTGATGGGTTATCATCGGTGCACCCAAAAGAGTAAAACTGGGCGTCTCCACCAAACCTGACGGATCATAGTGCCGGATAAGCTGACCACACAGGTTATTGGTTTGCGGCGTTGGTGTAGCAGCGGTATCGCTGTCGCCATAGATATAGCGGTCGGAAATGCTTTCAGCTTCACCAGAGGTTTGTTCGTAGTGTGTTACAGGTCGACCAAGGGTGTCGTAGTCCGTTCGACTGATGCTGCCACACCCGTCAGTCCCCCACACGACACGTGCCTGCGCGTCATACAAAGTGACACCCCACCCAGCATCCACGCTGTCGCTACGCAAGGTTTGTCCGGCCAGGGAGGTTTGGCTTAGCAGATTGGGTTTTTGATTTTCCGCCTGGCACCATAAGTTGAATAATCTTGCATCCCACAGACTGCATTGATGCCCTTCGTCACTATAAAAATTGCGGATTATAAGTTCAGTTATCTGGCCGACGTTATTACCACTATTATATTGCAATGTACGCACATTATTTCCGCGATTATCCATTACCCGCACTGTTGGGGTGACTGAAAAAAATGTCATTTGTTTTTCCCTTCGTTATTTAATAACCTTTTAAATTCTGTTATTTATAAATTGAAGGGCATGATAATAGTCATGATAATGAAATGTTTTGCATAATTTGATTATGTAATGGACGAAATTTAATACCATTTATGCACTATCATGTGTATTGAGTATTAATAATAAAAAACCCGCAATAAATAAATTTGCGGGTTTTTTATTTTGAACAGCAAAGCCTGAATAACAATAATTATTATCAGACGAAAAATCCGTAATTAGAACGTGTAATCTGCGCCGATAAAATAACGACGACCGTCTTCGTTATAATTATAATCATCGCGACTGAGATCTTTATCACCCAGGTTGAGCACACCCGCGCGAAGTTTCACGGCTTTGGTCAATTGATAAGATCCCCCGGTATTCCAGATAACATATCCGCCCGGTGTACCTGCATCAGGAGTCAGCGCACGGCGCTGCCCTTTATAGTTAGCGGAAAGGTAGAATGCCCAGTCTTCAAGTGGTTTCCAGTCGACGATACCATTGGCAGTATGTAAAGGAAGTTCACTCAGTGGTTTATTGCTGCCACCGCTCAAATCGCGCGCGTCGTTATAGGTATAATTCAGCTTCACACTCCAGGCGTCATTGACCGGTATTTTCAGTTCAGTTTCTACACCTTTAATCCGCGCTTTATTAACGTTGTAATAACTGAAAATCGGATTGCCTTTGCTGTCAAAACCAACAAAATTTGGATAACTCGGGGCCAGTGTTTTGTCAGCGGTACGGTTAATGCTGATCATATCGTCAATATTGTTCTGGAATACGGTGACACTGGCATTAACGCCTTCCAACCACCCTTCTTCACCGGCGTAATACGCGCCAATTTCAAAGTTTTCACTGGTTTCCGGATCAATATCTTTACTGCCGACAATAGTACAGGCACCACGGCATGAGGCCGTTTGCCAGTCAGGACTTAATTGCAGCAATGACGGTGCCTTAAAGGCCGTTGCCCAACCCCCTTTCAGCGTCACGGTGTCCGTTGCGTTGTAAACCAGATACGCTCGCGGACTCCAGTGAACGCCATAATCCCGGTGATCGTCCATGCGCACGCCGCCGGTAAGTGCCAGACTTTCCAGCATCCGCCATTCGTCTTCAACAAATAACGCATACTGACCCGATGTGGTTGATCCGCTGCCCTGTAAATTAACGGCATCCGTTAATTCATCGTGCCGCCATTCGCCGCCCAGCGTAAAGAGTTGATTGATTTCACCCAGTGGGACAATAACTTTACCGTCGACGGTGTTATTTTTTGCCGTAATCGTCTCTTCGTTATAATTATCTATTTTTTCGCCATAGAAGCGCATTTCAGTATTGGCGACGCCCCAGCGTCCGTTGTAGCCAATGGAATAGTTTTGCCGATCGAGGCGATTTTTATCAAGCGAATCAGATTCACGATCCTGTCGGTCGTAGCCGTAACCAAAGGTCATATCCTGGTCATCGGTGGGGGTCAGCGCAAATTCGACATTACCATCGCGGGAGGTATAACCCTCAATTCTCGGCGATTCACCCGTTGCACTGGTTGTAGATTGCTGCTGATCATCCTTCTCACGCTTACTGAGACTGCCATACACTTTTACGCCAAGCAAGCCGTCAACAACGGGCCCACTGGTAAAGAAACTACCGTTATAGCTATCGCCACGATCGCGATGTTCCTGAATGGTCGCCTCGGTGCTCACTGTGCCATGCCACGCCTTGCCCACCTTGCGAGTGATAATATTCACCACCCCACCGAGCGCGTCAGAACCATAAAGCGACGACATAGGGCCACGGACGATTTCAATACGCTCAATGGCATCCACGGGGATCCAGCTCAGATCATAATCGTTATGGCGGAACACGGCCGTGCGTGAACTGACGCGCTTTCCATCCACCAGAATCAGCGTATAACTGCTGCTCAATCCGCGAATACTTACGCCTTTGCGGTTATCACCTTCGTCGGTGAGTTGTACGCCCGGTACCTGCTGTAAAACATCGCGTAAATTTTGTACCGGCTGTTTTGCCAGATCTTCACGGGTAATGACACTTATGCTGGCTGGTGCATCTTTTAGATTCTGCTCTGTGGCAGATGCCGTGACGACCATGATGTCATCTTCGGCAGCAAATACAGGAAAGGTAGCTGCAAGGATATTTGCGTAAATGCCCGCGCGGATTGCAGGTGCGAGTCTGGACTTAACCATTTTTCATTCTCCATGAGGATAAATTCGATAATTCAATAGAATTATCAAGGGTCCATTATTATCTTTTTTATAGTGGGAAGGCTTAACCGCCCGATCCCAATACCGGACAGTTGCTATTTATAGCTTTATTGGCTCACAATCTTTGTAGGGATAATTATTTCGGATTATCCCGCTCCTACTTCTTACTTCCTATTTCCTGAAGTCATTCTGAAACTCAACACCTTCACGATAGATTCCACGACGGTAACTCCTGTTATCCCTGTTGAATTGGCGCTAACAATAAACGAAATGCGAATACTTATCAATAAGATTGGCAATTATGATTTGCAAAATATTTATGTTAACAGAATGTTTATGTTCGGATTTTTCTACAGCAGGAGGGAGTCACAAAAGGTAGAGGTGCCATTCAATGAATTGTTGTGAGTACTGTAGAGGTAAGAAAAGTTGTCAAGCGGGCGAATCAGCGGGTTTTCCGATAAACGGCGAAGCCGGGGCTTCGCCATCCTTCAAGAACATCTTTATTTGGCTGCGATATCCGGGAATTGCATATCTTCGTATTTCACGAAACGCGTGCCACGAGTCAGTTTGTAACCAAACCAAATCACGAGGAACAGCGGAAGGCCGATATAGGTCGCAGTCACACCGTACCAGTCAATTTTATCCTGCAGAAATGCCTGATAATTCTGGCCCAGCGTGATGATCAGGCAGAGTACGAAGGCAAAGATCGGCCCTAGCGGGAAGAAACCTGAGCGATACGGCAATGCATTCAGATCCAGCCCCTGCTTAACGAAGCCGCGACGGAAACGATAATGGCTGATCGCAATTCCCAGCCAGGCAATAAACCCGGTCATACCTGACGTATTCAATAACCACAGATAGACCGACTGATTACCAAACATCGACGAGAGAAAGCACAAACCGGCAACCACCGTGGTTGCATACAGCGCATTACGCGGAACACCTCCCTTCGACAATTTAGCGAAAATTTTCGGGGCCTTACCTTCACTCGCCAACGTATACAGCATGCGGGTGGAAGCATACATACCCGAGTTCCCCGCGGACAGAACCGCCGTCAGAATAACCGCATTCATCACCGCTGCCGCCGACAGCAAACCGGCATTCTGGAACACGAGTGTGAATGGACTGACGCTGATATCTTGAATATCATTACGCAGCAGGCTTGGATCGGTATAGGGAATAATCAGGCTGATGATCAGGATGGCAAAAATGTAGAACAACAAAATCCGCCAGAAAACCTGACGCACCGCACGCGGAATGTTTTTACCTGGATCTTCAGATTCACCCGCAGCAATACCAATCAACTCGGTACCCTGGAACGAGAAACCAACGATCATGGCAACCCCGATCATCGCCGAAAATCCACCGGCAAACGGCGCGTCGCCAATCGTCCAGTTATGCCACCCCGCGTGCTCGCCGCCTTTCATGATGCCAACAATCATCAGGACGCCGACAACAATGAAAACAATCACGGTAGTGACTTTTATCAGCGAGAACCAGTATTCAGCCTCACCGAAACCTTTCACCGAGATGTAATTCAGCAGGAACATCAGGCCAAGGAAGAGTGCGCTCCAGATCCAGCCAGGGGAATCAGGGAACCAATAAGCCATCACCAATTGCGCGGCCACCAGATCCACAGCGATCGTCACCGCCCAGTTGTACCAATAGTTCCAACCCAGCGCGAAACCAAAACCCTCTTCAACGTATCTTGAGCCATAGGTGGAGAAGGAGCCGGACACCGGCATATACGCGGCGAGTTCACCCAAACTGGTCATAAGGAAGTAAACCATCAGACCAATCAATGCATAAGAGAGTAAAGCGCCGCCTGGACCTGCCTGTGAAACCGTTGCGCCGGACGCAACAAACAGCCCTGTACCAATGGAGCCACCAATCGCAATCATTGTCAGGTGGCGTGCCTTGAGCTCGCGGCGCAAACCCTGTGGTGCGCCTGGGTTTTTAGTATGTGAATGAGCCATCGTTACCCTATATCTGCTCGTTAGGTATAATTTTGATGGCGGATTGTAGCAAAAACCACTAACGGGTATAGCTCGAAGCTCCTGTTATAAGACACCTTCATAATAGGCGCCGGATTATAAGTAATTTATTAGTGACAGACATCTAAAGCCTGTACTTTCCGACGCTTATTTCATCATTCAGGCTCTTTGCAGTAGCTCAGGAAACGCTGCAGTGCGTTTGAGATGTGTTTTTGGCGATGGTGAATTAAATAGAGTGTGCGGATAAGTGGCGCAATAGGCAGCACCAGTTCCACTAGCGACCCCGTGGCCAGTTGCTCAGCGATAACCCGTCGGGACAAACAACTGATGCCTATGCCATGGCGAACAGCATGTTTGATTGCCTCAGAGTTACCCAACTCCATGACCAATTGGAAATCCGTCAATTTAGCCAACAGCAGGTGATCGAGCACTTCCCGCGTACCGGAACCGCGTTCGCGCAGGATCCAGGGCGCGCGAGCCAAGGACTCCAGCGTGACCGGCTGTTGGGTAATTGGACTTCCCGACGCGGCAAATACCACCAGTTCATCATCCAGCCAAGGTTGGGTCACCAATTCGGGCATGTGGCATGGCCCTTCTATCAGGCCCAAATCAACGCGGAAATCAGCGACGGCGGTAATAACATCCTGGCTGTTCCCCACATTCAGCTCCAGGGGAGTCTGCGGAAAATCAAGGCGGTAACTGGCGATCATTGCCGGTAACATATAGTTGCCAATCGTACTGCTGGCCGCGATGCGCAATGATCCATTGTCTTGATTGAACAAGCGCTCGATTTCTCCCGCCTGTTCGAGCAAAGCCAGTGCTTTCGGATAAAGCAGTCGCCCGTGCTCATTAATCACCAGTCGCTTGCCGACACGATCAAAGAGTTGAACACCCAGTTGCCCTTCGAGATCGGCCAACGCCGCACTTACGGCCGACTGAGAGAGTGAAAGGACAACCGAAGCCTGCGTGGTTGAACCACTTTTCAGTACTTCGGTAAAAACTTCAAGTTGCCGGAGTGTAATATGCATAACGTTCTCTATAGCAATAATAGCGATTGGTTATCATTGAACTTACACATAACTCGCTGTTTTATTGGCGATTTAAATCCATGGTCAGAGTAAGATGGGCCGTTTAAATCATGCATTGACGGGGAAAACTCTTTTACTTTGTCTTCTAATAAGATTATCACGTTTGGCAAACTTCGCAGGATAATCGGCGCATTGAACGCCCTTATTATGCGGTATGGATTCCAATATTACCTTTCTTGCAGTGTGCCTTTTGCGATTATGATCTTTAACACTGACTATTTATTTTAAAAATGCCGTAACTATTTTATGTTGTCTGTCATGGTATCGGGTCTCTTACCTATTATTCAGATAGGTTATATATTTATAATCAATTTTATTTTTATGCCGTCAATCGTTAGTCTTATCGCAGGTTTTCAAAAAAGAGTATTGACGATGACGACGCATACTTTCCCGCACACAGCATCCGATCATGCCAAACGCCCCGCTCCGTTGCGCTATTTGCCCGGACTGTTAGTTACCGGGGTGTTGACCGGTTTTTCATTATGGCTGAGCCAGATTGCGTGGGTGTCTGAGTTAGGTCTTGGTGCACTAACCCTGGCAATTCTTTGCGGCATTATTATCGGTAATACGGTCTATCCCATCTTTCAACCGATTTGTGCTGACGGTGTGAATTTAGCCAAGCAGCGTCTGCTGCGTCTTGGGATCATCCTGTACGGTTTTCGCCTGACGTTTCAGCAAATTGCTGATGTAGGGGCAACGGGCGTGGTGATTGATTTGCTGACGCTCACTTCAACCTTTTTCCTTGCCTGCTGGTTAGGCAAAAAAGTCTTTGGGCTGGATCAGCAAACCGTAATGCTGATAGGCGCGGGCAGCAGTATTTGTGGTGCCGCAGCGGTGATGGCGACTGAACCCGTGCTGAAAGCCGATGCCAGTAAAGTCGCGGTTGCCGTGGCAACCGTAGTGATTTTTGGGACGCTGGCAATTTTTGTCTATCCGTGGCTGTATCAACTTAATTTACATCATCAGTGGTTGGATATTTCGCCACAAAGTTTCGGGATTTTCACCGGCTCCACCGTGCATGAGGTGGCTCAGGTGGTTGCCGCCGGTCATTCAATTGGCAGCGAGGCCGAAAATGCTGCGGTGATCAGTAAAATGATCCGGGTGATGATGCTGGCACCTTTCCTTCTGCTGTTATCTGCCTGGTTAGGTCGCTCCCAGGGCGTGAAACGCAGCGAAAAATCGGCTGTCACCATTCCCTGGTTTGCCGTGATTTTTATTGTTGTCGCCGCTTTTAACTCCCTTCATCTGCTGCCGCAGTCATGGGTCGACATGATCATCAGTGCGGATACGGTCATGCTGGCGATGGCGATGGCGGCCCTCGGATTAACCACCCACGTCAGTGCCATCAGGAACGCGGGTATCAAACCTATTCTGCTGGCATCGCTGCTTTTTCTCTGGTTAATCATCGGAGGGGCTGGAATCAATCTGCTGGTGGGTCATCTGCTTTAAGCCATAAAACTATTTATTGTTAAACCAAAAAAACGAGTCGTTGTTAAAGCATAAAACCCTGGTATGTAAAATTCTGTTAACACTTATGGGGTGCGCGGCTGAGGATAAACCCGTTACACTCGGTGCCATATTTGGATTTGGTTGCAGAGGAGGAACAGAATGAAGTTTGTAGGTGCACATGTCAGCGCAGCAGGCGGGGTCGATCAGGCGGTTATTCGCGCCCATGAATTAGAGGCCACCGCATTTGCCCTTTTTACAAAAAATCAACGCCAGTGGAAAGCAGCGCCGCTAACCGATGACGTCATTGAAAAGTTCAAACGCGCCTGTGAAGAATACGGTTATAGCAGCAAACAAATTCTGCCACACGACAGCTACCTGATTAACCTCGGGCATCCGGTTGCTGACGCCCTGGAAAAATCGCGCGAAGCCTTTATCGATGAGATGTCGCGCTGCCAGCAACTTGGGCTCTCTTTACTGAATTTCCACCCCGGCAGCCATCTGATGCAAATAGAAGAAGATCGCTGTCTTGCGCGCATTGCCGAGTCGATCAACATTGCGTTGGATAAAACTGCCGGTGTGACGGCAGTGATTGAAAATACCGCGGGCCAGGGCAGTAATCTGGGTTTTAAATTCGAACATTTGGCGGCCATCATCGACGGTGTCGAAGACAAAAGCCGCGTCGGAGTCTGTATCGATACCTGCCATGCATTCGCCGCCGGTTACGATTTGCGTACTGAAGAGGATTGTCATCAGACGTTCAAACTGCTGGGTGATATCGTCGGTTATGAATTCTTGCGCGGCATGCACTTAAACGATGCCAAGAGCGAATTCAACAGCCGTGTCGATCGCCACCACAGTCTGGGTGAAGGGAATATCGGTAAAACCGTGTTCAGCTATATCATGCGCGATGAACGCTTTGATGGTATTCCACTGATTCTGGAAACCGTTAATCCCGATATTTGGATGGACGAAATTGCCTGGCTGAAATCGCAACAAAAGAAACAGCAGGCGGCGTGATCGCAACCGCAAATAATTATAAATAAGAAATCACGCCCTGGTAAAAAAGCCGCCATAGTTTGGCGGCTTTGTTCTGGCAGCTTAGTTTTGGCTGCTTTCGCTTCTAGTCTATGCCGGATTTTCACCCGGCATAGACTGACTTATGCAGTTTTCACTTCAGCGATAGCTGCATCAGAGCGCTTAAGGATGGCATAAAGAACGCCCGCCAGAAGCGTACCCGCGATAATGGCGACCAAATACAGCAGAACCGGTGTAATGGCGCCTGGAATCAGCAGTACAAAGAGACCGCCGTGAGGTGCCATCAGTTTAGCGCCAAAGGCCATTGATAAAGCCCCGGTCAAGGCACCACCCGCTATACAGCAAGGCAGAACCCGCATCGGATCGCGTGCAGCAAACGGAATGGCACCTTCTGAGATGAAGCACAGACCCAATACCAATGCCGCTTTGCCGCCATCACGTTCACCCTGGTCAAACTTGCTACGGGCGAGCAGCGTTGCCAAACCCATTGCCAGAGGTGGAACCATACCGGCAGCCATAATTGCCGCCATTGGCGCGTAGGTCTGCGTACTCAACAGCGCGACACCAAAAGCGTAAGCCGCCTTGTTAACCGGGCCACCCATGTCTGTACACATCATCGCACCCAGCACCGCGCCCAGAACCACCGCGTTGGCGGTACCCATAGCTTGCAGCCAATTCGTCAGCCCTACCATGATTTTAGCGACCGGCGTACCGACAACATAGATCATGACCAGGCCGGTAATCAGACTCGCCACCAGCGGGATGATCATTATCGGCTTGAGCGCTTCCATACTTTTCGGCAGATGCAGTTTTGTGCTGATGGCTTTTGCCACGTAACCCGCAAGGAAACCCGCAATGATACCGCCAAGAAAACCGGCGCCCGTACTTACGGCCAACATACCCCCGATCAGACCTGGGGTCAGACCTGGGCGATCGGCAATGGAGAAGGCGATGTAACCCGCCAGAATAGGTACCATCAGCGCAAACGCCGAGCCACCACCAATCTGCATCAATGCTGCAGCGAGCGTGCCTTTAACTTCAAATGCCTTAATACCAAAAGCGAAAGACAACGCGATACACAGACCACCCGCTACCACCATCGGCAGCATATACGACACACCGGTCAACAGGTGGCGATAGGCGCCTGCGCCCTCTTTCTTGCTGGATTGAGAGGTTGTTGAGCCTTTTTCCTCCGGCTGGAAAATCTCAGCCTCAACCAATGCTTTATCCAATTCCTGTTTGGTTTTTTTCAGCGCCAGACCTGTAGAGGTACGGTACATTGGCTTACCGGCAAATTTCGCCAGATCGACCTCAATATCCGCAGCAACAATCACCAGATCCGCTTGTTCCACTTCTTCCGGGGTGATGGCATTGCCTGCCCCTACGGAACCACGGGTTTCGACTTTCACCCACCAGCCACGTTTTTTGGCTTCGGATTCAATGGCTTCTGCCGCCATGAACGTATGCGCCACACCGGTAGGACAGGCAGTGATCGCCACAACGCGCTTCGGCCCGGCATTTTTACCCGCAGCAACAATTTCACCCCGTGCAACAACAGGAGCCGCCGCAGCAGTAAATAGGGCGGCTTCCGCCACGGCGCGTTGCAAAAATGCGTCTGGCTCACGCACAGCCAACTCGATATCACCAACAAATACTTTTTTGCCATTCAGGGCTGCATCAGTAGGTACAGCACCTGTCAGCACAATCAATTCGGCATCGGCGATCTGATCCACCAACGTCATTCCCGCTTTGGCCGCAGCCGCCGCGAGCATACTCTTCGCCAAGTGGCTTCTGGCCTGACCGAGCGAACTGTCTATCTTCAGCAGTGTTTTCATTTTGCCTCCTGCTGTCAGTTAAAAGGTTTCAGATCGACACGCGCCATCATCGCCGCCAGTTGGGTACGATCGGTGATGCCTACGTTGCTTTGGCTTACGGCCAGCGCGGCAACAGCCGTTGCCAGGCGTAAGGTGTGTTCGCTCGACTCGCGCATCAGCAAGCCGTAAATCAGTCCACCTACCATGGAATCACCGGCACCAACGGTACTGACGACTTCACAGGCTGGGGGTTTGGCGATCCATGCACCTGATGCATTGACCCACAAGGCACCTTCCGCACCGAGCGAGATGACGACATGAGCAATACCCTGATCACGAAGGGCATGTGCAGCCTCAACCACATCTTCAATTTTAGACAATGGGCGGCCCGCCCAGATTTCAAGTTCACGACGATTGGGTTTCACCAGCCAGGGTGATGCTTTCAGACCTGCGACCAATGCTTCACGGCTGCTGTCGAAAATAATACATGGGCACTGGCTGCGCAGACGGATCATCCAGTCAGTAAATGCTTGTGGATCAAGCCCTTCTGGCAGACTACCGCTCACAGCGACCATATCAAATTGCCCCAGCCAACTCAGTGAGTCCGTGACAAAACGATCCCAATCCTGAGTGCTGACGTCGAAGCCAGAGAAATTAAAGTCGGTCACTTCCCCGCCTTTCTCGGTCAGCTTAACGTTGATACGTGTGCGGCCTGGCACCACCTGAAAGCGGTTGGCGATTCCCAACTCGCTGAACAATTGCTGAAATCCATCCTGATTATCTTTACCCAGGAAACCACCGACGGTGACATCGATACCCAGATCTTTCAAAACCTTCGCGACGTTGATCCCTTTGCCTGCCGCGTGCAGGCCGGCAGTCTGAACCCGATTGACTTCACCGCGTTCAATGTCCGGGCAGAACCCAACCAGATCGTAAGCGGGGTTCAGTGTAATTGTAGCAACTCTGCGGCTCATGCTGCCCCCTCACCAAGACCTTGAAAAATAGCCTCACCAATCGATTTCAGCGCCAGTTCAGCATCGTCACCCGCCGCTGTAAAACGCAAGCGGTCGCCTTTCTTGACGCCCAACGCCACAACTTTCATCAGGCTTCGACCATTGGCTGGCTTACCGCTGCCATCAAGATTGGTCACGGTAATCTCACTCGAGAATTGCTTGATCACATTCACCAGAATCGTCCCCGGGCGCGCGTGCAGACCATGCTCATTGCGGACTACATATTCAGCACTCAAGCTCTGACTTTCTTCAACAACTTCACTGGTCAGCAGCGCAAGCACGCTGGCCGCATCGCCTTTCAGCAAGCGTTCGGCCTTGTGTGCCAGCAACAGATCGCTGAGATAATTCAGCACAGCAAGCGGTTGGTCGTCAGCGACAGATACCGTCAGCAGCAGTGCCACTTTCTCGCCGTCCTGCTCAAATACGTTAACCGGGCGCGAAACAGTGGCTGCACTATACAAATTGCCACCGGTGCTATCACTCAACCAGATACCCTGCCCCAGATTCAACGGCTTGCGGCTTACCGCATCGCTGACAAACGTGGTATCAACCGCACCAATTTGCTGCAAACGGCCCGCATTCAGCGCCTGCAAAGTGATTAGGCTATCTGACGCGACATCAAGGGCAATCAGTGACGTATCAAAGCGGAATTCGGCGGTTTTCTTTTCGCCCATCAGCAGACTGCGCAACTCTTCGGCAGAATCCGTTTTTGCCATTTGATCGGCTACACTGTCATCACTCAATACATGTGTCAGTTGGCGCAGCAACGTTAAATGCTCATCAGAACTGGCAGCAATACCGATTACGACATACGCTATTTGATCATCTCCCCAGGAAATTCCCTGGGGAAACTGGAATACCTGCACCCCAGTGTTCAGGACTAAATCACGTGTATCAGTGGTACCATGGGGGATGGCAATCCCGTTCCCCAGATAGGTTGAAGTTTGCAGTTCGCGCTGTAGCATACCGTCTACATAAGCGGCAGCGACGCAACCCGCCTGGGTCAGGGCCGCAGCGACCTGTTTGATGGCCTCCTGCTTACTGCTGGCAGTAGCGCCCAGATGGATATCTTGCTGTGACAACTGGAACATAATTCTCCTCTCTTGCTGAATTTGAATCGTTTCAGCTTCACTGGGAAAAAGGAGCGTTATCCAGTTAGTTCAGTCTAAAAGGATAACGCTGAAACGTTTCAATCAGTCTCTTGCTGGTACAAGATTTATGCAAGCATTCTCGCTTTTGACGTAACAGATCTTTGACGTCACGCACATTTTCGCCGTCAAGCTGAAACTTCATCAGCTTTAAACCTTAAAATGCTGACACTTTGCTGAAGGAGAATAAAATGGCAGTTGTTGTAGGTACGGGAGTTATCATTGTCAATTCTGAAGGGTTGATTCTTCTGGGAAAACGCTGTTCAACTCACGCTCCTTACTGGTCGATACCCGGCGGACATCTTGACCCTGGCGAATCTTTCGAAAAAGGTGCAATCCGCGAGATAGAAGAAGAGACCGGGTTGGTGATCAATGATCTGCAGGTTATTGGTATCAGCAATAATCTGGCGACGTGGCGGCAGGAAGGTAAACATACCGTATCGGTCTGCATGTTGGCCCAGCATCCCGGAGGGGAAGCCAAACTGATGGAGCCCGAAAAATGTGCAGAATGGCGCTGGTGTTCCCCGCAATCACTGCCAGAACCTCATTTTGAGGCCAGCCGCAATGCAATTCATCTGTGGCTGTCAAAACGCTTTTATTGACCTCCTGCGGGATGAATGTCGTCCCGCGAACTTTACCTTTCCTATTCCTGCGTGTTGAGCTGGCGACATTTTAGCCACCCGGGACCAAAATCCAATTTCGATCAAGCAAGCGGTAAAAACTTCTTATTAAAAGAAGCATTATCTTCTGCATTATCTATAATTCTGTTCACTTATTTCTGGTTTGTCTGAGACTTTTCTTAATCAAAGATGAGCAGCTAATGAGCCCCTTTTTGACAATGTCGCTCACAGAATATTCGAAATTAAAAAGCAGGTTTAAATGCGTAATAATCACACTGGTTTCACCCGTAAACGTCGGTGGGGATGGCTATGGATTTTGCTGATTGGCATTATCCTGGGAGCCGCTATTCTTGCCGCCACTGCCACCGTTTTGCATAAAACCAGCGATACCGCCTTTTGTGTTTCCTGCCACACGATGCAGCAACCTTTGGCCGAATATCAGGGCAGCGTCCATTTTCAAAACCATCTTGGGATTCGCGCTGAATGCGCGGATTGTCACGTACCTCATCAACCGGTCGATTATCTGTTAACCAAAATTATGGCGGTTAAGGATATTTACGGCGAAATGGTCGGAACAATAAGCACACCTGAAAAATTTGAAGCGCATAAATTAGAGATGGCGCAATCGGTCTGGAAGACGATGAAAGAGAATGACTCGGCGACCTGTCGCTCTTGCCACAGTTTTGATGCCATGGATATCACCGCTCAGCGCCCTGAAGCGCGGATTCAGCATCCGATCGCCATCAAGGAAGGTGAAACCTGTATCGATTGCCACAAAGGCGTGGCGCATATCTTACCCGATATGAGCAGCTCCACTAAAGCCGGTGCCGCAGAGTTGGCCAGCGCTGCCGCCGTTTCGCCAGCTACGGCAACCACCCTGTTTACTATCGCCACTGAACCGTTCTTCCTGACGCCTGATGCCACCCATAATTCAGGTAATCTTCTGCCTTCAACGCAGGTGAAAGTGGTTAATCAACAAGGAGATAAAGTCCAGGTCAGCGTTGAAGGGTGGCAACAGGATGGCGTTCCCGAAGTGTTCTATGCCGCACAGGGAAGACGTATTCTGAGCGCAATCGTCGGGGAAGATGCACGAAAATCACTTAAAACCCAGTCTACGTCCACCGATAGCGAAACCAATCTGGTCTGGCACCAGGTGTCGTTACAGGTCTGGCTGCCTCGGAAACAATTGGTCGACGATCAACAGAAAATTTGGCACTACGCCGAAGACATGATGAATGCCAACTGTACCGGTTGCCATGGTTTAACGGCCCTGGATCGCTTCAATGCCAATCAGTGGATTGGGGTGATCAAAGGGATGGCGCCACGTACATCGTTGGATCAGGAACAACTCCGCGTCCTGACCCAGTATGTACAAAAACATGCCAGCGATATGCCGAAAAACCCGGCATCCAACGATGCTCCGGCCCAGTTGTAAGGAATAGTCGACAATGAAAAATTCTTCTAAACAGGCGTTGGAACTCAGCCGACGTAGGTTTTTGCTTGGAACCGGGGCGGTGGGTGCCACAGCCCTGCTCAGTGGCCTGTGGAGCAAATCCGTGCTTGCACAGGCGATCAGTCAGGCACTGCCGCAATTCACAGTACTGCGACCCGCACAGAAAGGTATTCTCACCGGCGCACATTGGGGAGCTTTTGAGGCCATCGTTGAAAATGGCCGGATGATCGCGACCCAGCCGGTAAAAGATGATCCCTATCCCAATGAATTAATCGAAATGGCACCTTATCAGGTGCATGCTGATAACCGGGTGAAATACCCCATGGTTCGCAAGAGTTGGCTTGAGGGTGGTCCGGGTAGCCGCACTGAATTACGCGGACGTGACGAGTGGGTACGGGTAAGTTGGGATAAAGCCACAGAGTTGGTCGCCGGAGAAATCAGCCGGATTCAACGCGATCATGGGCCGCAGGCGATCCATGCGGGTTCTTACGGTTGGAAAAGCGTGGGTATGTTCCATAACTGCCGAACTCTGCTCCAGCGCATGATGAATCTGAGCGGCGGTTTTCTGGGGTATGCAGGCGATTATTCCACTGGCGCTGCGCAGGTAATCATGTCGCACGTGGTGGGTTCCATGGAGGTTTACGAACAGCAAACTGCCTGGCCAAATGTGGTCGAAAACAGCCAACTGGTGGTCTTGTGGGGTTGTAACCCGATGATCACCCTGAAGAACAGTTGGAATATGCCTGACCACTACGGCCAGACGGGTTTTGCCGCGCTGAAGGAAAAAGGAACCCGGGTTATCAGCATTGATCCACTGCATAACGACAGTGCTCAATTCCTCAATGCGGAATGGATCGCCCCCCGTCCGTACACTGACAGCGCCCTGCTACTGGGTGTCGCCCATACATTGCTGACAGAGAAATTGCATAATCCTGATTTCCTCAATACCTACACCGTTGGATTCGATAAATTTGCAGCCTATTTGCTGGGTAAAGAGGACAACCAACCCAAAACGGCGGAATGGGCTGCGGACATCAGCGGTGTAAGTGCAGATGAAATACGGACGCTGGCGCGTGATATGGCCAAACAGCGCACGATGATCATGTCGGGGTGGGGAATTCAACGCCAGCATCATGGCGAGCAACAACATTGGTTGCTGGTCACCGTTGCCGCGATGCTTGGTCAGATTGGGCAGCCCGGTGGCGGTTTTGGTTTCAGTTACCACTACTCGTCAGGCGGCAGTCCAACGGCAAAAGGCGGGATTCTGTCAGGGATTTCTGCCGGGAATGCGCCGAAAAACTCACCGACGCCCATCCCCGTGGCGCGTATCGCTGATTGCCTGGCAAATCCGGGTAAAACCATTGATTTCAATGGCAGCAAGATCACTTATCCTGACGTCAAAATGGTCTATGTTGCGGGTGGCAATCCGTTCCATCACCACCAGGACACCAATAATTTGGTGAAGGCCTGGCAGCGCCCTGAAACGATTGTCGTCAATGAGCCCTATTGGACCGCCACGGCCAAGCATGCTGATATTGTTCTGCCCGCCACCACCAGCTACGAACATAACGATCTGGAGATGGGCGGTGACTATTCGCAACTGTACGTCTTCCCAATGCATCAGTGCGTTCAGCCACAGCATGAGTCACGCAATGACTTCGATATTTTCGCCGCCATTTCTGAAAAACTGGGTGTCGCAGAGGCGTTTACTGAAGGCAAAGATGAAACCCAATGGCTGAAATCCATGTACGACGACATGCAAATTCAGGCGCGTGCTGCCAGGGTTGCATTGCCGTTGTTCGACATGTTCTGGAATTCCAATAACTACGTGCGCTTCCCGGTTCCGCAGGCCAATACGCAGTGGGTCCGCTTTGCAGATTTTCGCGAAAACCCGTTGCTTAATCCGTTGGGGACGCCGTCGGGCAAAATCGAAATCCACTCGGATGCCATTGCAAAAATGAAATATGCGGATTGCCAGGGCATCCCGACCTGGATGCCACCGCATGAATGGTATCGCGGGCCAGAAGCGGCGCAGTACCCGCTGTCATTGAATACAGCGCATCCAATCAACCGCCTGCACTCACAGCTTGATAATACCCCTTTGCGCAAGAAATATGCCGTGGCCGATCGTGAAGCCATCGCGATCAATACCGAGGACGCGCAAAAGCGTGGGATTACCGACGGTGATCTGGTTCGCGCCTTTAATAGTCGCGGTCAGATTCTGGTGGGTGCCATTGTCACCAACGACGTCAGGCCGGGCGTGGTCCGCGTCAGCGAGGGTGCGTGGTTCGATCCTGCCGATCCGTCCAAACCGGGCTCGATATGCAAAAACGGCAATATCAATTGCCTGACGTTTGATATTGGCTCCTCGAGTCTGGCGCAGGGTAATTGCGGGCACATGGCGCAGCTTGAGATTGAAAAATATCAGGGGCCAGTGCTTAAAAATACCGCGCATCAGGTGCCTGCTGGCGCCTGATTAAGTCTCTAAGATGCATGGGGCGATGATCGATATCGCCCCTTTTTACGCCTGCTAAACGCCCGAAAAAACGATTTACGCTCAGGTAAGATGAAACGTATTTTCGTTTTTTTTAAACAGGCTGTGCTTTTGTTTTTTTTAAACAAGAGTACTATATGCGCGCGAACTTCCCGCATTTTCTGTTCTATTTTAAGTGTACCCATGCCACTTACGACAGCTACCAGCCGGCGTTTGCCGGATATTACCTCGATCGCCTTTCTGGTGGTTGCTTTCATGTCCGGCATCGCCGGGGCGTTACAGACACCGACATTGAGTCTGTTTTTGTCTACCGAAGTCCAGGTCCGGCCATTTATGGTGGGTCTGTTCTATACCGGTAGCGCAGTCATCGGCATTCTTGTCAGCCAGACCCTTGCGAGCCGTTCGGATAAAACTGGCGATCGCAAGTCGTTGATTTTCTACTGTTGCATTCTGGGTGCGCTGGCTTGCGTGCTGTTTGCCTACAACCGCAACTATTTCATCCTGCTGTTCATTGGCGTATTTCTCTCGAGTTTTGGTTCTACGGCCAACCCGCAGATGTTTGCGCTCGCACGTGAGCATGCCGAAAAAACGGGTCGGGAAGCGGTGATGTTCAGTTCAATTTTGCGCGCTCAGGTTTCGCTCGCCTGGGTGGTAGGGCCGCCGCTGGCTTTCGCACTGGCACTGGGATTTGGTTTTACTTTCATGTACATAGCAGCGGCCATCGCCTTTGTGGTGTGCGGGGGGCTGGTCTGGTATTTCCTGCCATCCATGCCGAAAGCGCAGGTTAAAACCACAGCGACGTTGCAGGCTCCGCAGAAAAACCGGCGCGATACCCTGCTGTTGTTTGCCGCCTGTACCCTGATGTGGACATCCAACAGTATGTACCTGATCAATATGCCATTGTATCTGGTTCGCGAATTGATTTTGCCCGAGAAACTGGCTGGCGTTCTGATGGGTACGGCAGCCTGCCTGGAAATCCCCACCATGCTGATTGCTGGCTATTACGCCAAACGCTTCGGCAAGCGTCTGCTGATGCGTGTCGCTGTCGCCGCAGGGTTGCTGTTCTACTTCAGCTTGCTCTTCATTAGCGGCACCTGGCAATTGATAGCGTTGCAACTGTTGAACGCGGTTTTCATTGGTATCCTGGCAGGGATTGGCATGCTCTATTTTCAGGATCTGATGCCTGGACAAGCTGGCGCAGCCACGACGCTATTTACCAACTCAACCCGCGTCGGCTGGATTATCGCCGGTTCTATCGCTGGTGTTGTTGCTGAAATCTGGAGTTACCACGCCGTATTCTATACCGCCACGCTGATGGTCGTCGGTGCCGTCGTCTGCTTGTGGCGCATCAACGACACCGAACCACCCCAAATCCCCATAGCCGAGAACAGCGGCGATATCCCAACGATGTGATTCCAAGGTGTAGCAGGATTGAGATACGTGGGCGACGCGCAGTAGCCCTTAACTCCCAAAGCCCAAGGGCGTAGCGAGCTAGACGAGTTCATCTACGGCCAGCGCGGAGCAACCGGAGTGGACATAAAGTCCATGAGGATTGCGAGCACTGCCCGAAGATGAAATGGCGACGCGCAGTAGCCCCTTAACTCCCAAAGCCTAAGGGCGTAGCGAGCTAAGCCAATGCGGGTGGGTACAGCGCGCAGTAACCGGAGTGGACACAAAGTCCATGAGGATTACGAGCACTGCACAATCCCGCAGTGGCGACGCGCAGTAGCCCTGTTCAAGGGGAAGTGTCTTTTTCTAGCTGGACTAGATACTCCAGCGCCTGATCCCGGTGAGTAAAACACATTTCACGTTGCGCTTGCAGGCTGGCGCAAACCTTGGGTCGCAGCGGTGAGAAAAAGATTTTGCAGCGCATGGCGTCATCTAATTGCACACAGCGGGTATTGGCGGGTTTGCCGTTGGGCATTCCGGGGATGGGACTGGATATTGAGGGTGCGATGCAGCAGGCACCGCAGTCTGTACGACAGTCCATCAGCAGCGCTCCGGTGGGCTGGCAGAATTATTGCGAGACAATAGCAGTCTGGCGAATTATCCACCAGCGTTAAATGTCGTTTGGGCGGCTTATCCGCAACGCAATATCCTGTTCCTGATTTTTCGCTCAATGAATGCCGTTTTACCTCACACTAGAACCAATCTATTGCGCAAAATATCGTCAAAAAATCCGACTGAATTCGATTACCAAGAATTATTAGCTGTTTACAGCACTTCATTCATTATGTACCATTAAGCTAGTACATTAGCCGTCATGGCTATTTTCTTTTTTGGAGCCAGCATGTCGATTGAAACAGCCTTAACCCCGCCCCGCCCCTCTGTACTCGGTGGTGCAATGATTATTTCGGGTACCGCGGTGGGCGCAGGGATGTTTTCGATTCCTGTGGTGACGTCGGGTGTCTGGTTCAGTGGTTCGGTCATTTTGCTGGTTTATACCTGGTTTTGTATGCTGATTTCCGGGTTGATGATTCTTGAGACCAACCTGCATTATCCAACTGGTGCCAGCTTCCATACGATGGTGAAGGATCTGCTCGGCAAAACCTGGAGTTCAGTAAATGGATTATCGATTACCTTCGTTCTTTATATTCTGACTTACGCTTACATCTCGGCGGGCGGTTCGATTATTACCCATACGCTTGGGGCCAGCACCGGCCTTGGGCAGACCGGTTCGGGGCTGATTTTCACCTTGATCGTCGCATTCATCGTCTGGCTCTCGACGCGGGCGGTCGATCGTTTGAGCACCATTCTCATTGGCGGTATGGTTATCACTTTTGTCATGTCAGTGGGAAATATGTTTACCCACGTACAGTCCGATATTCTCTTTAACCGGCAGCAGCCCGGCAGCCACTATTTGCCCTACGCGCTGGCTGCACTGCCTTATCTGCTGACGTCCTTTGGTTTTCACGGCAACGTTCCGGGACTGGTGAAGTACTACCAAAAGGATGGGAAATCCGTGGCGCGCAGCCTGCTGTATGGAACGCTGATCGCGCTGGTGATTTATCTGTTCTGGCAGTATGTTATTCAGGGCAATATCAGCCGTGACGCTTTCAAACAGGTGATTGCCGAAGGTGGCAATATTGGCAGTCTGTTGCAACAAATGAACGGTATCAGTACCAGTCCGGCGGTAACACAATTGCTCAGTGCTTTTTCTTATATGGCACTGGCCAGCTCCTTCCTCGGGGTCTCGCTGGGACTGTTCGATTTTATCGCTGATTTTTTCAAATTCAGTGATGATGCCAACGGCAGAACACGTGCAGCATTGATCACTTTTGTACCGCCGACGTTGTGTGCCCTTTTGTTTCCAGATGGCTTTCTGTATGCGATTGGCTTCGCAGGTTTGGCGGCGACCATTTGGGCGGTTATCGTTCCCGCATTGATGGTGCGCGCCAGTCGCAAACGCTTCGCCTCCACCAGTTATCGGGTGTTCGGTGGCAAACCCATGATCCTGTTCATCATTGCATTTGGGCTGATAAGCGCCATGGCACACGGACTGACTTTACTCAATCTGCTGCCTGTTTATCGCTGAATTAGCAAACCCGCGATTTACCCTCTGATGCCTCCGTCAAAAGGAGGCATTTTGCTCACTCTTTTTACGCTATCTGCTTGCCTGAAACACACGGCGCGAGTAACTTGTCGCAACTTATTTGAAATCCTCGCAACAGGTTATTTTTATGGCAAGAGCTAACGAGATTAAACGCGGCGTTGTTGTTAACTACAACGGCAAACTGCTGCTGGTAAAAGACATTGATATTCAAAGTCCTAGCGCACGCGGTGCCAGCACCCTGTATAAAATGCGCTTTGCTGATGTGCGAACCGGTCTGAAAGTTGAAGAGCGCTTTAAAGGCGATGATATCCTTGATACCGTCACCCTGACCCGCCGTGGTATCGATTTCTCCTATATCGACGGGGACGAATACGTCTTTACCGATAATGAAGACTACACGCCGTATATCTTCAAGAAAGAGATGATCGAAGAGGAACTGCTGTTCATTCCAGAAGGCGGTATGCCGGGTATGCAGGTCTTGACCCTCGACGACCAGATTCTGTCGTTGGAATTACCGCAAACTGTTGAGCTGGAGATCGTGGAGACAGCGCCAGGCATTAAAGGTGCGTCTGCGAGTGCACGCAACAAACCTGCAACCATGAGCACCGGTCTGGTGATTCAGGTGCCAGAATATCTGAGCGCGGGTGAGAAGATCCTCATCCATATCGAAGAACGCCGCTATATGGGCCGTGCTGAAAAATAATCAGCAGGAAGAATGCAATCAGGGCGAGGATCCCTCGCCCTGATATTTCTGTACAGCAATAACGCGTTGGCTTACTTCATTTCTGGGAACAGGGTTCGTTTCAGAGCCAGTTCAACCCCGCGAACTTCCGCCAATCCTTTCAGTCGACCAATGGCAGAATAACCTGGATTGGTTTTCTTCTTCAGGTCATCCAACATCTGATGCCCATGATCGGGACGCATCGGAATACTGCGCATATTCCCCGCCCGCTGGCGACGCTGCTCTTCCGTCAGAATCGCTTTCACAACCGACACCATGTCCACATCACCCTGCAAATGCGCCCCTTCATGGAACGTTTTGGGGTTTTCTTCGCGGCATGTCGCTCGCAAATGGGTGAAGTGAATGCGATCGGCAAAAGTCTCAATCATTTTGACCAAATCGTTATCAGCCCGCACACCGTATGAACCGGTACACATCGTAAAACCGTTGGTGATACTGTCTACCGCCTCTTTCAACCACTGCATATCTTCGATAGTTGAAACAATACGCGGCAGGCCGAGAATGGGACGCGGTGGATCATCAGGATGTACCGCCAGTTTAATACCGGAAGCTTCTGCCACAGGCACTATCGCGCGCAGGAAATAAGCCATATTTTCACGCAGGCCGGCTTTATCGATACCATCATATTCGGCCAGTCGAGCGCGGAACTGGTCAAGCGTATAGCCCTCTTCGGCACCTGGCAGTCCGGCAATAATATTCCCGGTCAGTTTGGCGATCCCGGCTTCGCTCATCGCATTGAAGTAATCACGCGCCTGCGCTTGTTCCTGTTCGCTGTAATCTTTTTCAGCTCCTGGACGCTGCAAAATATGCAGCTCAAAGGCCGCAAAGGCAATCTGATCAAAACGCAGCGCTTTTGACCCATCCGCCAATTCATATTCCAGATCGGTACGGGTCCAGTCGAGAACGGGCATGAAGTTGTAGCACACGGTATCAATCCCGCAGCGACCAAGATTACGCAGTGACTGCTGATAATTGGCAATGTGCTGGTCATAATTTCCGCTGTGCGTTTTTATCTCTTCATGCACCGGAATACTTTCAACAACTGACCACACCAGATTTTTTGCCGCCAATTGCGCTTTGCGTTTTTCGATTTCGTCGATGGTCCACACTTCACCATTCGCAATGTGGTGCAATGCGGTCACGACACCTGTCGCGCCAGCCTGGCGAATATCATCTAATGAGACCGGATCGTTCGGCCCATACCAACGCCACGTTTGTTCCATGATTGCCCCTTAATCATTCTCAAAATTACGTAATTACTGTCAATCAGCCCAAGCCCCCGGATATCTTGTTATACCACCTTGCAGAGGCTGTCATTCAGCTCTAACCTTACCCGAACCGTCAACGCTGTCAAAATAGAAACTTCGATTGGTTGATCCACCTCACGATTATCAGCAAATTTTGGACTAACCAATTCTCTTTATACCTGACTGGCACTAGACTGCGTCACAGGCTTTTACAATGCTGATAGCGCGTATACAAGGCTAGTTCAGCAGAACGGACGGCGCGAAAAGTGGTCTGATAACTTTTCCCCATTGGCAAATATGCCCCTTTTTCACCCGAAAACCTGGTTTATTTTTTCGGGCCCAACACTGTCAGGAGCTACGCATGAAAACAATCGCCACCCAGGCACTCCCCGAGCGAATCAAGCTTCCCCGTTACGATCGTCAACAGTTGCAGAGCCGTATTGTCCACCTGGGTTTCGGTGCTTTCCACCGCGCGCATCAGGCCCTGCTGACCGATCGCGTTTTGAATCAACAAGGTGGTGACTGGGGAATTTGTGAGATCAGCCTGTTTGGTGGCGACCTGTTAATCCAGCAACTGCGTCAGCAGGATCATCTGTTCAGCGTGCTGGAGAAAGGTGCGGAAGGAAATCAGGCGATTGTCGTTGGCGCAGTGCATGAATCCCTGCATGGCCGGCTTGAAGGTGTTATGGCTGTTATTGAGAAATTGGCCGAACCGCAAGTTGCCATTGTCTCCCTGACGATTACCGAAAAAGGTTATTGCATTGAACCCGGCAGTGGGAAACTGGATCTCAAACATCCGATGATCATCGACGATCTGGCGATCCCCAGCGCGCCGACTTCTGCGCCAGGTATTTTGGTCGAAGCGCTGAGACTGCGCCGGGAACGTCAGTTGCCCCCCTTTACCGTGCTTTCCTGCGATAACATTCCCGAAAATGGTCATGTGGTTAAAAATGCCGTTTTGGGACTGGCCCGCGCCCGGGGTAATGATTTAGCGAACTGGATAGAACAGAATGTGACGTTCCCGAGTACCATGGTTGATCGCATCGTGCCTGCCGCCACGCCGGAAACGTTGGGTGAAATAGCCAAAGAACTGGGCGTCGAGGATCCTTGCGGTATCGCCTGCGAACCATTTATCCAGTGGGTGGTGGAAGACAACTTTGTCGCGGGACGTCCTGAATGGGAAATCGCTGGGGCGCAGTTGGTTGCGGATGTTTTACCCTTCGAACAAATGAAATTGCGTATGTTGAACGGCAGCCATTCATTTCTGGCATATTTGGGTTATTTGGCCGGTTATCAACACATCAATGACTGCATGACCGATGAAAACTACCGGCAGGCGGCTTATCGCCTGATGCTGGAAGAACAGGCGCCAACGTTGAGCGTGACCGGTGTCGATCTCACCGATTACGCCAACCGCTTGATCGAACGGTACACGAATCCGGCACTCAAGCACCGCACGTGGCAAATTGCGATGGACGGCAGCCAGAAATTACCGCAGCGGATGCTGGAATCCCTACGCTGGCACCTTGAGCATGAGGGTAACATCCAATTTCTGGCGCTGGGTGTCGCGGGCTGGATGCGTTATGTCAGTGGAATCGACGACAGTGGCAATACTATCGACATCAAGGATCCAATGGCAAAAACACTGGCTGAAATCGTCAGTGCGTCCGCTGATGATGAAACTCGGGTGATCGCGCTACTTGGCATAACAGCGATTTTCGGTGAGACATTGCCACAAGAGCAAGGTTTCGTCAGCGCAGTGACGCAAGCCTATCTCAGCCTGCGTGACCACGGCGCGAAAGAGAGCGTCAGGCTCTCGTTAAGTTAACAGCATTCGTCAAGCCGCACATCGTGCGGCTTTTTACTCATCCAACACAGTCGGAACTGACTCAAACAGAAAGCCGTCAAACGCCGGATCATCAGCGTCAGAAATCGCCAGTAGCTTGCTTTTTACATTTTCAAGGTGCTGCCACATCGCCTGTTTGGCCGCTTTGGCATCCCGCCGCAATACCGCCTGTAAAATTCGTTGATGGTCTTCCAACCACTGCCAACGATAGCTGTAATCCTTGGCATGCAGGTGTACAGCTTCCCACATCGGGCTCTGCTTTCTTGCCTGCCAGGCCTCCGACACCATACTCGCCAACACGCTGTTTTGTGTCGATTGCGCCAACAGACAGTGGAACTGTTCATCACCACTGTCGTCATAAATACCCTGCTCCAGCGCATTCCGCTCCTGATCTATCGCCTGACGCATCTTGACGATGTCGGCTTTGGTAGCCTGCGTTGCGGCAAAAGCCGCCACTTCGCTCTCAAGCAACTGGCGCGCCTGCAATAATTCAAATGGGCCAAAACCGCTGTCATAAGGCGTCGCACTACCGTCCGAAGGCAACTCCGTCGGGCAATTGATGACATACACGCCAGACCCTTTGCGTACTTCCACCAGCTTTTCAAGTTCCAGCATAATCAGCGCTTCCCTGACCACGCTGCGGCTAACGCCAAATTGTTCGGCAATATCGCGCTCAGGGGGTAAACGTTCGCCCAACTGATGTTTACCTGCATAGATGGCATCGCGCAACTGGCCACCAACCTCCTGATATAAACGCATAACGTCTTATTCCCCGCAAACAGCCAAATATCATTGTTACCCGCTTGGTCATATTGGCCTGACAGATTTATCGGCACAACACGTCAAAAGGCGACACTTTTACCGAAGTATATCATGGGGCATCATTCAGGCTACCTGCTTACGAAAAATCGATCGAGCCAGAGGTGAATTGGCTCAACCAGTTGTAAACTTGTAGCGGACTGTACCCTTTCGTTTCATTGGTTTTCACATAGTGAGCCAACGAGGGATTCAGTGCTGTACGGCGGTTATTACTGCGATTGATAGATGGATTTTGTAGAAGGAAACGTGCATCTTAGCGCGCTGAATAGGGGTGAATCCTGCGGATTGTCCTGATATCACGCCACACGATAAGGAATGCGACCATGACCTTTGTTAATCTCATTACCGGTTTTCTCGGCAGTGGAAAAACCACCACGCTACAGCATTTATTGGCACAAAAACCCGCTGGCGAAAACTGGGCCATTCTGGTCAATGAGTTTGGGGAAGTCGGGATAGACGGTGCATTATTGGCAAATCAGGGCGCGGTACTGAAAGAGATCCCCGGTGGATGCATGTGTTGCGTCAATGGCCTGCCGATGCAGATCGGTCTGAATATGCTGCTGCGACAAGCGAAACCTGACCGGTTGCTGATTGAACCTACCGGTTTGGGACATCCGAAACAGATCCTTTCATTATTAACCTCTGAAACCTATTTGCCGTGGCTTACACTTCAGGCAACGTTATGTCTGCTGGATGCCCGACAACTTGCAGAATCTCGCTATACTGAGAATGAAAATTTCCGCGACCAATTGGCGGCTGCGGATATTATTGTCGCGAATAAAAAGGACACCTATTCCGCCGACGACAATGCCCGACTGGTGAAATGGCAGCAAGAAAATGGCGGGCAGCGCCCGCTCATTGTGACGCAACAGGGTGAAATTGATCTCAGCGTATTGCAGAGTCCGCGTTTGAACGACCGTGAATTGCCCCCGGGTGAGCATCATCATCCGTCCAAGGTCTCTGGCCTGGCGGCGTTGAAATTGCCAGGTGACCAACGCTGGCGTCGTTCGCTGAACCAGGGGCAGGGTTATACCAGTTGTGGCTGGATTTTTGACGCCGATACGATTTTTGATACCGCCGGACTGCTGGATTGGGTGCGGTTGGCCCCGGTCGGACGGGTAAAGGGCGTAATGCGAATCAAGGAGGGTAGCGTGATGGTTAATCGCCAGGGTTACGATCTGCGGATTGAAACTCAGCCGGTCGCTCCCGCAGACAGTCGTATTGAGTTGATCAATGAAGGCGAAGCGCCGTGGAATACGCTGCAAACTGCCTTGTTGAAGATTCGTTTAAGTTAGCTGGCCTACGCTAGCGGGCATCGTTCATTAATAATTATGCTCTTGATAATTGTATTCACTGTTACAGGTTAAAGAATAAATGTGGCGCCGTAATCTCCCTGCAATCCTGCTTCTCAATGCTGCGGGAATTGCCCTTTTTTTATCGTGGTATCTGCCTGCCAACCACGGCTTCTGGTTTGGTATCGATTCCTCTATCTTTTTCTATTTCAACCAGCATCTGGTCACCAGTCCGACATTCCTCTGGCTGGTGGCGATTACCAACAACCGGGCGTTTGATGGTTTATCATTGATTGCCATGGGATTGTTGTACCTCTATTTCTACCGGAAACAGGACAGTGCCGGTCGTCGCCGTCTGCTGGTGACCGGTGTCGTCATGTTACTGACGGCGGTGGTACTGAATCAGGCCGGGCATCTGCTGCCGGTCAAGCACTCAAGTCCCACCCTGACCTTTGAAAATATTCATCGCGTCAGTGAATTGACGGGCTTCCCGACCAAGGATGCCTCTAAAGATAGTTTCCCTGGTGACCATGGCATGATGTTGATCATTTTTGCCTGCTTCATATTGCGCTATTTTGGCAAAGGTGCGTTTGCCGTTGCGCTGGCCATCGTGGTGATTTTCTCATTACCGCGGATCATGATCGGTGCCCACTGGTTCACTGACGTTGCCGTTGGATCGCTGTCAGTCGTGCTGGTCGGTATCAGTTGGTGGTTGTTGACCCCAGCGTGCGATAAATTAATCGATTGGATTAATGCGAGATTGCCCGCCAAACGTCATTAACCTCTTCCCGGATCATTCAAGCTGTTGTCGCCAGGTGATGAGTTGTCTGCACCCGCAGCTTGAGTATAAAGGGAATATGAAAATGTTATGTTTAAACGGAAATTGATTCCCCCCGCTTTTGGCTTTAGTCCCTCCCAAAGCGTGCTTTAGGACGAGATCGTATGCCCGTAGAGCCTGTTGAGACGCAGTTTTAAGCCAAATTTGTGCAAAAGATATTCTTTCTTTTTATTATGAATTTTTACATAAGGTTACATCACACTTTCTCATAAAATAGAGAATAAAACCTCTCGCATTCGAAAGGTTGTTAAGGTAACCTCGGATTGGCTTGCATGGAAATTCCGCGTATTCAATCAATTTATGCGAAAAAATGTGCGTTCATACGCATTTCTTTGCAGTAAGAATTGCGCATTACCCCTGCAAACTTTAGGCTTGTTTCGTTTGGCATTTTATGATGGCAATTATGATAGCGATTTTTATCGTTAAGGACTTCAAGGGATAACAATCACAATGGTCAAGTCTCAACCGTTTCTGAGATATATTCTGCGGGTTCTCCCCGCGGTCGCGGCAGCAGTTATGCTCTCCGCGTGCAGCTCCACCGGTACGTTGAATCACCAAAATGCACAAACTGAGACGCATGCAGTAAATGACAAAAATGGTCTTCTACTGCAAGCTTCTCAGGATGAATTCGAAGCAATGGTTCGGAATGTTGATATAAAATCAAAGATTCTTGAACAATATGCGGATTGGAAAGGTGTTCGTTATCGCTTAGGCGGTAGCACCAAGCGTGGAATCGATTGTTCCGCCTTTGTACAGACCACTTTCCGTGAACAGTTTGGTCTTGATTTACCACGCTCGACGTCTGAGCAACAAGACATTGGCAAGGGTATCCAGCGCACAAAACTGCGTCCTGGTGACTTGGTGTTGTTCCGGGCTGGTTCAACTGGCCGTCACGTTGGTATCTATTTGGGTAATGATCAGTTTGTTCATGCCTCCACCAGCAACGGTGTGATGATTTCCAACCTGAATGAAGATTACTGGAACAAGCGTTATCGCGAAGCGCGTCGTGTGCTGAGATTTGGAGAGCACAGCTAGCAGAGCCTAACCCTGAAGTCCCATGCCGAACGAATAAAAGAGCGCCATCTTCTGATGGTGCTCTTTTATTTGTCCGCTAAGTCTTATTGATCCGCCAGGTATGTCCCCCGATGCCACCTTAAGGGCATATTTTGGATAACCTCCAAATATACATAATCTATTTTTACACCCTACGTTATACTCACAGCATTAACAATAATGCGCTAAGGATATGACTTTATGGGGCTTAAAACAGCACTTACCCATACCGTTTTACCAAAACGCCGTTATTTATTGCGCAGTTTGCTCATCTCCCTACTGGTATTTTTTCTCTTTACGTTAACGACTCTGTTCATTGTTCATCACAGAAATGAAATCCAGCAGCGTAATCTTGCAGAGCATACCGTCAAGTTCACTCTTACATTTATGAATGAGTTAACCACGGTCATGACAAAAGTCAGTGCTTTACAGCCGTTGCCTTGCAGTCAGGCTCAGGCTGCACTCAACCATCATTCTACTTTTACCAGCGGCGTAAGAACCTTGGTGCTGGTAAAAAATGGTATCGCCTATTGCTCATCGGCAACCGGAGAAATGAGTAAATCTGTGGATACCCTCTATCCGGGTCTTAATCTGGCACGCCCAATCGATATGATTTTGCAGCAAGGTACGCTGATGGTACCTGATAGACCGGCCATTGGTGTCTGGTTGAGTTCACCCGGTAAATCTGATACCGGCGTGTTGGCTACGCTGGATATCAACCTGACCCCCTACCTGCTCTTTTCACTGCAAAACAATAACTCGCTTGGTTTGGCGATTGTGGTGGGCGATCGCGCCATGACCACGTTTCATTTCGGTATCATTAGTCAGGCTGACTTACCGAAGCGCCATGCACAGGAAATTCCGATACCCGGTTTTCCATTGAAACTGATGCTTTACAGCAGCACACTCAGTCCGGAAAATATCCGGCTCACGCTATTGATTGGCCTGCTCGTCGCGCTGGCAACCTGTGCCCTTTCCTATTACATCATGCTTTTTCGCCATGGCGTCGATCGCGAATTGCTGTATGCCATGAAAACCCGCCAGTTTCACGTTGTTTACCAACCGGTTGTTCATTCTGCCAATAAAAAAGTGGCGGGTGTTGAAGCCCTGTTGCGCTGGAATCATCCGGTTGAAGGGGCAATCCCGCCAGACGTATTTATTAATTATGCTGAAACGCAGGGACTGATTATTCCACTGACCCAGCATCTCTTTGCGTTACTGATTGAAGATGCGGGAAAACTGATGTCCATTCTGCCAGCGAAAAGTAAACTTGCTGTGAATATCTCCCCCTGGCATATGACCGATCCCGATTTCAAAAAGGATGTCCTGGGGTTGATCGCTGAACTGCCAGCGCACCATTTCAATCTGGTGTTTGAAATTACCGAACGCGGCATGGTTGATGAAGAGATCGCCCAGGAGATGTTTAGCTGGCTGCGGCAACAAGGTGTAGAAATTGCGGTTGATGATTTTGGTACTGGGCACAGTGCGCTGATCTACCTTGAGCGTTTCACCTTTGACTATTTGAAAATCGATCGCGGGTTCGTGATGACCATTGGTAAAAACACGGTCACGACACCGGTTTTGGACACAATTCTGACGCTGACTCGTCAGCTAAAACTCAATACGGTCGCGGAAGGAGTCGAAACGACACAGCAGGCCAACTATCTGGTCGATCACGGCGTAGGTTACTTGCAGGGTTATCTCTACAGCAAACCGTTGGACGTTACCGCACTGGCACAATTTATGCTTGGTTATCCTCACCAATAGTCTGGACAGAACACTATTGGTAAAGGTAAAAAGGTAATGGGTAATTGCCTAAGATTGCCCACGCTAATTGTTCGGCGACTATTCGCGCAGATCGTAAGGCAAATGCCTCAGACGAGTCTATTCAGCAGGAGCTAATTCTAAAAATGTTACCTCGCGTCTTCACCGTTTTATTACTTTCAATGATGGTGTTTTTTGTCAGAGCGGAAACCATCAATGAAAGCTACGCTTTTGCCATTCTCGGTGAACCAAAATATGACGCAAGTTTCAGCCATTACGACTATGTAAACCCCGCTGCGCCGAAAGGGGGAAGCATCAGGCTGGCGGCACTCGGTACTTACGACAATTTCAATCGCTGGGCGTCACGCGGCAATCCTGCCGCACGCAGTGGCCAAATCTACGACGCCTTATTTAGCCCCTCAAGTGATGAGTTGGGGAGCTATTATCCGTTGATAGCCGAATCTGCACGTTATGCGTCTGACCTGAGTTGGGTAGAAGTCACGATTAATCCCCATGCGCGCTTTCACGATGGCTCGCCCATTACCGCAGCCGATGTAGAGTTTACGTTCAACAAACTGATGACCGAAGGTGTGCCGCAATTTCGTCTTATCTACAAAGGCACCAATGTGAAGGCCATCGCGCGCCACACGGTTCGGTTCGAATTTTCCAAACCAGATAAAGATCAGGTGCTTGGCATGCTCGGTCTGCCGATTCTTCCCATGAGTTTCTGGAAAGACCACCGCCTGGATCAACCGTTGATGAAACCGCCACTCGGCAGCGGCCCCTACAAGATCAGCGCCTATCGCTTCGGGCAATATGTCACTTACTCCCGGGTGAAGGACTACTGGGCCGCTAATCTGCCGGTGAATCGCGGACTCAACAATTTCGATACTATTCGCTACGACTATTACCTCGACGATAAAGTCGCACTGCAGGCATTTGCCGCTGGAGCCTACGATTTCAGAATGGAAGGCTCGCCGAAAAACTGGGCGACGCAATATCAGGGCGGTAATTTCAGCAAAAAATATATCGTGAAGGAAGATGAAGAAAATAAAGCGGCGCAGGATACCCGCTGGCTGGCGTTCAATGTGCAACGCCCTATCTTTCAGGATCGCCGTGTACGCCAGGCGTTGACGCTGGCCTTTGATTTCGAATGGATGAATAAAGCGCTGTTTTATGGTGCGTATCAGCGAACAAACAGCTATTTCCAGAATACCGACTATGCGGCCCGTGGCTATCCCGATTCCGCAGAATTGGCCTGGCTGGCACCACTCAAAGGTAAAATCCCTGATGAAGTGTTCAGCGAAATTTACCAGCCACCGCGTTCCGATGGCAGCGGCAACGACCGGGCAAATCTGTTGAAGGCCACGGCCCTTCTTAAAGAAGCCGGATGGGAAGTGCAGAATCAGCAGTTGGTGAACAGTAAAACCGGCAAGCCTTTTACGTTCGAACTTCTGCTGCCAAGTGGTGGCAATAACCAGTTTGTCCTGCCCTTCCAGCATAATTTGCAGCGTCTTGGGATCACGATGGAGGTGCGCGAAGTTGATAACTCGCAGTTTCTCAGCCGGTTACGCAGCCGCGATTACGATATGTTGCCCAAAGTCTATCAGGCTCAGTCCTATCCGGGTGCAAATTTGATGATTTTCTGGGGCTCGCAGTATCTTGACTCCAGTTACAACGCGCCCGGCATTCAGGATCCGGCCATTGATGCCCTGATCGAGCAGATCATCGCCCACCAGGGTCAGGCGGAGCCGTTGCTTTCTCTTGGTCGTGCGCTGGATCGGGTGTTGACCTGGAATCAGTTGATGATCCCGATGTGGTATTCCAATCACGATCGTTACGCCTACTGGGACAAATTCTCTATGCCAGTGAATCGGCCAGCCTATTCAATGGAACTGGATAGTTGGTGGTATGACGTTAACAAAGCTGACCGCCTTCCGGCGGATCAACGTTAAGGAGTCGCCATGACCGCCTATCTGCTACGCAGATTACTGCTGGTGATCCCTACGCTGTGGGCGATTATCACCATTAACTTTTTCATTGTGCAAATCGCTCCGGGCGGTCCGGTCGATCAGGCGATTGCCGTGATTGAAATGGGCCAGACCACGGCTTTGGGAGGTGCCAGCGAAAGTTTGGGGCGTGCCTCCGTTGGCGTGAGCAGTGCCAATGCCGGAGATGGACAATACCGAGGTTCGCGCGGTCTGGATCCTGAAGTCATCGCTGAAATCACCAAACGCTTTGGCTTCGATAAACCGCTGCACGAACGCTATTTCGACATGCTGTGGAATTATGTGCGCTTTGACTTCGGCGACAGCCTGTTTCGTGGTTCATCCGTTATGGGGCTGGTCAAAGACAGCCTGCCGGTTTCGGTCAGTCTTGGGTTATGGAGCACGTTGATTATCTATCTGGTCTCCATTCCCTTGGGTATCCGCAAAGCCGTCAGGAACGGCAGTGCCTTCGATACCTGGAGCAGTACGTTGATTATTGTGGGTTATGCCATCCCTTCGTTCCTATTCGCTATCCTGTTGATTGTGGTCTTCGCAGGAGGCAGTTATCTGGACTGGTTCCCGCTGCGCGGGTTGGTATCAGGCAATTTTGATACGCTGCCCTGGTACGCAAAGATCACCGATTATTTATGGCATATTACGCTACCGGTGCTGGCGACGGTGATTGGCGGTTTTGCAACGCTGACCATGCTCACCAAGAACTCCTTCCTGGATGAGGTTGGCAAGCAATATGTGGTCACGGCGCGTGCAAAAGGGTTGGATGAGCAAAAAATCCTCTATCGCCACGTATTTCGCAACGCCATGCTGCTGGTGATCGCAGGTTTTCCCGCCACCTTCATCAGCATGTTTTTTACCGGCTCCCTGCTGATAGAAGTGATGTTTTCTCTCAACGGCCTGGGATTACTGGGCTATGACGCCACGCTGCAACGTGATTTCCCGGTAATGTTTGGCACGCTTTATATCTTCACGCTGATTGGTTTATTGCTGAATATTATCAGTGACATCACGTACACGCTGGTGGATCCACGCATAGATTTCGAGGGGCGCGGATGATGCAGATGAGTCACATCAATCGGGCGCGCTGGGCACGTTTTCGCACCAACCGCCGCGGATACTGGTCCTTGTGGATATTTGCCGTATTATTCATTGTCGCCCTGCTGGCAAATGTGCTGGCTAATGACAAACCGCTGCTGGTGAGTTATCAGGGGCAGATCTACCTGCCTTTTGTGAATAATTACAGTGAAACGACCTTTGGTGGTGAGTTGCAAACGGCAACTGATTTTCAGGATCCTTACGTGGTAAGAAACATCGAAGATCACGGCTGGATACTTTGGGCACCGATTCGCCACAGTTATAAATCCTTGAATTTTGCCACCGAAGTTCCCTTCCCTTCGCCACCATCCCGGAAAAACTGGCTGGGTACTGACAGTCGGGGCAGTGACGTACTGGCGCAGGTGCTATACGGGTTTCGTATCTCGATGCTGTTTGGCCTGATGCTCTCCCTATGCTCTTGCCTGATCGGCATTACGGTAGGTGCCGTCCAGGGTTATTACGGCGGAAAAGTGGATCTGGTAGGCCAGCGGTTTATCGAAGTATGGTCTGGTATGCCAACGCTGTTTCTGATCATCATGCTCTCCAGTATTGTTCAGCCCAGTTTCTGGTGGCTATTGCTGATTACCGTCATGTTCGGCTGGATGACGTTGGTTGGCGTAGTGCGGGCAGAATTCCTGCGCACGCGAAATTTCGACTATGTGCGGGCGGCACAGGCGATGGGTGTCAGTGACCGACAGATCATGCTGCGCCATATGCTGCCGAATGCGATGGTCGCTACATTGACCTTTTTGCCGTTTATCCTGTGCGGTTCTATCACTACGTTAACCTCACTGGACTTCCTCGGATTTGGCCTGCCCTTGGGCTCTCCGTCGCTCGGCACGCTGTTGCTGGAGGGTAAAAATAATCTCCAGGCTCCGTGGCTGGGCATCACGGCATTTCTGGTGGTCGCGGTTCTGCTTTCATTACTGATTTTTATTGGCGAAGCCGTGCGCGACGCCTTTGATCCCGGAAAGGCGTACTGATATGGCAAATACGACTCTGCTGTCCATCCAACACCTCAGCATCGCCTTTCGTCAGGGAGAGCAGCAGCGCACCGTGGTTGAGGATCTCTCGTTGCAGCTAGAGCGCGGGGAAACGCTGGCACTGGTCGGTGAATCCGGTTCTGGCAAAAGCGTGACTGCCCTGTCGGTCCTGCGTCTATTGCCTTCACCGCCCGTACTCTATCCGGCCGGTGACATTCTTTTTGAAGGGCGTTCATTGCTGCATGCCGATGACGCCAGCCTGCGTAAGGTGCGTGGCGATCAGATAGCCATGATTTTCCAGGAACCCATGGTGTCACTGAACCCGCTGCATACCATCGAGAAACAGTTGGCCGAAGTACTGATCCTCCACCGGGGTATGCGTCGCGAGACTGCGCGCAGTGAAATCATCCAATGCCTGGATCGCGTGGGCATACGCAATGCAAAATCCCGTCTGTCCGATTTCCCGCATCAACTGTCAGGCGGTGAACGTCAGCGGGTCATGATTGCCATGGCCGTATTGACCCAGCCCAAACTGCTGATTGCCGATGAGCCGACGACAGCACTGGATGTCTCGGTGCAGGCACAAATTCTTACGTTACTGCGCGAACTGAAAGAAGAGCTCGGAATGTCGCTGCTATTTATCACCCACAACCTGAATATCGTCCGTCAATTGGCCGACAATGTCGCCGTGATGCGTCAGGGCAAGAAGGTTGAATACAACAGCCGTCAACAGCTTTTCAGTCATCCGCAGCATCCTTACACGCGCCAACTGCTTGATGCCGAACCAAAAGGGTCACCGCTTCCGCTCCCCGTTGACAGCAACGTGCTGCTGGACGTGCGCAAGCTACAGGTCGGTTTTCCTGTCAAACGGGGTCTGCTGCAGCGCGTTGTGGATACACACTACGCGCTCAAGGAGATCAGTTTCACCCTGAAAGCCGGTGAGGCAATCGGATTGGTCGGCGAATCTGGCTCAGGAAAGAGCACCACCGGTCTGGCCCTGTTGCGCCTGCTGAAATCCACGGGGGAAATCTGGTTTGAGGGTCAGGCGCTGCATGGTCTGAGCCGTCGGCAACTCCTGCCGTTTCGCAGCCGGATTCAGGTGGTTTTCCAGGATCCTTTCTCGGCATTGAATCCGCGACTGAACGTTGAACAGATCATTGCCGAAGGATTGGATGTGCACCAGCCACTTGAGCCAAAGGCGCGCGAACAGCGGGTCATACAGGCAATGCAGGAAGTGGATCTCGATCCGGAAACCCGCCATCGTTATCCAGGAGAATTTTCTGGCGGACAACGCCAGAGAATCGCCATTGCGCGGGCATTGATTCTGCAACCGGCGTTATTGATTCTCGATGAACCGACCTCCTCGCTGGACAAATCGGTTCAGGCGCAAATTCTCGCGTTGCTGACGTCGTTGCAACAACGGCACCGGTTGGCTTATCTGTTTATCAGCCACGACCTGCAGGTTGTACGCTCATTGTGCCATCAGGTGATCGTGCTGCGTCAGGGGGAAGTCGTAGAACAGGGACAGTGCGAAACCGTATTTAACTCGCCGGCACATGATTACACCAGGCAGCTTTTAACGCTGGTAGAGCCAGCCTCCTGAGAATGTCAGAAAGGATAGAGCGCAGAGATGGATTCAGCAATCGCAGCCCCGACGTTCTTCAATCGGCAAAGAGTGGTGCTTTCATCACCGCGATGAACAAACAGGCAAGGCTGACCTTCCCATTCCACCACTGCACATTCAACCTGAATTTCCTGCAAGGAGAGGTTGAGTTTGCGCATGACCTGCCATGCCATGTCCCCTTCGTGGCTCAATAACTTCAAGCCGATCAGATTGCTTTCTTCATCTATGGCGGTCAAAGGGATAGGTTCAACTTTGATCCCGGTGAACCCCGATAACCATCGGTAACTTTGCGGTAACCGATGTACGACCGAAAGTTGGATGCTATTCACGTCTTTTCCCCAGCAAGAGTCGTAAGTTTCCTGGCGCATTGCAGTATGCAATCGATAACAACAAAGTTCTGCCAATGCCAGACTGGGTGCCATCCGTTGAGCCAAAAAAGTTACTGTTAATTCAATTTCTAATGAATGTCTATTCAAAGAATCATGGACTTATGAATGGAAACTACTGTTGGACAGTCTCATTTTCTGAGATCCAGATCCCACTTTGCGTTATATGTAACGCTTTTTGGGCATTTTAACAACTAATTTTATCCAATGTTCTTACTTTATATAGTTTATTTATTCACAAAAAGGAAACATCATTTTGAGGTGAATAGTTTCCACTTATCACTAATTAGTTGTTTTAAAAGAGAAAAACAGGAAAGGAACGATGACGCAGGAGAAAAGATAGTGTTAAAAAAGTGTTCTAGTGAGAAAGACCGCAGAGCATGACCCCCTGCGGCCCCCTGTTAACTTACGGCTGCTTTGCTGGCAGGCTGCTTGCCCGGACGACTGGCGTAGAGATAAAGCAGCACGGAAACGATAATGCAAAAAGCCATTGAGCTGACCATCGGCCAGGCGCTTTTTGCTGGCGCCATGGAGAGGATCGACCCAACCAGTGCGCCGATTCCAAATCGTAATGTGCCAGCCAACGACGCCGCTGTTCCCGCCATATGCGGAAAATCATCGAGGATGATGGCCATTGCATTGGAAGTAATCATGGCGATGCAACCCACATAAGCCGCAACCCCCAGCACCAGTGCCCAAAAACCGAGCCCGGTCGCACAGACAATCAGCAACCAAATCCCCATCGTCAGTTGGACCAGCAGCCCAAAACGGAACATTTTAACGGCACCAAGACGACGCACATTGCGGCTGTTGAACAGGGTCATCAACACCAGAAAAACGATATTCAGCGCGAAGTAGAAACCAAAATTCTGTGGTGATACGCCGTTCAGTTCGATGTAGACAAAAGGGCCTGCGCTGAGGAAGGAGAACATTCCGGCAAACGAGAATCCACTGGCCAGCATGTAGCAGAGAACGCGCTTATGACGGAAAAGAGACGCGAAGTTACCCAACGTCGTGCGCATATGAAACTTCTGTCGCCGCTCTTTGGGCAGTGTCTCTTTGATGAAGAAGCCCACCAGTACCGCCCCAACCAGCGCGGCGGCAGCCATCGTCCAGAAAATAGCGTGCCAGCTGAAGAGCAACAACAACGCCCCACCGATCATGGGCGCCAGCAGCGGCGCGACGGTCATGACCAGCACCACAAATGACATCATCCGCGAGAATTCGTCTTTGGTGAACATATCGCGCATCAGTGCGTTAATCACCACGCTGGCAGCGGCAGCAGACAGCCCGTGCAGAAAACGCAGGTAGATCAATTGGTCAATGGTTTGCGCCATCGCACAGGCAGCCCCGGCAATGGCAAACACCAACGTTCCCCACAAAATAACCGGCTTGCGCCCTACACTGTCGGCCATCGGGCCATAAAACATCTGACCGAGGGCAAATCCCAGCACGTAAGCGCTGAGCGTCATCTGTACCCGACCACCATCGACACCAAACTCACTGGCAATAACGGGCATACTTGGCAAATACATATCGATAGCCAGCGGCATCAACATGGACAGCAATCCCAGAATGAATACCAACCCAACGTGGGATGTCCGTTTTTCTTGCACTTTCGCTGACTCCTGAATCAAAAAAACGCCAGCAAAAATGAGGCTGGCGTAAACGTTATTAACGCTCTGGTACGCTGACGCTGGCAATTTCCTCAGCGGTTAATGCCCGGTATTCGCCTGGAGCCAAATCGTCATCCAGCGCGATCTCGCCAATACGTTCACGGTGCAACCCGACAACTCGATTGCCGACCGCAGCAAACATGCGTTTTACCTGATGGTAACGCCCTTCACTGATGGTCAGACGCACGACGTGGTCGTCAATTTTTTCCAATTGCGCCGGTTTGGTCAGATTTTTTTCATTGTGCAACTGCACACCCGCCGTGAACTGTGCCGCCGTATCTTCGGCCAATGGCTGTTCCAGCGTGACCAGATAGGTTTTCTCACAGTGATGTTTCGGTGAGGTGATCCGATGTGACCACTGTCCGTCATCGGTCATCAGCACCAGACCGGTGGTGTCGATATCCAGACGACCCGCCGCATGCAGTTTGTACGCCACCGGTTCGTCCATAAAATAGAGTACGGTGGGATGATCTGGATCGTCAGTGGAACAGACATACCCCTGCGGTTTGTTCAGCATAAAATAGCGAGAGCCAACCTGTTGATGCAGTGGATTGCCATCAAACTCCACAACCTGTTCAGGGGTGAGTTTCAGTGAGCCACTCTTTACTATTTCGCCGTCAACAGTGACGCGCTTGGCGCGCAGTTCACGAATAATCAGCGCCCGGCTGATACCTAACTGCTGTGATAAAAACTTGTCCAGTCGCATTGAATCTTTCTTGCCTTTCCTGATGATCGTAAGGCGATCGTGTATTGAGAAAACACATTCTTTTAAAAAACGCTGTCATTTAAAAACGCATTCTTTGGAAAGCGCATTCTTTGGAAAGCGAACAGTATAGCGGCGCTTTGGCCGGTGTCATAGGATGAGTTATAGAGCATCTGCGCAGGAATATCGCAACTTTCGCGTGCAATCGGCATAATGGCCGCGTTTTGGTTCTTCAAGGGAGAAGGGCAACCCTACGTTATGGCATTTACACTCCGACCCTATCAGCGCGAAGCGGTTGACGCCACGCTGAGTTATTTCCGCCAGTATACGCATCCCGCCGTTATCGTTTTGCCCACAGGTGCGGGTAAAAGCCTGGTGATTGCCGAATTGGCGCGCCTGGCGCGCGGTCGGGTCCTGGTGCTGGCGCACGTCAAAGAATTGGTCGCGCAGAATCATGCAAAGTATCGCGCCTATGGTCTGGAGGCCGACATTTTTGCGGCGGGCCTGCAACAGAAACAGAGCGCCGGAAAGGTTGTCTTTGGCAGCGTGCAGTCTGTCGCCCGTAACCTTGCGCTATTCGATGGCGAATTCTCGTTGCTGATAATCGATGAATGTCATCGCATCAGCGATGATGATGAAAGTCAGTATCAGCAGATTATCCAGCACCTGCGGCAGGTCAATCCACAGTTGCGTTTACTCGGGTTGACGGCCACCCCTTATCGTCTGGGAAAAGGTTGGATCTACCGCTATCACTACCATGGCATTACGCGTGGCGATGAAAATAGTCTGTTTCGTGACTGTATCTATGAACTACCGCTGCGTTACATGATCAAACACCATTTTCTGGTTCCGCCAGAACGCCTCGACATGCCGGTTGTACACTATGATTTCAGTCGTCTTCAGGCCAATAGCAGCGGATTGTTCAGCGAAGCCGATCTGGATCGCGAGTTGAAACAGCAAAAGCGCATCACACCGCATATTATCAGCCAGATTATTGAATACGGTGCGACTCGCCAAGGCGTGATGATTTTCGCGGCCACCGTTGAGCATGCGCGGGAAGTATTTGGGTTGTTGCCAAAAGGCCAGGCTGCGCTGGTCAGTGCAGAAACGCCCTCCGCAGAACGGGATCGTCTCATCGCCGCGTTCAAAGATCAGGAATTGCGTTATCTGGTCAATGTCGCGGTCTTGACCACCGGCTTTGACGCCCCCCATGTTGACCTGATTGCCATACTGCGCCCGACGGAATCAGTCAGTCTTTATCAGCAAATCGTGGGGCGTGGACTGCGTTTATCGCCGGGTAAAACAGAGTGCCTGATTCTGGATTATGCCGGGAATCCCCACGATCTTTTCACGCCTGAAGTCGGTGCCAGCAAACCCAAAGGGGATAGCCAACCGGTGCAGGTTTTCTGCCCCGGTTGCGGTTTTGCCAATCTGTTCTGGGGAAAGTCCTTGCCGGATGGCACGGTCATTGAACACTTTGGCCGCCGCTGTCAGGGATGGCTGGAAGACGACGAGGGACATCGCGAGCAGTGCGATTTTCGTTTCCGCTTCAAAAGTTGCCCACACTGCGGTACGGAAAATGATATTGCGGCACGCCGCTGCCATCAGTGCCAGGAAGTACTGGTTGATCCCGATGACATGCTAAAAGCCGCCCTTAGATTGCGCGACGCGCTGGTATTGCGCTGCGGGGGAATGACCCTGGAATCCGGCAGCGATGCGAAAGGGGAATGGCTGAGAATCACCTATTACGACGAAGAGGGTGCCGATGTCAGTGAACGCTTCCGTTTGTCTACCCCGGCGCAGAGAATGGCTTTCCAGCATATTTTTATCCGCCCGCACCAACGCGCTCCCGGCGTACCGCTGGAATGGAAAACCGCCGCGGATATCGTTGCGTTACAGCCGCTGTTTCGCCATCCCGATTTTGTGGTTGCCCGAAAACGTGGTCAGTTCTGGCAGGTGCGCGAAAAAATGTTCGACTATCAGGGCCGTTACCGACGCGCCAATGAACTGCGCGGTTGAATGCGAATGACGCTTCGTCAGTGAGTCAATCAACGCACACACGTGTAAAAAGCGGTTTCATTTGCCGCAGGGGTGATATTTCGCTAGAATGTCGCCCGCTTTCGCGTCATGCGAAGCAGAGTATCCAACCTGTTGCTGGGTCGCCTGTAGCAGGGTTAATTTTCTTAAAGAGAAAAAACAATGAACATCAATGTTGAAGAACGTAAAGAGCAGGGTAAGGGTGCGAGCCGCCGCCTGCGTGCAGCAAACAAATTCCCAGCTATCATTTATGGTGGCTCCGAAGCGCCAATCGCTATCGAACTGGATCACGACTCCGTTAAGAACCAGGAAGTAAAACCTGAGTTCTACAGCGAAGTGCTGACCCTGGTTCTGAATGGCAAAGAAATCAAAGTTAAAGTTCAGGCTGTACAGCGTCATCCGTTCAAGCCGAAACTGGCACACATCGACTTCGTTCGCGCGTAATCGCGAGTATTGGTCGGGTTCCGGGACGCCGGAGCAGAAAAAACGCCGCATTGCGCGGCGTTTTTTTATGGCTGCAATTCAATCATTGCGCCGCAATTATTTGTCACTGCTACTCAGACGGCGCTGCAATTGATCACGCAGATTCGGCGGTGTGCCTTTGATGGTCAGCGTATCCGTGGCGGGATCCCAGAAAATACGTTCGCCCAGGAGGAGTGCATCAAAGTTCAGACTAATGCCGCCACCGCTGCCGGAGAACTTGGTCAACTGACGCAAGGTTCCGCGATCCGCCGGAAAGCTCTCTTCCAACTGATAACCCTGCTCACTGGAAAACTGCCTGAAATCTTTATCGCCAATCGGCGGTAGCTCCTGCGCCAGCGCCTGCAATTCAATCTCTTCGCCAGACTGCAGTTGCTCATTGCAATAGCTGTAAACCTGCTGACGATAAGACTGGCGCTCATTCTTGTCTAATTGCGCTTCAGAGCAATAGTCGTCAACGGCCTGTAATAGACCGCGGTTCTGCGCTTTGGTATCCAGCCCTTCCGCTGCGGCCAGGAAATCCATAAAGAAGTCGGAAACTTTGCGCCCTACCCGCCCTTTCAGGAAAGTCAGGTAGCGGGTTGATTCCGGATTGGTTTCCCACTCCGTCAAATCGATACGCGCCACGATATCAGCGTGGTTGATATCCAGATAATGCGTGGTGCTGATATCCAGTTGTTCATTGACGCGCATGCTGTTGCAGCTGTTCAGCACGGAAATCAGCAAATATTCTACCGCCAGATAGCGATAGTGGCAGAAGAGAACAATGCCACCGTCAGCAAACGGATATTTGGCCAATTCATCGCGCAGGCGCCCGGTTGCTGCACGGGTAAAGCTGAGAAAGTCATTCTCGCCTTTGCGGCAAGCACGCAGGGAGTCCGCCAGTTCGCTCTGCTCGTTGAACAGGCCGTAAGCCTTACTTTTGGCGCTGTAAACACGATGCAGCTCCGCCATCATCTCTTCAACCGCAGCGTTGGTCGGAAGAAGGGTGTCGCGCAGCACCAGATCCAGCGTCTGCTCATCACGCTTGACCAACTGGTGGAGGGCGATCTGGTTGATATCCAGACTCATGGTACTTTCTCCTGTCATTTTTCAGGTATTCTGTGCGCGCGTATTCAAACACTGAAGTCCTTTCGCCGCAACTTAAAAACCCCCACAGAAAGACCGATCAGTGATGTTACGCGGTATTTAATTCGAGTTGCGGGATTAAAGATCTTTTAGCGGCGAGTAACGCGACAAGGCCGAGAATCCCCAGGAGCATAGATTACTATACCCAAAGTACTTGGAGATGCAGGTAGGCAGCAAGCGAGCGAATCCCGATGAGCTGACACAAGTCAGTGATTCGGGTGAGTAAGCGCCGCTAACACCCCTGCAACTTCAAGTACGAAGGGTACGCAGTTAACGCATCTGCGGCTTGAAGTATGACGGGTAATGATAAAAGTGCGGAAACTCACGCGCCTATACGTTAAGATATTGGACTTTGTCAGGCTACGAAGCTAATTAATATATGCCACAATCATCCCGTTACAGCGACGAACACGTCGAAAAATTGCTCTCTGAGCTGGCTAACGTTCTGGAAACACACCGTGCGCCCACCGATCTTTCACTGATGGTGCTGGGTAATATGGTGACAAACCTGATCAATACCAGCGTAGCCCCTGCACAACGCAAAGTGCTGGCTCGCTCTTTTGCCGAGGCATTGCAAGCCTCAATTCGTGAAGATAAAGCCCATTAATCATTTATTTGCCCAGACCCGTTTATGGTGACGAATCGTCAGCGCTACCGCGAAAAAGTGTCTCAGATGATCAGTTGGGGCCACTGGATCGCACTATTCAATATTCTGCTTAGCCTGGGGCTTGGTAGCCGGTATCTGTTTGTCGCAGACTGGCCCTCCTCACTCGCAGGACGAATTTACGCGCTGGTAAGCTGGCTTGGGCATTTTAGTTTTATTGGTTTTTCTGCCTACCTGTTGGTCATCTTCCCGCTGACTTTTGTGGTGATGTCGCAGCGTCTGCTCCGGTTCCTGTCTGCGGCGCTGGCTACCGCAGGGCTAACGCTGTTGCTGGTTGACAGCGAGGTCTTTACCCGTTTCCACCTGCACCTAAATCCGGTGGTGTGGGAGCTGGTGGTCAACCCCGATCAGGGCGAATTGGCCCGCGACTGGCAACTGATGTTTATCTGTGTGCCAATCATCTTCCTGATCCAAATGCTGGTCGGCACCTGGGCGTGGCAGAAGCTGCGCAGCCTGAACCGGCGTAGTTTCGGCAAACCACTGGCCGCTCTATTCATCGGCAGTTTTATTGCCTCACATTTGCTCTATATCTGGGCGGATGCCAATTTCTATCGGCCAATCACCATGCAGCGCGCTAATCTGCCGCTCTCTTATCCAATGACGGCACGTAAATTTCTTGAAAAACACGGCCTGCTGGATGCGCAGGAGTATCAGCGCCGCCTGATTGAACAGGGTCGACCCGAAGCGCTTTCGGTTGAATATCCGCTGAACAACATCAATTTCCGTGATGCAGGTAGTGGTTACAATCTGCTGATGATCGTTGTCGATGGCATGCGCGCAGATACGCTGCCGCAGGATATGCCGGTTCTTAACCGATTCGCTGACGAAAATATTCGCTTTACCCAGCATTACAGCTCGGGTAATCGCACGGATACCGGTTTATTCGGCCTGTTCTATGGGATTTCCCCAACGTACATGGACGGCATTTTGGCCGCGCGCAAACCCTCTGCGCTAGTTAATGCATTGGCGGCGCAGGATTATCAGTTTGGCTTGTTCTCTTCCGATGGTTTCGACTCGCCATTGTATCGTCAGGCGTTGCTATCAGATTTTTCACTGCCACCGCCGGTCAACCAGAGTGACAGTAAAACAACAGCACAGTGGCAGCAATGGTTAGGGACGCGCTCCAAAACCGCACCATGGTTCTCTTACCTGAACTTCAATGGTGTGATTAAAAATACGTCATCCAGAGACAATGCCCCCGCGCTAACCGGCAAAGCCTTTATCCAGCAATATCGCCGTAGTGTGGCGGAGGTCGATCAGCAGATCGACAGCGTATTACAGACGCTGGCAGAGCGCGGTCTTCTTGACAACACGGTGGTGGTGATTACCGGTGCCCACGGCATTGAGTTCGATGAAAAAGGCAACTGGGGTACGAGCGAGAGTATTAACAGCGTTCAATTGCAGGTACCGTTAGTCGTACATTGGCCAGACACCCCGGCGCAAAGCGTCAATAAACTCACCAGCCATGAAGACGTAATGACCACGCTGATGCAGCGACTGTTGCATGTCAGCACCTCCCCTGCTGACTATTCGCAGGGTGAAGATCTCTTTGCTGCCAAGCGGCGTAACGATTGGGTCGCAACGGGCGACAATGGCAAGCTGGTGATCTCTACGCCGACCCAAACGATTGAGTTAGAGTCGAATGGTTCCTATCGCGTTTATGATCAGGAAGGTAAAGAGATCAAACATGCCAAGCCGCAGTTAGCACTGTTATTGCAAGTGCTGACCGACGAAAAACGCTTTATTGCCAACTAACTGCTTAAAAGTAAAGCAGTCGTTGCGCTTTGCTCTTGCATTAAGGGCCGGAATCGGTAGTATTACCCCACAGCGTCGGCATGTAGCGCAGCCTGGTAGCGCACCGTCATGGGGTGTCGGGGGTCGGAGGTTCGAATCCTCTCATGCCGACCAAAGAACCCTAGAAAAACCAACCTCTTACGGTTGGTTTTTTATGTTCGGATTTTGTCGGTGATAAAAAAGGGTAAAACCCAGACAGCTAGTTAATAGATTATCACTGCGTCAACGACGTATTCACCACACCGTCATAACCGGCAAAAAAGTAGCGCGCGGTATAGCGTCTATCGACTTCCGTGAAAAACTCTGCCACCAGTTCCCAATCCAACCCATAGCGTTTTGACAACACACCCGCTTCGAAAGCCGCCTGATTGCGATCGCCCGATTTTTCCGCCAGCCGATGGGAAAATCCCAGAACAAATCCTCGTTTATAGTCCGCGCAAAAACCGTTTACTTCCGTCGCTGGCCTGGCTGCATCGGATTGCAATCCGGCCATCAGACCATTACCAAAATGGTTTTGTATCATCGAAATCCCCCGGAATTCGCTATATAAATTATTATATAGCGATCATTTGCACAGCGTACATACCTCTAAGGAATAATCATTACGGATAAGAGGTGAACAGAAATCACCTTCATCGGGGCGTTGCACCGTTCTTAAAGAGATAAAATGAGAATTGTTCTTGATATCATTAGTCTCCTCATTAAACTGCTTGCAGTTCACCTAAAATGAGAAGAAATACCCATGGAGTTGCTCCGCGTCGTCTTTAAACAATATCGCTGGCCTTTTCTAGCGGTCATCGTCCTGAGCCTCGCCAGTGCAGCGCTGGGCATCGGTCTGATCGCTTTTATCAACCAAAAACTTATTGTTGCCGTGAATGGCTCAATGTCGGTGTTACCGCAATTTCTCGGGTTGTTACTCTTGCTGATGGCGGTGACACTTGGCTCGCAATTGGCATTAACCACGCTGGGGCACCACTTCGTCTACCGTCTGCGCGGTCAATTCATTAAACGTATTCTCGATACCAATATTGAACGCATCGAACAGATCGGCAATGCCCACCTGATCGCCAGTCTGAGCAGCGATATAAGAAACATCACCATTGCCTTTGTTCGCCTGCCGGAACTGATACAGGGCATCATACTTACTCTCGGTTCAGCGGCTTATCTCGCCTGGCTGTCGCCCAAAATGTTACTGGTGACTGTCGTATTATTGGCAATTACCATTTTTGGTGGCTTTAAGCTGGTCTCGCGCGTCTACAAACATTTGGCGAGCGTACGTGAAGCGGAAGATCGTCTGCAGAAAGATTACCAAACGGTGATCGAGGGGCGCAAAGAGCTGGCGTTGAACCGTGAACGTGCCCAGCAACTCTATGAAGATATCTATCAAAAGGATGCGCAGGATTACCGCGATCATATTATCCGTGCCGATACCTTCCACCTCAGCGCGGTGAACTGGTCAAATATCATGATGCTGGGTGCAATCGGGCTGGTCTTTTTTATGGCCAATAATCTGGGCTGGTCAGATACCAACGTCGCAGCCACCTACTCATTGACGTTGCTCTTTCTGCGAACCCCGTTGCTGCAAGGCGTCGGCGCATTGCCAACCCTGCTCAGCGCCCAGGTGGCCTTTACCAAACTGAAGGCGCTCAAACTGGCCGACTACCAACCAGAATTCAACCGGGCGCAGAAACCCGCAAACTGGAAAACGCTGGAGCTGCGTGACGTTGTTTTCCATTATGGTGAGGACGGATTTGAAGTCGGACCGATTAATCTGACGCTCGAACGGGGTGAACTGGTCTTCCTGATTGGCGGCAACGGCAGCGGAAAATCGACGCTCGCCATGCTGCTCACTGGCCTGTATACCCCGTGTTCAGGTGAGATTCTTCTGGATGGCGTTCCGGTTGCAACCACAGATAATCAGAATTACCGCAAACTGTTCTCTGCCGTCTTTACGGACTTCCATCTGTTTGGTCAGATGCTGGGGCCGGAGGGCACGGCGCCGAATGCAGAATTGGTCAAACGTTGGCTTAACCGTCTAAATATGCAGGATAAATTGCAGTTGGAAGATAATCGCATCACTAATCTGCAACTTTCACAAGGGCAGCGCAAACGCGTCGCCCTGCTGCTGGCGACGGCGGAAGAACGTGACATTCTACTGCTTGATGAATGGGCGGCCGATCAGGATCCACAATTCCGCCGTACCTTCTATCGCGATTTGCTGCCCTATTTTAAACAGGCCGGAAAAACGGTATTTGCCATCAGCCACGATGACCACTACTTCGAACACGCGGATCGCTTGCTGGAGATGAAAGCAGGACACTTGCAGGAGTTGACGGGCGTAGCGCGCGCCGAAGCCAGTCTGGATGCCGTGGCACAATTAGATAAATAAGCGTTTCCTGCCCATAAAAAACCCACCTTCACAGGTGGGTTCATCAAAACCACGCAGATACCGATTAGAAATCGACACCCACTGACAACTTCAGCTCGCGCGGATTGCCCTGCGCGATATAAGTCCCGGTCTCCTCCACCGATGACCAATAGTTCTCGTTGGTGACGTTTTCCACATTTGCCCGCCAGACCAACTTGTGATCGTCAAGCGCCATGGTGTAGCGCGCGCCCAGATCCAGACGAGTCCAGGGGTCAAGCTTCAGCGTATTGGCTTCGTTGCCGTATTGTGAGCCAGAACGAATTACCGTGCCATTCGCGGTCAAACCTTCAACACCGGGAATGTCCCATTCTGCGCCCGCCACCAGTTGGTACGTCGGCACGCCAATCGCCTTATTGCCATCATTGATGCCATTTTGGGTCTTGCTCAACTCGGCATCCAGCCAGGTCACACCGCCCAGCAAACGCACGCCGTACATAGGCTCACCAAACAGACTCAATTCCACACCGCGGTTACGCTGCTCACCATTCAGACCGTACACATTGGCGTCATCAATACTGCCGTTGGGTTTTTTGATTTCGAACAGCGCCAGTGAACCACCAATACGACCGAAATCGGCTTTAATCCCGACCTCATTTTGCCTGGACAGCACGATACCCGTGACATAACCGGCGTTTACCGTATTTGATGGCGCGGTCTTTCCGGGCTGCAATGCCTCAATATGGTTGGCATACAGAGAGATCGGTTCCCAGGGTTTAACCACCAGCCCATAAACCGGTGTGACTTTCATAGAATCAAAAGCCGTTTTGGGATCTTCCACGCCGGTATAGCTATAGTTGCGAATCGTCACTTCCTGACGGCGCAGGCCCAGCGTCAGCATTGCCTTGTCATCCAGCACTGACAAGGTATCCGAGACCGCCGCGCCTGTGGTGCGGGTACGGCTTCGCGTGACCGGGTTATTCAAATCGCTGCCGGAATAAAGGGTAGGTGGGTTATCAATCGGCTGCGGATCAAAGATATTGGTGGTATAGCCGGAACTCGCCATGGTGTAAGCGGCGCGGGTGCGAGTGTTTACGCCAGAATAGCCAAAATTCACATTATGCTTGATGAAGGCAGTATCGAAAGTACCGCGAATACCCGTCATCCCGGAGAAATTATCACTTTGATAGGCGGTAGTCAGGCGACCAATTGTGGCGTCACCCTGCTGGTTAAGTAGCGTCGGCACGGCATAAGCCCCCATTTCATCATTGTGACTGGCGCCAATGGCTGAATAAAACACCCATTTTTCCGTCAGATCGTAATCGGCACGCAGCATGCCAAACTGCGTCTCCATATCCGAGTAAACCCATTGCTGACTATAATTCAGGGTCGCTGCGGGTGCGTCCGGCAGTTCGGTCAACTTCCCCGGTTTGATGCCAAGCCGTCCGCCATGCACGGTCTGCTTCTGATAACCGAGATCCATTGAGGTGCGCAATCTGTCACCACGATAATCCAGCCCGACTGCCGCCAGCGTTGTGCGATCTTTCTGATCGTGGATCGCCGACTCACCTTCACGATGCAACACGTTTACCCGTGCACCAAACTGATTGTTATCGCCGAACCGACGCCCCGTATCAAGCGAGGTTCCAATACGTGATTCCGAGGTATAATCCAGCCCGACATGCACCAGAGGCTCATCACCGGCACGCTTCGGCTCCAGATTAATGGCCCCGCCCACTCCGCTGCCGCCTGGCGATACACCATTGAGGAAAGTGTTTGAACCTTTGAACACTTCGACGCGTTCGATCATATTCGTCGACACCACTTGGCGTGGCATCACGCCATAGAGTCCGCCCAGCGAAATATCGCCGCTGTCCAACTGGAATCCACGGATACGGTAGGTTTCAGCAAAGTTGCCATAGCCACCCACCAACTGCACCGAAGCATCGTTTTTCACGACGTCAGACAATGTTTGTGCCTGCTGATCCTCAATCATCCTGGAAGTAAATCCGATCACGCTGAAAGGCACATCGGCGGCATTTTGCTCGCCCAGCATTCCGAGGCGTCCGCCATTGGCGATCTGCCCATCAAGAAAAGCGGGGATCAGTTGATCACCACCGGGGGTAAAAACATCAGGTTTGGCGACCACGGTCATTACATCGCCTTCACTGGGCTTGGGCGTTTTTGTGGTGGCGGGTGCAGCGCAGACAGAAGTATTTAACGCAGAACTGATTAAAACAGCGAGTGAGCACCGGACGAAAGACGCCCTGGCGCAGTGAGAAGTAAAGTGCATGGAATTCCCTTGGAATAAAAAAGATAATGAGAGTGATTCTTATAAGTTTTCACAATTATGCGCAATTTATGTCTGAATGCAAGAGTGGATGTCTGGATGTGTTCGCTTGCAGCTTATTATCTTGCGGTGTGGGGAATCTGGCTGAAATTGCATCAGAAATGACGAGGCTGAACATTCAGCACTGAGGAACGGAATACATCTCAGCGCTGAATCGGAAAGCAGGGTAACTCAGGATGCGCCCCGGTTTCTGCGCCAATCCGCAATCATTTGATCGCTGATTTCATCGGCGTAGCAAATCGGTGCATACCCGCCCTCGCGGCTCCAGGCACTACGCTTTCCGCAGCGACTGCCGTTGCGCGCCGAGTTGAATGGGCAAGGACAATTGCCCGGATAGGCGCTTATGGACTCTTTGATAATCTGCTGTTTTACCTGCTCATCACTCATTGTTCCCGCTTTCGCGAGGGCATCGGCGGTGAAAAACAAGGCAAAAAAACATAACAGGCTTGCCATTAATGCTCTGCGCATAGTCATTTACCAAGGATTTATAATCTCCGAGATATGACTATAGAACAATAACCACTCAATTAATATGGTTATTATTTATCCGATTCTGGCATGGCATTGGCGACTGCCTGGAAAATCTCTTCAGCCAGTGAGGCGTCGTCTGTGGCACGAGCAAGAACCAGCGCACCTATCGTGGCGGCGTAGGTCACCATCGCCTGATGGCGTCGCTGTTTCTCGGTCTCACCCGGCATGCTCTGCGTAGCAGCAGACAAAACTTCGTTCACACCCGAGGCGATCACCTGCCGGACACTTTCCCCCTGACGCGCCGACTCCGCACCCAGGGCAGCCAGCAGACATCCCGTCCCCACTCCACTTTCAAAGGATCCCCGCAGGTAATCGGCGCTGATCTCGCGCAGTGATTTATCGCCACCGGTTTGAGCCAGCGATCGCCAATAATCAGCGTTGCGTTCCAATATCCGTGCACTCGCCTGCGCAATCAGATCCTCTTTTGAAGAGAAATTGGCGTAGAAACCGCCGTGGGTCAGTCCGGCATTCTTCATCAACTCGGCCACGCCGATACCATCGAAACCCCTTTCCCTGAAAAGTCGCGCCGCGGTATCCAGCACTCTTTCGCGATTGGCTGCGGCTTGTTCTCTGTTAACTTTCATGCGTCACGTTCCTTTTCTGGACTGCATTTTCATGCTTGACTCTTTATAAGATGATCGCCATATAATTTAATTATGATGACCATCATATAACGACGTCGATCACGACGTCCAGTTGCACCTCACCTCTTTTGCTGGAGTAAAAAACATGAATTACATGAATTTTGGACGTCGGACAGGTTTACGCGTATCTCAACTTGCGCTGGGGACAGGGAATTTTGGTACGGGTTGGGGTTATGGATCCGAGCCCACCGAGGCAAAAACTGTCTTTGATGCTTACGCCAATGCGGGTGGAAATTTCATTGATACAGCCAATGGTTATCAGGTTGGCCAATCCGAAGAGATCGTGGGCGATTTGATTGCAGCCGATCGCGATCACTTTGTATTGGCAACAAAATATACCTTGGGCGTTACTGCAGATGCAGGCATATCCCGTAGCGGCAATAGCCGCAAGAGCATGATTCAGGCGGTGGAGGCCAGTTTGAAGCGGCTTAAAACCGACCGTATCGACCTCTATTGGGCGCATGCCAGCGACGGTGCAACGCCCATGGAAGAGATCCTGCGAGCTTTCGACGATCTGGTGCGTTCAGGCAAAATTCTTTATGCCGGACTCTCCAACTTTCCCGCATGGCGCATTGCCCGGGCCGATGTTTTGGCCGAACTACGTGGTTGGGCACCGCTGATTGGTATCCAGCTCGAATACAGTCTGGCTGAGCGAAGCGCCGATCGTGAGTTGCTGCCCATGGCCGAAGCGCTGGGATTGGGTGCTGCATTATGGTCACCGTTGGGCGGTGGGTTACTGACAGGTAAATACCGGGGCGGAAATACCGCAGGACGCCTCACCGGACTGGGTGGCGTGCTGGTACGCACTGAAAAGAGTGAGCAGGAAACAGCGATTCTGGATGCAGTTCTGGCAATTGCAGGGGAACTTAGGGTTGCACCGGGACACGTAGCGATCGCCTGGTTGCTTGAGAAAGCACAGAAGTCATCCACCGCATTGATACCGATCCTTGGCTCACGCACCCGCGCACAGTTCGATGAAACACTCACCGCCCTTGATGTAAAACTCACGCCTGAACAGGTTCAGCGATTGGAAACCGTCAGCGCCATTGAGCTGGGTGCGCCCTACGACATTATGACCTCGTCAGCCGATCGTATTGCCGGTGGCCAGCAAGCGTTGCTGCGCCCGGCATTTATACCGGCAAAATAACGTTTGTAGTGTAAATCGCATTAGTAGTGTAAATCGCATGAGTAGCGTAAAGGGATTGAGAATATCAATGAAGGGAAAAAATAACGGGAGCAGCAACACCGCTCCCGTTTGGAGATCAATTACTTGAGACCCATCGCATCACGCATCGTGAAGAACAGATCGGTCTGATCGGTCAGTCCCACCACATTGGCCGCACCTGGGCCGTAAGCGGCGACGCGTAACTGGGTACCGGTATGACCTTGGGAATCCTCTTCCGAATTACCGTAGCTGATGGTCATCACCGCTCCGTCTTTGGTATTCAGTGACTGTGTCAAACCGGGAGCTTTGGCATCGGTAGCAATAATCTGGCTGGAATGGGCATGGTCGGCGGTAACAATCACCAGCGTATTGCCATCGGCACGGGCAAACTCCAGTGCTTTTTGCACGGCTTCATCCAGATCAACCGTTTCACCAAATTGGCCGCACGGATTGGCCGCATGATCCTGCTTATCAATCGATGCCCCTTCAACTTGCAGGAAGAAGCCCTTTTCATTGGTTTTCAGCAGATCGATCGCTTTTTCCGTCATTGCCGCCAGCGTTGGAATACTGTCCGTGCGTTCTGGATTCACTTCACACGTGACCACCGGTTTATCTATGTTACCGTGGTAACTGGCTTTCGGCCCCTGCCAGCGAACCGGCATGTTACCGTCAGCGAATAGACCCAGCAGCGGTTTATCCTGATTGGCGACCGTGATGGCTTTCAGCCCCGCAACGTTGTCTACCCATTGATAGCCTTGAGCCATGGCCTGATCTTTCAGTGACTTACCCTGCCATTCTCCCGCTTTTGCCACCTGCTGGAATGACTTGGCACCGCCACCTAGCGTGACATCCGCACGAGCCTGCAAGAGTTGCTCGGTAATCGAGCCGCGCCCACCCTTTTCAAGCGCATTGGCCACACATTTCTCGCTGGTTTCCTCCGGGCCATAACATTTGCGGGAGGTGACATGGGAAATCAATGCTGCGGGTGTCGCATCCTGCAATTCTGCCGTAGAGACGTTGCCGGTTGCTTTGCCTGCCGCTTTGGCGATCTCAAGGATAGTCGGCTGATCCTTGCCGTTGACGTCCACCCCCAACGCACCGTTGTACGTTTTCACCCCGGTGGTCCAGGCCGTTGCTGACGCTGCTGAATCCGTCACATAGTCGGGTTTGTGGCTCTTTTTATCCAATGCATAGTGGGTATATTGACCGGTCAACGGCAGCGCATCGATACCTTTGAAATAACCGCCAGCACCTTCTGCATAGTTACGGGCGGAGGTGATTTCAGAGTCGCCCATGCCATCACCAATCAGCAAAATCACGTTTTTGACTCTTTTATCTGACAGTGAGGCTTTCAACGCGGCAGTCTGGTCGCCACTCAAACGACGCGCGCCACCTGGTTCTGTGATGTCACCGCGCGCCGCACGATGCGTCAACTCTTCGGCTGAAATTGTGTCGCTTTGCGCATGTGCGAAACCTGTTGGGGTAAACAATACTGCCGACAATGCTGCGAGAGGTAACAGTGAAAGATGCTTCTGCATGAGGAAAACTCCTTATTGTAAACAAATGATACGAAACGTATGTGTCTGTTACCCAAAGAGACTAATGCAGAGTAATGACGTTTTTATGACAAATAACGCGGTGAAGTAATTAGTTTTAAACATGAAGATATAAAACGTATCCATATAATTTATATGGGAAACGATATCTCACTAAATATTACATTTCACCTCTGGAGCAAATGCTAGCGTAGCCATCGGGAATGACCTGGCAAATACTTGCCGGGATGAGACAGGTGACAACGCAATTATGCCAATAACGAGAAAACACATTTCAATAACAGTAAAGCAGAGTCTTATTATCTTGATTGCACTGGGATTTCTGGCCGGTTGCAGTGCAAAAGGCAATACAGATAACCAAAAAAGACACACTATTCAGGAGCAACGCAATACTGCCCTGACCGCGCTGTTCAAACAATATCCACAAACCCGAAGTGAGATTCAGCACGCAGCAGGTTATGCCGTATTCAGCAATACCAGCAATAAAATTCTGGTGGTGGGATTCGGCAATGGTTACGGCGTCGTAAAAGATAATCAGAGTGGAAAATATACTTACATGAAAATGGCGCAGGCCGGTGCCGGATTTAGTATTGGCTTCAAACAGGGTCAGATCGTCATGATCTTTCATACCCGAGCAGCGCTTGAAAGCTTTATTGCCCATGGCATCGTGATTGGAGGAGATGCGGGCGCAGCGGCTAAATATGGCAAGGATGGCGTCGTCAGCCCAGATGCCTCTTCGCTGGCCAGCAATACCGCCCGTTCAATGGGTCTGAAAACTGCAGTGAGCGTGTATTCGCTGACTGAAAATGGTCTGGCGATTCAAGCGATGGTTAACGGTTATAAATACTGGCCGGACGACGAACTCAACGCGCCAACAGCCTAATCAGTGGAGTCTTTCTCCAATAACTAAAGAGAGAAAAAAGTATTCATTTCTTTATACGACCTGACAAAGGCCGTATTCTCGCCGACATAGAACAGCAAATACTCAGCAATAAATTAACTTTAAAATAACATCCACGCCAGTGCAGATAATTTTATTTATTACTGCTTTTCAGTTGCATCTTTTTACTTATATACTCGCTGAATAATAGATTCGATCACTTGGATGATTATGTCGGCACGGAAGGTAATCTCACAGTTAATGCATATGCTTCGCTTGCCTGGCAAGCGTGCTTGCGCATTGCTGTTTACCGCGTGCTGGTTATTATTGAATGCCCAATTGGCTCTCGCCAGCCACAACTGCGATCTCCCCGCTTCGGTTGAGTCAACGGTCAGCCAGCATGCCGGGCACATACAGGAGGCGTCAAGCGAGCAGCACTTGCAAAGCCAGACGCCGCTGTGCGAAAAGCACTGCGTACCTGACAGTTCTAAGTATGACAACGGTGCACTTTCACTGGTCGCATTACCTGCCAGTACCAGCCTGTTGCTTGCTGCTGTTGATGTCAGTGAACCCCTCTGTAGCGCAGCATGGGCCTCTCCCCCCATCGTTGGCCCCCCTGCCGAAATACAATTTTGCCGATTCCGAGAATAGCCACGCCAGTCACTGAGCGCCGTTCAACCAATTCGTAATGTTTTCGGTTGCCTGACGCATTCAGCTATTAACAGGTATTTCTGCCGTTTATTCCAATGAATAAATTCGCGGCGCTGCATCCGCCAGATTTCATATAACGGATCGATACATTGACTGTAGTGGAGATTATTCCATGCGTGCATTACTGACTTTCTTAATAATAACTTTTGCTTTCTCCTCACCTTATTTATTGGCCGATACCCACACCATGGATCATTCGCATCATGCGATGCCTCATGGCATGAGCGTGGCTGGAAATACGTCCGCGATTCAGTCACAGGGGGTAATAAAAAAATGGCAAGCCGATCGCGTAACTCTCGCCCATCCGGCCATCCCTGAACTTAACTGGCCACCGATGACCATGACCTTTCTCTTGCCAACGTCGCAACCACAACATGAACTCCCTACCGGTACCGCGGTGGATTTCAGTTTTGTGCAGACCGATGCCGGTTATCAACTACTGACCCTGACGCCAGCCAGTCGCTGATCGGAGACCATCATGAACAACACAACACGTCGTCCATTGGCGAGGTGGTGGTTGCTGCTGGCCATATTGCCAGCAACAGCCATCGCAACCCCGCTTTCACTGCCGCAGGCATTGGCGGCCGCAGAACGCTACTCTGCCGAGTTGTCCGCCAGCAAGCACCAGGTCAATGCATTGGAAAACATGGCTGACGCTGCGACTCAACTCCCCGATCCCAAGCTGCAATTCGGCATCGAAAACGTGCCGGTCTCGGGTAACAACAGTCGCCGTTTTACCCGCGAAGGGATGACCATGCAGCGTATCGGCATCATGCAGGAGTATGTCAGCAGCGATAAGCGACAGCGCAAAGCCGACACGCTGCGAGCCGAATCACGCCAGACTGCCGCAAGCCAGCAAACCATTCGCGCACGTTTGCAACGCGACGTTGCACAGGCCTGGATCGAACTGGCACTCAGCGAGAAAACCGTGCAACAGACCAATACGCTGGTGACAGAAAGCCAGCGGCAAATCTCCGTGCAACGCGCCAGCGTCGGGAGCGGCAGTGCCTTGCCTGCATCGGTACTTGATGCCCGGCTGACGCTGGTCGCCATGCAAGATCGCCTAACTGAAGCCGAGCGCGATGCGTCAATGGCCAAAACCCGCCTGACCCAGTTAACCGGCGTGGATAACAGTCAGATTCAGGGGCCTTTACCGCACATAGAACGGCTCCCTGCCGATGAAAAAACGCTGTTTGATACCATTACGCTGCATCCGGAAGTGCTTCAGGCCCGGCGCGAGGCTGACGTGGCGCAGGCAAAATCATCGCAATCCGCCATAGCTGCGATTCCAGACGTCGGCGTTGAAGTCTATTACGGGCGGCGAGCCGATGAATATGAAGATCTGGCGGGCATCATGTTTACCGTCGATCTCCCGCTGTTTACCGCTTCGCGTCAGGACAAAGATCACGCCGCCGATCGGTCGCGGGCAATGGAAAGCAACGATCGGTTAACGCTGTTGCTCCGCGAACATCAGGCACAGCTCTCCACGCTGCTGGCGCAATATCAGGCGGCACAAACCCTATGGCAACGGCAGAAAACGGAAGTCTTACCCCTTCAACAACAGCGGCTTGAGGTATTACAGGCGCAGTACCGCGCAGGAAAAAGCGATCTGGCCTCGATCCTTGATGCCCGTCGTGGACTGCTCGAGAGCCAGCTTGCCGTCAGCAGCGCCGAGCGCGACGTCGCCCGGTTATGGACGGCGCTGCGTTACCTGACCCCACAGGAGAATCTGTTATGAAACCGATCGCCAAGATCAGCCTGATCTCAGCCGCCGTGCTAATTGCCCTGGTGGCCGGTTATCTGGCCGGAAAGCAGAGTCATTCGCCAACCGTTGAACCCGCTGCCGCTTCGACTGAAAATCACCGTCAGGTGCTCTATTGGTACGATCCGATGGTTCCGGGGGAGCGTTTCGATAAGCCCGGAAAATCGCCGTTCATGGACATGCAGTTGGTACCTCGCTACGCCGACGAAGCCAGCGATGACGGCGGCGTGACAATCAGCGCCCGTCAGCAGCAAAACCTCGGCGTGCGCAGTGAAAAAGTACAAAAGCGCACGTTGTCAGCGCCACTGAATGTCTACGCTACCGTGGGGGCTGACGAGCGTAGCGTGCGTACCGTTGCCGCACGCGCCAATGGCCTGATTGAAAAACTCTACGTCGCGGCCAGCCAGCAGCAGGTGAAAAAAGACCAGCGCCTTGCAACATTGTGGATCCCCGAATGGACCGCCGCCCAGCAGGAATATCTGGCAGTGCGCCAGCTTGGGGACCGCGCCCTGACCGCCGTTGCCCGCCAACGGCTGGCCCTGCAATTTATGCCCGAGTCCACCATCCGCCGCGTGGAACAGAGCGGACAACCGCAGCCGCGCATCGATCTACTGGCACCACAAGACGGCTATCTCGGCGCATTGAGCATACGTGAAGGCGCACAAGTTACGGTGGCGCAACCGCTGTTTGAGCTGACCAGCCTGCAAAAAGTGTGGATCGTGATTGATTACCCACAATCTGCCGCCAGCCAGATTCGTCCCGGCAGCGCAGTCGTTGCAACCTCGGAAAGCTGGCCGGACGACACGTTTCACGGCGTAGTCAGTGAATTGTTGCCGGACGTGGATGCCGCGACCCGCACCCTGAAAGCCCGGTTAGTCGTTGAAAACCCGGGCGAAAAGCTGCGCCCCGGCATGTATCTGAATCTGGCATTGGATCAACCAGAGTCAGCCCCGGTACTGGCTATTCCACAGGAGGCGTTGATTCAGACCGGCAGCCATAACCGCGTTTTGCTTGCTGACGGTGCAGGCCATTTCACACCACAAAAAGTCATGGCCGGGCAATCCCGTGACGGCTGGGTGGAGATCCTGTCAGGTCTCAATGAGGGGCAGCAGGTCGTGACCTCGGGCCAATTCCTGATTGATTCAGAAGCCAGCCTGCGTAGCGCATTACCACAGTTAGGCGCGGAAGGTGCCGAAGAGGCAACCGCTGACAAATCCACTGACTATGTCGCCCAAGGGGTGATCACGGCGATCTCAACCCAATCGGTAACGCTCGATCATCAACCCGTCCCGGCCTTGAAATGGCCAGCGATGATCATGGATTTTTCCCTGCCAGAAAGCGGTTTACCGGCAGAATTACGTGTGGGTAGCCGTGTGGATTTTCATTTCACCCTGACAGACGACGGTGCGCATCTCACTGAGATTACGCCCGTCGCTCATCAGCATGGGGGTGATTTATGATCGCCGCCGTCATTCGCTGGTCATTGCGTAACCGGTTATTAGTGCTACTCGCAGCGTTGATGATGGCCGCCTGGGGAATCTGGTCGCTACAAAAAGCGCCACTGGATGCCCTGCCCGATCTGTCTGATGTGCAAGTGATTATCCGCGTAACCTATCCCGGCAAAGCACCGCAGGTTATCGAAGATCAGGTGACCTATCCGCTGACGACCACCATGCTTTCCGTCCCCGGTGCAAAAACGGTACGCGGGTTTTCGATGTTCGGTGAAGCTTACGTTTATATTCTGTTTGAAGATGATACCGATCCTTATTGGGCGCGTTCGCGGGTGTTGGAGTACCTCAGCCAAGTGCAATCTACCCTGCCCGCTGAAGCCAAGGCATCGCTGGGGCCGGATGCCACGGGTGTCGGCTGGATTTATGAATATGCATTGGTGGATCACAGCGGGAAACATAGCCTTGAGCAGTTGCGTGCCCTACAGGACTGGACGCTGCGTTTCGATCTGAAAACCGTGCCCAACGTATCAGAGGTCGCCAGCATTGGCGGGATGGTCCGTCAGTATCAGGTGATTGTCGACCCGATCCGCATGCGCGCACGGGGTATCACCCACCAGCAATTGGTCACCGCGTTGCAAAGCGCCAATCAGGAGAGCGGCGGCTCGCTGATGGAAATGGGCGAAGCGGAATACATGGTGCGCACCTCCGGTTACCTGAAACAGATTGATGATTTCAACAATGTGGTGGTCAGCGTAAACAACGGCATTCCCGTACTGCTTTCCGATGTAGCCAGCGTGCGGTTTGGTCCAGAAATGCGTCGTGGCGTGGCGGAGCTCAACGGCGAAGGCGAAGTCGCGGGTGGCGTGGTGGTAATGCGGTCGGGCAAGAATGCGCTGGATACGCTGAAAGCGGTGAAAGTGCGGCTGAGCGAAATCGGTAAAACCCTGCCCGCTGGCGTTGAGATTGTGACGGTCTACGATCGCCAACCGCTGATCGAGAATGCCATCGAAACCCTGTCGCATAAATTGCTGGAAGAGTTTTTGGTCGTGACCGCGATCTGCGCGCTGTTCCTCTTCCACTTTCGCTCGGCGCTGGTGGCGATCATCACCCTGCCGCTGGGAATTCTTGGCGCGTTTATCGTCATGCATTATCAGGGGGTAAATGCCAATATCATGTCGCTCGGCGGCATCGCCATTGCTATCGGGGCGATGGTCGACGCGGCGATCGTCATGATCGAGAATATGCATAAGGTTCTTGAGCAGTGGCGGCATACTCATCCCGGCGAACAACCCAAGTCGGCAGATTATTGGCGAATTTCAGAACAGGCGGCCACCGAAGTCGGTCCGGCGCTGTTTTGCAGCTTGCTGATTATTACGCTGTCGTTTATTCCGGTATTTTCCCTTGAGGCACAAGAAGGCCGGATGTTTTCCCCGCTGGCATTCACCAAAACCTACGCCATGGCCGTTGCCGCCGGGTTGGGCATCACGCTGGTACCGGTGCTGATGGGTTATTTCATTCGCGGGAAAATCCCGGATGAAAATGCCAATCCGCTCAATCGCGGCCTGATCAAACTCTATCAACCGGTTCTGTCTGCGGTACTCGCCCGGCCAAAAACGACGCTGGTCATCAGCGGTGTATTACTGCTGCTGACGCTCTATCCGCTGGCCCGCCTCGGCAGCGAATTCATGCCTGCGTTGGACGAAGGCGATCTGCTTTATATGCCGTCGACCCTGCCCGGAATTTCCGCCCGCGAGGCCGCACGTTTACTGCAACAAACCGATCGGCTAATCAAAACCGTGCCCGAAGTCGCCAGCGTTTTCGGAAAAGCTGGCCGTGCGGAAAGTGCGACTGACCCCGCACCGCTCACCATGCTGGAAACCACCATCCGCTTCAAAACCCGCGATCAGTGGCGACCGGGAATGACCATGGACAAACTGGTGAGCGAGTTGGATCGCACCGTCAATCTGCCGGGGATTGCCAATGTCTGGGTCCCACCGATCCGCAACCGACTCGACATGCTGGCGACCGGCATCAAAAGTCCGGTCGGCATCAAAGTGAATGGCAGCAATATTCAGCAGATCGAACAGGTCGCGCAGCAGATTGAGCAGGTGGTCAAACGCGTTCCGGGTGTGACCTCGGCCCTGGCTGAACGTCTGGAAGGCGGACGCTATATCGATATTGATATCAATCGCCGTGAAGCCGCGCGCTACGGCGTGTCGGTCAGCGAATTGCAGTCGCTGGTCTCAACGTTGGTCGGTGGCGAAAACATTGGTGAAACCATTGAAGGACGCCAACGCTACCCGATTAACATTCGTTATCCGCGTGAATTACGGGACAGCGTGCAGGCGCTGCGCGATTTGCCGGTACTGACCGCCACAGGTGCACAGGTTCCGCTGTCGGCTCTGGCCGAGATAAAAGTCAGTGAGGGTCCCCCGATGCTGAAAAGTGAGAACGCCCGTTTATCCGACTGGATTTATGTCGACTTGCGTGGGCGCGACCTGAAATCCGCCGTGGAAGAGATGCAGCTCGTGGTGGAACAGAATGTGGTATTGCCGCAGGGCGTGTCGCTGAGTTGGTCAGGGCAATTCGAGTATCTGGAACGCGCCAGCGCCAAATTGAAAATAGTGCTGCCGTTTACGCTGATGATCATTTTTATTCTGCTCTACGTCACCTTCAACCGGGTGCGTGATGCCGCGCTGATCATGGCGACGCTGCCTTTCGCGCTGATCGGCGGCGTCTGGTTAATCTATCTGCTGAACTACAATCTGTCGGTGGCCGCCGCCGTCGGATTTATCGCGCTGGCGGGAGTCGCTGCCGAGTTCGGCGTTATTATGGTGCTGTATCTTAATCAGGCAGTCGATAGGCAACAGGCGGGTGGGAAACCGCTTGATGAACAGCAACTTTGTGAGGCGATCCATCATGGTGCCGTTTTGCGCGTCAGGCCGAAAGTGATGACCGTCGCAACCATCATGGCGGGGCTGTTACCGATTATGTGGGGCGGCGGCACCGGTGCTGAAGTGATGCAGCGCATTGCCGCACCAATGATTGGCGGGATGATCAGCGCCCCGCTGTTATCGATGCTGGTAATCCCGGCGGTGTATTTACTGCTGCATCGTCAACGAAAGATAAAATAACTTTCACCTGTTTATTTCCCCATTCAATCGTGGATGGGGAAATATCATTGGCTCTCTGTCATTTAATATCAATTAATGTGCACAATATCATCAAATTCTCTTTTGCCGATTTTAGGAAAAGGTGATGTTGTTGATTTGCCCAGGCAAATAACCAGTGTAATTACGTAATCAGGAGGCGCATTAATAATTTCTTTTACACTTGCGTAGTTGAATCCATCCATCGGACAGGAGTCCAATCCTTGTGATTTGGCGGCAAGCATTAAATTTTGTGCAAACATCCCACAGCTACGCATAATTTCGTCGCGTTGGCTTTCGTTATTGCCCTGATAATACACATCAATTATTGGCGTAATGAAATCCCTGGCAGATTTTGAAGCATCTTGCCATATTTCATCAACATGCCTGTTCCAAAAAGAAAAATCACCACACAAAACCACCAGCATAGAACAATCGATTATCCGTGATTTATTCCATGAAGATTCAGCCAAATTCTGGCGCTGCTGTGGATCCCATACTGCATCACCGATTAATTCACGCTGTTGCTTACTCTCAATTAAAAAAGGCCGCCATGGTTGAAGGTTGAATGCGCTGGGTGTATTTTTCATCGCGATATCAAGGAGATTTTTCTTGTCTTGCAAACTCATTGTAAAATCAGAATCAAATGCCCTGCTTGCCCGGCGTTGTTTAATTGCCTCTATGGTGTCCATAATCGCCCTCAAAAACTCTCATGAGCACAGGGATAAGAAATTTTATATTTATTTTCTCCCTGTACAACCAACATATTGGCAATATTACTCTTATCACTGCATTGATAACAATCAATCGTCCGTTATTGGCATTGCATTACCCCATCCTTAATTGAACATAGGCACTTATGCAGCCACAGCAATAATTTTACTGGTCGTCATACGAATCAGACCTATGCTTATATGCAAATAATTCGAGTTGCGGGTGCGTTGGCGACAGCGTGAAAAATTGACGAGCATAAAGTTCAAATGACGGTAGGGAGACACTATGAGTCATACTGAGGTAAAGAATAATCCCGCATTCCTGGCACGTTTGCGGGACATCGTGGGCAGCCATAACGTACTGACGGGTGACCGCAATACCGAGCGTTACCGCAAAGGCTTCCGTTCCGGTGAAGGCAAGGCGCTGGCGGTGGTATTCCCGCAAACGTTGCTGCAACAGTGGCAAATCCTGCAAGCTTGCGTGGCGACCGATAAAATCGTTATCATGCAGGCGGCCAATACCGGATTGACCGAGGGTTCGACCCCAAGCGGGCTCGATTATGACCGCGATATTGTGATTGTCAGTACGCTGAAACTCGATCAGGTTCAGGTATTGAACGGCGGTAAACAAGTCCTTGGATTCCCCGGCAGTACGCTCAATCAACTCGAGAAAATTCTCAAGCCTTACGGACGTGAACCGCATTCGGTCATCGGTTCTTCCTGTATCGGCGCATCCGTGATTGGCGGGATTTGTAATAACTCCGGCGGATCGTTGGTAAAACGTGGCCCGGCCTATACCGAAATGGCGTTGTATGCGCAGATCGATGCCTCCGGCGAATTGCAATTAATCAACCATTTGGGGATCACTTTGGGCGACACGCCTGAAGAGATTCTCACCCGGTTACAGAAAGGCGATTTCCTCCCAAAAGAGGTGATCAACGATCAGCGGCAGGCATCTGACCATGAGTACGCTGAGCGGGTGCGCGACATTCATGCCAATACGCCATCGCGCTTCAACGCCGACAAAAGACGGCTGTTTGAAGCCTCGGGATGCGCCGGAAAACTGGCGGTTTTCGCTGTGCGGCTGGACACCTTCCCAGTGGAAACCGATCAGAAAGTTTTTTACATCGGCACCAATGAGACAGACGTACTGACCGCGCTGCGCCGCCATATTCTCAGTGAATTCGACTCGCTGCCGGTGGCGGGTGAATACATGCACCGCGATATTTTTGACATCGCCGAAGTGTATGGCAAAGACACCTTCCTGATGATCAATTCCCTGGGCACCGACAAAATGCCCTCGCTGTTTACCGCCAAAGGAAAAGCCGACGCCTGCGTGAATCGCGTACCCTTTATGCCGCATAATTTCAGCGACCGGGTAATGCAGGGGTTGAGTCGTTTGCTGCCCAGTCACCTGCCCGCACGAATGAAACAGTACCGGGATCGTTACGAGCACCACTTGCTGTTAAAAATGGCCGGACCGGGTGTCAGTGAAGCCGCCACTTTTCTCAGTGATTTCTTTGGTCAACATGAAGGCAGCTTTTTCACCTGTAGCGAAGACGAGGGCAAAAAAGCCTTTTTGCATCGCTTTGCCGCTGCCGGTGCTGCCGTGCGTTATCACGCCGTGCATGAAAAAGAGGTTGAGGATATTCTGGCGCTCGACATCGCCTTGCGCCGCAATGATGAGCAATGGTTTGAAACGCTGCCGGAAGAGATTAACCGCGATCTGGTTGCCAAACTGTATTACGGCCACTTCATGTGCCATGTCTTCCATCAGGATTATATCGTCAAAAAAGGGGTGGACAGTAAGGCGCTTAAAATGAAGATGCTGGAAATTCTCGATGCCAAAGGGGCGGAATACCCAGCCGAACACAATGTCGGTCACCTCTATCTGGCGAAACCTGATTTGAAAAACTTTTACCAGCGCGCCGACCCCACCAACAGCTTCAATCCAGGGATTGGCAAAACCTCGAAGCGTAAAAACTGGGGTTGATTGACGTAGTGATTGAATTGCCGCTACTTATCGTAGCGGCATTGATCAACATAAACAGGTAATCAGAAGGCAAAACAGGAACAACCCAATGCGCCCCAGAACGCGCGATCGTCAGATACCGGCACGGACGATCGGCGGGCGGTATCGTGCTGATGCAAATGTACCAGACAGGATCCGCGGCACTGATGCCTCTGCGCCACCGCGCCAAACCCTTGCTCTGCCGGAGGCGCTGGACGGAAATGCCCCGGCACGCTTTTCACCGGAGACCAGTCTGGCAAAATCGGCAATGCCGGCGGTGAGTAAGGTGAAAACCGGGCGGTGGCATACACCACTTTGCCATCCACCACGGTTATCACTGACTCGATGCCCTTGATCTCCTCTTCCTGCACGCTGAAGTAGTCCTTTGACAGCACCACCAGATCGGCCAACTGCCCGACTTTAATCCGCCCTTTCTTACCTTGCTCGGTGGAAAACCAGGCGCTGCCTGCGGTCCACAACTCCAGGGCAATATCGCGCGAAAGGCGATTATTCTCGCTGTACATCTGCAAGCCGCCGACGGTGCGGCCTGAAACCAGCCAATAGAGCGCCGTCCACGGATTGTAGCTGGCGACACGCGTGGCGTCGGTACCCAATCCTACCGGTAAACCATACTCAAGCATTTTAGCCACCGGTGGCGTATGGCTGACCGCCTCCTGACCATAACGTTCGACGAAGTATTCCCCCTGAAACGCCATGCGGTGCTGAACGGCAATGCCACCCCCCAATGCTTTGACCCGCTCGATATTGCGCTCGGTAATGGTTTCTGCGTGATCGAAAAACCAGTGCAGACCATTAAACGGAATGTCGCGATTCACTTTTTCAAAGACATCCAGCATCCGACCGATCGATTCGTCATACGTGGCATGCAGGCGGAACGGCCAGCGGTGCTCGACCAGATGACGCACCACCCGCTCGAGTTCGTCCTCCATCCCCGGCGGCAGATCGGGCCGTGGCTGCAAAAAATCCTCGAAATCGGCGGCGGAAAACACCAGCATTTCCCCGGCACCATTATGTCGGTAAAAATCGCTGCCCTGCCCGGGCGACAGCATATCCGTCCAGGTAGAGAAATCCTCAAACTCCTGCTTGGGTCGCTGGGTAAAGAGATTGTAGGCGATGCGGATCGTCAGTTGTTTGGCCCGATGAAGCTCGTCGATAATCTGGTAATCCTGTGGGTAATTCTGAAATCCACCCCCTGCATCAATCGCGCTGGTCACCCCAAGCCGGTTGAGTTCGCGCATGAACTGCCGCGTAGAGTTCACCTGCTCCTCAAAAGGCAAAGAAGGCCCTTTTGCCAGCGTCGAATAGAGAATCATCGCGTTCGGTTTGGCGATCAGCATGCCGGTGGGATTACCGTTTTTGTCGCGCTGTATCTCGCCTCCCGGGGGATTCGGCGTGTCTTTGGTGTATCCCACCACCTTCAGCGCTGCGCGGTTGAGCAAGGCACGGTCATAGAGATGCAGCACAAATACCGGGACATCAGGCGAGACCGCGTTGATCTCGTCCAGCGTTGGCATCCTGCGTTCAGCAAACTGGAATTCAGACCAGCCGCCCACCACCCTGACCCACTGCGGGTGCGGCGTTCTGTCGGCCTGATCTTTCAACATCCGCAATGCATCGGCCAGTGACGGAACCCCTTCCCAACGCAGCTCAAGGTTATAATTCAGGCCACCACGAATCAGGTGCAGGTGGGAGTCGTTCAAACCGGGAATAACAGTATGATCGTTGAGATCGATCAGTTCCGTCTGCTCATTGGCGTGCGTCATGACCTCGGCGGTACTGCCCACCGCCAGAAGTTTACCGTCTTTGATTGCCACCGCCTCAGCCAGCGGCTGTTCACTATCCAGAGTATGAAATTTTCCATTGGTCAGAATCAGTGATGCATAGGTAGACATAAACATTCGCCTTGTAGAGTAAGATCAGCGTTTCAACCATCCGGCCAGCACGCGCGTCAGCAACGGCATCCACAGATAAACCACCAACGCAACCACGGTGGCGTCGTTGAGTAAATGCCCGGGCAGCGTGCCTCTCAGTTGTGGCAAAAGCTGCCGCCAGAACCAGGGCACCAGAAGGGTTGAGGGAAAGATAACGGCCAAGGTGATCAGAAATTGCTTCCACTGCGCAGGGCGGCGAACGCCCTTTTGTGCCGGGGTAAACCAGAACTGGCTTCCCATCTGGATGTCGAGACGATCTTCCCCGGCCAGCAGATCCGCGACCTCTTCCATCAGCGCCTTGCGTTCGGGGGAGTGCGTCCAGCGATACAGATTGTCGAGATTATCGAACCTAATCAAGATGGTGTATGTATCACCGCCGTCAACGGGACGGATCACGTTCGCTCCCAGATGCCCCTCGAACTGTTCCGCGATAGGCACGATGCGTTGTAACCACTGTTCATATGCCTGCTGCTGATTTGGCCGCAAGGTATGGGTTATCACCAGCGTGACATACTGCGGATTGGCCATAGGGATTTGCCTTAGCGATTCGTTTAAAAGGTTTCACCCACAACTTCGCGCCTGGAGCAGGCGCAGAAGCCGTGGGAAGTAGCAACGCTTAGCGCTGTGGGGCTTTATGTACCATCGTGTAAGCATAATCGACGCCCATACCATAAGCGCCACTATGCTCACGGACCAGCGCCATTACCGCGTCGTAGGACTCTTTACGCGCCCAGTCCCGTTGATATTCGAGTAAAACCTGCTGCCAGGTGACCGGCACAGCGCCCGCCTGAACGATGCGATCGATTGCCCGTTCATGCGCATCGACTGAGGTTCCACCGGACGCATCAGTCACGGCATATACTTCGAACCCTTCGTTCAGCGCCATCAGTGCGGGAAAAGTCAGGCACACTTCGGTCCATAACGCGGCGATGATCAATTTCTTGCGACCAGTGGCTTTTACCGCACTGACGAATTTTTCATCCTCCCAGGAGTTCATCGACGTTCGTTCGATCGGGGTAATTTCAGGATGAACCGCCAATAACTCCGGCCAGATATAGCCGCTGAAACTTTCCGTTTCCACAGAGGTAAAAATGGTGGGAACATTAAAAATCTTTCCTGCTTTCGCCAAGGCTACGGTGTTATTTTTTAACTGTTGACGATCTATATTGGCAACGCCGAAAGACATTTGCGGTTGGTGATCGATAAAAATAAGCACCGAGTTATTGGGGTCAATCAATTCTTTAATAGACATGATATTAGCTCCAAAAGTTAGCCACTTTTCGCAGGAAAAAGAGTGGGGAAATGCCATCGTAAAGAGCGCATCAGCCAAAAGATAGCTAGTATTTTTTAATGACTCGTTAAGTTTTTCTATCTGACTCGGTGCGCTAGACGATGAAAATCAATTTGGATACATTAATTATTCTTGATGCTTTGGCGAATTATGGATCACTGGCTGCCGCCGCTGCGACCCTGCATAAAACACCGGCTGCCCTCAGCTATATGGTACAAAAACTGGAAGTCGAACTGGGTATTACGTTATTGGATCGTTCGGGTCATCGCGCCAAATTTACTGATGCCGGTGAATTAATACTTGAGAAAAGTAGAATGATTCTCCAGGCCACACGACGACTGGAAAAACAGGCAGCACAATTAATCTCTGGCTGGGAGAATGAAATTACCGTGGCGCTTGACGGTTCCGTCCCCTTTAATTGCCTGATCCCCCTGATTGACGAGTTTTATCAGGAACATCACCACACGCAATTAACGTTTATTCACCAAACTCTTGGTGGTTCGTGGGAATCACTTACCCGTGGCTGTGCCGATATTATTCTGGGTGCCATCACTGAACCCCCGGTTGTTTCAGGTTATACCTTTCATGTATTGGGCAGCTTTGAAACTGTCTTTGTTGTTTCTCCCGATCACCCGCTGGCGTCTTTTCCTGAACCCCTGGAAAAACACCATATCCAACCGCACCGTGGTGTGGTAGTCCGCGATACATCGCGCGTGGCGTCGCCGCGCAATGTGCAGATTCCTGATGAACAGGATGTGCTGGTGGTTTTTGATTTCAACAGTAAGTTGCAGGCACAATTATCGGGTTTGGTATGCGGTTATTTGCCGCGGCATCTGGCGCAGCCCTATATCGATCAGGGTCAGTTGGTTATCAAAAAAGTCGCGTCACATCAACCGGTCATCATGGCGTACCTTGGTCATGACGATGTTAAAAATGGCAAAGCCGCACTCTGGTGGCGCGACCGTTTATTGCAGGGCGATATCCTCAAGACGCTCTATCAGCATTGAGATCCACCTCAATGCCCCAGCAACTGACGGTATGAGCGGGTTTCATTGTCGCATGCGGCCAGCCCCAGTCGTTCTGCCAGATCCTGGCATTGGATTCTTAGCGTCGCCAATTGCGCCTGGTCGTCGGTCATGATGGCGATTTCAGCAAACTCGCCAATGCCACTCACCCGATCGAGGGTGATATGAAATTGCTCAATAAAATAGATACTGCGTAGTTTTTCCAGAGTGAACGCCCTGCGATAACCCAACGTATTGAGCATGTTGATGGTTTTCTCAACGGAGGTAATATTCACCGCCTCGCACCGATCATTCCCTGGACCTTTGACGATCCATAATTTAATGCCGGAAGGCGACATATCGCGTACCAGCATGCTGATGTTCTGCTGCTCAAGCGACGTAGCGCACTCAAAATAGGTATCGTGTTCCTGATTTTCCGCGACGAACTCTTGACCACCAAGGGCAATGACCCGCTGCCTGAGCACATCAATGTCGGCAACGCGGAATTTAAGCTCAACTTCATATTTCCCTACAAAATGCTCGCTCATGCGCATTTCCCTATCTGGTTCAGGAGTGGCTGTCAGTGAACACGGATTGTCGCATGCTTCAGGTTGCGGGCAATGAAAAAACTCCCCGCGAACGTGAGGTCACGAGGAGTTTTTTAGACCATTCAAAATAACCGGATACCGTATCCCCACATAAAGACCGCTAGCGCCAGAACCAGTTCAAGGACCAGTACCCCAATTGCCAGCGTCGATCCTGAGAAGAGAAAACCTTCCCGCCGATCGATTCCCAGAAAATTCGGGATCCCCAGATAGAGCAGATAACCGCTGTAAAACAACCCGATTACGCCGACGAACAAACATAGCCACACCAGCGGATAGAGCGCCACGAAGCCGCTGAGAAACATGGGGGTAGCGACGTAACCAGCGAAAACAATACAGGTTTTGACGTCGGGACGGCTGTCATAGCGCCGCGCCAGGGTATAAATCACCCGTCCCATTACGGCGACCGCAGCGAGCATCACCAAATAGAACACCACGGCAATCCACGCGGCGGTCAAGAGTGAGATGGGAAGATAATTGCCATCGCCAAAGTTCCACCCCACCTGGGTCGTGCCGATAAACGAACAGATCACCGGAATGGCAGCCATCACCAATACGTGGTGGAAATAGACATGCGAGACGGTTTCCCGTTCGCTCTGGATTTGTTTCAGTTCCGGTCCGGGATGGGCCAGAAGACCCCAAACGTGATTGACCATACGTCACCTTCCTTACCTGCCGTAGGCCGCACCCGGCAATGATAGAAGTAGTGCGCAACGCCGAACCGGAGGCCAGCGCCAGCCTGCGACCTTACCTCCAAGTATAGCTCTGGATGGTTAATCCGGTGACGCAGGGGTTGTCCGTTGATATCTCTATGAAAAAACGCTTAAAAATGAGCAAATACCACTGGTCACCTATAAACAGCGGGTGATAAATTAACCAGATTCAGTTGGATAGGCTCTAAGGGAAAAAAATGAAATATATCATCGTAGGCAGCGGTAATATCAGCAATACCTATATCCGCGCCATCAAAAACATCGCAGGATCCGTCGTTGTGGGATGTATCTCGCGCAGTGGCCGCACACCACAATCGGCACCCGATTTACCGTGCTGGAACAGCCTGTCTGACGTTGATCGGGCTTTTGATGCGGTTATTATCACCACCCCAAACGGATTACATCATCTGAGTGCCATTGAAGCAGCGAAACTGGGAAAACATATTCTGGTTGAGAAACCGCTGGATATTTCTCTCACCGCCTGTGACCAAATGATTGCCAGCGCAGAAGACGCGGGCGTTGTGCTGGCCGTCGCCTACCAGCGTCGCACCAATCCTGATAATGTCGCGTTGAAAAAAATCCTCGATAGTGGTGCGCTGGGAAAACGCTATTCTGCCGATCTCTCTTGCCGCTTCTGGCGCGATCAAGCCTATTACGACAGTGCCGATTACCGTGGTGGCTATGCCATTGATGGTGGCGGCGTTTTTATTCAGCAAGGTTCACATAACATCGATAACTATATCTGGCTGTTTGGTATGCCTGAACGCGTAACCAGCGAACTGGCTACGTTTGCCCATCGCATGGAAGCCGAAGATCATGGCGCTGCCCTGCTGCGCCATTCAGATGGCATGATCGGAACGATCGTTGCCTCCACGTGCGCACGCCCAGGCTATGCGGCCAGGCTGGAAGTGACCTGTGAAAAAGGCACCTTTACGGTAACCGATGACCGAATTACCCAATGGGATATTGCAGGAATCGATAACCCGGCGAGTGTGGTAGAAGCCGCCCCGGATGACGGCGCGCGTAGTGCGGTGGTCACGGACACCTCCCGCCACGAAGCGGTACTCAACGATTTTGCGCAGGCGATTCAACGTGGATCAACGCCGTTATGCGACGGTCGCGATGCCCGTCGGACGACAGAATTGGTGATGCAGATTTAGGTCATTAAACGCAAAAACAACGTTTTCGTCTGGAAAATCGACGGTCAGTAGATTTCCCTGAACTCCAAAATCCGACGAGCAAACCACCCAACGCCGTCTATACTGGGATAAGGATATCATCAGCTTAGCAGATGCTTATTCGTGATTTTGGTGGACTTAAGGAGAAAATATGAGAATATTCTTGTGGATTATCGCGATCATTTTTATCGTCGGGTTACTGACGATTACTGGCGTGTTTAAGCTGATTTTCTGATTACCCGTCATACTTCAAGCCGCAGATGCGTTGACTGCGGCCTCAAACCCCAGTCACATAGTCATCTATGCTCCTGGGGATTTTCGGCCTTGTCGGCTGTATGACACGTCTTTGGAACGACGACGGTACCCGACAAGTTTTATCACTCGCCGGATACCTATTCCATTCTCAATCGGTTTCAGTTGCCTGCGCGAGTGTCGGTTGGCCTGTCTGCTGATCTTTCTGCTTACGATACAGTTTCGCTACCTGTGGTACCGCTGGCGCTCTCCCTGTCTCCATCCAACTCCGCAAGCGGTTTGCATCTGCAAAATGGGTATATTTCCCGAACGCATCCAGCACCACCAGCGTCACCGGACGATTGGCGATCACCGTCCTCATCGCCAGACAATGCCCGGCCTGATTGGTAAAACCGGTTTTGGTCAGTTGGATTTTCCAACTGGCATTACTGATTAAATGGTTGGTATTGCGAAATGGCAAACTGTAAGACGGATTCTTAAAAATGGCGGTGGTTTCTGTAGTGGTACTGAGCTCACTGATCAGTGGATAATTCCTGGTTGCCATCAGCAATTTGGTGAGATCGCGCGCCGTAGAGACATTGTTAATCGACAATCCGGTCGGTTCAACATAACGCGTATGCGTCATACCCAAAGATTTTGCCTTGGCATTCATCGCATTAATAAATGCGCCATAGCCACCGGGATAATGGTGCGCCAGGCTGGCAGCCGCACGGTTTTCAGAGGACATCAGAGCCAACAGCAACATATTCCTGCGACTTATTTCACTGTTCAGCCGAACCCGAGAATAGACACCGCGCATCTCTTTGGTGTTATGGATATCCACTGAAATGATTTCATTGAGCGATTGTTTCGCATCCAGCGTGACCATTGCTGTCATCAATTTGGTGATCGACGCAATAGGAACAACTTCATCAGGATTACGCGAATAAATTACTTTGTGGTTTTGCATGTCCACCACCATGGCACTTCCGGAGGCAATCTCCAGCGGGGCAATTTTACCCGCAATGGCCGCATTGTCGCTGGCAACGGCATTGGATGTAGCGATCATACCTGCGTTCAACGCGAGCAGGCTTACTACCAAAAGACGGATTTTCACATGTATTACTCTGTAACGTATAGGATGTGCGCCGCCGAATTATAAGATACCGTTATAAACTTAGCACTCGGATTATTAACGGCTATTTGTGACAAAGTCTGTCGGCCAATTATGGATGAATAAGGCTGATGATGTTTAAGATGCAGCTTGTTTGGTGAAGTCTCTCACTTGAATGACTGGGTGGTTAGGGATTTACCTTATCAATAGCTGCCGAGATATCCCGCGACTTATTCAATGCACGAATCTCGCCGAACAATTCTGTCGCTTCGGCATACTCTTTGCGCAGATAACCCAACCATTGTTTAATCCGCGCCACGTGATAAAGCCCGGTGTCGCCCTGCTTTTCCAGATGTACGTACTTTTGCAGCAGCGTGACCACATCTGGCCACGGCATGCGCGGCTCATTGTATTTCACTACGCGGCTTAAATTCGGTATGTTCAGCGCGCCACGTCCCAACATCACGGCGTCACATCCTGTGACGTTCATGCACTCTTGCGCACTGGCGTAATCCCAAATCTCACCGTTGGCGATCACCGGAATAGTCAGTCGCTGGCGGATTTCAGCGATCGCCGGCCAGTTGATCCGTTCCGCTTTATAACCGTCTTCTTTGGTACGACCATGGACCGCCAGTTCGGTCGCCCCCGCCTGCTGTACCGCATCGGCAATTTCAAAGGCGTGGTCCAGGGAATCCCAGCCCAACCGCACTTTTACCGTCACCGGCAAGTCCGCTGGAACCGCAGCACGCATTGCTTTCGCGCCCTGATAAATCAATTCGGGATCTTTCAGCAATGTCGCTCCGCCGCCGCTGCCATTGACCAGTTTGGAGGGGCAACCGCAGTTCAAATCGACGCCATATGACCCGAGATCCACGGCTCTGGCGGCATTTTCAGCCAGCCATTGCGGGTGCTGCCCCAATAATTGAATGCGCACCAGCGTGCCAGACGGGGTACGGCTGGCGTTACGCAATTCGGGGCATAAACGATAGAAGGATTTTGCTGGCAACAGTTGATCGACCACGCGCAAAAATTCGGTGATACAGAGATCGTAATCGTTCACGTCGGTGAGGAGTTCACGTACCAGTGAGTCCAGTACGCCCTCCATCGGGGCCAGTAATACGCGCATGCAGCTACCTTTAAAATTGACGCGCAATAATACGGGGTATGGCGGGGTCATGGCAATGCCGACAACCCGGGCTCCCCGCGCGTGCCATCCGGCGCTCCACACTTCTGCAATCGTCCAACCGGCGACGACAGCAGCTTCGTCATCTCTCCAATCCTGATGCGGTCGTAGAAAATCAAACGTTGCCAACAAAAAACCGACGCCAGTTTCCTGACGTCGGTTTTTTTATGCCGGTGGACTGACTGTTTAGCACCAGAAAAGTGGCTTGCAGCCCGTCAACGGGTAGAGCGAATTACTGACTGCGAGCCGGACGACGTGGCGCACTGGCGCGACGAGCGCCCTCAGAAGCACCCTGACGCGGGCGGGCAGGTTTGCTGCCGCGGTTTTCACCGCCACCGGCCGGACGCGCACTTGCGCCACGGGAACCGTTGCCTTGTGGCGAACGTTGACCGCCACCCTGACCACCGCGACCACCCTGACGACCATTGATGATCGGCTCAGCCTTGATCGAAGGATCGGGTTCATAACCGTCAAGTGCAAAGCGCGGAATCTCACGTTTCAGTAAACGCTCAATATCACGCAGCAGTTTGTGCTCATCGACACAGACCAGCGAGATCGCTTCCCCGGTCGATTCGGCACGTCCTGTACGACCAATACGGTGTACGTAATCTTCCGGCACATTCGGCAATTCATAGTTCACTACGTGCGGCAACTGGTCGATATCCAGACCACGCGCAGCGATATCGGTAGCCACCAGAACGCGGATCTTACCGTCTTTGAAATCAGCCAGCGCGCGGGTACGTGCACCCTGACTTTTATTGCCGTGAATCGCGGCGGCAGTGATGCCGTCTTTATTCAACTGTTCGGCCAGATGGTTGGCACCGTGCTTAGTGCGGGTGAATACCAGCACCTGTTGCCAATCGCCTTCACCGATCATCTGTGACAGCAGCTCTCTTTTGCGTTTTTTATCAACAAAATGAACACTTTGTTCAATCTGCTCTGACGCAGTATTACGACGGGCCACTTCAACAGACGCAGGATTGTGCAGCAGTTTGTTCGCCAGCGCTTTAATCTCATCAGAGAAGGTCGCGGAAAACAGCAGATTCTGGCGTTTAGCCGGTAATTTCGCCAATACGCGGCGAATGTCATGAATGAAGCCCATATCCAACATACGGTCAGCTTCATCGAGCACCAGAATTTCTACGTGAGAAAGATCCACTGCATTCTGATGTTCCAGATCCAGCAAACGTCCCGGTGTTGCCACCAGAATGTCGACGCCACTGCGCAATTTCATCATCTGCGGGTTAATGCTTACGCCGCCAAATACCACCAGCGAACGCAATTTGAGGTGGCTGCTGTAAGCCACAACGTTTTCACCAATTTGTGCTGCCAGCTCGCGCGTTGGCGTCAGGATCAAAGCCCGGACGTTACGGCGATTGCTTTTGCTCTGGTGCGGGTTACTGCTCAGTAACTGTAACAACGGCAATGTAAACCCGGCTGTTTTACCAGTACCGGTCTGCGCGCTGGCCATCAAATCACGGCCTGATAAAACGACCGGAATAGCCTGGCGTTGAATAGGCGTAGGATCACGATAACCCTGTTCTTCAACCGCACGCAGGATGTCGGCACTCAAGCCGAGAGAATCAAATGACATATAGAGTAAAGCTCCAGATCCCCCCTAACCCAACTATGTTCGGTGCAGTTTCCAGGGAGGATTATCAGACGAGGCAAAATGAGGCATTACCACGAGGGATCGGCACAAACTGCAGTGCACCAATTGGCGAAGAGTGTAGCAGAGATCACACTCTTCGCGTGAAATATTATATAGGTGCTGTGGATTATGTCGGGAAGATCGACCATTTAGGGTATGAATTGCCGTCATTATCCTGTGATGAACCTCATGCACTTCCTCTTGCTTGCAGAAAATATGAACAGAATGGTTGTGTTTTTCGCCTGAAGCACTAAAGTTAATCATATGATTGATTAACTTTCTTGGTGGTACTGTTATGTATCCCGCTTCGCCATCTGATCCTGCTTCATCAACTAATTCGGCGTCTTCAACGACCAGCCGCGGGGAACAGGCCCGGCAGCAACTGATCACCGCAGCCATTGAAGTCTTCGGTGAGAATGGCTTGCAGGCGGCGACTACCCGCGACATCGCCCAGCGCGCCGGGCAAAATATCGCGGCGATCACCTACTATTTCCACTCCAAAGAGGGGCTGTATCTGGCCGTCGCTCAATGGATTGCCGATTTTATCCAGCGGGCTTTCCGTCCGCTGGCCGACGAAGTGGGGCATTTTCTGGCGTCTCCTGCCGAACAGCAAACGCCTGAACGTTATATGACCTTCTTGCGACGCGGATTGCTGGAGTTCAGCCATCTGATGACGCAGGCAGAGACGCTGAATCTCAGCAAGATCATGTCCCGTGAACAACTTTCCCCAACCGATGCCTACCCCGTCATTCATCAACAAGTCATCGCGCCACTGCATACGATGATGACGCAACTGGTGGCCGGTTACTGCGGCATGCAGGCTGAGGATACGAAAACCATTATTCATACCCATGCGCTGATGGGTGAAGTGCTGTCGTTTCGCGTGGCGCGGGAAACCATTCGCCTGCGCGCCAACTGGCAGAATATCGGCGATGACGAGGCGCAATTGATCAGTCAGGTTCTGGCCGAACACATCGAACTTCTTCTTAACGGGCTGCGGGCTAATTCTCTCCGCTAGAAACAGGCATGGAGTGTTATGAACAAGAAAAAGATCGCTATTGTCGTGGTGGTTCTGGCGCTGGTCGCCGCTGCCGCATACGCCATCTATGACTATCAACGCGAGAAAGATCAACCGTTGACGCTGTATGGCAACGTCGATATCCGCACGGTTAATCTCGGTTTCCGCGTTGATGGCCGGTTGGCCTCGCTGACGGTTGATGAAGGGGATGCGGTCAAAGCCGGGCAACTGCTCGGTAAATTGGATGACGCGCCTTATCTCAACGCGCTGCAACAGGCCAAAGCCAACGTAGCCAGCAGTCAGGCCCAGCTCGATCTGTTGCAGGCGGGTTACCGTCAGGAAGAGATCGCCCAGGTGCGCTCTGAACTGGCGCAACGGCAATCGGCGTATGCTTACGCAGACAGTTATTACCAGCGCCAACGCGGATTGTGGGCCAGCAAGTCCACGTCTGCCGATGCACTGGAAGATGCCAGAACATCACGCAATCAGGCTCTCGCCAATGTACAAGCGGCGAAAGACAAACTGGCGCAATACGAGAGCGGCAATCGCCCGCAAGAGATCGATCAGGCCAAAGCCAATCTGGCCCAGGCACAAGCCTCTCTCGCCCAGGCCGAACTGAACCTGCAAGATACCACGCTGATTTCACCATCAGAGGGGACCGTTCTGACCCGCGCCGTCGAACCGGGCACGATGGTCAGCGCCAGCAGCACGATTTTCACCCTGTCACTCACCAGACCAGTGTGGATCCGCGCCTATATCAATGAGATCAATCTGCAACACGCCGTACCGGGCAGCAAGGTGGAAATATTCACCGATGGCCGACCGGACCAGCCTTATCACGGAACGGTGGGGTTTGTTTCCCCGACAGCCGAATTTACGCCGAAAAGTGTCGAAACACCCGATCTGCGCACCGATCTGGTGTATCGCCTGCGGATTATCGTGACCGACGCCGATGATCACCTGCGTCAGGGAATGCCTGTCACCCTTCGTTTTGCCCAACCCTGAGCAGGTGTGTCATGAGCGAACAGCCACACCTCATCGAGCTGGACCAGCTTGAGAAAAGCTTCAAAGGGTTGGATCACCCGGCTGTCGCCAGCCTGACTGCGCAAATTCGCAGCGGCGCGGTGACCGGACTGGTCGGCCCCGATGGCGCGGGTAAAACCACGCTGCTGCGCATGCTGGCAGGATTGATGCAACCAAGCGCAGGCACCATGCGCGTTGTCGGTCTGGATCCGATAGCCGACGATCGCCAATTGCACGCCATTCTCGGCTATATGCCACAGAAATTTGGTTTGTATGAAGATCTGACGGTGATGGAAAACCTGACGCTTTACGCCGACTTACGCGGGGTGACCGGGGATCTGCGTCGGGAAACGTTCGAGCGACTGCTGGCGTTTACCGATCTCACCCGATTTACCGATCGGTTGGCGGGAAAACTCTCCGGCGGCATGAAGCAGAAACTCGGTCTGGCCTGCACGCTGGTCGGTCAGCCCAAAGTGTTGCTGCTTGATGAGCCCGGCGTCGGTGTGGATCCTATTTCGCGTCGTGAACTGTGGCGCATGGTCCACGAACTGGCCGATGAGGGCATGCTGATTCTCTGGAGCACCTCCTATCTGGATGAAGCGGAACAGTGTCGGGATGTCCTGCTGCTCAACGAAGGCAAGCTGCTTTATAGCGGCGTGCCGCAAGAATTGACTCAGCGTATGGCCGGACGAACCGTGCTGGTGACCGCCAGCCACGGTAGCAATCGCGCCTTATTGCAGCGCGCACTCTGCCTGCCACAGGTCACCGATGGCGTTATTCAAGGTAAATATCTGCGCCTGATCCTGCGCGAAGGTGAAGACCATCAGCAACTTCTTGCCGCTCTCGACCAATCCGATGGCGAATTGCAGGAAGCCGATCCGCGTTTTGAAGATGCGTTCATTGACCTGCTCGGCGGCGGGCCACATGAAGAATCGGCGCTGGCGAAAATTATGCCATTGGTGGAAGTTGATCCGCAGGAAACAGTGATTGAAGCGCAGGGATTGACCAAGAAATTTGGTGATTTCGCGGCTACCGATCATGTCGATTTCAAAGTCCAGCGCGGCGAAATCTTTGGCCTGCTTGGGCCGAATGGCGCGGGCAAGTCCACGACGTTTAAAATGATGTGCGGACTGCTGATCCCAACCGAAGGCAAGGCGTTGGTTCTGGGGATGGATCTTAAAACCAGCTCTGGCAAAGCACGTCAGCACCTGGGTTATATGGCGCAGAAATTTTCGCTGTATGGCAATTTGACCGTTGCACAAAACCTCAAGTTTTTTTCCGGCGTCTACGGTTTGAGCGGCAAGGCGCAGCGTAAGAAGATCGATGAGATGACTGAGGCGTTTAACTTTACGCCGATCCTCAACCAGGCGCCCGACTCGCTGCCGCTCGGCTTTAAACAGCGTCTGGCACTGGCCTGTGCGCTGATGCATGAGCCGGATATTCTGTTTCTCGATGAACCCACGTCGGGTGTCGATCCCCTCACCCGCCGGGAATTCTGGCTGCATATCAATGGCATGGTCGACAAAGGCGTCACAGTGATGGTCACTACCCACTTTATGGATGAAGCCGAATACTGTGACCGCATCGGGCTGGTCTATCACGGTAAAATCATTGCGGCAGGAACGCCTGACGATTTGAAGCAGAAAATCGCCAGCGACGAAAATCCGAATCCCTCAATGGAACAGGCTTTTATCGAGCTGGTTCAGGCATGGGATAACAAGGAGCAGAAATGAGCGCACCGATCGTGTCCGGCAAATCCCCGCATGGCAATACCGGATTTTCCTGGCGCAGACTGCGGGCACTGTGTCTGAAAGAGACCCACCAGATACTTCGCGATCCCAGCAGTGGGCTGATTGCTTTCGTCATTCCCCTGATGCTGCTGTTCATTTTCGGCTACGGCATTAACCTTGATTCCAGCAAACTGCGTGTCGGCATTCTGCTGGAGCAACAGAGTGAGGAAGCGCTCGATCTGGCGCATGCCTTTTCTGGCTCACCCTATATCGAACCGACGATCAGCGATAACCGTCAGGCGCTGATCCAGATGATGCAGGCCGGGCGCATACGCGGATTGATAGTGATCCCGCCGGATTTTGCCCAGCAATTGGCGCGCCCCGACGTGAAATCCCCCATTCAGGTGATCACCGACGGCAGTGAACCCAACACGGCCAATTTTGTGCAGGGCTACAGCGAAGGTATCTGGCAAATCTGGCGGCAACAGCGTGCCAGCGATCGCGGTCAGGAAGATCAGATGCTGATCGACGTGCAGTTGCGCTACTGGTTCAACCCGGCCGCCATCAGCCAGCATTTTATTATTCCCGGCGCGATCACCATCATCATGACGGTCATTGGCGCGATTCTCACCTCACTGGTGATCGCCCGCGAATGGGAGCGTGGCACCATGGAAGCCCTGCTCTCAACCCAGGTCACCCGCAGCGAATTGCTCCTGTCAAAATTGTTGCCGTACTACGTGCTCGGCATGTTTGCCATGCTGCTTTGTATGGTGGTCTCCGTTTTTGTACTCGGCGTACCCTATCGCGGATCGCTGATTGTACTGTTTGTGATCAGCAGCCTGTTCCTCGCCAGCACATTGGGTATGGGACTGTTGATTTCCACCCTGACCCGCAATCAGTTCAACGCCGCCATGGTGGCGCTCAACGCGGCATTTTTGCCCTCGGTGATGCTGTCAGGATTTATCTTCGAAATCGACAGCATGCCCGCGATCGTTCGTGCCGTGACCTACATCATTCCGGCGCGTTACTTTGTCAGTACGCTGCAAACACTGTTTCTGGCGGGAAATATCGCCACCGTGCTGTGGATTAACCTGCTGTTCCTGATTGCCTCAGCGGTGTTTTTCATTGGCCTGACCGCCTGGAAAACCCAGCGGCGACTGGATTAAGGAGAGTCTATGTTTCATCGTCTCATCACGTTGATCATCAAAGAGATGCAGTCGCTGCTGCGGGATCCGCAAACCCGGGCCATTCTGATTATGCCGGTGATTTTGCAGGTTTTACTGTTCCCCTTTGCCGCCACGCTGGAAGTGACCAATGCCACCATCGCAGTCTACAGCGAAGACAGCGGACAAAATTCGATTGAACTGACCCAGCGGTTCGCCAAGGCGAAAGCGTTTTCCAACGTGATTTTGTTGCGCAGTCCGCAAGAGATTGCCCCGACAATCGATAACCAGAAGGCGCTGCTGCTGATCCGTTTTCCAGCCAACTTCTCCCGCGATCTGGCGAGTGGCCATCCGGCATCGTTACAACTCATTCTTGATGGGCGTAATTCGAACAGCGCACAAATCGCCGCCAATTACCTGCAACAAATTGTGCGTGACTACCAGCTTGAATTGGTTGGATCGCATGCCGTTGCCAACAACAGTGAACTGATCACCCGCAACTGGTACAACCCAAATCTGGATTATAAATGGTTCGTGGTGCCATCATTGATTGCAATGATTACCACCATCGGCGTGCTGATTGTGACGTCATTATCTGTCGCGCGCGAACGTGAGCAAGGCACCATGGAGCAGTTACTGGTTTCTCCGCTGACCACCTGGCAGATTTTTATCGGTAAAGCAGTACCTGCACTGATTGTTGCTACTTTTCAGGCTTCGATTGTTTTGCTGATTGGTATCTTTTGCTATCAGATCCCTTTTGCCGGATCGCTACTGTTATTCTATTTCACAATGCTGATTTATGGACTGTCGCTGGTGGGCTTTGGCCTGCTGATTTCGTCGTTATGCTCCACCCAACAGCAGGCATTTATAGGCGTGTTTGTATTTATGATGCCAGCCATTTTGCTCTCAGGGTATGTGTCGCCAGTGGAAAACATGCCGGTGTGGCTACAGAACTTTACCTGGGTGAATCCAATCCGCCACTTCACCGATATCACCAAACAGATCTACCTGAAGGATGCCAGTTTTGCGATTATCTGGCACAGCTTATGGCCACTGCTGGTGATTACCGCCACAACAGGCAGCGCCGCGTACTGGATGTTCCGTCGAAAAATCGCCTGATCGGCAGTCAAATTGTTACCACTTTCCACTGTTGGACTGATTGATTAGGCTGCTATTATTTAGTCTCTTTAGCTATGGATTCGAGGCTGTGCACGGGAATGAGAGAAACCTGGAGGATTAATTTAGTTTCTGTCTGGTTAGGCTGCTTTTTCACTGGCCTGGCGATGAGTCAGATTCTGCCATTCCTGCCGCTCTACATAGAACAATTGGGTGTGCACTCCCATGAATCGCTGAGCATGTGGTCAGGACTGGTTTTCAGCGGCACTTTTCTGGTGTCGGCGTTCGTCGCGCCAATGTGGGGTAGCCTTGCGGACAGAAAAGGCCGCAAGCTGATGCTGCTTCGTGCTTCGCTCGGGATGGCTATCGTTATTGTGCTACAGGGGTTCGTGACCAACGTTTGGCAACTGTTCATCCTGCGTTCTTTGATGGGACTGACTTCCGGTTATATTCCCAATGCCATGGCGCTGGTCGCCTCCCAGGTTCCCAAGGAAAAGAGTGGTTGGGCGCTGGGTACGCTGTCTACCGGCCCGATCACCGGGGTTATTATCGGCCCGTTACTGGGTGGATTTATGGCTGACTATCTCGGTCTGCGCGTGGTATTTTTTGTCACTGCGGGTTTGATGTTCATGAGCTTCCTGATCACCCTGTTTCTGATTAAAGAGCAGCGAGTCGTGGTCAATCGTAAGGATAAATTGAGCGGTAAAGCCGTTTTCGCCTCATTGCCCTACCCCGGTTTAATGCTTGCCCTGTTCGTCACGACGTTGGTTATCCAGCTTGCCAATGGTTCCATCAGCCCGATCCTGACGCTGTTTATCAAGGATATTGCCAACTCTCATGGCAACATCGCCTTTATCAGCGGTGTCATTGCCGCCGTGCCCGGTGTTTCGGCGCTGATTTCCGCCCCACGCCTCGGACGGTTAGGCGATCGCATCGGTACCGAACGCATTCTGATCGCCGCGCTGCTGTTTTCGACTGTACTGTTTATCTTTATGTCGTGGGTGCAAACTCCCATGCAATTGGGGATATTACGTTTCCTGCTGGGTTTTGCTGACGGGGCCTTGTTGCCTGCGGTTCAAACCTTGCTAATGAAATACTCCAGCGATCAGGTCACCGGGCGCATCTTTGGTTATAACCAATCTTTTATGTATCTGGGAAATGTAGTCGGCCCACTTCTTGGCTCGGGTATATCGGCGTTTGCGGGTTTCCGCTGGGTGTTTATCAGTACCGCCGTCATTGTGCTCATCAATGCCCTACAGATACGCGGCGCGTTCAAGAAGATTCCGGTGCGGCGGTGAACTCTGTCAATTATTTTCTAAAAACATTCTGCATTTCGTATTTCCAATATCTGGATGAAATCATCACTGAATAGTTTTTTACTGATCTACACGAAGTACCCCTAAAAAAACAAATTCAGCTATCTCTCCTCTTCATCTATTGACTACCACTTTTTGGCTGGAACATTTCACGGCAAATAATTACCTTACTAATCATCAAGCGAAGGTACTATAGCTTTTAGCCTTATCGATTTTTGTAGAGCGTAGGGGTTTACAGGTCATGAACATGACGATAGGTCGTATAAGTACTGAATGATTAGATCGAGTAATACACTGCATATTGTCCTCGTTGGTAGTACAAAATACGTTATATGATGAGTTTGTTAGTTTTTAAAAACAAACCATTCAGACCAAGAATGGTACAATCTAAATAACAAAATTTACTAATGTTATAAAGATTCTTTATAAGCTAGATTTTAAATCAGACCCTATGTATTATAAGTTTTTCTGTACTGTATGTAAGGGATCTACATGGCTAATATAATATATGCAACGATTAAGGGAGAGAAACAAGGACTGATTTCTGCTGGATGTTCAACTCTTGATTCCATAGGAAACAAATACCAAAAGGGACACGAAGATCAGATCCTTATCCTTGAACTGATCAATCTTATGACTCGCGAAAGCAATGTTCAGCTTCATCCCATCCAAATCAGAAAGCCCATAGATAAAGCAACCCCACTCTTGGCTTTAGCAATAAACCAGAATGAACGCCTGACATGCGAATTTGTGTTTTACAGAATGAATCCTTCTGGTGGTCTGGAGCTTTTCTTCAAGATAAAACTGACAGGCGCTACGTTAAGTGAAATTAGGATGTTTAGCCCTAACTCACTAACCCACAACGATACTCAATCTGATGAAAGTATTTCTTTCAAATACGAATCTATCACTTGGGAACACGTAATGGCAGGAACGAGTGCCTATAGCATCTGGGAAGATAGGGTGTATTAATCATGGGAACTACTGCAATAGCTCATTTGAAGTATGATTTGGATAGGCATGCTGTGGACCTTAGACGTATTGCTACATTAGCTTCATCGTATTTTATTGAAAATTACCAAGTAAGAAGAGATTACCTCAGAGAAGTTGATGAGTTTATAAACAATATCAATATGCGCTTTAGAAATACGTTTGATGTTAACGAACGCATGAGATTAATTACTGAAATGCGTGCTGAAAGTGATCTTGCTCATCGAGAATATCAGATGTTACGGCAAGGGAACTACACAAAATATATCATTACAGAGATATTTGAAGATCAAGGCGTAGTTAAGTACGCAAAAATAGGAGGTGGTGTAATTTCTGGAGCTGTCGAAACAGCGGCTGGCGTGACAGTTTATAAACTCGGCCAAAGTATGCATTTTAGGCGTATGAAATCTATAGGGGTAGTTCTATTTACTCATGGACTCAATAATGCCTATGAAGCTATTTCGCCTGTGCTCTATGAAAATCAGAAGACAGGTTGGGTTAGAGACATATACAGAGCAGGAGCAAAATATTTAGGACGCGATAAATATGATGGTGATCTTGCTTATGCAACTGTTGATTTTATTGCCACTCTATATTCTGCATATAAAATGCCTATTTTAGCATAGAATAGAAATAGGCTGGTGGATAGTTACTTATTTGAAAAACCTGGAACAGGAAAATTATATAGATATGTCAATATAGATTATATATCTAAATGGGATAGCAAAAAGACAGCGATGAAAATATACCAAGTAGGATCTACCCTGCATAAATTCAAATTACTGTATGCAGATGAAGGTTATCAATATCACGATAACTGATTAATCTTAATCCGTAACCCAAGCTTTATTAGTTTAATTTCTGTTAAAATACTGTGGTTTTCGGATTTTGCATTCTTATATATTTCTGCTATGACAAAGAAAGCAAGGAATGGTACAGCAAACAAAGTTTGTTTAAAGTCAAAAACGATTGTAGCTAAGATGTAAAACAGAGACATAATAAACAACGTTAATATACTTTTTACTGAATCTTTTGATACAAATATTATGGACTCAATAAACGACATACCTCGCCCCTCCTCCTCGCCTGCTCTTTTTAGCTCTTTTTTAAACTTCAGGTAGTCATTTTTGAATTTTAGAAGTTCTTTATAAGAAAAACCATTGCTTACGACTATACTACGCGCATCCATTCAAATTATCCTCATTACCCGATTGTAATTTAACTATGTTAGTGTAGCGGAAACCTTTATTATGAAGCAAGAAAATCATTAACAACAAAACCAAGAAACTCTAAACTTTTATTACTTCGATAGCTCATTTAAAGTATCTTTTAGACAATCATGCTTTAGACCTAACATTGTATTTTATTAAAAATCACCAAGTAAGAAGAGATTACCTCAGAGAGGTTGATGAGTTTATAAACAATATCAATATGCGATTTATAAATATGATTGATGTGAACAAACGCATGAGATTAATTAATGAAATACGTGCTGAAAGTGATCTTGCTAATCGGGAATATCAGATGTTACGGCAAGGTAATTATACAAAATACCTTATTATTGATATATATGAAGATCAGGAACTAATGACGTATGGGAGGTGAAACACAATATAAAAAAATGAGAAATCGAAGCCTTACTAACTTTGCTGTAAGAAGAAAACTTAAATTTATTCCCCTACTACTTTTTAAGATATAAAAAGAAATAAAAATAATGAACAATATTAAATAGACAAGAACTTCCTTTGCACCATCATTATAAAAATAAGCACCAAACATCATCACAAAAAAAACAGGACAAATCAATATTACATTCCCACCACATAGCTCGCCAATTAGCAAAATGTAGTTTTTCAGTGATTCATCATCTGTCGTTTTTACTCCTTTACCATAGGTTTCATTTTTTTATCTCTATATTGACTCTTTAACTTCAATAGCTCTTGGTAAGTAAATCCACTTTTCAAAATTAGTTTCTTGATTTTCATAATTTTTCTATTATCTTATTGTGATTGCTGGATTACTTATCTTACCCTAATACATTACTCTAAGACAAGTAACTCTATGACGAATGTATTAAAAAGGATACACCCTTTATAATGGTATTTTATACCCAAGAGGATATGCATTGCTGACATACCAGAGTGATACCCTAAGGTGCTGTACTACACGTTGCCCTACCCTATTGTAACGAACTACTATATCATGCGTACATAACCTACATAACCTACATAACCTACATAACCTACATAATCGGCATTAAAATGACAAAGATTGACTGGCTCATGCAACTACGCCGTTGCACAAGTATAGAAACGCTTGAAAAAATAATCGATAAGAACAAGTATGACTTAACTAATGATCAGCTTGAAACCTTCTACGCTGCATCTGATCATAGACTTGCGGAGCTCACGATGGGAAAACTGTATGATAAGATCCCAGCGACTGTCTGGCAGTATATAAAATGAAGTGGGTTAACCAGATAATTATAGTGCTGTCGATTTCTCCATCACGGCGTATTCGGCTTACAAAGGACTTATTTTAAAGGAGAACCCTTTGCGTTTGGCAAGCAGAGGATTATTTGAAAAACCAGGTACTGGCGCATTATTTCGAAATATAAGGAATGACAAAATAACCAAATGGGCAAATAAAGGTTCAGTCATGAGGATATACCAAATAGGGTCGTCTATTAATAAATTTAAAGCTATATTTTATGATGATGAGTATCAATACCATGATGGACAATGATTGATAAGAGCAGGAAGAGTGTTAGAAAAATTGAAATCACTCTTCTTTTATTGTGCTCAATGAATCATCAATATGAAGGTGGTGCAATCCAAAAAACGAACATCTTCAATCTCAAGTTAAGTAATTTCATCGTTGTTTTTATACTTACTTTCGCTGCTCTACTATTTTTAAGTATAACGAATACTATCGCAATCATACTTATAGCTAACATGGCAAGTGGTCCTCTTGTAAATCCATGAAGATATAACATTATACCAGTGTTGATGATGCCTATAATAGTTGCAGCGAAAAAAGCATTACTTACAATATCGGCAAAATTTGAACGTCGCAGGTTATGGCTTGCGGATTTTGGTATAAAAAAATCCGAAGCAAGAATGCTTGCTTCGGATTCAGTATGGGAACTCAGTTCCGGAGAGGACGTAAATCAGCGGCGGTTGCCGAAGATACGCAGCAGCATCAGGAACAAGTTGATGAAATCGAGGTACAGGGTCAGCGCACCAACGATAGAGTATTTGCGGAAGTGGTCGCGGTCATTGACGTCCAACTGCTCACCCATTCTCTTCAGTTTCTGCGTGTCATACGCCGTCAAACCAACAAACACCAGAACACCGATATAGGTAACTGCCCACATCAGCGCGGTACTGTTCAGCCAGATATTGACGACTGACGCCAGCACGATACCAATCAGCGCCATAAATAGCATGCTGCCCATGCCACTTAAATCACGCTTGGTGGTGTAACCATAGAAGCTCATCGCACCGAACATACCGCCGGCCACCACAAAGGTACTGGCGATCGACGATGAGGTATAGACGATAAAAATACTGGACAACGTCAGCCCGGTTAACGCCGAGTAGAGCATAAACAGCCCTGTCGCGACGGAACCACTCAGGCGGTTGACCATGCCGGAAATCACGAAGACCAAGCCCAATTGCAGAATGATCAGGCCGAAAAACGTGATTTGACTTGAGAAGATAAATTGAAGAATCGCTGGAGTGTTGGCGGCATACCAGGCCACAAACGCTGTCAGCAACAGACCGCAGGTCATCCAGCCATAAACCTGCGCCATATACGCCTGAATACCGCTGCTAACACCCTGAACGATCGAATTATTTGAACGTGGATATCGATCCATGATGGATCCTTTTGGCTGTGAGACAATGTTTACGGACTGCCGAAACAATCCACCTATCAGTATAGCCTAACATAAAAATAACCCAGAACAGGCCAACTCAAGGGGAAAATTGCACTTACTCTAGCAATGGTTTAACTAACCCCAAGTAACCCCTGGCCTGAAGGGATAATCAGTACGCTTGCATGACACTTTGTTGCTGACTGACCTCACTATTTTGCTGTAACAGCTAGCCAACAACAACTACCAGCGTCCGGCCGCATCATGATCGCTCTGCCGTGACTCCACCCAGCGCTCACCCTGCTCTGTCGCTTCTCGCTTCCAAAACGGCGCGCGGGTTTTCAGATAGTCCATGATAAATTCTGCTGCATCAAAAGCCATTGAGCGATGCGCGCTGGTGACGCCAACAAACACGATTTCATCACCGGGATATAACGCACCGACACGATGAATCAGCGAGACGCGTTGCAACGCCCAGCGCGCGCGTGCTTCTGCGATAATCTCGTCCAGCGCTTTTTCTGTCATGCCGGGATAATGCTCAAGCGTCAATGCACTGACATCATTACCCAGGTTATGATTACGCACTTTACCAGTGAACGTGACTACCGCACCGTCTTCATCACATTGCGATAGCCACTGATATTCATCACCGACGCTGAATTGCTCGTTACCAACGCGAATGCGGGTATTTTCCACACTCATCCCCCTGTCACCGGCGGGAAGAAAGCCACTTCGTCACCCGCTGTCAACGGATGGTGTGCATCCACCAGCGATTGATTCACCGCAGTCAGCAATTTCCCTGACTCCAATGCCAGCGCCCAGCGTTCGCCCCTTTGGCACAACGATTGGCGCAATGCATCTACGTTGGAGAACTCAGCCGGTACCTCAAGGACATCAGTACCAACCAGCTCACGTACTTGTGCAAAAAAGAGTATCTGAATCATATATCCGCCTTAAAATCACCGGACTTTCCGCCGCTTTTTGCCAGCAGGCGCACCGGGCCAATCACCATATCTTTTTGAACCGCTTTACACATGTCATAGATCGTCAGAGCCGCTACCGATGCCGCCGTAAGGGCTTCCATTTCGACACCGGTTTTACCACTCAAGCGACAGCAGGATTCTATTCTCACGCGGTTAAGCTCAACCTGCGCCTCTAGCTGCACTTCAACTTTGGTCAGCAACAGCGGATGGCAAAGTGGGATAAGATCCCAGGTTTTCTTGGCGGCCTGAATACCGGCAATGCGTGCGGTCGCAAACACGTCACCTTTGTGGTGGCTACCGGAGACGATCATCGCCAGCGTCTCGGCCTTCATTTCCACAAATGCCTCGGCACGCGCTTCACGCACGGTCTCCGCCTTCGCGGAAACATCAACCATATGGGCTTCACCCGCCGCATTTAAATGAGTCAGTTGTGACATAACGCTCTCTTACTGCTTTAAATGGGGTTGGAAATTACAGGGACGGTGCCGAGCATCAATTTGCTCCTCAATAATCCGTTCCCACGCGGTGCGGCAAGCGCGGGTAGATCCCGGCATCGCAAAAATCGCCGTCTGGTTTGCCATACCGGCAATGGCGCGCGACTGGATAGTTGCGGTACCAATTTCCTCGTAGGAGACCATACGGAATAATTCACCGAAGCCTTCAACCTCGCGATCAAACAGCGGAAGCAAGGCCTCGGGTGTGTTATCCCCCGCAGTAAAACCTGTTCCTCCGTTAATCAGAATCACCTGCACATTTTCATCGGCAATCCATACTGAAACCTGGGCGCGAATCGCGTAGAGATTCTCTTTGACTATGCCTTTTGCCACGACCTGATGACCGGATTCCTCTGCGGCTTCACGTAAATAGTGGCCGGAGGTGTCTTCATCCTCACCCCGACGTTCAGATACCGTCAAAATGGCAATACGTGCCGGGATAAATTCGCTGCTGGCTTTGCTCATTATGCTTCTCCTTGAAACTGAGTCTGCGGTAACACATTGATTACCTGAACGTTAACCGCCGATAAAGGACAAGTTCTGCGTGATACCCGTATTGCCCTGATGCAGAAAGTGGGTCTGCTTTTTAGTTTGAAGACCACCTTGAATACGCATCGCCAATGCATCTTGCTGAAGATCGTCCGCCAACAGATCACGTAGTGGAATACCCTGCTCGCCGAAAAGGCATAGATGCAGGTTACCCATTGCCGAGACTCTCAGACGGTTACAACTGGCGCAGAAATCTTTCTCGTAAGGCATTATCAGGCCGATTTCACCTTGATAATCAGGGTGCTGGAAAACCTGTGCCGGGCCATCACTGCGTGACCGGGGTTGTAATTGCCACCCCTGCGCAAGCAGTTGCGTGCGGATAACACCGCCGGAGACATGATGTTTGCGGAACAGGTCGGAACCGTCGCCGGTTTCCATCAACTCGATAAAACGCAGTTGGATCGGACGCGGCTTAATCCAGGCAAGAAAGGCATTTAGGCTAGTGTCATTCACATCACGCATAAGTACGGCGTTGACTTTGACCTTTTCAAACCCTGCTGCAAACGCAGCATCGATCCCCGCCATCACCTGAAGGAATTTATCTTGTCCAGTAATGGCGTGGAACTGGCGATGATCAAGGCTATCAACGCTGACATTAATTGCGGTCAGCCCGGCATCGCGCCACTGCGCAACATCCCGCGCCAGACGATAGCCATTGGTCGTCACCGCCACAGTGCGGATCGTTTTGTTTTCACGGATAGCGGCAATGATGTCGCAGAAATCGCGACGCAATGAGGGTTCACCACCGGTCAGACGAACTTTTTCCGTCCCCAAATTGGCGAACGCACGACTGACGCGACGGATTTCATCGAGTGAGAGGAAACTTTTATTGTCATGACCATTTGGCCTGTAGCCATCCGGCAAGCAATAGGTGCAACGAAAATTGCACACATCGGTAATAGAAAGTCGCAAGTAATAAAACTTGCGTGCAAAAGCATCGGTTAATTGCTGCACCTTAAACACCTTTCCAAATACGGGAGATGCAGGCATTTCTACCTTGCACCCTGGTGGCTTAAAGCCACGGCCAGAACACCGTATCGTGTCTCGTTGACAGCTTTTTTAACGAAACAAACGACTTAGGCGCAAAGGCTAGGAGTTTGATCATCATTTCGATTGATAAGACCGTAATGAGACCGTGGTTTTATCTGGATTCTACCGCTAAAAATGACAGATAGCTAATCCGAATTGTCGCTATATATTTTGATATATAACGAATTTTCAGTCAGCGTGATTTCATGACGTTGTCGATAACATGTCCCAGGAAATTCAGGTAAAATTACCTCAATTACAGCAGCATCCGGCGATTCTGTTGGGCATTCACAGAATGAAACGGGGCATTTTTGACCTTTTAAAGGAACGCTATGCGCAATCGTACGCTATCCGATCTCGACAGAGTGGTTGCTCTTGGGGGCGGACACGGCTTGGGACGAGTGATGTCCGCGCTTTCTTCGCTCGGATCCTGTCTCACCGGTATTGTCACGACCACCGATAATGGCGGTTCAACTGGCCGCATTCGTCGTGCTGAGGGCGGGATTGCCTGGGGCGATATGCGTAATTGCCTCAACCAATTGATTACTGAGCCGAGCGTCGCTTCCGCCATGTTCGAGTATCGCTTCAGTGGCAACGGGGAGTTGGCCGGACACAACCTTGGTAATCTGATGCTCAGGGCGCTCGATCATCTCAGCGTGCGTCCACTCGAAGCGATCAATCTGGTTCGCAGCTTACTGAAAGTCGATGCCCAGTTGATCCCAATGTCCGAACAACCCGTCGATCTGGTCGCGCTGGATCACGAAGGCAATCATGTCTACGGGGAAGTGAACGTTGATCAATTACAGCACATGCCGCAAGAGCTGATGTTATCCCCAACAGTAGACGCAACGGTTGAAGCCATTGAGGCGATAGCACAAGCGGAACTGATTCTGATCGGTCCGGGAAGTTTCCTGACCAGCCTGATGCCTTTGCTACTGCTGCCAGATCTGAGTACCGCCCTGCGTCGCAGCACCGCCCCCGTTATTTATATTGATAATCTCGGGCGTGAATTGAGTGTAGCGGCCGCTGCGCTCTCTTTGCAGGATAAGCTGGATCTGATGGAGCAAAATATTGGCCGCAAGGCCATCAGTGCGGTAATTACCGGCCCTCGTAATAAAATCAATACGACGTCCGACAGAATGATTATTCAGGAACCACTTGAAGCAAGCGACATACCCTATCGTCACGATCGGGCATTGTTGCGTCTGGCGCTGGAACACGCGCTGCAACAGATGAAGTAGTTGCCTTTAAAACAGTCAAAAGGGTCTGAGTAAATCTCAGGCCCCTGTCGCTTTCAGCGAGTGCTTTTCTTCCACACATTATCGTGTTGGGTATCGATAAACAGCTCTTCTACCTTCTGTCTCGCCCACGGTGTCTTGCGCAGAAATTTTAGGCTCGACTTGATGCTGGGATCGCTCTTGAAGCAATTGATATTAATACGATCCGCCAATCCTGCCCAGCCATAGTGATCCACTAAAGCCATCAACAGTTTCTCAAGGGTGATCCCATGGAGAGGATCTTTATTAATTTGCTCGGTCATCAGGCTGCTCACGGACTCTTTTTGCGGGCGCATACTTTAGCAGGTCTGCGGATGGTGAAAAAGCATTGCCTGCCGCGTGACGGCAGGCAATTGATCACGACGCGGCAATAAATTGCTCTCGCAACTGGTGAATTTCATCACGCAGATTGGCCGCCTCTTCAAATTCAAGGTTCTGTGCGTGAGTGTACATTTTGCTCTCAAGCTCGCGAATCTTCTGATCCAGCGCTTTCGGCGTAAAGGCCTGATAGTTGGCGGCAGCTTCCGCGGCACGTTTGCTCTTGGCAGTTCGTGACGTTGGCTGACCCAATTGCAGAATGTCCGAAATGCGCTTGTTCAGCCCTTGCGGCACAATGCCATGCTCTTCATTGTAGGCCTGCTGCTTGGCTCGACGGCGCTCTGTTTCATCAATCGCTTTTGCCATCGATTTGGTGATCTTGTCACCATAAAGAATCGCTTTGCCGTTCAGGTTACGTGCGGCGCGACCAATCGTCTGAATTAGCGAGCGCTCTGAACGCAGAAAACCTTCTTTGTCTGCATCCAGAATTGCCACCAACGACACTTCCGGCATATCAAGCCCTTCACGCAGCAAGTTTATCCCGACCAGAACATCGAACTCGCCCAGACGCAAATCGCGGATAATCTCCACGCGCTCTACGGTATCGATATCCGAATGCAGATAACGTACGCGTTCGCCATGCTCCTCAAGATATTCCGTGAGATCTTCCGCCATGCGTTTGGTTAACGTCGTAACCAATACGCGTTCGTTGATAACCGCTCTCTTGCGGATCTCGGACAACAGATCGTCAACCTGAGTACCCACTGGCCGGACTTCAATCATTGGATCGAGCAAACCGGTCGGACGAACCACCTGATCGATGACATCCCCACCGGATTTCTCCATTTCATAATTACCCGGCGTAGCAGATACATAGATACTCTGCGGTGCCAGTGCCTCAAACTCCTCAAAACGCATCGGGCGATTATCGAGGGCAGAAGGCAGGCGGAATCCATATTCAACCAGCGTCTCTTTACGCGACCGATCGCCCTTATACATGCCACCAATCTGAGGGATGGTGACGTGCGATTCATCGACTATCAGCAACCCGTCGGAAGGAAGATAGTCAAACAGCGTCGGAGGAGGTTCACCCTCACCACGCCCAGAAAGATAACGTGAGTAGTTTTCTATCCCCGAGCAATAGCCCAATTCATTCATCATTTCGAGATCGAACTGGGTACGCTGGGTCAGGCGCTGCTCTTCCAGCAGTTTGTTGTTGGCCAGCAATACCTTGCGACGTTCAGCCAACTCCACTTTCACATCCTCCATTGCCTGCAGGATGCGTTCACGCGGCGTAACGTAGTGCGTTTTAGGATAAATGGTAAAACGCTGCACTTCCTGATCCAGGTGTCCGGTCAGCGGATCAAACAGGGATAGCCGCTCAACCTCCTGATCAAACAACTCAACCCGTAGGGCCAGCTCATCTGATTCCGCAGGAAAAATATCAATGACCTCACCGCGCACGCGGAATGTCCCGCGCTGGAAAACCTGATCGTTGCGGGCATATTGCAGCTCTGCCAGCCGACGCAAGATTGCCCTCTGGTCGATGATCATCCCACGGGTCAAATGCAGCATCATTTTCAGATAGAGATCGGGGTCACCCAGACCATAGATGGCTGAAACGGAAGCCACTACAACCACGTCACGGCGCTCAAGCAGCGCTTTGGTGGCGGACAGACGCATCTGTTCAATATGCTCGTTTACAGATGCATCTTTCTCGATAAAAGTGTCAGAACTAGGCACATAGGCTTCGGGTTGGTAATAGTCGTAATAGGAGACAAAATACTCAACGGCATTATCCGGGAAAAATTCTTTGAACTCGCCATATAACTGTGCCGCCAGCGTTTTGTTTGGCGCCAGTACCATGGTCGGCCGATTGAGGTCGGCAATGACATTTGCCACGGTAAATGTTTTACCGGATCCGGTGACCCCCAGCAGGGTTTGATGCGCCAGACCGTTTTCCAGCCCCTCCTCCAGACGGCGAATGGCCTCTGGTTGATCGCCCGCGGGCTTAAAATCTGAATACAGTTTGAATTGTTTACTCATTACCAGGCTACCTGTTGGAGAGGCGTGCAAAAACGCAATGATATCGCTGGGACCACGAACCTTGATGAAAAAAGGCAAGGTTCTAATTATGGAGGCCACAGCAATTTTTGCCACCCCTATGATACTGGATATAAATCCAGCTTCAAGCGGATTAACGACCACCTTTTCGCCTTCACTGGCATGACTGCACTGTTAAGGTTGCAGTTACGTGAGCGTTTTCACTTTTATGCCACATTTATCCCCAGACTTTATCGCAAATTAACTTTCTTTATTTTACTTACAGAAAATAACACCCCTTCTCGTAATGAGCATTTGACAGTATTGATTTTAGTCATCCATTTGAAAAATATAGTTATTTTTAAAGAGCAGAGAATGCGGACAAACTGAGCGCAACCCGCGCCACGCCTCGTCTACCACAGCTTTTATTAATCTAATGCACAAGGTTATCCACAGGAATAGTGGATAAGTCGCATTGACCCGCACCGGCCGGGAGTTGGCAAAAAAAGATTTTAAGCGGGCAATTTTTGCCTAAAGGGCTTTTTTAATTATTTTTATGCGCTTTTTTAGCTTTGTTTATGCGGATTAAGCCTAAGAAACCCCATTGCCTATTTCGCAAAAACTCTCTTGCCATAATGGGTGAATGAAGTTGCAGCAATCCAAAAATAACACTGCACCATTTCAGACATCATGGCACCAGTTAGGTGCATTCGTAACCTACTCAGCCAACCCTAATAATTAGCAAAATTGATGATTTTCATTCTGAAATGAACCGCAAATGGAATTAACAAGCTGTTAACCTCACATTTCTGGCACCCTTCTGAAACTTGGCCTAAGAGTTGCTTATATGTAGTAGACAGATTAATTGGAAATTGAACAAAAGAAGCAAGGTTTTATTCCCTTGTTGAGAGTGAATATTCATTCACTGGATAATCTATAAGTGGCCGTGGTTTCTGAGACAAAAAACCGTTTTTTTATCATTTCACTCTTTAAAGGGCTCGTTTATCGCTAAATTGCACTTTTCAGCCAGCAGGCGTGAAACCCTATTTTTCCTGTAGAAAAACTGAAAAGCGGCGAGATCGCAATTACGTTCGAGGTATAGCTTCGAGGTGTGGCTTCACGGTATAACAATGGAGGCTTTCTGATGCTTAGTGTGAAATCGGTCAATCAATTTTATGGCCAAACCCATACCTTATGGGATATCAATCTCGAACTTCCCCGCGGTGGATGTACCTGTCTGATGGGCCGCAATGGCGTAGGGAAAACCACGCTGGTGAACTGTATTATGGGGCATTTACCCGTCAGGAGTGGATCAGTAATTTGGCAATCTGCCGAAGGTCCCCCCGAGAATTTATTGCAACAACCGGTGGAAACCCGGGCGTCAATGGGGATTAGCTACGTCCCCCAAGGGCGGCAAATCTTTTCCCAATTGAGCGTGGAAGAGAATCTGCATGTCGCCCTGCTGGCAAGCCGTAATAGGCATCGTCATATTCCTTCTCTCGTCTATGATCTCTTTCCGGTATTGCGCGACAAAGGCATGCGTCGGGCGGGAGAACTGACAGAATCCCAGCAGCAGCAACTGGCCATTGCCCGCGCTCTGGTACTTGAACCAGAACTGTTGATCCTGGACGAACCCTCAGAGGGCATTCACCCCGAAATGGTCGCAGACATGGGAAATATTATTCTTTGTCTGAATCGCGACCTTGGGCTAACCGTTTTACTGGTTGAGCACAGGCTGTGTTTTATCCGTCGTGTCGCGGACCGATTCTTTCTCCTGGATAAAGGCCGTAATGTAGCCCAGGGCACGCTTGACCAACTCGACGACCAACTCATCCACGACTACCTCACGGTTTGAAAGGAAAAGTATTTACCCAGCCCATAATTATTTCCGCATAATCCCGTGGGACAAAACTGACAACGTTGTCCCACTCAGTGACAAATGGCACGAAAGTGTTGCTGCAACTGAGGTCTTGCCTGCTGTATCTGCTGATACAAATTAAACTGCCTGGTGACGACGGATATGTCGAATAAGGTAGCGGCAACGGGATAGCTTTTATGCTGCTTCAACCATGTCAGCACGGACTCCAGATTCCACACTGAGGTCGAACCATCGTGCACTGGCAATGGGAACGCCTGACTCTGCGTAACCATCAGTTTTCTCATGTACTGTCTGGAACAACCCAGTAAGCCAGCAACATCACTTAACCCGACCCAATCAGGTGCCGCCTCTGCAATTCGCGCGTCCGGGATCGCTTTTTTTACATCATTGAAGGCACTGGTCAGCGCATTCAGGGCTGTTTCTGCCTCACGACTAAAGTTAAGCGCTATTCGCCCTTTGGTACCCACGCCGATCAACGCATCATCACAACCCGCATCAAGCAGTGCCGCCACGTGGACTTCTGGATCTTGCCGGGTTTCAGCCAGCGAAAAAATCAGGGTGAACTCATATAATTCCATCAGTTACTCCTCTCAATACCATTTCTTTCAATACCATTTCTTTCAACGCGACCGTTTCACTGTGACTTCACATGCAAAACACAGTTATCCACGACCCGGCGGATTTGCCTTGCGTGATTCACATCATTTCTGGGCGTGCTCCAGATACAACTGATGCAAAACTCACCGCAACGGCAGGCCAGGCTATTGTAAGGACAATATATTTTCCCCCACGCATGGCTCCCGCCAACTTCAATACGCCAACCGTTCGCTGCAATGTACTGCAAGGCTGCTTCAATCTCTTTTCTGGCATGTGAACGTCTTGTCATCCTTAACTCCTCACTGAGTATATATCGCCTATTTTTGGTTGTCAATTGACAACCTTCTATTGTTCTCTGAAAAAAACAATCGGAGAGATGGCGTAGAAAATAACCTGCAAAAGTCATCAGTAACAGCAGCTTGGCAAAGAGAAAGACAGATCGTCGAGACGTGCCGCAAAGCCTGCGGCAACAGATGAAACGAGGATTAACTGAGGGGAGAGAGATCGAGATATTGTCCAAGGTTCTGACGCTCTGGTTCGGCGAGATAGGGTATTTCCCCCAATAGCGGCGCTTTGATTTCACGCGTCAATGTCGCCATGTACTCTTGATGGCGTCGTCCAACAGGTTGAATATCATTGGCGATCCAACCACCCAGCCGCAAACCGCGCTGCTGAATGGCCTCTGCCGTCAGCATTGCATGATTGATGCAGCCCAGTTTGATACCCACGACCAGAATGACCGGCAACTGCTGCGATACCACCCAGTCAGCAAAAGTGCGTTGTTCTGAAAGCGGGGTGTACCATCCTCCCGCGCCTTCAACCAGGATCCACTCCGCCCGCTGTTCAAGGTGCTGCAAGCCTTGCGACATACGCACAAGATCTATGGATCGTCCTTCTGCTACGCTGACGATGTGCGGCGAAGTCGGTTCAATGAAGGTGAATGGATTAACGTCGGCGTAGGTCATTGGGAGCCGACTATTGGCCTGGAGGGCCAAGGCATCACTGTTTCGCGCACCCTCCGGCGTCATTTCACTGCCTGATGCCACCGGCTTGTATCCTGCCGTAAGAAAACCCATGGCTGCCGCCGCCTGGAGCAACGCGCAACTGGCAACTGTCTTTCCAACCTCAGTATCGGTGCCCGTTACAAACCATCGATTACTCATGATAAATGACTCCATAGGCCAGTTGATAACTCAAGGGTAACGCATTGTTCTCGCGAGGAAATTTCTGTTGCAATGCATGCAACTGCTGGCGTCCGGTCAAGCCGCCTGTCCGCCCCTGATGCAGGTGTGTGGCCCCAATGCCTTTCAAAGAACGCATGAGGGTAATGACGTCAGGGAAGCGTTCCGTTTTTTGGCAGAAGTGGAGTTCATGTCGCCATGGCGAACAGGCTGCGTGAATCTGTTCGTCAGACAGAAAGTGGTTCACGTGGGACTGACCATCAACCTGCTGCCAGGCGTGTGACAACTCCCACAGCGAGCCTTGCACCAACGTCGAAAAAGCAATCATCCCGCCCGGTCTCGTCACCCGATATAATTCCGCCAGCGTCGCACGCAACGAGCCGCACCACTGCACCACCAGATTGCTGAACACCAAATCCACCGTGCCATCAGGCAATGGAAGTGCATCAATATCCCCAAGCAGATAGCGGTCGGCTGAACCAAGTTCAGCGGCTTTTTCCAACATACCGGGCGCCAGATCCACGGCATAAACCGTTTTTCCCCGTGCCCGCCAACAGCGGCTGAAATGACCAGTGCCGCAACCCGCATCCAGCAGCAGTGAACCCGGATGGGCAACCATCCGTTGCATCAATTCATTGCCGACACGGCGTTGCAGATCTGCCGCATTATCGTAACTTTGCGCAGCACGACTGAAGGCTTGGGCCACCGCATGTTTGTTGATCACCTCATCAACAGTGGTCATGCAACACCTCCAACAAGCGATCGATATCGTCGCGCTGATGGACAGCCGTCAGCGTAATTCTCAGTCTGGCGCTTCCTTCCGGTACCGTTGGTGGACGGATCGCCGTGACCCAAAGCCCCTCTTCACGCAGACTGCCCGCCAGTTCCAGCGCGCGATGGTTTTCACCTACGATCAATGGCTGAATAGCCGTGGAAGACTCCGTCATCAAAAGCGGAAGTCGGCTTGCCCCTTCACGAAAGTAATGGATGTTGTTATTCAGGCGCTGGCGCAATTCATCGCCCTTCTGAATACAGTCCAATGCCGCATCAAGAGCCACTACCTGAGCCGCAGGCATGGAGGTGCTGTAAATCAAATGCCGGGCAAATTGCAGTAAATACTCCGCCACGGGCTCATCGCAAAGTACCGCAGCCCCACTGACGCCAAAGGCTTTGCCAAAGGTAATCACCAACAAGTCAGGACAAACCTCTTGTTTCCAGCAACTGCCCCGCCCTCCTTCGCCAATAACTCCCACGCCGTGTGCGTCATCTACCAGCAACCAACCGTTCGCAGAGTGAGTGAGTGCTGCCAACGCCGCCAGCGGCGCTTCATCACCGTCCATGCTGAATACACCTTCCGTCACCACCAGCGTTTCCCCCGCCACGGCTGGTTGCAGTAAGCCCGCCAGTGATTCCGGTTGATTATGCTGAAAACGCCTCAGTCGCGAGGGAGCATGCATCGCCGCCTCAAGCAGTGAGGCATGGCTGAGGCGATCGGCCAGCAACCGATCGCCTTTCTGCATCAACGCCGCCAACAGCGCCTGATTGGCACCGAAACCGGAAATAAATAGCAGCGCACGATCGTAGCCCTGCCACTGAGCCAGACGCTGCTCGAACGCGGCGTGAGCCTCGGTGTAGCCCGTCACATGCCCTGAACCGCCGCTGCCTACGCCATGCCGTTTGGCTCCGTCCTGCCAGCCCTGAATTACCGCCGGATGCTGGCTGAGCCCAAGATAATCGTTACTGGAAAAATTAAGATAGCGACGCCCATCCACCGTCAGCCCGCGGGTGCTGCCGCCCTGATTTGCCTGGCGCTGTCGATAAGCCGAAGCCAGCAGGCGCTCATCCAGCGCCTGTTCAATCCGTTGCGCCCAGCTCATTACACTGCCGCATTGTAAAACTGAGGTTCATCGGCATACATCAGCTGCTCCGCGAGGATCTGCTGCTGCTCATTGTCACCTTTTTCTGCCGTGTTCTGTTGCGGATTTAAGCCAAGCTTATTGAACAGGATCAAATCCTTGTCCTCGGCAGGGTTGGGCGTGGTCAGCAGTTTGCAGCCATAGAAAATCGAGTTGGCACCCGCCATAAAACACATCGCCTGAGTCTGTTCGCTCATCTGCTCGCGGCCTGCTGACAGCCGGACATACGATGTCGGCATCATAATGCGGGCGATGGCGATCGTGCGGATAAAATCAAAAGGATCGACATCATCGTTGTCCGCAAGCGGAGTGCCCTTCACTTTCACCAGCATATTGATTGGCACACTTTCAGGTGCGGTGGGCAAATTGGCCAGTTGCATCAGCAGACCGGCGCGGTCTTTTTCCGTCTCACCCAATCCAACAATTCCTCCTGAACAGACTTTGATCCCGGCATTACGTACTTCGTCCAGCGTGTCCAGACGTTCCTGGTAACTACGCGTGGTAATGATGCTGCCGTAGAACTCGGGTGAGGTATCCAGATTATGGTTGTAGTAATCCAGACCAGCATGCGCCAGACGCTGGGCCTGCTGGCTATTGAGCGAACCCAGGGTCATGCAGGTCTCCATGCCCAGCTCTTTCACGCCCTGCACCATTTGCTCCAGATAGGGCATATCGCGATCGTGGGGATTTTTCCATGCCGCGCCCATGCAAAAGCGCGTCGATCCCGCCGCCTTGGCCTGACGGGCTGAGTGCAATACTTGCTCGACCTGCATCAGGCGTTCACTTTCCAGGCCGGTCTTATAGCGCGAACTCTGCGGACAATATTTACAGTCTTCAGGGCACGCCCCCGTCTTGATCGACAACAATGTGCTGACTTGCACCTGTCGCGGATCAAAATGCTGACGATGAGTTTTCTGTGCCTCGAACATCAGTTCAAGGAAAGGCATCGCAAAAAGGGTTTGAACCTGCTCGAGGGTCCATTTGGTACGTTGCGCCATCGCTGCTCTCCAAAAAATCACGTGTTTTCACTGTTATATAATTACTGACTGGTAAACCATTATTGATCATAATAAGTTTACGGTTAACATAAATCATCTTTTTTAGTTTACGGCCAACTTAATGAATTCTTCCGATCTCGCTTTCGACCAACGTCATATCTGGCATCCCTATACCTCGATGAGCCATCCGCTGCCGTGCTATCCGGTGGAGTCGGCGCAGGGTTCAGAACTGCATCTGGCGGATGGCCGCGTATTGGTTGACGGCATGTCTTCCTGGTGGGCGGCAGTCCACGGCTATAACCATCCGCAACTGAATCAGGCAGCAATCGAGCAACTTGGGAAAATGGCGCACGTGATGTTTGGCGGCATCACCCACCCTTCTGCCGTGGCGCTCTGCCGCCAGTTGGTGGCGATGACCCCAGAACAACTCGAATGCGTGTTTCTGGCGGATTCCGGTTCAGTTGCCGTTGAAGTGGCGATAAAAATGGCGATGCAGTATTGGCAGGCGAAAGGGGAAAAGCGCCAGCGCCTTCTGACGCTACGCAACGGCTATCACGGTGATACTTTCGCTGCAATGTCGGTGTGTGATCCGCAAAACTCCATGCACAGTCTGTATCAGGGTTATTTGCCGCAGCATCTGTTTGCACCGGCACCGCAATGCGCGTTTGGTACAGAGTGGGAGCCGCAGGATATTGCTCCATTTGAGCAGATGATCTCCCAGCACAGCGTGGATATTGCCGCCGTCATACTGGAGCCCATCGTGCAAGGGGCGGGGGGAATGCGTTTTTATCATCCCGCGTATTTACGTCAGGTGCGGGCATTGTGTGACCGCTATGGCATCCTGCTGATTGCCGACGAAATTGCGACCGGTTTTGGCCGCACGGGAAAAATGTTTGCCTGTGAGCATGCGGGGATTTCCCCGGATATTATGTGCCTGGGCAAAGCGTTGACTGGAGGGTATATGACCCTCTCCGCGGCACTCACCACCCGCCACGTGGCTGAAACCATCAGTAACGGTGAGGCCGGTTGTTTTATGCATGGCCCCACATTTATGGCTAATCCACTGGCCTGCGCGGTCGCCAGCGCCAGCCTGTCACTTCTGGCTGAGAACCGTTGGCAGCAGCAGGTAGCGTCGATAGAGCGGCAGTTGCGATCCGAGCTTATGCCGTTGAAGCAGCATCCGGCAGTGGCAGACGTGCGGGTGCTGGGCGCAATTGGCGTAGTGGAGATGCGCCAACCGGTGGAGATGGCGCGACTGCAACGGTATTTCGTCGATCGGGGCGTGTGGATCCGCCCTTTTGGCAAGCTGATCTACCTGATGCCGCCCTACGTGATCGAACCCGAACAACTCAGTAAACTCACCGCCGCCATCGCCAGCGCCCTAGGGCATCTCTATCAGGCGGCCTGATGTCAAACGACTGCGTTGGGCCTCAGCCATGAAATACTCAATGGCCCGGCTCAGCGCAGGCTGCGGCTTGTCACTTTCGGACAGGGATTCACGCACAACGAGGTAATACGCTGCGCCAGTGGCGACAGAGAGAGGAAACGGTGCAATTACCCGACGGGCGCGTAAATCATCTTCTATTAATGTCAGATCGCCAATGGCCACACCAAACCCTTGCAGCGCTGCGTTAATCGCCAGATCCAGCGTGTCAAAATGCTGGGCCTTGCTGGAGGGCAGCGCATTGTAACCGGCTGCGCGCAACCACAATAGCCAGTCACGCCGATCGCGCGTGGGGTGCAGCAGCGTTTGATCAGCCAAGTCATCCGGGGTAAGAACCCCCTCCTTACTTTGCAGGAAGTCCGGCGTACAGACCGGCGTCAGGATCTCATCAAATAGCGGATACGCGCGCCGCTGCTTTTCCATCTGATCGCTGAAGATAACCGCCGCATCAAAATGTTCGCTGCCGAAATCCACACCATGGGAGACCGAGGCGGTCAATTCAATGCGGATTTCCGGTTCATCATTTTGCAGTTGAATCACTCGCGGCAACATCCAGCGCATCGCACACGTCGGGCATTTTATGCGGAGCGTTTCCGGCTGTGAGGCAACGCGGGTCAGCGCTTCGCCAATCGTGCCAAGCGCCTGCTTTACCGGCAGCAACAGCGACGCACCGCGTGGCGTCAACGTAAGACCGCGCGCCTGACGCACAAACAGGGCATAGCCCAATTCACGTTCGAGTCCGGCGATTTGGCGACTGATGGCTCCCTGGGTGACATGGAGTTTATGCGCCGCACGGGTGAAATTGAGCGTTTCTGCAACAACAGTGAAAGTTTTCAATGCATTAAGTGAGGGCAGCACATTCATTAATCGTTCCCGACCGGCCATGAGCCATGATTAAAAGTCATGATGAGTATGACAAATTTTCGATTGTGAGCCCAGATGATCTATTGCTTAATCATTAAACACTGTCGATCGTTGAACATGTGCGCTGATTACCTCTGCCTGTCGTGCGTCAGACTTTTTTACTCATGACCTTATTCATCAAAAAAGTATTCATCAGGAGTGTGTTATGCAGAGTGTCTGCGCGCCCCGCTCGAAGTTGCCCGATGTTGGCACCACCATTTTTACCGTTATTGGTCAGCTCAGTGCTGAACACAATGCGCTCAATCTCTCCCAGGGTGCGCCAAACTTTGCCTGCGATCCTGCATTGGTGGAATCGGTTGCGCGTGCCATGCGTGCTGGTCATAACCAATATGCGCCGATGAGCGGTGTGGCGGCGTTGCGACATGCCTTGTCAGCCAAGGCGCTGGCTTTGTATGGCACGCTCTATGATGCCAATGATGAAGTGACCGTCATGGCCAGCGCCAGCGAGGGGTTGTATTCCGCCATCAGCGCGTTGGTGCATCCCGGTGACGAAGTGATCTACTTTGAACCTTCCTTCGACAGTTATGCGCCAATAGTGCGTCTGCAAGGGGCGACACCGATTCCTATCGCGCTGTCGCTGGAAGATTTGAGCATTGACTGGGATGAAGTCGCGGCAGCGATCAATAGCCGAACCCGCATGATTATCGTCAACAGTCCGCATAATCCGACCGGTGCGATCTTTGATGAGGAGGATATTGCCCGGCTGACCGCCCTCACCCGCAATAGCGATATCATCATTTTATCTGATGAAGTGTATGAACATGTGGTGTTCGATGGTCGCCGCCATGAGAGTATGGCCTGCCACCAGGCTCTGGCCGAACGCAGTGTGATCGTCTCTTCTTTCGGTAAAACCTATCACGTTACCGGATGGCGAGTCGGTTACTGCCTGGCTCCTGCCGCCCTGACCACGGAGATCCGCAAGGTACATCAGTTCATGATGTTTTCTGCGGATACCCCGATGCAGGTGGCGTTTACCGAGGCACTGGCCGATCCGCAAAGTTATCTCGGTCTGGCTGATTTTTATCAGCAAAAACGCGATATTCTGGCTAATGCCTTGCAAGGCTCACGTTTCGAATTGCTGCCAAGTGGCGGCAGTTTCTTTATGCTGGCCCGTTTTCGTGGTTTCAGTGATGAAACCGACGACCAGTTTGTGTTGCGTTTGATCCGCGATCACCAGATCGCTACCATCCCGCTTTCGGCGTTTTACAGTCATGGTGCCCCCACTGGCCTGATTCGCCTGAGCTTCGCCAAAGATAATGACACGCTGCTGGAAGGCGCGCGCCGTTTGTGTCAGGTTTAAACCCCGGAGAGTAGAGATGAAATCATTGAAAACATTGCTTCTGTTGAGCTGCGCGCTCTCTTCACTGCCTGTATTGGCAGAGACCGGAACACTGCGTTTTGGTTTGGAAGCACAGTATCCCCCGTTCGAGTCCAAAGGCCCTGATGGCAAGTTGCAGGGCTTCGATATCGATTTGGGTCATGCTGTCTGTGAAGCGGCAAAAATGAAATGCGACTGGTTTGATACCTCCTTCGACGGCCTGATCCCGGCCCTGCAGGGGCGTAAATTTGATGCCATCAATTCGGCGATGAACGTGACCGAAAAACGTCGTCAGGCGATTGATTTTACAGACGTAATTTATCGCGTGCCCAGCAAGCTTATTGCGAAAAAAGATTCCGGCCTGCTGCCTGAAGCGGCTTCGCTGAAAGGCAAACATATTGGCGTTCTGCAAGGTTCCATTCAGGAGAGTTATGCCAAAGCGCATTGGGCTCCGCAAGGCGTCGATGTCGTCTCTTATCAAGATCAAAACCAAATCTACCTCGATCTCTCCTCTAGTCGCCTTGATGGTACGCTGGTGCTGGCTCCTGCTGGACAAAATGGCTTTCTCTCACGCCCTGACGGCAAAGACTATGCCTTTGTCGGTGAATCGGTGGTCGATGAGAAAATCCTCGGCAGCGGCATCGCGTTTGGTCTGCGCAAGGGTGATGATGCCCTGAAGAAATCGCTGGATCAGGCGATCGCCAAAGTGAAAGCGGATGGCGTCATTAAAACCCTGTCACAAAAATACTTCGGTGATATTGACGTCTCCGTTCCTTGATTCTGCATCTCCCTGCACATTATTTTTCGGGATAAGGCCACTTATCCCGTTGTTTTTCTGAGTACTCCCCCCTATTTCAAAACGCATCATTTACATATGCCAGCCCTGATATTGCTGACTATAATGGGTAGCTAATTATTCCTGATTCACAGAGTCCTATACTTATCACTGGTTCATCCCCAACCGGATGTTATGCATTTTATTGTATCAAGGAGCCCCTATGTCTCAGAACAACTCGGTAAACCGTCAACTGGTTTTGGCTTCCCGCCCAAAAGGCGCGCCCATAGCAGACAACTTCCGTCTGGAAAAAGGCGCTATCCCACCGATTGAAAACGGGCAGGTGCTGCTGCGCAGCGTCTATCTTTCCCTCGATCCCTATATGCGTGGCCGTATGAGTGACGCGCCTTCTTACGCCGCTCCGGTCCAAATAGATGATGTCATGACCGGCGGCGTTGTATCGCGCGTGGTTGATTCAAAACATGCAGACTTCAAACCCGGTGACTGGGTGTTGGGCATGGGCGGCTGGCAGGATTACAGCGTCGCCGAGGGCAAGGCGCTGCGCAAACTCGAAGGCAACATCGCCAAACATCCGTCACTGGCGCTGGGTGTGCTCGGCATGCCGGGTTTTACCGCGTATATGGGATTGCTGGATATTGGCGAACCCAAAGCCGGTGAAACCGTGGTTGTCGCTGCCGCGACCGGGCCAGTGGGGTCATTGGTGGGACAGATTGCCAAGCTGAAAGGCTGCCGGGTGATAGGAATTGCCGGCGGTGATGAAAAATGCCGCTATGCTAAAGAGCACTTTGGTTTTGACGAGTGCCTGGATCACCGTGCGCCAGAACTTGAAAAACGCCTGGCCAAAGCATGCCCTGATGGCATTGATGTCTACTTCGAAAATGTCGGGGGAGCGGTATTTGACGCCGTTCTGCCATTGCTAAACACCAAGGCACGTATTCCGGTGTGCGGATTGGTTTCACAATACAACGCGACGTCACTGCCGGAAGGTCCGGATCGTTTGTCTTTATTGCAAGGCACGATCTTGAGAAAACGCATGCGCATGCAGGGTTTCATTATTTTTGACGATTATGGTCATCGCTATCCGGAATTTGCCAAACAGATGGGCGAATGGTTCGAAGCCGGAAAAATAAACTTCCGCGAAGATATCACCGATGGACTGGAAAATGCCCCAGCAGCGTTCATCGGTCTGTTGGAAGGAAAGAACTTCGGCAAAGTGGTGGTTCGGGTAGGTAAAGACGACCTCTGACATTCGATAAAGGAATACAGTTACGATGAAAATTTTAATGGTTTTGACCTCACACGATAAATTGGGTGATAGCGGTAAAAAAACCGGTTTCTGGCTGGAAGAGTTTGCGGCCCCCTATTACGTGTTTCTGGATGCGGGGGCCGATGTTACGCTGGCGTCACCGAAAGGTGGGCATCCGCCGCTCGATCCGAAAAGTGATGAGGCAGATGCGCAGACCGATGCCACCAAGCGTTTCCGTCAGGATTACGATGCCCAGAAAACGTTGGCTACGACCAGGAAATTGATCAACATCGACGCCGATCGTTTTGACGCCGTGTTCTATCCCGGTGGGCACGGTCCTTTGTGGGATTTGGCCGAAGATGAAAACTCCATCGCGCTAATCGATGATTTTTATGCCGATGGCAAGCCAGTGTCTGCGGTTTGTCATGCCCCCGGTGTTTTACGCCATGCGCGCAAACCTGATGGAACACCACTGGTTCAGGGCAAACGTGTGACGGGTTTCAGTAACAGTGAAGAAGATGCGGTCGGACTGACCAAAATCGTCCCTTTCCTGGTTGAAGACGAATTGAAAAAACTTGGCGGCGAATACAGCAAAGAAGCCGATTGGAAAGTGTACGCCATTGATGATGGTCATCTGATTACCGGCCAGAATCCGGCATCCTCTGAAGCGGTAGCGCAACTGCTGCTGAAGAAATTGGGTGCATAACTTTTAATGTAAGCAAGGGAGTAAATAATGGCTTTTACGCTCACCAGTAACGACCTGAAAGACGGTAATTCCCTGCCAGAACGTCACGTTTTCAATGACATAGGTTACCCAGGCGACAATCTGTCACCGCATTTGGCCTGGGAAAACATCCCTGAGGGTACCCGTAGTTTTGCCATTACCGTTTACGATCCCGATGCACCCACCGGTTCCGGATGGTGGCACTGGGGTGTGGCAAACATCCCTGCTGACGTGCGTGAGATCCCGCAGGGTGCCGGATCCGGCAAAGGCGGGCTTCCCGCAGGTGCAGTACAGACCCGCACCGATTTCGGCAAAGCAGGATACGGCGGCGCGGCACCACCGAAAGGTGAGAACCATCGTTATCAATTCACAATACATGCGCTGGACGTGGATCATATTGACGTTGATGAAAACGCCAGCGGAGCCGTACTGGGCTTTAACATCCATTTCCACACGCTGGGCAGTGCAACACTGACCGTGACTTACGGTTAATGGGTTACAAGAGGGCGGCCAGCCGACGCGGGTCGCCACTTTCTGAACTTTCCCGCCAGTGATATTTCGTTGTTCCTGTTTTTATTCCGCTGTCTCGACAGATATTTCTGTCACTTAACCCTATCCGCCCAATGAAACGCAGGTTCATGCCGGTGAATTTGATCACGCGCCTTTGTTTTTTTTATTGAATTTCAGCTACTATGGCGCGGATAAAATGCTAAAAAAACCACCGCCTCTTAGGAGCACCAATAAAGTGACTTTTACTAACCTTTCCCGGGTTGCTGCTGCGCTGTCTGTCTCATTGTTGCTGGCAGCCTGTAGCAGTAATAAAGCAGAACTCGTTTCCACTCAGTTGGCACCCGGTACGGCTACCCGCCCGGTGCTCAGTGCAGATGAAGCGCAAATATTCACCCAACGCAATTACTTCGCACTGAGTGGGCAATATGCTCAACCGCTGGAAGATCATTGGATCCCGTCGCTTATCAGCACCGACTCCGTACAAACTCAATTTGTGGTTGGCAGCCAGGTTGGCGTAGATGGCGCAACGTTCACCAGCGTACAGGAAGCGGTAAGCGCCTCACTGCGTGCGCGCAACCATGGTAATCGCATTTTCATCAAACTATTGCCAGGTACCTACACCGGCACTGTTTATGTTCCTGCGGGCGCAGCGCCGATCACGCTGTTTGGTGCCGGTGAATCCGCCGATCAAGTGGTGATCCAGTTGGCTCTTGATTCGATGATTTCGCCAGAAACCTATCGCAATACCGTCAACCCGAAAGGCGAATACCTGCCTGGCGATCGTGCGTGGTATATGTATAACGTCTGTGCCACCAAGCAAAAAGAGACTATTGATACTATTTGTTCTGCCGTGGTGTGGTCGCAAAGCAACAACTTCCAGATGAAAAACCTGACCGTCGTTAATTCCCTGCTTGATACTGTCGATGGCGGGGCACATCAGGGCGTCGCTCTGCGTACCGATGGCGACAAGGCACAGTTGGAAAATGTGCGTTTGATTGGTCGTCAGGATACGTTTTTCGTTAATACCAGCGATATCCAGAATAACTACGTCACCGATCATTACAGCCGGGTTTATGTCAAAAACAGCTACATCGAAGGGGATGTAGATTATGTCTTTGGCCGGGCCAATGCCGTGTTCGATAACGTTGAGTTCCATACTGTTTCCAGCCGTGGTGCGGGCGAAGCCTACGTATTCGCGCCTGATACCATGCCGCAGATACCGTTTGGTTTTCTGGTTATCAATAGCCGCCTGACTGGTGATGGTGGCTTCCAGGGCGATACCAAGGCTAAGCTTGGCCGTGCCTGGGATCAGGGCGCGCGTGAAACCGGCTATGTTGCAGGTCAGACTGCCAACGGTCAGTTGGTAATTCGTGACAGCCGCATCGACTCCAGCTATGACGTTCTCGCGCCTTGGGGCGCTGCGGCGACGACCAACCGTCCGTTTGCTGGCAATATCGCCCCGAACCGCGATCTGAATGATGTGAATTTCAACCGCCTGTGGGAATACAACAACATCGTCGGGGTTGGCGAGAAGTAAAGCAAAAGCCGCACTGGATTGTCCCAGTGCGGAGAATCATGTGAATAGCAATTGTGAATAGCAATAGAGTGCTGAATTACTCGAAAGCGACAATGCTGACCCACATCGGGCCTTTTCCAACGGGATAACGGCCCAATGTGGTCAGGGATCCGTTGTCAGCATTGATACTGGCGACTTCGATCTGATCCGATTTCTGTCCGGCAGTAATTACGTAGCGCCCGTTATGGTCGATATTAAATCCGCGTGGCTGCGCTTCAGTTTTATGGTGCGCCAAGAGGGACAGCACGCTGCCATCTTCTGATACGCTGAAGATGCTCAGCAGGCTGGCGGTGCGGTCACTGCTGTAGAGATAGCGGCCGCACGGCGTGATGTGGATGTCTGCTGCCCAGCGGGTGTCCGTGAAATCCTGTGGCATGGCGTTCAACATCTGCACGGTAGCGTACTCACCCGCTTCGTTGATCTGCAAGACATCAACGGTACTGTTCAATTCATTGATACAGTAGGCGAAACGCTGGTTAGGGTGGAACACCATATGTCGAGGGCCTGCACCAGTAACCGCCGCAATCGCGTCAGGACGATGGGCATTCAGTTCCCCCTCCGGTGACAAATCGAAAATACGGATGCGATCTTCTTTCAGGCAAGGAACCAATAATTTCTGATTGGTGGGATCGATATTGGCAGAGTGACATCCCTGCAGATCGTCTACCTGATGAATTGGCGCGGTGACTATGCCATCACTGCCGATCGGGCTGACGCTGACACAGTTAAAGCTGTACGATGCCGCAAACAGGAAACGTCCCTGGAGATCGGTCGAGATATGGGTCGGACTGCCCGGTAAAGGTGCCATACCGGCTTCTTCCAATGTGCCATCCTGCGCGATGCGATAGCTCACCACACCGAAAGCCGGACGAACCCCCACGTAGAGATGACGCTGATCCGGGCTGATTGCCATCGGTTGCACCTGCCCCGGTACGTCCACCGTTTGTAACAGGGTCAGGGCACCGTCATCGGCCAATTGCCAGGCGTGGATCTGCTGGCTGTCGGGGCTGGCAACGTAGACGACTTGCTTCATCATATCTCCTTAATGCGCTAATTTTAATGTCCCAAAAAGGCAGGACAGAGTGGCAGGTAGCTTACCTGAACGTAATACCATAACCATTCATAACGCTGCCGCAAAGTGGCACGTTGTTTTAACCATCAGATTATGCGTGTAATATCGGCAATAATCTTTCCAATCCCTCCACACTTAAAACGAGACCCGCTATGACTTATCGCGTAATTGCGCTCGATCTCGACGGTACTCTATTAGATCGTCAAAAAAGAATTTTACCTGAATCGCTCGATGCACTGGCGAAAGCCCGGGCCGCTGGCATCAAAGTTGTGGTAGTCACTGGACGCCACCATGTAGCCATTCACCCGTTCTATCAGGCGCTGAAGCTTGATACCCCGGCCATCTGCTGCAACGGAACCTATCTGTATGATTATCATGCGAAAAAAGTCATTTCCTCGGATCCTTTATCCGTTGAGAAGACCCGCCAGGTGATCACCCTGCTGGAGCGTTATGATATTCACGGTTTGTTGTACGTTGATGACGCGATGCTCTATCAAAAAACCACCGGTCCCGTCCTCCGCTCACTTGCGTGGTCTGAAAGCCTGCCGGAAACCCAGCGCCCGAATATTGTTCATGTCGAGAGTCTGGTCGCCGCAGCGGATCGTGCGCAGTCGATCTGGAAGTTCGCCACCTCTCATGCCGACACCCTGGCTTTACGGGAATTTGCAACGCAGGTCGAGAACGATCTGGGTCTGGCCTGTGAATGGTCATGGCACGATCAGGTTGACATAGCAAAAGGTGGCAACAGTAAAGGCAGACGCCTGCAGGAATGGGTCGAGTCCGAAGGACTGAGCATGAGCGATGTCATCGCGTTTGGTGATAACTACAACGACCTCAGCATGCTGGAAACCGTAGGTCTGGGTGTCGCCATGGGTAACGCGGACGACGCGATTAAAGCGCGTGCCAAACTGGTCATCGGTACCAACGAACAACCCAGCATCGCCGAAGTGATTAACACCCGCGTGCTTGGGTAATATGCCTCCAATGCCGAGATGAAACGTAAGTGCCCATGTTGCCACTTACGTTTCAGTTTTTTCGATCGCATGTCTCTTTTCTGATTATGCGTGGCTTTAAGGTAATTGCGCTACCTTCTCTTGTCGCGGTATTAACCATATCGCACAGTCATCCAAAAACTCCGCACAGATCGCTTGCGATACATGACCCATGACATAAAGGTGCAAATAGTGGTTATCCTGTACCAGGTGATATTTTTCCTTGAGAAATTGTTGGCCTTCTTGATAAAACCTTGACTGGAATGTCGCAAGAGACATCACCACCGCCAATCCTGCCGGGTTAGTGAATACATTTTCCAAACCCATTTTTTGTAATTTACGGATTATAAAATCTATCTTTTCAAGAGAACCATGGACCAGATCATACAATCTGGAAGATTGCATCTCTTTGAGGCGAGATAATACCGTTGATGCACGAAATCCATCCCGACTGCCGTAAACCGTAATATCTTTTATTTGACCAAGGTAAGGAACTTCATTGACGCAGCATTTAAACTTCTCGGCAATTTCTTTGCGGCAGACAAAAATATTAGCAGGCATTGGTGTTCCCAATACCTTATGCGTGCTTACAGTAACTGATGATATTGCTGGGTTACTAAATGTATATTCAGCCGTAGGAGTATTCAAGATGCTTTCATCAATATAAGGAATAACAAAGCCGCCGAGTGCCGCATCCAAATGGAGATAGATACGACTATTATTCTTGCTTAACAACTCCACACAGCGATCAATCGGATCATAGGCACAGGTCATTGTCGTTCCTGCCGTTAATACCATGACAATATCTTCATCCGGGGAGATTTTGGCCTGAAAATCAGCAAGATCTATCGCCCCTGAAGGCGTGTCATTTATAATTTTAACCTGCGTGAAACCTAATAAACTGGCAAACTTGTAGATGCTGTAGTGAGCCGATTTCGAGAATACCAGCGTGGCATCAGGGTATAAAGTTCGCCCTATCCACATCCCTTGCAAGTTTCCGAGTGTCGATCCACCGCCGATATACCCCCAACACTCATCTTTCGGTAAACCCAAAAGGGTTGCCATTATCTCTACAGCTTCACATTCATCATCCATTGAATTCGGTAGAGGGCAGTGCTGTGACTGGTAACAATCTCCAAGATTGTTAGTTAAATATCTCAGTGCAGGTGCCATATTCTGACTGAGTGAATCAAGTGGCGATAAATTCACTTGCACACCGATGTAATACTGCTTGTCATGAATTATTTCATTTTGTTGCGATGATTTTTCAGGTGACATCATGCTTCTCCTTTGCCAATAAAATTTTATAATTCTTATTCTTCAACCGACGAAAAATAGGGAATCCAATAAAAATGGCTTGCTTCGGTTATTCAATGAAGAATAGAAGTAATGTAAGCATGGATTAAGACATAACTTATTAGTTGTTGTTCTAACGGAGTCCGAAATTGGATGGGAAAAATAGATTTTTAGGAATTTGTGAAGTCGCCGATTAATCAAAAGCCAAGGGCGTAGCGCAGTAAGCGAGCGTTAATATCGAGATACACGGGTCTACCCGCAGGCGAGGCATCCCTCCGGGAACCTCATCCTACGGCTCCCCCTAAAATGGGGCATTGTAAAGGTCAAGACCTCGAATTCATTTGCCTTTCATTGTCAATCTAAAGGGCGTAGCGAGCTAGCCGAGTTCACTCACGGCCAGCGCGCAGGACCCGGAGCGTACTTAATGTACGTGAGGAGTCCGAGCACTGCCCGGGAGGGAAATGGCGACGCGCAGTAGCCTGTCACCTCGAAATGGAGACGCTTTTGATTTGTGCGTACAACCACTGCCCCACCCTAATCATCAACTCATCCCTGGCCCAGGGTGAAATCCTCGCCCACAGCACGTGGTCGGCCACGGCCAGTTTGACTTCAACCTGATCATCGACGTTGATGCATTCCAGTACTTTGGCGGGCAATACGTTGCGAATACTGCTGGCAGTCGGGGGTTGCATGACTAAAGAGACATCTGATGCATGGATGCGGATGCGCAATTGTGAACCGGATTCGGCATCGACTTTACTGACCCACAAACGTTGGTCACCGAGTCCCAATGCACTCATCGCGTAACGCTGGTGATGTTCGAGCACGTTGACTTGCAGCACGCTGCTTTGCTCATCTTTTTGCAGCCAGGGGCGCAAGGCACTGCTGGCCCAGACGTCCTCAAGATTCCCTACCGCGCGGACTTTACCGGCGTCCAATACCATGACTTTTTCAGCCAGCCGCAGAATTTCATCCATGCTGTGACTAACGTAGAGAATCGGAATCTTTACTTCATGCGTCAGGCGTTCAAGATAGGGAAGGAGTTCGCGTTTACGTGGCAAATCCAGCGACGCCAGAGGTTCATCCATCAAAAGTAATTCAGGCCGAGTCAGCAATGCGCGGCCAATCGCCACCCGCTGTTTTTCCCCACCGGAGAGAGTCAACGGAATGCGGCCAAGAAGATGTCCGATGCCAAGCAGTTCGACAATCGCCTCAAACTGGGGACGCATTCCTGCCGCCATGCCGTATTGCAGGTTTCCACGCACGCGATAGTGTGGAAACAGGCGGGCATCCTGAAATACATAGCCAATCCGGCGTTTTTCCGGTGGCAGGCAGATGCGTTTTTCCACATCCACCAGCACCCGGTCATTAAGCGTAATCCGGCCACTATCTGGATGGGTCAATCCGCCAATCACATTAATCAGGGAGGTTTTCCCTGCGCCGGAGAGACCAAAAATAGCGGTGATGCCCTGAGCAGGCAACGACGCGTTGACACTGAGGGAGAGATCGCCCAGTTGCTGAGTGATATCAATTTCGAGCATCAGACCCCCATACGCCGCCGACCCCAGCGCGCCAGCCACTCGGAAAGTAGCAATGACGCCAGCGAGAGCACGATGGCAATGACACAAAGCCGGGCTGCCGCACCTTCAGCGCCGGGCGTTTCGATAAGCGTATACATTGCCAATGGAATAGTGCGCGTCTCACCGGGAATGTTGGAGACAAAAGTAATGGTGGCACCAAATTCCCCCAGCGAGCGGGCGAAAGCCAGAACGGTACCGACAATAATTCCAGGTAATGACAGCGGAAGCGTGATGGTGAAAAATACCCGCCACGGATTGGCCCCGAGCGTACGCGCAGCCTGTTCCAGCCGCAAATCGATGGCATCCAGCGACATCCTGATTGCCCGCACCATCAACGGAAATGCGACAACAGCCGATGCCAGCGCCGCGCCGCGCCAACTAAAGCTGAAGCTAAAACCAAACCAGCTATAAAGCCATTCGCCAATGAACCCGCGTCGTCCCATGGCAATCAGCAACAGATATCCTATTACCACTGGCGGTAAAACCAGCGGCAGGTGAATGATACTGTCCAGCAACGATTTGCCTGGAAAATGACAGCGGACCAAAATCCATGCCATCAGAATACCAAACGGCAGACTGCACACTACGGCCAGACTGGATACTTTCAGGCTGAGCATCACAGCCTGCCATTCATATTCACTCAACATCATTGTTTAGGGGAGAATCCATATTTTTTGAAGATGGCTGCCGCTTCAGGGCCTTTCAAATAGCTATAGAAAGCACTGACCACAGGCGTTTGACGTTCTTTAACAATAGCCATCGGATATTCAACTGGCTTATGGCTATCTTCCGGGAACATACCGACAACTTTCACTTTTTCACTGGCCACGGCGTCAGAACCGTAAACAATTCCCAATGGCGCTTCTTCACGTTCAACCAACGTCATGGCGCTGCGCACGTTATTGGCGCGCGCCATCGTGGGTTCCAATGTCGTCCAGGCACCCAATTTCTGTAATGCCTCTTTGGCATACAGACCGGCCGGAACATGATCCGGGTCGCCGACGGCCAGACGTCCACCGGCCAACAGCGAAGTCCAGTCCGTTTTAGAGGAGATCTCGACAGTGCCCAGTTTGCTGTTTTTAGGCGCAATCAGCACCAACTCATTCCCCAGCAGAGTGTAACGGGTGTCCTCAACCATCTGCTTTTTATCAATAGCATAATCCATCCACTGTTGGTCAGCCGAGATAAACAGATCCGCAGGTGCGCCCTGTTCTATCTGACGTGCCAGCGTGGAAGAAGAGGCAAAGGATGACACCACCTCAACATTTTTTTCTTTCTGGTACTGGGTCGCAATATCCTGCAATGCATTGGTCAGGGAGGCTGCCGCAAAAACGGTAATTTTATCTGCTGCCATCCCTTGCGTACTGACACCCGCCAGCATGACGGTCACCGCCGCCCAACGTATCCACTTCCCTGTAGCTGACATACTTTTGCAATTATCTTTTTCGTTCATTTTGCTCTCCAGAGTGGCACTCGTTATATAAAAAATAATATAACGCATAAATGAACGTTGTCATGCAATTTATCGGCTGATGAACCGATACCTTGATGTAAAGCGCGTTAAAAAAGAAAACCCGGCACAAAGGCCGGGTTCCCGAAAAATCTACGCGTCAATCAATGGCGTTGATTGCTGTGGCTCTCTTTTGGATGACCCACTTTGGAGATAACGTTGAAAACTTCTCCCAGACCATAGATCAAGCCCAGAATCACCGCCATCACCACGGGTACCATTATCACGGCGAAGACCAGACTTATTAACAAATCCAACATGGTAGCCTCACTTAACTGCCAGTTATGCGGCAAACAGGCCGCTTTCAATAACGCACTGGGATGAATAATAGCAATGAATGCGCCAGATTACTTTAGCTTTTAGCCACCTTCCTGATTCATTGGCATTAAAACCCTTTTACCCTGGCGATGGGTTTGCCTCACTACCCGCTCTTGGGTGACAATGAAAGGATAATTCGACCTGTCTGGACCCTACCTTATTATGCAAGCTGAAATTCTTCTGACCCTGAAACTGCAGCAGCGCTTGTTTGCCGATCCGCGCCGTATCGAATTACTCAAGCAAATCAGGCATACAGGTTCTATCAGTCAGGGCGCCAAACTGGCTGGCATCAGTTATAAAAGCGCCTGGGATGCCATCTATGAGATGAACCAATTGGCCGAGCAAACGCTCGTGGATCGCGCTACCGGCGGCAAAGGCGGCGGCGGCGCAGTATTGACGCGCTATGGCGAACGATTGATTCAACTCTACGATCTTCTCGCACAAATTCAGCAGAAAGCGTTTGATGTTCTAAAAGATGATTCGCTGCCGTTGGACAGCCTGCTGGCGGCAATCTCCCGGTTCTCATTGCAAACCAGTGCGCGCAACCAATTTTTCGGCACGGTGGTAGAACGCGATCACTTGCAGGTTCAGCAACATATCGAGATTCTTCTGGCGGATGGATCGACCCGTCTGCGCGCCGCGATTACTGAGCAGAGCGCCAACCGTTTGCAGTTGCAACCGGGTAAAGAAGTTCTGGCACTGATCAAAGCGCCCTGGGTGACACTTTGCCAGCAACCCGCCCCCAATGATGAGGTGGAAAACCAACTCGCTTGCCACGTCGCCAGCATCCAGCCTGGGGCTGAAAACAGCGAGATCCTGCTGACGTTGATCGGAGGCGAAACCTTATGTGCCACTGTGCCGAATCAACAGGTACAACAACTGGCGTTGGCGGTTGGGCAGAATATCATTGCGCAATTCAACGCCGATCGGGTTATCGTCGCGACGCTGTGTTAAATAAGGTGTTTTCTTTCAAAATCTTGCAGATTCAGGTTTAACAGTTTGCAAATTTGTCAATTGACTGTCTGACGTTCAGGGCTTATCCCTAATCATAAATAAGTTGCATAAAAAGAGATGAATTATGTCGTCATTGCATATTTCGCAAGGCATTTTCCGCCTCAGCGATACCCGTACCCTGAATTTATCCGAATTAACCATCAACTCTGGTGATAGCTGGGCGTTTGTTGGATCCAATGGCAGCGGAAAATCCGTACTGACCCGTGCGCTCGCGGGTGAATTGAAGCAACTGCAAGGCACTCGCCAAAGTGATTTCGAACGCGTCGCGCGAATCTCCTTCGAACAGTTGCAAAAACTGGTCAGCGACGAGTGGCAGCGCAATAACACCGATTTATTGAGCCCTGATGAAGATGACACCGGTCGAACTACCGCGGAAATCATTCAGGAAGAGGTGAAAAATAGCGCGCGGTGCCAGCAACTGGCAGAACAGTTTGGCATCACTTCGCTGCTCTCTCGTCGCTTTAAATATCTGTCGACTGGCGAAACGCGTAAAACGCTGCTGTGTCAGTTGCTAATGGCCGAACCCGATCTGCTGATTCTGGATGAACCGTTCGACGGGCTGGATGTCAATTCCCGCGCGCAGCTTGCTGATCTGCTGGGTTCGCTGTCGAAACAGGGCTATACGCTGGTGATGGTGCTTAACCGCTTTGATGAAATCCCCGACTTTGTACAGCACGTAGGGGTATTGGCAGATTGCAGTCTGACCACGGTAGGGAGCCGTCAGGATGTGCTGTCTGAAGCGTTGATTGCGCAACTGGCACACAGTGAAAAACTGGACGGCATGTCACTGCCCGAGACGGAAAACCCACTGCAACGCAACACCTTACCTCCTGATTCCCCTTGCATTATTCTGCGCAACGGCGTGGTGAAATACAACGATCGCCCTATTCTGCATGGCCTCAGTTGGCAAGTTAACCCCGGCGAACACTGGCAAATTGTCGGCCCCAATGGGGCAGGAAAATCTACGTTGCTCAGTCTGGTTACTGGCGATCATGCCCAGGGCTATAGCAATGATCTGACGCTGTTTGGCCGTCGCCGCGGAAGTGGTGAAACCATTTGGGATATCAAACGCCATATCGGCTATGTCAGCGGCAGTCTGCATCTCGACTATCGCGTCAGTTCCAGCGTGCGCAATGTGATACTGTCCGGTTTTTTTGATTCGATCGGCATTTATCAGGCGGTTTCAGATCGCCAACAACAACTCACCAACCAGTGGCTGGCGTTATTGGGACTGAACGGGACGATGGCAGACGCGCCTTTCCACAGTCTGTCATGGGGCCAGCAACGTTTGGCGCTGATCGCCCGGGCGCTGGTTAAACATCCGACCTTGTTAATTCTCGATGAGCCTTTGCAGGGACTTGATCCCCTGAACCGTCAGTTGGTGCGCCGCTGGATAGATGTGCTGATCGGTGAGGGCGATACCCAATTGTTATTTGTTTCGCATCATGCGGAGGATGCGCCACAGTGCATTACCCATCGCCTGACCTTTGTGCCACAGGACGATATCTATCGCTATCAATTGGATACGCTCTAACCCCCGCCGTTTCACTCTTGTATGGCAGGTGCCCAAAAGCACCTGCATGACATATCCCGCAACACTTCTCGCGAGCACATCACATCCTGCCATTTATCATAAAGATAACAGTTGAAAAAGTGAGGAGACGAGATGTCCACTGCCTTGATGATTATTGATCTGATTGACGATTTGGCAGGCCCCAAAGGACGCGCAAATCATTGCCATGAACAGGTCATCGAACGCGATTTGGTCGCCAAGAGTAATCAGGCTGCTGCCTATGCGCGGGTGCGTAAAATCCCCGTGATCTGGGTCAGAGTGGGATTCGACGATTTTTACCGGGATATCCCTCCCTATTCGCCGCTATTCAGCACACTCAAGCAGGTTGGTGCACTGAGGCTCAGCGGTCCCGGCTGTCAATGGTTGCCAGGTCTGGAAGTGTTGGCCGATGACAAAGTCATTGAAAAAAAAGCGATTTCAGCGTTTGCAGGAAACGCCCTGCTCAGTTGGCTGCAACAACATCGCTGCCACCATTTATTGCTTGGCGGCATCAGTTCACAGTTGGCAATTGAAAGCACCACAAGACAAGCACATGACCTTGGCTTTCAGGTCACCGTGTTACAGGATTTATGTGCGGCTCCAACCCTGGACGCCCATCTGCAGAGTATGGAAACGTTACAAAACCTGGCGACTATCAGCAGTTCTGCAGATTGGATGAATCAGTAAGTCACTAAAAAAACCGCTTCTTTTGCGATACAAAAGCCACTATGGTAGCGGTTACACTTAACCCCATACCCTGTAAGACAGGTTGCTTTATGGATTCAAGCCTCTCTCGCGCCTTGCCATAGGGCTTTACAGCGTAATCGTCAGCATCACCGCATTCTCATCTCTCAATAACCATGCTAAGATTGCGAGTGTAAACGATTCCATTTATTTAGTCTGGATCACCTTTTTCCCTCGTAGAGCATGCTATCTTTTCTGGCATTGACCCGATCAAGGAGCAAAGTATGTACGTTTTAGTCACAGGTGGTAGCGGTTACATTGGTAGTCACACCTGCGTGCAACTGTTGGAAGCCGGTTATACCCCGGTCATCCTCGATAACCTATGCAACAGCAAGTCCGCGGTACTGGAGCGTATGACCACGCTGACCGGTAAAACCCCCGTTTTCTATCAGGGTGATATCCGTGACCGTCAGGTGCTGGCTGATATTTTTACCCGTCATGCCATTCACGCAGTCATTCATTTTGCGGGTCTGAAAGCGGTGGGTGAGTCCGTTGCCAAACCCTTGGCCTATTACGACAATAATGTCAACGGCACGTTGACGCTGCTGGAAGCCATGCGCGAAGCGAACGTGAAAAACCTGATTTTCAGCTCCTCCGCCACCGTGTACGGCGATCAACCGAAAATCCCATATACCGAAAGTTTCCCAACCGGTACTCCGTCCAGCCCTTATGGCCGCAGCAAACTGATGGTCGAGCAGATTCTGCAAGATCTGCAAAAAGCGGAAAGTGACTGGAGCATGACTATCCTGCGCTATTTCAATCCGGTAGGTGCCCACCCGTCGGGGCTGATGGGCGAAGATCCGCAGGGCACACCGAATAACCTGATGCCTTATATTGCGCAGGTGGCCGTTGGCCGTCGTGATTCCCTGGCGATTTTTGGCAACGACTATCCGACCGAGGATGGCACTGGCGTGCGCGATTATATTCATGTTGTCGATTTGGCTGACGGCCATCTGGCAGCAATGAAAACGCTGCACAACCAGCCGGGTGTTCATATCTATAATTTAGGGGCAGGCTACGGTTACAGCGTTCTGCAAGTGGTCGATGCCTTCAGCAAGGCCAGCGGTAAAAAAGTCGCTTACCGCTTTGCGCCACGCCGTGATGGCGATTTGCCTGCCTATTGGGCAGACCCAGAGAAAGCAGCGAAAGATTTGAACTGGCGGGTCAGTCGCTCACTTGACGATATGGCAGCAGATACCTGGCGCTGGCAGTCAGCCAACCCCCAGGGCTATCCGGATTAAAGGAATGAGAATGTCAGAATTTAACCCCGTCGATCATCCGCATCGGCGTTATAACCCCCTTACGGATCAATGGATTTTGGTGTCGCCGCACCGTGCCAAGCGACCATGGCAAGGGCAACAGGAGACGCCATCGCAAGACGTGCTGCCGAGTCACGATCCCGACTGTTTTTTGTGTCCGGGGAATACCCGTGTGACGGGCGATGTGAATCCTGATTATAAAAACACCTATGTGTTTACCAATGATTTCGCTGCATTGATGCCGGATACGCCACAAGCGCCGGAAAGTGACGATCCGTTGATGCGCAGCCAGAGCGCGCGGGGAACCAGTCGGGTCATCTGTTTCTCGCCGGATCACAGTAAAACGCTGCCGCAACTGTCACTCGAGGCATTGGACGCGGTAGTGAAAACCTGGCAGGAGCAGAGTGCTGACTTGGGTAAAACCTATCCGTGGGTGCAGGTTTTTGAGAATAAAGGCGCGGCAATGGGATGCTCGAATCCGCATCCGCACGGCCAGATCTGGGCCAACAGTTTTCTGCCGAATGAAGCCGAACGCGAAGATCGGTTGCAACGCGATTACCTGCAACGTCAGGGCTCATCCATGCTGCTCGACTATGCCAAGCGTGAAATGGCGGACGGCAGCAGAACCGTCGTTGAAACTGAACATTGGCTGGCGGTAGTTCCTTACTGGGCCGCGTGGCCCTTTGAAACACTGTTGCTGCCAAAAACGCAGGTTCTGCGCATCACCGATCTGAGCGATGAACAACGCCGTGATTTGGCGTTGGCGCTGAAAAAATTAACCAGCCGTTATGACAATCTGTTCCAGTGCTCATTCCCCTACTCAATGGGATGGCACGGTGCACCGTATACCACAGGCGACCACCAGCACTGGCAATTGCATGCGCACTTCTACCCGCCGCTGCTGCGCTCTGCATCGGTGCGTAAATTTATGGTCGGTTATGAAATGCTGGCAGAAACCCAGCGCGATCTTACCGCCGAACAGGCCGCTGAACGCCTGCGCGCAGTCAGCGATGTCCATTACCGTGAAACCGGAGTGAAATGATGACCTTGAAAGAAAAAACGCAGCATACATTCAGCCAGGAATTCGGTTATCAGCCAGAAATCACGGTAAAGGCACCTGGTCGGGTCAATCTGATTGGCGAACATACTGATTACAATGATGGCTTCGTGCTGCCTTGTGCCATCAATTATGAAACCGTGATCAGTTGCGCCAAACGCGATGACCGCAAGATCCGGGTCATTGCGGTGGATTATGACGATCAGGAAGATATCTTTTCACTCGACGAACCGATCCTCAGCAGCAAGCAATTGCCATGGGCAAATTATGTGCGTGGGGTGATAAAACACCTGCAACAGCGTAACGCTGATTTCGACGGCGTCGATATGGTCATCAGCGGCAATGTTCAGCAGGGGGCTGGCCTGAGCTCGTCGGCATCGCTGGAAGTCGCGGTGGGTCAGGCGCTGCAATCTCTTTATCATCTGCCACTGGACGGTGTTGCACTGGCATTGAATGGCCAGGAGGCTGAAAACCAGTTTGTTGGCTGCAACTGCGGCATTATGGATCAACTGATTTCTGCGTTGGGCAAGGCTGGCCATGCGTTGCTGATCGACTGCCGTTCACTGGAAACCCGCGCCGTTTCCATGCCCAAAAATGTGTCGGTCGTCATTATCAATTCAAATGTGAAACGGGGCCTGGTTGACAGTGAATACAACGCCCGTCGTGAACAGTGTGAAGTTGCCGCACGTTTTTTTGGCGTAAAAGCGCTGCGTGATGTTGATCCTACCCTGTTTTTCTCAATTTCTGATGAGTTGGATCCGGTGGTGTCACGCCGTGCACGCCACGTCATTACGGAGAATGACCGGACGCTGGCCGCCGCAGATGCACTGGCGAAAGGTGATCTGAAAAAAATGGGGCAACTCATGGCGGAGTCACATGCCTCCATGCGTGATGACTTTGAGATCACCGTTCCTCCCATTGATACCCTGGTTGAGATTGTCAAATCAGTTATCGGTGAACGTGGTGGTGTACGCATGACCGGCGGCGGTTTTGGTGGCTGTATCGTGGCCCTGATACCTTCTGATTTGGTAGATGAAGTGCAAGCCACTGTTGCCCGCGAATATCCTGCGCAAACAGGTCTGAAAGAGACGTTTTACGTCTGCCAGCCCACTGACGGAGCCGGACCATGCTAAAACCCGAGAACTATCAACTCGCCCCCCAAACTCATCATATTGAACCGGAGAAAAAGCAGCTTGCCCCTGATGGGCAGCCATTCCAGCTCAGCACATTGAAGAATAGGCAGGGAATGACCACGACACTGATGGATTGGGGTGCCACCTGGCTCTCTGCAGTATTGCCACTGGCTGACGGCGAAAAACGCGAGTTACTGCTCGGTTGCCAGACGCCGGGAGATTACTTGCATCAGAGCGCGTATCTGGGAGCAACCGTTGGCCGTTATGCCAACCGGATTGCCCGCGCACAACTGCAAATCGACGGGCAACTACACTTACTGCTGGCGAATCAGGGAGTTCATCAGTTGCATGGCGGACCGGATGGTTTTCATGCGCGACGCTGGCAAATAAGCCGTCAAAGCCCGCAGCAGATTACCTATCAAATCCATTCTGCGGATAACGATCAGGGTTTTCCCGGCGACTTTACCGCAACGGTGACCTACACACTCACCGATGATAACCGTATGGAAATTGATTATCTGGCAACGGTTGATAAACCTTGCCCGGTTAACCTTACCAACCACGCCTATTTCAATCTGGACGGTGAAGGGCATGATGCGCGCAAACAAACCCTGCAACTGTTTGCCGATCGTTTCCTGCCGGTAGATAGCGATGGAATTCCGTGTGCCGAACTGACCAGCGTAGACAATACCGGGATGGATTTCCGCCAGCCAAAAACGCTGGCACAAGACTTCCTCAAAGATCGCGATCAACAGCGAGTAAAGGGCTACGACCATGCCTATCTGCTACATAGAACCTGTGGCGCGACCGACAACCCTGCCGCGCATCTTTGGTCTGCAGACAGCAAAGTCAAGATGAGCGTCTATACCTCGGCCCCTGCCCTGCAGCTCTATAGTGGTAACTTTTTGGCTGGTACGCCCAATCGTTCCGGCGGTGAATACGCCAGTTACAGCGGCGTTGCGTTGGAAAGCGAGTTTTTACCGGACAGCCCAAACCATCCTGAATGGCCGCAGCCGACGTGCTGGTTGAAACCGGGCAAACAGTACCGTTCGACAACCATTTACCACTTCTTTGCCCTGTAAGTCGATTTACGTACTCTTTTTACCGAATACGTTTTAATCGGGTAAAAAACAGAACGGGGATACTCTGGCATTCCCGTTCTGTTTAGATTCAGGCCCTGTTTTTGTGACAATCTGCACATCCGCCCCACTTTCCCACTCCTTTCCAGCATCGGCATTCTACGCTTACGTTACCGTGATGAACGTATTACTGTGATGAAAGTAAGGAATCTGTATGCGCACAACGTCCGTATTTCCTCTGTTAGCCTGTTTGCTGTTTAGCAGCGCTACACTGGCGGCCAGCACCTCTGCCGTAGAGAAAACGCCTTCCGCGGCTCAACTCGCCCAGCAACAAAAGATGACCGATTGTAATCAGCAGGCAGCGACTCAATCACTCAAGGGTGATGACCGCAAAAAGTTTATGAGCCAGTGTCTATCGGCCCAAATCAATCCCGCGAATAAAATGACGCCGCAGCAAATGAAGATGAAAACCTGTAATGCTGACGCTGCCAAACAAGAGCTTAAAGGCGATGAGCGCAAAACCTTTATGAGTCAGTGCCTGAAAAAATCATCCTGATCGACACGTTGAAAAGACCCCACGCGGCAGTGATTTCCCCTGTCGCGCGTTTCGTTTTACTTTATTCTGCAAAATTGGTTATGGTTAAAGTCAATAGATTACCCTCAATTATAGGATCGGCTGCAGTCAACATTGTGATATCGCACACATTCCGATTGCTGTGAGTGGCAGTCAGGCAATATAATGATAATTGTTCTCATTGAAAATTCAGTAAATTAAGGAGTTTAGCTATGGCAGTAACGAAGCTGGTTCTGGTAAGACATGGTGAGAGTGAGTGGAATAAAGAAAACCGCTTCACTGGTTGGACCGATGTTGATCTGTCTGATAAAGGCCGTACCGAAGCTATGCAAGCAGGTCAATTGCTTAAAGATGAAGGCTTTAGCTTCGACTTTGCTTATACCTCTGTGCTGAAACGCGCCATCCATACTTTGTGGAACGTACTCGATGGGTTGGATCAACAATGGCTGCCGGTTGAAAAATCCTGGAAGCTGAACGAGCGTCACTACGGCGCATTGCAAGGTCTGAACAAATCCGAAACCGCTGAAAAATACGGTGATGAGCAAGTTAAACAGTGGCGTCGTGGTTTTGCGGTGACCCCACCAGAATTGACCAAAGATGACGATCGCTTCCCAGGTCACGATCCGCGCTATGCAAAACTGAGCGCTGAAGAGTTGCCCGTTACCGAAAGCCTGGCGTCCACCATTGAGCGCGTGATTCCTTATTGGACTGATGTGATCAAACCGCGCATCGAAAGCGGCGATCGTGTGATTGTTGCCGCCCACGGTAACTCGCTGCGTGCTTTGGTGAAGTATCTGGATAATCTGAGCGAAGAAGAGATTCTGGAACTGAATATCCCAACGGGGGTTCCGCTGGTTTATGAGTTTGACGAAAATCTGAAACCCATCAAACGTTATTACCTGGGTAATGCTGACGAAGTGGCTGCAAAAGCGGCTGCCGTTGCAAACCAGGGTAAAGCGAAGTAATCCTCCGCGCTATAGCACGTACTGCATGGCACGTACTGCATGGCACGTAATAGTTAGCCTGTATAAAAACAAAAACCGCTCGTGTGACGCGAGCGGTTTTTTATTGGGCACCAGACCGTCAGTTCTGAAGATCGCTTAACCGCGACGTGCTTTCACCGCATTGGCGAGCTGTTTCAATACCACTACAGTATCATCCCAACCAATACAGGCATCGGTAATGCTTTTGCCGTAGGCCAGTGGCTCGCCGCTCTCCAGATTCTGATTACCTTCAACCAGATGACTTTCAATCATCACACCCATGATGCTCTTATCACCTGAAGCGATCTGATGGCTGACGTCGGTGCTCACTTCAAGCTGCTTTTTGAACTGCTTGCTGCTGTTTGCATGACTGAAGTCGATCATGACTTGTGTAGGCAATTCTGCTTTTGCCAAACCCTCTTTGACCGCTTTCACGTCTGCGGCGCTGTAGTTCGGCACTTTTCCGCCGCGCAGAATGATGTGGCAGTCGCCATTTCCGCTGGTATTCACAATCGCGGAATGACCCCATTTGGTCACGGACAGGAAGCAGTGCGGCGCCCCTGCAGCATTGATGGCATCGATCGCCACTTTAATGGTGCCGTCGGTGCCATTTTTAAAACCAACAGGGCAGGAAAGTCCAGATGCCAACTCGCGGTGCACCTGGGACTCGGTGGTACGCGCACCAATCGCGCCCCAACTCATCAGATCCGCCAGATATTGCGGTGTGATCATATCCAGGAACTCGCCGGCTGTCGGTAGACCGCTGTCATTAATATCCAGCAACAATTTACGTGCTACCCGTAAACCATCATTAATCTGGTAGCTGTTGTCCATGTGTGGATCGTTAATCAACCCTTTCCAACCGACAGTGGTGCGCGGTTTTTCAAAATAGACACGCATTACAATTTCCAGCTCGCCCTGCAATTCTTCACGGATTTGCAATAAGCGTGCTGCGTATTCTTTTGCAGCCACTATGTCATGAATGGAACAGGGACCAATCACTACCAGCAGGCGATCGTCATTGCCTTTCAATATCTTATGTATTGCGCTGCGGGCCAGGGATACCGTTTCTGCTGCCTTACTGGTGGCGGGAAATTTCTCTAACAGGGCGACAGGAGGCAGAAGTTCCTTTATTTCTTTGATGCGTAAATCGTCATTTTGGTAATTCATAACTTTTCCATTCGGTATTTCGGGGGTAAAGCGCAAACGCTTGGCTGTCCCAATCTAGCTTTTCAGCGCGCTGCTGTAAATCGACTTTGGCATCGATGAAAAGGCGGCGTGCATTGCCAACGCTGAATCATCAGCTAGGCTTTAAGGTATGCATACGCACCGATGACGATGCAGACTTTATGCTTCAACACCCGCTAACTGCATCGGGTTTTACCCGGGGCGCCCTTCAGCTAAGACGTTAGCTGTACTCACTGTTCACAGTGATGCCATCAGATAAACCAACACATCATATACGGAGTCAATGATATGAATAAATTCGCGATGATTTTTTTGGCTACAGCAATAACGTTGGGCAGTGGCGCAGTATTGGCTGCGGATACGAGTTCCACTACGGGTTCGAGCGATAACAACGGTATGGCGAATCAGTCCGAGAGCACTGGCTCCAAGGACAACATGGCACCGAAAGGTGTAGATAACAGCCAGATTAATCCCGGCTCAACCAACACCAATACCACTTCCGGCACGTCTTCTACCCCTACGGAGCCGAGCAGTGCAGCCAAGGATCATGAAAAAACCATGTGTAAAGATGGTCGTTGTCCCGACCAGACACCGGGAACCGACGAGTCTAAAGCAACTGGCCAGTAATTAATGGTCCTCCACGGCGGGTCTCTCCCCGCCGTTTGTTTCTCCCCCACTTCATTCCCCCGGTAGATTTGCAACCGATCCGCATTACGATATGCTAAACCTTGATTCCTTATCTTGAGCCTTATTGTGCCTGTCCTGCTGGTGGTAGATGATCATCCCATCAACCGTAATGAACTCAATATAAGATGAAAGATGATGTGGCACGCAACCTGAACTTAACGCAAAGGAGCAAGAATGTCGGGTTCTCATTTCATGCCAAAAGATAGCAATAGCAGACGACTGCTGATGGCGTTTCTGGTCACTGCGGGTTTCATGGTTATCGAGATCATTGGTGGGCTGATCTCTGGATCATTGGCGTTATTGGCTGATGCCGGACATATGCTGACTGATTCTGCCGCGTTGCTGGTCGCGTTGATGGCGGTGCACTTCTCACAGCGCAAACCCAACGAGCGCCATACGTTTGGCTATCTGCGCCTCACGACCCTGGCTGCCTTTGTCAATGCCGCTGCATTGCTGGTAATTGTCGTATTGATTGTCTGGGAAGCGATCCGCCGTTTTATGATGCCGCAGCCGGTGCTCGGTGGCACCATGTTGGTCGTCGCCGTTGCTGGTTTACTGGCCAATATTTTTTCTTTCTGGCTGCTGCATCGGGGTGAGGCGAAATCAAATATCAATGTGCGTGCCGCGGCATTGCATGTTTTAGGGGATCTACTGGGATCGATGGGTGCGATCGTCGCTGCACTCGTTATCATGAAGACCGGCTGGACACCCATCGACCCGATCTTGTCCGTATTGGTCTCATGCCTGGTTTTACGCAGTGCCTGGGCATTGCTGAAAGAGAGTTTCCACGAGTTACTGGAAGGTACGCCGCAGGAAATAAATATTGTCGCGCTACGCAAAGATCTCTGTCTGAATATTCCAGAAGTGCGGAACGTTCACCACGTCCATGTCTGGCAGATCGGTGAGCAGAGGCTAATGACGCTTCACGCCCAGGTTATTCCCCCTCACGATCACGACGCCTTGCTCCAGCGGATTCAACGCTATCTGTTGCAAAAATACCGTATTGGGCATGCGACGATTCAGATGGAATATCAACATTGCGACATGCCCGACTGCTTAATCAATGAGGTCAGCAGCGAACCAACGGTTCACGCGCATCACCATCATCATCATTGAAATGAACAGGCCACCGCGTAACGGTGGCCTGAGAGTGATTCCTTTCTACGTCGCTACGCTTTTGCTGCCAAGGGGCGTGAATGGTTTTTGCTGGCGCTCTTAATCCACAGCCACGAGCCATTGAGTGCGATAAGAGTCAGAATGACATATTCCAACGCCATCGCGTAGACACCCTGCCAGGCAAAAATCGCCACGCTGATCACGTCAATCACTACCCACAGCAACCAGTTCTCAACATATTTCCGCGTCATCAGGATCATCGCGGCAATCGACAGAACCATCATGGTGGAATCCCAGAATGGGAATGCGTCAGGCTGCAACTCTGGCATTTGCACATTCAGGCCAATCGACTGCATCACCGAAACGGCGATGCGACTCAGCCAGGCAAAAACAACATCGATATTGAAGGTCATGAACGCAATGCCAGCGATGCATACCAATGCCCAAATAATGGCTTTTGGTAATGACAGCCAACGAATTTGCAGTTCGGCCTGCTGATCGGCGTTCTGACGACTCCATGCATACCAACCGTAAATATTGGCAACGAAGAAAAAAACCTGTAGCAATAGACTGGCGTAAAGCTGAATCTGGAAAAAAATCACGGCAAAAAGCGTGACGTTAATCAAACCGAACAGGTAGTTAATCAGTTTCTCTTTGCTGGCATACCAGATACAGAGCAAACCAAACAGCGTGCCGATCGCTTCGATCCATGACAGATCGTACCCGCCCGTACCTATTGGAATATGAATCAAGATATTGCTGGTACTGAAAAAATCCATCGTACTTCTCCGTCGATTAATGATCGGCTATCGCTTTGCGCCAGTGAATAAGGTGTTAGGCGTTTCCTTTCACTTTCAGCTTCAATTCAGTGGCAAAATCCAGCATGCGATTCAACGGCACCAGCGCCTTCTGACGCAACGCACCATCAACATGCACCTCGTGGCGCTCTCCACCCTCTTCAAGGCCGTCAGCAATCGCTTTAAGGCCATTCATCGCCATCCACGGGCAATGCGCGCAAGTACGGCACGTGGCTCCCTCTCCTGCCGTTGGCGCTTCGAACAGCTCTTTTTCCGGACATGCCTGCTGCATTTTGTAAAAAATACCGCGGTCGGTGGCGACAATCAGTTGCTGATTAGGCAGGTTTTTGGCCGCCTGAATCAGTTGACTAGTCGATCCCACGGCATCGGCCATATCAACGACCGCCTGCGGTGATTCCGGGTGTACCAGCACTGCCGCGCCAGGATACAGCGCCTTCATTTGACTCAATGCCTGGGTTTTAAACTCATCGTGAACGATACAGGCACCTTGCCAGCAGAGCACATCAGCACCCGTCTGTTTCTGGACGTAATTGCCTAAATGGCGATCCGGTGCCCAAATGATCTTTTCACCCAGACTATCCAGATGTTCAATCAGCTCAACGGCGATGCTTGATGTCACCACCCAGTCGGCGCGTGCTTTAACCGCAGCTGACGTATTGGCGTAGACCACAACGGTACGATCAGGATGGCTGTCGCAGAAAGCCGCAAACTCATCTTCCGGGCATCCCAGATCCAGCGAACATTCAGCCTTGAGCGTTGGCATCAGGACTGTTTTTTCGGGATTGAGTATTTTTGCCGTTTCACCCATAAATCTGACGCCAGCAACCAAAAGTGTCGTTGCCGGATGAGTACTTCCAAACCGGGCCATCTCCAACGAGTCAGCTACGCAACCGCCAGTCTCTTCAGCCAGGGACTGAATTTCCGGATCGGTATAGTAGTGAGCCACGATCACTGCATTGCGCTTTTTCAGCAACAGTTTGATTTTCTCGCGGTACGCACGCTTTTCGTCGACATTAAGCGCGACGGGCTTGGGCGGGAAAGGATATACTGTGGCATTCAGATCTAATGTTTCGCTCATGCTCTTCATCTCAACCTTCCAGAATTACTCCCGGAATCAAAATGTCTGGTGTGTCCAACAGGACGCCATTTGTTTTGTATGCTAAACAAAATACTCCAAACCCTCGCCAATGTCGCCTTAATTATGTCACATTCGGCAATATCTGTTTAGTCAAGTAAAATAAGTGGGGGTTTCCGCCTGATTTAGGGAGAAATTCGTGCGTTAAGCGCATGGCGAATGAGGTAAGCGATGAGCAGGTGTTTGGATATCGTTCTGTGGGACGCGTGGAATTTGAATCTGGAGGATCTTTGAAATGGTGGGTCGTGCGGGACTCGAACCTGCGACCAATTGATTAAAAGTCAACTGCTCTACCAACTGAGCTAACGACCCACTGATGTGGTGTACTGCGAAGCATGAGAACGGAGGGTTCACTGCTTTCTATTGTTTAACCAGATACTGCTTAATCAGAACCAGCCTGATTAATGGTGGGTCGTGCGGGATTCGAACCTGCGACCAATTGATTAAAAGTCAACTGCTCTACCAACTGAGCTAACGACCCACTGATGTGGTGTATTGCGAAGCATTAGAACGGGGGTTCACTGCTTGTCTTGCTTAATAAGGTACGGCTTAATCAGATACTGCTGAACCAAAACCAACCTGATTAAATGGTGGGTCGTGCGGGATTCGAACCTGCGACCAATTGATTAAAAGTCAACTGCTCTACCAACTGAGCTAACGACCCACTGACGTGGTGTACTAGCGAAAATGTGAACCTGGAGCGGATGGCCATCTGCTCTTTTCACCCCTTTCTCCAACAAGCCTGTGGAAAAGTGGTGGGTCGTGCGGGATTCGAACCTGCGACCAATTGATTAAAAGTCAACTGCTCTACCAACTGAGCTAACGACCCACATTTCCCTGCTGCCTTAACGATTTACAGTTGTCTTGGCAACGGCGGCATATATTACTAATTTATCCGGGCAGTGCAACCTAAATTTCCGAAACAGGGTTTAACTGCTGGTTCTTCACGCACTCAAGTCCAGAAATTGTGCAAAAAGACCAATTTCTGGACTCAAAAAACGCTTAGAGTGAGGACAAACGTTTTTGCGCCTGTTTGGCAGCATCAGTACTTGGGTACTGTTTTATTACCTGCTGATAGACGGCCTTCGCTTTGTCGTTCTGGCCTTTATCCTGCATGATCACCCCAACTTTATACATCGCATCGGAGCTTTTTGGCGATTTCGGGAAGTTTTTCACGACCACTGCGTAGTAATACGCCGCATCGTCTTTCTTACCTTTGTTGTAATACAACTGACCTAACCAATAATTCGCGTTTGGCTGGTAAGTTGATTTGGGATACTGCTTGATGAAGCTCTGAAAAGACGCGATCGCCTCGTCATACTGCTTCTTCTCCAGCGCCAGTGACACGGCAGCATTGTAATCGCTGTTTTCGTCACCCGTGCTTGCAGGTGCAGTCGTTGTCGCTGCCGCGCCAGCAGACGTGGAAGCCGCTGCGGCACCCGCGCTGTCTGTCGCTGCTGCGCCACCCGCAGTGGAATTTGATGAACCCTGACTCAGACTATCCATTTGCTGATAGATCTGTTTCTGCCGCTCTACGACTTGACTAAGTTGATACTGATTTTCCTGGATCTGCCCTCGAAGAGTATCAATATCGCGTTGGGAATCGGAGAGTTGTTGCTGAAGTTGGGTTAATAGCTGGCTGTGAGCGTTAGAAATACGCTCCAGTTGGGTGACTCGATCTTCTACCGAGCCAGAGCCGACATTACTGATTGGCGCTTGGGCAGTAGCGACCCAAGGGGCCGCTACGCCAACCAGTAACGACAGACTCAACAGGTGATGTCTGAAGTTACTGCTCATGCGATTCTCTTAGTATACCAGAACAGCACGACGGTTTTTAGCGAATGCCGCTTCGTCATGGCCCAGTACAGCTGGTTTTTCTTTACCGTAAGATACGATAGAGATTTGGTCAGCAGAAACGCCCTTGCCTTGCAGATACATTTTCACTGCATTAGCACGACGTTCACCCAATGCGATGTTGTATTCCGGAGTACCACGTTCATCCGCATGACCTTCAACGGTCACTTTGTATGATGGGTTGCTACGCAGGAATGCTGCATGCGCATCTAACATTTGAGCGAAGTCAGAACGGATATCGTATTTATCGAAATCGAAGTATACGATGTTGTTCTTCTGCAGTTCTTGCATCTGCAGACGAGCTTGCTCGTCGGAGGACATGTTGCCGCTGCCATTTTCTGTACCAGTGCCAGCGCCCATACCAGATTGGTCATTGTTAGCGCTTTTGTTGGAACTACACGCAGCGATAGCCAGGACTGGCAAAGCCAACATAAGCCCTTTCAGCACTTTGTTCAGTTGCATCTCTTTGATCCTTTTTTATAGTTTGCCATACATATTTACACATGCATCACAGATACGGCGACCAGGCAGGAAATTTTACCTGTCCATCAGTTGCCGGAAGACGCGCTTTGAAACGCCCATCAGTCGAGACCAGTTGTAACACGGCGCCAAGCCCTTGCGTAGAGCTATAAATCACCATGGTGCCATTCGGCGCGATACTCGGCGTTTCATCCAGGAACGTGTCCGTTAATACTTGAACGGCTCCCGTTTCCAGATCTTGTTTGGCGATGTGCTGAGATCCGCTATTGGAACTCACCATAATCAAGAATTTACCATCAGAGCTCACGTTAGCATTCTGATTCTGAGAACCTTCCCAGGTCAGACGCTGCGGCGCACCGCCATTAATATTCACTTTATACACTTGCGGACGACCGCCCTGATCCGAGGTGAACGCCAGATTCTGGCTGTCCGGGAACCAGGTAGGTTCAGTGTTGTTACTACGGCCATCAGTCACCTGACTGATTTGACCCGACGCAAGATTCATCACATACAGATTCAGACTGCCGCTCTTGGACAAGGCAAACGCCAGTTTGCTGCCATCAGGAGAGAACGCAGGAGCCCCGTTGTGACGCGGGAACGAAGCAATCTGTCTGATCGCACCATTTGCCAGGGTTTGCACCACCAGCGCGGAACGACCGCTTTCAAACGTTACGTAAGCGACTTTGCTGCCGTCTGGAGACCAGGCTAGTGACATCAGTGGCTCAGGTGAACGGTGAACAACGAATTGGTTGTAACCGTCATAGTCCGCAACACGCAGTTCATACGGGAACTGGCCGCCGTTGGTCTGAACAACATACGCGATACGGGTACGGAATGCGCCCTTAATACCGGTTAGTTTTTCGAAAACCTCATCGCTGGCCGTATGTGCAGAGTAACGCAACCACTGTTTGGTCACTTTATACTGATTCTGCGCCAATACTGTTCCAGGGGCACCCGACGTATCTACCAATTGGTAAGACACGGTATAGCTGCCGTCTGCGCCAGGCTGAATCTGACCCACAACCACTGCGTCAATCCCCAGGGCAGTCCAGGCTGCTGGTGTGACTTCCGCAGCAGAGGCTGGCTGTTGAGGCATACGCGCCGCATCGATGGGGTTGAATTTACCACTGTTGCGTAAATCGGCACCCACGATTGCGCCAATATCTTCCGGTGGAGTACCGGGACCCGCCCATTTAAAAGGCACCACGCCAATAGGACGCGCAGAGTCGACCCCTTGGGTAATCTCAATGCGAACTTCTGCATGCAACACAGATGCCCACAAAATTAAAAAGCCTAGCGCTACTCGAAATGCCTGCTTCATCATATCTCCCTTATCCGGACGGGATGCCCGCGATAATTTAGCAGAATTTTAACAAACCCATGCACACAAAACTAGAAAACCCCTGCTGTTACCATCGTACAAATCTTAAAAAAGGCAACAGACACTCGCTTATCTATGGTTTGAATACCAATGGCGCGTTTTTGAACACTTCATAAACATCCTGGCTAGGGGGTTTAGGAATTCTGGCTTGCTTGGCCGCAGCAATAGCTGCCTGACAAAGGGCCGGATCCCCACCTTCAGCCGTAACACTGATCAACATGCCATCGGGTGCCAACTTGATGCGCAGATCACAGGTTTTACCTGCATACATCGATGAATCGTAAAACTTACTCGATATCGCTGTTTTAATCTGCCCCAGGTAAGAATTGATATCCGCCCCGGATGCACCACTTTTCTTGGCAGTCCCCTGCCCGGCTGGAGCACCGCTGCCACCTTTAGGCGCATTTTGTGAAGACGCCAGACCACCGAAGAGGTTATCCACATCTTCACTCTGTTTTGCAGCTTCGGCAGCGGCCTTTTTCTTGGCATCTGCAGCGGCAGCCTTTTTCGCATCAGCCGCTTCTTTGGCTTCTGCGGCAGCGGCGGCCTTCTTCTCAGCCTCTGCGGCAGCTTTCTTCTCTGCTGCATCTGCGGCTTTTTTGGCTTCTGCGGCGGTTTTCTTCGCCTCTTCCGCAGCTTCCTGCTGGGCTTTCTTCGTTTCTTCTTCCGCTTGTTTCTTCGCGGCGGCAGCTACCGCAGCCTCTTTCTTGGCTTCATCTGCCGCTTTCTTCTGTGCATCAGCCTGGGCTTTGGCCACTTTTTCAGCCTCAGCTTTCGCTTTCGCAGCTGCATCCTCAGCCTGTTTTTGCTGTTCCCGCGCCTTCGCCGCAGCAGTTTCAGCCTGTTTCTGCTGTTCCGCCGCCTGCTTTTGCTGTTCAGCCTGTTGCTGCGCCTGCTTTTGTGTCTCTTCTTGCGCTTGCAGACGCTCTTTTTCCAATTCTTTCAGACGCTGCTGCTCAGCCGCCTGTTTTTGCTGTAGCTCTTCAGCCTGTTGTTCAGCTTTTTTCTGACGCAACTGCTCAGCACGCTTGGCATCAGTCTGCTGTTGCTGCTGGCGATTGTATTGCTGCACCATCGCATTGGGATCGACCATAACAGCATCAATTGAGCTGCCACCACCGCCACCACTCATGGCAGTATCTTCTGTCATCGAACCCCAAATCAGAAAGCCAATCAACAAGATGTGCAGAACGACCGAAACAATAACGGCGCGTTTTAGCTTATCGTTTTGTTCAGTTGTCTTTACCAAAATAGATTTCCCAAAACAGGATTTCCAAAAAACGAGGCTTTCAGCTTGCCACCGCGAGGTGAAACTGCCAAAAACCGGGTTTCCAAATGACCATCTCGCTGCGACAAACCGATTAAATCGGTTGGGTCATCAGCCCGACAGAGGTCACGCCAGCCTCATGAAGCATATTCAGCGCCTTGATGATCTCTTCATAAGGCACTTCTTTCGCCCCACCGATCAGGAACACCGTTTTCGGATTCGCCTTGATCCGGCTTGACGCTTCAGCAATCACCTGCTCACTCGGCAGTTGCTCCATACGTTGGTGATCCACCACGATGGTATACTGCCCTACCCCGGAGACTTCAACAATCACCGGAGGATTATCATCACTGGACACAGTTTTTGAATCTGTCGCATCCGGAAGATCAACTTCCACGCTCTGCGTGATAATCGGGGCCGTTGCCATAAAAATCAGCAACAGCACCAGTAACACGTCGAGTAAGGGAACAATATTGATTTCCGATTTTAGTTCGCGACGACCACGACGTACTCGAGCCATGCTACCCCCTACTTATTTGCTGTTCTCGCTGGAGAACGCCTGACGGTGCAGGATGGCCGTGAACTCTTCCGTGAAATTGTCGTAATTCTGTTCCAGTTTGTTCACGCGCTGGTTGAGGCGGTTATACGCCATTACCGCCGGAATAGCGGCAAACAGACCAATCGCGGTCGCGATCAATGCTTCTGCAATCCCTGGCGCAACCATTTGCAACGTTGCCTGCTTCACAGCACCCAACGCGATAAAGGCATGCATAATCCCCCATACCGTACCGAACAGGCCGATATACGGGCTGATGGAACCCACGGTACCGAGGAACGGAATATGTGTTTCCAGCCCTTCCAGTTCACGGTTCATTGAAATGCGCATCGCTCGCGATGCCCCTTCAATAACCGCCTCAGGCGCATGACTGTTGGCACGGTGCAAGCGGGCAAATTCTTTAAAACCCGAATGGAAAATCTGCTCAGATCCCGTCAAGATATCACGGCGGGTCTGGCTCTCCTGATAAAGCCGGGACAACTCGATACCCGACCAAAATTTATCTTCAAAGGCTTCTGCATCACGGGTTGCAGCATTCAGAATACGGGTACGCTGAATAATAATTGCCCAGGACGCGATAGAAAAACATATCAATATCAACATGATAAGCTTTACAAACAAGCTGGCCTTTAAAAACAGATCGAGAACGTTCATGTCATTCACTGCGTAAACTCCGCGACAATAGACTTGGGAAGCGCTATCGGCTTCATTTGGTGTGGATCGATGCATGCAATCAAAACATCTGCAGAACTCAGAAGTTTTCCATGCGAATCTAGGATGCGTTGAGCAAAGGTAAGAGAAGCTCTGCGTATCTCGGTGATCTCACTCTGTATCTCCAGCATATCATCCAGTCGAGCGGGAGCCAGATATTCAACCGTCATACGACGAACTGCGAAAGCGACATGTTCACTCAGCAATTTCTGCTGGTGAAAATTGTGTTGGCGCAACATCTCTGTGCGCGCCCTCTCGTAAAAGGCTACATAACGAGCGTGATAGACCACGCCACCCGCGTCAGTGTCTTCGTAGTAGACGCGAACAGGCCATCGAAACAACGTATTACTCACTCTACATCCCGTAATGCAATTTAACGTGGCTACTATACGCAAGAGAGTTAAGGTTTGGAATGGGTTGTGCGGTTTGAGCGAAAATAATTATGGGCCTGAATGGCCCATAGAGGAATGATAAAAATCTTAAGCGATAAAGTAGATCAACATTGCAGCAAGAATGACCATCGCAGGGAGCGGTGCGAAAAAAGCGCGCCATATTGCACGTTTCGGGCGAAAACCGAAGCCGTGAATAATTCCACTACAGACAGCCCAGATCATCAGTAGCCCCTGCCAGGTTTCCAGTTGGCTGGTCCGGGAGGCAAAAGGCGTTGGATCCCAGAAAATACACCCCGTTAGCACCAATGCCATGACCAGGGAAAGGGCCCGCAAGGGGCCCTTGTCTACGACGTCATATAACTTATCTGACAGTGCACTCATTACTTACTGTCTTCTGCTGCTGCTTTATTCGCTTCACTGTGCTCGAACGCCAGAGCGGTAATGATACCGAAGGCACAAGCAAGCAGTGTTCCGAGAATCCAGGCAAAATACCACATGCTATTTGCTCCTTAGTACAGTGAATGTTTGTTTTCTTCGATGAAAGTCTTGTCGAGACGACCAAACATCTTGTAGTAAGACCAGCAGGTGTACGCCAAAACGATTGGAACGAAAATGATGGCCACAATGGTCATGACTTTCAGCGTCAACAAGCTTGATGTCGCATCCCACATAGTCAAACTGACGTTCGGTACCGTGCTTGACGGCATAACGAATGGGAACATGGTGATCCCGGCAGTCAGTATGACGCAGGCGATAGTCAGTGAAGAGGTCAGGAAAGCCAGAGCCCCTCTCTCAAGACGCGACAGCAGAATAGTGAACAGCGGCAGTACAACACCCAATGCAGGCAGGGCCCACAGAATCGGGAACTTGTTGTAGTTGATCAGCCATGCACCAGCCTGATGGGCAACTTCCTTACGCAGCGGGTTGGATTCCGCAGCCGTATTCAACACTGACGTTACCACGAAGCCATCGATACCTTTCACCAGCCAGATACCGGCAAGAAGGAAACAAATCATCATGACCAGTGCGGATACCTGGGCCGCACCGCGTGAACGCAGATGCAATTCACCCACCGTACGCATTTGCAGATACGTTGCACCCTGCGTAACCAGCATAGTCAGGCTGACAATCCCCGCCAACAGGCCAAATGGGTTCAGCAGTTGGAAGAAATTACCGGTGTAGAACAGGCGCAGATACTCATCAACGTGGAAAGGTACACCTTGTAACAGGTTACCGAACGCCACACCGAAGACCACGGCAGGAACAAAACTACCGATGAAAATGCCCCAGTCCCACGTGTTACGCCAGCGACTGTTTTCCAGTTTTGAACGGTAATCGAAACCGACCGGACGGAAGAACAACGCAGCCAACACCAGGATCATTGCAATATAGAAACCAGAGAAAGCGGCGGCGTAAACCATCGGCCACGCAGCAAACAGTGCGCCACCTGCGGTTATCAGCCAAACCTGGTTACCATCCCAGTGCGGAGCGATACTGTTGATCATCACCCGGCGATCGGTATCCGTTTTACCAATGACGCGCATTAAAATACCTACGCCCATATCGAAACCGTCGGTCACAGCGAAGCCAATCAGCAGTACGCCAATCAGTATCCACCATATAAACCGTAATACTTCATAATCAAACATAAGTGGACTCCTGTTTACCGTGCTGGCTGCGGCTGCAGAGTTGCAGCTGGCTGTTCATAGTGATAGCGGCCAGTTTTCAGGCTGCTTGGCCCCAGACGCGCAAACTTGAACATCAGGTACATTTCAGCAATCAGGAACAACGTATACAGACCGCAAATCAACCCCATCGAGAACAGAACATCGCCCGTACTCAGGGATGACGTTGCTACCGCAGTGGGCAGAACCTCACCAATTGCCCAGGGTTGACGGCCATATTCAGCCACAAACCAACCTGCTTCCGCTGCAATCCACGGTAATGGAATACCAAACAATGCAGCACGGAGCAGCCATTTTTTCTGGCCAATGCGACCGCGGATGACGCTAAGGAACGAGAGACCGATAATCCCCAGCATCAGGATGCCGCAGGCAACCATGATACGGAAGGAGAAGTAAAGCGGTGCAACGCGCGGAATTGAATCTTTGGTCGCTAGCTGAATCTGTTCTTCAGTCGCATCACTGACTTTATCAGTGTAGCGCTTGAGCAACATACCGTAGCCCAGATCCTGTTTGGAGTTGTTGAAGGCTTCACGAACAGCAGGATCGGTATTCCCCGAGCGCAGTTCTTCCAGCAATTGGTAGGCTTTCATCCCGTTACGGATACGAACCTGGTGCTGAGCCATCAGATCTCTCAACCCGATGACCTGAGTGTCAAGCGAACGCGTCGCAATAATACCCAGCGCAAAAGGAATCTTGATAGCGAACCGGTTCTCCATAGTCTCCTGATTAGGGAAGCCAATCAGGGTAAAGGAGGCCGGAGCCGGTTGGGTCTCCCACTCAGCTTCAATCGCAGCCAGCTTGGTTTTCTGCACGTCACCCATTTCATAACCGGATTCATCACCCAGCACGATAACGGAGAGGACGGCAGCCATACCAAAACTTGCAGCAATGGCGAAAGAGCGTTTGGCAAAGGCAACATCACGGCCTTTGAGCAGATAGTATGCGCTGATACCCAGAACAAACATTGCACCGGTGCAATAGCCCGCCGCAACAGTGTGAACGAACTTCACCTGTGCAACCGGGTTAAGAACCAGCTCTGAGAAACTCAACATCTCCATACGCATGGTTTCGAAGTTGAAATCAGAAGCGATAGGGTTCTGCATCCAGCCGTTGGCGACCAGGATCCACAAAGCTGACAGGTTGGAGCCGAGGGCTACAAACCACGTCACTGCCATGTGCTGAATCTTGCTCAGGCGATCCCATCCAAAGAAGAACAGGCCGACCAGAGTGGATTCAAGGAAGAACGCCATCAAACCTTCGATAGCTAACGGCGCACCGAAGATATCACCGACGTAATGGGAAAAATAAGACCAGTTAGTCCCGAATTGGAACTCCATGGTTAAACCCGTGGCGACTCCGAGTGCAAAGTTGATTGCAAACAACTTGCCCCAGAATTTGGTCATATCTTTATAGATTTGTTTGCCAGAAAGAACATATACGGTTTCCATTATTGCCAACAGAAACGCCATACCTAGCGTTAATGGGACAAACAGAAAATGGTACATGGCCGTTAAAGCAAACTGTAAACGTGACAGTTCGACTAAATCAAACATCTTGACCCCTTGCTCCTCGCAGGAAGACTCAGACTTGCTGTAACCAGACTTTCGTTAAAACGAAAGACCCATCACTACCAGCAGTGAATACCCTAAAAATAACCAATTATGTTCCGCAACGCCAATCAGGAACCGGAAGAAATACAGCACTACCGGCCACTCGGGTTGGGGAAAGCCCAGAAAAGATAACAATTATAACAATAGCAACTACCTACTATTACAGAACAATAATAGTACGCCACTAAATCCCCACAATAAATAGGTTTTTGCGTGACCCAGATTCGATTTTTGACTTCAGGTCAATTAATGGCCAAAGTAGTTTGCATAACTAAATTTGATCTACAACAATTTAAGCCCATATCGACTTTTATTACCATCATGAAAAGATGATTTGTCGCAATTTAATTTTTCAATGTTAAACATTGGTTTCAATAATATGATAACCACCCATTAGTGTTAATTAATTGTAATTAATTAGTAATGGGAATAATTTTATTATTTAAATTATAAGTTCCTTGTTAGCCCTTAATTTGCTTTAGCCATTTATGCGGGACTCATCACATCATACCAGTTAATTGTTGCATGGCTTGCAAAATCAATGCGAAGCAGTCGCTAATCCTCATTTTGGATTGCATAATCACCAAGCCTGTAACATTGTGAAAACATAGGGATATCTCATGTACAAATCATTGCTCACCTCGCTTATCGCCCTGGGACTCAGCAGCACCGCCTTTGCCTCCCAACCAGTGACAGTCACAATACTCGGCACCTCTGACCTCCACGGCACCTTTGTTCCCTGGGATTACGCCAGCGACACGGAAAATATCGCCGGTAGCCTGAGCCAGATAGCCACCCAGATTCAGCAGGTGCGCAAAACACAACCGAACGTCATTCTGGTTGACGCCGGTGACACCATCCAGGGTAACTTTGTCGAAACGTTCAAGAATGATGCAGTCAGCCCGATGATTCTGGGCTTCAATGCGTTAAATTATGATGTATGGGTCATGGGGAACCATGAGTTTGACTTCGGTTTACCCGTTCTGAATACGTCGTTGAAACAGTTCAAGGGCGCTGCACTGGCCGGAAATATCGTTCGTGATGACGGCAATCCTTACCTACCCTCTTACAAGATTATTGAGCGCCAGGGCGTGAAGATTGGTGTCATTGGCATGGACACGCCCATGACCGCTGAATTTGCGAAAGGTACCGATCACATCGCCGGATTGAGTTTCACTGATCCCGTTCAGGAAGTGAAAAAGGTCATTCAGCAGATTTCCCCCCAGGTCGATGCCATTGTGCTGGTCGCGCATATGGGGATCGACAATGAAAACGAACGCCCAGGTACCGGCGTCGGCGATATTGCCAGGGCCAACCCCGAACTGGCGGCTATCGTTGCAGGCCACATGCATGTAAAAATCGACAAAGCGGTGGTCAATGGTGTGATCATTACCGAGCCAGATAAATATGGCCGTGCGTTGTCCCGTATCGATCTGCAATTCGAGCAACGTGACGGCAAATACGTGCTGATCAACAAAGACAGCTATACCTATCCAATCAAAGGTATTGCTTCAGACAGCAAGCTGGCTGCGATTTATCAGCCTTATCACGACATCTTGCGCGCCAATGCCAATCGGGTCGTTGCCACCTTGTCAGGCCAGAATCTGGTACCACACGACGCTGTAAAAGGCATTCCGCAGGTACATGTGCAAGACACGGGAATCAGCGCACTGTTCCAGGAAGCCAGCCGCTACTACGCGCCCAAGGCACAAATAATTGCCTTGCAGATAGATAACGATCAACCGCGGATGGATGTCGGTGACATCAAAGCCAAAGACATCGCGTTCAATTATCAGTATGCGGGAGGCGAAATTACCGTTTACCAACTAACCGGCGCCGATCTCAAAAAATATATGGAATGGTCAGCAGACTATTTCAATCAACTCAAAGACGGCGATGTCACCTACAGTTTTAACCCCGCACGCCGCTCATCAAAGTATTCCACCAATGATTTTTTTGACGGAGTGACCTACAAGATCGACCTGCGCCAGCCAACAGGCTCACGCATCACACAGCTGAAACTCAACGACGGAACGCCAGTCACTGACGATATGCCAATCCGTTTGGGCATGAACAGCTATCGCATGGGGCATCTGACGCAGAAAGGTGGCGTACTGGAAGGGCGGCAATTTGCGGTCATTTCCGACACCAAAACGGAGTTTGGTGAAGAAGATGGCACAATCCGTAATTTGACCATCCGCTACCTTACAGAAGTGAAAAAGGGGCAATATCAGGGTCAACCTGTCAAACGTTGGGAACTGGTTGGACTGGAGGGTTACGCGCGCGAAAGAGCCGTGGTTGAACGCCTGCTGAACGAAGGAAAAATCAGCGTACCCATGACTGACGATGGGCGATTCAGTAACATCGCATCCATCAATGTGAAGGATAAGTTATTCAAAGATAAAACGTCCTATGATGCGGCCTTGAGCGCTCTCAAACAGCAGAAGACGACTGCCAATGAAAGTCAGCAAAAACGTATTCAGGACAATATCACCCTGATCAGCGCACTCAATACCTTCTGACAAACGTAAAAAAGGCCACCCAAGGGTGGCCAACATGTCGAGTTTTACACTTTTATTATCAGTGTATTAGTTAATAATTAATGTTGAAGTACAGCTTTAACCGCATTACCGATTTCAGCCAGACTGCGTACAGTTTTTACACCTGCCGCTTCAAGCGCAGCAAATTTGTCATCAGCAGTGCCTTTACCACCGGCGATAATCGCCCCAGCATGACCCATACGTTTGCCTTTTGGCGCAGTAACACCCGCGATATAGCCAACGACCGGCTTGGTGACGTGGTCTTTGATATAGATGGCCGCTTCTTCTTCCGCGTTACCACCGATCTCACCAATCATCACAATCACTTCAGTCTGGGGGTCTTCCTGGAACAGTTTCAGGATATCAATGAAGTTAGAACCAGGGATTGGGTCACCACCGATTCCGACGCAGCTTGACTGACCAAAACCACCGTCCGTCGTCTGCTTGACCGCTTCATACGTCAGGGTACCTGAACGTGAAACGATGCCCACTTTACCCGGCTTGTGGATGTGGCCTGGCATGATACCGATTTTGCACTCTCCCGGCGTAATCACACCTGGACAGTTCGGCCCGATCATCCGCGCATTGCTCTGTTCCAGCTTCAGTTTCACCGTCAGCATATCCAGAGTCGGGATACCTTCAGTGATGCAGATAATCAATTTGATACCGGCATCGATCGCTTCAAGGATCGAATCTTTACAGAATGGGGCTGGCACATAGATAACCGATGCGGTAGCACCGGTCGTTTCCACAGCTTCACGCACGGTATTGAAAACCGGCAGACCCAAATGCTGGGTGCCACCCTTGCCCGGCGTTACGCCACCGACCATTTTGGTTCCGTAGGCAATCGCCTGCTCGGAGTGGAATGTCCCTTGGCTGCCGGTAAACCCCTGGCAAATAACTTTGGTGTTTTTATCGATTAAAATGGACATTATTTCCCCTCCACTGCCGCAACAACCCGCTCAGCCGCATTGGTCAGACTGGTTGCAGCAATGATATTCAGACCACTGTCCGCCAGTTTTTTAGCGCCCAGTTCAGCATTGTTACCTTCCAGACGAACCACCACTGGCACGTTGACGTCCACTTCTGCAACGGCACCAATGATGCCATCAGCAATCAGATCACAACGGACAATACCGCCGAAGATATTCACGAAAACCGCTTTGACTTTTTCGTCGGACAGAATGATTTTGAACGCTTCTGTTACGCGCTCTTTGGTTGCGCCGCCGCCGACGTCCAGGAAGTTGGCCGGTGCACCACCGTGCAGTTTAACGATGTCCATTGTGCCCATCGCCAGACCTGCACCGTTCACCATACAACCGATATTGCCGTCCAACGCCACGTAGTTCAGTTCCCATTGTGCAGCATGTGCTTCGCGGGAATCTTCCTGGCTTGGATCGCGCATTTCGCGCAGTTCTGGTTGACGGAACAGCGCATTACCGTCTGCACCCAATTTGCCATCGAGGCAGATCAAATCGCCCTGCTTGGTGATCACCAGCGGGTTGATCTCAACCATTGCCAGATCGCGCTCAAGGAATAGTTGCGCCAGTCCCATGAAAATCTTGGTGAATTGAGCAACTTGTTTACCGGTCAGGCCCAGTTTGAACGCCAACTCACGGCCTTGAAAAGGCTGTGGGCCGGTCAACGGATCGAGTGCCATTTTATGGATCAGATGCGGGGTCTCTTCCGCGACTGTCTCAATTTCCACTCCCCCTTCGGTGGAGGCCATGAATACTACACGACGTGAACTGCGATCAACGACTGCGCCCAGATACAGCTCTTTATCGATATCAGTAGCGGCTTCAACCAAAATTTGATGAACCGGTTGTCCCAGCGCATCCGTCTGGTAAGTCACCAGCTTTTTACCCAGCCACTGCTCAGCAAATGCACGGATGTCTTCTTTGCTGTTTACCAGTTTCACGCCGCCCGCTTTACCGCGGCCACCAGCGTGAACCTGACATTTCACTACCCACGGGCCTGCACCGATTTTCGATGCTGCCTCTTCCGCTTCACGCGGTGTGGTACAGGCATAACCGGTCGGTGCCGGTAAGCCGTACCGTGCAAAGAGCTGTTTTGCCTGATATTCGTGTAAATTCATGATGTTCTATCCATATTAGGTCTTGAAGATAAAGTCTGTGACTCTAGGACTTCTGGATAAAGCCGATGGATATCGACCGTACATAGCACATTGATGTTAAATAATCGGGGCAGCTTTCCTACCCCGATCTGGGCACGGCGAACCGTACCCGGTATTTCTAGTTATACGTCCAGCAGCAGACGGGCCGGATCTTCCAGCATTTCTTTAATCGTCACCAGGAAGCTGACGGATTCGCGTCCGTCAATCAGGCGGTGATCGTAAGAGAGTGCCAGATACATCATTGGCTGAATAACCACCTGCCCATTAACCGCCATCGGGCGATCCTTGATGGCATGCATGCCCAGAATGGCGCTCTGCGGCGGGTTGATAATTGGCGTGGACATCAGCGAACCGAATACACCGCCGTTGGTAATGGTGAAGTTACCGCCGGTCAGTTCTTCTACTTTCAGCTTGCCGTCACGGCCTTTCACAGCCAGCTCTTTAATATTCTTCTCGATATCCGCCATGCCCAGGGTGTCGACATCGCGCAGAACCGGGGTAACCAGGCCGCGAGGCGTTGAAACCGCGATGCTGACGTCGAAGTAGTTGTGGTAAACCACATCTTCGCCGTCGATTGACGCATTCACTTCCGGGAAGCGCTTCAGCCCTTCTACCACCGCTTTCAGATAGAAAGACATGAAACCCAGACGCACGCCGTGACGTTTTTCAAACGATTCACCGTACTGCTTACGCAGATCCATAATCGGTTTCATGTTGATTTCGTTGAACGTGGTCAGCATTGCCGTGCTGTTTTTCGCTTCCAACAGACGCTCTGCCACACGCTTGCGCAGACGGGTCATCGGCACGCGTTTTTCACTGCGGCTACCCAATGACGGGACCGCGCTGGCAGATGCCTGATCAGCGGTTTTCGCTTCAGCCGGTTTCTCGGCTTTCCTGACGCTCGCGAGATGTTGATCAACATCTTCACGAGTGATACGTCCACCTACACCACTGCCTTTAATGGCATTGGCATCGAGGTCATGCTCGGCAATCATACGGCGGATCGCTGGGCTGAGAGTGTCGTTATTTTCTTCTTCCAGGGCAGCGGTGTGACGCTGTGCCGGGGTAGATTCTTTCGACTGGCTCTTCTCTTCGGTAGGTTTACCGGAGCTGTCACCTGGGCGCAGGCGCGCCAGCACCTGACGGGAAGTGACGGTTGCACCTTCATCTTCCAAAATGCTGTCCAGAATACCGGCTTCGCTGGCCGGCACTTCCAACACCACTTTATCGGTTTCGATTTCAACCAGCACTTCGTCACGGGCAACGGTATCACCCGGCTTTTTGTGCCAGGTGGAGACAGTCGCATCCGCTACGGACTCAGGCAAATCAGGAACCAGAATATCTACGCTACTCATTATCTATCCTTATTTTTAATCAACGTTCAGCGCGTCATTGACCAGAGCTTGCTGCTGTTTCTGGTGGACGGACATATACCCGACAGCTGGCGATGCAGAAGCCGGACGTCCCGCATAACGTAGGGAAGCTCCAAATGGGATAACTTCACGGAAATTGTGTTGGCTGCAATACCAGGCACCCTGATTCAGCGGCTCTTCCTGGCACCAGACAAAATCATGAACGTGGGCAAATTGCTCCAGCGTAGCTTGTACAGCCTGGTGTGGGAATGGATACAGCTGTTCAATACGCACGATCGCGACATCTTTCTGCTCGTTCTTGCGGCGCTGTTCCAGCAGATCATAGTAGACCTTGCCTGAACAAAGCACGACCCGCTTGACGGCTTTTGGATCAAGCTCATCAATCTCACCAATGGCGGGCTGGAAACTGCCGTTAGCCAGTTCATCCAGCGTCGAAATTGCCAATGGATGACGCAACAAGGATTTAGGTGACATCACGACCAGCGGACGGCGCATACCGCGCAGCGCCTGGCGACGGATCATGTGGTAGACCTGAGCCGGGGTGGACGGAATGCACACTTGCATATTCTGTTCAGCACACAACTGCAGGTAACGTTCCAGACGGGCTGAGGAGTGCTCTGGACCCTGACCTTCGTAGCCGTGTGGCAGCAGCATGACCAGGCCACACATCCGACCCCATTTCTGCTCACCAGAACTGATGAACTGGTCGATTACCACCTGCGCACCGTTGGCGAAGTCGCCAAACTGGGCTTCCCAGATAGTCAACGTACGCGGTTCAGCCGTCGCATAACCATATTCAAACGCCAGTACTGCCTCTTCAGACAACACTGAGTCCCAGACTTTGAAATCGCCCTGACTGTTGTGAATATTTGCCAGCGGCACATACACGGAGCCGTTCTTCTGGTTATGGACCACTGCGTGCCGATGGAAAAACGTGCCGCGGCCCATATCTTCCCCGGAGAGACGAACCGGGATGCCTTCATCAACCAGTGTCGCGTAAGCCAGGGTCTCTGCACCGCCCCAGTCGAACGCTTTGCTGCCTTCTGCCATCTCTTTACGATCGTGGTAGATCTTGGCAACGCGGGACTGCATTTCAATGGCTTCAGGAACGCTGCTGATTCGGCGTGCCAGTTCCTGCAGACGCTTCATTTCTACCTTGTTCGGATACTCTTCATCCCACTCGTGGTTGAGATAAGGAGACCAGGTGAACGAATGCATGTTCATTGGACGCCACTCTTCAACCACACAGTCACCGCGATCCAGAGCGTCGCGATACAGGTTGATCATTTCTGTGGCATCTTCCAGGCTGGCGATTTTCTGATCAAAGAGTTCATCAGCATAGATTTTGCGCGGTGTCGGGTGTTTCTTGATTTTCGAATACATCAGCGGCTGGGTGGCACTTGGCTCATCAGCTTCGTTGTGACCGTGGCGGCGGTAGCACACCAGATCGATCATCACATCACGCTTGAAAGTATTACGGAAATCCAGCGCTACACGCGTAACAAACGCGACAGCTTCCGGGTCATCTGCATTCACATGGAAAATAGGTGCCTGCACCATTTTCGCAATATCCGTACAGTATTCGGTCGAACGGGCATCGTGCGGGTTGGAGGTAGTAAAACCAACCTGGTTGTTGATCACGATCCGTACTGTTCCACCGACTTCATAACCGCGCGCCTGCGACATGTTCAGTGTTTCCTGAACCACGCCCTGACCGGTAATGGCGGCGTCACCATGAATGGTGATGGGCAGAACCATATTGCTGCGCGCTTCATCGAGACGATCGCGGCGGGCACGAACCGACCCCATCACCACCGGGCTGACGATCTCCAGGTGCGACGGGTTAAATGCCAGCGCCAGGTGAACCATACCGCCTTCAGTCTCTACGTCCGAAGAGTAGCCCTGATGATATTTAACGTCACCGGTACCGAGATGTTCTTTATGTTTACCCGCGAACTCATCGAACAGATCTTCTGGCTTTTTACCAAGAACGTTGATGAGAACGTTCAGACGGCCACGGTGCGCCATACCCATCACCACTTCACGCGTACCATTTTTGCCCGCGTGGCGGATCATCTCTTTCAGCATTGGCACCAGCGCATCACCACCTTCCAGCGAGAAGCGCTTGGCTCCCGGGAATTTGGCACCCAGATAGCGCTCCAGCCCTTCGGCTGCCGTCAGTTCGCTCAGGAAACGACGTTTTTCGTCTTTGGTGAATGATGCCTGACCCACTACAGATTCAATGCGCTGCTGAATCCAGCGTTTTTCATCCGTATTGGTGATATGCATATATTCCGCACCAATCGAGCCGCAGTAAGTCTGCTTAAGCGCTTTATACAGGTCGCTGAGTTTCATCGTGTCTTTGCCAATGGCGAAAGACCCGACGTTGAAACTTTCCTGGAAGTCGGCTTCGGTGAGATTATGGAATGCAGGATCGAGATCCGAGACCTCTTCCTGTTTCCACAAGCCGAGGGGATCGAGATTGGCATTCTGATGGCCGCGGAAGCGGAAGGCGTTGATTAACTGCAACACCTTGACTTGCTTGGCATCAGTTTCCGGATCATTTATTGCGGAATTATAACGTGATGTGTCTTTCGCCAACCGGCGGAAGTAGTCTCGCGTTTTGGAATGGAGCTGATCGGGTTTAACGCCCGCTGTTGGTAACTGCTGAAAAATTGAACGCCAGCTATCTTCAACGGAGCCCGGATCGGTTAAGTAGTCTTCATAGAGCTGCTCTATGTAGGACTGGTTCGCGCCCGCCAGATAGGAGGAATCCAGCCAGGCCTTCATTGCGCCGTTCTGCATCATGATCCCTTAAGCTTTAAAGCTTCAGTTTTCGCCGTGGTTAACATTTTAGGTAATTCACCGTATGAAACGTTTTGCCGTTAAAACAGTTCACTCGACGTACTCGTAGATACGTTCTGTCTGGAGCGTATGGCTCCTGCAAGGAACCTTTAAAAACCGGTTTAGCGTGATGTGACATCTATACAACCCTATGACAACACACATAAAACAGCTTTTAAAGACTCCCTGGCGTTATATTTCCCGGCAACATAACGTTGCCGGGAAATCGTCTACTCAGGCACCACGCTGTAACAGCATGGATTTGATGTGTCCAATCGCTTTGGTCGGATTAAGACCCTTAGGACAGACACTGACACAGTTCATGATGCTGTGGCACCGGAATACACTGAAAGCGTCATCCAGATCGTCCAGCCGCGCTTGTGTTTCGGTATCGCGACTGTCGATCAGGAAGCGGTAAGCTGCCAGCAAACCGGCCGGACCCACGAACTTGTCAGGGTTCCACCAGAAAGACGGACATGACGTTGAGCAGCATGCACAAAGAATACACTCGTACAGACCATCCAGTTTTGCCCGCTCGTCCGGCAACTGCAAGTGTTCACGCGCCGGAGGATTCTGTCCATTATTCAATAGGTAAGGCTTTATCTTCTCATACTGCTTATAGAACTGGCCCATGTCCACAACCAAATCACGGACAACGGGCAATCCGGGCAAAGGACGAATCACAATTTTCTTGCTGCCATGACGCAACGCAGAAATCGGTGTGATACAGGCCAGGCCATTTTTACCATTCATGTTCAGGCCGTCCGAACCGCAGACGCCTTCACGGCAAGAACGACGGAAAGCCAGGGTAGGATCTTGTTCTTTAAGCAGAATCAGCGCATCCAGCAACATCATATCGCGGCCATCTTTCGCCTCGAGCTGATAGTCCTTCATATAGGGCACGTCATCGACGTCCGGGTTGTAGCGATAAATTGAAAATTCGAGTTTCATAACCTGCTCCTCCGCAACTGTCAGCGCGTCGCTTTCACTAAGCGACTGTTTTCACAACGCAACTAGTAAGAACGCACTTTCGGCGGGAACGCCTCGCGTAGCTTCGGCTGCATGTTCACCTCACGGCGAGTCATGCTCTCAGTTTGCGGCAGATATAATGAGTGACACAGCCAGTTGGCATCGTCGCGATCAGGATAGTCGAAACGGCTGTGTGCGCCACGGCTCTCAGTACGATAATTTGCTGATACCGCCGTGGAGAACGCAGTTTCCATCAGATTTTCCAATTCCAGGCATTCGACACGCTGGGTGTTGAATTCGCTGGAAGTATCATCAAGACGGGCATTCTTCAGACGTTCACGGATCACCTTCAGCTCTTCCAGACCTTTCGCCATCGCATCGCCTTCACGGAAGACCGAGAAGTTATTCTGCATGCAGGCTTGAAGCGCCTTACGGATTTCAACCGGATCTTCACCTGAGCGGGTGTTGTTCCAACGGTTCATGCGATCCAGCGAGGCTTCGACATCCGATTCACTGGCGTCGCGGCTGGTGCCCTGCTCAAGCAAGGACTCCTGCAAATGCATACCGGCAGCACGGCCAAAGACCACCAGATCCAGCAGCGAGTTACCGCCAAGGCGGTTGGCGCCGTGAACGGATACGCAGGCGATTTCACCCACGGCAAACAATCCAGGGATGACGACGTCTTCGCCCTTCTCATTCACTGTGATGGCCTGACCGGTCACTTTGGTCGGGATACCGCCCATCATGTAATGACAGGTTGGAATAACCGGGATCGGTTCTTTCACCGGATCGACGTGGGCAAAAGTACGCGACAACTCAAGAATACCCGGCAGACGGGATTCCAGAACATCTTTACCCAAGTGATCCAGTTTAAGCTTGGCGTGTGGCCCCCACGGACCGTCGCAACCACGGCCTTCGCGGATTTCAATCATGATAGAACGGGCAACAACGTCACGACCGGCGAGATCTTTCGCATTCGGCGCATAACGTTCCATAAAGCGCTCGCCATCTTTATTCAGCAAATAGCCGCCTTCACCGCGACACCCTTCGGTCACCAGAACCCCGGCACCGGCAATACCGGTCGGGTGGAATTGCCACATTTCCATGTCCTGAACCGGCACCCCCGCACGCAGAGCCATACCCACGCCGTCACCGGTATTGATATGGGCGTTAGTGGTGGACTGATAAATACGGCCAGCACCGCCGGTCGCCAGCACGGTGGCCTTGGCTTTGAAGTAGACCACTTCACCGGTTTCAATACAGATTGCCGTACAGCCGACGATTGCGCCGTCCTGGTTTTTCACCAGATCCAGGGCATACCATTCGGAGAATATCGTAGTGTGGTTTTTCAGGTTCTGTTGGTACAGGGTGTGCAGCAGAGCGTGGCCGGTACGGTCAGCCGCAGCTGCAGTACGCGCCGCCTGCTCACCGCCGAAGTTTCTCGACTGGCCGCCAAATGGACGCTGGTAAATTCTGCCGTCATCAAGACGGGAGAACGGCAACCCCATGTGCTCCAGCTCCAGCACCGCTTCCGGGCCGGTTTTACACATATATTCAATGGCGTCCTGGTCACCGATGTAATCGGAACCTTTCACCGTGTCATACATATGCCATTCCCAGTTATCTTCATGGGTATTACCCAGGGCAACGGTGATGCCACCTTGCGCAGATACGGTATGGGAACGGGTTGGAAATACTTTGGATAACAGGGCGCAAGACAGCCCCATTTGTGAAATTTGCAGTGCTGCGCGCATGCCTGCACCGCCCGCACCAACGACGACTGCATCGAACTCTCTGACTGGCAGTTTCATTTATGCTCCCCACACTACGATTGTTCCGTACAATAAATAGACCAGCAGCGTGACAACGATGGCCAGTTGCAGCACCAATCTGATCGCAAGAGGTTTTATATAGTCCGTTAATACCTGCCACATACCGATCCAGGCGTGAACCAGAATCGAGAGCAGCGTCAGCAGTGTAAATACTTTGGTAATGGAGGAAGCGAAGAAACCGCGCCAGACTTCATAGGTAATATCCTGGGCTATGATAACAAAGCCAAGGATGTAGATGACATACAGGGTGATAACGATAGCGGAAGCACGAAGCAGTAACCAATCGTGTACGCCATTGCGTCCCAATGCAGAAACATTGCTTACCATACGAGGACTCCAGACAGGATTGACAGCACGACGGTCAGACCGATTGCCACTTGCGCAGAACGGGTACCGGCAGCCAAACTCTCTTCGATATAGCCAAAATCCATTAACAAATGGCGAATGCCACCGCAAATGTGATAGGCCAATGCAGTGAGAATCCCCCAGAAAATGAATTTGACAATGAAGCTATTCATTATGGCGGCAGCCTGAATGAAGCCCTCCGGGGAGGAGAGAGACAATCCAAGCAACCAGAGGAGGATACCCACGGCCACGAAGGTGATTACGCCTGAGACTCGATGTAAAATGGACGCTATCGCAGTAACGGGAAACTGAATCGTTTGCAGATCCAGGTTGACAGGTCTTTGTTTTTTCACGTTTTAGCCCACACAGCTCTTATTATTTTACTTCCTCCGGCCTGGGCGGGGATCAGACAGCGTTAAGAGCCGAAACCCTTCACGTCACGCGCTCAAACAACAACATCCAATGTGCTTAAACGGCGCGTTCTATATTAACGCTGGGTGCTCCTACTTCAGGGTTACCCGGAGACCTGGCGGCAGTATAGGATGTTCACATTCCTTTTACAATTCCCATACAAAATGTTTGGTCACATTTGCGCGAAACAGTGATTCGCATCACGAATTTCACATATCGTATAATATTTATTATCTAATTTGACAATAGATCAACATTTCCGTTACAAATAGGCATGAATTCTGTCCTATGATGCGCTAAAGAAGAGCAGATACACTTCCCTGTACAGCAGAGTTATGCAAAAGTGTAGTGTGTAAAAATCCGCATATGTCATGGGTAATGATTAACAGAATACAAATGATCTATTGAATCGTTAACAACATTGAATTGACGGCAACTTAGAAACGCCGCTTGTTTATCATGGCCCATTTGTTACACATGATATGCGCTCTGTACCCTTTTTCCCCAAAACAGAGTCCAGGCTGGCACAGTACGGCGAGCGCCCATTTGGCATCCACCGGCATTTCGGTTGTTACAGGTTTTTATAATAAGGCGCTAAGGAGACTGTAAAATGGCTGACAAGAAAGCGACGCTATCCCTAGAGGACGGAACATCGATTGAACTGGACGTGCTATCAGGCACGCTTGGCCAGGACGAAGTTGATATCCGTAGTCTTGGCTCAAAAGGCTTGTTCACGTTCGACCCGGGCTTTACCTCTACCGCATCCTGCGAATCCAAAATTACCTACATTGATGGCGACGAAGGTGTGTTGCTGCACCGTGGTTTCCCCATCGACCAACTGGCCGAACACTCCACTTTCCTGGAGGTCAGTTATATTCTTCTTTACGGTGAAGCACCTACCAAAGAAGAGTACGAAAACTTCAAGCAGATTGTTACCCGTCACACCATGATCCACGAACAGATTACCCGTCTGTTCCACGGTTTCCGCCGTGATTCGCACCCTATGGCGGTTCTGTGTGGTGTTACTGGCGCACTGGCTGCCTTCTATCACGACTCATTGGATGTGAACATTGAGCGTCATCGTGAAATCGCCGCGTACCGCCTGCTATCCAAAATGCCGACAGTGGCAGCGATGTGTTACAAGTATTCATTGGGTCAACCCTTTGTTTACCCACGCAATGACCTCTCCTATGCGGGCAACTTCCTGCATATGATGTTCTCTACCCCATGTGAAGAATATGTGGTGAATCCGATTCTGGAACGCGCCATGGATCGTATTCTGATCCTGCACGCCGATCATGAGCAGAACGCATCGACATCAACCGTGCGTACCGCAGGCTCTTCGGGTGCCAACCCGTTCGCCTGTATCGCGGCAGGCATTGCCTCGCTGTGGGGACCGGCTCACGGTGGTGCCAATGAAGCCTGCCTGAAAATGCTTGAGGAAATCAGTTCTGTTGAACACATTCCGGAATTTATCCGCCGTGCCAAAGACAAGAATGACGCTTTCCGCCTGATGGGCTTCGGTCACCGTGTTTATAAAAACTATGACCCGCGCGCCACTGTCATGCGTGATACCTGTCATGAAGTGCTGAAAGAACTGGGCATGAAAGACGATCTGCTGGAAGTCGCGATGGAGCTTGAGCATATTGCCCTGAACGACCCGTACTTCATCGAGAAGAAACTCTATCCGAACGTTGATTTCTATTCCGGTATCATTTTGAAAGCAATGGGTATTCCATCTACGATGTTCACCGTGATTTTTGCGATGGCACGTACCGTAGGCTGGATTGCCCACTGGAACGAAATGCATGCCGATGGCATCAAGATCGCTCGTCCACGCCAGCTTTATACGGGCTATGACAAGCGTGACTTCACTTCAAAGCTGGACAGAGAGTAACCGTTTCAGCCTGTTGAAAAGCAAACCGGAGCCCAGGCTCCGGTTTTTTTTACGGCTAAATCTGGCAGCACGGGCACCAGAAGAACGGACGGGATGAAAGTGACGTTTTAACAATCGGCTCCCCGCAGCGTTCACAGGGTAAACCAGTCCGACCAAAAACCTTGAAACGGAACAGCGCACCGTGATGGTGATTTTCATTCACCACGCCTCGCGTTGAGTAAGACAGACGCGCAACATCCAGCAATGCGTTTGCCAGCACCTCCAACTTAAGCGGATCGAGATCCTGTGGCTTATGCTGAGGAGCCAGTTTGGCCTGCCACAATATTTCCGCCCGCAGATAGTTACCCAATCCTGCCAGAAATGCCTGGTCGAGCAACATCCCCGAAAGTTGCCGACGATAAAAACGCGGCGACAACAAGCGCGCTTTCACCTCTGTCACCGTCAGATTTTCATCCAACACATCGGGGCCAATCCGTTGTAAAAAGGGATGTTCCGCGATCGTCCCACTCGGCCAGATCTCAATGTCTGAGGCGCTGTAAAGCAAAATGGCGCGCTCTTGCGTCTCCAGCCTGACTCGCAGTGAGCGTTTACTGTCGGGTTCTGCACCCGCCTCAACGACTCGCCAGACGCCATACAGTTGGTTATGGCTATACATACTCAACCCACAGGAGAAATGGGTCAGCAAGGCTTTACCGCGGGTATCAATCGACTCGATCGTCGAGCCAACCAATTGCGCCTGATAATGTTGTAACTCCAGGAATGCAAACCAAACCCGGGTCAACGGCGTTCCCACCACGGCATCGACCAATTTGTCTGCCGCACGGCGGATCTCGGGTCCTTCAGGCATCTCATTTACCTACTTTATTGCTTGAACCATCCATCGAATACATTGCGATCAGTGCGTGGCATCCGCGCTGCCCGTCAGATCCGGGTCAGTGTTCATCGCGATCGCGATCGCCAACTCCAGAGCAGTCAGGACAGTGTGCGTACACATACTTGGACTGCCAGGATGTTCTGCTGCCTGTTCCGGGAGATAGGGAATATGAATAAACCCGCCTTTTACCGCGCTCATCTCTGCTTGCGCCAGCCGATGCAATAATCCGTACATCAGGTGATTGCCCACAGAGGTTCCAGCAGTTTGTGATACAGAAACCGGGATCCCGGCATCACGCAATCCTGAGATCATCGCCTTCACCGGCAAACGGGTAAAGTAAGCAGCCGGAGCGCCAGCAATAATCGGTAGATCAATCGGTTGATTGCCTTCGCTATCGGGGGTTTGCGCATCATCATTATTAATCGCCACCCGCTCAAGGCTGATATCCGTACGCCCCCCGGCCTGCCCCACCGCCAGAATCAATACGGGGTTCAGTTCATCAATCGCGGCATTGAGCTGTTCAAGTGAGCGATAGAAAACGCAGGGAAGCTGACGCGCGACAATCCTAATACGCCCCAATTGCAAATCATTGAGTTGCTTTACTACTTCCCAGGAAGAATTGATACGTTCGCCAACAAAAGGCTCAAAACCAGTAACCAATACAGTTTGCATCAAAACTCCTTAAATAAATCAACCCTATCCTCGACGCGGGAGGCAGGCGTGAATTCAGTTCGCGCTGACGATAATATTCTGCTGCTTAAAACTTTCACGTAGCCGACTGGCAAACGCCAGCGCATGCTCTCCGTCACCATGCAAACAAATCGTATCGGCTTTCACTGCGGTAAACGACCCTTCACGGGTTTTCACCTGATGACGCAATACCATATCCAGCGTTTGTGCCAGTGCCAGTTGTGCGGTTTCAATCAACGCATCTGGATCACTGCGCGGCACCAGCGTGCCGTCAGCCAGATAGCGGCGATCGGCAAATACCTCCTGACGCGTCGCCAGTCCGTAGCGCCGTCCTGCAAGGATCAGTTCACTCCCGGCCAGCCCGACCAATCGTAAACGCGGATTGACGGCCAGCACCGCACGGGCAATCGCATCAGCCAGTACCGCATCCTTTGCCGCCTGGTTGTACAGCATGCCGTGCGGTTTGACATGCACCATTTCCGCCCCTTCGGCGTGTGCAATGGCAGCCAACGCACCCAACTGATAGACCACCTGGGCAAAAACTGTTTCAGGCGGCAATTGCATCGCTGTGCGGCCAAAGTTTTGCCGATCGGGAAAGCTCGGATGTGCGCCAATGGCGACACCGTATTGCCTGGCCCAGATAACCGACTGGCGCATCGTCTGGGCATCACCCGCATGGAAACCGCAGGCAATGTTCGCCGAACTGACGAGTTGCAAAAGTGCCTGGTCATGGTGACCGCCCTCCCCCAGATCGGCGTTGAGATCAACGATCATCCAACCCCCGGGCAACCTGTGACAGAAAACGATCCTGCTCAAGTTTGGCATGCTGTGCCTCTTCGAGGGTGCACTTGATAAAGTGCACCGGCTCGCCAAGACGAATTTGCGCCAAATTATAGAGATCGGCTTCGATCACGCAGGCAATGCGTGGGTATCCGCCCGTAGTCTGTGCATCAGCCAGCAATACAATCGGCTGACCATTGCCTGGCACCTGCACCACGCCCGGCAATAATCCATGTGACAACATATCCCGCGTCGTGGATCGTTGCAGTGCCGTGCCCAACAAGCGGTATCCCATACGATTACTTTGTGGGCTGATATGCCACGGCGTTTTCCAGAAAGTATCCCGCGACTCCTGGATAAATTCCTGATACTCGGGTCCTGGCAAAGCACGTATACGGTTTCCGAACAGCAATTGTTTCACACCCGACGATTGACGCGGCAGCCGACTCGCCTTGCCGATGGATAACACATCACCATCTCTCAAGGGCCGCCCCTCAAAGCCACCAAAATGCGCCTTGAGATCGGTACTGTACGAACCCAACACTTCAGGGACTTTAATGCCGCCCGAAATCGCCAGATAGCTACGCATTCCCCGTTTTGGCGTTTTCAATTTCAATTGCTGACCGGCCTTGACGGGATAACGCCAGCCGGTCCACAGGCGTTTGCCGTCCAGCTCCGCGTCGCAGCCAGTACCGGTGAGGGCAATCCATGCCGATTGGGTAAAGGTCGCGACAAACTGCCCGAGCGTTATTTCCAGTGCAGCGGCACCTTCATCGTTGGCAACCAGCATATTGGCCATTTTCAGTGCAGGGAGGTCAAGAGCACCGCTCTGGCTGACGCCGAGTGAGCGGTAGCCGGAACGCCCTTCATCCTGCACCGTCGTATGGATGCCTGCGCGAATGATTTTCAGCATACACCCTCCTTCTGCGGGATAAAGCGCACGTGATCGCCCGGACGCAGCAGCGTTGGCGACGCGCGGCGCGGATCAAACAACACGGAAGAGGTGTGGCCGATGACTTGCCAGCCGCCGGGCGTTGTCAATGGATAGATGCCCGTTTGCGCCCCCGCGATGCCGACAGAACCGGCAGGAACCCGCAGTCGGGGATCGCCGCGACGTGGTGTGGACAGGATTTCAGGCATGCCGCCCAGATAGGGGAAGCCCGGCTGAAACCCGAGGAAATAGACAACATAATCAGCAGAGGCGTGGCTCTCAACCACCTGTTTCCCTGTGAGGCCGCAGTGTTGGGCAACGACGTCCAAATCCGGCCCCTTGACTCCGCCATACACCACGGGGATATCGACATTGCGTGATTCCAGAATGAGGGATTCACTCTCTTCCCACCATTTCTGCAAATGCTCAATGGCATCCAGAATCGCCGACTGAGGATTGTTGAGTATTATGGTCAGATTATTCATGCCAGGAATGGCTTCTCGTACTTCTGGATAATCTTTCAGGCGAGCGGTCAGACCCCAAATTCGCTGCTGACTTTCCAGCGTAACCGGAGGTTCCAGTTCAAGCACCACTGCACTTTCCCCTAACAGGTAACATCGTGCTCGTTGCACTTTTTATTCCTCATATTCAGAATATTAATTATATACCCAAGTACCTGGAGATGCAGCGAGGCAGCAGGCAACGGCTCCATCGACGTGGGACCCATGGCTGGGCCGAGTCACTGACCGCAGCTTTATCCTAAATAATTCGAGTAGTTATGCGCGAATTAATACAGCAATGTCAACTTGCTGCCCCATACTGACTCTCGCCCTTACGCCTCGTAAGGTTTCCCCTCCAGACCTCAACTGCTAGTATCAATGTCATTGGCATTATGATTCAGTGAATCATCCACTCAGGGAGAGGCAGTGAAAAAGACTCTTGGTGTATTCTTTCCACTCTACACTACCACCTTACTGATGTTGCTGGGCTCCGGTCTGCTCACCACCTACATTTCCCTTCGATTAAACGCCAATAACGTCACTGGTGCCATGATCGGAGCCATCATTGCGGCCAACTACATCGGGTTGGTGATCGGCGGTAAGATTGGCCATTTCCTGATTGCCCGCGTTGGTCATATCCGCGCCTATGTATCCTGCTCTGGCATCATCACGGCTGCCGTCCTCGGCCATGGTCTGACCGAACTCATCTCCGTCTGGGTGATACTGCGATTGATTATTGGCCTGTGCATGATGTGCCAGTACATGGTGCTCGAAAGCTGGTTGAATGACCAATCAAAACCCAATCAGCGCGGGGTGGTATTTGGATTTTATATGGTTGCATCCTATCTGGGGATGTCACTGGGTCAGATTGTTCTGATTTTACAAGACGGATTGGGCATTAATACGTTAATACTCATCGCCACCTGCTTTGCGCTGTGTCTGGTGCCCATCGCTCTCACTACCCGCACCAACGCCGGGCATATGTCGCCTGCTCCCATGGAGCTGAAATTCTTCATCAATGCGATCCCCAAGATCCTGGGCATCACGCTGGTCATTGGTATGGTTGTGGGATCTTTTTACGGCATGGCACCGGTCTATACCAGCCAACAGGAATTCACTACCCAGCAAACCGGTCTGTTCATGGCACTGGCTATTTTTGCCGGGCTGTTGGCGCAATTCCCCCTGAGTTGGCTTTCTGACCGCTATAACCGTAACCGACTGATGCAGATTAATGCGTTATTGCTGACCGTAACGGCCTTGCCCCTGGCCCTGTTGCCACATATCTCATTTCCGCTGCTGCTGGGAATTGGTTTCGTCGTCAGCCTGATGCAGTTCACGCTCTATCCCCTGGTGGTGGCGCTCGCCAATGACATGATCGAGCCCGAGAGGCGAGTTTCATTGTCGGCCTGTTTGTTGATGGCATTCGGCGTCGGGGCCTGTATCGGCCCATTGGCAGTAGGCGCGCTGATACAACCGCTCGGTGGAAATATCCTTTACGCGTTCTTCGCGATCTGTGGCGCGCTGATTGTCGCGTTGAGCCGCACCCGTGCCGAAGAAGCCGAACCGCAATTGGCCATTGATGCACCGTTGCCACACATTGCCATGCCGGACAGTCTGGTGAGTTCGCCGCTATCACCCGCGCTGAACCCGACCTTTGACGAACAAATGATCCATGACAAAATGCCCGCACCTGAATTGTCTGAAGAGCAAGAGGCGCAGGCCATGGAGAGTCATGCGGCGGCAGCCATGAATGAAGAGCAGCCCAGCAAGTTCCCACCGCAGGGTGCGGATCCGCAGATCGATACGGGTTTGCAACGGGCGTTTGAGATTATGAAAGATGAGAACGCTGGCGACGAAAACATTCCCGCCGCCAAGCCACCGCGTTAACGGCTTTTATGCAGGATTGTCGATATCAATAAACATCACATCAAGACGATGCTCGGTGGAGAGCCATTCACCGAGCGCTTTTACGCCATAGCGTTCAGTCGCATGGTGTCCGGCAGCAAAAAAGTGCAGTCCCATCTCGCGGGCGATATGGATGGTCTGTTCTGAGACTTCCCCACTAATGAATGCATCGACGCCAAATTCCGCTGCCTGCTCGATAAAACCCTGTCCACCGCCGGTACACCAGGCGACCCGGCGAATCTGCGCAGGCGCACCGATGCTGCTATGCAACACCGCACGACCTAATCGGGTTTCAATACGTTCACGCAATTGATCGCCACTGAGCGGTGTATCCAACATGCCAAAGGGCACCAGCGGCATCACTTCCCCTTGAACATCAATGGATAGTTTCTGCGCCAGTTGCGCGTTATTTCCCAAAACCGGATGCGCATCCAGCGGCAGATGGTAGCCATACAGATTGATGTCATTACACAACAGAGTTTTCAACCGATTGCGTTTCATACCACGCACCGCGGCAGGTTCACTCTTCCAGAAATATCCGTGATGAACCACAATGGCATCGGCCTGATGCTCAACAGCCGCATCCAATAAAGCCTGACACGCCGTCACACCCGTCACAATGCGCTGCACTTGCTGACGACCTTCAACCTGTAAACCGTTCGGCGCATAGTCCTGAAAGTCGCCGACGCTCAATTTCTGATTAATCAGGTTTTCCAGTTCAAGATTCAGCATGACGTTGTTCCCATAATAAAAATTTTCTGTTCAGTAAATTCATCAGCCTTCGCCATCAAAATTGCTGGCGATCACCCTGTTGCATAAAGATAAATTTAACACCCAACTGATTGCCTTCATTCAGCTGTTTTTCTACCAGCGCATGGGCATCAACACCGGCTTTCAACGACGGCTTGATATGGCTGATCACTATCGGCAGCGCGTTCAGCGACGTCTCCCCACCGCTGTATTTTTCCAGATTTTTCAATTCCTTCAATAACCATGTGGGTGTCAGATGACCATAGAGTTGATTATCGGCCACACCGTCGGGATAAGAAGTTTCTATAATCATGCCCTTCAATTGTTTTTTCTCAATCAACGGTCCCAGCGCTCGCCAGATAGCGTCAAGATTTTTAGACTTTTCAACCGCGTCCGGGCCGGTATCTCCGAAGTAGGCGAAATATTCATTGCCCTGATTGATCAGCAACATCGCAGAGGAAGAGCTGTCGTGGCTGAGAGGATAGACCGTCGCCCGCAGACGGGTGACCCCCAGCGTAAAGCTTTGCCCAGGCCGGGGAGCGTTGAGGCGATAGGTGCCAAGCCGCGTGCCATTGCCAGAATCACTGAAATTGGGCCAGGTTTTCCAGTTAAAATAGTGCGCTCTCAGCGTACCCACCGCATCTTCGGTGGTGTAGATCGTTTTCTTGCTGTCTTCCGTGGAGGCGATAACCAACCCCGCCAAATGATCCAGATGCGCGTGGCTGATAAAATAGGTGGAAATCAGCTCACGGAAAATGTACCCCTGCTGCGTCCAGGGTGCAGCCACCTGTTCAGTCACCTGAGGGAAACTGCCCTTCTCCAACCCCTTGGCGATACCGGGCAGCACCGAGCCTGCATCCAGCGCCACATAGCGGGTATCCTCATCGCTGCGAATCAGATATGACGTCAGATTCCCTTCGACCACGCCACCATTGACGCCGAGAGCAACCACATCAAATCCGGCCCAGCTCACTGCTGAGTAACCGGCCAGTAATAACGCCAGAACATTCTTAATCATTACCCAGCTCCTTGCTGTAAAACCATTTATCCCTCGCCGAATGCAGAGTGAGCGTGGCTTTTTGCCGCCTCAAATGCTGCCAATGTTTCTTTACGCGCCTGCGAGTGATCCACCAGCGGGGAGGGATAGTCTAGCACGCGCTGCTGGCGCTCCGCCCACCTATGGGGTTGATGAATGTCACTTTCTGGTACATCGGCCAGTTCCGGCAACCATTGGCGGATAAAACGTCCCTGCGGATCGAACCGCTCGCCTTGCGTGGTAGGATTGAAAATGCGGAAATACGGTGCCGCGTCAGTGCCCGTGGACGCCGCCCACTGCCAGCCACCATTATTCGCCGCCAGATCGCCATCCAGCAATTGCGCCATGAAATACCGCTCACCCGCTCGCCAGTCGATAAGCAGATCTTTTACCAAAAAACTGGCCACAATCATGCGCAGCCGATTATGCATCCAACCAGTTTTATTCAGTTGACGCATAGCTGCATCAACAATCGGATAGCCGGTTTTCCCTTCCTGCCACGCGTGCAACGCACCGGGAATATCACGCCAGCGAACATTTTGCGTCCAGTCAACGAACGGCTGGTGTTTGCACAAACGTGGCCAGGCGACCAATAGGTGGCGATAAAACTCGCGCCATATCAATTCATTGAGCCAACCGAATGCGCCGCCGTCGCTTTTGTCCAACACGTCTGGGCACTCGGTGCGCAGGCGATTGAAACACTGCCGGGGAGAAAGCACGCCCACCGCCAGATAAGGCGAAATCTTGCTGGTGCCATCAATGGCGGGGAGATCGCGTTGCGTCAGATAATCCTGCACCCGCTCGCGGCAGAAGCTGCGCAATTGCGCCAAGGCAGCCTCCTCACCCGCCGGGAACATTTCGTCAACCGTAGCCTGCGGCATAGCAAAAGGCGTCAGCGGATACCGGGTGACGCCCTGTGCAGAACGCTTTCTCGGGGCGGGAAGCGAACGGCTGTCTGACTCCGTCAATCGCTGCAAGAACGCCTTGCGAAATGGCGTATAGACTTTGTACATCTCACCGCTGCCGGTTCTTACACTCCCCGGCGGTAGCAGCAAGCTGTCATCAAAACTCTGGCAAATCACCTGCCCTGTGAGGGCCTTTTCAAGCGCATCATCACGCAGACGCTCATTAATTTCATACTGGCGATTATAGAAAAGGCGATCGACCTGCTGTTGCTGACAAAAATCAGCCAACCAGTCGACGCTTTGTCCGAAGTCGTCACACTGATGGTAATGGAGTTCTATACCCCGTTCCGCCAGCGCCGACTGTAATGCCTGCAAGTTCTGATAGATAAAAGCCGCCTGACGCGGTGCCATCCCGTGAGCCTGCCATTGCTGAGGTGTGGCGATAAATACCGCTTTTACATCAGCATCGATTTGCTCACAGGCGGCGGAAAGTGCACGGTTATCAGTTACTCGCAGATCGTTTCGGAACCAGACCAGATGCGTGGTCATAAAAATATCCTTATATACCCTTCATACTTGGGGATTACTGCACGACAGCGGGCAGCTAGTGACCATAACGCAAGCGCAGCGCTTCCGGGTAAGGTTCAAAGTAGCGCTGTTCGGCCAGATAACTGTCCGGATATTCAGCCATGTAATGCTTCAGTAGCGTGATGGGCGCCAGCAACGGCTGAATACCCTGCCGGTAGCGGTCGATCAGTTGTGTCAATTCCTGGCGCTGTGGGGAACTGAGTTGACGACGAAAATACCCCTGCACATGCATTAACACATTGGTGTGATTACGGCGCGTCGTTTTATGGGTCAGCAATGTCATAAGACGACTGCGGTATTCAACCGCGAAATCCTCCAGGGAATCCCAGGTATCCATCGCCGCCACGAAACGGCCCAATTCGCGGTATTCAGGCTGCGAATGCGCCAGCAGCGACAATTTATAACGGCTGTGAAACGCCATCAACCGGCCACGGGTCAGCCCTTTTTTCCACAACATATTGAGTTCATAAAGTGCGAATACCCGCTCGACAAAATTCTCACGCAGCATGGGATCGGTCAGGCGGCCATCCTCTTCCACCGGTAGCCAGGGCATTTGCCTGAGCAGTTCTGCGGTAAACAGACCAACCCCACTTTTGCGCGCACTGTCGCCTTTTTCGCTATAAACCCTCACCCGCTCCATGCCACAACTGGGCGATTTGGCGCAGACGATGTAACCGCACAGATGATTCAAAGCGGCGATTTTCTTTTCAGAGAACTGCTGCATCGCCTGAGTCACGTCGATCGTGGCGTCATTGCTATGGCGCAGCATCACCTCACCGGCTCCTTTTACCAGACGCAGTGCGGGTCTCGGCGTCGGTAAGCCAATCGCCATTTCCGGGCAAACAGCTTCAAAACGCACATACGGTGCCAGTTGTTCAACCGCAAACGCCAGACGTTTATGGCCGCCATCAAAACGCACGTTGTCCCCGAGCAGACAGGCACTGATTCCCACTGGAATTTGGTCACTCATTGGCAACTCCTGACATTGCTTGGCATCTTAAAAGTGTAGATGACATTACACCGTTGATGGCGGTCTGTGGTTGAAAGCTAAAAATGAAAAACCCCAATCAGCAGATCGGGGTTTTTCCATTTTAATGCGGGCAGAACTCTTATTCAGCAACAGGGATCAATAAAATTCCTGTGCACCCAATTCTGATTGGGCAAGCCATACCGGTTTGTCACTGGTTTTCGACCAGACACGGTGTAAATAGCTGTAAAAGCGCGCGCGATCGCTGCGGAATAACATCACTGGCAATGCCAGTACACCCACAATCATGGCAACGCAGCGACGCAGAAGAATCCGGTGCCTGGGGAAAGCGGTATAAACGTTCATTGAGATCCTCCTTAAAATAGGTCTTAACAATAAAATTTTCACAATGGCATCGGGTGCACCGAGCAGAACCAATCGGAAACTGAGCAAAACTTTACCGCATTTTGTGTAATTTTACTACTCATCCGACCACATAAGCGTCGAAAAAGTGCACGAATTCCTAAAAACCCCGTAAGTGAGTTACATAAAAGTTAAAAACAAACTTATCAATAGTTAAATTAAGGTTATTTTTATACTTTCTTTACACCCCTCCCTGCTTTTTTATCACTATCTTTTCCTGCCGTTTCCTATTCTGGCGCTATCAAAAAAATCACCTGTGGAGGTGGATCGTGAGTTTCAGCGTTATTTTGAGTGCGCTGCTGGTTCTGTTGCTGCTGGCCTATCTGGTTTATGCCCTGCTGAATGCGGAGGAGTTTTAAATGGCAGCATCCGGGTTCCTGCTTATCGCGACGTATCTACTGATATTGATGGTACTGGCAAAACCGCTGGGCAGCTTTCTGGCGCGCCTGATTGAGGGTGAGCCTTATCCTGCGTTGCAAAAATTTGAGCAAGGTGTTTGGCGTTGTGCGCAGGTAAAAAATGAGGAGATGAACTGGTGGCAATACACGCTGGCGATCCTCATCTTTAATCTGCTGGGCCTGATTTTGCTGATGGTCCTGTTGATGACCCAGGGATCGTTACCGCTCAATCCGCAACATATGCCAGGTATGAGTTGGGATCTGGCGATGAATACCGCCGTCAGTTTTGTCACCAATACCAACTGGCAAGCCTACAGCGGCGAAAACACCCTAAGCTATCTCAGCCAGATGGTTGGTTTGAGCGTGCAGAATTTCCTGTCTGCCGCGACCGGGATCGCCGTGGCGTTTGCGCTGATTCGTGCTTTCGCCCGCCGCTCGTCCAGTACGGTCGGTAACGCCTGGGTAGATTTATTGCGCATCACACTCTATGTGCTGGTGCCTTTGGCGCTGGTGATTGCGTTGGTGATGATCAGTCAGGGCGTATTGCAGAACTTCGCGCCATACCAACATGTGATCACGCTTGAGGGCAGCGAACAGATCCTGCCGATGGGGCCCGTGGCATCGCAGGAAGCGATAAAAATGCTCGGTACCAACGGGGGCGGTTTCTTTGGCGCCAACTCGGCGCATCCCTTTGAGAACCCGACGGCGCTCAGCAACTTCGTGCAGATGCTGGCGATCTTCCTGATCCCCTGTGCCCTGTGTTTCTCGTTCGGTCAGGCTGTGGGCGATGACCGTCAGGGGCATGCACTGCTTTGGGCGATGACGCTGATTTTTGTCGTCGCTGTTGGGGTGGTGATGTACGCCGAACAGGCGGGAAATCCGCACCTGATGCCCTTGGGTGCTGACAGCAACATCAATATGGAAGGCAAGGAGTCACGCTTCGGGATTCTCTCCACCAGCCTGTTTGCAGTAATTACTACTGCCGCCTCGTGCGGTGCAGTCAACGCCATGCACGACTCTTTCACCGCCATGGGTGGCATGGTGCCAATGTGGCTGATGCAGATTGGTGAAGTGGTGTTCGGCGGCGTGGGCTCTGGTCTGTACGGCATGCTGCTGTTCGTGTTGCTGACGGTATTCATTGCCGGTCTGATGATTGGCCGCACTCCAGAATATCTCGGTAAAAAAATCGATGTGTTCGACATGAAAATGACGGCGCTGGCGATTTTGGTCACCCCGACGCTGGTCTTGCTGGGTACTGCGTTGGCACTAGCCACCGAGTCAGGCCGCGCGGGGATCCTTAACCCTGGCGCACATGGTTTCAGTGAAGTGCTGTACGCCGTCTCCTCGGCGGCCAACAACAACGGTAGCGCCTTTGGTGGGCTCAGCGTCAATACGCCGTTCTACAACATGCTGCTGGCGATAGCGATGTTCGTCGGGCGCTTTGGTGTGATCGTTCCCGTCATGGCTATCGCCGGTTCGCTGGCAGCGAAGAAACGTCAGTCAGCAGGAAATGGCACCCTGCCAACCAGTGGCCCGCTGTTCATCGGGTTATTGGTCGGCACGGTATTGCTGGTGGGTGCGTTGACCTTTATTCCGGCGCTGGCGCTGGGGCCGGTCGCCGAACATCTGCAAGTCTGGTTAGCTCACTGATGCTGTGGAGAGAGAGAAAGAGTATGACACGCAAGCAACGCGCACTGTTTGAACCCCGACTGGTCCGTATCGCCCTGCTGGATGCGGTTAAAAAACTGAATCCGCGCATCCAGTGGCGTAATCCGGTGATGTTTGTGGTTTATCTTGGCAGCATTTTGACCACGGTGATCTGGTTGGCGATCCTCGCCGGTCAGACTCATGGTGATGCCGGTTTTACGGGTGGTGTTTCACTGTGGCTCTGGTTCACGGTGTTATTCGCCAACTTCGCCGAAGCGCTGGCCGAAGGACGCAGCAAGGCACAGGCAGAAAGCCTGAAAGGTGTGAAGAAAACCAGTTGGGCAAAAAAATTGTCCGACCCTAAACATGACGCAAAAACAGAGAAAGTCTCTGCCGATACATTGCGCAAGGGCGACTGGGTACTGATTGAAGCCGGGGATACCGTTCCCTGCGACGGCGAAGTGTTGGAGGGCGGAGCCTCGGTGGATGAAAGTGCCATTACCGGTGAATCCGCGCCGGTCATCCGCGAATCGGGTGGTGACTTCTCCTCCGTCACTGGCGGCACCCGCGTCTTGTCAGATTGGCTGGTGGTGCAGTGCAGCGTGAATCCGGGCGAAACCTTTCTCGATCGCATGATCGCCATGGTCGAAGGGGCCAAACGTCGCAAAACCCCCAATGAAGTGGCGCTGACGATTTTGTTGGTTGCACTGACGATTGTGTTTTTACTGGCAACGGCGACGCTTTACCCGTTTTCCTATTTCAGCGTGCAAGCCAGCCACGCCGGATCGCCGGTGACCATCACCGTGCTGGTCGCGCTGCTGGTTTGCCTGATCCCAACCACTATCGGCGGATTGCTCTCGGCCATTGGTGTGGCAGGGATGAGCCGGATGCTGGGAGCCAACGTGATTGCCACCAGTGGCCGTGCCGTTGAAGCCGCAGGGGATGTTGATGTGCTCCTGCTGGACAAGACCGGCACGATCACTCTCGGCAACCGTCAGGCGTCACAATTTTTACCGGTACCGGGTGTAACAGAACAGGAACTGGCGGACGCCGCGCAGCTTTCTTCACTGGCGGATGAAACGCCGGAAGGCCGCAGTATTGTCGTTCTGGCCAAGCAGCGTTTCAATCTGCGCGAACGCGATCTGCATTCGCTCAACGCCACGTTCGTGCCCTTCTCCGCACAAACCCGGATGAGCGGTGTAAATGTGCAGGATCGCAGTATCCGCAAAGGTGCCGTGGATGCAATTCAACGTCATGTGGAATCCAATCAGGGCCAGTTCCCACGCGCCGTTGACGAAATGGTGGAAACCGTGGCGCGAAAAGGCGGCACCCCGCTGGTAGTGGTTGATGGGGTGAAAGTGCTCGGTGTTGTAGAACTGAAAGATATTGTGAAAGGTGGGATCAAAGAGCGTTTTGCCGAACTGCGCAAAATGGGTATCAAAACGGTGATGATCACCGGCGACAACCGTCTGACCGCAGCCGCCATTGCTGCGGAAGCCGGGGTGGACGATTTTCTGGCCGAGGCCACGCCGGAAGCCAAACTGGCGCTGATCCGCCAGTATCAGGGCGAAGGGCGCCTGGTCGCCATGACCGGTGACGGCACCAATGATGCTCCGGCGCTGGCTCAGGCCGATGTGGCAGTCGCCATGAACTCGGGAACACAGGCAGCCAAAGAAGCCGGGAACATGGTCGATCTCGACTCAAATCCGACCAAACTTATTGAAGTGGTGCACATTGGCAAACAGATGCTGATGACCCGGGGATCGCTGACCACGTTCAGTATCGCCAATGATGTCGCCAAATATTTTGCCATCATTCCGGCAGCGTTTGCGGCGACCTATCCGCAACTGAATGCGCTGAATGTGATGCATCTGCATTCACCGGCATCGGCCATTATGTCTGCGGTTATCTTCAATGCGTTGGTGATTGTGTTTCTGATCCCCCTCGCATTACAAGGTGTGAGCTATAAGCCGATGAGCGCTGCGGCACTGTTGCGTCGTAATTTGTGGATCTACGGTCTCGGGGGATTACTGGTGCCCTTTGCCGGAATCAAATTGATTGATGTGATCCTCACGCTGTTAAGTATCGGCTAACGTTAAGGAAATCTGCTATGTCTTATATACGTCCCTCTCTGGTGCTGATGATCCTGCTAACGCTGATTACCGGCATTGCCTACCCGTTGCTGACCACTGGCCTGTCGCAACTGCTGTTCGCGAATAAAGCCGCGGGTTCAATTATTTCTGTGGCGGGCAAACCCGTCGGCTCGGCGCTGATCGGCCAGCAATTTACCCGCCCAGACTATTTTTGGGGCCGGCCTTCCGCCACCAGCGGAACGCCCTATAATGCGTTAGCATCAGGTGGCAGTAATCTGGCTATCACCAACCCGGCGTTGGATCAGGCGATCGCCGAGCGCATTGCGGCACTTCGCGCTGCCAATGGGCAAAGTTCCGCCACGGTGCCAGTGGATTTGGTCACGGCGTCGGGCAGCGGTCTTGACCCGCAGATTTCACCTGAGGCGGCGCAGTGGCAGGCACCCCGTATCGCCAGCCAGCGTGGACTTCCGCTCTCGCAGGTGCAGAAATTGATTGATGAGAATACCGTCAAACCGATGCCAGATTTCTTCGGTGAGCCGGTAGTGAATGTGCTGCTGCTGAACCGGGCGCTCGACGAAAGCCAGCCCTGACAGCCTTAAGGATGAATCATGGTGGATGAGGAACAGCAACGTCCCGATCCGGACAGCTTGCTGGCGCTGGCAAATGAAAAACCGCGCGGTCAGTTAAAAGTATTCTTTGGTGCCTGCGCCGGGGTAGGGAAAACCTATGCCATGTTGCAGGAAGCCCAACGCCTGCGGGCACAAGGGCTGGACGTGCTGATTGGGGTGGTCGAAACCCATGGCCGTCAGGAAACCGAAGCCCTGTTGACGGGTTTGCCTCTCCTGCCATTGAAACGGATTCAGCACCGTGGTCGCCAGGTGCGTGAGTTTGATCTGGATGCCGCCCTCGCGCGGCATCCGGCGTTAATCCTGATGGATGAACTGGCGCACAGCAATGCCGCCGGTTCGCGGCACCCCAAGCGCTGGCAGGATGTGGAAGAGCTGCTGGATGCCGGGATCGACGTACTCACCACCGTAAATGTGCAGCATCTGGAAAGCCTTAATGATGTAGTCGGCGGCGTCACCGGTGTTCGTGTGCGTGAAACCCTTCCCGATCACATGTTCGACGAGGCCAGTGAAGTGGTGCTGGTCGATTTGCCGCCAGACGATCTTCGCCAACGGTTAAAAGAGGGCAAAGTCTATATTCCCGGTCAGGCCGAGCGGGCCATCGAACATTTTTTCCGCAAGGGAAATCTCATCGCCCTGCGTGAACTGGCGCTGAGGAGAACAGCAGATCGCGTTGACGATCAGATGCGTGCTTTTCGCGATACTCAGGGCAGAGAGCGCGTCTGGCACACCCGAGACGCAATTTTGCTCTGCATCGGGCACGGCAGCGGCAACGAAAAACTGGTTCGCGTTGCCGCCCGGTTGGCAGCGCGCCTCGGCTGCGTCTGGCACGCCGTTTATGTTGAAACACCGCGCCTGCACCGACTGCCGGAAGAGCAGCGTCGCGCCATTTTGCGGGCCTTGAAACTGGCGCAGGATCTGGGGGCGGAAACCGCGACGCTGTCTGAACAGAATGAAGAAAGAGCCATTCTGCGCTACGCCCGCGAACACAATCTGGGCAAAGTGATGATTGGCCGTCGTCATGAAAGGCCCTGGAAATTGCGCACCAGTTTCGCCGATCGTCTGGCACATCTCGGGCCGGATATCGATTTGGTGATCGTGGCTCTCGAAAACGATCCCCCACCGCCTGCCCCGAGGGAAGCCGATGGTCGCGCCTTCACCGAGAAATGGAAGATGCAGTTGCGCGGATGTGCCGTTGCCATTGGCCTCTGCGCACTGACGACGTTACTCTCGCTGTGGCTGATCCCAGGCTTTGACCAGGCCAATCTGGTGATGGTTTTCCTGCTCGGTGTGGTTATCGTCGCCCTGTTCTATGGTCGTTGGCCGTCGGTGCTGGCGGCCATCCTTAACGTCGCCAGCTTTGATCTGTTCTTCGTCCAGCCTAGAGGATCGCTGGCGGTGACTGATGTGCAATATCTGGTGACCTTCGGCGTCATGCTGATCGTCGGGATTCTGATTGGTAATCTGACCGCAGGTGTGCGTTATCAGGCGCGTATAGCCCGCTACCGCGAACAGCGTGCGCGACATCTTTATGAGCTCTCGAAAGGTTTGAGTCAGGCGTTGAGCCGCGATGATGTCGCCCACACCAGCCGGCATTTCCTCTCCTCCAGTTTCCACGCCAAAACAGCCATCCTGCTGCCACAGGAGGACGGCAGTCTGCAATCGGTAGCGAGCGGCGATGAGGGAATGATGGTGGATGAAGCGATAGCCCGCTGGAGCTTTGACAAACAGGCACCTGCTGGCGCGGGAACCGACACGCTGCCCGGCGTGCCCTATCAACTGCTGCCACTATCCACACAGCAGCAAACCTTTGGTTTACTGGTGATTGAACCAGCCAATATCCGTCAGTTAATGGTGCCAGAACAGCAGCGCCTGTTGCAGACCTTTACGGTATTGATCGCCAATGCGTTGGAGCGGTTGCATCTTTCAGCCAGTGCCGAAAGCGCCAGGTTGGATGCCGAGCGTGAGCAGTTGCGCAACTCACTGCTGGCGGCGTTATCGCACGATTTGCGCACACCGTTGACGGTGCTGTTCGGCCAGGCGGAAATTCTCACGCTGGATTTGGCAGCGGCAGGTTCGCCCCATGCACCGCAAGCCAATCAGATTCGTCAGCAGGTTTTAAGTACCACCCGTTTGGTGAATAATCTGCTCGACATGGCGCGGATCCAATCCGGTGGATTCAATCTGCGCAAGGAGTGGCAGTCACTGGAGGAGATCGCGGGCAGCGCCTTGCGCATGCTGGAAACCACCCTCAGTTCACATCATATCGACATTGATCTACCGGCTGACTTGCCGCTGATTCACTGTGATGCCAGCCTGATAGAGCGCGTGCTCATCAACTTACTGGAAAATGCCCACAAATATGCGGGCGCGCAGGCAACGTTGGGCATCCGTGCCAGAGCAGAGGGCGCGTTGCTGAACGTCGAAATCTGGGATAACGGCCCCGGCGTGTTCAACGGCGAGGAACACCGGATATTCGACAAGTTCGCCCGAGGAAATAAAGAGTCGGCTATTCCCGGCGTGGGCTTGGGATTAGCCATTTGCCGTGCCATTATTGACGTTCATGGCGGCCGCATCTGGGCCGAGAATGGGCCAGACGGCGGCGCACATTTTCATTTTTCATTACCGCTGGAAACGCCGCCAGAATTTGACAACGAGATTGACGAGGAACTGTGACTACATCGCCCCCCCATATTCTGATTGTTGAAGATGAAAAAGAGATCCGTCGTTTTGTCCGCGCCGCATTGGAGGGCGAAGGCTGGCGCGTTTATGAGAGTGACACACTGCAACGGGGTTTGATTGAAGCCGGAACCCGCAAGCCGGATTTGATTATTCTCGATCTGGGTCTGCCAGACGGCGATGGGCTGGACTATATCCGCGATCTGCGCCACTGGAGTGCCATTCCGGTGATTGTGCTCTCGGCGCGAACTGGCGAAGAAGACAAAATAGCTGCGCTGGACGCTGGAGCCGATGACTTTTTGAGTAAGCCTTTTGGCGTAGGTGAGTTACTGGCACGGGTGCGGGTTTCGCTGCGACGCCATGCCAGTACCAATCAGGAAAGCCCTGTTATCACGTTTTCTGAAATTACGGTCGATCTGATTAACCGGTGTGTCTTGCGCAATGGCGAAGACTTGCACCTCACCCCGACAGAATTCCGTCTGCTGGCTGAACTGCTGGCCAACAGCGGTAAAGTGATCACCCAGCGTCAGTTACTTAGCCACGTCTGGGGACCGAACTACGTCGAACACAGCCATTATCTTCGCATCTACATGGGCCATTTACGGCAAAAGCTGGAAATTGATCCCGCACGCCCGCGTCATCTGTTGACGGAAACCGGCGTGGGTTACCGCTTTTTACCGTAACGATAACCGGGCATCAGTTTTTATCTTGTTCAGACGCATCCGGTGCTGCATTTTGCTCATCGGACTGAAATTCTTTTTCGATAGCTTCCACCGCCGTCAGCAAGACTGCATTGATACGCGCAACCTGTTCCGGGTTCACATCCGCACGCATCATATTACCGCGCAGCACATGTCTGAGCCGATTCATGACATCGGCAATACCTTCCGCCAGATTGCCTTCGCGGTGGTGTTGACCACGACTCTGCGCCAGACGGGCAAAAATGATATCGACCATCTCCTGGTGCTGTTGCAACTCAGCCTTTCCGGCATCGGTGATCTGGTAACTTTTCCGGCCATTTCCGGTCGCGGCAGGGGTCAGGAAATCCTGCTCTTCCAGCAGGGTCAGCGTTGGATAGATCACCCCAGGGCTCGGTACGTACAAACCTGATGATGCCTCTTCAATCGCCTTGATTAGCTCATAGCCGTGGCTCGGCTTTTTCGCGACCAGCGCCAAAAGCACCATCCGCAGATCGCCGTGCTCAAACAGGCGATGCATTCTTTCTCCGCGCCCCCGCCCTGGCCCACGGCCCCGTCCGCGCCCTTCCCCATCAGCACCCTGATGATGATGTCCACCGCGATGCAGCCTTCCGCCACCGTGGTGACGATGCTCTTCTTCATCATGACGACATTCGCCGCGACGATGACCAAATTTCAAATGATTAAACATAACTCTTCCTCTTTAGATATATCGAAACAACTTCGATATATCTAATTTAGATCGATATATCTAAATGATCAAGAGGATTTTTCACAATGGATTCGCTTTCCGACAGGCGTAAAAAAAGCGCTGTAAATACAGCGCTTTAATTTTTATATCGGCGAGGTTATTTGGCGTTGGCCAGAACTTCACTGACAATTTCTACTGCTTCGCGTTCGATCTTTTCGCGGTGTTCGGCACCCAGGAAGCTCTCACAATAGATTTTGTAAGCCTCTTCGGTACCCGACGGACGTGCTGCAAACCAGCCATTGTCCGTCATCACTTTCAGGCCACCGATAGACGCACCGTTACCCGGTGCCGCTGTCAGGCGAGCGGTGATTTTGTCACCGGCCAGCGTATCGGCCTTGACCTGCTCAGGAGAGAGTTTTGCCAGTGCCGCTTTTTGCGCATGGGTGGCCGGAGCCTGAATGCGGTTGTAGCTTGGCGCACCAAAACGTTCTGCCAGCTTGTCATAGTGAGCCTGCGGATTACTGCCCGTGACAGCGGTGATTTCTGCAGCCAGCAAGCACATGATGATACCGTCTTTATCGGTCGACCACGGCGTGCCGTCAAAGCGCAGGAAAGAAGCCCCGGCACTCTCTTCGCCACCAAAACCGAAGCTGCCATCGAACAGTCCGTCAACGAACCATTTGAAGCCAACCGGCACTTCCACCAATTTGCGGCCCAGATCGGCAACCACTCTGTCGATCATCGCACTCGACACCAGCGTTTTACCGACGGCCACATCAGCGCCCCACTGTGGGCGATGCTGGAACAGATAATTAATGGCAACGGCCAGATAGTGGTTCGGATTCATCAGCCCTTTCGGGGTAACGATGCCGTGGCGGTCATAGTCAGGATCGTTGGCAAACGCCAGATCAAACTTGTCGCGCAGTGCCAGCAGACCGGCCATGGCGGATTCAGACGAGCAATCCATACGGATGATGCCGTCGTGATCCAGATGCATGAAACGGAACGTCTGGTCGATGGAGTCATTCACCAGCGTCAGGTCGAGTTTGTAGTGCTCGGCGATACGCTGCCAGTAAGCAATACCCGAACCGCCCAGCGGATCAACACCGAGTTTCAGACCCGCGCGTTGAATGGCAGGCATGTCGATAATTTCGGTCAAGCCTTCAACGTAGGGTTGAACCAGATCCTGCTCATGCAGATGGCCGCCCTGACGGGCTTGATCCAGCGTTTGGCGTTTAACACCCGCCAACTTTTCAGTCAGCAGGTCGTTGGCACGCTTCTCGATAACAGACGTCAGGTTGGTATCTGCCGGGCCACCATTTGGCGGATTGTACTTGATGCCACCATCTTCTGGTGGGTTATGCGACGGCGTGATCACGATACCGTCAGCCTGCGCGCCACCTTGGCGGTTGTACGTCAAAATAGCGTGGGAAACAGCGGGAGTCGGTGTAAAACCATTATCTTCCTGGATAATGACGTCCACACCATTGGCTGTCAGCACTTCCAGTACTGAAATAAATGCGGGCTCAGACAGTGCATGCGTGTCCTTACCGACATAGCAAGGGCCACTGATGCCATGCTTCTGGCGCTCTTCTGCTATTGCCTGGGCAATAGCCAGAATATGCGCTTCATTAAAGCTTTGGCGCTCAGCGCTGCCGCGGTGTCCTGATGTTCCGAATTTAACCGCATGCGCAGCATTGCCTGGTTCAGGTTGCAATACATAATATTGCGACGTCAACTGTGCCACATTTATCAAATCGCTTTGCTGGGCGGGTTGCCCTGCACGGGGGTGATTAGCCACGGCGCTTCTCCCTTTCGCTGAATTAAATGGTGCCGCAAACTTTGTCTGTCAGTTCCACCGGGAACTGCATTGCCAGCATGATGTGTTCTACCATACTGCGTTTACGACCTGTGTTGGTATTGGTAATTACCCAGTATGGCGTCCCTGGAACATGTTTCGGTTTGGTATGGATGCCATTCTGAAGTAGGGTTTGCTGGTCGCCGGCAAAATAAGTTCGGGTGCGTCCATGCAGTGAGTCGGTTGCCGCAGCAAATTCCTGTGGCTCAAGGGTATACAGGGTTGACAATACCAGCATAAATCGAGTCACGGCTTTCGTCTGTTCAGCGTATTCATCTGACAACAGCAGTTCGCGCATGGCGCGGACACGATCGCGTGGACGTGCAGCCACAACGGATTTTTCTGCAGTCTCTGCACGTTGTTCGGCAGCGACAGGTGCTGCTGCACGTTCAGGTTGCCCGGCAGTGAATTTCAACATACGTCGAAGAATATCCGACGCGGTTTCTCCAATATGCTGCGTGTGGCTCGCAATGTAGCGATAAAGTTCTTCGTCAACCTCAATAGTTTTCATCGTTATCCAGTACAGTTATTCTACTCAATTGAATCGTGAGGATTATACAAGTTTAAACCCGGCCACGAACAGGATCATTACTCTGCGACATAATAAAACAGATTTATCTCTATAGTTGGTGACCTGAGCCACTCTGTCAATTCTTCCATCCCCAGGGAAGCCCATTTTTTCTGTCGTCATGATAACCTAATGGGATTCCCTCTCAGTATGAACTTCGCCATGAAATTGAACTATCGCTTACAATCCGACCAATCTCCTGCTGATGCCCTGCCCGCTGTCCTGATTCATGGACTTTTTGGTAACCTCGATAACCTGGGGGTGCTGGCGCGTGACCTGAAACCTGACCACCCTGTTTTGCAGGTTGATTTGCGTAACCATGGTTTGTCACCCCGTTCCACCGAAATGAACTATCCTGCCATGGCGCAGGATTTGTTGGAACTGTTTGACGATCTCGATATCGGCAAAGCGCTGGTGATCGGGCATTCCATGGGCGGAAAAGCGGCTATGGCGCTCACGGCCATTGCACCAGAGCGTATTGAAAAGCTGGTATCGATTGACGTTGCACCGGTCGATTACGCACTTCGACGCCACGACAAGATCTTTGCGGCCATTAATGCCGTCACTGAAGCCGGTCTGACCCAACGCTCTGCGGCCGCCGCACTGATGCGCGAGTCTCTAGCTGAAGAAGGCGTGATCCAATTCCTGCTGAAATCCTTCCATGAGGGAGAATGGCGCTTCAACGTGCCGGTATTGCTCGATCAGTATGAAAATATCGTTGGCTGGCAGAAAGTCCCGGCCTGGCCGCATCCGGCCCTGTTTATCCGTGGGGAACTCTCCCCCTATATTCAGGATAAATTCCGCGGGGATATTGCCCGCCAATTCCCCCAGGCTCGCGCTCACGTCGTGGCTGGCAGTGGCCATTGGGTGCATGCGGAGAAACCCGAAGCGGTGCTGAGGGCCATTCACCGTTTTATCGACCCGGTATAACCCGCATTGCCATATCGCGTTGCCATAAAAGTACGGGCCAGTATTTCTGGCCAGTTTCTTTGGTCGCCAAGGATAATTACTTTACCAACAGCTCAGTTAAGGATTGTCGACGCCAAGCCTGCTGGGGTATGATTGCGCGCTATAATTTTTGCCGCCATCGCAGTTGCAGATATTGGCACTGTGCGGGGCGAATTGGGTTAGGGTTTATTGACCCGACGTGTATTAACCGAGCCGTCCGAAGGGGTGATCTTCGCACCTTCCGATGTACATTCCCTAGTTGTATCGCTACCTATGGCCAAAGAACAAACGGATCGCACGACGCTTGATCTGTTCGCAGATGAACGCCGTCCGGGGCGCCCGAAAACCAATCCATTATCACGCGATGAGCAGCTTAGGATTAATAAGCGCAATCAACTTCGACGCGATAAAGTTCGTGGTTTACGGCGAGTAGAATTGAAAATCAATGCGGACGCAGTTGATGCACTCAACAGGCTGGCTGAAGAGCAAAACATCAGTCGCAGTGAATTGATTGAACAAATGCTGTTGGCACAACTGACAGATCACCAGGAAACGTCCTGACCGCCGGGAAGCTGATGCTGCATCAACTCCTGCGGCCAGGCGCCTGTTATCCCTTCTTATGTACCTATCATGTCTCTGGCGACGCCTTTACGTCGCCCATCGAAAGTATGTCACCAATAAAAAGTACATCCCCCACAAAAAGTACGTCATCTGGCAAGATGATAATCAGAAGAATTGCCCAATGAACTGGGTTGAAAGAAGTGACTGTCTTTGATGGTAAAAATGCCACCAGCACACAAAGGCGATAACACTTATCAATTACACCCGATAGAATATGTCCCCATATCTGACTGTGGCTTTCAGGATCAGGCTCTATTTTATCCTGGCAGAGAGTTTGCTGATATCAGCGCAATCAACGCCAGCCACATTCAGGCTTTTCCATTTAGAACAAGAGGTTAGAAAGCATATGGCCGTAGTGGGTATCTTCTTCGGATCCGATACAGGTAACACTGAAAACATCGCCAAAATGATCCAGAAGCAATTGGGTAAAGACGTTGCGGAAGTGCATGATATTGCGAAGAGCAGCAAAGAAGATCTTGAGAAATTTGATATTCTGCTGATCGGCATTCCAACCTGGTATTACGGTGAAGCGCAATGTGACTGGGATGACTTTTTCCCTACCCTGGAAGAGATCGAATTCAACGGTAAACTGGTTGCGCTGTTCGGTTGCGGTGATCAGGAAGATTATGCTGAGTACTTCTGCGACGCGATGGGGACCGTACGTGACATCATTGAGCCGAACGGTGCGACAATAGTCGGTCACTGGCCAACCAAAGGCTATCATTTCGAAGCCTCCAAAGGTCTGGCGGATGACGATCACTTTATCGGTCTCGCGATTGATGAAGACCGTCAGCCTGAATTGACCAACGAGCGCGTTGAGGCGTGGGTCAAGCAGATCTCTCAGGAATTGAGTCTGGCAGAAATCATCGGATAAATCTGTTTTGGCCTGAAAGGGGCTTTTCTCATCCTTTCAGGCCATTGTTTACACCTATTATATAAATAAGTAGCTACAAATTTGTAACTTTAAGCCAGAACAGGGTAAACTTACGCTAATTGTTTTTCCCATCCATCAACAAGTTGCATGTATTGACATGCTTCGAGCGCAAAAATATCTTTGTTAACAACCAGTGGTTTTCATTTTTAGCACACAGTTCTATAATGAGACGCAATCATATTTTTTGTGCCGACCGATGTCATAGGCTATAAGCCTCCACTTGTTTAGCATAGTAACAGGACTGAATCCGCATGACTGACAACAACACCGCATTGAAGAAGGCCGGCCTGAAAGTCACGCTTCCGCGACTCAAAATCCTGGAAGTTTTGCAAGATCCGGAATGCCACCACGTCAGTGCGGAAGATCTGTACAAAAAACTGATCGATATGGGCGAAGAAATTGGCCTGGCGACAGTGTATCGCGTTCTGAACCAATTTGATGACGCGGGTATTGTGACGCGCCATAATTTCGAGGGCGGAAAATCTGTCTTCGAACTGACGCAACAACATCATCATGATCATCTGATCTGCCTTGATTGCGGTAAAGTCATTGAATTCAGAGATGAATCCATCGAGTTACGTCAGCGTGAAATCGCCAAGGCGCATGGTATCAAACTGACTAACCACAGCCTCTATCTCTATGGTCATTGTGAAACCGGTGATTGCCGCGAAGACGATACCCTTCACGATATGAAATGATGGCAAAAATAATTGCCTGAACCGTAAAGGAACCGCTTTATCGCGGTTTTTTTATGCCTGCGATTCGGCCTGCTTTTCCTCCCTATGATGAATTTGCTCAATAAAGAGCGGCTATGAGAAACAAAAAAGGCCCCGCACGCGGAGCCTTGTAGACTGTTGAAGAGGCGTTACGCGTTTTCTTTGGCTGTCCAGGTATCACGCAAACCAACAGTGCGGTTAAACACCAGTTTCTCCTGGCTGGAGTAACGGCTGTCTGCGCAGAAATACCCTTCCCGCTCGAACTGGTAAGCAAACTCGGCTTTTGCATCAGCCAGACTCGGCTCAACAAAACCTTCAGCAAGCGTCAATGACTCGCTGTTGATCGTCGTCAGGAAATCATCTGCCAGACCCGGATTCGCCACATTGAACAGGCGATCATACAACCGGAACGTTGCAGGCAGCGCGTGGCTGGCGGACACCCAATGGATGACGCCTTTAACCTTGCGGCCATCAGCAGGATCTTTGTGCAAGGTCTCAGGATCATAAGAACAGAAGATCGTCACAATCGCGCCGTCTGCGTCTTTCTCAACGCGTTCCGCCTTGATCACATACGCATTGCGCAGACGAACTTCCTTGCCCAAAACCAAACGCTTGTACTGCTTGTTGGCTTCTTCACGGAAGTCAGCCTGATCGATATAGATTTCACGGCTGAACGGCACGTCGCGGCTGCCCATTTCCGGTTTGTTCGGGTGATTTGGCATGGCGACCTGCTGAACTTCATTCTCTGGCAGGTTTTCAATAATCACTTTTACCGGATTGATCACGGCCATGGCGCGCGGCGCATGCTCATTCAGTTCGTCACGGATACAGGACTCAAGCGAACCCATTTCAACGTTGTTCGACTGTTTGGTCACACCAATACGGCGGCAGAATTCACGGATAGCGGCAGCGCTGTAACCACGGCGACGCAGGCCAGAAATGGTCGGCATACGTGGATCGTCCCAACCCTCAACAATCTTGTCAGTCACCAGCAGGTTCAGCTTGCGCTTGGACATGATGGAGTACTCGAGATTGAGGCGAGAGAACTCATACTGACGCGGGTGGCAAGGAATGGTGATGTTATCCAGCACCCAATCATACAGGCGGCGGTTGTCCTGGAACTCCAGCGTACAGAGGGAATGGGTGATGCCTTCCAACGCATCGGAAATGCAGTGGGTAAAATCGTACATCGGATAGATGCACCATTTGTTGCCAGTCTGATGATGATCGGCAAATTTAATGCGATACAGCACCGGATCGCGCATCACCATAAAAGGCGACGCCATATCGATCCTGGCACGCAGGCAGGCACTACCTTCAGCAAATTCACCGTTACGCATTTTTGCAAACAGCGCCAGATTCTCTTCCACGCCACGATCGCGGTACGGGCTGTTGGTACCGGCAGACGTCAACGTGCCACGGTATTCGCGGATCTGCTCAGGTGACAATTCATCGACATAAGCCAGGCCTTTGCCAATCAATTCCACGGCATAGTTGTGTAACTGATCGAAATAGTCAGAAGAGTAGCGGACATTACCGCTCCATTCAAAACCCAGCCACTGAACGTCATACTTGATCGACTCTACGTATTCGATGTCTTCTTTTACAGGGTTGGTGTCATCAAAACGCAGATTGCATTGACCTTGGTAATCCTGGGCGATGCCGAAATTCAGGCAGATCGATTTGGCATGACCAATATGCAGATAACCGTTAGGTTCAGGTGGGAAACGGGTCTGTACTGACGAATGTTTCCCTGAAGCCAGATCTTCATCAATGATCTGACGGATAAAATTGGTTGGGCGGGCTTCTGCCTCACTCATCTTTCTATTCCTCTACGCGAAAGCACGGCTGTTAACCGCTTATGTTCCAACAAGCCACGCCGGGACACAACCGTTTGTTGCATAAAAAACGCGGTCTCTTCTTCAAAATAAAAAAACGGGAGGAGATCGCTCTCCCCCCGCTCTGATGACGTAACGTCAGATCGAGATATTACTTGCCTTGGATTTCAAACAATTTGGTTTGACCCGCGACAACCTGACCCGACGTCAATGCCGACAGACCGGCATACTCATCGATATTGCTCACCACCACCGGACTCAGCATTGAGCGGGCATTGGCGTTCAGGTATTCAAGATCCAGCTCCAGAACTGGCTGACCCGCCGTGACGGTCGCCCCTTCTTCGGCCAGACGTTTGAAGCCCTTGCCACCCAGTGCGACGGTATCAATCCCCATATGCACCACAATCTCCGCGCCAGAGGCTGTTTCCAGACAGAAGGCGTGATTGGTGTTGAAGATTTTAATCAGCGTGCCGCTGGCCGGTGCGACAACGATTTTATCGGTTGGCCGAATGGCAACACCATCACCGACCGCTTTACTGGCGAAAGCTTCGTCAGGAACCTGATCCAACGCCACCACTTCACCGGTAATAGGCGAAACCAGAGTCTCGGTAGCCGCCTTGACGCTGTTAGGCACTGCCTGCGGTTTTGCCGCGGCGGCAGCAACCGGAGTCGCTGTGGCTGCTGGAGCGTGTGCTGCGACGGCAGCGACCGGACCATTTGCCATTACGCTACGCATGGCGCTGGCAATCAGTTCGGCACGCGTACCCACAATAACCTGCACACTCTGTTTGTTCAGGCGGATAATGCCAGATGCGCCCAGATGCTTGGCCAGACCGTCATTGACCAGTGCAGAATCTTTGACGTTGAGACGCAGGCGGGTGATACAGGCATCGATACCGGTCAGGTTTTCAGACCCCCCGATCGCGCCGATATAGCGGCGAGCGAGAATTTCCGTTTCAGAACCGGTGCTCTGCTGGTTTTTGTCCAGATCAACATCATAACCGTCGGATTCGTCACCGGCTGTTGCCAGTTCACGTCCTGGAGTCAGCAGGTTGAATCTTTTGATGGTGTAACGGAACACCACATAGTAAATAACGAAGAACACCAGACCTTGCAGAATCAGCATGTACCAATGGGTCGCCAGCGGGTTACGCGAGGAGAGCACCATATCCACCAGCCCCGCACTGAAGCCGAAACCGGCAATCCAGTGCATGCTCGCCGCGATGAAAACGGAGAGACCGGTCAGTAACGCATGGATGACATACAGTACAGGTGCCACGAACATGAAGGAGAATTCCAACGGTTCGGTGATACCGGTGAAGAAAGCAGCAAACGCAGCGGCAATCATGATACCCGCCACTTTCGCTTTATTCTCAGGACGGGCGCAGTGGTAAATGGCCAGTGCCGCACCCGGCAGACCAAACATCATGATAGGGAAGAAACCCGCCTGATAACGACCAGTGATACCGACTACCGCTTTCCCGGCTTCAATGGATTGTTGACCACCCAGGAAGTTAGGGATGTCGTTGATACCGGCCACGTCAAACCAGAACACGGAGTTCAGGGCGTGATGCAGGCCGACGGGGATCAGCAGACGGTTGAAGAAGGCGTAGATACCCGCGCCAACAGAACCCATTTGCTGAATATATTCACCAAAGGAGACCAGTGCGTTATAAATCAGAGGCCAGATATACATCATGATGAAAGCAACAACGATCATCAGGAAGGAGGTCAGGATCGGCACCAGACGACGGCCGCTGAAGAAAGACAGCGCCTTTGGCAGTTCTACATGACTGAAACGGTTATAGAGTTCGGCGGAAATAATACCGACCAGAATACCCACAAACTGGTTCTCGATTTTACCAAAGGCAGCAGGAACCTGATCAAGTGGAATTTTTTGGATCATGGAAACCGCAGCGGGTGAACACAACGTCGTGAGCACCAGAAAACCAACAAAGCCGGTTAACGCTGCCGCGCCGTCTTTGTCTTTAGACATACCATAGGCAACACCAATGGCAAACAGCACTGACATATGATCTATGATAGCGCCACCAGATTTCAAAAACAGTGCTGCCAGCGCGTTACCAGCCCCCCAGCTATCTGGGTCGATCCAATATCCTATACCCATCAGAATAGCTGCGGCGGGCAGTACAGCTACCGGGACCATCAAGGCCCGGCCCACTTTTTGCAAGTAACTAAGAATATTCACCTTTCCCCCTTTGTGTCCTGAGACGGACATTTTTTTTAAGTAGTTTACGAACATTGTTCACTACCTTTTTAAAAACTGTTCACATCGACTGCTATGCGGAGTGTAAAAAAATTATTTCGTATCGCAAATTAAAAGCTCATTTTTTGTGACATTTATCACCAAAAATCACTCTAACCAAGGCAATCTGCTAGCCAGAACACAAAACTTATTTTATGATTAAAAAAATCAAAACGGCGCTGTGTCGTTACGTGGCCTGAAAACGTGAGTTACCCTTAGGGAACATTTCAGAGCACGTTATATACCCTTCAAGCTGCAGGTGCGTTGACCGCGTCCGTAAACCCCAATCGCATAGCAATCTATGTTCCTGGGGGGTTGCAGGGCTTGTCGCCTTCCTGCAATGCATATGATTTAGGGTATAGTATATTCCAGTTCCTAAAGCCTAGAGGTGTATGATGAGACTTATTCCACTGAAAACCACTGCCGAAGTCGGCAAATGGGCAGCTCGCCACATCGTTAACCGCATCAATGCGTTTAATCCTACCGCCGATCGCCCTTTTGTTCTCGGCCTGCCAACGGGTGGTACACCCCTTGAAGCCTACAAACATCTTATCAGCATGCATAAAGCAGGCCAGGTAAGCTTCAAGAATGTGGTTACTTTTAACATGGACGAATATGTGGGTCTGCCACAGGAACATCCTGAGAGCTATCACACCTTCATGTACCATAACTTCTTCGATCATGTCGATATCCCCCAGGAAAATATCAATCTGCTGAACGGTAATGCACCGGATATCGATGCCGAATGTCGTCAGTACGAAGAAAAAATCAAATCCTACGGCAAAATCCACCTGTTCATGGGCGGCGTGGGCAATGACGGTCACATTGCGTTCAACGAACCGGCCTCTTCGCTCTCTTCCCGTACCCGGATCAAAACGTTGACCGAAGAAACCCGTATCGCCAACTCACGGTTCTTCGGTGGCGATGCCACGCAAGTGCCTAAATATGCGCTGACCGTCGGCGTGGGTACGCTACTGGATGCGGAAGAAGTGATGATTCTGGTTACCGGTCATGCCAAGGCGCAGGCGCTGCAAGCCGCTGTTGAAGGCAATATCAACCACATGTGGACCATCAGTTGCCTGCAGTTGCATGCCAAAGCCGTCATGGTGTGTGACGAACCGTCAACCATGGAATTGAAAGTCAAAACAGTGAAGTATTTCCGCGAGTTAGAAGCGGAAAATATGAAGAATCTGTAATTTTGTAATCTGTATCAGGGGGCCAAGATGTACGCTTTAATTCACGGTCGTATTTATACCGGTCACGATGTGCTGGACGATCATGCTGTGGTGATTGCAGACGATCTGATCGAAAGAATCTGTCCTGTGGCTGAACTGCCTGCGGGAATCGAAACCCGCGATCTGGGCGGTGCTATCCTGGCTCCCGGATTTATTGATGTGCAGCTTAACGGCTGTGGCGGTGTACAGTTTAACGATTCGCTTGAAGCCATTTCTGAGCAAACGCTTGAAATCATGCAGAAAGCCAACGAGAAATCCGGCTGTACCAGCTACCTGCCGACACTCATCACCTGTAGCGATGATTACATGAAGCATGGCATCAGTGTGATGCGCAGCTACCTTGCCAAACATCGTCACCAGGCATTGGGATTGCATCTCGAAGGGCCGTATCTCAGCCCGCAGAAGAAAGGCACCCACAATCCTGCGTTTATCCGTAAACCAGACGCGGCTATGATCGACTATCTGTGTGAAAACGCAGATGTTATTACCAAAGTTACCCTGGCACCAGAAAGGGTCGACGAAAACACCATTCGCCAACTGTCCCAAGCGGGTATCGTGGTGTCTGCCGGGCACTCCAATGCCACCTACGAACAGGCACGCAAAGGGTTTGCCGCAGGGATCAGCTTTGCGACCCACCTGTACAATGCCATGCCGCACATTACTGGCCGTGAACCCGGTCTGATGGGCGCTATTTTCGATACGCCTGAGCTTTATACCGGGGTGATTGCTGACGGTCATCACGTTGCGTGGGCCAGCATCCGTAATGCCAAACGGCTTAAAGGTGAGAAACTGGTTCTGGTCACCGATGCCACCGCGCCAGCGGGTGCCAATATTGAACAGTTCATTTTTGCTGGTAAAACAATATACTATCGCGACGGACTCTGTGTGGACGAGAATGGAACCCTGAGCGGATCTGCACTGACCATGATAGAAGCCGTACAGAACAGCGTCGAACATGTCGGTATCCCCCTGGATGAAGCACTGCGAATGGCAACATTGTATGCCGCGCGTGCGATCGGTGTGGACAAGCAGTTGGGCAGCATTGAAGTCGGAAAAATTGCTAACCTGACCGCCTTCAGCCGCGATTATCACATCACGAAAACTATCGTTAACGGCAACGAAGTTTGATTATGAGCGAGTAATTTTATCAATGAGCACTGGCGCACAGGCACAAATAGGTAATATCGATCTGGTAAAGCAGTTGAATGGTGCGGCAGTGTATCGGTTGATTGATCAGCAAGGTCCCATTTCGCGTATTCAAATCGCCGAATTGAGCCAGTTGGCACCTGCCAGCGTCACGAAAATTACTCGCCAACTCCTGGAGCGCGGGTTGATCAAAGAAGTCGATCAACAAGCCTCCACGGGGGGTCGCCGTGCCATCTCCATTGTGAGTGAAACCCGCAATTTCCATACCGTTGCCATCCGGCTTGGGCGTCATGACGCCACCATTACCCTGTACGATATGAGCGGCAGATCGCTTGGCGAGGAGCATTACCCTTTGCCAGAACGCACCCAGGAGACCCTTGAAGTCGCCCTGTTTGCCGCCATTACCTCGTTTATCGAAAATTACCAGCGTAAAATCCGCGAGCTTATCGCCATTTCGGTTATCCTCCCTGGTTTGGTGGATCCCCAGCGCGGAATGGTGAAATACATGCCGCATATCAGCGTCAGCAACTGGAAACTGGTCGAAAAACTGCAGAAAAAATTCTCGGTTACCAGCTTTGTTGGTCATGATATTCGCAGTCTGGCGCTGGCTGAGCACTATTTTGGTGCAACACGCGACTGTGCGGACTCCATTTTGGTTCGTTTGCATCGCGGCACAGGTGCAGGCATTATCGTCAACGGCCAGATTTTTCTTGGCAGTAACGGCAACGTGGGTGAAATCGGGCATATCCAGATCGATCCGCTTGGCGAACGCTGCCATTGTGGCAACTTTGGTTGCCTGGAGACAGTGGCAGCCAATGCGGCCATCGAGAACCGGGTGCGTCACCTGTTGACCCAGGGTTATCCGAGTAAAATGACGCTGGAAGACTGTAGCATTCACGCTATTTGCAAAGCGGCCAACAAAGGCGATCTGTTGGCCAATGAAGTGCTTGAAAACGTTGGGCGTTATCTCGGCAAAGCAGTAGCCATCGCGATCAACCTGTTCAATCCGCAAAAAGTGGTGATTGCCGGTGAAATAACCGAAGCCGAAAAAGTGCTGTTACCCGCAATCCAGAGTTGCATTAACACCCAGGTATTGAAAGATTTCCGCAAAAACCTGCCAGTGGTCACTTCTGAACTTAATCATCGTTCAGCGATTGGTGCCTTTGCTTTGGCAAAACGCGCAATGCTCAACGGTGTATTACTGCAACGACTGCTTGAATCCTGAGATGAGTAACCAGAATAATGACTATCAAAAACGTTATTTGTGACATTGACGGCGTGCTGTTGCACGACAATACCGCCATTCCTGGCGCTGATGTTTTCCTGTCGCGCGTTCAGGAACAAGGAATGCCGCTGGTGATCCTTACCAACTATCCGTCTCAGACAGCCCAGGATCTCGCCAACCGCTTTAGCGCAGCCGGGCTTGATGTGCCGGATAGCGCCTTTTTCACCTCAGCCATGGCGACTGCCGACTTCCTGCGGCGTCAGGAAGGCAAGAAAGCCTATGTGGTGGGTGAAGGCGCATTAATTCATGAGTTGTATAAAGCGGGTTTCACGATTACGGATATCAACCCTGATTTCGTGATCGTCGGGGAAACACGCTCGTATAACTGGGATATGATGCATAAGGCGGCCTATTTTGTTGCCAACGGAGCCCGCTTCATTGCCACCAATCCTGACTATCACGGCCATGGTTTTGCCCCAGCCTGCGGAGCCTTGTGTGCGCCGATCGAAAAAATTACGGGTCGCAAGCCCTTTTATGTCGGCAAACCGAGCCCGTGGATCATCCGTTCTGCACTGAACAGAATGCAGGGGCATTCTGAAGAGACGGTGATTGTCGGCGATAATCTGCGTACCGATATTTTGGCGGGCTTTCAGGCCGGGCTCGAAACCATTCTGGTTCTGTCAGGGGTATCGACCATCAACGATATCGAAGAGATGCCTTTCCGCCCTACCTACATTTTCCCGTCGGTCGCAGACATCAACATCATTTAATCCCCCTCCCTACTTCCTGAATACAGTCTGGTCACGCGCCAGGCTGTTTTTAGTGCATCGATTTTTTTAATACCCCAACACTTTTTATTACACCAAAAAGACCAAAGCGCTCATTTTTATGCCGGCTGCCGCCAAACGGTAAAAAATTGAATATTCTTCAAAATTTTCAGGCCAAAACTGACAAACCATCAAAGATTCAAGCAGGTCAACAGACTATTTTTCAAGGAAGCGCTAAAATGCTTGCATAGCTTATGGCATTTGTCGCATTTTCTTAATCAGCAATGCAGCGAAGTCGAGCCAGAGATGATGAATCGGCAACGTTGCCTTACAACGAACAAAACACAACAACATTACCGCCTGAAAAGTCGTTAGGAGAAAGAGATATGTGTTCTATTTTCGGTGTGCTTGATATTAAGACCGATCCTGTTGAGCTGCGTAAAAAAGCGTTGGAAATGTCACGCCTGATGCGTCATCGCGGCCCGGACTGGTCTGGCGTGTTTGCCAGCGATAAAGCCATTTTGTCACATGAGCGTCTGTCGATTGTTGACGTGAATAATGGTGCCCAACCGCTGTACAACGCCGCGCACACCAACGTTCTGGCGGTCAACGGTGAAATCTACAACCATCAGGCTCTGCGTCAGGAATTAGGCGATCGCTATGAGTTCCAGACCGGTTCTGACTGCGAAGTCATTCTTGCCCTGTATCAGGAGAAAGGCATTGAGTTCCTAGACGATCTGCAAGGCATGTTTGCTTTTGTCCTTTATGACACCGAGAAAGAGGCCTATCTGATTGGTCGTGATCATCTCGGTATCATTCCGCTGTATATGGGCCATGACGAACACGGCAACCTGTTTGTCGCTTCAGAAATGAAAGCGCTGGTGCCAGTATGCCGTACCATCAAGGAATTCCCGGCTGGCAGTTATCTGTGGAGTCAGGAAGGCGTGATCCGTGAATATTATCACCGCGACTGGTTCGACTTTAACAATGTCAAAGACAACGTCACCGACAAAAAAGAGCTGGCAAACGCGCTCGAAGAGGCGGTGAAAAGTCATCTGATGTCAGACGTCCCTTACGGCGTGCTGCTGTCGGGTGGTCTCGACTCTTCCGTTATTTCTGCCATTACCAAGAAATTTGCTGCCCGTCGCGTAGAAGATGACAACCGTAGCGAAGCCTGGTGGCCACAACTCCACTCCTTTGCCGTTGGGCTGGAAGGGTCTCCTGACCTTCGCGCCGCAAAAGAAGTGGCTGAGCATCTTGGAACGGTACACCACGAAATTCACTTCACCGTACAGGAAGGTCTGGATGCCATCCGCGACGTGATTTATCACATTGAAACGTATGACGTCACCACCATCCGTGCATCAACGCCGATGTATCTGATGTCGCGTAAAATCAAAGCGATGGGCATCAAAATGGTGCTTTCTGGTGAAGGTTCGGACGAAGTGTTTGGCGGCTATCTGTATTTCCATAAGGCCCCGAATGCCAAAGAATTGCATGAGGAAACCGTACGCAAACTGCTGGCACTGCACATGTATGATTGCGCCCGCGCCAACAAGGCAATGTCCGCCTGGGGCGTTGAAGCCCGCGTACCGTTCCTGGATAAAAACTTTCTCGACGTCGCGATGCGCATTAACCCGCAGGATAAAATGTGTGGCAACGGGAAGATGGAGAAACACGTTCTGCGTGAATGCTTCGAATCCTATCTGCCGCACAGCGTCGCCTGGCGCCAAAAAGAGCAGTTCTCTGACGGTGTCGGCTACAGCTGGATTGACTCACTGAAAGCGATGGCTGCAGAGCAGGTCACAGACCAACAGCTCGAAACCGCACATTTCCGTTTCCCGTACAACACGCCATCGTCGAAAGAAGGCTATCTGTACCGCGTGATTTTTGAAGAGTTGTTCCCTCTGCCAAGCGCCGCAGAATGTGTACCGGGTGGCCCGTCTGTTGCCTGCTCGTCAGCGAAAGCCATTGAGTGGGATGAATCTTTCAAAAAGATGGATGACCCCTCTGGACGCGCCGTTGGGGTGCACCAATCCGCCTATAAATAATCATGTTGTAAGTTCTTGCAGCGGGTCGTTATGGCCCGCTTTTTTATAGGCCATTTCAGTGATTAATCGCTGTTTTTGCCGCTTTTATCGCCAGACTGTTCACAAGCCACACAAACAGACGTCAGATAGAGTTTTTCGGGAAAAAACTTGTTGACGCAAATCGGCCATATACGCATAATGCGCCCCGCAACGCCGACGAAGGTAACGCGAAAAAAGATGGCTACGTAGCTCAGCTGGTTAGAGCACAGCACTCATAATGCTGGGGTCACAGGTTCGATTCCCGTCGTAGCCACCATCTTTTTGCGGGAGTGGCGAAATTGGTAGACGCACCAGATTTAGGTTCTGGCGCCGCAAGGTGTGCGAGTTCAAGTCTCGCCTCCCGCACCATTTCCGTTCACGGCATTGCAGCGGATGGGGTATCGCCAAGCGGTAAGGCACTGGTTTTTGATACCAGCATTCCCAGGTTCGAATCCTGGTACCCCAGCCATTTCTTCTTTGGAAGAAACGCTGAGGCAAGGGTTGTTTGTAGTACAGTTGGGGTATCGCCAAGCGGTAAGGCACTGGTTTTTGATACCAGCATTCCCAGGTTCGAATCCTGGTACCCCAGCCACGCAACGCTTGATTAGTATTGATTTTTAAGTATAATTTGGCTACGTAGCTCAGCTGGTTAGAGCACAGCACTCATAATGCTGGGGTCACAGGTTCGATTCCCGTCGTAGCCACCATCTTTTGGGGTATCGCCAAGCGGTAAGGCACCGGATTCTGATTCCGGCATCCCAGGTTCGAATCCTGGTACCCCAGCCATACAGGCTGGTAAAACAGCAAGATTAGGGGCGAAATCGCAAGGTTTCGCCCCTTTTTCTTATCAATATTTTCACGCGTTTGTAAGCTCACATCAAAGAATAGCCAACCCGGCATAACGCGTTACTGATCATGCAGGCCCTGGCACAGAATAGCTGCGCCAGAGCGCGAATAGTTACAGGCCCAACGCGTAGCGCAGAGCATATTCCTTCAATTTTCCTGCGCGCTGTGCGGCCATCAGCGCCAGATTGCGTGCCATCATCACCGGTGGGAGTTCGTTGCTGAATGCCTTGTAAAACAGATCCATCCCGCTTTGCATCAGCAGATTATCCGTGCGGCGACGGTGCTGGTAACGCAGCAGAATCTGTTGCGTATGCCAGGCTTCTCCGTTATCCCGTGCACTTCCCAGCACGTCCAGCAACGCCTCAACGTCGCGATATCCCAGATTCACTCCCTGCCCCGCTAATGGATTGATGGTATGGGCCGCATCGCCAACCAGCGCCAGTCCATCCTGTACATAGTGCCGTGCGTGGCGTCGAACCAGCGGGAAGGCCCCAGCGGAGACTGCACGTACCTTCCCCAGCCGGGCAGGAAACGCCCGATGAATCTCTTCGGTCAGTTGTGCCATTGGCAACGACTTAAGGTAGCGAATACGCTGTGGGCTGTCATACCACACCAACGAGGCCCAACGACCAAACAGCGGTAAAAAAGCGCGGGGTCCGGAAGGGAAAAATTGCTGCCAGGTCACATCCTGATCGGCAAATTCGGTTTCCACCCCGATCAGCATGCAGGATTGGCGATATTGCCAGCCGCTGATACCTATTCCGGCCAGTTTACGCACCTGGGAGTTGGCGCCATCGGCAGCAATGATCAGCGACGTCGACAGCGTCATACCGTTGTCCGTCAAGATCTGCCAGCCGTTTTCATTGCGCTGCATACTTTTCAACGAGTCGGGACAGTAGAGCGCGATGGCAGCCTGCTGTTCTATCTGTTCCCACAGCGCCAGTTGCAATACCCGGTTTTCAACCATAAAACCCAGTTCAGGCAACCCGAGTGATTGCGCATCGAATATCACGTCCGAGCCCGGCTTCTCCCAGGTTTCCAGTCGCCGATAGGGTGCCAGCCGCCTCTGTGCAACACCCTGCCACGCACCCAGTTCCTGCAACAACTTTACCGACGTGCAGCCAATGGCCGATATGCGTAAATCAGGTGGACTGCTGGCGTCGAAAGCGGCGGGCGCTTCATGCTCCAACACCGCCACAGTCCAGCCTCTCCTGGCCAGCCCCAACGCGGCAGCGGCACCGACCATGCCCCCACCGACCACCACCACATCACTGTGCTTCGCTGAATTATTCATCTTGGCTACACTCAATTAAATGATCACTTAGCGAAGTGTACCGGATTTTTCTGTTAGCATCAGGCCGTAAGCGATTCGGCGTGCTGGTCACAACAGCAGCGAACGATTACAATACGCCCCCTGCAACGAGCTAAATGTTAAAGCTCTTCTTCCTGCACTGAGTAATGGCTAGGCGATGACAAAAAAACTGCATATTAAAACCTGGGGCTGTCAGATGAATGAATACGATTCATCCAAGATGGCTGACCTACTGGAAAGTACTCATGGTTATGAGCTGACAGATATTGCCGAAGAGGCGGATATTCTGTTACTGAATACCTGTTCAATCCGTGAGAAGGCGCAGGAGAAAGTCTTCCACCAACTGGGCCGTTGGAGAGCGCTGAAAGAAGCCAATCCGGATTTGATCATTGGTGTGGGTGGTTGCGTCGCTTCTCAGGAAGGGGAACATATCCGCCAGCGCGCGCACTATGTTGATGTGATCTTTGGACCGCAGACACTGCATCGTCTGCCAGAAATGATTAATCACGTAAAAGGCACCCGCAGCCCAATCGTTGATATCAGTTTCCCGGAAATTGAAAAATTTGACCGTCTGCCGGAACCCAAGGCAGAAGGCCCGACCGCGTTTGTCTCCATCATGGAAGGCTGCAACAAATATTGCAGCTTCTGCGTTGTACCTTACACGCGCGGCGAAGAAGTCAGTCGTCCAAGTGATGACATCCTGTTTGAGATTGCCCAACTGGCGGCGCAGGGCGTTCGTGAGGTGAATCTGCTGGGGCAGAACGTTAATGCTTACCGTGGGCTGAATTTTGATGGCAGCATCTGTAGCTTTGCCGAACTGCTGCGTCTGGTTGCCGCGATTGACGGGATTGACCGTCTGCGTTTCACCACCAGCCACCCTATCGAGTTTACCGACGATATCATCGAAGTGTATCGCGATACGCCGGAATTGGTGAGCTTCCTGCACCTGCCGGTACAAAGTGGTTCAGACCGCGTACTGACCATGATGAAACGGTCACATACTGCACTGGAATACAAAGCGATTATCCGCAAGTTGCATCAGGCTCGTCCCGGCATTCAAATCAGCTCTGATTTTATCATTGGCTTCCCGGGTGAAACCCAGCAGGACTTTGAGCAGACCATGAAGTTGATTGCTGACGTCAATTTTGACATGAGCTACAGCTTTATCTATTCCGCCCGTCCCGGTACGCCTGCGGCTGACATGGTGGATGATGTCAGCGAAGAGGAGAAAAAGCAGCGTTTGCATATCCTGCAAGAGCGCATCACCCAGCAAGCCATGCAATTCAGCCGCCGCATGCAGGGCACCGTCCAGCGCATTCTGGTGGAAGGCACCTCCCGCAAGAGTGTAATGGAACTGTCGGGCCGCACTGAGCATAACCGCGTTGTGAACTTTGAGGGCACGCCGGATATGATTGGCAGATTCGTTGACGTCGAAATTGTTGATGTCTATACGAACTCGCTGCGCGGCGTTGTTGTCCGTACTGAAGATCAAATGGATTTACGCTCGCACGAATCGCCAGAGTCCGTCATCGCCCGTACGCGCAAAGAGAATGAGATCGGTGTTGGTATTTACCAACCCTGATTGACGCCGCGTACTGCAGCATCAGAGGGCGCTTGAAGCGCCCTTTATTTTTCTGCAATCCTTGTGATGCATCTCATAAAAATTTAGCTGAATGTGCTGTCAGCCATTTAAATTGTCGATTCATGCCGCATATAGATAACAAGTACGCTCTCTGGTTCGCGGACACCATGAAGAATCAGCGAATGGCATGTATGATTACTCTGTACCGTTGGTAAAAAACGGTAAGACATCCCCGAGACATTAACCAGGCCCTGTGTGACCTAGAGGAATAGATTGAGCGTCGTAACACGAGAAATTCTGCTAGAGCCTGCGGACAACAAGCGCTTGCTAAGTCTGTGTGGCCCGTTTGATGACAACATCAAACAACTTGAACGCCGGTTGGGTATTGAAATCAATCGCCGTGACAATCAATTCAAACTGGTTGGCAAAAATCTGATCGTGAATGCCGCCGTCGATATTTTGCGCCATCTGTATGTCGATACCGCGCCCATGCGAGGTGAAACTCAGGATATCGATCCCGAACAGATTCACCTGGCGATTAAAGAGAGTCGCGTGCTGGAGCAAAACGCCGAGAGCATCCCTGACTTTGGCAAGGCCGTCACTATCCGCACCAAACGCGGCATGGTGAAGCCACGTACCCCAAATCAGGCACAGTACATCGCCAACATTCTCGACCATGACATCACCTTTGGTATTGGCCCTGCCGGTACCGGTAAAACCTATCTGGCCGTCGCGGCGGCGGTGGATGCGCTGGAGCGCCAGGACGTCCGCAGGATCCTGCTCACCCGTCCTGCGGTAGAAGCTGGCGAAAAACTCGGCTTCCTGCCGGGCGATCTCAGCCAGAAAGTCGATCCTTACCTGCGCCCGCTTTATGACGCCCTGTTTGAAATGTTGGGCTTTGAACGTGTTGAGAAGCTGATCGAACGTAACGTGATTGAGGTGGCTCCACTGGCCTATATGCGCGGCCGCACGCTCAATGACGCCTTCATCATCCTGGATGAGAGCCAGAACACCACCATCGAGCAGATGAAAATGTTCCTGACACGTATTGGTTTCAACTCCAAAGCGGTCATTACCGGTGACGTTACCCAAATCGACTTGCCACGCAATCTCAAGTCCGGCCTGCGTCATGCCATTGAAGTATTGTCAGATGTGGAAGAACTGAGCTTCAACTTCTTTCAGAGCGAAGACGTGGTACGCCATCCGGTGGTTGCCCGCATTGTGGTCGCCTATGAAACGTGGGAAGCCGCCGAGCAAAAACGTAAAGATGACGTTGCCGAGCAGCGTAAACGCGACGCTCTGGCGGTATCACAGCAGGAGGCGCAATGAGCGAGGTCATTCTGGATCTACAGATTGCCTGCGAAAGCAGTGACGGGTTGCCAGCGGAAGCTGACTTCCGTCGCTGGCTGGACGTTGTGCTGCCGCAATTCCAGGAAGTTTCAGAGGTGACTATCCGTATCGTTGATGAAGCGGAGAGCCATGAACTGAATCATACCTATCGCGGCAAAGACAAACCCACCAATGTGCTGTCATTTCCCTTTGAGGCCCCTCCAGGTATGGAGATGCCTCTTTTGGGCGATCTGATCATCTGCCGACAGGTTGTCGAGCAGGAAGCCGTTGAACAGGATAAAGCGTTGCTGGCACATTGGGCGCATATGGTTGTTCACGGTAGCCTTCATCTGCTAGGGTATGATCATATTCTCGATGAAGAAGCCGAAGAAATGGAGTCTCTTGAAACCGAGATCATGCAAAGTCTGGGCTATCCGGATCCGTATCTCTCTGAAAAAGAAGACATCTAACGTTAGTTGATTCTCCCCAGCGCTTTTCATATCCACGGATCAGATTCCCTTCTGACCCTCGGGAAGAGCTCTCTGAAACAACTGACTATTATAACCACCACCAACATGAGTAACATTAACCAGACCGCCATGAGCGACGACCATTCACAAAGCAATGACAGCCCCAGTCCCAAGAAGGGCTTTTTCTCTCTCATTCTCAGCCAGCTTTTTCACGGTGAACCTAAAAACCGTGGTGATTTGGTCGAGTTGATCCGTGATTCCGAACAAAACGATCTGATCGATCCCGATACCCGTGACATGCTGGAAGGCGTGATGGATATCGCCGAGCAGCGCGTTCGCGACATCATGATCCCCCGTTCGCAAATGGTCACCCTAAAACGTAACCAGCCTCTGGAAGAGTGTCTGGATGTGATCATTGAGTCTGCGCACTCCCGTTTCCCGGTGATCAGCGAAGATAAAGACCATATCGAAGGTATTCTGATGGCCAAGGATCTGCTGCCTTTCATGCGCACAGCGTCTGAACCCTTCAGTATTGATAAGGTGCTGCGTACGGCCGTTGTGGTTCCTGAGAGTAAACGTGTCGACCGGATGCTGAAGGAGTTCCGCTCCCAACGTTATCATATGGCGATTGTGATCGATGAGTTTGGTGGCGTTTCCGGCCTGGTGACAATCGAGGATATCCTTGAATTGATCGTCGGCGAAATTGAAGACGAATATGATGACGAAGAAGATCGCGATGTGCGTCAGCTCAGTCGCCATACCTACACCGTTCGTGCGCTGGCACCTATTGAAGATTTCAATGACGCTTTCAAGACCCATTTCAGCGATGAAGAGGTCGATACCATTGGCGGCTTGGTGATGCAGGCGTTTGGGCACTTGCCCGCGCGTGGCGAAACCATTGAAATCGAAGGTTACTTATTTAAAGTTGCTATGGCAGACAGTCGACGTATCATCCAGGTTCATGTAAAAATTCCGGACGACGCGCCGCAACCGATACTGGAAGAATAAATACTTCATGGCTATAGCCTCTTTACTGCAACGCCAGCGGGTTCGTAGCCTGCTGGCGCTACTCTTTGGTGCAATCGGCACCCTCGCTTTTTCCCCCTATGATTTTTGGCCTGCCGCCATTGTGACGCTATTCGGCCTGCTCGCGCTCACATTGAACCGTCGGCCCGGCCAGGCCGCCTGGATTGGTTTCTGTTGGGGAATGGGCTATTTCGGGGTCGGAATAAACTGGGTCTACGTCAGTATCTCCGAGTTTGGCGGTATGCCTATGGCGATCAACGTATTCCTGGTTGTGCTATTGGCGGCCTATTTATCGTTGTATACCCTGCTGTTTGCGAGTCTGCTGGCGCGGTTTTTCCCTAAAACCAGTTGGTGGCGGCTGGCGCTGGCAGCACCGGTATTGTGGCAGGCAACCGAATTCCTGCGTGGCTGGGTGCTGACCGGATTTCCCTGGCTGCAAGTGGGTTACAGCCAAATCGACGGCCCCTTGAGAGGGCTTGCGCCGATTCTGGGTGTGGATGCCATCACTTTCGTGTTGGTCTCTCTCAGCGGCCTGCTGGTCTATGCCGTGAATCAGCGTAAAGTCGTGCCTGCAGTCGTTGCGCTGGCCATGTTGCTGTTACCGTGGCCATTGCGTCAGGTACAGTGGTTTACACCACAGCCTGACAAGGCAATCAACGTCGCCATGGTGCAGGGAAACATTGAGCAATCAATGAAGTGGGATCCCCAGCAACTCATCTCGACGCTGCAAACTTACCTTGATGAATCCCGCCCGTTCATGGGCAGAGCACCACTCATCATCTGGCCAGAGTCGGCGATTCCTGACATCGAGACCGATCAGCAGGGTTTCCTTGTCATGATGGACGATCTGATGCGGGCCAACCACAGTAGTCTGGTCACTGGCATTGTTGACGCACGACGTACCAGCATGGGCATGCGCTTCTTCAATAGCGTAATTGTGCTCGGCGAGGAAGAGCCGTATCGCTATCCTGGCAGCAACCGTTACAACAAGCATCATCTGGTGCCCTTTGGCGAGTTCGTGCCGCTCGAAAACCTGCTGCGTCCGCTGGCCCCGTTCTTTGACCTGCCAATGTCCTCGTTCAGTCGCGGAAATTATGTTCAGTCGCCGCTGCGTGTGGCGGGAATGAACCTGACGGCGGCAATCTGCTACGAGATCATTCTCGGCCAGCAGGTACGCGATAACTTCCGTCCTGAGACCAATTTCCTGCTTACCGTTTCCAATGATGCCTGGTTTGGCCATTCCATCGGTCCCTGGCAACATTTTCAGATAGCGCGTATGCGCGCCGTTGAATTGGGTCGCCCCCTGCTGCGCAGCACCAATAACGGCATCACAGCCGCGGTTGATGCAAATGGTCAGATAATCAAACAGATCCCGCAGTTCACCCGTCAGGTGTTGGAAGTCAGCGTGACCCCAACCACGGGTATAACGCCTTATGCCCGTTTCGGTGGTTTACCGATGTGGATTATTGCGCTGGCAGTCGGTATTTCTGCACTACTTTTCACTCGTCGCCAACGTCGCTGACCGGTCTTTCTTCAGCCCTGCGCCCGCAGGGCTGACCTCTTCTGGCATGCTCCTTGCTTGATATTACTCAGAAATAATCCGTCAGTGACTTTTACTGACGTTTTGACGTGTTCTTGCACAATTAGCGATCGTTGCCCGCACCTTTTTGGTGCATATAGGTTTTATTGCTTACTTTTGGTGCGGGTCTCGTCTCAAAAAAGAAACGTTTTTGTTTCATTTATTTTACATTAAGCTATTTTCTAACAGTAAGCCCGACTAAAATATTTACGCAAGCCTGATGAATTACGCTTTTTATCCGTTAACCAGACGCTAAATTCACGGCGCCAAAACAACAGCAAGGAGTTGGATCATGCAAATGCGCAAAGTGGCATTATCGTTGTTAGTGGCGAGTATCGCCGCAAGCAGCGTTGCCTATGCGGAAGAACAAACCGCCGATGCCCAGAAGAAGCAAGCCGAACAGACTGATACATTGAAAAAAATCAAGGACAACGGTGTCATTGTTGTAGGTCATCGCGAATCATCTGTCCCTTTCTCCTATTACGATAATCAGCAGAAAGTGGTGGGTTATTCTCAAGACTATTCAAACCTGATTGTTGAAGCGATCAAGAAAGAGCTGGGTGAACCCAATCTGCAAGTGAAGTTATTGCCTATCACCTCACAAAACCGTATCCCATTGTTACAGAACGGGACGTTCGATTTTGAGTGTGGTTCTACCACCAATAACCTTGAGCGTCAGAAGCAAGCCTCATTCTCCAACACGATCTTCATCGTTGGTACCCGTCTGCTGGTCAAGAAAGGTTCTCCAATCAAAGACTTTGCTGACCTGCAAGACAAAGCCGTGGTCGTAACGTCGGGCACAACCTCTGAAGTCTTGCTCAATAAGCTCAACGAAGAGAAAAAAATGAACATGCGCATCATCAGCGCCAAAGACCACGGTGACTCTTTCCGTACTCTGGAAAGCGGTCGTGCCGTAGCCTTTATGATGGATGATGCCTTGCTGGCTGGCGAACGCGCCAAAGCGAAGAAACCGGATCAGTGGGAAATCGTCGGTACACCGCAGTCCAAAGAGGCCTACGGTTGCATGATGCGTAAAGACGATCCTAAATTCAAGAAACTGGTTGATGACACCATCGCTACAGTGCAAACCTCTGGCGAAGCGGCCAAATGGTTTGAAAAATGGTTCCAACAACCTATTCCACCAAAAAATCTCAACATGAATTTCGAATTGTCCGAAGCCATGAAAGCGCTGTTCAAAGCACCAAACGATAAAGCCGTAAACTAGAATCACAATAAATGACAGACAGAATGCGGGGGTGGCCGTTCCCCACCCCCCATTTTTTTGCAAGCAACACCTTTTAATGACAAGGCTGGTCATCACTCTGCAAGGCAGTGCATTGTCCGCTTTATGGAGTTTTTTATGTCAATAGATTGGAATTGGGGCATCTTTTTGCAGCCTGCCCCTTTCGGCAACACCACCTATCTTGGTTGGATTTGGTCCGGTTTCCAGGTCACCATTGCGCTATCAATCTGCGCCTGGATCATCGCTTTTTTTGTTGGTTCGCTGTTCGGTATTCTCCGCACCGTTCCTAATCGCTTCCTTTCTTCCCTTGGAACCTGTTACGTCGAGCTTTTCCGTAACGTTCCATTGATTGTGCAATTCTTCACCTGGTATTTGGTCGTTCCCGAATTATTGCCCGCCGATCTGGGGACGTGGTTCAAGGCTGAACTCGATCCGAATATTCAGTTTTTTCTCTCATCAATGATGTGTCTTGGGTTGTTTACTGCCGCCCGCGTGTGCGAGCAGGTTCGCGCCGCGATCCAGTCATTGCCGAGCGGTCAACGAGGTGCCGGGCTGGCGATGGGCCTGACCTTGCCGCAAACTTACCGCTACGTGCTGCTGCCGAATGCGTATCGGGTCATTGTGCCGCCGATGACGTCCGAGATGCTGAACCTGGTCAAGAACTCCGCTATCGCGTCAACTATCGGCCTGGTTGATATGGCCGCGCAGGCAGGGAAATTGCTTGACTATTCCGCTCACGCCTATGAATCCTTCACTGCGATTACCCTGGCTTACGTTGCCATCAACGCCGTCATTATGCTGATTATGCAATTGGTCGAGCGCAAGGTCCGTCTGCCGGGCACCTCAGGGAGTAAATGATGTACGAATTTGACTGGAGTTCTATCGTCCCTAGCCTGCCCTACCTGATACAAGGCTTTTGGATAACGCTGAAAATCACGGTGACAGCTATCATCTTCGGGATCCTCTGGGGAACACTGCTGGCGGTGATGCGTATCTCCTCATTCAAACCACTGAGTTGGTTTGCCACTATTTATGTCAACCTGTTCCGCTCCATTCCACTGGTGATGGTACTGCTGTGGTTTTATCTGGTGGTGCCAAGCCTGTTACAGAAAGTTCTGGGATTATCCCCTAAAACCGATATCCGCCTGATTTCGGCGATGGTTGCTTTTTCCCTGTTTGAAGCCGCATATTATTCAGAAATCATCCGTGCAGGTATCATCAGCGTGTCACGCGGGCAGTCGGGTGCCGCACTGGCGTTGGGCATGACACACTGGCAGTCGATGAAGCTGGTCATTTTGCCGCAGGCCTTCCGCGCCATGGTGCCGCTGCTGCTTACCCAGGGTATTGTACTTTTCCAGGATACATCGCTGGTTTATGTCCTCAGCCTCGCCGACTTTTTCCGGACTGCTACCACCATTGGTGAGCGTGATGGAACACAGGTCGAGATGGTGTTGTTTGCCGGATTTGTCTATTTTGTTGTCAGTTTCGCTGCCTCAATGCTGGTCAGCTATTTGAAGAAAAGGACTGTTTCATGATCTCCGTAAAAAACGTCTCTAAATGGTATGGCCATTTCCAGGTACTGACTGATTGCAGCACTGAAGTGAAAAAAGGCGAAGTCGTTGTGGTCTGTGGGCCGTCTGGCTCAGGCAAGTCCACATTGATCAAAACCGTTAACGGCCTCGAGCCGATCCAGAAAGGCGAGATTTCTGTCAATGGCATTCAGGTGAATGACAAACATACCAATCTGGCGCAGTTGCGGTCGAAAGTGGGTATGGTATTTCAGCACTTTGAGCTGTTCCCTCACCTGTCGATCATTGAAAATCTGACGCTGGCGCAGGTGAAAGTACTGAAGCGTGATAAAGCCGAAGCGCGTGAAAAAGCGGTGAAATTGCTCGAACGCGTAGGTCTGTCAGCCCACGCCAACAAATTCCCTGGTCAACTCTCAGGTGGACAACAACAGCGTGTGGCGATTGCGCGTGCATTGTGTATGGACCCGATTGCCATGCTGTTTGACGAACCGACTTCGGCGCTTGATCCGGAAATGATCAACGAAGTGTTGGACGTCATGGTCGAATTGGCGCAAGAAGGGATGACCATGATGGTGGTTACCCATGAAATGGGCTTTGCCCGTAAAGTGGCTCACCGGGTGATCTTTATGGACGAAGGGAAAATTGTTGAAGACCGCAAGAAAGATGACTTCTTCAACAATCCTGAATCCGAGCGTGCTAGGGATTTCCTGGCGAAAATCCTGCACTGATTCTATCTATCGCCCCTCATCACCGAGGGGCGCATTTTTTATAAACAACCGTTATTCACCAGTTATTTCATCAGCCGTTAGTTCATCAACTGTCAATTTATCAATAACAACAACGACACGCCGTTAAACACCTGAGCCTTCCAGATGGCATCAAGGTTCGAACGGACGACGGGCAAACTGGTCATGACTGCATTTCGGACAGAGTGGCAGCACCTCCGGCGTATAAAACGCCAGATGGTAATGGCACTTCTCGCATACCAGATTCCCCAGCCCAACCACTTCACCACTATGATAAACGCCGTGGTGGCTGACATCCTTAAACACTTCACGCCATTCAAGCTGGGTTTTATCAGTGATATCCGCCAGCTCTTGCCATAGGCTCTCTTTAATCACCCGCATGAAGACGCTGTCTGTTACCTCATTCTGACTCTCGCCATAACTACGGGCAAATTCTTCCAAATCGCGGCGAATCGCCAGAGTAATTTGATCGACTTCGGCACTGCTGAGATCGCCCTGGGTATTGAGCCGTGCTTCAGCTCCCCGGACCAACTCATCGATATCACGTTCGCCATTCTTTAATCGTTCAGTCAGTGATGTCACCAACTCACGGTAATACTGCGCAACTTTGTTCATAATTTCCCCTCAATGAACTGACGTGATTATCCAGCTTCCTCGCTCACTCTACTTCTGGTGTTTCCTCAAGACGTGAACACCCTCTTTATATTTTAGTCGTAAATCACTGATGTGCCTCGGTGATTGTTCTGTCTTCGCGGGCTGCCCGGCAATTTTCGTTTTAAAGCATGAGAAAAACACCTCTGTCTGGCGCTTGGTGTTGTTGCGCCTGCCGCTTATCAGCTATGCTATGCGGATCTCTTTATATGAAACAGATGAAGCTACAGGCGTAGCTGTTTTTCACCATAGGACCATCGGCCGCCATGCAAGAGCAATACCGTCCCGAAGACATAGAGTCAAACGTTCAGCTTCACTGGCAAGAGAAGCAAACTTTCAAGGTTACTGAAGATGCAAGCAAAGAGAAGTATTACTGCCTCTCCATGTTGCCTTATCCTTCTGGCCGCCTACATATGGGTCACGTTCGTAACTACACTATCGGCGATGTGATCTCGCGCTATCAGCGCATGCTGGGTAAAAACGTCCTGCAACCGATTGGCTGGGATGCCTTTGGTCTTCCGGCTGAAGGGGCTGCGGTCAAAAACAATACCGCACCGGCACCCTGGACTTACGAAAACATCGAGTACATGAAAAACCAGCTCAAACTGCTGGGTTTTGGCTACGACTGGAGCCGTGAGATCGCCACCTGTCAACCTGACTACTATCGTTGGGAACAATGGTTCTTCACCAAGCTTTACGAAAAAGGCATGGTCTACAAAAAGACCTCCGCAGTGAACTGGTGCCCACACGATCTGACTGTTCTGGCTAACGAGCAGGTTATTGACGGTTGCTGCTGGCGTTGTGATACCAAAGTCGAGCGTAAAGAAATTCCTCAGTGGTTCATTAAAATCACTGACTATGCCGATCAGTTGCTCAACGATCTTGACACGCTGGAAAGCTGGCCTGAGCAGGTCAAAACCATGCAGCGCAACTGGATTGGTCGTTCTGAAGGGGTCGAAATTACGTTCGACGTGCAAGACAGTGAAGAGAAACTGTCGGTCTATACCACCCGTCCTGACACCTTTTTGGGTGTGACGTATGTGGCCGTGGCTGCCGGTCATCCATTGTCTTTGCAGGCGTCGGCAAGCAATCCTGCGCTGGCAGATTTCATTGCTGAATGCCGCAATACCAAGGTGGCCGAAGCCGAAATGGCTACCATGGAGAAAAAAGGCATGGATACCGGCATTTTTGCCATCCATCCTTTGTCCGGTGAAAAAGTCGCTATCTGGGTCGCCAACTTTGTACTGATGGATTACGGTACTGGCGCAGTCATGGCGGTTCCGGGTCACGATCAGCGCGACTGGGAATTTGCCAAGAAATATAGCCTGCCGATTCAACCGGTGATTTTGGCTGCTGACGGTTCTGAGCCCGATCTGAGCCAGCAAGCGATGACCGAAAAAGGCACCCTGTTCAATTCCGGCGAATTTGACGGTTTGGATTATCAGGCCGGTTTCAACGCTATCGCCGATAAACTGGTCAGTCTGGGTGTTGGCCAGCGCAAAGTGAACTATCGCCTGCGCGACTGGGGCGTCTCGCGCCAGCGTTACTGGGGCGCACCGATTCCGATGCTGACGTTGGAAGACGGTACCGTGATTCCTGCACCAGCAGATCAATTACCGGTGATCTTGCCAGAAAACGTCGTCATGGACGGTATTACCAGTCCAATCAAGGCCGATCCCGAGTGGGCGAAAACCACAGTCAACGGTCAGCCTGCGCTGCGTGAAACCGATACTTTCGATACCTTTATGGAATCGTCCTGGTACTACGCACGTTATACCTGCCCGCAATACGATCAGGGTATGCTGGATCCTGCGGCTGCCAACTACTGGCTGCCGGTTGATCAGTATGTTGGTGGGATCGAACACGCCATCATGCACCTGATGTATTTCCGCTTCTTCCATAAGCTGATGCGTGATGCGGGTCTGGTCGACTCGGACGAACCTGCCAAACGCCTGCTGTGCCAGGGCATGGTTCTGGCTGATGCCTTCTATTACAGCGGGGACAACGGCGAGCGTATTTGGGTTTCACCTGTGGATGCCACGGTAGAACGCGATGAAAAAGGCCGCATTGTCAAAGCCTTCGATCCGCAGGGTCGTGAGTTGGTCTATGCTGGCATGAGCAAAATGTCCAAATCCAAGAACAACGGTATCGACCCGCAGGTAATGGTTGAAAAATACGGTGCTGACACCGTACGTCTGTTCATGATGTTTGCCTCACCGGCTGAAATGACGCTTGAGTGGCAGGAGTCGGGTGTGGAAGGTGCAAACCGTTTCCTGAAGCGCGTCTGGAAACTGGCCTTTGAGCATACTGAAAAAGGTGCCGCCTCTGCGTTGGACGTTGAAACACTGACCGAGGCGCAAAAAGATCTGCGTCGCGATCTGCACAAAACCATCGCGAAAGTGACCGACGACATTGGCCGTCGCCAGACCTTCAACACCGCCATTGCCGCTGTGATGGAACTGATGAACAAGCTGGGCCGTATGCCGCAAGAGAGTGAGCAGGATCGTGCCTTGTTGCAGGAAGCCTTGCTGGCCGTCGTGCGGATGCTGTATCCGTTCACACCACACGTTTGCTTCGATTTGTGGCAGGCGCTCGGTGGCGAAGGCGATATCGATACTGCGCCATGGCCAGTTGCCGATGAAAAAGCGATGGTTGAGGATTCCAAACTGATCGTCGTGCAGGTTAATGGCAAGGTTCGTGGTAAAATCACCATGGCTGCCGATGCTTCTGAAGAACAGGTTCGTGAACGTGCGGGCCAGGAACATCTGGTCGCCAAATATCTGGATGGGGTTACCGTTCGCAAAGTAATCTATGTTCCCGGCAAACTGCTCAACCTGGTGGTAGGTTGAGACAAGGAGGAGTTGTGCGACATCGTATTTTGATGCTGTTGCTTGGCGTGGCCGTCTTGGTCACTTCCGGCTGCGGTTTTCATCTTCGCGGGACGACCCAAGTGCCCGAAGAACTACAAACGTTGTTGCTCGACAGCTATGATCCTTATGGCCCGCTTACGCGGGCTGTGCGTGAACAACTGCGTCTGAGCAATGTGACCGTCTCGCGGGATGCCAAACGTCAGGATTTACCGTCTTTGCGCATCGTCAGCTCCAGCGACAGCAGAGATACCGTCTCTATCTTCCAGGACGGTAAAACGGCCGAGTTCCAGATGGTGATGCAGGTCAATGCCCAGGTTCTTTTGCCAGGCCGCGATCTTTATCCGATTAATGTCCGGGTATTCCGTTCATTCTTCGATAACCCGCTGACTGCCTTGGCGAAAGATGCCGAGCAAGACATTATTCTGCAAGAAATGCGTCAGCAGGCTGCGCAACAACTGGTACGCAGATTGTTGTCGGTTCACGCTGCAGAAGAAACAAGGATGAAAGAAGATCAGGCTGCCGTTGCGGCGAACGCCACACCGGTTAGTGCCACCGCGCAATGATCCGCCTTTATCCCGAACAACTTGTCGCGCAGCTCCATGAGGGGCTGCGCGCTTGTTATCTATTATGTGGAAATGATCCCCTTCTCTTGCAAGAGAGCCAGGACCATATCCGCGCCATCGCCCAACAGCATGAATTCAGCGAACACTACAGTTTCAATGTGGATCTCCATACTGACTGGGACGCCATTTTCAGTATCTGCCAGGCCATGAGCCTGTTTGCTACCCGGCAAACATTGCTGCTGATCCTGCCCGACAACGGCCCACCGGCACCGATGGGTGAACAATTGGCCAAACTGGCCACGCTGCTGCATCCCGATATCCTGCTGATTATGCGTGCCGTCAAATTGACCAAAGCGCAGGAAAACAGTGCCTGGTTTAAAGCACTCAGTCCGCAGGGTGTGTTTGTCACCTGTCAGACACCGGAACAGGCACAATTGCCCCGCTGGGTTTCACAACGCGCCAGCAATATGAAACTGACGCTCGACGATCAGGCAAATCAGCTGTTGTGCTATTGCTATGAAGGTAATCTGCTGGCGCTCGCGCAGGCATTGGAACGGCTGTCGCTGCTCTACCCTGACGGAAAACTGACCCTGCCCCGCGTGGAACAGGCAGTCAATGATGCCGCCCACTTTACCCCGTATCACTGGCTGGACGCGCTTATGGCGGGTAAAAGCAAACGTGCGTGGCATATCCTCCAGCAATTACAACAGGAAGACAGCGAACCGGTGATTTTGCTGCGAACGTTGCAGCGAGAACTGTTGCTGCTGCTGACGCTGAAACGTCAGATGGATCACCAACCTCTGCGGGCGCTGTTTGATCAACATAAAGTGTGGCAAAACCGCCGCACGTTAATTACCCAGGCTCTCCAGCGCCTGACGCTTCCCCAGCTACAGCAAGCTATCCATCTGTTAACCCGGATGGAGATCACCTTGAAGCAGGATTACGGCCAGTCGATATGGCCTGAGTTGGAAAGTCTGTCTATGCTTGTATGCGGCAAACCCCTACCCACTGGTTTTTATTGATACGAAGGTAAAACTGATGGCCGAAACACTGACCTCATGCCCTGAGAAGGCGCTGTTTGCGCTATTTGGCGGCACCTTTGATCCTATTCATTATGGTCATCTGCGGCCCGTTGAAGTACTCGCCCGGCAAGTGGGTCTGGATAGAGTGACTCTGCTGCCAAATAATGTGCCGCCACACCGGCCGCAACCGAAAGCCAACCCACTGCAACGCCTGAAGATGGTAGAGTTGGCAATTGCAGGCAATCCTTTGTTTTCTATCGATAATCGTGAATTAAAGCACGATTCGCCGTCCTACACCATTGAGACTCTTGAAACGTTACGTAAAGAATATGGCGCTGCCGTTCCTCTGGCGTTTATTATTGGGCAGGATTCATTGCTGACGTTACATAAATGGCATCGCTGGCAGGATTTGCTGGGTGTTTGCCATCTGCTGGTTCTTGCGCGGCCAGGTTACAGTAATGAAATGGAAACCGAAGAGTTGCAGCAATGGCTGAATAACCATCGGGTGGATGAACCGAAAAAATTGAAAATGCAGGCTCATGGGATGATTTATATTGCAGATACCCCATTATCAGAAATATCTGCAACGGATATCCGTCGCCGTTTACACAGCGGCGAAGCCTGTGATGATTTACTGCCGCCTGCAGTGCAGCGTTACATCCACTCACAGGGTTTATATCGCGAGTAGATAGCACATGCTATACTGCGCCGCTTACATTTCGGATGTCCGCTAAAGACCGTTTCCATATCATTCAACTTGTTGATTTTTGAAACATATTCGATAGTCCTGTGACAGCCTGCCCATGAGATAATTATTGCGGCATGAGTGAGCAGTCACTCCCACGCCTGGCGTTGGGGTGGTGCACTACTGATCCGTTATGCGTTGAATAGACCCGAGGGGGAACCTTTGCAAGGTAAAGAGCTCCAAGATTTTGTCATTGATAAAATTGATGATTTGAAAGGCCAGGACATCATTGCGTTGGATGTCGTAGGCAAATCCAGTATTACCGACTGCATGATCATCTGTACCGGTACGTCCAGCCGTCACGTCCTGTCCATTGCCGGACACGTCGTTGAAGAAGCCAAAGCGGCAGGTATGGATACCATGAGTGTGAAAGGAATTAATGATTCTGACTGGGTCGTCGTTGATCTGGGCGAAGTCATTGTGCATGTGATGCAGGAAGAAAGCCGCGCGCTGTACGAACTCGAAAAGCTCTGGAGTTAAACCGTGAAACTGCAACTGGTGGCCGTTGGCACCAAAATGCCAGACTGGGTGCAGACGGGCTTTACGGATTACCTGCGCCGCTTTCCGAAAGATATGCCGTTTGAGCTGGTAGAAATCCCAGCGGGAAAACGCGGTAAAAATGCCGATATAAAGCGGATTCTGGAGAAAGAAGGTGAGCAAATGCTTGCCGCGCTCGGTAAAGGTAATCGTATCGTCACACTGGATATCCCCGGCACGCCGTGGGAAACGCCAGTGCTGGCGCAGCAGCTTGAACGTTGGAAACAGGATGGCCGCGATGTCAGCCTGTTAATTGGTGGGCCTGAAGGGCTATCGCCCGCCTGTAAAGCGGCAGCAGAGCAGAGTTGGTCGCTCTCCCCGTTGACCTTGCCTCATCCTTTAGTGCGGGTTTTAGTGGCTGAAAGCCTCTATCGCGCGTGGAGTATAACCACAAATCATCCTTACCACCGGGAATAACCGGTCGGTGATTGTGAGCAGAGTGAAACTAAAGTAGCGGGATGAAAATAGATCGTAACCCTTTTCGCGACTATACCGCGGAGTCTGCCCTGTTCGTGCGCCGTGCTCTGGTGGCGTTCGTTGGCATTCTATTACTCAGCGGTATACTGGTGGCTAACCTCTATAACATACAGATTGTACGTTTTGAGGATTATCGCACACGCTCAAATGAAAACCGTATCAAGCTGGTGCCCATCGCGCCCAGCCGCGGCATTATCTACGATCGCAACGGCATTCCGCTGGCGCTCAACCGCACTATCTATCAGCTGGAGTTGGTGCCGGAAAAGGTCGACGACCTGAATGCTATCCTGCAACAGCTCAAGCCCGTGGTTGATCTCACTGATGAAGATATTGTCAATTTTGAGAAAGAGCGCAAACGATCGCGTCGCTTTACCTCAATTCCGGTAAAAACGGCCCTGACAGAAGTTCAGGTCGCACGTTTTGCTGTCAATCAATTCCATTTCCCCGGCGTGGAAGTCAAAGGCTATCAGCGTCGTTATTATCCCTATGGTTCTGCCCTGACCCACGTAATCGGCTATGTCTCGAAAATCAACGATCGTGATGTGGAGCGCCTCGATAAAGATGGGATTCTGGCAAACTATGCCGCGACCCATGATATAGGGAAACTGGGTATTGAACGTTACTACGAAAATGTTCTGCACGGTAAAACCGGCTATGAAGAGGTGGAAGTCAACAACCGTGGCCGGGTGATCCGGCAGTTGCATGAACAACCCCCGCAAGCAGGTAAAGACATCTACCTGACCCTCGATCTGCATTTGCAGCAGTATATCGAAAAGTTACTGGAAGGCAGCCGCTCCGCCGTTATCGTCACCGATCCGCGTGACGGCGGTATACGTGCGCTGGTTTCAAACCCGAGTTACGACCCAAATCTGTTCGTGGATGGAATTTCCGGCACCGATTACCGTGCGCTGCTCAATGATGAAAACCGTCCGCTGATTAACCGCGCAACGCAGGGGATCTACCCACCCGCCTCTACGGTGAAACCTTATATTGCCGTTTCCGCGCTGACCGCTGGCGTAATCACCCGCAATACGACGCTCTTCGATCCAGGCTGGTGGCAACTGCCTGGGTCGGAAAAACGCTTCCGCGACTGGAAGAAATGGGGTCATGGCCGGTTGAATTTAACAAAATCGCTGGAAGAGTCCGCGGATACCTTCTTCTATCAGGTCGCCTACGACATGGGTATTGATCGCCTCTCCGAGTGGATGGGGAAATTTGGTTACGGCCACTATTCGGGCATCGATCTCTCCGAAGAGCGGTCAGGAAACATGCCGAACCGCGACTGGAAATTCAAGCGCTATAAAAAACCCTGGTATCAGGGCGACACCATTCCCGTCGGTATCGGCCAGGGTTACTGGACAGCAACCCCGGTCCAGATGATCAAGGCGTTGATGACGTTGATCAATGATGGCGTGGTGAAAACACCGCACCTGATGCTGAGCACCAAGGTAGATGGCAAGCAGATGCCGTATGTGCAGGAAGAGACCACCCACATCGGTGATATCCATTCCGGTTACTGGGAGTTGGCGAAAGACGGGATGTATGGCGTCGCCAACCGTCCGAATGGCACGGCGCGCAAAAGTTTTACCGATGCGCCTTACAAAGCGGCGGCAAAATCCGGGACAGCGCAGGTATTTGGCCTGAAAGAAAACGAGACCTACAACGCCCATAAAATTGCGGAACGCCTGCGTGACCATAAACTGATGACAGCATTCGCGCCTTATGACAAACCCACGGTTGCCGTGGTGGTCATTTTGGAGAACGGCGGCGCAGGCCCGGCGGTAGGGACCATCACCCGCCAGATCCTCGACCATATTTTACTGGGCGATAACAATACTGTGTTGCCGGACGCTGCGCCTCTGCCGCCCGGAACAGAAGGTGATTAAGGTAAACCATGACTGAGAGCCAACAAAAGGGATCATTCTGGGTCAAGCTCCACATTGATTTCCCGTTTTTGCTGATAATTCTGGGGCTGCTGGCCTACAGCGCCTTCGTCATATGGAGCGCCAGCGGCCAGGATCCGGATATGATGGAACGCAAGATTGGCCAGATCCTGATGGGTCTGGTAATCATGCTGGTTATGGCTCAGATACCGCCACGCGTCTATGAAAGCTGGGCTCCCTATCTCTATTTTGTCTGTGTCATTTTGCTGGTGCTGGTCGATGCTTTCGGTCAGATAAGTAAAGGGGCGCAGCGTTGGCTGGATCTGGGCATCGTGCGCTTCCAACCCTCGGAAATTGCCAAAATCGCTGTGCCGCTGATGGTTGCCCGCTTTATGAATCGCGATGTCTGCCCGCCGTCGTTAAAAAATACTGGTATTGCGCTGATTCTGATATTCCTGCCAACGTTGCTGGTCGCCGCACAACCCGATCTCGGTACATCAATTCTTATCGCCGCGTCCGGTCTGTTTGTGCTGTTTCTGTCAGGAATGAGTTGGAAACTGATCGCCGTGGCTGCCCTGCTGGTTGCCGCCTTCATCCCGATACTCTGGTTTTTCCTGATGCATGATTACCAGCGCGATCGGGTCATGATGCTGCTTGACCCGGAAACCGATCCACTGGGTGCTGGCTACCATATCATCCAGTCAAAAATCGCCATCGGTTCTGGGGGTTTGTCCGGTAAGGGCTGGCTGCACGGTACCCAGTCCCAGTTGGAGTTTTTGCCCGAACGCCACACTGACTTTATTTTTGCCGTCCTGGCCGAAGAGCTTGGATTGGTGGGGGTGTTGATCCTGCTGGCCCTCTATCTCTGTCTGATCATGCGCGGACTGGTGATTGCCGCCCATGCGCAAACCACCTTTGGCCGCGTTATGGCCGGTGGGCTGATGTTGATATTATTCGTTTATGTCTTTGTGAACATCGGCATGGTAAGTGGAATTTTGCCGGTGGTTGGCGTACCTTTGCCTTTGGTTAGTTACGGGGGATCGGCGTTAATCGTCCTGATGGCCGGGTTTGGTATCGTGATGTCGATACATACTCATCGAAAAATGTTATCCAAAAATTTATAGAGGTGAGCAATGCGTAAGGAGTGGCTTTGGGTCGGCATCATCGGGCTGTTTTTGAACGCCTGTACCACAGAAACGCAACAGCAGCAGGAAGTTCCACAGCCTGCCTACAACGGACCGGTCGTCGAAATTGGCGGGGCTGAGCCACGTTACGAGCCTTACAACCCTGGTACCAACCAGGATTATACCGTCAACGGCAAAAGCTACAGCATTGAGAAAAACCCACAAAACTTCTCGCAAACGGGTCTTGCGACCTGGTACGGAGAGGAAGCCAACGGCAATACCACCGCCATTGGTGAAGTGTTTGATCCCAACGCACTGACTGCCGCTCACCCTACCCTACCGATTCCCAGTTATGTGCGGGTGACCAATTTAAGCAATGGTCGTCAATTGGTGGTTCGTGTGAACGATCGTGGCCCTTACACCTCAGGCCGCATTATCGATCTCTCGCGTGCAGCGGCTGAAAGGCTGAACCTGTCTAACAACACCAAAGTTAAAGTCGATTTTATCAGCGTGGCACCTGATGGTTCGATGTCAGGCCCGGGCACCATTGGCACCACCGTAGCCAAACAGAGTTACGCACTGCCGTCTCGCCCGGAACTCGGCGCGAACAGCATGGGCACCCCGGTGCAAACCATGCAACCTGATACCAACGCCGCCGACGTGCGCCCTATCGACAATCAGAGCCTGAGCACGGGCAATAGCATGCCAAACACTGCTGTAACGTCTTCAACAGGTTCCAGCGGCGGCTTCCTGCAAGCGCCTACCGCCGTACCACGCGGTATTCTGGAGAACGATGAACCGGTCGCGCCAGTGAGTGCGCCGGTGGTTGCCAGTGCGCCAATGGCTGCACCCGTCGCCTCTGCCGCAACCGGCGGTGCCTATGTGGTGCAAGTCGGTGCATTGAGCGATGCACAACGCGCGCAGAGCTGGCAGCAAAGCCTGAGCCAACGTTTCGGTGTGCCAGGCAAAGTGAATGCGTCTGGCAATGTTTACCGTGTCCAGTTGGGTCCGTTCAGTACTCGCCAGCAAGCCGCCGCATTACAGCAGCGTTTGGCGTCAGAAGCCCAGCAGCAATCATTTATTACCGCTGCACAAGGTGGAATGTAAGTATTCACCCGCGACGATATTCCCCTCTGCGAATGGGCGTATTACCCAAAGTTTCCCCCTGTTTTGACCAGGTAAAACTGTGTAAACGCCCATAAGTCCCCGGAATGTCTGATGCCTGTGGATCTCTCATCTGCTATAGTGTGGCACGTTTTTCACTAACTCTTACGGATGTTGTTGTCCCGATCATGAAACTTGTAACTACTTCCCGTTTACTCAAGAGCTTTACGCTCGGCACTGTTATTGCGCTAAGCGCTGCCTCAGTGGCTCACGCCGATGATGTCAACCTAAAAACCATGATCCCAGGTGTCCCGCAGATAGATGCGGAAGCGTACATCCTGATCGATTACAACTCCGGTAAAGTGTTGGCTGAAATGAATGCCGACGCCCGCCGCAACCCTGCCAGCCTGACCAAGATGATGACCAGTTATGTTATCGGCCAGTCGATCAAAGCAGGAAAAATCACCCCAAATGACATCGTTACCGTCGGTAAAGATGCCTGGGCGACCGGTAATCCGGCGTTCAGAGGCTCCTCGCTGATGTTCCTGAAACCTGGCGATCGTGTACCGGTTTCCGAACTGAACCGCGGTATTATTCTGCAATCAGGCAACGATGCCTGTGTCGCCATGGCAGATTACGTTGCTGGCAGTCAGGACGCGTTTGTTGGGCTGATGAACAACTACGTCAACGCGTTGGGTCTGCAGAATACCCATTTCGAAACGGTTCATGGTCTGGATGCGGATGGCCAGTTCAGTTCGGCACGTGATATGGCGTTGATTGGTCAGGCGCTGATTCGTGATGTCCCGGACGAGTATGCGACCTATAAAGAAAAAGATTTTACGTTCAACAAGATCCGCCAGACCAACCGCAATGGTCTGCTGTGGGATACCAGCCTGAACGTGGATGGCATCAAAACCGGTCATACCGATGCCGCTGGCTACAATCTGGTTGCGTCAGCGACCGAAGGTCAGATGCGTCTGATCTCGGCGGTACTGGGTGGTCACACCTATAAAGGCCGTGAAACAGAAAGCAAAAAACTGCTGACCTGGGGTTTCCGTTTCTTTGAAACCGTGTCACCTTTGAAAGTGGGTAAAGAATTTGCGTCCGAACCCGTTTGGTTCGGCGATACCGATCGCGTGCAGTTGGGTGTGGATAAAGACGTTTACCTGACTATTCCACGCGGACGCATGAAAGACCTGAAGGCCAGCTACGTGCTGACCAATCCGGAAATCCATGCACCACTGGCTAAAAATCAGGTGGTTGGCTCCATCAACTTCCAACTGGACGGCAAAACCATCGATCAGCGTCCGCTGGTGGTCATGACTGAAGTCAAGGAAGGCGGTTTCTTTAGCCGCATCGTTGACTATATCAAGTTGATGTTCCATCACTGGTTCGGTTAAAGCGAGCCTTGAAAAAGACGGGAATGCCCCCATTTATTAAATATAACTCCTGCCCCGGCGGGAGTTATAATTTATGCTATCGAACGCCATAACTCTGGAGCACACATGAAAACCAAGCTGAACGAACTGCTCGAATTCCCCTGTACCTTTACCTATAAAGTTATGGGTTTGGCACAGCCCGAGCTGGTTGACCAGGTGATTGAAGTGGTGCAGCGCCATGCTCCGGGCGATTATTCACCTCAGGTGAAACCGAGCAGCAAAGGCAACTATCACTCAGTCTCCATCACCATTACCGCGACCCATATCGATCAGGTCGAAACGCTGTATGACGAGCTGGGTAATATTGAGATTGTTCGTATGGTGCTGTAAACACCCGTTAATCGCGTAACTGCTGGTGACCCGTAACTTCACTGGTTATACTGGTGCAATGATGTCACAAACTGATGATAACCACTTTGTCACAAACTCATATCATTTTGCGCCAGTTGGGTCTCCAGCCCTACCAGCCTGTTTCACAGGCAATGCACAACTTCACCGATCGCCGTACACACGACACCCCTGATGAAATCTGGATGGTCGAGCACTCCCCGGTATTTACCCAAGGCCAGGCCGGAAAAGCTGAGCATGTATTGATGCCCGGCGACATTCCCGTGGTTCAGAGCGACCGCGGTGGACAAGTGACTTACCACGGACCGGGCCAGCAGGTGATGTATATCATGCTTGATCTGAAGCGCAATAAAATGGGCGTGCGTCAGTTGGTAACCTGCATTGAACAGACCGTCGTTGATACGCTGGCTCATCTCGATATTGATGCCCATGCCCGCCCTGACGCCCCTGGTGTCTACGTTGGTGAGGAGAAAATCTGTTCGTTGGGGCTGCGCATCCGTAAAGGTTGTTCATTTCACGGTCTTGCTCTCAATGTCGCGATGGATCTCGCCCCTTTCCTACGCATCAATCCCTGTGGCTATGCCGGAATGCAAATGACGCAAGTCAGTGCCCAGAAGCCGGGAACAACGCTTACTGACGTCCAGCCCATATTGCTGCGCACGTTTACCGAATTGTCCGGTTATGGACATATTGATTTAAAGTCTTGGTCGGCAGCAGATTATGTTTAATTTGCATTCGATGGAACTTTCTTTATATATAACGTTCTCTCAAAATAAAAAATGCGTTGGCTTCACTTTCAGTTATAGTTAGGCGGCGTTAAGATTAGCGTACTCGTTTTATCAGTAGGTCCCGATCAGACTCCGATTAAATAACGTTCGTGCTATCAAGAGAAAACTTTATGGACGAAAATAATATCGCTGCAAATCTCAATAAATTAAGAAATATTGATCTTAATTTATTGACTGTTTTCGAGGCGGTTTATCTCAACAAAGGGATTGTCAATGCAGCCAAGGCATTGAACCTTACACCCTCTTCAGTCAGCCAATCGATCCAGAAATTACGCAACACATTCCCCGATCCGCTTTTTATTCGCTCAGGCCAGGGAATCACACCTACCAGCTATGCGGAGAACTTGCACAGCCATATCAGCAAGGGGTTGGGCTCGATCATTACCGGACTGGATTTCAGTCGGAACAGTGAAAACAAACGCTTTCTCACGGTCTGTTGTCGCCCGCATATTGCGTTACTGACTTTTCCATCTATCTATAAAGAGTTACTCAAGATCAATGAAAACTATACGCTGCTCCATATTCCTATGGGTGACAACGAGGAGATGCTGAGCCAATTCAAGGCCGACATCATCATTGATGTTAACCCGATCTATAACAAATCAATTGCTTCCGTTAAATTATTCACTAATAAAATCATTGCTATATGCCGTACCGATCACCCGCGTCTGGATAAGCATCTGAGCGTTGAGCAATCCCGTGAAGAAAAATATGCGCATCTGTTAATAGACGATCCGATGGTGAAAAGAAAAATCTTCGAAATCGATGAACAGATCATTACGAGAAATATCACATTCACCACTCATAATGTATTTAATATTATTGGAATGGTAAGCACCAGCGATCTCATCGCGTATATTCCCCTTGAAATGTATAACCTGTTTGGCAGTGCCTTTAATATTAAAAGGCTTGAAACAGCGTATCCCTTAGAAGATTTTGATGTCATTTTGCACTACAACAAAGCGGTCAAAAAAGACAAAACGCTCATGTCCCTCATTTCTGCCATTTGCGAATCGTTGAGCCCAGAAACTCAACCCCCCTTTGCATAGCAAAAAAAGCTAAGCCGCCCCTACGGGGGCCGATTCCACCCGCAAAAAAATTGATGCTCTGCCTTTTTTACTGCACCGCATAAAAAGACACTTCTCGCTAACATCACGCCAACAATTTACCATACCTGCAAATTTCTATTTAAATTGATAATTATCAAGTATTTAATATTGTTTTGACGCCTAAAGCGACCTCATTTGTGCCCTTTCCCGCTTAAAATATGACACAAAATCAGGTTCATTCGTTAACCAGGGGCTGAATGCAGATGTGACAGGTGTTATAATTTTTGGATAATTTTCAAAAAATTTTGAATGACTGCTGAAATCCTTTGATTTTCATGAAAATCTCGCGTTAAGAGATTCGAACCTGGAACCTGCACGATTATGAGTAAACCGATTCAGATGGAACGCGGCGTCAAATACCGCGATGCGGATAAAATGGCGCTGATCCCGGTGAAGACTGTGGTCACCGAACGGCAGGAAATATTACGCAAACCCGAGTGGATGAAGATTAAACTCCCTGCGGATTCCAGCAGGATACAGGGTATCAAGGCCGCTATGCGTAAAAATGGACTGCATTCCGTGTGTGAGGAAGCGTCCTGCCCCAACCTGTCAGAGTGTTTCAACCACGGCACCGCCACTTTTATGATTCTCGGCGCAATCTGTACCCGCCGCTGCCCATTCTGCGATGTGGCCCACGGCCGCCCGGTGGCACCCGATGCTCACGAACCAGCAAAGCTGGCGCAGACCATCGCCGACATGGCGTTGCGTTACGTCGTGATCACCTCGGTTGACCGTGATGACCTGCGTGATGGCGGAGCCCAACACTTCGCTGATTGTATTGCCGCCATCCGGGAGAAAAGTCCGACGATTAAAATTGAGACGCTGGTCCCTGATTTCCGTGGCCGTATGGATCGCGCGCTGGATATTCTTACCGCGACACCTCCCGACGTTTTTAACCATAACCTGGAAAACGTACCGCGCGTATATCGTCAGGTTCGCCCCGGTGCCAACTATGAATGGTCGTTGAAATTGCTGGAGCGTTTTAAAGAAGCGCATCCAGAGATCCCGACCAAGTCCGGTTTGATGGTAGGTTTGGGTGAAACCAATGCAGAGATCGTGGAAGTGATGCGCGACCTGCGTCGCCATGGCGTGACAATGCTGACGTTGGGGCAATATTTACAGCCAAGCCGCCACCATCTGCCTGTTCAACGCTACGTCAGTCCGGCAGAATTCGACGAAATGAAGGGTGAAGCGATGGCGATGGGCTTTACCCATGCAGCGTGTGGACCTTTTGTTCGCTCGTCTTACCATGCCGATTTGCAGGCAAAGGGTATGGAAGTCAAGTGATGCACGACCGTTCGGGCGTCATCCGGGCGGAGAAATGGTGTTCACACCCGGTTACAAGTTAGCGACGAAAACACAAAAAACGGATGTTTCCATGAGCATCCGTTTTTTATTTGCTGCGCGGCTCTCTTTAGTCTTTCTTTTCTACGCGCGGAGGGGTTTCATCGTCAGCCGTGGTTTTTGCCGCTGTGTTGTCGTCACTCATGGCCTTTTTAAAGCCTTTCAGTGCAGAGCCTAAATCCGCACCCAGAGTACGGAGTTTGCTGGTGCCAAACAACAGCACGATCAATACCGCAACCACCAACAGTTTAGTAATACTGATACCTTCCATACATACCTTCTTATTTAACACGTTGCCGATGACATCAGCGAAAGAAACGATAATGCATTTACGGACATTATTAACGGTAACTCAATTACAATGTGTAACAGAGTAATATCGTTCTTCCTGAACAGAAACGTTAAATAAAACGACTGAGGAAAGCGCGGGTTCGTGGATGTTGCGGATTGACCAGCACATCTTCCGGCGCACCTTGTTCGACGACATAGCCGCGATCCATAAATACCACCCGATCCGCAGCTTCGCGTGCGAACCCAATCTCATGGGTTACCACGATCATCGTCAGTCCCTGAGCAGCCAGATCGCGCATGGTAGACAAGACCTCGCCGACCAATTCGGGATCAAGCGCCGACGTGGGCTCATCGAATAACATTAGCTTAGGTTTCACGGCCAGCGCACGGGCAATTGCAACACGTTGTTGCTGACCACCGGAAAGGTGGCGCGGGTAAGCATCTGCCTTATCGCTCAATCCTACTTTTTCCAGCAGTTCATGGGCATATTTGATCGCCTCATGCCGACTCTGCTTATGCACGCCGATAGGCGCTTCAATAATATTTTGCAGAACGGTCAGATGCGGATAAAGATTGAATTGCTGGAACACCATCCCAATATCACGACGCTGACGGGCAATCGCGCGGGCAGAAAGCCGGTGTAGTTCCGTGCCCCGCAATTGATAGCCAATCTGTTCGCCATTAACCAAAATATAGCCACGATCCATATCTTCCAAATGGTTGATACAGCGCAAGAAAGTCGATTTCCCTGAGCCAGAGGGTCCCAAAATCACTACCACTTCGCTGGGCTTGACCTCAAGATCAATCCCTTTTAACACTTCATTGTCACCGTAACTTTTATGCACATTACGGGCGATCACCAGAGGCACGGCCCCAGCATCTGCTGCCATGAGCTTGGCTTTACTCATACGTCACCTCGCTGATCGGAATCCGGGCGATTGATTATAGGTATCGTTTTTTCATTATCGGCAGGCAAACGACGTTTAGTTGCCGAGGCAGAGCGTCGCGATCCACGAGAGTAATAACGCTCGATAGCCGATTGCCCCACATTAAGCACCGACGTGATCAGCAGATACCAGATGACCGCCACCATCAGCATCGGGACGACTTCAAATGTCTGGTTATACACCGCCTGCACGGAATAGAGCAGGTCACCCATCGCGATGACGCTGACCAGCGACGTCGCTTTAATCATGCTGATTAACTGATTGCCCGTTGGCGGGATAATCGAACGCATCGCCTGCGGAATGATAATCCGGCGGAGTGCGCGGGCTCGCGTCATGCCAAACGCCTGGGTGGTCTCCACTTGACCATTGTCCACCGATAACAGCCCGCCACGGATAATTTCAGCCATATAGGCCGCTTCATTCAGGGCAAGTCCGGCGATAGCGGCAGTGAGCGGCGTAATCAGATCGTTGGTATTCCACGACGCAAGTTCGGGTCCAAAAGGAATACCGAGCACGACCCGGGGAAACAGCGTGGACATGTTGTACCAAAAAATCAGTTGTACCAGCAGCGGCGTACCGCGGAAGAACCAGATGTAGATACCCGACATCCCGCGCAACAATGCGCTGTCCGACAGGCGGGCAACGGCCAGCAGCAAGCCAATCGCAACCCCGATCAGCATCGAGACAACGGTCAACCCGAGTGTGACCCCCAAGCCTTTCATCACTGAGGCGGCGGTGAACCACTGCCCCACCACGTGCCATTCAAAATTCTTGTTGGTCGCTACCACCCACAACACATCGGCTGTAATCAACAGCACAATAATCCAGCTTAACCAACGCCCCAGCCTGCGGGGCGCGTGTGCCACTTCAACATTACGGTGTGGATCCAGCGTATAGTCGTCCCTGGTTTCTGGTTTCGCACTATACGGTTTTTCACTCATTTAGCCTGTGCCCCCGCCAGATTGCGCCCTGGAGCCTTGAGCATATTGCCTTCGAGCCCCCATTTTTTCATGATGATCGCGTACGTCCCGTTGTCAAACAGCGCCTGATAAGCCGCAAGTACGGCCTTACCGAGTTGCGAATCTTTCGGCACGACGGTTCCCTGATAGAGATCGCCAAAACCATTGCGTTGACCGGTACCTGCCAGCTCAAGTTGACCATTGGTCTGTGCAACGAAATAGGTCAGCGGTGCCTGCGATGAAAAGAAAGCATCGGAGCGGTTGGAGCGCACGGCCAAAATAGAGGTAGGTTGGTCGGTGTAGGATTGGATGGTAACTGCGGCTTTCCCTTGCTCTGTACATGCAGCGGATTGTTTGCGAATCACCTGTTCTGCCGAGCCCCCGGCCATAACGGCGATGCGTTTGCCGCACGTATCGTCGAGGCCGTTAATTTTTTGTGGATTGCCCGCATGAACGGCAAAGACCACAAACTCCTGCACAAAATCAATGAAGTCATTCTTCGCTTCACGCTCAGGGAAATCACCAATCGGCCCAATCCCCAACTGATAGCGGCCTGACTGAATGCCACTCAGCAATCCTGGCAAACCACTGACTGATGCGTGGTGAACCGTGACGCCCAGCAACTCGCCCATTGCCTTGGCCAGGTCCGCGCTCGCCCCGTCCAGGGAGTTGGTGCTGGAGACCAGTTCATAGGGTGGGAATGAACCATTATTGACTGACGTCATGACACCGGATTTTTGAATCTCGGCGGGAAGAAGTGCATGCAGCGCCGGATCCATTTTTTGCTGTGCAATAGTGACATTCTCTACGGCAAAACTGGTTGCTGAACACAGTGCACCGGCCAAAACAGCGAGCCGAAATAAACGTTTAGTTATCATCTCCATTTCCTCTGTTTACCTTCAGTCGTTAATTTCCATAGGTTTTGAATAAAGCTCGATGTTGGTGCAAAGCGATACAAAAAAACAAAGCCTGGCGTTGGTGCAAGTGAATACAAAAAATCCCGGGGTACTGCCTATTGCTGATTATTTATCGCTACGCAATTGGGGGGTACCAAAGCAGCGATTTTCAAGCACTGGCAAAACCTGGCGCGCATGACGCAATCGGGTTTTGTCCAATTCTGCAAAGACCAACGCCGGTGCTTCAGCCGCGCGGGCGATCGCGACACCCAACGGATCGACCACCATACTGTTGCCGATATTGCGCTCCCCGCATTCACCGACGGCAACCACATAGGTGGTGTTCTCCAACGCACGCGCTGTCACCAAAACCTCCCAATGGGCTTCTTTCAACGGGCCTTTTACCCAGGCGGCAGGCAGCACCAAAACCTCGGCACCGTCCAGCACCAGACGACGGGCCAGTTCCGGGAAGCGAATGTCATAGCAGGTCATCAACCCGACCTTGAATCCGGCGACGTCCACCAACGGCGGAATTTCATTTCCTGGCGTCACATTTTTGGATTCCTGCATCGAGAACGCATCGTATAAATGCAGTTTGCGGTACTCGGCGAGGATTTTTCCGTCGCGAATGGCGATGAGTACATTCCACACCCGCCCTTCACTGGCTGGCGTATGCACACTCATCATCACCGTCAATGCTTGGCCTTTGCTGGCAGCCAGCAATTGGGTAACGAAAGGGCCATCCAGTGGCTGAGCCGCTTTCAGGACCAGATCGGGATCGGCAATATCGCGGGCCAGAATACCTTCGGGCAGAACCAACAGATCGACCGACGCCTCATGGGCACGGGCCATTAATGCCAGACAGGTCTCGGCGTTGGTTTGCCAATCACGGGCGACGGCAAATTGCCCCAATGCAACTTTTATCGTTGTTTTCTGCGAAGTAGAAAGTTTTTCTGGCATGTTCAGCTCCTCTCACCGTTGTGCGCGAAGGGAAACAGTTCGGCAGTCGTGAGGCAATGTGCGGTTATTCCCTGAACGTAGAGTTCATGGGCAAAATCAGAAATCATTTTTTCGTTGGCCGCCAGTCCATTGTCGTTCCAGTTATCAGGCAGGTCGCGAACGGTGCGTCGGATATCGTCCAATAACCAGGGTGTCGTATCGGCATATTTCTCGCGCTTATCCATCCAGACACGCCACGATTTATCAATAACTTCACTCAATGCTTGTGGTAACCAGGGATATTGTTCAGCGATGGCAGGTTGAATTCCCAACACATGCATTCCGGGTATATATCCCACCCGATCGAAATAGTCGATCTCGGCCTGGCGGAAATCCGGTTGCAACTGGCGCAAGCCCGAGTCTCGTTTAAAGAATCCTACCGGCATGAACGGTGTGAACACGGCATCCAATTCACCCTGCTGCAGGAGCGTCATCAGTGGCCGTTCGCCAGGTGCCGCCTCAATCCGCCCTGGACGGCCAAATCCCCCTAAACGATCGACGATCGGATGGTCTTCGGTTAACCGGCCAACGTACCAAAATGCGTCGTCGGTATTTACACCAACCTCGCGCAGCAATGCGCGGGTCCAGGTATTGCCCGAATCTTGCCAGCCCGTGAGGCCAATGCGTTTTCCAGCCAGCCCAGCCAACTCGGTGATCGGGTTGTGTTCCGTGGTAATAATGCAACGCTGGCGAAAACCACGCATCAAGAAATGGGGTAATCCCAGCAATGAGTAATCACCGCGTGCGCAGCTCTGGGCATAACGACTGAATGACACTTCCCCTGCCTGAAACATACTGCTGGTCGCCAGATCGTCCACCAACGTACCCACACGGTGGACTTCAATATTGAATCCTGCGGGTTTTACGTCGCCCAAGGCCAATGGCGTAAAATAGTCCCAATCCCGCACTGCCAGTCTGATCGTGGTTGTCACGTCCTTCACCCCTTACAGCAAGATTTATGGTCGATGTGTTGTGTGGTTATTTAATAGTCACTTCCTGCCTATTCCTGATACTAATTGTTTATAATTATATGTACAATGCAAACTTTGTTACTGAACAAAGGTTCTTCTTATGGCTACAGATCTCGCTGCGCAATGGCTGGCGGAACGGTTACAGGATCGGACAAAACGCGGTATCGCGATTGACACTGCCGCCTTGATTCGTGCCGGAACGATCGAGATTGGCATGCATTTACCTGCGGTAAGAGAGCTGGCACAGGCTCTGGGCGTCAGCCCGGCGACAGTGTCTGCGGCATGGAGTCAACTGAAAAAACAGAAGGTGATCGCCGGGCGTGGCCGTACCGGTGTGTGGGTCTGCGGCGATAAAGTTTCGCCCCGCCCGGTGCGTTTTGAACAAATTGGTAATTTTGGCGAACATATTACCGCCGATTTAGTGCTCTCCGCGCCGGATCCCTTGTTATTACCCGACCTGAAAGCGGCATTGATCAGTGCGACAGAAACGCACCATCTGAACAGCTATTTACGCGAGCCGATTATGCCCGTGCTGGAAGAGGCGGTAAAACTGACCTGGCCCTATCAGGCTGATGCTTTTCTGGCCGCCGATGGCGGTTTTGACGGCATGAGTCTGATTATGCAAACCTTGATTATGCCCGGCACACGCGTAGCGATTGAAGATCCAACGGCTTCACGCCTGCTGGATATTCTCGATCATATTGGTGCCGACGTGTTGCCTGTCCCCTGCGACGAACAGGGCCCCCTTCCGGATGCATTACACGCCGCACTGCGCCAGAATCCCAGTGCCTTTATTTATCAGCCCCGAACCCATTCGCACTGCGGTCACACCATTACGCCCATGCGTGTTCGGCAATTAACCGCCCTGTTGCGCGACCAGCAAACGCTGATCATTGAAGACGATGGCCTGGGTGATTTATCGGCCTGGCCAGCAGTCAGTCTTGGTAGCGAATTCCCGGACAGAACGGTGCATGTGCGATCCTATTCGAAGTCTTACGGCCCGGATTTACGGTTGGGCGTGGTGTCGGGTACGCGGGAAATGATCAAGCAAATCCAGTCATTCCGGAATTTTGGTGCAGGCTGGAGCAGCCGCCTGTTGCAGCATACCCTGGCGTGGTTACTGACCGATCCCCAAACTCAGCAGGGGCTCGGCGAAGCCAGACGCATTTACGCCAAACGCAGGCAAGATCTGGTCACCGCACTGGCTATTCGCGGTATTGATGTTCCCCTGCATGATGGCCTGAGTATTTGGCTCGGCGTTCCCTCGGAGCAATTTGCCCTGGTCACCCTGGCCGCTCGTGGTATTGCGGTATTGCCTGGTGAGGGGTGTCGTATTCGTCCGGGGCAACATATCCGCATCAGTACCAGCCAGCTCACGGCAGACAAGGTGGATTTTGTTGCGGATGCCCTGGCCCTGGTTTATGGGTAGGCGCTTTATGGCTGAGTATGAATTTATCGCCACCCGATTCATCTTCGTCCTACAAATATGACGAAAGCCGGTGTAAGGTCGTAGCGTCATGCCTTATTCTTTCCGTGCCAACCCCCTCTTTTCACGAAAGGTTATTTATGTTTGCAATACTTCTGGCCGTATTTATTGGTGGTGGCCTGGGCAGCGTAGCGCGCTGGTATGTCAGTATGAAGCTCAATGGGATTACGCCGGTTCTGCCGCTGGGTACGCTGACCGTCAATCTGGTCGGGGCATTTATCATAGGGTTGGGCATCGCCGTGTTCAGCCGCATGGCAAATCTGGATCCGCTGTGGAAACTGCTGCTGACCACCGGTTTTTGCGGTGGGTTAACCACATTTTCCACTTTTTCGCTGGAAGTCGTCTATCAGTTACAGGATGGTCGTCTGGCGGATGCAGGATTGAATATCCTGTTGAATGTGGTGGGATCCGTGCTGATGACCCTGCTGGCATTCATGATTGTCTCATGGGCCAACAGTCACTGAACGCCTGCGCACTACCCAGGCGCAAAATGGCAAGTAAAAGAATCTATGGGGTAGGTTCTTAATGTTATCTTAATGTTGGCTCTGGATAATCGACACCATAAATCTGATCTTAAAGTATGGACGTCGATTATGTTTACCCTACCCAAAACGCTGGTCGAATATCTGACAATAATTTTTTGCCTGATAGTCGTCACCCTGTTCCTCAAGAGCTATCTGTATCTCTGAGCAGGCTGTACCCCTAAGTAAGATCAATTGACCGCTGGAACTGCTGCCCTCGCCACGGGCAGTGAGCGTCAGACTCGCGAATAATGCGGCTCTGACCGATCTCAATGCATGTTCGCCTTGTCGTTTTCCTCAATCCGATCGGTTTGTTTCTGGCATAAAAAAACCCGCCGGAGGCGGGTTTTCAAGAAATCGGCTAATCAATTAAATTGCGATAACGTTAGCTGCAGATGGGCCTTTGGCACCGCTCGTGATTTCAAATTCTACACGCTGGCCTTCAGCAAGAGTTTTGAAACCATTGCTAGTGATGGCAGAGAAGTGAACGAATACATCTTTGCTACCATCTTCTGGAGTAATGAAGCCAAAGCCTTTCGACTCATTAAACCACTTAACGCTACCTTTAATCTTAGACATCTAACTTACCTTTAACGTGAATGTTGGACACAAAATGTGTGTCAAATACAGTACAGCAATAGATTAACGATTTGTCCAGATGCGAGTTCACAATAAGAGAGTAAAGTCGCAAAAAACTCTCATCGTCGGCGCACTGTCTGCCCGGTAAAGGCTCTTCCCACGTCCTCCCCAAACCTCAGAGTTGCAGGCATCGGTGATATCACTCGCAGGTTGCCCAAAAACTGTTTTGATCAAAAAACATGCCAATTAAGAATCATGCATGTTGCAATTAAATTAATACAAAAACGGACTCTTTATTACATCAAAAGAAATTTTTTGCTTAAATAAAGCCTGATTGACTTTATTACACCCGATTTTGATACTGACGTGCAGATTTTCACACCTGCAATAAATATAAAATAACGGTATATTTTTAGACAGAATAAGACAATAACATTATAGTTTTCAATGATATAAAATCAATTGCACGCGCATGATAAATAACAAAAAATTCAATATTTTTACTTTTGTCATTATTTCTTCTTATTCAAGAAGTTGGGTGCGGAATTTAAAAAAATCACTCACTTATAAAGCCATCAACATCAATAACATTTAAACATTGACCATAAAAATATAACTAAATCTACTAGAAGGATAAAATAAACATGTTCAAATCAGCGCAATCTGGTCAGCGTTTTTCCTTAAGTAACCGAGCCGTGTGGTTTATGATTTTTACCGGATGCATATTATTCTGGGCGGCCACAGCGGTTTTGCTGATCTCGTGCAGTTGAGGCAATAACCTTGAAATGAGTAGTGAAATTTCTTTCTTTATATAATCTTGGTATTTCAATATGAAATTTTGGTATTAGTCTCATATTGGCAAAAGTTTATTCTTTTAAGGACTATTTTATGACTTCTATCGACAAAATAATCCATGACGACTGCACGTTCCCCGCCCCGCTCACCGTATCCCCAACTTTTTCATCCGCGAAAGCAACGTCGTGCGCTTCAACCCCAGACGTTGCGCCGCCCCTTTCGGTCCTGCCACCACGCCATTGGTTTCCCGCAGGACGCGGACAATCCGCTGATACTCCGATTCATCATCGTTAAGCGCATCAGGGCGCACCGGCGCGCGTTGGAAAACGCTGTCCATTCCCTCTTTGGCGAAAGGCGAAAGATGGTATTGCAACTCGGGGAGTTCCAGCGTCAGTACCGTTCCCCGCGTCAACAACACCGCCCGTTCGATCACATTTTCCAGTTCACGCACGTTACCCGGCCACGGCAATTGGCTCAACAGACGCAGCGTTTCGGCTGGGATACTGTCGATAGTGCGATTCATGCGTTTGGCGATTTTGTAAGTGAAAAATTTCACCAGTTGCGGGATATCTTCAGGGCGTTCACGCAGCGGAGGAATAACGATCGGGAAAACGTTCAGCCGATAATAGAGATCGCTGCGGAACTCACGATCGTCGACCATTTGCTTCAAATTTCGGTTTGTTGCGGCGATTAACCTGACATCTACCGAAATGAGTTTATTGCCTCCTACGCGCTCAAACTCGCGCTCCTGCAACACGCGCAGCAGTTTGGGTTGCAGCTCAAGCGGAATATCACCGACTTCGTCGAGAAACAGCGACCCGTTGTGTGCCAGTTCAAAGCGCCCCATTCTCTGCGCCGTCGCCCCGGTGAATGAGCCTTTCTCATGACCAAACAGATCGCTTTCAAGCAATCCGGCGGGCATGGCTGCACAGTTCATTTTCACCATGCGCTGACTCACCCGATCGCTGAGATTATGGATGGCCCGCGCAATCAGCTCTTTGCCGGTACCCGTTTCACCCAGAATCAGCACGGTACAATCGCTTTTTGCCACTACCTCCACCTGCTTTAACACGGAGGACATCACCCTGCTGCGGCCAACAATTTCGCCGAAATCGGCCCCTTTGCCGTTAATCTGCTCCGTGAGATAGAGATTCTCATGCACCAGCGTCTCCTTCAGCCGGTTGATCTCCTGATACGCCAGCGCGTTATCCACGGCAATCGCGATACGCTCGGCGATCTGCTGCAATACCCGCAAGTTGGCGGACGTAAAATTATCGGGCTGGCACTGCGCCAGCTTGAGGACGCCGAGCCGCTTATTGCCAAAACTCAGCGGGATAACGCACAGCGTCTGGATTTTCTTTTGCCACAGTGTGAACAACCGCTGTTCATAAGGGGCAAGACCGGCTGAATGCAGCAAATTAACCAACAGCATTTCGCCGCTGGTCATGACTTTTTCAGTCAGCGTACCGGCCAGGGCGGCAGTATATTGCTCGCGCTCTGGCTCTTCATCATTGAAATAGTGGGTCGAATAAATAGTGATCGAATCTTTATGGCTCGGACTGAGCACAATGCTGATCGCTGCAATCCCAAAGAATTTATGGATCTCTTTGGATATCTCACCGATCAGGTCGTCAAGATCGAGTTTGGATAACACGGCATTGGTGACATCCACCAACACCCGATAGTCATCACGCTCATGACGCAGTCGCACCACCGTTTGCCGCTGCCCCTGATGTTGTTGTACATGTTCGACTGCCAGTGCCAGAATTTCTGCACGCTGTTGCAGTGCCGTCAGGCACTGGGAAGTAAAAGGCTCGGTACCACGTCGCAACAACTCACACCCACCGACCAGACCGTGTGGCGTGATCAGTGGCAACAGGCAGTAATGCTCAAATTCCGGGTACAGCCCCAGCGCTTCAAGGTGTGGGAAACGGCTGGTAAACATGGCCCGGGGATAAACCTGCGGTGCCGAATTGCTTTGCAGAAGTTGCACCGGCCCGTTTGCCAGAATGGTTTCGTCTTCGTAATTAATGATCTGATGCTGTTCGTCGAGACCGTGAAAACAGACTCGCCCCTGACGCGGGTGGAAGAGAATAAGGTTGATGTCATCGGCTAATCCGCTATTGAACAGTTCCGACTTCATGCTGCGCAGCAAGGCCGGGATTTCCTGCTGCGTTAATAGAATCCGGGTGAGTTCTGAAAACCCCTGCTGTCCGAGGTTGCTGATCGGGTTATACGGCATTGTTCCCCACTCAACTTGAGCAAATGAAAAAGTTGCGGCTGGTTTTACCGCCGCCTGCGGTAGGTATAACGGCAACGCACCTGCTGCTTGAATAATGACGGGGAGAAGTCTACGCTTTTCTCGTTCGCGCCTCCCCACGCAGGATCAACTATTTTCGCCTTGTCACGTCTTTTCGCCTTGCAGAAAAAGTGCCACGTCGGGCTCGACTTCCTGCATGGCTTGCAGCGCAGAGAGAGTTTCCTGCGCCTCGTTTTCATCGAGCAGGCTCATGGCAAATCCCACATGTACCAACACCCATCGCCCGATCATCGACGCCGCGTGGGCCTGCGGATTGAGCACCAATGCGATATTCACTTCGCGCTGCACACCGCAAACATCCACCCAGGCGCGCTGGGGATCGTCATTATCCAGTGCAACTATTTGTCCGGGAATGCCTATACACATAACAACTCCTCTCTGAGTTACTCTATTTCCAGACGCTTTATCTGCATGCCTTCGTCGGCCACCAGCCGCAGATTTCTGCTGCCGCATTCTGGGCACTGAACCACCCGCGAACTGAGCAGGGTAATTGCCTGCTGACAGCCATAACACCAACTCTCTGCGGACTGCTGTTCAACGTGCAATTCGCAGCCTTGTGCCAGCGTGCCGCGGCAGACCAGTTCGAAACAAAAGGTCAACGCCTCCAATTCAACGCAGGAGAAAGCGCCGATTTCCAGCCAGACCGCAGTAATGCGTCGCGCGCCGTGACGGGCTGCTTGCTGCTGCATAATATCCAGTGCATTTTGGCATAACGTAATTTCATGCATGCGCTCACTCCGCAGTAATTGATAGCGGTATTATGCAAATAGAGTGCCATTGCAAATAGAGTGCCATCCATCAATTATTCCGCCAATAAAAAACCGCCCGTTTTTATTTCTCTGTCTCTCTGTTTATTAAAATAACGGCGTACTGCTTGATAACGGAAAATATAAGCGTCCCTGTGGGAATGAAAATATTCTGGTTGCTGGGAAGCCGGAAAAAACCGTCACCCTGTCGCCGTCAAAATTGACGAAAAGGCTCGTCACCGTCACCTTTCTCGCAGCCACCTGCAAGAGATTAAATCCTGGAAAAATTCGTTATTCATTGAAATTTATCGATAAAAAATTACTTCTCCATTCTGGCACGCTTTATGCCCTATAAAAAACAGCGACGCCCTTATACCAGGGGTGGCGCACACGAGGTTCGTCACTGACAGAGCCGAACCCTGGTAACACCAGAATGGAAAATAATGATGACCACAATCAGTGAATTGACCGAAAAAGCTGACTATATAGCGAAAAAAAATGCGCGCCTGATGTCGCAGTGGATGACCTACCAGAACAGTCTGGTCAAGGCCGTAACGACCTCGAAAAAGAAATTGAATCATGAATTTACCTACGGTCACGAGCATGACATCCGCTTCCTGCTGTTCAATTACTTCACCGTCAGTATCCAACTGAGTGATGATTTTTACAGCCAGGACATCAACTACCGCATTAACTTGTCCTCCCCGCTGGAAGAACCACGGTTTATGACCTTTGCCCACGCGCTACTGGACGAAAACGGCAAAATCGATGGGGATATTGATAATAACGATCTCGATGCCGTTCTTAATCACTATTTAAATAAAATCGATATTGTTTACCAGTCCTTATTTGACTCCTTGCAAGACAATCATCCAATTAACGAAGGTCTGAAAAAAATAATGATTAATAGCAAAAACGGCTCGATGCTGTAGGCCGTTTATTTCATTTTTTCTGACGTTCACTGTCGAAATGTCATTTTTTTTGCCGATTTCGTCAAAAATGACGAAACGCCGAGGAGTTTCCATGAACCGCTTTGTTATTGCGGATCCCAGGCTGTGTATTGGCTGTAACACCTGTGTTGCGGCCTGTTCCGCCGAACATCAGGCGCAGGGTTTGCAAAGTGAGCCGCGCTTGCGCGTCATGCGCAACGCCTGGGATTCCGCACCCGGTATGTGCCACCAATGTGAAGATGCCCCCTGTGCGCAGGTGTGTCCGGTCAATGCCATTACCCATCAGGACGATGCCATCGTGCTGAACGAAAGCCTCTGTGTCAGTTGCAAACTGTGTGGCATCGCTTGCCCATTCGGCGCAGTGACCTTCAGCGGCAGTCGCCCCCTGGCCATTCCGCAGCATTGCAATACCCCACTCGCGCTACCAGCACCGCTGCCGCCCGCCGCTGTCAGCCCGTTTCTTGACTGCATTCCAGGTATTCGTGCCGTCGCAGTGAAATGCGATTTATGCCTTTTCAACGACGACGGCCCAGCCTGTGTCAGAACCTGCCCGACCAATGCGTTGATGCTGGTCACAGCAGAAAGTTCACAGCGCGCCAGCGAGCATAAACGCCAAAACGCCATGGACGCGCTGCACGCGGACTTGCCATTTATCTCCGCCCCCACCGTTCACAAGGAGCAAGAAACGCAATGAATCTGATGATTTCAAGCCCGCTGACGCTGCTGGGTTTTGCGCTGGTGTGTTATCTGTTGGCTGCCCTCGTGGCCCTGGCGTTCGGCGCAACCCGCAGTGGTACGCTGCTTTCTGGTTTACTGACCCTGCTGGCCGCGGCGGCAGCGCTGCTGGCGGGAACGCAGATCCTGTTTTCTCCTTTACAGCCCCCGAGCGGCGTTCTGACCTGGCTGCATTTCCCTGTCGAGTTCAGTGCGCTGAATGCGCTGTTGCTGATCACCCTATCACTGACCGCATTGTTCTGCGGACTTTACGCCCTTCCCGCCCTGCTGGGGCTACCGGCGAAAGGACGCGGTCGCCTTGGCTGCCTGAGCAATCTCTTTGTCGCGGCCATGACGGCGACCGTCGTTGCGGATAACGCCCTCAGCCTGCTGATACTTATCGAGATCCTCTCGCTGTGCGCCTATTTCCTGATTATTCAGCAGGCGGATGCCAAAAGTATTCGCGCCGGACTGAATCAGTTCCTGTTCTCCCGCGTGGGTACCTTGCTGCTGGTTGCCGCGTTTGCCGTGCTGTTTCACGCCAGCGGCACAATGCAATTCAGCGAATTGCGCGCCTGGCACTTCTCCCCCGTTATCCAGTCGGTGGCCTTCTTGCTGGCGCTCGGCGGCTTCGGCATTCTCTCGGGGATCATTCCGCTGCACGGTTGGGTTCCTCAGGCACACTCTTCGGCACCGGCGCATATCTCTGCGCTGATGTCGTCCGCCATGATGAAAGTCGGCATTTTCGGCATCATCAAGATCGGCCTGGATCTGCTTGGCGCACCGCCTCTGTGGTGGGGATTGCTGGTGCTGCTGCTGGCGGCAATAACCGCCTTTATTGGTGGCCTGTATGCGTTGATGGAACATGATATCAAGCGCCTGCTGGCCTATCACACGCTGGAAAACATCGGCATTATCCTGCTGGGCATCGGCGGAGCGATGGTCGGCGTGGCGCTGCATGCCCCGTTGCTGACCTCTCTGGCGCTGATTGGCGGTCTGTTTCACCTGCTCAACCACAGTCTGTTCAAAGGGGCCCTGTTTCTCGGGGCCGGTGAGATTGAACGTCAGACGGGAATCAAGGATCTGGAAAAAATGGGCGGTCTGGCACGGCTGATGCCCTGGACAGCCATCTCCATGCTGATTGCATTGTTTGCCATGGCTGCGTTGCCGCCCCTGAATGGTTTCGCCAGCGAATGGATGATCTATCAATCCCTGTTCTCTTTCAGCGCGGGCGAGGCATTTATTGGCCGTCTGTTCGGTCCATTGCTGGCGGTGGCTTTGGCGGTCACTGGCGCACTGGCCGTCATGTGCGTCGCCAAAGTGTTCGGCGTAACGTTCCTCGGTACGGCCCGCACACCTGCCGCAGCTAACGCAGGTCCAGCCCCCTGGCCGATGACCCTGAGCGTGGTGTTGCTGGCGATGCTTTGCCTGGTGTGCGGCATCGGCGCCCCGTGGATTATTCCGGTGATTGCCAATATCGCCGCCAGCCTGCTCAATGCACCTGCGCTGGCGGGCGCAGCGCATGGTGTCATCTTCCCCGGCGCACTGGCTACCACCTGGGTTTCACCGCCGCTGATTGCGGTCTTGCTGCTCTCCCTGCCGCTGTTGCCCATTGTGTTGGTCAGCCTGTATCGCGGCGCGCGCCAACCGCGCCGGGTGCGGGGCGATGCCTGGGCCTGCGGCTATGGGCACGAGACAGCAATGGTGGTGACCGCCAGCGGATTTGCCCAACCGCTGAAAGTGATGTTCGCCCCACTCTACCGTCTGCGCACGCTGCTGGCACCGCAGTGGCTGATTAGCCGCGTGCATAGCGGCAGATTGGCGGCGTTTTGCCGTCCACTGGCGCTGATTGAACTGGCCATACTGCTGGTTGTGGTTATCGCCTGAGGAGATATGAAATGACATCTTTTACCTTTATCTACGATCAGATGTTTCATGGCCCGATGCCTGATGAACAAATGTGGCCCCTGGCGATTGTGCAGGCACTGCTGCTTCTGGCCCTCGCCCCGTTGATGGCCGGTATTTCCCGCGTTGCCCGCGCACGCATGCACAGCCGGGTGGGGCCAGGCATCGGGCAGGAATACCGCGATATTTTCAAACTGCTTAAACGTCAGACCATCGCGCCGGAAGCCTCCGGGCTGGTATTTCGCAGCATGCCGTTTTTACTCATCGGCTGTCTGTTGATCATTGCTTCTGCCCTGCCGGTTTTAACCCTGGCTTCACCGCTGCCCGCTCTCGGCGATCTGATCACCGTTATCTATCTGTTTGCGGTCGGACGCTTTCTTTTCATCATCGCCGGATTGGACACGGGCAGCACGTTTACCGGTATCGGTGCCAGTCGTGAAGCGGTGTTGGGCGTGCTGGTTGAGCCAATTCTGCTGCTCGGTCTGTGGGTCGCTGCGCTCATCGCCGGATCAACCAATCTGGGCAACATCAGTCTCACCGTCGCGCATTGGCCGCTGGCGTCAACGCTCCCCCTGCTGCTGGCGCTATTGGCCTGCGCGTTCGCCACATTCATCGAAATGGGAAAACTGCCCTTCGATATGGCCGAAGCCGAACAGGAACTTCAGGAAGGGCCACTGACCGAATATTCCGGTGCCGCGCTGGGGATAGTGAAATGGGGTATGAGCCTGAAACAACTGGTGGTTTTGCAGATGTTCCTTGGGCTGTTTATTCCGTTTGGCCAAGCCAGCAGCGCCACGCCGGTTGCGTTGCTTATTGCACTGCTTCTCTGCCTGCTAAAACTGCTGGTCGCCATTGTGCTGGTCGCGCTGATTGAAAACAGCGTCGCCCGTCTGCGGTTCCTCAAAACCTCCCGCACCACCTGGGCCGGTTTCGGTTTGGCCTTTCTGGCGCTGGTGTCGTGGCTGGTGGCCGGATGAGCATTGGGGATCTTATAAACGCGATCGGCGATTTTTCTGGCGATCTATTTCAGACGATCTATTTCAGGGGACGTTAGTCATGAGTGATATGAATAAAGACCGCGTAGGCACGGAATATCTGGCTGCGTTGCAAGAAAAGTTTCCGTCCAGCATTCTTGACGAGAGTTGGCAGACCCATGAACAGCTCACGGTCACCATTAAACTGAATGCGCTGCCTGAGGTGGTTGAGTGGCTCTATTACCAACAGGGCGGCTGGCTGTCAGTACTTTTTGGCAACGACGAACGCACGCTGTGCGGTAATTATGCCCTCTATTATGTATTGTCAATGGAGCAAGGCGTCAAATGCTGGATCACCGTGCGGGCAGAAGTGGACCCGATATCACTGGAATTCCCTTCCGTCACGCCGCGTGTTCCAGCGGCAGTATGGGGCGAGCGGGAAGTGCGTGATATGTACGGCCTGCGCCCGGTAGGATTGCCGGATGAGCGTCGGCTGGTGCTGCCCGATGACTGGCCGGACGATCTCTTTCCGCTGCGAAAAGATGCCATGGACTATCGTCAGCGTCCGGCACCGACCACGGATGTGGAAACCTATCCCTTCCTCAATGAGTCGGGAAAAGCCAGCAGCATTGTGCCGATTGGCCCTCTGCACATCACGTCTGATGAGCCCGGACATTTTCGCCTGTTCGTTGACGGTGAGGATATTATCGACGCCGATTACCGCCTGTTTTATGTCCATCGTGGTATGGAAAAACTGGCGGAAACGCGCATGGGCTACAACGAAGTCACTTTCCTCTCGGACCGGGTGTGCGGCATCTGCGGGTTTACCCACAGCGTGGCGTACACCTCTTCAGTTGAAAATGCGCTGGGTATTGACGTCCCGGCGCGGGCACAGATGATCCGTTCGGTGCTGCTGGAAGTTGAACGCCTGCACAGCCATCTCCTGAACCTCGGGCTGGCCTGCCACTTTGTCGGCTTCGACTCCGGATTCATGCAGTTTTTCCGCGTGCGGGAAAAATCGATGAAAATGGCCGAAATCCTGACCGGTGCGCGCAAAACCTATGGATTGAACCTGATTGGCGGCATCCGCCGGGATATCCTCAAACAGGATATGTTGCAGACTATCGCGCTCTCCGGCGAGATGCGCGCAGAGTTGCGCGATCTGGTCGATATTCTGCTGGGTACGCCCAACACCGAGCAGCGCAGCGTCGGCATTGGGCGGCTCGATCCACAGGTGGCTCGCGATTTCAGCAACGTTGGCCCGATGATTCGCGGCAGCGGACACCGGCGCGATACCCGTATCGATCACCCTTTTGCAGGTTATGCCCACTTGCCGGTCGAATTGTGCAGCGAAACCGGGTGCGACGTATTTTCACGGCTGAAAGTGCGAATTCATGAAGTCTTCAACTCGCTGGATATCATCGAATTTGGCTTGCAAAACCTGCCCGGCGGCCCGCTCGCGGTAGAAGGTTTCACCTATATCCCACACAAATTTGCCCTGGGTTTTGCCGAGGCGCCACGCGGTGACGACATCCATTGGAGCATGACCGGCGATAACCAAAAATTGTTCCGCTGGCGTTGCCGCGCGGCCACGTACGCCAACTGGCCAACACTGCGCTACATGCTGCGTGGTAACACGGTATCGGATGCCCCGCTGATCATTGGCAGTCTCGATCCCTGTTACTCCTGTACCGACCGGGTCACGGTGATTGATGTGCGCAAACGCAGCCAGATTATCGTGCCTTATAAAGAGATCGAGCGTTACGGCATAGAGCGGAAAAATTCCCCGCTGTAACGAATCCCGCTGTCAATACAGCGGCGTTTTAGGTTGAGGTGGGGAATTCCCGCCGTTACAACAGAGAGCTTTCAGATGTTTAAACTGATCAAAAAAGTGCTGAAGACCGGCAACCAGACCGTGGCGTACCCGGCCAGCCCGTTGTACGTCGATCCCAATTTCCGGGGGAAACCGGTTTACGACCCCCACCAGTGCATTGCTTGTGGTGCTTGTGCCAACGCCTGCCCGTCGAACGCGCTGACGATGGCAACAGACAGCGAAAACGGCACTATCCGCTGGTCGTTTTTCCTCGGGCGCTGCATTTTTTGCGCCCGCTGCGAAGAGGTCTGCCCGACGACGGCAATACGTTTATCCCAGGAGTTCGAACTGGCGGTATGGCGCAAGGAAGATCTCTATGAGCGCGCCGATTTCAGCATCTGTCACTGCCGCGAATGCGGTAAGCCATACGCGCCGCAGAAAGAGATCGACTACGCCATGGCGCTGCTGCAACAGAGTGGCAATTTGAGCGAATCCCAGGCCGAGACCCGGCGCGCCCAGTTTGAAACCTGTCCGTCCTGCAAACAACAACAGAATCTGACCCACTCCCGCCGCATTGATGTTGGTCGTTATTTAAATAGGGAAGCTCAATAATGAACCAGACCCTGATTGGACCGCGTGACGAGAATGGTCTTCCCATACCGATTACGGTTGATGAGCACATCGCGCAACTGAAAAAAACGCTGCTGAAAGATATTCGCCGATCCGCCTATGTCTACCGCGTGGACTGCGGCGGCTGCAACGGCTGCGAAATCGAGATTTTTGCCGCTATTTCACCGCTGTTTGATGCAGAACGCTTCGGTATCAAAGTTGTTCCTTCTCCGAGACACGCCGATATTTTGCTGTTTACCGGCGCGATGACGCGTGCCATGCGCATCCCGGCGATCCGCGCCTGGGAATCTGCGCCCGACCCAAAAATCTGTATCTCTTACGGCGCATGCGGCAATAGCGGCGGGATTTTCCACGATCTCTATTGCGTATGGGGCGGCACCGACAAAATCGTCCCGGTCGACGTCTATATCCCCGGTTGCCCGCCTACGCCCGCAGCCACTATCTACGGTTTCGCGATGGCGCTCGGCCTGCTTGATCAAAAAATCAAAGGGCAGCAACACGATGAAACGGTGGGTCAACGTGCCGCGATCCTGCATCCGGCCATTCCACAACAGTTGCGCGTATTACTGGATCGCGAAGCGCGGCGTATGGCGGGTTATCGCTATGGCCGCCAAATCGCCGATCGATTTATGCAGATTGTCGCAGAAAACGAAGAACGGCCCGTCACCGAACGGATCGCCCATTATCTTGCGCAGCAAAACGATCTGCGCCTGAGTGAAATTGTGGGGAATTTGCAGCAGATCTATCTGGACGTCGCCAAGGGGGAGCAGCGTTTATGAGCCAACTCACGACAGATTACCCGCCAATTACCCTCCATCGGGTGGTGTTTTACTCGTTGAGCCGCAAGTTTGTTCAGGAGAAAAAAGATCAGGCACGCACGCCTGCCAAGGCGCAGGAAGTGATCTATTACAGCCTCGCCATGGGTCATCATCTGGGGGTGATCGATTGCCTCAAGTCGCAACTGGAGTGTCCACTCGATGGCTTCCAGCAGTGGATTGAGCTGCTTCCCGCCGGGGGTCAGGCGCGGCGAAAACTGGAAGGCGTGCAGCGTTTCGGCGAGATCTGCATCGACAGCAGCCATACCCATCTGCTGGCCAGCGCACTGGCGAAATCGATGGTGCACATGAGTGAAGAGCAGAAATCCTGGAGCGAGAAGCTGATCGGCCTGTTGCAGAGTATTGAGAACGAACCGGCAATTTATCTGATGGTAAGGAGGCACTATGCCTGAACACGGAATGTCTAAATACGAAATGCCTGAGTACGCAATGTCTGAGCACGCAGCGCCCTCCCGCGCGACGAATGTTCTGTTGTGTGTGGGAAACTGCATGATGGGCGACGACGGTGCTGGCCCGCTGCTGGCCGAGCTGTGTGCCGCCAATCCCGTCGCTGGCTGGGAGGTCATTGATGGCGGTGCTGCACCGGAGAATGATATCGGTTTTATCCGCGAACTCCGGCCCCAGCGGCTGGTGATTGTCGATGCCACTGAAATGGGGCTCCCGGTTGGTGAGATCCGCGTTGTCGATGAAAATGACATTGCGGAGATGTTTATCATGACCACCCACAACATGCCGCTCACCTGGCTGATTCAGCAATTGCGGGAGGATGTCCCGGACGTCACATTCATCGGCATCCAACCCGATGTTGTCGCGTTCTACTACCCGCTGAGCGAAAAAGTTAAAACCGCCGTCGCGGAAATCTACGCGCATCTCCCCAACTGGCAAGAAGATGGGGGGTTTATGCGGCTTGAAGTCGGTGTAGCCGGAACGTGTAGATAGCTGCAACAGACGGTTGAGAAAATCTTGATAAAAACCGGATATTTTCCTGATATAAAATACGTTCACATATAGATTAATTTTACTTTAAAAGTTAATATTAACTATTGCGTTAATATTAACTGCTCGTTAGCATCGCCTTCAATTGAGGGAGGTGATATGTTCGAAGTTATTGTACACGAGGACGCCGAGCAGGAGATTTTGAGCTTGCCACCTATATTGCTGGGACAGATGATCAAATTGATCGAGCGTCTAAAATTTGAGGGAAACAACTTACGACTCCCTCACAGTAAAGTCATCGGTGGCGGATTATTTGAACTTCGTGTTGGTGGAAAAGATATAGCCCGAACGTTGTACGCTTATGCTTATGGCGAACGTATTTACCTTTTGCGGGCTTTTATTAAGAAAACGCCAGCAACTCCATCAAAAGAGATAGCAATAGCGCGCTTGCGCTTGCGGGAGTTAACTGAATGAAAAGCGTATCTTTTGACGAATTAAAAGCAAAAGCCCTACAAAATCCAGAAGTACAACAAGCTTATGATGAAGCAGACAAAGAGTTGGAACTGGTTCAACTTTTGTTTGAAATGAGGGAAAAAGCCGGACTTACCAAGGCCGAGCTAGCTGAACGCTTAGGTATCAAACCTCCGGCAATTAATCGCCTGGAAGGTAATCCTCTCGGTGCCAGTATGCGGACATTGGAACGCTATGCCGCAGCCTGCGGAGCCAGACTCTCTATAACCGCCATACAGTAAACCTCTCTCTTTCAGCCGCCTCGAAGGCGGCTATTTGCAATACTCTCATTCCCCGATCAGAAACACAGAGCGCTCCCACTTTGCTGGAATTTACTCACCCTACCACTTCCTGACACTCGTCAAATGTGTCGATGTCATGTCGAGACGGTGACCGTCGCCATGTCACCGCTCAGCCATCACTCGCTACTATATCCACAACCCTTTGTAACCCTTGATAAAAAAATCACCCTTACGACTGGCACGGATTATGTATAGCTGCAGGTGGAATGCAATCTGAGCAAGGCCCCTTACCCGGCCTCTGTCTTACAACATAAGAACCAGGAGACCATGATGAACCGGTTCATCATCGCTGATCCCAATAAATGCATTGGTTGCCGCACTTGCGAAATCGCATGCGTGATGGCCCATAGCAGCGATCAGGATATTTCAGCGCTTACTTCGGCAAATTTTGCCCCCCGCCTGCATGTCATCAAAGGCGTCAATGTCAGTACCGCCGTGCTGTGCCGCCAGTGTGAGGATGCACCGTGCGCCAACGTTTGTCCCAACGGCGCAATCAGCCGCCAGGATGACATGGTGTTGGTGATGCAGGAGCGCTGCATTGGCTGTAAAACCTGCGTCGTCGCCTGTCCGTATGGCGCAATGGAAGTCGTCACCCGGCCGGTCATTCGTCAAAACGGGGCGGTCATGACGTCCACCACCGAAAAAGCCGAGGCGCACAAATGCGACCTGTGCAGTGGACGGGAAAACGGCCCAGCCTGCATGGAAACCTGCCCAACCAATGCGTTGCACTGCGTTGATCGCAACCTGTTGCAGGAAATGAACGCGGAAAAACGCCGTCGTGCCGCGCTCGACACCACCTCGTCACTGATGTTTTAACGCTATTAATACCCAAGGTACTTTAGGGGAGTGGAACACATGAAAAAAATCACTACCGTCTGCCCATATTGTGGGGCTGGCTGCAAAATGAATCTGGTTGTCGATAACGGCAAGATTATCCGTGCCGAAGCGGCCAACGGCGTCACCAATCAGGGAGAACTGTGCCTGAAAGGCTATTATGGCTGGGATTTTCTCAACGATACCAAACTGTTGACCCCGCGCCTGACCCAACCAATGATCCGCCGTGAAAAGGGGGGGAAATTTGAAGCGGTCAGTTGGGACGTCGCCATTAAATACACCGCAGCCCGCCTGAAAGAGATTAAGCAAAAATACGGTGCGCGTTCGATCATGCATACCGGTTCTTCACGCGGTACCGGCAATGAAACCAACTTCGTCATGCAGAAATTCGCCCGCGCGGTCATCGGTAACAATAATGTCGACTGCTGCGCCCGCGTTTGCCATGGCCCTTCCGTCGCTGGCCTGCAAACTGCGTTGGGAAATGGGGCGATGAGCAACTCGATTGGCGATATTGAAAATTCGAAATGCCTGCTGGTGTTTGGCTATAACTGCGCCGATTCACACCCGATCGTCGCCCGCCGGGTGATTAAAGCCAAAGAGAAAGGGGCGCAGATTATTGTCTGCGATCCACGCCGCATTGAAACTGCGCGCATCGCCGATCAGCATTTGCAGATTAAAAACGGTTGTAACATGACGCTGGTGAATGCCTTCGGTCACGTACTGATCGAAGAAAATCTCTACGATCGTGACTATGTATCGAAATACACCGAAGGTTTCGACGCTTACTGCCAGCAGGTCGCGAAATATGCACCGGAAGATGTTGAGCATCTGACAGGCGTCAGCGCGCAGCAAATTCGTCAGGCAATGCGCACCTATGCCAGCGCCCCCTCCGCCACCATCATGTGGGGTATGGGCGTGACCCAGTTTGGCCAGGCTGTGGATGTAGTAAAAGGGCTGGCAAGCCTGGCATTGTTGACCGGCAATCTTGGCCGCGCCAACGTCGGCGTCGGCCCGGTTCGCGGTCAGAATAACGTGCAGGGCGCCTGCGATATGGGTGTACTGCCCAACGAGTTTCCCGGCTACCAATCGGTTACCGATCCTGCTATCCGTGCAAAATTCGCCAAAGCCTGGGGTATCGACGCTGACAAAATGGATCCCGATATTGGTTACCGCATCACCGAGGTCCCGCATCTGGTCCATGAAGGCAAAGTCAAAGCCTACTACATCATGGGTGAGGATCCCTTACAGACCGAGGCTGATTTGAGCCTGGTGCGCGGTGCCTTCGAAGAGTTGGAGTTCGTGGTGGTTCAGGACATTTTCATGACCAAAACCGCCGAGCAGGCCGACGTCATTTTACCGTCAACCTCCTGGGGTGAGCACGGCGGTGTCTTCTCCTGCGCAGATCGCGGTTTCCAACGCTTTGAAAAAGCCGTTGAAGCCCAATACGACGTTAAGCGTGACTGGGAAATCATCAGTCTGTTGGCAACCGAACTCGGTTATCCGATGCACTATAAGGATAACGAAGAGATCTGGAATGAGATGCGTGAGTTGTGTCCGCTGTTCTATGGCGTAACCTATGAAAAAATGGGCACGCTGGGCCATATTCAGTGGCCTTGCCCAACGCTTGATCATCCCGGCACGCCCTATTTGTACAAAGACAATAAGTTCGACACCCCTTCCGGCAAGGGCCAGCTTTTCGCCACCGAATGGCGTGCGCCTGCCGAAACCCCTGATGCCAGTTACCCGCTGGTGCTGTGCACCGTGCGTGAGGTCGGCCACTATTCCTGCCGCTCGATGACCGGTAATTGTGCGGCATTGCAAAGCCTGGCCGATGAACCTGGATTTGTGCAGATTCATCCGCAGGATGGTGAAGCGTTGGGTATCCGCGATCAGCAATTGGTTTGGGTCAGTTCACGCCGAGGCAAAGTCATCAGCCGTGCCAACTTTAACGAGCGTATCAATATCGGCGCGGTATACATGACGTATCAATGGTGGATTGGCGCATGTAATGAACTGACGCAGGAAAATCTCGATCCGATCTCCAAAACGCCAGAAACCAAATATTGCGCGGTAAAACTGGAGCAGATCGCCGATCAGCGCTGGGCGGAAAACTATGCCCAGCAATCCTATAGTGATATGAAAGCACGCCTGCGTAGCGCCGTGGAGGACGCTAAATCCATCACGGCATGATGAGATCGTCCGAGGCTTCCTAATGGGGGCCTCATTTTAAGGCGCCATTGAATAAACAACCGTATAGGTCAGCCATCCCACGGCAACCAGAATAGCGATAGCGGCAACCGTATAGAGGGCAATTCTCTTTACACTGTAGGACATCGAAGGTTCTCCATTCAGTAAGCATGTAATAAACGCAGGGCTCACCAGCGTTAGAAAAGTGACTCAGATGAATCTGCCTGGGAGACTATGTTTGATCAAAAAACCATGTCTGATTAAGAAACTATGTCTGAATCAACGATCTTTTACCAGCCATAGCGTCAGCGTATTCGACTGATATCAAGCCCCCACCCGATTAGAACTCATGCACCACCACTTTTATCACCACAAAACATGTTGCCAGAACTTAAAATTGCGGCAACCGGCAATTGAACACCTATACTCAAGCTTTCTCACAGTAATCAATCTGTTGTTATTTTTTGTGACGCTGCTATTTTCTCGAAGTCGGTGCTATTTATTTATAGTGCTTCAACCCGAGACACGTCTCATTAGCTATGAGTAAGGATACCTACAACTATGAGCATGCCTATATTACAAACATCCAGACTGACCCTGAGACCTTTCAACACTGCGGATGCGCCGCGTGTAGAATTGCTGGCTGGTAATCGGGTGGTATCCAGCATGACAGCACGCATACCCCACCCTTATCCGAATGGTTTGGCCGCACGCTGGATTGCCAGCCATCAACAGGCTTACAGGGAATGCCGTTTGTTGGCATTGGCGATAGAACTCAAAGAGTGCCAAACTTTAATTGGTGCAGTCAGCCTTTCAGACATCTCCTCTTTTCATCGCCGAGCAGAGTTGGGTTATTGGTTGGGAACAGACTTTTGGCAACAGGGTTATTGCTGCGAAGCCGTTATGGTCATGATTAATCATGCCTTTACCTCCCTTGAACTCAATCGGGTTGACGGCCACTGCCTGAGCAAAAATAAAGCCTCAGCCAACGTGATGATTAACTGTGGAATGCAGTTTGAGGGAGAGCGTCGTCAGCACCTGAACATCAAGGGACATCTTGAAGATATTTCCTATTTTGGAATTCTGGCATCTGACTGGCAACAAGCGTAGATTCAAAAGAAAGGGGACGCCACATCGACAAAATATTGCAGTATGTTAATTTTTCTTGCCGGGACTGACGTAGGATATTTCGTAATTGCAGGCTATTGAGAAAGCCTTGTTATGCAAATCAAGCAGAGGTAAACATGGCGATTACTATCAATTCGTTGGTCAAACACGCGACAGGTGAAATTACCGGGCGAGTGGTCTCGCTAATTTCTAAAGAGCGACATCCCTGGGCAATGGTTGACTGGGGAGGCAGCGGTATTTCCATGCACCCGCTCAGCGAACTGACAGAAGTCAGGGCAGAGAACCGGCATAAACCTTGATGGCGAATTGCATTTATTTTTCGTTACCTAAGCCGTACCCACCGTGAAGTCGTTATGGAACACTTTGCCGCCCCAATGCAGGACATCGAGGCGGCAGAGAATCAGGTGTTTTTTTCCACGATGCGAGGCAAAGAAAACAAACGATCTATGTGTTCGTGCAGAAGCTCAACATCCGACGTCATGATGTCTTCAGATGACTCATCTACAGCAGAAACAATGGCATTATTGATGGTGCTGGACACATTATCCGCCAGTTCTTTATCGAGAACCAAAATGATGCCAGCAATAACCAACGCCTGCGCTTCTACCTGAGCAGTCAGATCTTTCGCATCCACTTCAATCCTGGAGAGTTTTATCAGCAAATCTGCGACTAGATTTTTCATATAGACCCTGCAACCTGATTGATAATAATCAACCTATCATTAATTCAGGCAATGCAATAGTGAGCCAGCAGGTGTTTGCGGATAAAAAATACAGAAAGCCCGGTATTTATCAGAAAGCCCAACCCGAGCAGAACCCGGGCAAAAAGCCCGGCGAGTGGTTCTGACACGATTTAAAGGTAAAGATAAAAGAATTTTCGGAACTGAAGATCAGGCACCGATTTGAACGGCGGTCATCTCATAACCCTGACTGTATTGCGTGGAACCGCTAACGGTCAGACGCTGGCCATAGTGGCACAACATCAACTCAAGCGCCTGCAGATCAAAGCCAATGACACGCATTGGGTAAGCGCTGCGCTTTTGGGTTTCAACCTGAATAGTTGCTACCACCATTGCACGACCTGCGTCGTTTTTCACACGTTTAGGGGTTTTGATGATTTTGCCAGTGACGGTATCCATGATGTCCTCGATTTTAAAGCCATTGTGAAACGAAGGGTGTATATTTTATCACCAAATGAGGCAAAGGTCATTTACCAGTAATGAAAATAGGGTAAATATACGCGGGTGGTTGATTAGTAACAGTTAATTGCTGCAATCATGAGCAATAATAGAAAAACCGGATGTAAAGCAGGGCGAAAGGTTCTTTACCAAAAATCAGTACCCGCAGCAGTGTGGTTAAAAATCGATAGCACTGCGAATTCACCATTCAGTCAGGCAATGATCGCTGTTCTGCTTACAGGCCATTACATGTCTTCGAGGGTGATCTATGCAATCGCTTTTTTACGAGGTGGCTACTGGTTTAGATACAGAGCTCTCAAATACGATGAATTACATCCATGGTAGTCATGAGGAGTATTGTACGTAAAGGGTTATCCACTCACTTCTTTGTGCACTGATTTATACCGCGGTTTTAATTTCCCAGCCAATGAAAATCGATGTGGGGAATATTACAGATGCTCTACCACATGATTATTAAACATAGTCTAAATGAGCTATTACATTGGTAATTTAATTTCAGCAGCCATCACTCTACATTTAAATAACACCTCAGCCTCAGGCAAACAAACCCCGCATAACGCGCTGAAAAACAACCAATAAATAAAAAACAAAACATGGTATTGCGCGCATGCGTGGTCACGCAGAAAATAAAAAAACAAATAATATTTTATAGAGATGTTTGTTTAATTCAGAAGTTTACTTCATAAAGAAGCTTTTCCTAAACGGAATTTAAACGAAACTTTATTGCTGGATATTTCCCTTGCCCAACCTTTCCTAAATGTTTTATTTTTCACCCCCAGCAGCGTTGGGCTTACGTAATCAAGAATTTTAGAGTGCTTATGCCAAACGCTGTTAAAAAATTCTAATAGTTATGAAAAATTTAATCTTAACGAGGATATTGATAATGAAACTTCGCGTACTTTCTCTGGCAGTCCCGGCTTTACTGATGGCAACCTCAGCAGGCGCTGCTGAAATTTACAATAAAGACGGTAACAAGTTGGATTTGTTCGGTAAAGTTGACGGCCTTCACTATTTCTCAAGTGATAAGAATGTTGATGGCGATCAGTCTTACATGCGTTTTGGCCTGCGTGGTGAAACCCAAATCAGCGATCAGTTGACCGGTTACGGCGAGTGGGAATATCAGGCAAATCTGAATCAGGCTGAAAACGAAGCCAACAATAACTTTACCCGTGTCGGTTTCGCTGGTTTGAAATTCGCCAACTACGGTTCACTGGATTATGGTCGTAACTACGGCGTAATGTACGACGTCTCTTCCTGGACTGACGTTCTGCCAGAGTTCGGTGGTGATACCTATGGCGCTGACAACTTCCTGTTCCAGCGCAGCAACGGCTTATTGACCTACCGCAATAGCGATTTCTTTGGTCTGGTCGATGGCCTGAATGTGGCTGTCCAGTATCAGGGCAAAAACGGCAGTGCCACAGAAACCAACAATGGCCGCGATGTTCAGGCACAAAACGGTGATGGCTACGGTATGTCTGCCACTTACGACTTGGGTTATGGCGTGAGCGCAGCGGGTGCTTACTTCTCTTCCAAGCGTACCAGTGAGCAAAATGGTGCCAACAATGCCGCTATTCTGGGCCGCGGAAGCAACGCAGAGGCATATAGCGCCGGTCTGAAATATGACGCGAACAATGTCTATCTGGCAGCAATGTATACCCAGAGCTACAACGCTAACCGCATCGGCAACAAAACCAGTGAAATTTATGGTTTTGCCGATAAAGCACAGAATCTGGAAGTCGTTGCACAGTACCAATTCGATTTCGGCCTGCGCCCGTCCATTGCCTACGTACAATCTGAAGCAAAAAACGTCGCTAACTACGGTACGCAGAAGGTCGTGAAATATCTGGATATCGGCACGTCTTACTACTTCAACAAAAACATGTCCACCTACGTTGACTACAAAATCAATCTGTTGGACAAAAATGACTTTACCCGCGCTAGCGGCACCAGCACCGACAACATTGTTGCTACCGGTCTGGTCTACCAGTTCTGATTGTGATTCCCTGATGACGGGCCAGAATCTTCTGGCCCGTTTTACTGCCAGTTTTCATTCCTCGTCTTAAACCAGTAGCGTTCTTCTATCCCCATAGGATCACGTAACGGCGTTCCTCCAAAACCTTCTGGCCCGGAAAAACTCCCCTGCCCCAAAAAAACCAGCAACAAGGGATATTCTCCGCATTGCCCTGCTTCGCAAACCGGCGATTAATCTCATAAAATGGTCGCTATTTGACCTATATGCGCTTAATAAATAGACAAAACTCCTCATGACAGACGATAAAAAATGTAAGCGGAAACCCTTCTTCGCTCCATTCAATATTCCGCATTTAACGCCTGCTTCGCTCTGAATAAATATTTATTGGATTAAGAATAAACTTACAAGAATTTCTTTTTTATAATCGAATCAGTTTATACTGACACAAAGCCTTCAGAAAAAGAGGCGAGAAAAGAGACAAAGTATGTTGACTGCATACTATTTTTTGAATAGTAGGAAATGCATTGCAGGAAAGATAAGGACGGCTAATGGATGATTTATGTAATTGAAAATCATATACTCTTCAATACGGATGAAAATACGCTCGTTATACGGGATAATAGCGAAGAGAAAGTTGTCATCTCTAATCCAGCTCGTCGTATTTTGGCATTACTCATTGAGCAGCAGGGTATTGTCGTCATGCGGGAAACTCTTTTTCAAAAGGTCTGGGATGATTATGGTTTAATTTCAAGCAACAACAATCTTAATCATTGCATCAGTAAACTGAGAAAAGTGATTTCCAGCCTGGGTATTACTTCGGAACTCATTGTCACTGTCCCTAAAGTTGGATTTCTTCTCAAAAAAGAGATCGACGTAAAAATCCACTGCGAACCAGACATACTGGAAAAACCACTCTCCCCTCCTTTACCTCCGGTTGAAAATACTCTCGATACTGTAAAATTCGCGGAATCTGCTGATGTTACGTTAAACAAAAAAGACATTGGATTTTTAAAATTCCCGTTAATTATCTATGTGCTTGGCTGCCTGATATTATCTTTACTCTCCTCCCTGATAATTATAAAATTCGATCGTCAGCATATCTCAAACAATCTTTTTGTTGCAACGCTTGGAGAGTGCAATGTGTATTCATCAAACCCGATTCCCGTACACAGTGAGCAGAAATTCATCGAGTCGGCCAAATCCTTCATAGACAAAAAGAAGGTAAGCTGTCAAGGTAATGATATTATCGTATTTCACACCGAATCCCTTCTTTCACCCATTGATACCGGCTCTTCAAGAGAATTCATGGCCAAATGTGAGGTTGGCAATAGCCACAATATAGAATTATGCGTAAGCTATTATAGTAACAACAGGAAATTCGATGATTAAAGTAAAGGCAGCGGCTATATTACTCCCTCTTATCCTGGGTACAATAATGTTGATAGCATATGCTATCCATACAATATTTTCTGCAAAAACCAGCAGTAATGATCTTGCTTATAACTATGGCTGCCGCGGTAATATGCTTGTCGAAGGCATCTATAACGACAAGCGGGTTACAATGAACGCAACCATTTACTTTTCATTTTTAGACGCCAATAAAATTCTCTATTCAATAAGCGGCACAGCAACCTTATATAATGAAATGGATGAAACAATAGACAAAAAAACCATCCAAAGGAATGTCTACTTTAATTATAAAGTAGAGAGTAGAGAACAACATACTTATACGTTTACCAGTAAACGAATTGATATTGATGGTGTAGATAACATTGATAAAGTTCTGGCAAGTCTTGTCATGTTTAACAGCCTCTTCGTCCTCGGTCACAGGGATACTCTCGTTATTAACAAATACACCAAAAACACGATTTTGATAGCCAATAATCAATCACCTGTTGTGATGTGTGTTTATCGTTATATCTTTTGAAATGAACCAAAGTACCGGGCGGTTATTTATAATAAAAGTAAAAATTAAAACCACATGCCAAGGCATAGCGTTTCAAGGTCCGGAAACTGGCATGTGCCGGTCTCTTTTCGAGACGATTAACCGCTGGCGGCGTCACTCCCAATCTTTTCGCTACATCAGCCTGACTTAATCCCGCTTCTTCCCGCATTCTTTGCAGCATATCTTCCAGTTCAATATCTTCTACAGGTTCTTGAGCATCATAATGAACTTGGGGATCTTCCAGTGCTTTTGCCCGCAATCTGGCATTCTTCATGAATTCCATTATTGTCCCACCTTTGCCAACCCATTTACGCCAGGTTTGCCTTATTTCAAATACAGATCGGGAAGTGTTTTAATCACCCCTGGGTTTCTGATCTTCCTGTCATAATATCCCTTTAGTTAATAGTAATTAATTTTCACAATGACTGATGCATCAAACTGACCAAGGGTTATTTCCCTGCCGGGGATCGCACTTAGTGTTGCCGTAAACTCTTTAGTCACTTCGTTGACGTTGTTTAATTCTGCAAAGTTATCGTAGTGTTCAAATCGAATAGCCTGTTGCAAATCATTGTATAACATTAGTTTCGCCCCATTTTGCAGGTCGATGGCGTTATCACCAATCAACGGACTGGGGGAGGAAAACTCGGCTTGAAGGGAAAAATTGTCCGTGCAACCCTGTTTTATTGCTTTAATTGAAAAAGGTAAACTGACGCCAGAACCTTCACTTAATCTATTTTTCTGGATACTGGAGAAATCGACTATTTGCGACTCAGGGTAGACCTGTAGATCCGAACCACAGGCCAGAAATCGTATCCCTTTGAGTCCTGAAAGTGTGTATTTTACGTTTCTTGCATTGCCGGATTGATTCAGACCACGACTCCCATCAAGTTGGAATACAGTGAATTGATCGTCCCCAACATAGTTACCATTGGAGGGGGCGTTACCATCCAACTTTATATAAAGTCGAAAAGAGACAGGAACAGTGACATTCTGCCCTCTGACAATTGGACTGCTGCCGGTACTCAAACGCTGTGCGTTCTCCTCGAGATCCTGGCCGTTATAACTCACACCAAGCTTAAGCCCATAACCTAAGGATTGGGATTTTGGGTTGAAGTAAAAATGGACGACATCGGTTATGGTGCCGAGGACATTATCGCAATACGCGGTCATACTGATATCATTGGATTCCCATATTTTTGTCCCTACAGGAACATTTGATGGTATCGCAAGTTGACCGACAGTTATTGGCGGCATATTAACTAAACCCGTTCCCTGTTCAACGCAGTCCAGAGCCCAGACAATCCGGCTCATAAATAAGAGGCTGAGAAATAGCGTTATTTGGCGCAGAGAACACCTTTTTCTTTGAATATGCATTTTTTATCCTGATTAAAAATCGGGCTTAGAGCCTATCCCAATAGGCGCAATTGTTGCTTTAGCCTCATGCCCCTCCCGCTTTTATCTGGTCTTTCTGGTTTTAATCAATTCACATTGACTGCTTCGGCACTGATATTCATTGACCTGCAAACCGCCGTAGTCATCCATATAGCCGATACTGTACCGCTCACCGCTATAGCCTCCGGTGCTAATCGTTTCGCTGGCGAATGGGGCAATCATCGCGCTATCAAAACCAGGGAAATTGCCACCGTTGTCCTTACTCAAGTAGCCGAGGGTGATATAAAAGGGTGTCGGATTAGTTATTTTCACCGCCCCAACTTGCGTCGTTATCGCTATCTTTTCCTGCCAGATATCCCCTTGCTTCGGTGCAATGGCAGTCGGTCGGAAAAAGAGTTTTACCCGGCTTTGAATGGCGACCTGCATAACATTGGCCAGATCGCTCTTCGGCGGAACTTCTCTGACATTGAAATAAAACAGCGACTCGCGATCTTTCGGTAATGCCGCCGTGTCCGGCAGTTGCAGGATCCTCACCTGACTCTTTTGACCTGAATCAATACGCTGCATCGGCGGCAGTGCCACCAGCGGACGGGTAATTTTTTCCCCTTTGGCATCCTCAATCCACACTTGTGCCAAATAAGGCAAACTCTTGCTCTGATTTTCGAGTGTGACGCTGACTGACTTATCATTACTGCCAAATATCACCCGTGTTCTATCCAGATTAATCGCCGCAAAGGCATTGCTGCATAACACCACGGTAAAAATCAGTATTGCAAAGAGTAAAGAGGGGTTTCCCTGTTTCATTTTTTCTTTCCCATAATAAAACTTTGTACTTATGACGCCTGATATTATTGGCATGGCAATAGAACCTGACCGGATAAAAGCGAATGGTTATCGGGTACGCTAATATGGCATTGCGTATTATCTCCCCAGCGTACTGTCAGATTTTTCTCTGCTGAAATACCTGCCAGATAGGTCAATCCACCGTCGCCAATTAATCCGGCTTCAACTCCCGTACTGTCATCCATTACGGCAGCCCCAAGTGGTGGATAGCTCCCATCCGTTAACCGGATAATCGCCATCAATTGCTGGCCCTTTATAGCGCGAATCTTGCGGTAACCAATCGCACCTTCGGTCAGGGTTTTACTGACAACCGAGCTGTAAACCTCGACATCCTCAGGGAGATTATTGACATCAATCCGAACGTCCGACGTCTGATAACTGGACACGCCATTAACGACGGTAATACCGTAATCGTTGGTGATTCCTGAACCGTTATTCACCGGTATTCCTTTCACCCCCGCAGCCAACATCATTCTTGGTTCATTACCGACACTGCTCTGGTGTAATGCTGCCCCATAAGGCGTTGCAGTAAATGAGCCGTACCAGTTGGCGCTGGTTGAGCGATAGTCATTATTCTTGACGCTGCCATTCAGGCCCAATTGCCCATACGGCGAGTTATGCTGATAATTACCGCGAAATACCCCATTCCCTTGCTGTATATCCGGGCTACTGCCTCCCGCACTTACCCGCCAACTGTTATTCATGTCCTGGCTATTGTAATAAGAGACTGTCTGGCTGAAACCACCGGTTGAATTATTCTGTGCGTCATAACTGATCTGCTGCCCCGTAGAGAGGGGTAAACTGAAGGAGAGAAACATCTGATTCTCATCCTGATAGCGGTATTTCAGTTTGCTGGCAGACAATGTTGCCGCGATCCCTCTTAATTGGCCGATATCAAATATCTTGCTTACCGACATGCTGTAATTATTTGTCGATGTGTCATTCCAATACACTTTGTGTGTGGCTGACAGGTAGAGCGTAATATCCGGCCAGGGTAAGTACTGATTCGCCGTGATGGTGTAAGTTTGCTTATCATCTCTTGAGTAGGTATTCCCGCTGGTTTTGTCGAGAAACTGATTCAACGACATAAACGTTCTCTCTGAAAAACGGTATCCAGCGAAGGTAATCTGACTCCCTGTGGAATCAAAACGTTTGGCGTAATTTGCGCGATAGCTATATCCCGTCTGTCTGTTTTGGTGCAGCAACGTCGCAGCAGAGCGCGTAACGTCGAAAGATATGGCACCAAAATCCTGCAAGTTTTGCCCCAAACCCAGCGCTTGCGCCTGATAGTCACCATTGGTCGCGATCGCACCGCCGTATAGCGACAGGTTATTCAGCACACCCCAGGAAAGCTCCCCGCTGTAGAAAGCAGGATCGATTGCGTGATTATTTCGCCCAATCGTCGGTTTGCCCATCGCGGTTTTAAACCGAATAGCACCTTTTCGCGTCAGGAAAGGAATTGTCGCCGTACTGACCTGAAAAGAGGTCACGCTGCCATTTTCCTCTTCAATACGAACATCGAGTGCGCCCTGTACAGCCTCGCTCAGATCCTGGATAACAAACGGCCCCGGCGGCACGTTGGCCTGATAAATAATCCGGCTGTTTTGACTGATAATGATTCGCGCATTGGTTCTCGCTATCCCGGTAACCTGTGGCGCGTAACCACGCAGTGACGGCGGCAACATGCGCTGATCGCTGTTAAGCGACACCCCGACAAAGCGGAATGAATCAAAAATGTCCGAGTTAAAGTAGGTTTGCCCACCACTTAACTTTGCACCCAATGCGGGCAACGCTCGATAAAGGTAGAATTGCGACCAGGTAAACTGGTCACTCACTGGCCCTTCCGACGAATGGCTGTTGGTATATTGGTAATCCCCGCGTACTCGCCACGCGCCTATATTGATACCGGTGGTTCCGTAGCTGCTGAAATTGGTTGAGCGTGCGCCCTGCTCCGGAACAAATTTGCTGCCTAGCAAATTATAATCCAATAAAAAACCGGGTACACCGTCGTCCCATTGTGAAGGTGGAACCCAATTCTGGTCGCGGTAATTAAGCCACGCCTGAGGTATCGTCATCGTCAGGGTTTGTTTCTCCTGATCGTATCGCGCAGTAATCTCAGGCTCTTGATCCAGCGAGAGACATTCGTTGCCGTGCCACGCAGTCAACGATGAACGAAATTCCTCAATCAAATCGAACTGATCGACTAATAAAGGCGTAAGGCACACCCTACTGTTCTTTTCATTTTCCGTGGCTAAGAATTTTATTAGACTCTGTTCAGGTAGCACATGGCCATTCACCACGACGTCCAGAAGATACTCTCCGGGCAGAATATAGTTCGCCACTTCAAATCGTGAAAGATCAATGTTTTCGCGATCGTTGGCATCGATGATATTCACGTTGAATTCGATTGCCTGACTCCCCGGAGAGATAACAACTCCAGCAGCTGCTAAGATAACCAACCGTGCCAGCTTAAAAATCATTGAGATCCCATTCAATGTAAAATACATGGTAAAATCACTTTTTTATTTTTTAAAAGTAATCCAGAACTCAGCTTTGAATAATGCCTGGGAGTGTTATTGAGCATGCCAGAGTAAGGGGAGTTTCCTCCCCCAATACCCTTCATATATGAAGCCACATTGGCGTTAACAGTGATTATCAGGGGTATTAAATAGCATTGAATCTGAAAATTTATTTATAGTTCAGTGCGTAAGTAGCTTGGGAAACGATAGTACCGGTAGAAACCGCCTGGTTATTGGCTTCAACGCGAGCGGCAAAAACCAGCTCATTATTACCCGTAACCAGATTGATATCTTTGGATGAGTCACCCACTTTCAGTAAATCACCATTGGCATCGATCAAACGAATAGCAGCACCTCTTGCACTGCCGGTGTTAGCGACCAATTCAGAGACACTGCTGTCTGCTGTACCGCCAAAAGTCACGGCCACTTTCGACATTGCCGGATATTCCACATCACCCGCGGTCTGTGAGGCCAAATCACAATCTTGCAGATGAATGGTATAATTTACGTTTTGAGAATATTTATTGCCGGTCTCAAGGACCTTATTCGCTATCTGACCCATATCGACGTTGATATCTTCATCCCCAGGTGCCACGGAACAAGGGGCATTAATGATAGTTCCGGTGAAATGAATTCGGCCTGAACCCTGGTCAGCACCTACTGGTGTATCGGCAAACGCTGAAGCAGACATAAATGCTGACATAGCGATAATAAGAACATTCTTCTTGGTATTAAACATGGTTAGTCCTTGAAATAGTTGCGGTCATACATTCATTTTCAACTAATGCATTTTCGACCAATGCAGTTGCGATCAATTGTGTGTATTGCCGAAGAGAGCCCACCTCTCTTGTCAGATCAATATACTGATATTTGTCTTTATACGGAATAATAAATTGAGAAATGATAATATTAAGAACTAAATTCTAAAATTATTACCATTAACGCCCTTTAACAAGGATTATTAACGTCTACGTGAATACTATTAATATTAAATTTCATAGTCTTCTAACTTTAAGATCCATACTCATCAATGAGTTAAGATTTTTTTAACATAAAATAAACATAACTTACCCTAAGTTAAAACATAAAGTGATAAATACAAGGTGATTTTATGGCAGAACACAAGAAATAATGAAAACAGGCAACACTCTTCCTGCAAACAGACAGTATTTTCTGCTGCCAAAATGCCGGGAAATCAGGAGTGAATAATCCTCAGTTACGCAGGATAATTATTTTTTATTGAATCTTTTGTTTATTTTGATAGGCGAGTTAATCATCGCAAGAATTTGAGGGATTATTGGCGTGAGGCGTATTGATGTGAAGCTTTTCATTAAGCAGGCGCGCTGGGCAGATAAAACTGCCCCAAAATAAACATGAGAAAACGTTCAGTCGTTACCTTGTTTTATTGATCCCTCTGTTCGGGCAAATGCTTTGCCGTCGCTTCGCTGGTGGTGGTGTCATTCTCAACGGCATTAAGTAAAACCTCCAACAACCCAGGAAAGCGCGCGTCAATATCGTCACGGCGTAACGACAATAAATTTTCACGTCCATCAGGTCGTTGCCAGATTACGCCACTTTCCCGCAATACCCGCCAATGATGGGTTAATGTCGATTTCGAGAGCCCATGAACCAGTGTTCCACTGGCGTGTTCTCCTCCCCTGGCCAACTTGCGCACAACTGCCAGACGCAAAGGATTCCCCAGTGCTGTCAGCACATGTTCCAGACGAATCTGTTCTCTTTCAGGGTGATGGGCTGCCATAACGCTCCTGTTTTTTTGATAGTTGACGCGAATCCAAGGTAGCGCTTTTCCTTGTGCCACATTGACCGGACACATTCCGGCGCAGAAATATAGCCTAAACTCCAATTCTGATGCAACGCTGAACGTGCCGCAGAACCTTGACTCGACCACAGGCCCAGGATTGCATTTTTCCTTAAACAAAAATTGTTCGTGTATACTCGTACAATTGTACTATACTGGTCGCGAACAACAACCTTCCGTGGAAAAAATAGAAGTCATATTTCCATGGGAGGATCATGAAGTAGCCATCATCTTGTAAGGACGTTATATGGCACGCAAAACTCCCATTGAACGCTATCGAAATATCGGTATCTCCGCACACATCGACGCCGGTAAAACCACGACCACCGAGCGCATCCTCTTTTATACCGGCGTGAGTCACAAGCTAGGTGAGGTGCATGACGGTGCGACGACGACCGATTGGATGGCTCAGGAACAGGAGCGTGGCATTACCATTACGTCTGCTGCGGTGACCTGTTTCTGGCGCGGTATGGATCACACCTATCCCCAGCATCGGATCAATATTATCGATACCCCAGGGCACGTCGATTTTACTATCGAAGTCGAACGTTCCATGCGGGTACTTGACGGCGCAGTCATGGTGTATGACTCGGTCGGTGGCGTACAGCCACAATCCGAGACGGTCTGGCGTCAAGCCAATAAATACGGTGTTCCGCGTCTGGCTTTCGTCAATAAGATGGATCGCCCCGGCGCTGACTTTTTCCGCGTTCGCCAGATGATGATCGATCGCCTCAAGGCCAATCCAGTCCCGATCGTTATCCCGATTGGCAGTGAAGATCATTTTGTTGGCGTCGTGGATTTACGGAAAATGAGAGCCATCCTGTGGGATGAGGAATCCCAGGGGATGAAGTTTTCCTATGAAGCTGTCCCAGCGGATCTGCTCACGCAAGCCAATGAATGGCGCGAGAAAATGATTTCCGCCGCTGCGGAAGCCAATGAAGAGTTGATGAACAAGTACCTTGAAGGCAGCGAGCTCAGCGAAGACGAAATTACCCTCGGCTTGCGCATCCGCACCATTGCTGGCGAGATCCAGCCCATGCTATGTGGCAGTGCCTTTAAAAACAAAGGGGTACAGCGCATGCTGGACGCCGTCATCGAACTCATGCCATCCCCGCTGGATATTCCGCCGGTGATCGGTACAGATGAGAAAGGCAATGAAGTGGTTCGCCACGCTGACGACAGCGAGAAGTTTTCCGCGCTGGCGTTCAAACTGATGACGGATCCCTATGTGGGGCAACTGACGTTTGTTCGCGTGTACTCGGGTGTTTTGAGTAAAGGTGACAGCGTGTATAACCCGATTCGCGGCAAGAAAGAGCGCATTGGGCGTATTGTGCAGATGCACGCCAATACGCGCATCGAGGTTGATGAGATTCGTGCAGGTGATATCGCGGCCTGTGTCGGCCTTAAGGAAGTGACCACCGGTGAAACCCTGTGCGACCCTAACGCCGTGCTGACACTGGTTAAAATGGAGTTTCCGGAACCGGTTATCTCTCAGGCGATCGAACCCAAGACTCAGGCCGATCAGGAGAAAATGGGCATCGCCCTGCAACGTCTGGCCTCTGAAGATCCTTCGTTCCGTATCCACACGGATGAAGAATCGGGACAAACGATCATCTCCGGGATGGGGGAACTGCATCTGGAAATTATCGTGGATCGTATGAAACGCGAGTTCGGTGTAGAAGCCAATATTGGTAAACCGCAGGTCACCTATCGGGAAACGGTGCGACAAAAAGTCACGGATGTTGAGGGCAAATTTGTCCGTCAGTCTGGAGGGAAAGGCCAATATGGCCACGTCGTCTTTACTCTGGAACCGCAGCCCGCAGGCACCGGTTGCTCTTTTGTTGACGCCACCAAAGGCGGGGTTGTACCACGTGAATTTATCGGCGCGGTAGAGAAAGGGGTCATCGAGGCGCAAAACAACGGTGTCCTGGCCGGTTATCCGGTGGTCGATGTCAAAGTTACGCTGACGTTTGGCTCGTACCATGAAGTCGATTCGTCCGAACTGGCGTTTAAAATGGCGGCAATTTTTGGTTTCAAAGAAGCCGCGAGAAAAGCCAGTCCTGTCATCCTTGAACCGGTGATGAGCGTTGAAGTTGAAACGCCGGAAGAGTATGCCGGTAATGTGATGGGCGATCTCTCTTCGCGCCGCGGTATGGTGCAGGGCATGGAAGAAATGATCGGTGGCGGCAAGGCCATCAGGGCGGAAGTGCCGTTATCAGAAATGTTCGGCTATTCCACCACGTTGCGATCGATGTCGCAGGGCCGAGCCACGTATACCATGGAGTTCAAGCATTATGCCGAGGCTCCGCGCAATGTGGCTGATGCCATTGTTGCATCCCGCGGTTAGTAAACTCTCCTGAAAACAGTGCGGTCAGGCAATTTCGCCTGACCGCATTCTTATCTCAATCAGCACTGTTCTTGCCAAACGGAATTGCTCTGACCCTAAGAATAATCCGTAATATGATATAACGGAAATGTACCCTTTTTCACAGCGACAACGGCTTTCAATAACCTTACGCAATGGCGGATAAGCCGTAGAAAGCGCACAGGAAAAGCGCAGGAAATACATGATTTATTACAATTCGAGTGATCCACGTATCAATCTGAACAATTAGATGCCATGAGGACTCTGCATAAGCAACATTACCAATATAGAGTTGATATGTTTTTAACGTGAAACGTAAAACACCTCTGGTTGTAATAATAATGTTGGACTCATACTCATGAATATAAAAAAACACGCAATATGGATAGTACTGGCAATCGTGGGTGCATTTGCCCTCGGGTACATTGCGCTAAACCGTGGTGAACGAATCAACGCATTGTGGATAGTCGTTGCTGCGGTCTGCGTCTATCTGATCGCCTATCGCTATTACGCTCTCTTTATTGCGGAACGCGTTCTTTCCGTCGACTCCACGCGTATGACACCCGCAATACGTCATAACGATGGCCTCGACTACGTCCCTACCGACAAGAAAGTCCTCTTTGGTCACCACTTTGCGGCAATTGCTGGGGCGGGGCCGCTCGTCGGGCCGGTACTGGCCGCGCAAATGGGTTATCTGCCTGGCATGCTGTGGTTGTTGGCAGGGGTAGTATTTGCAGGGGCTGTGCAGGACTTTATGGTGCTGTTCGTCTCGACCCGTCGCGATGGCCGTTCACTGGGTGAGCTGGTCAAAGATGAGATGGGAAATACCGCTGGGGTCATTGCCCTGATTGCCTGCTTTATGATTATGGTGATCATTCTGGCCGTTCTGGCAATGATCGTCGTAAAAGCCCTCACCCATAGCCCATGGGGAACCTATACCGTCGCCTTTACCATTCCGCTGGCGCTGTTTATGGGAATCTATACCCGCTATATCCGTCCTGGTCGCATCGGTGAGGTGTCCATTATCGGGCTGGTCTTCCTGATTTTCGCCATCATCTCTGGCGGATGGGTGGCCGAAAATCCAGCCATGGCACCTTATTTTGATTTCACCGGTGTGCAGTTGACCTGGATCCTGGTCGGCTATGGTTTTGTCGCTGCCGTGTTGCCTGTATGGCTGCTGTTGGCACCGCGTGATTATCTCTCTACCTTCCTGAAAATCGGCACGATAGTCGGTCTGGCAATCGGTATTCTGGTCGTTCGGCCTATGCTGGAAATGCCTGCGCTGACCAAGTTCGTTGACGGTACTGGTCCTGTCTGGACTGGTAATCTGTTCCCGTTCCTGTTCATCACCATCGCCTGTGGTGCCGTCTCTGGTTTCCACGCGCTGATCGCCTCCGGGACGACGCCGAAAATGCTGGCCAACGAAAATCAGGCTCGCTTTATCGGTTATGGCGGCATGCTGATGGAATCTTTCGTTGCCATCATGGCGCTGGTTGCGGCCTGCGTAATTGATCCAGGCGTATACTTTGCCATGAACAGTCCGCTGGCAGTTCTGGCACCGGCAGGCACCGTTGATGTGGTGGCTTCCGCAGCTTCCGTAGTCAGCGGCTGGGGCTTCCAGGTAACACCTGAAACCCTGCAAACGATCGCCAATGAGGTCGGCGAGCAGAGCATTATCTCACGTGCGGGCGGTGCACCTACGCTGGCTGTAGGGATGGCCTATATTCTGCACGGGGCGCTGGGTGGCCTGATGGAGATCTCTTTCTGGTATCACTTTGCAATCCTGTTTGAAGCACTGTTTATCCTGACCGCCGTTGATGCGGGTACCCGAGCAGCACGCTTTATGCTGCAGGATCTGCTGGGTGTGTTCGCACCGTCGATGAAGAAAACTGACTCTTTGCCAGCCAACCTCATTGCAACTGCGCTATGCGTAATGGCGTGGGGATATTTCCTGCATCAGGGCGTGGTGGATCCGTTGGGTGGAATTAATACCCTGTGGCCACTGTTTGGTATCGCCAACCAGATGCTGGCAGCGATGGCGTTGTCACTGTGTGCCGTTGTTCTGTTCAAGATGAAAAGACAGCGTTACGCATGGGTAGCCTTGGTACCTACCTCGTGGTTGCTGGTGTGTACCTTGACTGCCGGCTGGCAAAAATCGTTCAGCGAAGATGCCAGAGTGGGCTTCCTGGCCGTTGCCAATAGGTTCCAGGCAATGATTGACAGTGGTAATATTCCTCCTCAGTACACTGAATCCCAGTTGGCACAGTTGGTATTCAACAATCGGCTTGATGCGGGTCTGACCATGTTCTTTATGGTGGTTGTGGTGGTTATTGCGTTCTTCTCAATAAAAACCGCGCTTGCGTCACTGAAAACCGACAAACCAACGGCCAATGAAACACCGTATGAGCTGATGCCGGAAAATTATCAGGAAATTGTAAGCAACACCAAAACAGCGCATTGATTCTGGCGTTATACTAAGAATAAGGAGACTGATGGGTTCCAGCCCATCAGTCTTTCACATTCAATGGGGTGGTAAAATGTTTGATGCTCTTGCCAAAGCAGGTAAATACCTTGGGCAGACCGCCAAATTGATGGTCGGTGTGCCTGATTATGATAATTATGTTCAGCACGTGCGGTTGACGCACCCTGAGCAAACACCGATGACGTATGAAGAATTCTTCCGCGAACGCCAGGATGCGCGCTACGGCGGCAAAGGCGGTGCGCGCTGCTGCTAACGCGCGGGCAATACCTGAATGGGCGCCCTTAACCTTTGAGAATGCACAATGAATGATGCTGTACCGGTTACAATCCTGAGTGGATTTTTGGGCTCAGGCAAAACGACGTTGATTAATTACCTTCTCGCCCATAACGACAACCAGCCTATTGCCATTTTGGAAAATGAATTTGGTGCTGTCAGCATTGACGGAGATTTGCTGCGGGGTGGGGAAAACGTCAATGTTGTGGAGTTAAGTAATGGTTGCGTTTGCTGTAGCGTGCGTGGGGAATTCACCGCAGCGCTGCATGAAATGCTCGATAAACGCGAACAGGGTGTCTTGAAATTTGATCGACTGATCGTTGAGACCACCGGTCTGGCCGATCCCTCACCGATTATTCAAACCTTTTTTGTCGATGAACGACTGCGTGACGCGATGCACCTTGATGCCGTCATCATCCTCGCGGACTGCGAGCATATTCAACGTCAGCTCGATGAACACCGCGTGGCCGCTGCACAAATCGGCTTTGCCGACCGAATACTGCTGACCAAAACGGATCGGGTCGATGATTCGCTGAAAGAGCAAGCCATTCAACGCATCCATCAAATCAACAACAAGGCCGAAATTTTTGAGATCGTGCAGGGGGAATGCCCGCCTTCGCTGTGGCTAGATATTCATGCGTTCGAACTCAATGACGACATTGGCGTCACCCAGGGATTCCATGTGATTCGCGCTGCCGAACCTCAGCCGATGAAGTTTCAGGCTTTCCGTCTGGCACCACAACAAGCGACACAATCCTGGAATGATGACATCCAGGCCCATGTTTTTGAGGCAGGTAAACTGGACTTGAAAAAAATTGGCGCGTTTATGGAGAGCATTGTCGAACAGTACGGCAACGATATGCTCCGATATAAAGGCGTGCTGGCTATCGAAGGCAATCCGCAGCGCCTGATCGTTCAGGGCATCCATAAAGTGGTGGGTTTCGATTACGGCTCAGAATGGGAGGAGAATAAACCGGCCCAGTCACGTCTGGTGATCATTGGCCGTTACTTGCCGATCGCGTCATTACGGGAAGGATTTATCGCCGCATCCGCAGATCCCGTAAGTTAATCCTTAGCGCATAAGCGTTACGTCACCAATGGGTTGTCATTGCGCCAGCCCATTCAGGTTCAGCATTATTAGAAAAGCGCTTTCCACAACCGCTTAAGATATTTCCTCTCCACGTCTGCTGAGCTGATAATGAATTTGCCACTCAATTGAGGTAAGATATTTCTCGTTATATCAGGTAATTCTTAAAGAAAAGTCTATTAAATAACGATTGATACTCAGATATACCTTACATTGCCTCTCATGGGTTCTTATTTGACTTTCCCTTTCGCTCCATAAAATGAAGTCCCAGCCATAAACGCCTGCATTCGATGACTTTAATTAAGATTATTTTTAGTTGAAAATCCGGCATTACTCTTACCTTTTAACTAAAAAAACAGTAACATAAGCGTTCTACTGGGCTCTCACCAGGCACTCTTAAAATTTTATTTACTGAAAAGTGAGTAATTTTAGGAGGTTGTGGCTGAGATTTCATTTAGATTAATAGCGTCCGTAACAATGATTCCAGCAAAATGAAACAATTATTGCGGCCGTTTAGTTTACATAGGGATTGTGTAGTCCGGAAAGGCCGTGATATCAATCACACTATGGTGAAAGCCATTAAAGTTGCGTCAACCGGTAACCTCTCTCTTAACGTATTTTTTCCTTTAGAAAATTCAAAAAATATTCAAGACGAGTGTTTCTGGAGTGTTGCAACAATGAAAAAAAGTATAGTGCTTGTTACTCTATCCCTGTCCTTAATGGGATGTCAGAACGCTAATCAACAGTCTGCCGCGCAAAAATCGGCAACGAGACCGGCTTCGGTTACACAACCAGCCCCAATGACGCAGTCATCGTCTCCCGATGCGCAGCAAGCCCAGACAGTCAGCAGCCAAGCCGTGCCTTCTCCCGCGTTGATGAATTCAAATACTCCTGGTACCCCTGAAGAATATGACGCAACGTTGGGGCCCTGCCTCAAAGAGTTGAAAGCCTTGCAGCAGATCAAAGAAGCCAAATTTGTAACTCGCAACGCAGAGCTGAACCATTTACTGGTAGAAGCGAAAAATTACATAAAGGTACGGGGCAACATGAATAGCGAGATGACAAATATCCTCGACTCTGCGTTCCAGTATCGAATTGCCAGAACCTGTAATGATATCAGAGTAGACCTGACTCGCTCGCTCTTGGAACGTATTGAGAAAAGTTGATTTTTAAACAGGGATGTTGATGTTGAGCCGCAGGAGATCAGGTATGAACCGAGGGACATTGGCCTTAGCTATTGCTATGCTGCTATTCGGTAACAGCGTTTTATCCGCTGAAACCATTTCAAATAATGAATCGGAGTCCCTATCGGGACTCTCCGATATTCTACAGCAAAGGCACGATGCCCTTTTTGGAACTATTGGTCAATTAGATATTCCTGCGGCTAATTATGAGATCCGACGTAACTCAGAATCTTCTCAGCCACCGCAATCATCCGCGCGGAGTAATGTACGTTCTTCAAGTGATACGACTCAACTTAAAGAGCAACTGGCAAAAGCACAGAGAGCGGCACAGCAGCAAAAGAGTAGCGCAGAAGCTCAGGCTAAATCCTATCAAGAATCTCTTCAGCAATTATCTACACAAATTACAAAATTAAAGCAGGAACTTTCCGAAGCGCAAAAGCGTCAGGCGTCAGGTAATTTGCGCCAGGCGGGTGAGCAAATAAGTGAAGGAGTTCGCTCCGCTTGGGAAAATATTAAGAAACCTTCTGGTGTTGATAAAACATCAACCGATATTCAAACTCAACTAACCGCGCAGATTAATAATTTAACGCAGCAACTTGCTGAGGCTAATAAGCTCAACGAGCAGCGGCAAGCAGATATTAACGCACTGACTGCCAATGCCACTGGCGAAAGCGATCAGTTGCTGAAGCAACTCGATGAACTGAAACTGCAACTCGTCACCGCCGAGAAAGCCAGTGCCGATCAGCAAGCCAAGACCGATGCCACCGTCAAAGCCAACGACGCTGAGAAGCAGACGCTGACCGCACAGATCACCGACTTGCAGCAAAAGCTCTCTGATGCAGAGAAGAACGCCAAAGCCATGCAGGCGCAGGCCGACGGCAAGAGCAAAGAGGCCGCAACCCAGATCGCCGCGCTGATGAAAGATGCCGACAGCGGCAGCAAAGAAATGGCAAAACAGCTCGATGCGCTGAAACTGCAACTGGCGGCTGCCGAGAAAGCCAGTGCCGATCAGCAAGCCAAGACCGATGCCACCGTCAAAGCCAACGACGCTGAGAAGCAGACGCTGACCGCACAGATCACCGACTTGCAGCAAAAGCTCTCTGATGCAGAGAAGAACGCCAAAGCCATGCAGGCGCAGGCCGACGGCAAGAGCAAAGAGGCCGCGGCTCAGATCGCCGCGCTGATGAAAGATGCCGACGCCGGCAGCAAAGAGATGGCGAAGCAGCTCGATGCGCTGAAATCGCAACTCGTCACCGCCGAAAAAGCCAGCACCGAGCTGCAAGCTAAAACCGATGCCACCGCCAAAGCCAACAATACTGAAAAGCAGACGCTGACCGCACAAATCACCGACTTGCAGCAAAAGCTCTCCGAGGCTGACAAGAACGCCAAAGCCATGCAGGCGCAGGCTGACGGCAAGAGCAAAGAGGCTGCGACCCAGATCGCCGCGCTGATGGAAGATGCCGACAGCGGCAGCAAAGAGATGGCGAAGCAGCTCGATGCGCTGAAATCGCAACTCGTCACCGCCGAAAAAGCCAGCACCGAGCTGCAAGCTAAAACCGATGCCACCGCCAAAGCCAACAATACTGAAAAGCAGACGCTGACCGCGCAGATCACCGAACTCAAGCAGAAGCTCAGCGAGGCTGAGAAGAATGCCAAAACCATACAGGCGCAGGCCGACGGCAAGAGCAAAGAGGCTGCGACCCAGATCGCCGCGCTGATGAAAGACGCCGACAGCGGCAGCAAAGAGATGGCGAAGCAGCTCGATGCGCTGAAACTGCAACTCGCTATCGCCGAGAAAGCCAGTGCCGAGCTGCAAGCCAAGACCGATAGCGCCGTCAAAGCCAAAGACGCTGAAAAGCAGACACTGACCGCACAAATCACTGACTTGCAGCAAAAGCTCTCTGATGCAGAGAAGAACGCCAAAGCCATGCAGGCGCAGGCCGACGGCAAGAGCAAAGAGGCCGCAACCCAGATCGCCGCGCTGATGAAAGATGCCGACAGCGGCAGCAAAGAGATGGCGAAGCAGCTCGATGCGCTGAAACTGCAACTGGCGGCCGCCGAGAAAGCCAGTGCCGAGCTGCAAGCCAAGACCGATAGCGCCGTCAAAGCCAAAGACGCTGAAAAGCAGACGCTGACCGCGCAGATCACCGAACTCCAGCAGAAGCTCAGCGAGGCTGAGAAGAATGCCAAAACCATACAGGCGCAGGCTGACGGTAAGAGCAAAGAGGCTGCGACCCAGATCGCCGCGCTGATGAAAGACGCCGACAGCGGCAGCAAAGAGATGGCAAAACAGCTCGATGCGCTGAAACTGCAACTCGCTATCGCCGAGAAAGCCAGTGCCGAGCTGCAAGCCAAGACCGATAGCGCCGCCAAAGCCAAAGACGCTGAAAAGCAGACGCTGACCGCGCAGATCACTGACTTGCAGCAAAAACTCTCTGATGCAGAGAAGAACGCCAAAGCCATGCAGGCGCAGGCCGACGGCAAGAGCAAAGAGGCCGCAACCCAAATCGCCGCGCTGATGAAAGATGCCGACAGCGGCAGCAAAGAGATGGCGAAGCAGCTCGATGCGCTGAAACTGCAACTGGCTGCCGCCGAGAAAGCCAGTGCCGAGCTGCAAGCCAAGACCGATAGCGCCGTCAAAGCCAAAGACGCTGAAAAGCAGACACTGACCGCGCAGATCACCGAACTCAAGCAGAAGCTCAGCGATGCTGAAAAGAATTCCACTGAGTTACAAACGCAGGTCGAGAGCAGTCGCAAAGAAACAGCAACTCAAATCACCATGCTACAACACCAGCTTCATGCAGCTCAAAAAAGTGAAGCTGGAAAGCAAGAACGCATAGATGCACTGACACAAAGTTTGGATACCAACGGCCAGCAGCTCAACGTTAAAATTGATACGTTACAGCAACAACTGGCTGCGGCAGAAAAAACGAATGAAGAACAAAAAGCGCTAATGAAAACGCAGGATACCGAAAGCCAAAAACTGCTTTCACAAGTGGAAACCCTGCAACTTCAATTAGCTGAAAGCAAAAAACAGCAAGAACAAACCGTTGCACAAACCGCTTCCGCCAACAAAGGCTCACCAGCAAAACCTGTAACAGATGCGGAAAAACAGGCATATGCCAACGGTATTATGTACGCCAGGCAGTTAGGGGAAATCAACAATCAACAACAGCAAATGGGTCTGGTTCTTGATAATAGATTCCTGGTCAGCGGATTCAACGATGAGATTAATAAACAGTCAAGCATGAGCAGCAAAGAGCTCGCGGCTGCGCTGTCTACATTTAATCAGGACGTTGATAAAAAAATGAATGAACTGGCGAGCAAGTCAGAGAAGAGCAGTAGTAGCTATCTACAGGAATTCAGTAAGAAAAAAGGCGTGAAGAAAAGTCCTTCCGGCTTTAGTTATCAGATCGTTAATGCAGGTAATAACAAGAAAGCCACTGGGAGCGAACCGTTACGCATACAACTTAGAGAGTCACTCTCTACAGGGGTTGTTGTTAGTGATACCAACAAGTTAGAAGAAAAATCCATCACTATTTACTACGATCAATTGCCTCCCCTGCTCCAGGAAGGAGTCAACATGATCGGTGAAGGGGGGTCTGTGAAGATCGTCATTCCTACGCAATTGGTCTATGGGGATGCCGGTTCTCCACCGTTGATTCCACCTAAATCAACATTGATTTATGACCTCAAAAGACTTGCCCCCTGATTTCCAGCATTAGCCTGCAATAGATAACCACTTGTATTCACAAGTGGTTATCTCAAAGAAAGCAATATCTTATTATTTTTCAGGCGTTGATGAATATCTTTGGCCTGAATAAAAGCCACATATAACACCTGATAACGCTCAACCAGATAGATCAATACAATGGGTATCAAAGCCAGAAGGTATAGTGGAATAAAGTCCTGAGAGTCAACAAGCAATGCGGCACTGTTACAGAGTAAAATGCCCCAGAGGATCACCGAAAAAAAATAGATGACATAACGACGGTGCTGCTTTAAAAAAACCGCCAATAATGAGGGTAACGGTCGACGGGCAAACGAAAGATCGATATCTTCAGCAATTAACTCCCCAACCATAATATAGCGTCGACTTACCCGAGCAAAAAACAGCATAAACAATAATACGGCCAATAAAAGCACACAGAAGGCTATCTGAAATAGCATGCTATTGTACCCATCCGCCAGGCTAAACGCGGGTTTACGGGCAATTGGGAAAACCAGTGCAAAGTTAACGAGTAAACTGATAAGCACATCATAACCAAGATAATAATAGATATTCTTTACAGAGCCAGTCGTAAGGGATGAATTAAGTATGGCCTCTCGTGTATGGCAAATCACAATTGACCCCAGCAGCAGCAAAGAAAAAAAGGGCAGAATAAAAAAGCAGCATAGATAGATTAACGCGTCAATATGCGGATAAGACCAAGAGTAACCCACAGCAGAGATTGCCACGACAAAAATAAATGCCAGTAAAGCGGCAAACACTGGACTTCGGGCGAGCAGTTGCCTCCAGGCAGGGATGTTTGCCGTAATGAGCCTTTGACGCTCTGACTCGGGTTCAAAAATCTTTACAGCCTGGATAGCATAAAACCAGTAACCGCGGGAATCCCTGACTGCGCTGAAAGTGATGGCAACAGCAATCATCCCCAACCCCATTATCAGCTCAGGGAGGGTAATATTGATGACATTACGCACCAGCGACATTGACAGTAACGCACTGGGTATCAATAACCCAAGAAATGTCATCAACAGATATTGACGTCTGAATGTCTTGAAATTTGGTTGCATAACTGTCCCTAACTTGAACACAAATCCATTAATTGCTGGCGGCGCAGTTCAGAGAAACACGTGGCCGATACTTTCTGCTCAACAGGAAATTGTGCCATTAACATATTGCCGAATATTTTTTTACTTCCCATCTCAATAAAATCACGATACCCATGGCAATAGCAGGCTTCCATACTTTCCCGCCACCGAACATGATGAGTCAAATGCAGCGCTAAATACCGCCTGATGGCGGAAATATTATTCTCCACTGACGCAGTCAAATTCATATATACCGGATAGCGCGGTACATGGAATGCCAACCCGGCCAACGCCTGCGACAACTGCTCTACTCCCTCTTGCATCAAATGGCTGTGCCAGGCGCCGTTAACCGCAAGCTTGACCAATCCATATCCTGATTGTGCCAATTTGTGCGACAGTTCTTTGACTGCCGTGACATCACCAGAGATGACTTGCTGGCGCGGCGAATTATCATTGGCTATTTTCACAACGTCACTCATGCCAGATTGAGCAATCACCAACTGAAGTTCGTCATGACTGATATCCTTGATCACATACATCGCCCCTTTCCGCTGTTCGGCCAAGGCTTGCATGATCGTCGCCCGGGCGATGATGGCTTTGAATACCGTTTCCAAATCAAACACACCGGCCGCATAGAGCGCAGAATATTCACCGGCGCTGTGTCCGGCAAAAGCGGTATTTTCCAACGAGTCAGATTCTGCAAATACGTTGAACATCGCCACATTCACTGTTGTTACTGCCAACTGCTGGTAACGCGTTTGATCCAGGCGGGTCATTGGCCCGCGCTGGCATAACTTGCGCACATCAATACCTGAAACATCGCTGGCGCAATCCCACACCTTGCGAGTTATGGCGGAAATATCACAGACCTCTTTCCCCATCCCCAACGCCTGCGTTCCCTGCCCAGGGAAAATGATAACCTTTCCCTTATTCGGCGATTTACCAGACCACTCGAATTCCTGCATATGCCGTTCCTTTTTCACCAAAGAGACCAAATTCAGTACGTTCTGAACCAAAACTGGACGTGATGCCCACATAACTTTCGACGCGCTCAGTTAAATGCGTATTTAAATGCAATGTCACCATGCTGCTTTGATCCACCAGATTCACCAGTCCTGATAATGTGGCATCAACTTTCATCACTTCATTTTTATTCGTGCTCATATAGGCACTCAGGTAGTGTTTGCCCTGCAAATAACCCGCGCGGCCAACATTATCACTTTCGGCAGCGATCATCTGCGCATACTGCCGGTATCCATCAGCCACACCAGGGCTTAAATAAGCGGGGGGGATGAATTGACTGTAATTGCCATTAACAAACTGGACAGTATTAAAATAGTTTTTCCACTCGCTACGGCTATATCCCTGGCTTTGACCGTAATATTCCAGGCCATATTCCGTGAGGCTGTCATTGGTATAGCGCAGCCCTACACCAAAGTCGGCATTAATATTGCTGCTCTTTTGCTGGAAAGGATCGGGGACGGTTTGCAGGTTCTGAATGGCACGTCCCGACGCACTGTCCAGACGACGCCAGCGTTGCCCACGAGCCAGCGCACCTTCGATATTCAAGATCAGTTTATCGCTCACCGGACCGCTGGCACCCAATGCCAGCACTTGTGTATCACCAGCCAACAGCGCAACGGTCGGATTAAACTTATCCAGCCCGGTTGCGGTATACGCAGCATAATACCGGTCGGTGCCGTTCGTCCGTTCAAGCATGTCCCAATCGGCCGCCGAGGTATTTTTTGGCCGCTGACGTATTAGTTTAGGCAGTGCAGCGATCTCAAACGTCCCGTTGTCCCGATACCATGTCGCCCCCGCCCCCAGCGAACCTTCATCATAGAAATTACGCCAATGATTTCCCTGTGCGTTCACCTTGACACTGCGCATATTGCCACTGGTATTACGCAGCAGATCCAACGGGGAAACGGTAAATAAATAGCCGCTGGCTTTACGGATTTTGCCAAAGTCGAGCAGTAAGCTGTCTTGCGGCGTCACCGTGGCATACGCCTGATTGATAATTGGCGATCCCTGATTCTTCTTCCCTTGATAAATGCCAGGCACATGCGACTGTGACGCCGCCTCGAAACCGGCCTGTAGCTGCGCGCTGAGTCGCTGATTCACATCACAACGGCTCAACCCAGACAAATACCCAACAATCGATTGGTTGTTACGAAAGCCATGGGCATTAAGGTTCCAGGAAGTATTGTCACTCCATGCACCAGCGCCCTCAATGCCCGCAAATCCACGCATCACCTGGCACTCGACCGCCAGCGATGAAAAGGGCATGCCTATCAACAGCCACGAAGCAAACTTGACTCCCTGAGCGATCTCTTTCTTCATCCTGAGAAATGTCCTTTCCATAGGCACCCTTATTTGAGTCTCATCAGGTACTCTTTCTGGAAGTAAGATTCCGGCAAGGACTCAAGCACCATATTGGAATAGGTCATGGTGGTGTAATTGTCTTTGCGTAGCGCGTCCTCTACGATTATTTGATGGGGGCGCACGGCACCCAATACTTCGCGGTAATCTTTATAATAAGAACGTTTGATTAATACGCCATCGACGGAAAGAAAATCTGCGCGATAAGGATAATAGGTCTCTTTTTCGACCCAGTAATTAATCAGTGGATAGGTCACATAGGACCAACGACGCTTGAGCGTTAATTTATAACACTGCTTGCTGCCACAAGCCTCTTCACCGATCAGGGTGGAAATATAGGAATAATCAAAGTCGGCAGCAACCACGTCACCATTTGATACCTGTCCCATCAGCCTTTGTTGTCGTGATATCGGAATAGGACGACGCAGATCGGGGGAGTAATACCACATTTTATCCAGGTCTGAGAGCAGGGATTTTCCTTTGTCGCGCACCGGGGAGACGAAACGCACCAGCGCCCGCGCATCGCCCTTTTCCTTGGTTTCGGAAGGTTTGTAAAAGCGCATTGAGACATCCAATTCCTGCTGGCGTTCGGTCAAGTCCTGTCCATCCTTATGTTCCAGCAATGTCAGGGTATAACGAAACGGCTCGGCCGGTGCACGTACCCGATCGGCGTTACGGATAATGCGCCGGGCATTTTCATCTTCCTGGGTCAACGCGTTGAGCTGATCGCGATCCAGCGAGAGCATTGGACTTGCCGGCGTTTCCGCCAGCACAGGAAAAACGACCACGCTCAATAATATTGCACACCCTGCTTGTTTAAATTCCATGGCATCTTCCTGATAACAACCCTGATTACTTTTTTCCCTGATAACTGCTACGAACCGCGCCCGACAGAGCAGCTAAGGTTCCAATGTCATACCGAGATCGGCCATCAGCGTTGCGCCGCGAATAGCGCTAGAGCGTTCACTGATGAGGAATGACGCTATTTCAGCGACCTCTTCCGGTTCAACCAACCAGCGACGCGGGTTGGTTTCATAGCGCTGGAACATCTCAGGCCACAACTCTTTCAGGAACGGTGCCATATCGGTATTCACTACACCGGCGCAGATCGCATTGACCCGCACATTGCGATCGTAGAGCTCAACCTCAAGGTAACGGACAAGATTCTCCAGCGCTGATTTCATGATGCCCAACGGATACTTCGGTAACACCCGTTGGCTACCCAGGCTGGAGATCGCGCAAATGGTGCCACCGCGGGTCATCATGGGGACCACTTCATTGACGCAGGCCACATTGCCAATCAAATTGACGTTGAGAAGCAATTTCCAGTCATTGCGGGTCATCTCTGAAAAATGTTTGAATGGCGCGGTTGCCGCATTCAAAATCAGATGATCAATTTCCATGATCCCTTTATTTTTCAGTTGCTTGATCATGTCCTGAATATCGCGTGGTTCGGCGATGTCGGCCTGTACCAGCGTTACCTCGACCTGTTCCGCCAGCTCGCTTTCGACAAAACGTTGCAGATTGGCGCGGCTTTTTCCCTGCTCCTTACGATAATTCAGGATCAGATCGTATCCTTCCTGTGCAAATTTATGCGCCAGCGCCAGACCGATACCCCGCCCCGCACCAGTAATCAACACCCGCTGTCCCTTTTTCATTATTCTGATCCTTGATAACCGTAATTAAACAAACCGGAATGCTTCAGCAATGACTAAATTCGCCGCCCGCCGGGACGGAATAATTGAAGCAATGACCGATGTCACTAATGGCAATGCGCACGAGAACCAGAATAAATTGTAATCCTGATCCCACAATACAAATGCCAGATAACCCTGGGTATAACCTGGTGAAGGCGGCATAGGAATACCGTTAATATTAATTATTCCGGCAATCATAATTCCAAACACCACGCTGAGCACTGAGCCCACCATGCCGATCACCACGCCCTCCAAGACAAATAAGCGACTGATATAAGATTTCGTGAGTCCCAATGCCCGTAAGGTAGCTATTTCACGGGTGCGTTCAACCACGTTCATCATCAAAGTATTACCAATCATGAATACCACAATGATGCTAACGATGGCTTTTATGAAAAAGAAAATCCCTTCAAATAGATTAACCACCTGATGGTAATAAATTGCCAATTCATTCCACGAACGGGATTCCAGATTCAGATGATGTGTTTTAATCAGCGCATTAATCCGGGCGATCACGGACTCCGTCTGATCGGTGTCCTGCAACAGGATAATAATTTTACTGATCCCGTCGGTTTGCAGTAAATGCTGCGCTGTTTTTAACGGCAGTTTGATTGTCGTATCGTCGTAGGCTTTGATACCTGACTGGAATACACCGCGCACCTGGGACGACATGGCATTCTGCCCTCCCTCCGGATTTACCACCAGCAGATCGACCCAGTCGTCATAACCTGCCGACAGTGCTGAAGAAATTCCCGAACCAATCGTGATGTTCTGCTGCTCGATGCGCGAGAGATCGCTGCCGGAGATCACCTGATCCAGTGAACCGAGCATTAATGAGGTTTCTGGCTCGATACCCACCCCCGAAAAGAAGGTCGATACGCCTTTCTCATATTGAGAAATAATGCCGGAGAATTCAATTTGCCCGGTGATGGCTTTAATTTTCGGTGCTATCTCCGGGTCTTGCATCAGGATATTTTTTATTTCGTTATAATTGGGAATAGTGTAGTTCAGCGTATTGGTTGAACCACTGGCTAAATAACCCTCTTTATATAACTGCACATGACCAATATTGGTGCGAATGGTCTGTTCCCGCAGAGCCCAGAACGAATAATCAACAAAACCACCAAAAATAAACACCGCCACCCCGCCCAGCGTAATCGCCAGTAAGGTGACACCAGAGCGTCGACGCTGGCGAAACAGATTCAGAAAGGTATAACGCACATCCGTTGGCCGCCGAATGCAGGTAACTATCACCAATAGCAGCGCATAAAGGATAATGGCGTTAGAGATATAAAACATTATCGTCGTCATGGATGGACTCCAATCAGTGATTGAATTACGCCACTAATCTCTTCTGGCCGGGTAAACGGTTTCTCTTCTTTTTTAATTGCCAGCAGGGATTGTCCCTGACTGCCAGCACTTTCGAGTGCCTGATAGGCGGCCTGTTCTTGATCCGGGTGATCGCACGTCGCCGATGCACGCGCCAACATGAAAGTAATAAACGGCTTCAAGTCTTCAGGAATCGATGCCTGTTCTTGCAGATAGCGAATATCTTTCAATGCAATCACGCAACGGCCATTCACTTTGGGAACAAAGGTATCCATTCGCGCACGCAGGTAACGCATGCGCCAATTATCCAAATCGCTTTCAGTGGCTTCATCAATAAAGAAAAAGCCGCGCTTTGAAAATTCTGCCGCTTTAAAATAGTTTTTGTTATTGAGGAACTCTGATGCCATGAACAACAGACCATAGCCATAATACATTTTGGCGGTATTATCCTGCGCAGATGCCGCGATATAGCTCTCCAGCTCGTTGACGGCCTGAGTTAATTCACCCATTGATGGCCGTGAAATAACACCCAGAATTGCTTTTGCGCGTGGATCAGCACTGTTTTCACGAATCAGTTCGGCCAGCATTCGCTGACTCTGTGGGCGATAATCACTATTTTGCACCGGTTCCGTAGCCATTACCGTTGCGGATGTCGTCAGGCTGAGAACCAAAAGCGCGATCGGATTAATATTACGCAATAATGAAATCATTCTTCAGCCCCCCGTCTTCAATTTCGATCACGCGTTTTGCCATGTCACGCAATTGCAAAGAGTGAGTAGAGATAACAAAAGTGGTTTTCAGTTGTTGATTCATTGACAGTAATAACTCAACGATCTCGCGGCCAGTCTGCGTATCAAGATTGCCGGTCGGTTCATCGGCTACAACCAGTGCCGGATGTTTTACCAACGCTCTGGCAATCGCCACGCGCTGTTGCTGTCCACCGGATAATTCACCAGGCTGACGCCGGTAATGTTTGCCTAACCCCACCTTGTTGATAATATCCATCACCCGATCCTGCGCCAATTTACGGCTATAGCCGTTGAGCATCAGTGGGTAATAGACATTGTCGAATACGCTGAGTACCGGCAATAAATTAAAAAACTGAAATACAAAGCCGATGGATTCCGCACGCAATGCCGCGGTCTGGCGATCGCTGAGTGCGTTCAGATCCTGCCCCAACAAATACACATGACCCGATGTAGGATGATCAATTCCCGCAATAAGGTTGAGCAATGTACTTTTGCCACTGCCCGAAGGACCGCACAGGGCAATAAATTCCCCGTGCCAGATTTCAGTACTGACATCTTTTAATGCATGCACTGCGCTATCGCCTTTGCCATAGCTTTTCCCAGCCTGTTGCAAAGAGACGATGGGTAAGCGCTGCGCCGGTATAATATTCATAGGCGGGCACCCTGATGTTGTGGTGGAAGAGCAGACTCGAAGGGCGAGAGTTTGAGTCGGTAAGCGGGTGAGTCTTCGAAGAGCAAATAGCCGTCCTGTGTTACCCAGGAGCGTTTATTCATTTCGCGCCGATCGCTTTTGGTCACGATCAAACAAATGTTAGCTACCGGTGCCGAAAAGGTCGGTGGCTGGGCTTTGCCGAAACTGACATATTCGCTATCCATCTGCGCAATCTGGCCAGTATTGGCGTTGAGCATGCGTGAATGAATCACCTGACCCACGCGCTCTGCGCTACAGGGTTTGGGGAAACGCAGGGAAAATAATGTCAGATCATAAAGATTGGCGGGAAAGCTCTGCATGGAAGGCGTCTCGCTATCGCCGTCACCGGTGCTTTCAATAATCATCCCGCCGGACGCGCCTAGCGGACGCCCAATCCGGGTGCGTTGCTTGCCGTTTTCCTGTTCATGAATCGTGAACGATACTTCTCCCATTGGCCCATATATCACCTCATCTCTATAGAGGTAATGGTATTTGCCAAACATCGTCGGATAACTGAATTCAATCTCAGCCTGCTGCAGGTAGCCAGGATCGGTCTGCTGGAAAGTGGCGGTTTCGCGCTTTACGACGACCCGATAATGGCCGACAACACTTTCACCGAGAGGCGCAATAATTTGATAAGCCGCCTCGTAGTTCTGTGTCTCGGGTAGCGGGTTTTTGACCATCGAAACCTGAGCCAGCGAGGCGTGAGCCATTGCGGCCAATGACATACATATCAACATCGTGAAGATCCTCATGGCTTAACCTCATGCGGCCAGCATTCCATCAACCACGCAGCTCCCTGCCCGTCCATCGCATTCACCAGGATTTGCCGATCGAGGTAATCTTCAGGCCGATGGCTGACGCGTAAATGTTGCAATGCCAGCATGGGGTTCAGACAACCACTGTCACCAAAATCAGTACTGAGCGACAAAAAAGGAGGAGGTGATACCAGCCGAGAGAGGGCTTGTTTTTCAATGGATTGCAACTTTTTCGAGGTGTGCGTTCCCCCTAAGATCCCCGCACAGTTGTCTGTCAGGGTGGCTTGCCAGCGCGATGCCAATTGATCGACCGCGGTATCAGGTTTATCCGCAAGTAAAACGTAGTCGGCCAGATGCAACGCAATGCCCTGTTGCGGGGCTTTACGCAAAATGACGCACCCTGCGCGCTCCACGCTGATATGGCTCCGACGCTGGTCTGTTGGTGTCCGATCGCGTTGCTGGGAAGTCGCCAGCGCCGCCTGGGAAAGCACCAAAACCGGAAAGCTGCGAAATTGACCGCAAAGTAAAACAGTATCAATGCCGCCACTGTTCAAGCGATCAATCGCCACCCGTAATCCCATCAGAAAACCATTGTGTTCCCCGCGCAATTTGCAGGAAAAATCTTTCACGGCATAATCCCGCGCAATCGACCGGGGCAGCATGTCCAGACTCAACGAATCGCGCCAACTGGTCACGCCTTCAAACAAAGAGGTTTCGCCCCAGGAATCGAAGTAAATCAATGCGGTTCTTTCACGGCGGATCAGCAGCGCATTTTTACGATCGACGGAGTCCATCGCCTGCTTACACGCCATTGTCATTGCGCGCAGACAATCCCGGTAGTCAGCGTTTCTCAGCCGATCACCCGCGTGAACGCCAGGATCCTGGTCAAAACCAAATCGGTTGAACAACCATTGCGTATATCCCGATTTCCGCTGGGCCTTTTTAAAGAGCGATGCCTCCCAGACGTTAAACCAGCTTGGCTGGAACTGCTGTAAACCGTTATTGGCTTCAAGCAAACTAAAACCGATGACATTAACGGCCTCATCCGGAGCAGTGGGTGATTCAGGCAACAGCATCTTCTCCCCTCCCTCCCTCTGCCGTGTAAAATGAGCGCTTGCTGATGCGTGATAGCACACAAGCCACGACGGAGCCTTCCAATCCCAATGACGACTTCACCACATGCTCACGGCGTATGAGTAAAGGCGTTGCATTGGTATGCAGATTCAGTGATGACGATGCATCAATCGGCAATTTTGAAACGAAGGAGAGAAGGCGTTGCTGTTTCAATGCGTCTGCTGCAATGATGATATCGACCAGCCCGCTGAGCGTGGAAAGATAACCCAATTGCGATTTATAACTGACGACGGGAACTCCCTTCGCGCCCCAGATTTTCTCTATCGCCATCGACTCCGCTTTATCACTGGCGTAAATACCATTGCCATGGGGAAATACGCAGGCGATATCACTGGGATCCAGCTCGGCCTTGGCCAATGCGGCTTCCAGTGTTGTTGCGATCGAACGAAAATCGGCTGAGAACGAGTTACTGCCTCTGGCGCCGCTACTCTGGTAACTTGCCGATGCGGACAAAGAAACCTCAGGCTCTACGCCACGACGGCGAGCGTGTTCCTCACTTTCCAGCACAATCGCCGCCACGCCATTCGCGGGTAATACGCCAGCGCTTACGGCTGAGAAGGGTTGGTTGCTGTCGCTGCTCAGCATTTTTTGTCCTTCAAGAACCAGGATATCCTGCAGCGTGAAATCCACCCACCCCACCACCAGCACCACATCCGCAATATTCTGAGCAATGGCTTCCTGTGCCAGATGCAAGGCTGACATAGCCGAACAACTGGCACTGTAAAGTTGTACGGGCGGCCAACGCAGTTGATAACGCCGAGCCAACCGATCTGTCAGTCGATCCTGTGCATAGCTGTCGCTGCTCAGACATTTGATCGAGGGAGTAAACAGCAGATCCTGTGGGTTGATACTTTGCAGGTAACCGAGAAAATCGATCAGATTGCCGCGCATACCGCTGCCACTGATATAAACCCGCACGCGTAACCCCCCCAGTGCGCTTTCCGCCAGACCCGCTGCGGATAACGCCTGGGAAATAACCCCATCAAGCTGGCCCTGAACAAAATCGACATCCCAGGTACGATGCTTTTTGGGCTGAACAGGCAACGGCACATAATGCGGATTATTGTTCAGCTTCAATGAGAGGGCTTCCTCATTCCGTGCAAAATAAGGCTGCCCCTTTACCCCTTTCCCTTGCTCAACTGCGCGTATAAGCGCAGAGGGAGTCGCCGCAAAAGCGCTGCTAAAACCATATCCGCTTAACACTGCTCGCGAGGATTGCAGACTCCTCACGCGGCTTTCCTCAGCAAGAAAGCGTAATAGTTACCTCCTTCCGAGGCTCCTAAAATCAGCGCGGTATTGACGGCTTGCTTACGCGGCTCGGTAACAAAATCCATATCGTCGGTGCAGAACTGGCGGGTGTTGGGAATAGGCAATACCTCGCCACGTTTCATCATTTCCAACACCACAGCAATATTAAGAATACCGATACATGACTCAACAAAACCGAAGTGAGCGTTATAGTTAACCAACGGCGTTGAGCGACTGCGTTCAGCAAAAACCGCCCGGATAGCGCCGAGTTCGATCTGGGTATCATCCTGGGTGCCGTCACTGGTACCGCAAATCAAATCGACCTGCCCGGGCTTGATTCCCGCCTCATCCATCGCTTGCCGGATAGCACGCGACATCGCGCCAGTACGTTCAACAATGTTGTTTTTATCAAAGTAACAACCGTCGCTGGATTTCCCGTAGCCGATAACCTCAGCCAGAATGGGGATCCCACGCTGCTCCGCCGCCTGGTAATCTTCCAGGAACAGCATGCCCGCGCCTTCGCCCATGACATAGCCAGAACCCGCATGACCATAAACCTGGAATGAAGCCGGATCCTGGGTCAACTGCAAATCGTTGTTCAATGCTTGCAGATAAACGACAAACTTGTTCAGATTCTCATCGGCTCCGCCCACCAAAACCTGGGGTTGTAACGCCTGACGTATCAACTCGTATCCATAGCTCAATGCGCCCAGCGCCGCATTATTGCCGGTCGCAAGGGTGGTGTTATAGCCTTTGATACCTTCGGAAATAGAGCAGAACGTAGAAATCGCGTTCATCAGCGATCCCGGGAATTCAGAGGTTCTGACTTTGGTCGGATCGGGGAACAGGCTTTGCAGATAACGATCCACGGTTGTCTGCGGGCCCTTTGACATCCCCAGAATCAAGCCGAGCTGCTGACCATCGCGCTTGATTTTACGATCGGCCATTTTCATCGCCTGAGTGAGCGCCAGCAGGGCAAAAGTGCTTACGGCATCGGCTTTGCGCGCATCAAAATGGCGCAGGTATTTTCTCGGATCCAGGTCGGTGATCTGATGTAACCACGTTGACTGATTAAGGATCTCCTCCGTCTCTTCCGGGGTATAGTTTCCGCAGACATAGTCTTTGAACTCCGGATTTACGCCGACATCGGCCAACAAAGAACGGAAATCATCTTTAAGGCTCTCATCCTGCAACATAGGGAACAGACTGCCACCACGTTGATTGGCCCAGATATTATCGAGAATGGTAGAGAGTTCGTGACCCAGGGAGGAGACGGCACCTATTCCGGTAATGGCGACCCTGCGAGGTTCATAATAGGTCGGCGGACTTTGCTCTGGCCGGGGGCTGGCAATAATGCAGCAGTTATTACCGCCAAACGCGTAGTTGTTCTTCATAAACAACCGGACGTCACCCTGCTGAAACTCATTCGGCACATAATTGAGATCGCAATTTGGCCGTTGGGTGGTGAAATTCAGCGTGGGCAGAATCTGCCCATCGGCCAGGGTGAGGAAACAGGCAATCATTTCCAGAATACCCGCCGACCCAATGTTATGACCGATGTAGGCTTTGGTCGAACTGACCGGAATCGACATAATCGTGGGAAACACTTTCTTCATCGCCAGCGTTTCGCAGCGATCGTTGGTTTCAGTCCCGGTCCCATGAGCATTGATGTAATCAATATCTTCCGGTTGCAGAGCGGCATTACTCAGTGCATTGCGCATGACGCGTACAGCACCGTCCCCGCGGGGATCGGGGGCCGTTTCGTGGTACGCGTCGCAAGACGTGGCATACGATACCATCTCGCCATAGATCGTCGCCCCGCGTGCCAAAGCATGTTCATACTCTTCCAGTATCAACGCCCCGGCACCTTCACCAATTGACATACCGGGCGTGCCGGAAAATGGGCTGGAAGGTGAACGCTTCATGGCATGCAATGCGTAGAAACCCGCAAAAGTCGGCAGATAAAGGGGTTCAGTTCCGATAACCATTACCAACGGATTTTTGTCGTTCTGGATTAAATCGTAGCCGATGCCCATCGCGTTGGTACTTGCCGTACAGGCCGTAGCCACCAACTCGAAACCCCCTTTTAACCCCAGCAATCCTGAGACGATGGCGCTGGCCGAAGAGAAGCTGCCTGATATCATCGCCTTCTTCAGCGAAAACTTCTCAAACTGGTGTTCAATGATCGGCATATACGCTTCAGTACCTGCCGAGGAAACACCAATGATCAATCCCGCTCCATCAAGCAGACTGGAGTCGAGCAGTTTGGCCTGATGCAGCGCTTCGTAGCCGACTTTATAGGCCCACAACGCCGCGTTATCCATCGAGGAGACCTGTTCTGACGTTAGCCCAGGATAAATCGGCGTTTCAACGACTTCAGAAGCATTCGCATCTTCAAAATACGAAAGATATTTTTCGCTCGGCTTAATTCCCTGCGTTTTATTCAGCAGCGCCTGTTTGAAATCTGAAACATTATTGGCGATGGAGGATAAGTGTCCCATCCCTGTCACGACGATCCTTTTACGCTTAACGGTCATGCTGGCTTCCCTGACATTGAAAATAGTAATACGTCCCACCCTAAAATCGTGCGGGGTTGGAATAGTAATAACGATGGACTCGACGCTCAGTGAATTAATTCACACTGAACGCCGACGTTGTAAACAGTATTATTCTGTAGGCGATGCCTGCGCTTCAGCGCTCTCCTCAGCGGCTTTACGCTCTTTTTCTTCCTGCTCTTTCTGTTTTTTCCATTCAAGCTGTTCCAGCAGATGTTTTGGCCGCGTCGAATCGATATAGCTATGTTCAGTCGGGTTAACCAGAAAACTGAAATTACGTATAAAAGGAGTGGCTGCCGTATTCATGGGCACCGATCCCGATGCCGTTTGTATATGGAAATAAGGAATATCTGCGTAGGCGTACTCACTGTTCAACATCAGTCGGCCAAACCACGCATCGGATTCTTCTGAATAGCCACCGTTAATTACCCAACCCACTTTTTCGTCATTAAAGAAAACGCCATCGCAGGGTTGTGGTTTAATTGCTGGCTGACCGAGAATTAACAGACCGACGGCACGCTGCGAAACACCGTGTTCCAGACGTTCGCGCAATGCGTTTATTCCAACAAAGTCTTCTTTGTCATACCGAATAGCCCATTGCATTTGCAGCTCAATCGGACAATGGTTGCCCTGCGGCAGTAATGCAGGTTCCCAGCAGGGATTTTCCAGACGAACCAGGCGCTGATAATCAAGGCCGCCGAGGCGCAAATCATATTTTTCCCCGGCATCCTGAGCCTGTAACCAGGCATCAGCCAGTTCATCCCGAGGGGCAATCAATTTATATGAAAACTCACCGTGTTTGCCGGAACGCAGCAGCAGGCTGTCATCAATATGCATATGTTCCTGGAAAGGCAAGCCCACAACATCCATGCCATAGAGTTCAGCCAGCAATTCCCAACAGTAAGGACCTTCAAAATGGAGAATCCCCAGTTCATCATCCAGCGATAAAATATCCTGTATCTCGGCCAGCTCTTCTTCTTTACCCTCCAGGGCATTACGCAGCAGCGTGCACATTGCCTCGCCGTTAACCCACTCAGAGATAAGAATAAAGCGTTCGTCATCGCACAGAATATACAGATCGGTAACGATATGACCCTCGTCATCAAGAATGACGCTATACATTGCCTGTTCATCACGGATTGCCGAAACATCACCGGCAACAACCAGATTCAATAATTCGTAGGCGCTTTCACCACTGACACTGGCAATACCGAAATGAGAGTAATCAGTCATCAGAATATTGTGTCGTACCGCTTTATGTTCTTCTTTTAAATCACCGTAGGTAAGGGGAATCGCTTTTCCATTACGTTCCCCCATGATCGCCTGATTCCTTTGATGAATTGCAGCAAGTTTGCTCATTGATTCCTCCTGATTTCAGCGGTCTATGCCGTTGTTTCTTCATTCGTTGCCGCATCAGCGGATTCAGCCTGTCGCATTATTACAAATGAGGCGAGGGTGTTTATGCTGCGCATATAAGAAGGATCATCACCTTCAGATACACGGATACCGAAGGTTTCATCCAGCAGGACTATAACTTCAGTCGCATCGACCGAGTCCAATTTCAGTCCACTGCCAAAAAGTGGCGTGTCATCATCAATCTGTTCAACTGTCTGATAAAGATTGAGACGCTCGATCAGACCAGCCTTCAATTTATTAAGGACTACTTTCCGTAGTTCTATTTCATTTCTTAAATTCTGCGCATCCATGTATTGCCACCCTTATTCGCTGATAAATATGCTCTGCTCATCTGCTTTGCTGCGATCTGCCCGGTAATTTATAATTCGACCACTACTTGCAATATGGCGCCCTACCCGAGCTTCGACGTCATAATGATGAAAACCATAAGCATCAACAAAGACCAGGCGGCTTTGCACATAAAGCGTATCGCCCGGATAGACCACATGCTTGAATTTCACATCCTGGGAAGCCAGATAGCCAATGATCCGTTTCCGCTCGGTGATAATCAGCTCAACGCCGTCTTCAGTTTTTAATGCTCGAGAAATATCATCGAATTTTTCGATGCTTTTCCCGGTTTTTTCCTCGTAGACCCGCGTGAAGTCTTGGATAAGGCTCAGGTATTCACTTGCCTGCCCAAAAATCTCGGCAATCATGACACCTGGCATAACCGGATTATCGGGGAAATGTCCCGGAATATAAGGTTCGTTGAATGTCACATGCTTAACGACAGTAATAGTTGGCTTAATGCCGGAGGTAAAATCCGCTATTCTGTCCACCATAATGATGGGGGCGCGCCATGCTCCAATTTTCAACAACAATCCAGCAGAAACTAAACTTCTATCCAACTTTGACATTACCGAATCCTTTCGTAATTAGCGCATGACCAATCCGCCGTCGGCGACTAACGTCTGACCAACGACAAAAGCAGACGCCTCTGAACTTAAAAAAGTAATAACACTGGCTATTTCTGCCGGTAATCCGAGTCGCCTCAGTGGCGTAGCAGAGATAACAGTCCTGACGATCTGTCGCGGAACTTTTTTAACCATTTTTGATTCAATCATTCCGGGGGCAACCGCATTCACCCTGATGCCTTTGGAACCATATTCCGCCGCCAGGGTACGGGTGAAACCATTCACACCCGCCTTCGCAGCACTGTAATTCACCTGACCAAAACTGGATGTGATACCCGAAATCGACGAGACGTTTACAATGGCAGAACCTTTCGCCCGGCGTAATAATCTCAGCATCGATTTGCACATATTGAATGTGCCATAGAGATTGACCTGCATGACCCGATCAAACTCGTCATAACTCATTGCAGAAAAGAGATTATCCCGACAAATTCCTGCATTGTTTATCAGCACATGCACGCACTCCGCCTCTTCTTCCAGAGTCACAATAAGCTGTTCGACGGCAAAACGATCGCTGATATCGCAACGTTTAATGTCCAACAACTCACCTTGCGGATGTTTGGCTTTCAGCTGTATTAATCCCGCATCATCATGATGGCAAATAGCAAAAACCCTGCACGAGGAATCCAGGAACTGTTCACAAGCGGCTAAACCAATGTCTCCATTGGCTCCTGTAACGACGACGTTTTTCCCTGTCAAGTCTGAATAAGTAGACATATATTTCCTTTATAGCCTATCCCAATAGGCGCTTAATAATCGGTCATCTTTACCCCAAATAATTCGGGCTACAAATGTGACACACTCACGCCTGTGCACGTTATTTGACGGGATTAACCTATTAAAACTGCAACGGCCACCGCATGAGACTGAGTGTGTGAAATACTCAGGCTCGATTTATCCAGGTTTCGTAGTTTAATCAATTTCTGAAATTCACCAGAAAAACAATAGTAAGGCATGCCAAGGGAATCATGATCGATCTGAATATCATGAAAAGTAATTCCCTGGCGAAAACCCGTTCCCAATGCCTTGACGGCAGCTTCTTTCGCTGCCCATATTCCTGCAAACCGCATGCTATTATCCAGCACATCCCCTACATATTCTTGTTCCGCAGGAGTAAGTACGCGTTCAGTTAACCGTTCCCCACTTCGTGTGAGCGCAGTTCTGACTCTTTCAACTTCAATAATATCAATACCGATCTGCATTACTCTCTTCCCTTCAGCGCCTAAATAAAACAAATTGCAGCTATCGATTTTCTAATCGACTTGGTTTCAGGAAAAATTATTTGGAGTGACATAACGTCTTATCCAATGTTAAAAGATCCTGTAATGTATTTACGCCTAATTTACGCATCGCCCTGCATTTCTGCGTACTGATGGTTTTAGGACTTTTCCCACACTCTTTGGCCCATTGCACCATAGACTTACCGTCCAAATAGCACACCAGGGTTTGTTGTTCATTCTGTGTCAATATCTGGGAATTTGCATATTCAATCCGCCCGCGACAAGGATCACCAAGAATGTCGTCGACTTCTTGAACCAATGCGTCGACTTGTGAATTTTTATCAACCACATCGATTTTCAAATTGTAGACCTCAGCAAGAAGACGTTGGTTATCACGGCTTGATAAAGCAAGGAATTTCTTCCCTGATTTAAACTTTCGGTAATAGTTATAGATAAACTTCGTGTCTAAAAAGCTTACAGATGGCACATCTGACATACCAAGTATGAGCGTATCAAAGTTCATTAATTTAGGAATAGACAGTATTGACGAGATATCAGGAAACCTGTCGCGGTCCAATGATATAAAATCGAGCCTGGGATTCCCTCGAAACACTTCGCTAATACCCATTCGGGTATAACCACATGATTCTAATAAAATTACCTTTTCCATAATATCATCCTTAATCTATAGCACCCTATTCCGTGAAAATGCGCAGATTTCAGAAACGGAAATTTTCTTAAATCTCGCACACCAAAGACAGTGCTGGGCAATAAATCTTACATTTCTAAAGATCCCCAATGTCATCGCAGAAAAAATATCAAACCAATAGGAAAGAAATACTCTGTTCCTTACCCATATTTAAAACAATCACCTATAGGAAATATTAAATTGAGCTACTACATTCGCTTTCCCCGTAGTGACCGATGCCAGTGTCTGAACATAGTCCGCCTTATACTTTAGGGAATAGCTGCTGGCAGATGCTACGGCCCAATTGCTCTGGGTTCCAGAGGGCACTTGTAATTGGTCATCTTTGGTTCTAATCCGCAGTGCAACACCCGTCGCGTAGTTACCCGTCTGCGTCAATGCAAATAAACTGTTGTTATTCTGATCTACATTACCGCTCATTGTCACTACTGCGATGTCAACACCCGTACAATTTTTTAATTCTATGGAGAATTCTTTTTCCCCCTTGCTCACCCCGACTGCAGTGAATTCATTTTTGGCGATGCTGCCCATATCAACATCGTTGACAGTCGCAATGCAGGAACCTTGCTTTACTGTCCCCCTAAAATTGAGGGTTGGGTCCACTGCTGTGGCTTTATGCGTTATGATAAAAATCAACAGTGTTGCCACATAAAATACATTTTTGATAGTAGAGGCTTTGCGCATTTTATCTACCCTGTTCCCTTGCGTGAGAAAAATCTGCATATAGGGTCGCTTACCGAAACTCTACGCGAATGGTGGCCATACCTGTAAATACCCCGGCAGTCGGTTTAATCCCCGTACTGCTAATAGGATAAGTATTGATTACGACGCTACCAGTACTGGCATTATAATCATAGGTAATAGGGATCTCACCCGTGTTCGGTGTAATAATATTCCTGTTTTCATCTTCAATAATAATGCCGATATTGCTATTAGAGGTCTTAATGGCATTTGTACTGGCAGGGTCTACTTCTGCGACAAAACGCATGTTCAATTCCACACCTTGATCAATCTGGGTGCAGTTCAAATTCAGCTTTTTATTGACGATCGCCACCCCGTCTGGTTTTGACCCTTTGGCGGCAAAATCATTGGCATTCATATCGCCAAAATCGATGGTAATACTTTGCCCTTCAGTTATGCTACAGGATTGTGGCACGGTTACCGTTCCTTTCATGGTGACATAACTGACCGCTGATCCCGTTGGTACTGGAGTCGTTGTTGAACCGTACAACGTGACCAATCTGGTAGTGCCAAGTTCTACAACACCTACGAATGCCCGCTTAAAATAGAGGGTAACACTTCCCTGTGAACCCGTATAGAAATCAGGTGTTGCCGTGTTACAAGATAAATTTGTACCAGAGGGATCATGACTATATATATTATTTAAATCAGTAAAAGGGACATCATAATAACTGTTACGATATCCCTTTACATAGATACTGACCGCGGCCTCTAAATAATCATTTACCGTATAAAATTGCCTGCCATCATAGTGCCCAGGTCTCAAGTCTGTTTTTGCCGTATAATAAACATCTCTAAAACGACCCGAGCAGGAGCAAATCATCTGATACCCGTCAGGCAGACTCCAAGTGTATGCCGGAGATATCAGGATACCGGTCCTATTTTCGCTGTTATTGGTTAACGTCCGGGTATAATCAAAAGTATATGACATCGGCGCGCCGTTTCGAGTACAAACGCCAGCCAACGCGAAGTCACTTATCCCTAAACCCATAGCCAGCAGACTGAACAAAACGATATTTCTTTTTTTCATGGTCATATACCTATTGGCAACGCGTTGGTGGCATCTGTATTAATGATGGCGTTGTTTTATCAGACACAGGAAGTTTGAAGTTAATAACGCATACTTGTTCTGCATCATTTCCCCACTGCAGGTTTAATTTACCTGCGACTGGTAAACCGGTTAAATAGGTTTGCCCCTGGTCACCGACAATTGCAGTTAATGGATCTTTGGATTTATCATTGGCCAATGAAACGATGGCACCAAAAGGTACCGGCTTACCATTGGCCTGCAACATGGTCATTAATACACGGTAACCCACCCGCGTACTCAGCGATGCCCTGACAACCGCGCCACGTGTTGGCACAATATCGGCTCCGGATTCAAGCAATTCAACGTTATCACCAAGCGTTGTTGAATCGACGGAAATGCGAGTCAGGCGATAAGGCGTGACAGAAGGTATAACAGCATAGCCGCGCCAGTCGGTTGTCACCCCGGTGTTATTGAGGACATTGGCATTGCCCGCCCCCGGTGCTTCAACCAAGGCAATGGTGTCGCTCAACGATTGAGAGAGTGTCACACCGTTTTCATGTGCAACAACACCGCCACTCAGGCCATAGTTAACTTGTTGATTATTGCTATTGTAGTTATAACCCAGGCTGCTGCTGCCGTAAGTTCCACGATAAGCCAATGACGCATTACCGCTCGCCCCAACACCCTGATTGGCATAACTTTGCTGTACGTTATAGTTAAGATTATTATCTTCAAGTAACGTGCCGGAAATTCCCGCCTGTTGAGCAGTCCGCCCGCGATTGGTCGTCAGGTAATACGTCGCCCATGCGCGATTCAAGAAACGATCCAAGGGTATAGAAACGTTAAATGCAACGATTTTGTCTGCACGCTCTTGATCCGGTGATGTGCTGTAACTATAGGACGCACTGTAACTTATGCCATCCCATGAACCACTATAACCACCTTGATAGAGATCTTGCCGACCCACATTACCCCAATACTCCTGACGACTGGCGGTCAAAAATAGTGATCCGCTATCGCCGATACGTTGGGTAATCGTGCCTTGTATTTGACTGCGTTTATGGTAATTCAGGTTATCCTGGTTGTCTTCATCCTGAATTCTGGTCGCCTCATCGAAGGTATAGAACCCACTGGTTGAGTAACGATATCCCAACAATCTGATGTCGGTGCCTGATTCAGCAAACGTTTTACCATAGAGAAAGCGATAGGACTGCCCATCGCTGGCCGCTTTGCCCGGTTGATCGGTTGTGGCAAATGCAGCGTCAACGGAGATAGCACCCAGGTGCTCAAGGTTTTTCCCTACCCCGGCAAGCAGTGAAGTGTAATGTTCTGCTGCCAGGATCCCACCATAGACGGTGAAGTTTCTCGGGCCGCCCCACATCAGCGTTCCCTGGGCAAATTTAGGTTTGATACTCAGGCCACCGCCCTGATATTCACCGGCGACAAGGCTATATTTCACGCGGCCTTCACGCTGCATAATCGGCAATGCGGAGAATGGCTGGATATAGCGTTGGGTCCGACCATCGGCTTCTGTGACAGTCACATCCAAATCACCACTGGATGACGTTGGGAAAAGATCGGATATAACAAATGGACCGGGGGCAACATACGTCTGATAAATAACGTAGCCATTTTGCCGGATTGTTACCTGGGCGTTAGTCTGCGCAATCCCCCGAATAATAGGCGCAAATCCGCGCTGACTGTCGGGATACATGGTGTCATCCGAACTCAACTGAATACCACGAAATTGAACGCCGTCGAACAGTTCTCCAGGGGTAAAACTGTCACCCATCGTAAGTTGTGATTTCAGGGCAATAATATTACGTTGAACATAACTGCTGATCGTCTGCCAGCTGTCTCCGCCATAGCTGGTTTTTTGCCATGTCGAATAATTGCGCAGGCGCCATGCACCAAGGTTGGCACCGCTGCGTAAATTCAAGAAGTTGGAACTGCTGTTCCTGCCGCGAGAGTCATCATTCTTTCTGGCAAATTGCTGGTTTCCGCTGAAGTTATAATCAAGCAACATCGCTGGGATCCCCTCTTCCCACCGACTTGGATCAACATAACCACGGGCCTGGGTTACCATGGCCGCCTGAGGAAAACTTAAATTCAGAAGTTGCCGGCTAAAATCAAAATCCGCACTCGATTGCGTAATAATGTTGGTAAAAGGGATGCAGTCTTCAGGTTTATACTGCGTGGATGTCAGTTGTGGAAACGCACCAATCTGTACACCAAAACTCTTCAGTTGCTCAAGCGTTAAACACGCCTGCAAAGATTCTGACTGAGGGTCTTTGGATTGGACGAAACGGACATCTTCAGTACTGATTGATTGACCATTCACGTAAATGCTAACGCGGTACGTTCCGGGTGGTTGAGCCTTGGAATCAGCAGCAAATACGGCCAGGTCGGCTACCGAACTGCCCCCGCCGATATCCTCAAGAAATTGAGGATTAAAGGGTTCATCCACAGCCAATGCTGGATACGCAGCAAACAGACTAATCGATAACAGTGATGGAATAAAAACTCGTCTATGATCATACAGCTTATTGGGGTCAATCATACTATCATCCCTAATAGTGTAACCTATTATTATCCACTCTTATTTTTATTGGACCGATGCATTATAAGGTCCTGAGTTACCACCAAAATCGCTAATAATTTTAAAAGCAACTTTACTTCCTGGGCCAGCATTCGTATTCGCAGGCAAAGTGATGTTCAATGTCCCTTTTGCCGGTACGAAATCTACCGAATCATTTTTAACTTCTTTACCCGAAATATTAACTTGAGCCAATACAACGTTATAAGGGGAGCTATTACTTACCTGTACTTTTCCACCACTGGAACTCCAGACCAGTTGCTTATACGCGTCTGCCGGATTACCTTTCAGACCCGCTGGCCGATAGAATAATTTCATGCGTGTCTTGATTGCCAACTGCAATGTATTGGCATCCGCTTGTGCAGCGGGCGGTATGGCTTTCACATTCAACCAAAATATCGACTCGCGATCTTCGGGAAGAGTGCCGCCAACGCGAACGATACGCAGCATATTTTCTTTACCAGGCTCGATACGAAACAGCGGTGGCGTGACAACAAAGGCAGGATTTTTTTTCTCGTTAGCATCATCAATCCATGATTGAACTAAATACGCACTCGTCTTGCCACGGTTTTGCACCGTCATTGCTGCTTCTTTCTTATCTGCATTGTAAATAACACGCGTCGAGCTCATGGCAATACCACTATCGGCGAACGCTGACAGGCTGGTGACTAATCCGAACAATAGAACAAACACTCGACCATAATGCATAATAATACCCAATACGTTAATGATGGCGTAAGGAGTTAATAGAAATAGGGGGGAATGCCCCCCTATATTTACATAGCAAACTCTGTCTCAGCTAAATTAGCTGATTCAGCTTATTGATAAGTAAAGGTGAAATCAGCAGTAGCGTTAGCGTGACCAGTGGTTACGTTAGCTGCGGTAGCAACATAGCGAGCACCAAAGTTCAGGATGTTCTGGCCAGTGGTCAGAGTGGTTTCATTACCTGCCGCATTCACAGGGATAGGAGTGCCCGTTGCGTCAGAAATTTCCAGACCTACGTTTTCGGCTGAACCACTGACATTAGCTACGCTCAACAGGGACTGATTGGTGCCATCAGCCATGCCTCTGAAGGTCGTTGATACTTTGGTTTTGCCGGTAGTCAGATCGCACTCTTCCAGAGTAATCTGGAAAGGTCGAACGATAGATTTATCGCCTGCAGCAGTAAAAGTACTCGCTTTTACTTCACCCATGATGACATCAACGCCGCCAGCATCCCCGGTAGAAATTACGCAAGGTGTATCAACAATATCACCAGTAAATGTAATTGGAGTTGCAAACGCCTGAGGAGCCATAACTGATGCAGCGAATACACTAATAGCGAGGATCTTTTTCATTGTTTATTCCTTGACAATGGTTTTGATTATTTGATAAAGCCTGTTTTCATTAAGTTTTGGCAAAAATATCATCATGATAATATTCACCATAAATCACCCGGACTAAATCTAAAGCCAGTTGATTTACGCTGAAAACTGAATCAGACAATTCCTTCAAAACATTTAATTCACAAATCAAAAATATGCGCACCATCGAGTTTTAAATGTATGGTGTGAATTTAATTTTCTTTTATAGTAAAAATTGATCTAGAGAGGGTTTTCTATTAAAAATATATAATCTCGAACCAGCGCTAACTCAAGAAAAGAGTGTTTAGATAAAAATCAAAATACCCACCAAAACAGGGTTCACGATTTTCCTCTACATCTATTTCTTCACACCAGATCAATTCCAATATTTCCTTATCCCGTGTACTTGTTGGCATTTTAGACTAACGGGCAGAGACATATCAAGTTAACGTTAGGCTAAAACCATCACCAAATCAGAAATAGCGTAACTAACTGAATGAGGTTTATTTTTCGATTTATTGATCTTTTTATATTTTAAAACTCAGTTTTTAATTTCAATGAAAGAGAAATTTCAGGCATTTAAAACTGGCCGATTTGTCTAAAAATTCAAAAATTGCTAGGATTAACCTTATTACTATAATCTTACTCTTAGAGCATCCATTTTCATTAATTTGCACGGCCTGCAACACAGCAGTAACATTTTTCTAATAATATCAAAAAATTACTAAGATGAATCTCACCTGGATAATACCTTTCTTAACACAGAGCGAATCCCTTTTAGCAAAACCATCGCAAACCAAATCATCCGTGAACGAGTTTTGATTTATAAATCCACCATAAGAACATTCTCATCATAATTAGTCGCGATGAGTCGCTGATTTGTACCTATGAGTGAATCACCCGTGACGAAGGTTCGACATAGTGCAAGAACTTCTGATTTCAGATGATGGCGTTGAATCCGTGCCTGTAAATCCAGCAAGAGAGTTGCCGTGTGCGGCTTGAAGGGCAGCCCAACGTGAGAATGGACTCAAAGTCATCGTTTTGCGACTCGCGATACGTCTGGCTAATTGATGATTTCAGACTGGCGTTGCGTTCTTGTCCCATAAAAAATAGAGGCAGGGAAGCAACGGGAAAGTACTAGGGTAATTCCGAGATAAATGTATTACCCTGCAAAAACCCGGCCTCCAATGAGGCACGATTTAAGGCTTATGTTCGATTATATGAAGCCAAAATCGGATGAATAGGAAAAAAATAGGGTAATTGGGAAGTAATGGAACTTCTGGAAATTAAAATACCGCTATATGCCTGTTAGCTGCATTTTAGTTATCGTTTGGGGTTGTTGCACCCGCAAAGTGGGGGATTTTACCGCTTTACCCGAAAAAAACCGGGATACTGGATTTATCTTAATTATCGGTAAACTGATTTTCGGGTCTAGATCAATATTCGCAATTGACCTCACTTTATTGTTGGAAGCAATACCTGCGGTGCCCCCCTCTCCGGCATGAAGCCGCTTCAGTTCCTGGTTACAATCCAGGTGTAAATCACCCTGTCTTTTGGTAGCTTACTTCTGAAATGACGGTTCGCATCCCTTTGGATGCCAATCCAATAAGAGAGGTATCGCTATGCTTGGAAGATGGTTATTCATCATTGCTGCAGCTGCCGTAATTCTGGCTTTTATCAACAGGGAAAGCATTTGGGCCATCATTCGGCCATTGATCTGATTCAATGCAGTCGCGATCCCTGTTGTGCATAGAAGGGCAGCGCCGTTCATGGAAGCGACAAGAAGGGACCCTTTAGTCACATAATCGGCAGTTGCCGCAAATTGATTATCGTAATGTCGATAAGGGTCACCCCTCACCTTGATTAAAAGTAGCTATTCTAAACTGAGGGATAGGTGATCGAAAAAGAGGGAGGAATATATGTACAAAACAATTCTGGTTCCAGTAGATATTTCCGAGATCGAATTGACGAGGCTGGTTATTCCGTACGTGGAGACGCTTGCCAGGCTTGAAGATTCCCACATCCATTTTGTTACTGTCATGCCATCTTCGCCTTATTATGCTGCGTTCGGCCTGGCTATTGCGGCAGTTCCCGACAAACAGGAAGCCAAAGATGCGGCGAATGACGCGCTCTCTCGGGTCATCACTGAATTTAAAATTCCTGTAAACAGAACGAAAACGCATATTGTTACCGGCGCTCCCAAAGACCAGATTTTAAAACTGGCAGACTCCATAGACGCCGATTTAATCGTCATCGGTTCACACCGTCCAAGTGTTAAAACCTATGTGCTCGGCTCAAACGCTTCGGCTATCGTCAGTTATGCAAGATGCCCTGTTTTAGTCGTGAGATAATCTTTCAACCCACTCACGCAGAGTGGGCCATGTGTCATGTCCTTGCCAACAAGAAATTTATTCTGGCCTGATTAATCGCCCACCTCAGCGGTGGGCGATGTGGTCTCAGGGTTTATCCGACAGACTGGTCAGCGGAGGGTACCGCCGCCCACTGTAGTATTTCAGCATCAACGCCAGACAAACCAGCCAGGCAGGGATCAGCAGCAGGCTGAAGATGGTGCTGGCAGGAAATTGGTAGCGTAGCAATTCAGCGCCAGCAAGTACGCCAGAGATGGCACCAAAACGCCCTACACCATACATACTGCCCACGCCGGTGGCGCGACAACTGGTGGGATAATAAGAGGCCGCCAGTGACGCCAGCGCGGACTGCCCACCGCCAGAGGCAAAACCCATGAAGAACACCAACGAGGCCAGCATCAGCGTATCACTGACGTTGCCCACCGCCATGCCAACACCGTAAGCCAGCAATCCCGCGATCAGATAGGCAAAGGCCAGTACTTTGTTCGGCTCACGGCGATCCATCACCCAACCGATCAGTATCGAACCTACGCCACCGCCCAGCGGGAACAGCGCGCTGATATGGGAGAATTGCTGTACCGACAGTCCCGCCTCTTTCAATAGCAGCGGCATCCAACTGACTATCATGTAAAACACCAGCATACTCATGAAGCAACTTAGCCAGAGCAGGACGGTAATATTGCGGTGCGGCGCAGTCAGAATCGAGCGGATGGCGGAGTGACCATCGGTAATTTTCTCCGAAATCACGAAATGCTCCACCTGCGCCATCCCCTCCTTTTTCACCCTTTGCAAAATGGCGCGGATGCTGGCGTTGGGATAACCCTTAAGCACCATATAGCGTACCGATTCCGGGAGCACCCAGGGCAGCAGTACACACAACAGGATCGGCACCACACCACCAACCACCAGCACCGAGCGCCAGCCATATATCGGGATAAGATAGCCAGCCAGTAGACCACCGGCGGCAGCACCCAATGGGAAACCGCAGAGCATGGCGCTGACGATCATGGTACGCCGTCGGCGTGGGCAGTATTCAGACAGCAGCGTGATGGCATTGGGCATCGCTGCCCCCAATCCCAATCCGGTGATAAAGCGCAGTACGGTCAATGATCCGATCGTGTGAGAGTAGGCAGTCGCCAGACTGAATACCCCAAACAGCAGTACCGAAAATATCACCGCCGGTTTACGACCAATACGGTCCGCCAGCGGTCCGGACAGCAGCGACCCAAAGGCCAGACCAAACAGCGCAGCGCTCATGGCAGGGCCAAGCTCTTGTTTTTGCAGTCCCCACTCATCGAGCAGTGAAGGAGCCACATAAGCAATGGCTGCCATGTCATAACCGTCCATGAAAATCACTAAAAAGCACAGCAACAACAGCAGCCATTGGAATGGGGAGAATCCCGCGCGATCGATAAAGGCTTCAATATCCAGCGTTGAAGGATGAGACATGAGATATAGCTCCTGTCAGTGAATCGGGTACGGTAAGACGCAGCAGGCCGCCAGCCGTTCAGGCAGCGGCCGATGGTCAATTATATTTTTATGCAGATGTTGCTGATTTCAGAGTAGAAATCCAAAGAGTGGCGGCCGCCTTCACGCCCCATGCCTGACAGCTTGCTGCCGCCAAACGGAGTACGCAAGTCACGGGCATACCAACTGTTCACCCAAACAATACCGGTGTGGATGCGGCGCGCCAGACGGTGTGCGCGTCCCACCTGACTGGTCCAGAGCGCGCAGGCCAAGCCGTACTGACTGTCGTTAATCCGCGCCAGCACCTCCTCTTCGCTATCGAAAGGAGCGATGTGACATACTGGCCCGAAGATTTCCTCACGCACGCAGCGCGCGTCATCACTTAACCCGGTCCAAATAGTAGGACGGATCCAGGAGCCCCGATCGCGCTCATCGCCGAATTTCGGTACCTCCCCGCCGGTGATCACTTCAGCGCCCTCAGCGCGCGCCAGTGCGAAGTAGGACAGCACTTTATCCCGGTGTTTCTGCGACACCAGCGGTCCAAGATCCACGCCTTCCTCATTGGGATACCCAATCTTCAGCGCTTCGGCTTGTACCTTCAGCGCCGCCACGAACCGATCGAAGATTGGCCGTTCGACGTACACCCGCTCAGAGCACAAACACACCTGCCCTGTGTTGAAAAATGAGGAGCGCGCAACACCGGCCACGGCGGCGTCAAAGTCAGCGTCAGCAAACACTACCGCCGCATTTTTACCGCCCAGTTCGAAGGAGACCTCCTTCACACCATCTGCCACCGCTTTCATGATGGCGCTGCCGGTACGTGATTCCCCGGTAAATGAAACGGCGGATATCTCCGGCTGCCGGGTCAGGAACTCACCCGCTGAACCAGGACCAAAACCGTGAATCAGGTTAAATACCCCGGCAGGCAGACCGGCCGCATGCATCACCCGCGCCAGCAGCGTTGCCGAAGAAGGGGTCTCTTCCGAGGGTTTGCATACCACGGTGTTACCCATCGCCAGCGCAGGCCCCAGTTTCCAGGTCAGCAGCAAGAGCGGCAGGTTCCACGGGGATATCACCGCAACGACGCCAAGCGGCTTGCGTACCGTATAGTTAAACAGTAGCCCACCGTCGGCCTGGGGTGTTTCACAGCATTCACTGACCGACGTCGCCGCCATATCGGCAAAAGTACGAAAATTCGCGATGGCGCGTGGGACATCCAGCGTGCGCGCCAGCTTTTCTGGCCGCCCGGTGTCCGCCACCTCTGCTGCGACAAATTCTTCAAAACGGGCTTCAATGCCATCGGCCACCCGATGCAGCAGCGCAGTGCGCTCGGGCACGGTCATTTGTCCCCAAGGCCCAGAGAGCGCAGCCTGAGCGGCTTTTACTGCTGCCGCAACCTGATCCTCGCCCGCTTCGGCAACTCGCGAAATGAGCTGCCCGTCAACCGGGCTGATGTTGTCGAACTGGCGGATCCCATCGATAAACTGACCGTCGATATATAAGGGTAAATCCGGTATGGATTGATAAGTTGCCACGGCACTACTCCTCCTGAGTCACAAATCAGCGCGAAGAAACCGTCCACTTGCGTCTGTAATGCAACGCCGTTGAGGGGTCCTCCGGCCAGGTATCGTCAGGCAGTGTAAGGAGCCGTTGAAATAAGTTGAAAATGAATAAAGGGGGCTTTGCTATTCTGTTTGGTTATAGCCAGGCAGTTCCTCGTCTTCCTGAACAGCCAGTTTGAGGCATTCAATCATCTGCCTGCCCGCCGGTGTCAATGGCTTATCCTGCCGGATGGAAAAACCCACCTCGGCGGGCGGCCCTACATCGCCGAGTGGCAGCCGCGTCAGCAGGCCCGCTGCAATAAAGCGCCGTGCCGCAGCGGTAGGCATCATCCCAAGGAATGAGGAGTCCACCAGCAGATTAACGTTGGTCAGAAGCGACAGTGATTCCACGATATTTTCCGGTGTCGGCAGTCCTGTCTCTTTAAAAAACTGATCGGCCACCCGCCGCGCCGGGGAGTCGAGCGGCGGCAGGATCCACGGCCACTCAGCCAGGTGCTGGAGGTTGATATCCTCCCTGTCGACCAGGGGATGGTGACCGCCGGATACCACGCAGAGGCTATTGCGGTACAGCGCCCTATGGCTCAACGCCATTTTGCCGGTCACGGGGGCATCTGGCTCCGGCAAACGGCCCACCACCAGATCCAGCTCGCCGCTGGCCAGCGCGGGAAACAGGTAATCCTGTGGCCCTTCCCGCACTGTGACCAGGATTTTAGGTGCCCGTTCCTTCAGCAGCAGGATAGCCCGCGGCAGCAGGCGGGCGCTGGCGGAAATCTGCGTTCCGACCACCACATGACCAATGACGCCCCCTTTGAAGGTGTTCAGTTCATCGGTCAGATAGCGCAGTTCGGCAATCACCGATTTAACCCGCTCCCCCAACAACACACCGCAATCGGTCGGGGTCACACCGCGGTTATTGCGATCGAACAGCACCGTATCGAGTTGCTGCTCCAGTTCGCGAATCGCTTTGGTCACCGCAGGCTGGGTCAGATTCATCTCGCGGGCAGCGTGGGCAATTGACTGATTGCGCAATACCCGATCAAAAATCAGCAGGGGGCGCAGCTTGAGCCGGTTCAGGATCATGTCGCTGACGGTAAAAGGGGATCGTTCACTCATTGTCGTTTACTCCTATTGGCAAGCAGGACAACGCGGATCGCTCGTGGACTATGGCATAACTTTAAGGAATAGCAAAAGCCCCTTTATTCATTTTCGCTTATTACCAGCCTCGCTAGACTCACGATATACCCAACATTACTGGTATTGCAGACCGGGGGAAAAATGAACGGATCCCGCCGCGTTTTCCGGATCATTACCAACACCACCTGCGCCACGTAATAACCAGTAAGCAGGGAATGCATTCCACGGTCACCCACAGTGAACCGGGGCACACAAACAGGAGAGCCATGTGACAAATCCTCTGAAGCCTGAATACCTCGAAGCCGCCAGAATGCTCAGAAAGGCTGCCAGCAGCGGCCTGCCCTGCAAGCCGGTCCGCGATCTGATTGGTATGAACGATATTGATGCCGCCTATGCCGTACAGCGTTTGAACCACGACAGTCAGCACGCGGCGGGTCGCCGCATGGTCGGCAGCAAAATCGGCCTGACTTCGCCAGCGGTACAGCGTCAATTGGGCGTAAGCCAGCCGGATTTTGGTCGTCTGTTCGCCGACATGGCGCTCTGCGACGGTGAAGAAATAGCCGCAGGCCGTCTGATACAGCCAAAAGTTGAAGCCGAGATCGTCCTGGTGCTTGAGCACGATCTCCCGCATGAGAAACATACCCTTGCCGATCTGATCCGCGCTACAGCCTATCTGCTGCCTGCTATCGAAATCGTCGATAGCCGCATCGCGGGCTGGGATATTTCGCTGGCAGACACCATTGCCGATAACGCCTCCTGCGGTCTGTTCGTTTTGGGTAACCGCCCGGTGCAGTTGAAAGATGTTGATCTGCTCGGTTGCGGCATGGTGGTGGAACGTGCAGGTGAGCCGGTGTCGGTCGGTGCGGGTGCGGCCTGCCTCGGCAATCCGCTGCACGCCGCGCTGTGGCTGGCGGATACGCTGGCGCAGCGCGGTGATGCACTGCGCGCTGGCGATATTATTCTCACTGGCGCACTGGGACCGATGGTCACCGCCAGCGCAGGCGATGTATTTACCGCCCGTATTGAAGGAATGGGTCACGTCAGCGCCCGTTTCGCACAGGCTGCTGGAGGATCCCAATGAGCAACGCAACACAGATTTCAGCCGCGATTATCGGTTCAGGCAACATCGGTACCGACCTGATGATCAAGATTTTGCGCCACGGCCAACGCCTGAAAATAGCGGCCATGGTCGGTATTGATCCCGCCTCTGACGGTCTCGCCCGTGCCAATCGGCTTGGCGTGGCGACGACGCATGAGGGCATTGACGGTTTGCTCGCCCTGCCCGGCTTCAGCGAGATCAAAGTGGTCTTCGACGCCACCTCCGCGGGTGCGCACGCTCACCATAATCAGCTACTGCAACAGCACGGGGTGCGGGTTATCGATCTGACCCCGGCGGCTATCGGCCCCTACGTGGTGCCGGTCGTCAATCTTGAAACTCAAGGCGATGCACCGAACCTGAATATGGTTACCTGTGGCGGGCAGGCCACTATCCCGATGGTGGCTGCCGTCGCCCGTGTCACCGACGTTTTCTACGCGGAGATTGTCGCCTCGATTTCCAGCCGCTCGGCAGGGCCAGGCACCCGCGCCAATATTGATGAATTTACCGAGACCACGTCACAGGCGCTGCAAACGGTGGGCGGTGCAAGACGCGGCAAGGCAATCATTATTCTCAACCCGGCCGAGCCGCCGTTGATGATGCGCGATACGGTATTTTGCCTGACGCCTCCCAGCGATCGACAGGCTATTGCTGAGGCGGTTGCTGCCATGGTGGCGAAAGTGCAGGAATACGTGCCCGGTTATCGGCTGAAGCAAGATGTGCAGTTTGAAGCTATTTCCCCGGCCGATGCCCATCTCTATCCGGATCTGGGATCGGAAGGCGGCCTGAAAGTCTCAATTTTCCTTGAGGTCGAAGGTGCTGCTCACTATCTCCCGGCCTACGCCGGTAATCTCGACATTATGACGTCAGCGGCATTGGCCTGTGGTGAACACATCGCTACCCGTTTGCTGCAAGGTCAGGGAGCATAAAGATGAAAAAACTGTATATCTCCGACGTGACCCTGCGTGATGGTTCCCACGCCGTCCGCCATCGCTATTCTCTGCCACAGGTGCGACAGATCGCCACCGCGCTGGACCGCGCCGGGGTGGATTCTATCGAAGTCGCGCACGGTGACGGGCTGTCTGGTTCCAGCTTTAATTACGGCTTCGGCGCACACAGCGACGTAGAGTGGATCGCCGCCGCTGCGGAGTCGGTCAGCAATGCCAGAATAGCCACGCTGCTGCTGCCGGGTATCGGCACAGTACATGATTTACGCAATGCCTATGATGCTGGCGCTCGGGTGGTACGTATCGCAACCCACTGTACCGAAGCAGATATTTCACGCCAGCACATCACCTATGCCCGCGAACTGGGGATGGATACCGTCGGTTTCCTGATGATGTCCCACATGGCCGAGCCGGTGAAACTGGCACAGCAGGCCAAGCTGATGGAGTCCTATGGTGCCACGTGTATCTATGTGGTCGACTCCGGTGGCGCCATGCTGATGCAGGATATCCGCGATCGCTTCCGCGCCCTGCGCGAGGTGCTTGATGAGAACACGGAAATTGGCATGCACGCTCACCATAATCTGGCGCTCGGCGTTGCCAACTCAATCGTCGCAGTGGAAGAAGGCTGTCAGCGGATCGATGCATCTCTGGCGGGTATGGGGGCTGGCGCAGGCAACGCACCGCTTGAGGTATTTATTGCCACCGCAGAACGCCTGGGCTGGAACCACGGTTGTGACCTGCTCCAACTGATGGATGCGGCAGATGACCTGGTGCGCCCGCTACAGGATCGTCCGGTACGCGTCGATCGCGAAAGTTTGTCGCTGGGCTACGCCGGGGTTTATTCCAGTTTTCTGCGCCACGCCGAGAAAGCCGCAGCACAGTATCAGTTGAAAGCCGCCGATATTTTACTGGAGGTTGGCCGTCGCCGCATGGTTGGGGGTCAGGAAGATATGATTGTTGATGTCGCTCTGGATCTGCTGACGCAGCGAAACGGGCAACAGGAGAAAACCGCATGAGCAATGTAATTGATCTGACCGCACTGGCAACCCAACTGGATGAAGCCACCCTGCGTCATGAAGCGGCTACACAACTGACCGGGCAGGTTGCGCTGGATCTTGCCACCGCCTACCGCGTGCAGGCTGAAGGGATCCGGTTGCGCGAGCAGCGCGGCGAACGGCGTGTCGGCCTGAAGCTGGGCTTTACCAGCCGTGCCAAAATGCAGCAGATGGGCGTTGACCACCTGATTTGGGGGGAACTGACCGATGCGATGCAGATTGAAGAAGGCGGTTCACTGGATCTCAGCGGGTTGATCCATCCACGCGTTGAACCTGAACTGTGCTTTATCACCCGTAAAGAGATCAACGGCCCGCTATCTCTGGCCGAAGCGGGTCTGGTGCTCGAGGGGATCGCGCCAGCGCTGGAGATTATTGACTCCCGCTACCGTGATTTCCGCTTCACCCTTGAGGACGTGGTTGCTGACAACTGCTCATCAGCCAAATTCGTCATTGGTGCGCTGCGCAGCCCTCAACAGGCCATCGATAATCTGGGTGTCGTGATGAACTTCAATGGTCGCCCGGTACAGGTTGGCAGCAGTGCTGCGATCCTCGGGCATCCGCTGCGGGCATTGGTACAGATAGCCAGCCTGCTGCATCAGCAGGAACGCGTACTGCCCGCTGGCTCGGTGATTCTGGCTGGTGCAGCCACCGCAGCCGAGGCGTTGCGCCCGGGGCTGCACGTCAGCGTCGATATCTCCGGTTTTGGTCGGACGACTTTCCATACCGGAGGTGCGCGATGAGCGGACAGGCCCTGGTCGTAGAAGGGAAAGCGACCCCACGCGGACGCTTTCCGCACGTAAAACGTGCCGGTGATTTTCTGTTTGTCTCCGGCACCAGTTCGCGACTGCCAGACAACAGCATTGCCGGTGCGCAAGTGGATGCCATGGGCGCAACCCGCCTGGACATTGACGTGCAGACCCGCGCAGTGCTCGACAATATTCGCGATATCCTGCGCAGCGTCGATGCCGATCTGAGTGATGTTGTTGAGATCAGTGCATTTCTCGTCAATATGAACGATTTTGCCGGTTATAACGCGGTGTACGCCGAGTATTTTGACTACGACGGCCCCACCCGAACCACAGTAGCGGTACATCAACTACCGCATCCACATTTGTTAATTGAAATAAAGGCCATTGCCTATAAACCACGTAAATAAGCTGTTCGTTTCCTCTGCCCTATAAATTGGAGAATAACAATGTCTGACTTTAAATATGGATATCCGCTCAACTTCAAGAAATGGCTGGACAATAACGCAAGTCTTCTTAAGCCACCGGTGAATAATCAGCAGATCTGGCAGGACAGCGACTTTATGGTCACCGTGGTTGGCGGGCCCAATCAGCGCACCGACTTTCATGACGATCCGGTAGAAGAGTTTTTCTATCAACTTAAGGGTAACGCCTATCTGAACATTTGGGATCGTGGGCGTTATGATCGTATCGATCTGCAAGAAGGGGATATTTTCCTGATGGCACCGCATGTCATCCATTCTCCACAACGGCCTGAAGAGGGTAGCCTCTGCCTGGTGATTGAGCGGGTGCGGCCAAAGGGTGAAGATGATGCGTTGCAGTGGTCGTGTGCTTCTTGCGGCACACTCATCAAGCGCTACGAAATGGCGCTGCAAAGCATCGTGAAGGATCTCCCTCCGGTATATGAGCAATTTTATGCCACCTCTGACGAAGAACGCCGCTGCAGTAAGTGCGGTGATATTCATCCGGGCCGCGACTGGCAAGCCTGGCATCGCACACTGAAGGCGACAAAAAACTAATGAAAATAGATATCCACTCGCATTTTTTCCCCCGCATCAGCCAGGAGGAAGCCGCAAGGTTGGATGCCAGGCGTGCTCCCTGGTTGGCGACCCACGGACGTGAAGGGCAGATCATGCTTGATGATAAGCCGTTCCGGCCAGTATACGACGCGCTGTGGGATGCCGAACGCCGCATGGAATATCTGGATGAGCAGCAGATCGATGTTCAGATCATGTGCGCCACGCCAGTGATGTTTGCCTATGACATCGCCATCGAGCGCGCCCTGCCCTGGGCGCAACTGATGAACGATCGGGCGCTGGAAATGGCATCCATCAATCCACAACGGCTGAAGGTGCTTGCGCAGGTGCCACTGCAGGATAGCGATGCCGCCTGCCGTGAAGCCAGCAGGGCTAAAGAGTGCGGCCATGTAGGCGTGCAGATAGGCAATCACGTAGGTGCGAAGGATCTGGATCATGAGTCTTTGATTGCTTTTCTGACCCACTGTGCCAACGAGGATATTCCGGTGCTGGTGCATCCTTGGGATATGATGGGCGGTACGGAGCGGATGAAGAAGTGGATGTTGCCCTGGCTGGTAGCGATGCCTGCCGAGACCCAGTTGGCAATTCTTTCGCTGATTCTGTCCGGTGCTTTCGAGCGACTGCCGCGCAACCTGAAGCTGTGCTTTGCCCACGGCGGCGGCAGTTTCGCCTATCTGATGGGCCGGGTCGATAACGCCTGGGAACAGCGCGATATCGTGCGGGAAGACTGCCCACAGAAGCCTTCAAGCTATCTGGATCGTTTCTACGTCGACTCTGCGGTATTTGATCCCTTGGCGTTGCAGCTACTGGTCGATACCATGGGTGCAGAACGGGTGATGCTGGGTTCGGACGCGCCCTTCCCACTGGGTGAGCAGGAGGTCGGCAATCTGGTCAGCCACTCTGCCCTGCCGGAGGAAAGCAAACGTCAGATTCTGGGCACGAATGCCCATTCGTTTTTCGCCCTGCCGCAAGTCTGAGCGAACTCTTTCACTTAACATGATGGCAGTAACAAACCGGGCCCAGTTTTAAGCTGGGCCCGGTTTTTTTGTGCGATAACTTCTCAGCCATATAAACTGATTTTTAACGTCAAGAACCCATCTATTATTCGTCGAAGAACCAGTAGCCCTGATTAATCAGCCCGGTTAACTCAACAACGAAAGCCGGATTGTGCAGCGCCTCACCCAGCTCTTTTTTGCCGATAATAGTGTAACGGCACAGAGCGTCGACTGCTTCAGGAGCCACCGTTTCCAGACATTCGCTGTTGATGAAAAAGCTGTCGCCGACGTGCAAAACCCGCAGCCCGCTCAGGCGCGTCAAGACTTCACCGTCCATCAGGGCGTCGACAATCTCATCTGGTTCGTAGGGCGGTTGCGCCGGGGCGATATCCAGTTCGTGACGCGGCGTTGTCGCGAAGCGACCAAACCACTGTGTAAAACCTTCCGGCTGATTAATCATATCGATCATCATCCCGCGCAAGCGGTCGAGCTCGTAATCTTCAACCCGGCCCGGATGTTCCCGGCACGTTAAATCAGGATCGCTGTAGTGTTCGCCGCCGAGATCGTTTTCCAACGCATAGTCAGCGAAGCTGCTGATTAAGTCCCTGCCGTTGGGTCCACGGAAACCAACCGAGTAGTTGAGCGCAGTTTCATGGGTGAAACCATCGTGCGGGAAGCCCGGCGGAATATACAAAATATCGCCCGGTTCGAGATCTTCATCAATAATCGGCGTGAAAGGCTCAACGTGCAGCAATGCCGGATGCGGGCAAAACTGCCTCAGAGGCAATTTGTCACCAACGCGCCAACGGCGGCTGCCCATCCCCTGGATGATAAAGACATCGTACTGATCGATATGTGGCCCTACCCCGCCGCCCGGAACGGAAAAGGAGATCATCAGGTCATCTAAACGCCAGTCCGGCAACGCGCGAAACGGACGCACCAGTTCGGCAGACGGGGCATGCCAGTGGTTGACAGCCTGGGCCAGCAGCGACCAACCTGTTTCACCCAGATTATCAAAATGCTCAAACGGCCCATGGCTCGCCTGCCACTGACCATTTGCATGGCTGACCAGGCGGCTGTCTACTTCCGGTTCCATTGCCAGGCCAGCCAGTTCGTCCGGCGTAATGGGATCAACGAAATTCGGGAAGGCATTCTTTAATACAACAGGTTGTTTTTGCCAATATTTTTCTAAAAACTCGGGCCAATTGAGATTAAGTTGATAAGCCATACTTTCACACCAGTGAGAAGACAAACGGGCCTGATTATAAAGAGGTGAATGCCCGAGCCGCCTTGTCGTGGGTCAAGACTGTGTATTTAGCCCAGCAAAAATGAATACCTTGCGGCGGAAGAAGTCACCGATCGGGCAATATTGGATTTTGAGGGTGAAGCGAGGAAGCAGAGCAAAAACGTGCAGCGCCAGAGTCAATTTCGACAGTTACGGCAGAGATCCGAGCCCTTGCCTGCAACTATGGATTAAAAGAAACCGGCGCTGACAGTGTCAACGGCACTTAAGGTATGTCAGGACTCTATCCAGCATATTTCGTTTTCTTAATTCAAGGGGATGTCATCGTTAAAGGCTCACTCTTCAATTGCACCTCTGATTGAGCGCAAATGCTGTCTGAAGGTGAGATTTTTATCTGATTTTTGGGCTACCAGATACTCATCAAAATGAACCTGCTTTCTAAACGTGGTGCCAAGTTTCATGCGTGCTGCTTGATAGCGTTCGGTATCACGGATACTGGTTGCCATCTCTGCGACGGAACCAGCCTGATCCAGAGGGATAAATAATACCCCATCGTCGTCTCCCAACACGAAATCTTCTGCGGTGACAATATGCTGACCAATCTTCGCGCTCAAGAGTGCGCAAGAGTCAACGGGGTCAAGGCGTTGTGGCCCGGTGGAAAAAGCGCCAAGACTGAACAGCGGTAAACGAATGCTGCGAAGTTCACTCGTATCCCGATGCAGACCCCAAATCACGATGCCGGATAAGCCTGCAAGACGGGTTTCAAGTGTGATTAGATCACCAATGCATGCTTCATCAAGTCTGCCCCCGTTATCGACCACTAAAACATCTCCCTGTTCTGCACGATCAATCGCTTCCAGAAATACATCAACACTGCCGTAGTGTTTCACAGGATTGACTCGACCAACCAGATGAGTACCAGCCCAGACTGGACGAGTATTCACGGGAGCACAACGAACCGGAATGCCGAGGCGTATACACGCATCAGCCACATGTGGCGTCGTAAGATCAAGGTAGGTACGCTGGAGGTGAACTGCTTCCATATTATTTCTCCTCAGATAAAGCCGAATGGCTGAAATTTCGTCGTTCCTGGAGGAAGAGATTACGCCAGATCGTCATTTTACGACATATTGCTTTTGTAAATGATGGATGGGCCGAATTCCTTAACCAATGCATCCACAAAGCTTTGCAATTTGGCAGTGGGTCTTCGACTGGTGGGATAGAGAAGATGCATTGGTCGGATATTCTATTTTTTGCCGTAGTTTGTTCTGATCATCATGTAGCTGTTCACCAGTTGCCGGAGCTGAAGGTCTGTCTGGTTAAGGAGGGCCTGAGGCAAGGGCTGATCGGATGGGTGACTTTGCAATTGTCGTATCAATTCTTCAGCCGGGACGCTGTCATTGAGCGATTTTGATATTGTGAAAACAGCAGTTTTGAGCTCGCTGACTGTCAGGTACTTGCCCTTTTTCTCATCCAGTTGGTTTAGCCTTTCCTGGAGTTTCTGTAATTCAGTGACTCCCTGATGCCATCCACCCTTGCTTGCTTCAGGCAATGAATTTGCGAGCATCATCGACCGCCAGCTATTCAAGGCGTTATTCGCCAGTTCTGAACCGGGATAGAGATGCCTGGTTTGCTCAACTAGTTGGCTGCCATACTGTAGCGGCCAGTACGGTGGGAGCTTGCTGAGTTCTTCCAGACGTTCATTCAGTTCCCTACCATATATATCGTTTTGCTGAAGCCACGCGGGGTCACGCTGATGAAGCTGGACAGTAACCGGAACAGGTAAAGTGGTTGGTAGCACTGAGACTGAAGACATCAGTGCTTTTTCTTCGGGATGACTTAGCAATTCAGGGACAACCTTAAAGCCGAGCATGCCGAATACAGTTGCGGTCAACAAGCCGCTGAGAAAAGCCCTGGCCGGAGTGATACGCTTCGGGGATTCCGTTTTAATGTCGACATCAACGGTGGGTTGAGAATGCACGACATATACCCAACGTGAGCCGCCTTCTTCAGGTGCTGGATTCACGACATGGACGGGCAAGCTGACAGCAGAAGATTGATTCTCAGCATTGGTCGCAGGTGCATCACTATTTTCAAGTCTGACCATGCTGTTTTGCAGCATTTGACGAAGAGTGTCGGTACCGGCGGCGTTGTGAAGCTCCAGGCGTTGTAGGGCTTCCCCTGTAGTTGTCAGTAATCTTTCACTTTGGTACAGGGCCACAAGATCCGCTCGCTGGAGCGTCAGCGTCCGGAATACCTGCTGAAGACGTTTGCTCAGACTGCTGATTATCTCAATTCTAGCGTGTGCCGATGTAGGCCACATTGCTGACCACTGGTAACGGATAAGCGCATCCAGAATAGCCAGACCTTCATTGAACCCATAAATACCCGCCAACTGCGTTCTGGCAAGTGTGTACCATGCAGCCGTCTGTAGGTCGACGCCGTTGCTGTCAAAAATATTCAGGGCTAATTTCTCGACATAACGCCAGTTGACGTCTGGCCGAGCCGGATGGGAAAGCTTGCCGAGTTCATCACGTAGTGCCGAGTAATATGGTATTGTGCGGGGATCGCTCCCCGTTTTCAGGTGGCGTTCGTATGCAGGGGACATGTGATATCCGTTTTGAATGTGGATTGTTTGGGGATTAAATAAACTGGCTCTTTTCCAGGTAATTTTGCTGTTTCAAATACCTGAGCATCACTTTACCCTCTGGCATAAATTCTGTGCCGTAGCGGATCAGGCCAACCCCTTTCAGTTCGGCATCGATGGCATAACGCAACTCGCCAGGAACATCCTGTTCAAGAAGAGTGACATCCAGCGACTGCAAACGCGGTTCGTAACGCAACAATACACCGGCAAGGATGTCTCTCAATTCATGAGCGGTCCCAGGCATGCCTTGCAGAATTTTAGTCATGTCGGGTATTCCGTAATCAGGCAAATGAGATAGTGTACCGGCGCGTGAATTCAGGACTCGCTGGATATTATCCAGTACAGATAAAATTACCTGTTCTTCTTCATTAACGGCTTCAAGGGGTAAGTCACCCGTGAAGTTTCCAGTGAGAATTTCATACAGTGAGGGGGGTTTTCTGTTCATATAGTAAATATATTTAATGGGGGATTCTAATTTGTAAGGGTTAATACATAATTAACCTATGTAAATCTGACAGCGACATCGAGTGGATATAACTTATTGATATTTTTTTGAAATCCATACTAATAATATAACGAACGAAACAAAGCTAGCAATCGATATCGACAAGATACGAAAATGATAGGTTTCCATATATAAGTAAAACGGATAATAAGTAACAACAATCAAAGGTATTCCGCCCAGAAACCCTGAAATAAATTTATTAACATAATAATTTCCACCAGTATAAGAACTTGCAAATAGAAAAACATAAGTAGATAGTGCAGAAAATAAAAATAGCACCGAGCGTAAAGGTAATTTATTGTTCCAAAATTCATACCAAAGATAGCACACAAGAAAAATCGACATCATAACTCCGGTCTTCATTCTAAGGAATGGGGTTAAAAAAATGCAACCCACATTAGAATAAAAGAATAGAAAATGAAAATATTTGTAGTGTAATACACTTTATGTGGAGTGCGGAAGATCATTACAAACATTTCCAGGAACAGAGATAGCGTTCGGTATAATACACCACAGAAAAAACCAATAATAAGTTTATTTGTTATTGAGGTGGATTTATCTGTTCCAAATAGCATACCTACTAAACTCCTCATTTGATATTGGTACTCCTAAAGAGATGGCTGGTATATCATTCTCCTTCTCCACCACATTAACAGCCGGATATGAACCATTTCCACCCTGAAGATTGTTTTTCCAGTCACCCTCCCCTTTTGGAGGGAATGACAGAGGGAAACGTCTACAAGAGAATTTGAGCATCGTCATCCTATGAAAGCACTCTGTATGCATCTGCGGCATATTTTTCATTATTTACATATAGTAACTTACGTTCGATGTTGTGTTCTTTATCATCTTTTTTTGGTGTCATTTTCCCTTTTCCATCTTTAGTTATAATTAAGTACGAGTGAGCGGTTTCAACCGTTGCTCAAACATTTGTATCTGGCTGTCGATATCCGCCTTCAGCACACGGGTCTGCTCTGCCGCCATTTCAAGCTACTGGTTAAGCTGGTCGATTTTCTTCAGCGCCGCACCATATCCAGCATCTCGCCCTATGCCTCGTTACTGTATCTGTGGCGAACTTGATATGCTCCTCACCGCGCAGATCCCTCATCAGAGCGAAGCTAATTTTCTTTTCATGATTGTTGTGAAGCTCCGCATTCACGGAAAGTCCATCCAGAAAGAGCATGGTCGGATGGATATAAAAAATCAATGCCAGACCATCCAGGTGCAACTAAATCAGAGAACTGATACTCCCAGAAATACCAAGCGGAACTTCTCAATTCTTCACCGGATTTATTATAAACAACAAAAAAAGATTGATTGGAGAACAGACGCAAAACTCGTCCAATTCCTCCATAAGGTTTGTAGTTAGGGATGTACGAAACAAAATAACAAGACTTATAAACATTCCATACTTTTTCGCTTGGCTTTGCATTTTTATAGGCCAGAATCTTTATTGCAAAAAGAGTGAGCGATACTAAAACACACACTAGCAAGAAAAAATTCATTATTAATTTTATTGAATTATACATTCCTGTTACTCCTTGCCGCATACTCGTCTAAATCTACCCCACTCAAATGAATGACTATATCCACAGGTATTTTTTTCACTGTAGAATATACAAAAAAATCCCCAGTTGTATTGCGACCTTCTCCCTTGCATTTCTCTCTATACTGTATAAATGATCCACTCGTAACTCTATAATAATCTTTGCCATCTTGACTTATCTTATTTTTTTCAAATAATTCACTTATGATACCTGGTTTAAACACATTATCCCACCCCCAGTAACCAAGCGGTTGATCATCACCATCATTCATGAACTCATAAGTATCTCTGACATACAACCCGATCTCACTTATCTCCATTTTGAAAAAACCTATCTTATCTTTTGTTATTATCATATTTAAAAATGCAATCTTAATTATAAATGAACCCAATGCTCCATACACATCATCCAATTCATCAGCCGCCTTTTCCCACAACATACTTCCTATTGGAAAATAATTGAACTGACTTGTTTTATCAAGTTCAATCGCAGATAATTTGCTAAAATCCAAGACATTGCTCTTGATAACTTTGTTCTTTAAATCAATAAGACCCAATTGCTCCAATCTACTGATCAAAGCAATTAACCCATTCGACAATTGCTTGGTTAGACCCTCAACCCTTCCAAGGTAACAATTATATTCACGCACATGGGATATGTTCCGCACTACTTCATCGATAACGGGGCCAACCCTATTGGATGCTGTGTAAAGCCACTCAAAGGATAGATCGTCGAGTATGTGTTGCTTATCTATTTCATGCATATCAACTTTATTTGATTTTTCTTTTTTACTCATCTCGTAAAATGGATCATAGAACCATTTCCGCATAAAGCGAGCTGACTCAATCCAACCTTTTTTTTCCATCACACCAGGAATGTCTGTTATTTTGAAAATCTTAATCGGAACTTTTTGTTGGCTTTCACTCTTATCGGTTAGCATTGACTTTATTTTCACATCAGCCATAAGGTTACCCTATAAATAATGACTCTTGCTTTAAAATACTTAATTCGACTTCTGTCTCCTCCGAGTGACTAACAAAACTGGTGAGACCATTATCGCATGAACAGCCTTTGGAAACAGATCCCGTAAGCAATGTTAATACATACTCAATTCCTGATATTGGTTGAAGGGTTCTGTCATCAACCAGGATAAAACTCCGTCGGAAAATATCGTTAGGCCCAGGCAAAAATGGGAGATCCGGTGGCTGCGAGTTACTTCCCGCCGCCATCGTCCGCTTCACCTTCCGCATATACGTCCCGGTCGTGCCATATTCCACCTTCCCCGGCTCCAGCTTCAGATAACTGCCACCGCCAATCAGGGTGATACGTTTCTTACCGGCAAAGGAGATATCGCCTTCCGAAGTAAGTGTCAGTTTCTTCTCCGCAAACAGCCGCAAATTACCGTTCTGCGCCTGCATGTCTATCGGCCCTTCACCGGCTTTCAGACTCAGTTGCCCCGTTCGGGCAAATAGCCCCAGCTTCTCCCCGGCAAGGGCTGTCATATTGCCCATCACGCCGGTGCTGATATCGTCCCCGGCATTGATGGCAACATTCTTCGTTGCCGCCATTTGCAAATGCTCGCCGCTGGTGAACGCCATTCCCTGTGGTGCTGAGAAAAGTACAACCTCATTAAGCGGTTTCAGCCGTTGCTCAAACATCTGTATCTGGCTGTCGATATCCGCCTTCAGTGCCTGGGCCTGCTCTGCGGCCACTTCAAGCTGCTGAAGCTGATGTTGCAGTTGGCTGATTTCTTTCAGGGCGGCGTCCATATCCAGAACATCACCCTGCGCTTTTGCCTGCCCGTCAGCACTGATAAACAACCCTTTCCCGGCGCGTATCGTGCCCCGTTCATCGGTGCGCAACTCTGCACCAGTGCCACGGGGTTTACCCTGTGTATCCACCAGGTGACCGATGTTCAGTTGGGTTTTACCGTATTCCGTGGCGAGCTTGATATGCTCCTCCCCGCGTTTGTCCTCCATCCGCAATTTGTTGTTTGCAGGGGTTCTGAGGATATTGCGGCTGCGGTTGTCGCGGTTTACGTGATCAGGGTGTGCTGAGTCATGCAGCGTATGGGCGATATACGGCAGGTCGATATCGCCGTTGCTGTAGGCAATCGCCACCTCCGTGCCGTCGATAAGCGGCGTATGCCAGCCGTAGGTTTCACCAGAGTAAGGTTTGGCCTGGCGCAGCCATAGGTACGCATAACCCTGCTCTGCCCCTTCCCGGTCAAAGTCCAGCTTCACCCGGTAGCGGCCCGTTTCATCCAGCCAGGCGTAAATGTCGTTTCTCTTCCGGCTTTCGATTCTGGCCGGGAGTGTGCCGTGGATTTCCGGGCGCGCAATTTCCACCGGACGGAAGCTATAGCGTTCGCTGTACGGCATGCCCCACACGGACACATGCAGACGGGAATCACGCGAGGCCCGGAAGGTGGCAAGCGTAATAATGACGCCCTCTTTCAGCGCCGAAATGACATTCCCTTGAGGCTCCAACACCTGACCCGGCGTGAGGTGTGACGCGTTACTGAAAAGATGAATGCGGGCAGATTTATTCAGTTCGCGCTCGTGGTGGATACGCGCGTAAAACGCCCCGCTTTCCGTTTCCGGCTCCGGGTCGGTGTCATCACCGGCTTCCCGATAAGGGGTGGCATAGCGGTAATATTCGCCGGTGGTCACGGCATCGCTGCGCAGGCTGACCATTGCATCCAGCGGGGTGGTGGCGGTGCGGTAGTTATAGTCCCGCGTTGCGGTACTGCCCGTCACAACGTTGTGCCAGGTGCGCACGCCCCAGACCGATTCTGCCGCGCCATCGTACAGACCGGACGGCTCGCTGTAAGGCAAGCGTATATCAAACTGATAGTTAAGCTGGCTGTCAGCAAATATCACCACGTCCAGTTCCCGGGCGCTGTCCATCTCTGTGCGCCAGTAAATCCCCACCTCAGAGAGCAATCGCTGAATAAATTGCAAATCCGTTTCACGCCACTGGGTGATCAGTTCACGCTGCGGGTAGGTACGCTCCAGACGAAATTCGAAATCAGCGCCTTCCAGCTCGTGTGACCGCAGTACCTGCTCCACAACTTCCGTTACCGACTGGTTCTGGTACACAGCGCACTGCCGGCTGTGCGACAACAGCGCCAGGCGGGAACTCAGCGTGACGCGGTAATGTGACTGATCAGCAGACGTGGAGAGCCACTCCAGCCGGGTGAGAATACCGTGAACCATCTTGCCGTTGCGCATCCGCAGGCTGGCATACTTCATCAGCACCTGCTCAGGGGCAATGTTTGACTGCGGTGTGGTGAATTCGATGTCCCAGCTAAACGGCTCGCTTAAGGCTTCACGCCCGCGAAAGCGCAAAACATCAGGCCGGACCGGGCTGTCATTAATATCCAGTACGTAGCGGATCTGTCCGTCGAAAAGTTGTAACCCGTTATCCATCACCTTACTCCTTTTCCGGCACAAGGCTCAGCCAGCCGTCGCCCAGTTCAATGGTGCGCGGTTTGTCCGGGTCGAGATCGTCGCGGCTCAGCACCAGACGCCAGCGGTTGTCCTTCAGGTCCGGACGGTTAAACAGCCCCACCACAGCCACGAATTGTGCATTTTCATCCATCGGGATATTGAGCGTCACGCTGCCTTTGGGCATCACCAGTAGGGATTTCGATGCCAGCAGGTCATCTTTCAGTACCGCGTCGGCGGTGCGTAGCAGCGTCTGGTAATCGGCTGAATCCACACTCTTGCGGTCTTTAAGCTGGTACACGCGGACCATGGTCGCCAGCGGGGTCTGTTCGCCGTCAGCGTTGATAGCCGTGCGGGGAGAAAAATCCAGATGCAGCGTTTTGATCTTTTTATAGAAGATGGATGTCGTCATGCTTACCGCACCGTCCGTGACGGTCTGGGTCAGACCGCAGCCTGCAAGCAGGCAGCAGGCAATGAGCATCAGCGCCCGCCACCGGGTTAATGTTGCCATTCAGGAGTTCCTTAAATCCCCTTCATACTTCAGATTGCAGATGCGTTGGCTGTACTCACGCGCCCCGGTCACATAGTTTGCTATGCTCCCGGGGACGTGTTCGCTTGCCGCCTTCCTGCAATCCGAATTATTTTGGGGATTGTGAGTGATTATTCAAAATGGATGAGTGATTATTCAAAGCGGTAATGGCCGTCTTCGGCTGGAGCTAATGACGAGAATTGCAGCCCTTCGTAGCAGCCCAGACTGACGGTCAACGTTTCCCGTTTATTGCTGAGTTTGCCCTCTTTCAGCCCGAGCAGGGCGGTGCGTCCGAGCTGGATACGTCGGCCTTTGCCCAGGCGAGGCTCAGGCAGCAGTCGCACCGGCACGGTAAGCCTCAGCCGCGCATCGCTGCGATACCCCAGATAGACACGCATCAGCACCAGCAGGTCGGTATGCAGATGACCGCCAGGTAACCAGCCAGCGGCCTCTTCGGGGTTTTCTGTGGTCAGCGTAACCAGTACCCGACTGCATGCCTCTTTCCCGGTTTTACCCAGTGTCGCCCGTTGCGACAGCCGGATGCGGTTCCCGGCCCCCAGCCCGCTGCGGTTTTCTATATGCGCGTTGACCGGGTCGGGTTCGGTGATGATGGCCCGGGTATCCGGAGCCAGCAGACTGACCAGAGCGCGGATCCCTTCGGCGTTTCGGGTGGGTAAACGCATGGTGCCGAGCAGTGCCAGAAAGCGCGATACCGGTGTTGCCACCTGTTCTGTCGTGCCCGGAATGCCCAGACCCACCAGCCCCAGCAGACACTGTGATGTGGCGTCACACCCTCCGGCCTCAAAGGTAGCCGGATAGGCATATTTACGCCAGATACGGTAATACTGGGTGGTAATACGGTGGCTAAAGATATCCAGAAAGGAGGTGACCGCCTCATGCCCTTCCCGGCACTGTGCAATGTCGTCCAGATACATGCCCGGGAGCGGCGAATCAACGCCGTACATGCCCAGAAAGGTGGTCCGCACGGTAGGAGGAAGGTCGGGATGGTCTTTATCCGTCTCAACGGTTTTCAGCGTACTGACTGGAAACCCCATCCCCGGCCACGGTCTGAATCGTACTGGATCAGTTCCCGGATGGCTGGTTGCGCCCAGTTTTGGCAAACCCGGGATTTCCTGTTCCAGTAATTGACAAAAGCGGTAAAAGTTGGCCCGCCAGATGTCCTTGTTGAGGGCCAGCGTCAGCCCGGTACGTGCTGACTGTGGTTCTCGCGCCATCTCAGTCGTTTCCCTGTCGGTTGCAATACCAGTGTGAGCTGGTTAAAGAGGTGAATATCCGCATACAGCCCGAAGAAGCGATGCAACATCTCACCGAACAGATTCACATCGCCCTCGCCTGCGAAGTTATCCATATTTAGCGTGACCTCGATATCCACACCCCGCAGCATAAATCCCTGCTCAAATCGGCGGATAAGTCGGTGCTTCACCGCGACAATCGCGTCAAGGCGTCGGCGGTTCATCTCATCATCGGTCCAGTCATACAGCGCCAGGGTTCCCCGCAGCACTTCCGGGTTGTCCATCATGCTGAGGAAGTTAGAGCCAAGATGACTCATTACCCGCCAGTGAAAACGGTCGTTCGCGGGTGGATACAGTGGCAGGGTCGGTGCTGACACGTTCAGCACTCTGACCGGCACTTTGCCCGCTTTCACGACTCGATCCAGCAGGGTGCTTTCCAGTGCCTTACGCGGAAGCTGGCCGTTGGTACCGGTGATACGCATCGAGAGCGATTCGGGTTTCTCCGCCAACTGATCCAGTTCGAAAGAGCGCCCGCCGAGGATCAACCAGGTGTCATACAGGCCGGAAGCACCGCGCTTCACCCGGGTATGGTAATAACGCTCAGGGGCATCGTGACGCATCATGCCGCCACGGTGGCGGAAGCTGGTAAAGGGTACATAAGGATGTTTGCCGTGTTTCACCGCGCCATGGATGCTGTCCACGCTGTAAATCTCGGTATGGCCGTCCTGGAGGCGTAATGGTCGCAGCAAATATTCATTGTCCAGCGGGTTGAGCGTCAGCGGGTCGGCCTCAAGCGTAAAGAGGTTAATAACTGGCGCACAGTGCAGACGGAAGTTTTCAGTTTCAAAGGGCAGATCGGATGGCCAGGCCTCAGTCAGGACAATGTCGATTTCAAACCAGTTGCTGGTCGGATTGAGCCCGATGGTCTCCAGCCCGTGCAGTTCAACAAACATAAACTTCGGCCGGAAGCTGAAGTATTCCAGCAGCAGTTGATAACCGCTGAAGGCGGAGTCACCTTTCGGCCACAGCCCATCACCGTCATCAAAGCCCATAGGGTGGCACCAGCCCTCAAATTTCCGGCGTTCGGTATGTGTACCAGCATGGCGGGTATACATGGCATGTACGCGGCGCGTCATCGCCAGATGCAGCGCAGAACTGACCGGGTTTTCGGCATTGAGATAAATGCCGACTTTATCGATCCCGGCTTCGATCCAGTCCACTTTTTCTGTACATTCAAAACGCAGACGGATAGCGGAGCGGCCATCGGTTTCGGTATGCAGGCGGGCATCCGCCAGATGCAGCGGCTGAAGCGGCACATTTCGGGTGGTCCGGTACTGGCAGGCAGTTTTATGCGGCCCTACCTGGCGGGACAGCACCGAGAAGCCCTCCGGCAATAATTCCGCCTGTCGAAGGCTACGCCAGTCGGGGGAAAACTGCACTATCGCCAGCGACGGAATGGTACGCATGTAATGCGGCCACAGCAGGCTAACCAGCCCTTCCGTCAGTTCTGGCAGGTCATCATCGAGTTTTTCACGCAGGCGTCCCATCAGGAAGGCAAAACCTTCAAACAGACGCTCTACGTACGGATCACGTGCGCCTGGTTTATCCAGGTTGAGCATTGCCGCCCGATCCGGGTGGGCGCGGGAAAATTCTTTACCGGCCTCGCGCAGGTAGCGCATTTCAGCCTCGTAGTAGCGCAGGGTTAAATCATCCATGCAGGGATATCCTGGAGTTGTATACCCTGAATAATTGGAGTTGCATCAAGGCGGCAAGGGAGTGCATCCCGTTGAGCTTACTGGAGTAAGTGATTCGGGGAAGCGAGCGCAGCCAACACAGAGGCAGCTTCAAGTATGACGGGTATGGATATAAATTCAGCCACAGAGCACCATGGCACGGGAAGGATCTATGGCGATGAGACCTGCCAGCAGGGCGTCCATCTCGGGCATCAGACGAGCCTTATCGGACTCGCTGCGACCAGCTTTCATGCGCAGTAGTTTCAGGCGACGAGCCTGCACTTCAAACAACAGCGCGGGCTCCCAGTCTCCCAGCGTCAGTTGCGTTGCACTGGCCGTCAGTTCGCCCAGAAGATGCAGCGCCATTTCGTTGCGTCCGTACTGCTCGGCCACCCGGGCCATCAGCAGTCGTACCAGCCAGCGTTGACGCGGCGTATCTGAACCTGGACGGGTCTGAAGCCAGGAGAGCGCGGCTTCAGGCCCTTCACTGTCGCCCTTTTCCATCGCCTCTGCTTCCAGCGAGAGCACATCGTCCACCTGACTGTTTGTCACCATGGCGGCTTCATCGTGGAACATAAGCCTGTCTTCACTGACTTTTTCGTTTATCCAGCCCTGCGTGACTTCATCGGCGAACGGGGTGCCGTCATTCCAGGTGAGTTGCTCAAGCCCGGGCAGGCGTTTCAGCAAGAAACGCAGATCGTGAATGACAGAATCTGACCAGGCTTCCCAGGGTTGACCGCCGTGACTGAGTCCCTGCCAGAGATACCACTGAAGATCGAGCCAAAAGTGGTTCACACCTTCGCAGTACATCTGGCTGGCCTGCTCAACCAGTTCAGCCCAGTTTTTCTGTAGGTACAGGCGCTTTAACTGAGCCCGGTACTCCGGTTTTGGTGGCACCAGACGGGTTCGCCCGCTGCTGTCCAGCGGTGGGATCTGATCAACCGTATCCCAGCGCACCGTTTTCATCAGTCGGTGAGAAGCCAGCCAGCCCTGCGGTTGTTCACCCAGCCAGCGGGAAAGGAACTTTGTCTGGTCAAGCAAATCGCGCCCGGACTTTACGGCAGACAACTGTGGCAAGTTCGCTGTTTCGGATCCGCGCCCCGGCTCCTGGGTACTGCTGTTCTGGGGGATGAGTGACCCCATGCCACCGGAACGCGCCAGGCGATTTTCCAATGCGGAACAGAGACCGGCAAATGACGGCCTTTCGCTGTCAGGCCATTCACTGACGGCAGTCGCCAGCAGGTTGACAGCACCCACAGTCAAACCCGTATCGTCCCGGTCCACCTCGGGCCAGAGCGTGAGGGTATCGAGCATTTTACCGCTGTTCAGCCATTCCAGTGCCCCTTTACGCGCATTGGGGCGTTGGGGGTGGTTTTGCTGACCGTAACGGGTGAGCATCGCCACCAGCAACGTTAAGCCTTCCGCCAGCCCCTTCTCACCGTCACGATGCAGACGGGCCTGGATGTACCAGGTCACCACGCGGATATCTTTGGCGGTACGGCAAAGTAACTTTTCCGCCAGCGCGCACAATATTTCCGCATCGGTGCCCGAGATCTTATTGATCTCTTCGCGCATCAGTTGGAAATCATCGTCATAGGCCGGGTCTTCCCCAGTATGCAGTTCCTGACTGCATGGGTGTAACCAGTTATCCCAGAGCGACAGGGCTCTGGCTGCCTGGGAGAGAAGGCGCTGCTGTTCTTCCTTATCCGTGGTGCATGCTGTTAACAGGGCTTGCGGTGAACTCATTGCATGTCCTCCATTTCAGCATCAACGCTGAAAATTGACTCCGGCAGGCGAAACCCCTGGAGTTTCAGTAGCGCAAGCGGGCCATCTCCCAGCTCACTTCGCATGACGAATTTCAGCGGATTACCATCCGGTGTTTTCCACACCAACTGGGTACGGCTTCCATCAAGCGGGGTGATCTGTGCCTTATCCAGCAAACGGATGAACCCCCAGTTACCCTGATTATTTGCATACAGCCGCATGCCTGAATTCACGCTGCGCCAGCTGAGCTGAACGCCTGGATAATACGTGTTCCCTGGCCAGACGAAGCTCTGCCAGCTCTCCATTTGGTTGAAGTAGTCAAGGCTCTGCTCGTCAAGGGACAGTTGCATGCGGGCGACATCACGGGAGGGTCTTGCCATCAGTTCGAAATGCACACCGGCATCGCCCTGGGCAAAGATAATGTCCGAGATTTCCGCGAGTTGGTTAATCGCACTCAGGAATGCCGGATTGACCTCCATTCCCTGGCTGGCCGCAGGATCCACCACCCAGAGATTGCCTTCCTGATGGAGGATGCCGCCGAGGTTGGTTTTCAGGAAGGTGGTGATTCGCCCTGAGTCGCTACGCAGAAACTGGGTCAGCAATGGCAGGGACGCATCGCTGCCGGTGGCGTTAAACGGATAGCGACCGGCGAAGGCTTTGTTCCACTGATCCACTATCGTTGTCTGCCAGCGAACATTCAGGCTTCCCGCGGCCGGGGCAAGTACCTGTCGCCAGGCCAGATCGAGCGGCTGCACAAACAACGACTGGCCAAAACCGCTCCATTCCTGCCCGAGGCTTGCGGCCATCAGACTGCCGTAATCACGGGTATCCGTCAGATCGATGGCTTTGCCCTGGAAAACGGTCTGAGCCAGCATCTGAGACATCGCCTGCGGGTCTGGCGCACTGGTGACCTGCTGAAGCTTGAGACGTACCTGCGTGACGCGGGCAAGCCAGGACTGGAAGCTCAGGTTGCCATTACTGCCCGTCCCCTCCTTTCCTTCCATCAGTCCCAGCAGCGGACCAAATACGCCCTCAAGCGGGCCTTTGGGTCCCTGAGCCTGTTCAATGAACTGTTTTGCGTTCTTCTTCTGACCCATCAGTTTCTTCGCCGAATCCACAATCGAATCTGCCAGCGCTTCACCCTTCTGACCGGTTTTCCCCTGCCAGGCCAGCGTGTTCATCAACGCAACCAGCGGTGACTGACGCACGTCAGCCACCAGGTTGAGCTGGGCAATCGCCTCCGAAAGTGAGCTGGCTTCCTGCCATTGAATACTGTTGACCATATTCAGCCAGGCATTGCCAAAATCGGTGAAATAGCGTTCGGTCAGACGGGCTTCGGGGGCGATATCGCTCCCCGGTTGATGAGTTTTGTCCGTCAGCACCCAGTCGATTTCATCGCGACGGGTTTTGACCACCTCGTCAATGGCGTCCTGAACCTGCTCTTCCCAGGCCTGTCGGGTGAACATCCCAGGTACTACCTCTTCTGTACTGAAGACTGTGGAGGCATCGGTGTCGCCGGTCATGTCTGCGAGCGTCAGATCGGGCCAGTTGCTGGCAACGCGCTTAAGCATGTCCTGATACAGCCCGGACTCAGCGTTACGCTGTCCAATCTGCTTGAGCAGGATTTGACGCACATTGCTGATAAGTCCGGCGTCGGGCTTTATTTTCCACTCCGGATGTGCCGGGAGGTTCTGCGCATAGAACCCCAATAATTTGGGGGCCAGCTCCTGCCAGGCGCCATCTGGAACGCCCTGGCGTTTCGGCCAGGAGGTCAGCACATTTTTCGCCAACCACCCGGCCTCCGCTTTATCCGGTCGGGCCATCATCAGGTAGCTTTTCAGCACATCGTAGGTGCGTTGCGTGTCCTGCGCACGGGCGTCACTGGCCGGTGGCAGTTGCACAAAGGCATTCAGCTGTTGTTTCAGGTGATCTGCGGTGGCATCACGCATCAGCAGGGCATTGTTACGGGCATACAACGGCCAAAGCGCGGCCAGGGTATCGTGGTCCTGATTGAGGCCAAAGCGGGTGTACCACGGGGCTCCGGTCGCTTCACGGTTTTGCAGACGAGCAATGGCCTGCTGGAGCACCAGTTGATTACGCAGACGCTCAGCCAGTGGCTGTTGGGTATCAGCGGCAAGACGGGCGGTATCCTGCGCCTGATAAATCTGCGCCCGGTTGACGCCGAGTGATAACGCTGTGCCAGCCCCCCAGAGGGTAACGAGAGCCAGCAGCGATAAACGGAGCACTTTCAGCCCGTCGACAGTGAGTTTTTTAGGCCGTACCGCATCACAGTCGTCGATGAGCGCTTTCCATGTTGGGGTATCGAGACGGGTATTGGGTACCGACCCCGCGACAGACAGCTCAGGGCTGAACATTGCCCCCCGCAGGCGATAGGCGGCAGAACCCTGCATCAGCCCATTAAACAAAACGTTCAGGTTCGCTTTCAGTTCGCCCTGCAAACGGGAAGAGAGTTGCAGTAGCCAGTCATGCTGAGGGTTGCGCAGTACTTGAGACATGCCGACCTGACGTAAACGTGGTACCAGCGCATTCAGCGTTGCGTTGGCGTCATCTGGCGTCGCGCCCGGGCCGAACATGGTGCCGATCGCAACTTCCTCAGCCCCTTCCTGAGCGCCGGACTCTTTGTCGGTCAACCACAGCCAGACAGGAACCTGCCAACCCAGTAGTTGATCGGCTTTCTGGCGGCAGCGTAAAAAGGCGTCGCGCTCGATATCAGTCGGTAACGCTGAGGTATTCATGACTTGAACAATGCCGTCCAGCGGGCAACGTGGTCTTATCTGTTTTAACGTAGTGAAGAATGCTTTTTCCGGTTGTGACTGAGCATCTCCGCCGTGGATGAGGACGCAACCCTCACTCTCCTGCCATAAGTCACGAGTAAGGCCCGGCACTGCCTTTTCAATATCGTCATCGTTGCCCTGTACAAGCAAAATACGGATTTTGCGTTTCCAATGACGGCCATAGCGAAGATTGAGATGTTCAGCGATTAATTCAGGGACAAATTGCGATGTTTCTTCATCTGTATGACTCGTGATTGATAACACTTCATTTTCCGCCAGTTGATTAGAGCGCCATTTGACATGCACCCCTGTTTTACCTGCACGCTCAAACACGCGTTCGATGGCCCAGGCAATTCCCCCCGCTACGATAATAAGTAATGCACAGTACAGCGCGATCCCCTTACCGTCATAAGGGCCAAAACCTGTAACCCTGGCGGTTGCCTCCGGCCAGAACCAGAAAAGACCCGATAAAATAAGAACCACGCAAATAAGGAACAGCGCGACAGAACCAATAATGTATGAGATTTTCATGACTGATTTACACAATCCCTGATGTTTTTTCTGAGGTCACGGCGCATAACTGGTGACAGGAAGAGGAGGTTTCCACGACGATCATCTGTGGCTCAGCATCGGTCTGAGATTGCCTTGCTGCCAGAATCAATGATTGCCAAGGGGCCGCTGCACCGGCATAACCGATCACGGTGTCTAGGTTGACGTTTCTTTGTGCTGTCAATTTCGGTGCTAAAGCAGTACAGGCATTGCTCCATATCTCCTCACTTGATAGCTTCCCACCTGTTATCCATCCCCTTAATGGCGCTGTCATGTCGAGTTTTCCCCAGAGCATTGCTCTGCTCAGTGCATGACTAAGCGTATCCAGCTTGTTAATTTGTGGGCGATGAATACGAATACCCGGTGAAGGAGTAACAGCAGGGAGGCGGCGGTTACTCATCAGCATCATGGTGATGGCTTCACCACTGTCCTGTGGCGGAACGTCATAAATCTGAGCACTGATAATAAGTATTGCCGTTGGAATATCATGATGCTGATCCAGCCAGTAATCGAGAATACTGATCCCAGCCAGATTACGTATTCTTCGCAGGGGCAAGTCAATCTTTGAAAATAAAGCATCCGCTAATTCAGAAAGGTTATCGCTGAGGTCAAATGCTATATAACACGGCATAGTGACAGGCAGTTGGGCAAGCATGCTTATGGCATGACCGCTGATATCCCCCACATAACTTTCAAATATCCCTTTTGAGGTTCCCAAGTCCGGTAAGGCTGTATGCCTTATCGTGCTGACACCATCTCTCGCCAGGCAATGATTAATCATTGAAGATTTATCCAGTGTGGCCTGCTGAGTTTCCTTGTCACCAGGTTCACCTGTTTCAAGTGCATTAATCAGGTACTCATCCACCAGCCAGGCAAAACGTTGTCCCCTTGCTGTTTCTGATGCAATTAATGCTTCCCGTTCTTTATTCCATGAATGGGTACCGACGCGTTCCAGTTTGTATCCAACACGGCGCAAGGCGAAAAGACTTCCCCAACTCAGCACTGGAAGGCAAATTGCTGCAAACCAGAATTTAAAACCCGTTCGCTCCCCTTGCCAGAACCAGAGGGTAATACCAACTCCGATAAGAAAAATAATTACCCCCGCCATGACCCAACGAAAGGTGAAGGGACGTTGAATATCGGGTGCTTTATCCGGGATTGCATCGAGATTAACAGGCATGATTAACCGACCAGTGCGTCCGGTAAAGAGGTAATAAGAGTGCAGCCACAACCACATTTATGACCGTGAAAAGCAACAGGAATACCGTTGTCCAGATAATCCGGATTACCCTCCACAATGGTGGTTGGCCCGTGCCCCTGAACAGGACATGAAACCTTATCCCCTTTACGAGCCACACCAATGCCGCCAAAAATCATCTTGGATGAGCCCGATTGAACGGTGCCACCATGTGTGGTTTTGTCGCCAATACGAATTATTGCTAACATATATTCTCCTGGGTAAAGCGCGCTGTTTTGTTAAATTATCAACTTCAGAACCAGAGACTAAATAGTTAAATCAGAACACAGCATGTTGTTATCAATAGGTATGTTTTTATTGTTAATATATCTTGCTTTGCACCATTTCCCATCAGCACTCACGGATAATAAATTAATCTTGTCATTTTTAATAAGATATGATTTTGTTACATTAAAGGATGAGTCATAAAAAAAAGCTTTAGGCTGCTTAATGCTTATCGCAGGGTATAATAAGCACTCATTGACCTCTGAAGTTTGGGGGGTTGCTTTATTTAGTTCAATTTTCCCATTGGCATTTTTTTCAGACATTATTTCAGCCTGCTGAGGGTCTTGAGCGTTATATATAACCCATGGATTATTAGTAAAAACTTCACATTCACCATTGTTAGTCATAGATAAAACCGAGTACTTATCATCCAACATTGCTTGCTTATTATTGTAAAGTTTATATAATAATTTGCCTTTATTTTTATAGATTACAATGGGTAGGTAACTCATTTTACCATTTAATATCAAGCTGGTGTCCGTAGAATCCATGTCATCTTCAATTTCATTAACTTTCTGATCTATGTAATCAGAATATTTTTCCGGTGATGACATGTCTAACCCACAAACACCCTCTTTTATCAACACTCCATTTTTTTTGCTTTTAATATTATAATATAAACAATCAATGTTAAATTTATCATTACTGTAATTTAAGGTGGCATAAACAGTGGAGTCATGTAGTGACTGTCCATCAGCTATAATCGCAGGAGCTCCAGAAAAAAAATCGAATGAGTACGAAGGGTTTCCTGTATAATCTTCTTCAAATTTCAATGTTCCTTTTTTGTTACCGTTTTGTGCATAAATCTCATGATTTGATTTATCATATCCATACATCACTGCGTCTTTGGCAAAACCAACCATTGAATGACCGCTTAAAGCGACCATCAGCATAACCATATACTTGTTCATGTTTAGAATTCCTTAGGGGCAGAGGATGTATTTTCTAAAATAGATTGGAATTTATTAGCGTAAGAAGCTATTAACACTTTTTGATCATTACCGTTAATAACCTTCCTGGCACTTTCATAATCCACTCCACTGCCATTAATATATGACGATATCTTTTTCCCAGTGAAGATACCATCCTCCATCCCCCAAACCATGATTGGGACTGCATACTTAAAATCACCGGCAAGGTCTGGATGGCTTACGAAATCCGCCCCGTACTTTTCCTTTGCCTTTTGATAGTTGTTTTTCCATGTCAGATGAACACAACCTCGCCCGCGATATTTAAAACCATCTCCTTGATGTGTATTACCATTGGCTACAGCTCTGTTTTTCCATGATTGCGTTTCGGCTAATACAGGGTCGTATTTATTAAAATAACTTACACTCCCAACTTCAGGTTGCTCACTAAAATACTCACCTGTTGTGAAATGATATGTCTCATGCCTTGCTGTAGCTAACATATAAGAAAGTCTATATAAATTTGGTTTATATTCCGAAGATATGGAATAAAAATCATTTATACTTTTCAGTAACTTCCGTAAATTATTTTTTGAACCTTGCGACAGATTTAGCGTTACTGGGGCAAATGAAACATGTTCGCTTTCATACATAGCAAGAAAAGCATCAACATTAATTAGCTCTAGTGCATTGTTTAGCGCATTCAAAAACATCACCGGATGAAAATGCCACACCGGCTTTCCACTCTTAAACGCATCCACCTGACTCATCCACTCGCAGTCATCAAGCCACTGTTTCGCGTATGCCATACGCAGTCGATCATAGTTCTGAAAGAATACACTCCACCGATGATGACGACTGCCTCCAAACCATTCGCTGTCGTGCTTTACAACCAAACGTGCCGCAATGTCCCTGAGTCCCAGCTCCGGGTGATGGAGCGCGTTGTAAAGCTCCTTTCCCGAAAGTTCACCATCCCCATCCGCATCTATCTTTTTGACCAGATTTTTATAGAACGCCGAGACCTGCTTTTGCTGTATTCCACGCTCTTTACCCACCTGCTCTGACAACCAGTCGTAAGCACCCTTTACCCAGTTTTCGCGCAGTGACTTCGATACATCTTGCGAGGCTTCCTCTTCGAGGGTAGTGAAACCCAGTTCCTTCAGGTCATACTGATTCAGTTGGTCAACGTCATCCTGACTCATCCAGCTGTTATCACTGATCTTATACCAGGTTTTGTGTTGTGCATCCTCAAATGGGCTGCAATCGGTAACGCGAAGGATTTTTCCACTGTCTTTTTCAGTTTTACTCGTCGTTTTCGTAAAGACTCTCAGTTCACCCTCTCCTGATTTGGCATACAAATCAGCATCAGCGTGAAGTCGAACAAATTTCTGACCACTTGTGATTCCCGCAGGATTATTCAGGAAAGCGGGCATTCGTGAGTCTGTGCTGATGACCTCAATATGCGCGTAATGGCAGGTATTAACCTGGCTCTTACCCGCAGGCGCTATATCCTCTCCCAGGAAACCGATAGCATCTCCGGCCTCAATTTCAAGGGTTGCAGCAGGTTTGGTTACCGAATCAAACATGCCCTGATTTACTGCTTTCTGCATCCACACTGGCATCTGAGCATACTGCTCACCATCCGGCTCCATAAATTCAGGCAACAGCGTCACCCAGAAAGCATCCCCAGAGGCTTCACCACTGGCATTCAGCATTTTCGCAAGACCAAAAGGCTGTACAGCCCCGCCGTTACGAAACTCCTTCTGTTTATGGACTATTACCCGAGTATCTTTTTTGAGTTCTCCGCTTTTTGCCGGAGCCGCAGGGATACCATCTGATGAAGCACTGTTCTCAAAGTTACCGGCAGCTCGCTTCCGAACGTCTGTTTTGGCTTTAAAACATTTCGCTTTTGGAAAAGCAGACAGCGGCGCAAGGCCCATATACAGCGAGTAAAACTCCAACCAGCTATTCTCTTTTTCCGGGGCAGGTTTGCAGGTCGACTTCACCAGGACAAATGTACTTGAGTAACGTAATTCTTTTCCGTTGTAATCAGCCCTTTTGTGATCCTGATTCAGGCGCCAGGCCACCACCTCACCTTTTGCCATACACCGCAAGGGCACTGCTGTATCCACAGAGTCGGCTGTGAGCACTGAGCCTGGTGCCGATACCTGACTGACATGAATCCCCCCATGCCAGAGTTGGTTGGTACCTGCAAGCCATGAGCCATGTGGCTCGCGGCCTATCAAGCCCATGACTTCTTCCAGAGAAGAATATTCGCTGCCATTCTGTTTGCGAACCGGGAAGCATATTTTCATTACCGCAATCCTTAGCGTGACATATTGCCATCTGTTGCAGGGGGCAGGAGTTCAAGGGAGGTCTTGTCAAAGACTGGCCTTTCGGTATCCAATGAAGCTCCCCCCATTGGCACCTGGTAGCGAGAGGCTTTAACCAGATAGTCGCCGGAAGAACCATGTTCAATCCCGTTCTGGCTCAGTTTCAGATACGAACCGCCACTGTTGAGCGTCAGCGTTTTGGGTGTACTGATAACAATTTCGTCGTCGCGGCTGGTGACTGTTATCTGCTGTTTGGCAAACAGCGCCATCGTGTTGTGCTGCGCCTGGATTTCCACATCACCCTGGTTGGCGACCAGTTTCGCGCCTGCTTTATGCACAAACAGCCCCAGGGCCTTTTCAACTGTGAAAGAAAGGTTTTTCATCGCGCCAATATCGAGGTGCTGACCGGCGTTAATCATGGTATTGCGGATGCTGGTGAACTGAAGGTGTTCACCGGAAGTGAGGGCCACGCCCTGTGGCGCACTTGCCAGCAGTGCGGCAGACTGGAGGTTTTTGAGCCGGTTTGTCACAAGACTAATCTGGGTGCTGATATCTGAAGTCAGTGCCTGAGCTTTTTCCGCCGCACTGTTCAGCAACTGCATCTGGCTGTTGGCCTGGTTGATCTGGTTAACGGCAGGTGTCATTTCCAGAACAGGGCCTTGCGCTTTCGGTTGTTCATCCGCCGTCAGGAAGATGCCTTTGGCCGCACGGATTGCACCGAATTCGTCAGTTCGCAACTCAAAACCGACACCGCGCTGTTGACGCTGGCCGTTGACCAGGTGACCCATATTGAGCTGGCTCTTGCCGTATTCCGTGGCGAGCTTGATATGCTCTTCCTGCCGCCTATCTTCCATGCGAAGTTTGTTGTTCGCCGGGGTACGCCAGATATTGCGCGTGTGGTTATCGCTGGTGACGTGGTCGGGGTGTTCGGAATCATGCTGGGCATAGGCGATATATGGCCGGTCAGGGTCACCGCTGTCAAACACCACGGAAACTTCTGTACCGTCAAGCAAGGGTGCATGCCAGCCATAGGTATCACCGGCATACGGTTTCGCCATACGCAGCCAAAGATAGGCGTACCCCTGCTCGGTGCTGTTACGGTCGAAATCCAGCTTCACACGATAGCGTCCCTGCTCATCCAGCCAGGCGTAAGTGTCACCCTTCTGAGTGCTCTCCACGCGGGCTGGCAGGGAACCGGAAATCACCGGGCGATTGATGAGTGCCGGACGGTAGCAGACGGTTTCGGTGTACGGGATACCCTCAAATTCCAGCCTGAAGCTGCTTTTACGTGAACCACTGCTGCGTACCGTAGTGATAACGATCCCGTCTTTCACGGCTTCTGGCAGGCTGCTGGTGTCTGTTTCCAGTACCTGCCCGGGGGCCAATAACGGGCTGGTGGAACGACCGCTGACGGTGTATTGCTTGTTGAGAATCCGCTCGTGGCGCAGACGGGCAAAAAATGCGCCGGTCTCCGTACTCTCTGTATCACCTTCTGACAGGAACGGCTCTGCGTAGTGATAGGTTTCACCCGTAGTGATCCCCTCTTTGCCACTGATGCTATCCGTACTGTCCTGCGGCGTCAGCGCCTGGCGGTAGTTGTAATCCCGGTTCGCCACACTCCTCGTCATCACCTGGTATGCCGTATGGATATCCCAGATGCTTTCCTGTCCGCTGTCGCTCATGCCTGCGGGGTTACGTAACGGTAAGGTCACGCCGAATTGGTACTGTTCCTGGGTGTCCAGGAATATCACCACGTCCTGCTCAAGGCGACTATCCATTTCAAAGCGCCAGAAAATCCCCACTTCCGCCAGCAGACGCTGCACGAATTCCAGATCGGTTTCCCGCCACTGGGTGATGAGCTCCCGGGTCGGATAGTCCCGTGACAGGCGAAAATCAAAATCAGGACCTTCCAGTCCGTGTTTACGCAGCACCTGCTCCACCACTTCCGTGACGGATTGGTTAAGAAAGACCTCGCTGTTCTTCGTATGCTTCAGCAGGGCGATACGAGGTATCAACGTCAGTGCATAACGGGTTTCATCTTTAGAAGTGGACACTCGACGAAACGCGCCCACCACGCCAAAAACAGTACGCACCGGCACGGCTGGCGCACCGGTAAACATCGGCGTCTGATAGGTAAACGAGGCGGGTTTGAGCAACAGCGTGTCGCAGTTGATATCCGGCGTTTTGCAAGTGAGCGACACCGCGTAGTGCCAAGGCTGACTGAATGACTCTTCTGCTCGAAAACTCAACACATCCAAAAAATGGGGGCAGTCATGCACATCCATCCGATAGCGTGACTGGCCTAGCGGTTGTTTCACCAGGCTGTCGGCTTTGTTTGACAGGGAATCACTCATTGCAGCTCTCCTTCAACTGGCTCATCAAATGCCAGCACAATGCCTTCTTCTTCGTCCCAGTTCAGCGTCAGGGATGAAGGCTTGCATTGTGCCGCCATACGGCTTAACAGTTGCTGGCTCAGCACCGGCAAGATTTGCTGATTCAGCACCGGCAAGATTTGCTGATTCAGCAGGCTGTCAACGTTACGAGCCCCGGTATCCGGCAGCAGGCAGGCAATGGTCAGGGTGTCGCAGAGGCTTTCCCCGATGTGGGTGGAAATGCCGTAATGCCGTTGCAGGCGGCGACTCACCTGAGCAAGTTTCATGCTGACGATGGTACGCATGGCGTCTTGTTCCAGAGGGCGATAAATCACCGTCTGGAAGCGGGCCAGCAGAGCGGGCTGGAAATGATCGCGCAGGATCGGACGCATCAGCTCATGCAAATCGCTTTCTGTCGCTTCCGGTTGCTCGTCGATGAGTTGCATCAACGGATCGCTGCCAAGATTGGAGGTCATCAGTATAACTGTGTTGCGAAAGTCGATTTCGCGCCCTTCCCCGTCACGCATAAAGCCCCGGTCAAAAACCTGGTAAAACAGGTTCATCACGTCCCGGTGGGCTTTTTCCACCTCATCCAGCAACACCACGCTGTACGGACGCTTGCGAACCGCTTCAGTGAGGATGCCACCCTGGCCGTAACCCACGTAACCCGGAGGCGAGCCCTTCAACTGGGAAACGGTATGCGGCTCCTGGTATTCAGAGAGGTTGATGGTGATCAGCGATTTTTCTCCGCCATACAACACATCTGCCAGCGCCAGCGCGGTTTCGGTTTTCCCCACTCCACTTGGACCCACCAGTAAAAATACTCCCTGTGGTCCGTTCTCCGGCGTCAGACCGGTTTTAGATGCCCGCAGACGTTGGGCAATGGCGTTAAGCGCGGGAACCTGGCCAACAACGCGGGTTGCCAGTTGATCTTCAAGGGTTAGCAGCTCAGCCTGTTCATCCTTCATCAGGGATGAAAGCGGTACGCCCGTCCAGTCGGCAATCACTGTCGCCACCGTGCGCGCATCGACGTCCAGTCCCAGCAGCGGGCTGTTATTCTGAGCCAGTGTCAGTTCCGACTGCATGGCCGCAAGCTCTTCCTGACGGCTGACATCACTGCGGCAATCCTTCAATTTCTCTGTCAGTTGCTTTTCCGTCGCAAACTGAGACTGAAAGGTCTGCTGTTGCAGGTTGAGCTCTGCGGTGAGGCGCTCAATCTCGGGCTGACGGGAGGTATCCACCTGATTACCCAGGGAGATATCCTCCAGCAGTTCCTGTTGTTCCATCGCAAGCGACGTCAGTTCGGTCTGCAACCGGGTGAGTTGCTCGGGCAACGTATCCAGACTCATGCGGACACGGGCAGCGGCGGTATCCAGCAAATCCACAGCCTTATCCGGTAATTGGCGACCGGTCAGGTAGCGGCGCGACAGCGTGACGGCAGCACGAACGGCTTCCCCGGTGATATGTACACCGTGGTATTCAGCATAACGGGATTTTAGACCACGCAGCATCAGGCAGGCAGTGTCATCATCCGGTTCGTCAACTTTGACCATCTGGAAACGGCGCTCAAGCGCGGCGTCACGCTCAAAATACTGTTTGTATTCGCTCCATGTGGTGGCGGCGATAGTGCGCAGTTCCCCACGAGCTAAAGCAGGCTTCAGCAGGTTGGCCGCATCGGCCCCACCCGCCTGATTCCCGGCTCCGATGATGGTGTGCGCTTCATCGATAAATAGCAGAACCGGAACCGGCGATTGCTGTACCGCGTCGATGATATTTTTCAATCGTTGTTCAAATTCACCTTTAACCCCGGCTCTGGCCTGTAATAAGCCCAGATCGAGCGTTCTGACAATCACAGGCTTCAGGCTTTCCGGCACGTTCCCTTCGGCGATACGCAGTGCCAGCCCTTCAACAAGTGCCGTTTTGCCCACGCCAGGTTCACCCACCAGAATCGGGTTGTTTTTACGGCGGCGGGAAAGAATATCCACCATCTGACGGATCTCGTTATCACGGCCAAACACCGGGTCAATTTTCCCGTCACGAGCCCGGGCGGTGACATCCACAGTAAAGCGGTTCAGAACGGCGTCTTCTGGGGTCACGTCTGGCTTTTCGCCACTGGTTTTACCCTGAGAGTCTCGGTGCGGATCCCTCGCCCTGCCGACAAATGTCACATTACCCACTGGCTCTCGGACCTGAGCCTCAGGGCGTTCATCTGAGTGGGCTTCCAGAATCGGGCGTAGCCTCTCCAACTGGCTGGTGGTCAGGGTCATTAACGGCCACAGCCCCTCGCAGCGGGCAAGCCCTGGAGTTTCAGTCATGGCGGTTAACAGATGCACACTGCGGATCTGATCGTCGCCAGCCAGCGTCGCGGACAGCCAGGCCTGTTTTAGCAGAGACTGAAGCGAGACCGAGAGTTCCGGTCGGCTTCGAACCGAGCGGGGTTGTCTGTCCAACCAGTTGAGCAACGCCTGCCAGACGGCATCCATATCCCATTCATAACGGCGGGCGAGCACCGTCAGGTCCCCTTCCCCCTGTTCAAGAAGCTTTAACAACCAGTGCTCCGGTGTAATTTCCGCATGGGCACGTGTCTGGCACAGCGACGCCGCGCCTTCAAGAGCCCGGGCACAGTAGTGATTCAGGCGGCGCAGCAAAACGGCGGACTGACTTTCCATATCTATTCTCTCTTGTATTCAGGTTATGGACACGCTACCGCCCATCACTGTTAACCAAAGCGCACGAGGTCAGAGGGCAGATTTCAAAGTCACTTTTGTGGTCACCCGCAGAGGATGACGGCAAAAGACACCTTGTGGGCTGGCTTTCGCCAGCCCAGTCAGGCATTACGCGGTGGTGCGTTCGTTCCAGGAATCGGAATGAATGATGTTGCCGTCTTTGTAGGCCCAGGTGATTTTTTCGTAGCGCAGCTCAACCTCTTCGAGATGGTTGTGCTTTTCTTTCGCCGGATCTTTGACGTCGTGCATTTTGGGCGCGACTTTAACCAGCTTCACGTTTTCCAGTTTGGTGTTGAAATACTCAACTTCCTGGCCCGCGTCGTTGATTTTGTACCACTTGAATTCGGCAGATTTCAGGGTTTGGCCGGTGGAAACCGCTTTGTAGAGATACGGGCTGGAAGAGTCGATCTCCTTGGTAAATTTGAACGGGGTGTGGATACGGGTACCCGTCAGCTTGCCAGTGTTGTTGTCGGTCGGGATATACAGATCATGCTCCTGAGACACGACTTCGATGCTGCCTTCACGATCCTTCACATCGACGGAACCTTTAATGTCGTCATCGCCATCGTCTTTCAGCCAAAGATAAATAGGAATTGCCATTGGATAGTCTCCATTTAGTGTTTAAAACCGTCACCATCCTGTGATGACGGAGGGGTAATGCCCGGTATGCGACAGGCATCCGCCTGCGGTACCAGACTGATTTCGACACGTCGGTTCTGCGCACGGCCATCCGTCGTATCATTTGAAACAATCGGGCGGCTGTCGCCGTAACCCTGTACCGCAAAGCAACTTTCCGGTACGTCGCCGGTATCACGCATCCAGTTACGAACGGCTTCAGCCCTTTGCAGGGACAGTGTCTGATTGAGTTGTCGGCTCCCGGTATTGTCGGTGTGACCGCTGACCACAATCAGCCAACCAGGCTTCGCCTTGATGCCAACCAGCGCGTTAACCAGCACTTTGGTTGACCCGTCCTTTAGCGCTGCTTTGCCGGAATCGAACAGCGACATGCTGTCCAGGCGAACAATCTTCGGTACTGGTTTCAGTTCCTGAGACGGAGGGGGAACATACGTGTCGATGGCCTGTTGCAGAACCAGCCACAGACGTTGCCCGGGGTAATATCCCAGGCTATAACGCATCGGTTCGCCCTGGCGCTGCCAGCGCTCAAGTAACAGTGCATCCTGCTTAAGGGCCAAGAGCGACTGCGCTTTGGGTGCATAATGTGTCATCGGGATGGCATGCCAGCGTTGTAAATCAGCACCGATCTGGCGGATAAGATCCCGGTTATTGGATGCAGAAAAGCCAAGTGCTACAAGGCCACACAACCACAGGAAAAACACCACGCGACGGGTACGTTGCCCGCCCTGAACCGGGGCGGCGAAAGGAGCCAGTAAAGGCAGGACGGCATCAGGAAAGCGGTTGGCCGGTTCGTTGCAACCCGCCGTATAAGGAAGCTGTAAGCACGTGTGGCGATAAAGCCAGAGTGACCATACCGACTGAGCCCTTTCGGACACCGCTCCGGTACGCAAAATGACGGCAAACAGACGAACAGGCGGGTATAACCTGTCTGCTTTCTCCAACTCATCAAGTAACGCTTCTCGAATAAAGTCGAAAGTCTGGCTAAGCAACGGGAGCGTTGAGAGGTTCTCTTGCGTCTGCTGCCAGTCAGCGAAGGCAAGGGGGGATTCATTTGCCGGACACACAATCGGCTTGTCTCCGCGAACCATGACCCACGGCGTTTCAGGGCCGGAGAATTCACAGTTCAAGACAACCGGCAACGTAAATCCGGTGACCGTGCTCAGTTGCCTGACCTGCTGGCGGAGTGTTTTCAGCGACGCCCGAAGGACGGCTTCATCCTGATGCTGGTCGGGCAGGCAAACATACATGACAGAAAGCTGGCCTGCCTTGCGGGGCTGTTGTGCCTGAATACTGCGAACGACATCAGTGAGGCGGCTGACATCCCCGACCCGGAGCCACCAGCCCTGGGCTGTTTTTCGCAGTTGTTGTGCGTGAAACACATTGTCCAGACCCTCACCACACACCAGCACCACCGGCCCCTGCGTGTCCAGAAGCGGTAATTCAAATGATGAAAGCGTTCCGTCTGCGGGCATTTCACGGCGGCGGCAACCTTTCCAGACCAGCCAGCCCGCCAGAATGCCTATGAGCAGTGTTGCCAGTCCTTTGACCAGGTTTCCGACCGGAATGAAATACCAGAGCAACCATAATAGCGCAGCAGCACCGGTCAGGACGTGTAACACAACGGAGACAATGACAGATTTACGCATTAATGTGGCAACTCCGGTAATTGCGCGGACAACAGCGCCTGAAGCCAGAGATGTCCGCCCCACCACGCAACACCCGTAAGGAGCACTGCAAGAACGATCCAGAACCAGACCGAGCGCATCACGCTGTAACGGTGTTTGCCCGTCCGGTGGATCACCAGAGATAGCCCCGCATCAGGCGGCGATACACGCTCAGAAAGCGCGCTTATCATCTCATCACGTTGCGTCTGGCTTACGGCCTTCAAGCTGTACAGCCCCTGAAAGCCCAGCGCGATAACACGGTGATAACAGGTCAGCACAGCATTAACCGGAGCGGGCTGGCGCAACACCTCGGCTATACGATCCCAGAGCGCCTCACCTGCACGCAGGGAACCAAAAAACCGGGCCTGAAGCGGTGCCTTCCGCCAGGCCACCTGGCCTTCATCCACCGAGGGTTCTTCACCCGCTTTCGGCTCCTCTGGCTTCCTGCTCATCACCGCTTCATCCAGGAGGGCGCACTGGGCATAGGAGATATGTTCAATACTGGCCTCATCGTACCCGGCGCGTTCCAGTGCCTCACGAACGTTCTCAACCTGCTTACAACATTTATCGTAAAGCGCTGTTCCATCCGGGGTCGTGGCACCGTACTTCAGCATAGTGACGGTCAGCCAGGTATCCGACATCAGTTGGTCGATATCAATTTCTTGTCTCATGATCGCAACACCGCAAACAGTTCAAGTTCCAGCGCACCCAGCAATGACGGTACGTAGAACATGCACACGCCCTGCTCCTGCATCTCGCGGGCAGCAGTGCTCTCCATATCCAGCGCGAAATACTGGTTTTCCATTCGCACTGGCAATGCTGCCGGTACCCTGCTGACCGGAATAAGTGGGATCCCCTTGAGTGCCGCGCTGTAGATTTCTTTCACGTCATCGGGCGAACCTGCCTGACAAAGTGAGGGGAATTTATCGGCGATCTGCCAGGCCGGAATATCGGATCGCACCGAGAGGTACAAGTCAGCTTCTTCACGCAGACGGATATCATGCAGCGAGGCTTTCCATGTCTGCTCATCGGGTCGCGACATGTCCAGGGCGATAACCCGTGACGGCAGGCTGGCTTCCAGCAAACCGGTGATCAGCTCAAACAACATCGGGAAGGTGTTAGCCGGTTCAGCGTGGTCGTAGCCAGGGATGGCATCCAGATCGCTGTCCAGGGAAAAGGTCAGCATGCTGCCTGCAAGACGGGCGAGCTCAGCCCAGACCTGCTCAGGATGTCGGGCCGGGAAGCGTTCAAACTCAGTGAGTACCCGGGCATGAGAGTTAAGCGCATTCAACAGCCAGAACAGGGAGACATCCGCTACTGCAAAGTCAGCCAGGCGTTCGTTACTCTCACGACGCATAGACATGAGACGCTGACGGCGGGAGCGGAGCTGGCGATTCAGCAGAACCAGACGCTCACGAAGCGTGGGGCTTGCTGAGAACAACGCCAAAGGAGGAATAAAGGCCGGATCCTGACGCCATCCCCCTTGCCCGTCCCGGATAAGCCGCGCAACCGGACACGTTTTCCACGACGCGTTACTTTCGTGCCCAAAGCGAACGGCATAATTGAACCGGGCAACGGCCACGGACTCTTCTTCAGAGCCGAAGGCATCCTGAACCGTGACCCATTCTTCACGGTATCGCAGCGGCCTGTCAGAAATCACCGCCTCCTGCTGAACATTGACAACACCTGACTGCATTAACGGCAGCCCGATAACGACCGTTACCACATCGAGGCCCGCTAGCTGGACGGGATCAAGTTCACGAGGCTCCGGCGGCAAGTCGCTGATTTGCGTATCTATCAAGGAACCATCCGCAAGCCAGAGTCGCAGATGCGAGATCTGAATGAGTCCCGAGGAAAGCAGGTTGTCGTCAAACTCAATTTTTTCCACCCCCCACGGAAATGGGGATGCCAGTGCGGATACACCGGCGCTGCGAAAAGATTCCCATTCTGACTGTTGCTGGAATTGCTGAGGGGACAGCAACGCCCCCTCGTTCCACAGCGGACGATAAATTTTCATCCCTGTAACCGCCTTATGCTTTGGCTTTTGGCATCTGGGATACCAGAGATAGATTGACGTCCATGCCTTCAACCTGGAAGTGTGGTACGGCGAACAATTTCACGCGGAAGAAGCCAGGGTTGTCCTCGATGTCCTCAACCACGACTTTTGCATCGCGCAGTGGATGAGATGCCTGCAGGTCGTCGCCCGGATCGGTCATTTCAGTCACCAGCCCACGCACCCAGGTATTGAGCTCTAGTTCCAGCAGACGGCGGTCTTTGGTGGTACCAATGTTTTCACGCTGAATAAGCTTCAGATAATGGGCAATGCGAGACAGCAGGAAAATGTAGGGCAGACGGGAGTTAATACGGCTGTTGGCGGTAGCATCGGCAGTGTCATAGAGCGCCGGTTTCTGGGAGGAATTTGCCGAGAAGAAGCAGGCGTAGTCGCGATTTTTATAATACGACAGCGGGATAAAGCCCAGGTTGGCAAACTCAAATTCACGGGTTTCCGGGATCATCACTTCTGACGGTATTTTTACCTGGTTGCCGGTGCCGAGATCGTAGAGATGAATTGGCAGATCCTGCACTGCACCACCAGCCTGAGGCCCACGAATTTGCACACACCAGCCGTTATTGATAAAGCTTTTCACCATGTTGGCGGCAAATGCAAATGAGGCATTGGTCCACAGATATTTCTCGTGATCCGGCCCCTTCACCTCTTCCACATAGTTGAAGCTGCGCACGGGAACCGTATCCGGACCATACGGCAGACGCCCCAGCACTCGCGGCATAGTCAGGCCAATGTAGCGTGAGTCTTCAGAATCGCGGAAGGATTTCCATTTGATGTACTCGGCACGGTCAAAATAATTGCCGATGTCTTTGATGGCCGCAACGTCTTCCATGCTGGATTTATGGAAGAACTTAGGACCTACCGAGCCGATAAACGGCATATGGGCTGCGGCAGAGACTTTGGAAATATTGCGCAGCAGGGCCATATCCTGAGAAGACGCGTCGAATTCGTAAGAAGAAATAATAGCGGCAATAGGCTCGCCACCAGGCGTGTCATATTCTGCAACATAGGTCTGCAGGTATAGCCCGCTCTGGATGATTTCCGGAGAGTCTTCAAAATCCTGGCGTAGATCGTCTTTAGAGACGTCGAGAATTTCAATCTTCACGTTCTGGCGGAAATCAGTGCGGTCGACAGTATGTTTCAGTCCACGCCACAGCGACTCAACTCTCTGGAATTCGGGGTGGTGCATCACCTCGTCCAGTTGGCGGCTTATCTGACAGTCGAGTTCAGCAATATGCTGGTCAAGTAACGTCTTATCGAGTTTTTCGACCTTCTGGCCGGAATGGGCAATCACCTGCATGAAAACCTGAATGGCCGCAGTGACACGCTCATCAGTTGAGGCTTCAGCCATAACCGAATTATCCTGGTAATTGGATATATCACTCAGGTTTTTAACCGGTGTCAGATTTATTTTTTCAAACAATGAAGCATAAACACTATCGCGTGGCGCTTTTTCCAGTACAGTCGTTTGCCCCTGCACTGAGCTTATTTCGGTATTTACAGACATCAGCATTCTCTCTGTTAGTCCATTAATAGACGCACCCTGTTTTTATTCAGGCGCAAGGGCACTTAATTCGTCGCGTAATTCTTGAGTCAGAGACGGGTCTATAAGAATTTTTTCAAGTTCTTTTCGGAAAGTGACATTATCGAGAAGATTGGATTTAAGATCGCGAAGTAAATTACGCATTGCCAGCATGGCGCGTAATTGAGGGATTTGGCGGGCTACCTGCTCAGGTTCAAAATCTTTCATTCCTGAGAAACTAAGATTAACATTTTCTTCCGCTCCATTTTCTGAAAGCGTATTTTTTACTGAAAAACTCACTTCGGGGTTGAGTTCTGTCAGGACGCTGTTGAAGTTGTTCTTGTTAATATTCATTTTGCTTCTTTCTGACAACGGTAGAGTTTCCTTTCCATTACTGAAATCCCCCATCGCCAGTAATTTCAGGGGTAACTCCACTTTCTTCTGCGCTGAGCCTGTGTGCAAGTCAAGCCGGATATTCACACGTGGTTTCGGCACCTCATTTTGAAAGGTCGATTCAGCCATAACATTTCCTTTGTATTCGAACAGTAGTGAATTTCTACGAAGTTTCTGTACAAAATAATAATAGAGCAAACAGCTACCAGAGATCAACTTTGCAGATTAAAGATCTGTAATTATAAATATAATGAGTGTTTTTCACTAAAAACATAATAATCCTGAATACAGAAAGTAAAGCCTTCCTGGAGGATGTTGACTGCTTTTTACAACTGGGGTGGGTTTATCTGCAGTTTGTAAGCAAAATGATGTAAGGTTGTTTTATAAATAATTTTTTATTGATATAAATCATAATGATTGCTCTAAACCAAGCGGAATGAGCAATTTGAAAGAAGCGACGTTAAGAAATGAAAACCGTCTTATTTAGTTACAAACATTGAGTCATGAAATACCTTATTCAGGAACTCATGATTATTAATATAAATTGATTTTCACATTTAACCAAATATGAATTTTGGATGTGGTAATTGTGGGTATCTCTTTGATAGGAGACAACAATACATTCTGCAATTTCAGAACCACCCGTGTATTAAGATTAATCTTCGTTGCTGGTTTACTTCCTAATTCCCTTCCGTTCACCAGGCAATTCCGCTAGCGGATAAATTTCCTGAAATTATTCTGAAACATCTGACTTTAAACCAGAATACTTCCGAGCATAGCGATGCGATTATTTTATTAAACCCAATGTAGTTGCCGGGCTGTATGCCATTATACCCCACCCAGTATATTTCCCCAGCACCCCGATTCGCCGTGCCCCAGCACAATATGGTCGAGTGTTCTTACCTCTACCAATGACAACGCATCATGATGGCGCGGTCCGCCATACTGGGCTCAGCCACACCGGATGGATGGTTATGCGCCACGACGACAGCCGCTGCATTATGGCTGAGCGCCGTTTTTACGATTTCCTGGGGATAAACCGGCGTCTGGTTTATCGTGCCGATAGGTTCACCAAAGGCAAAGACACGCGTGGTTACCCAGAAAAATAATAATAAAGCGATTGTTTTATTCATCATAAAAATCCTGTAAGAAAGGCAAACGGGTCAACAGCACTCGCCTGAATAAAACGAAGTAAAAGAACGGAGAGACAATGTCATGAAATCACTGACTGAACGTTGACAGTATTTCTTTGGAATAAAAGCGGTCCAGCGAATCAGTTCCCAACCCCACACTACCGAATTTCTTGTAGGAGCTGAGGCTCATCTTATTCAACGCATTGCTACTCATCACCTCATTGATGGCCTGGATTGAATCGGGATTATCACAAGAGAGCGGGTCATTACAGCCTGATAACGCTATAGTCAGCAATAATAGGGAAGCAACAGCATATTTTTTTCATTAAAATTTCTTGGACGAAGGGAGTGTAAAAGCCAGCGTCAGAGACGCTGACCAGGCGGAAGATAACGAAATCAGAGGGAACCCTGTGAAAGTCCGAAACCGGGGCCAGGTAGCAACGACCTCGCCCCGGCAGACCTCAACGTCGATAAGCGCCATACTGGGGCGAAGCAATGCGGTAACCCGCCAGTAAGGCGGCCAGCATCATGAATAGATGCCCCTCGGCAGAATCCAGCAGGAACGAGTTGAACAGATGGCAGGCCATGTAACTGCCAAGCACGGCAACCAGCAGATTGCGGCGGGCAGCCGGTTGACGCCAGGCCGCCTGGAAGCAACACAACATCCAACCCAAAAACAGTGCCAGCCCCAACAGACCGTTTTGTACGGTTTCCAGCAGATACTCGTTATGCGGGTTATGAACGCTGTAGCCAGTCTCCGCGTTGCCATACCAGAAGCTCCCGGCTCCGTTGCCCAGCAGCGGAGCCTGTTTTATCAGGCGCAGTGACTCACGGGCAAAGGCGGTGCGCTGCCCCATCGAGTTGTCGCAAGCCTGGTAGGCCTGGTCTGCCGATGCCAGCACACAGTTGCGGACCTCCTGCAGGCCGAGCGTCAGGCGTTCCGTGGCACGGTTCGGTATCAGAACCAGTGCCATGGCAACCAGCAGACCACAGGCAAGCACGCCGATACGTTGCCAGCGGGGCAGCGTCAGCAACAGCCAGAGCCCCACGCCGACGAACAACGCCACATAACCGGTGCGCCCCTGCACCATCAGCAACACATTGGCGGTTGCCAGCAGCACCAATGCCCCGTATCCCCAGCGTTTCAGACCTGATTGGGCAAAGGCACGGGACAGCCACACCAGAGCCGCGAACGCCATAAACACGTTCTGCGTTATCTGCAGTTTGAATACCGTCGGGTTCAGCGGGTTGAGACCGCCCAGCGTGACGTGCCAGACTCCCGACGTCAGGCTGATGGCCAGTATCACCGCATTGGCCAGCAGAAAGCCGTTGATAAACCGGGTAATAAGCCGAGGGTCAACAAGAAAGAACAGCGCCAGCGGCAACACATACAACAGCTTTTGGTACTTGCCGACCATCTTCGGGCCATAGTCGTGATGCTGGGTCAGCAGCGAGACGGCCAGCAGGGCGAACATCAATGCAGGTAACCACACCAGGGGTTGCCTGAGCAAAGGCATCACGTGGCGGAAATCTCGCTGCCACAGCAGACACACCAGCGCCAATACCAAGGCGGTATTCATCAGCGCGTTGGAGGTCGGGAGAGACACACCGAGTAAGAATGCCGTGAAGCTGAACAGGCGAAAGCGGGCGGGCGTGAACGTCGATACAAAGGACAGGTTTGATGATGACATGGTGATGGACTCATATCAGGTTGATTGAAAACGGTGTCTGCCACCGTACAAGAAGCTCAGGCCGACGTTGCCTGGCTCACGAGCTGGTGGTCGACGGCACGGATAACGTCATCAATCGGGATGGCGTCCAGATAACGTTCCGGGGTATTGGTATCCACTTCATCGGGTTGCGGTAACGAACGGTAATCCCCGGCCCACAACAGGGTGTGCGGAGCCTGCCAGGGTGACCACTGTTGCAGATTGCTGGGGCCGAACAGGACGACGGAAGGTGTTTGTAACGCAGCAGCCATATGCATCGGTACCGAATCCACCCCAATGAATAGTTTCGCCCGGTCAATCAGCACCGCGAGTTCCGGCAGGTCCAGGCGACCAACCAGATTGACCACCCGTTGCGGTAAGGTACAACCCACCAGAATGGCGGCTATCATGGCGATTTCATCCGCAGTGCGCCCTCCGGTCAGCACCACGGTTTCTCCGCTGACGGTGAGATGGTTGATAACCTGTGTGAACCCCGCCACCGACCAGGTCTTGAATGCCCAGCGGGCTGTAGGTTGGATCAGCACAAAATCGGTCAGGTGATGACGCTGGCTGAGCCGGTCAATCTCATCGATATCGCACTGCCGGTAGGCCTGAGTCACCGTGGTGATAAGTGCCGGTAATGCCAGCGGGGTCAGGATGTCGAGGTTATTGAGCACGGTGTGCTGCTGGTTATGCCCCACTACCGGCACCAGCAACGAATGACAGGCTTGCCATAGCCGGTTGTTACGTTTGGGATAACCAAACCCCAGGCTGAAGGTCGGTTTCAGAAAGCGGCAATACAGCGCCGCTCGCCACTGGTCGGACAAATTGATGACCAGGTCGTAGTGACCGGTGCGCAGGCTGTTCCACAGGGCTTTTTCACCGCGATACTGCGCCTTGCAGCCTTGCCGTTTCAGACTGCGATCTACGGTATAGGCCAGATAGACATCCCGATTACCTGCCAGCATCGCTTCCGTGCCGTCATACACCAGAACGTCAATCAGGGCATTGGGATAATTGGCGCGCAGCGTGCCGAGCAACGGCGTAATCAGCAGAACATCACCAAAGTGACGCAGCTTGATGACCAGGATGCGCTGCACCTGGTCACGGTGCAACAGCAGGTTGGGTAACCGACTGTCAGGTAATACTGCCCGGCAAGATCTCGCCGAAAATGCTGAGGGTTGGGCTATCGTCATATTTCGTCGTCTCGGAAAAAATGCAAAAGGCCCCTCTTTCGAACGGACGTCGAAATAGTCAGTGGGGAAGCGAAAATAAAAGGCGGACAAAAGCCCGATATCGGTATTAACTCATGTGTTGATAATCATCATTCATTGATGTCTCTCCGAGGTCGGTAATAAAGGTTTCTCTGGCGATATTGCCAATGATGTTGGTAGAAATACCGTCGAATGCACCACCGACAATACCCCCGGCCAACGGCACCAGTTTGACCAGGTTGATGCTGCCTTTCTGACCAAACTTGGTCAGCAACCGGAAACCGACTGCTTTGTTGATGGATTTGATGATTTCACTGGATACGTTGCGGATAGCGCTGCGGGTAAATTGCATGCCGATTTTGATACCGGCTTCCTTGAGGACATCTTTCGCGGCATTACCGCACAGACAGAGATAGACAAAAGAGCGCACGTTGTCGTCTTTCAGATCATAGCCACCGATGTGGGCAATTGCTGCAATCATCCTGATCTGGATGTACATCACGCTGGTAATATTGACTGGAAGGGCCACCGGCAGCGTAATAACCCCACCCAGACCGGTGACAAAACCGCTGGTTCCTGCCTTGGTATTCTGCCAGCGGATCAGTGCGTTAACACAATCCACCTGGCTTCCTCCCTTCTTCATATAGGACTCGGCTATCTCTTGCGCCGAGTCCAGTCCCGTTACACCATTCACCGCCTTGTCGTAAGCCCAGTCCAATGCCTTCTGAACCTTGCCTGCCGTCAGTACCTTATCCTGTTCCATCTGCGTCTTTCCTCCTTTTTTGATGCATGTCATCTCAGTGATAACAGACAATATTTCCCTGTATGCCGACGTGCCAAAACGTACCTGATTGATGGGTTTCAAGATGCAGAAAAACCGAACAGCACCCAGCCGATCTTATCGGTGGGTGAACGGCAAAGATAATCGGTTGTACAGATCAATAAGATCATACCAATCGTTTAAAACGATCAATCCCTTACAGATGAAGGGGTATTACGCGAAAGTGTTACTTATTGAAGTTAAATATATTTTTAGCCAGCACCCACAAGGAACCGTTGAGCTTGATACTACCTTCAATGCCTTTCACTGCACGGGTTCTGGCCTGTCTGCCATGGGCGTTGCGCCCGTTGAGCCCACCTTTGAGCATGTTTTCCTGCGCACGCTGGTGGTACTCCACAGGTCGTTTTGTCGGTCTTCCCAACGCCGGGGCATCAGGATTTGCTCATCGGTGACCGGCGGGTGGCCTTTATCATAACGGTAGGTTAAAGCCGCTTGGGTAAAGGCCCGTTGGGCCGATAGCGCTAGTGACGTGGTCAGCATGGCTTCACGCGAAGCTTCCACCTTGTCGAAAATCCCCAGCACTTCATAGGCACCTTCGATAACCTGACCAACGACATCGCCCTTATGCGGCACATGCACTTCGCCAAAGCTGTTGCCGCAGACCATTCCGTTGTCATATACAAAGCGGAACAGGCCCGGAATCATCTGGTAATTGCTGGAACCATCGTGGCTGTTGAGCAGGATAATCTCTTGCCAACAATCTGGTTCTCACTGCGTAGGCGCAGCATGTGTTTGGTATGTTCGCGCTTATCCAGGTCACGCACGCGAGTTTGGCAGGCAAAGAATGGCTGGAAACCTTCCCTGCGCAGGTTATCCAATAAAGCGATGGTGGGAATATAGGTATAGCGGTCACTGCGGGATGCATGTTTCTCTTCCGAGAATACGCTAATCGGGGGTTTTCGAAAACCAATTAATCTTGAACCACCGGCATTAAAGCGCGGCATCTAACAAAAGGCAAGCAAACGGAAGAGTCTTGGGAATACAGCACCCAAAAATATAAGCCAAGTTGATATTACCTTGACCTGTCACGTTATATTTCAAAAAAATGCCTATCATTCTCAATGATAAAACCCAGGTAACGAAAATAACCTGCACGGTCCTAATCAGGAAAATGAGAATATCTCAGAAAGTAAAGATCTCATGCCCAAGAATGCATGCACTGCCGTGTTCAGCTTAGGGTTGGTTGCGATCAGTGCAAACAGCACTGTTTAAATTTTTTACCACTGCCACAGGGGCAGGGATCATTACGCCCAACTTTCGACGGGGCCGCATAAGGAACAGGTGATTGTAACGGCATTTCGCTTACTGGCCGTCTCTGGCGCAACCAGTGAGCATGTAGACGAAGTGCTGCTGGTGGTATTTTCTCGATACTCTGTTGAATATCGTCTGCTGACATCTTTTCAAGTAGTGGAAAATTTTCCTCTTTACCGTGGAGGGCAATGACCTTTAACTCAGCGGTAAGCGCTTCAGGCAGTGCAGACCAATCATCCAGCGCTACCCCTCTCATATAACCGAAACACCACTCTTCCGCGATGATATATTCTTCATTATCTATAGTTCGAAATTCGAAAAGCGGTGCAAAATGCTCAGGGTTGTAACAAAGCCGAGCGGTAATGTCATTCATGTGCTGAAAGATGAGATCCATAAAGCGTGTAAATTCATGCTTGGATTTCCAGTGGGGTGCATACTCTTCTCCACCCCATATGACCGCCAACCAGCACCCTGGCGAAATCATATTTGGCCCGGAAAGAAGGGCAGTGAGCATGCCATCGAGCTCAGTAACGTCCAAAATGGAATCATCGTTACCATACTCCATTAAAACGTCATCCAACCATGCCAGTTCTTCATCTGTCAACGGCCCTTGCTTCATTATTAACAACTCCTTCAGCAGGATAGACTTCGAGCATAAGACACCGATTAGCTACGAGCCTGAACCCTATTACGCAAAATGTCTGGTATAAACGGATAGGTAGATCCGCCGAACAGGTGCTCAAGTTTAGCGATCTCCTTTATTGGCAAGGTTAGTATGCCGGAAGATCTCTAAATGTGAATGGTTCGTTTAAGCGGGATACTTACAGCCGATGGGTGCTGCTGATGGCTTTGCTTGCGCATTACGCAGCAGCCTCGTAAAGCCGCTCTGTGATGCAATAAAAAACCGCCCGAAGGCGGTTTAAATGACAACTAGATTCCTTTTCTCGGATCGAGAGGATTTTCATCCTCATCTTCGGCGGGATCGATTATAACCTCTGGATCTTCTTCTGGAACTTCTTCTGGATCATCATCTTCTTCGTCATCATCTTCGTCATCGCGCCGAGTAGGATATTCCTCTTCTTGCAAAGGATATACTTTATCAGGGCGTGGTTTTTGGACATCAGGACGTTCAGACATACTCACCTCCTTATCCCGTGTGGGAATTCAAAATATAGAATGCTGTGGAGGTTTAAAGATGATGCGCATCACACTTCAAAAGAAAATGTTCACCGCGTTAATGGGGGGTTCTATCTAATAGGAACGGCAGCAGTAGCAACGATCAGCGTCCAGGCAAAAAAAGAGAGTAAAGATCGATGTGATAACGAACCACGGCGAAAAGCCATCAAGCGCACAGCGCACACACGCCGGAGTATTGATATGTCAGCGGAGGACATAACGTAAATCACTGCCCCGCCGAATGCGCCGATAACGACGCCTGAATTAATCCAGGGTGCAAGGCCAATAATCGTTACTCCGCCGATAATGTATGTTGCTGCTCCGGTACCCGTGGATACTGGTTCATCCATTTGCTTACTCCTTTGTTCGCTTCGCTCAGCGAACGCCGGGCGTAAAATGAAAAAGGCCACCCGTAGGCAGCCTGGAATTGAATGAATGTGACTAAATGCTTAAGCCGGTTCTGGGAGCGGCGTTTCTGATATGTAGCAGAAGATCAAATCAATCTCCCTTTGGAGTAATATTTGGGACTCCTGAAATATGAGCCATCCTTGCCCCTCCCAATGAACAACCTCCCAACGATCCTTGTCATCTTTTGCCCAATAGTATCCTTTCTGACGCATTGTTACTCCAATCAGCTTGCAATTAAGTCAATAATATATAAACAATATTTATGGCGTTAACAACACTGTTCCCTTTAAGTAGCTTTGCTTTGTTAGCTCTCAGGTTTCGGATATAACTGATACATGAATAAGATTATATTGCCGGGTTCGAGCGATTTCGAACTATCGTTTCCCAAAGATGCGCTTAGTAGGATATTCGCTCCAGGCATCCACCAACTCATAAGGCAAACCATTAATCGTAATACCGCTGAGACTTGGTTTGGGTGAGTTTGGCCTACCCCAGTGAAGTGGAATTTTTTCAGTTTCATTGATTATCCCTTGTTAAAGCTTTCGATTGCTGCGGACAAATACTGAATGGAACCCATCGCAACAGCACGCAACAAATGAACATCCTATATGCTTGATTAGGCGACCTCTTTGCGGGATTCAGCAATGCGCTGGTTGCTCCACTCGTCAATTTCGCTTTCAACAAAGGCAATAGAATGGGTACCGATTTTAACGGGTTGTGGGAATCTATTTTGACTGATCAATTTATAAAGCCATGCTTTCCCGTATCCTGTGCGGCGGGTAGTTTCTGACATACGGATGAGAGATTGAGACATATTAACTCCTGTTTCTATTCGTGATTGTAGGTACCACGAATGCTGTTTTTATCCACGTGGGCCAACTGTGTTTCTATCCACGCGGTATTAAACCCCTGCTCATGAAAAATGGCGCTCATAGTGTGCCGGAAACCGTGATCGGTCGCTCTGCCATGATAACTAACTCGTTTTATCACTTGATTAATGTTGGCTTCGCTCATTGGTTTCAAGCTGTCATTCCGACCAGGAAATGCCAGTTTAAAACGACCAGTAATCTCGTGTAATTGACGCAATAACTCTAATGCCTGCTCTGACAAAGGAACCAGATGAGGGCGGCGCATTTTCATTCTGGTGGTAGGGACTTCCCAGATGGCCTTATCCAAATCAAATTCTAGCCACTCAGCAGCCTGTAGCTTGATTGCACGAACTCCGGTGAGCATGAGTAAACGTGTTGCTATTCGAGTGACCGGGCTGCCGCTATAGGCGTTAAGCGCTTGGAGGAATTCTGGAAGTTCATCTACTGACAAATGGGGGAAATGTGTATGTTTCTGAACGGCTAGGGCACCAGCTAGTTCACCTGCTGATTGTTTTCTGCTCTACCGGTCACTATTGCATAACGGAAAGCTTGGCTGCATGCCTGGCGGATCTTACGCATTTTATCTAGGACACCGCGCTTTTCTAACTTGCGTAGGGTTTCGAGTATTTCTAGAGGTTTGATTTCGGCAACCGGACGCTTACCAACGTAAGGGAAGATATCCTTTTCGAACGATTCCATTAAATCGTCGGCATAACCTTTAGACCAATTGGGCCTTTTGTAGGCATGCCATTCTCTGGCTAGAGCTTTGAACGTGTTATCAATGCTGATTTTCTTGGCTTGTTTCTCAGTTTTCTTTTCTTCACCAGGATCACCACCCACAGCAAGTATACGCTTAGCCCCATCTCTTTTTGCTCTGGCTTCAGCGAGAGTAACATCAGGATAAATGCCAATTGATAGCAATTTTTCTTTACCAGCAATCCGGTACTTCATCCGCCAATACCGCGAACCACTTGTGTTCACTAACAAAAATAATCCACCACCATCAGAGAGCTTATAAGTATTCCTGTGTTAGCAGGCGAGCCAAGTCCGTCAGCCCCCTTTCAAAAACCCCACGCGCGGTGAGACTGCCCACCTGGTTATCGACTCCACCGGATTAAAAGTCTTCGGTAAAGGCGAGTGGAAGATGAAAAAGCATGGTCAGGAAAAGCGCCGCGTCTGGTGAAAACTGCACCTAGCCGTGGACGCCGATAACGCGACAAAACCCTATATGTGTAAGTGAACGGCATTACAACCTACGCTGGGCTTTGGCATTGCGTAAAGGACTGGTGCGGCAACCCTCGCTGGGGATTCAGGCTCTCAGCCCCTGAGCTCTTTTTGACAGGAACGACTCCGTTCTGGCCCCAGTTTGTAACAATGTCAAATAAAGGACACGGTTCTTTTTCAACGACTACACTTGTAAAATTGATTTGACCGCGTGTGATCTCTTGATGTTGCGTTGCTTACGAACCGCGTTCTCCCTTCGATCCCACTAACGGATTTTGTATGAAGATTGAAATTCTTAAACAGGCGGTTATGGATTCGCGAGATGGCATCACCATCTCTGACAATGTCATAGACGACAATCCTTTGATTTTTGTAAATCCGGCTTTTGAGAGGATGACCGGCTACTCCTTCGAAGAAATTACCAACATCAACTGTCGATACCTACAAAATAACGATCGGGAACAGCCAGAGCTGGAGATTGTGCACAACGCCATTAAAAAAGGCGAGTACTGCCTTGTAACCTTGCGAAACTACCGCAAGGATGGAACTATGTTTTGGAATGAGTTAAGCATATCGCCAATTCATGATGAGAGTGGGGCTGTAACCAATTTTATCGGGATTCAAAAAGACGTAACGCCAAGAATGATAATACAGCAACAGCTTCGCGATGAGCATCGGTCCCTCGAAGAAATGAAAATACACTTCGAGCAACTCTCCATAAAGGATGGACTCACCGGAATTTATAATCGTCGCTTTTTTGATACGCAGTTCGACATTCAATGTAAAATTGCCAACCGTAATGGTGACTCATTGACTCTCGCCATGATTGATATCGATCACTTCAAATCATTCAATGATATTTATGGACATCAGGCTGGCGATGAAGCGCTAATACGTGTCGCTGATTGCTTGAGTAAGTCCTTTAAGCGGGGTTCTGATTTTGTAGCCAGGTATGGCGGCGAAGAATTTGTCATTCTCTCCAACGGCATGACGAAAGACCAGGCAACGCTGTATGTGCAGACGCTATGCCAACTCGTGCGAGATTTGAGAATACCGCACTCCGCCTCCAGCACAGGATACTTGACTATAAGTATCGGTTTTTCAGTTCATAGATTTGGCCGACTGCACCCGTCTAACGTACTACTGACATATGCCGATAAAGCTCTCTACGTAGCTAAGGCCCGGGGCAAAGATCAGTTTTTCAGTCTTTAGGTTCTGTACAAAAATCTGTGGGACATGGGGATGAACTGGAGATCCCCCGGCATATTGCAAACGCTACTGAGGGTTTTACGCTCACCCGCAGCCATTGTGGAATGGGATTTGATTCCGTATACGGCGATTCAGGTTATGCGCCTGGAGTGCCCCCGAGCCCGTAGACAAATCTGGCCTATGTTTGCTGAAAAGTGACGGCGCTCAAAGAAAAGATTTCTGTAACTCCATTTGCAAAAAAACATTCTCCTCGTCGAGTTCCAATAATGTTTTAAAATAACCAAAAAGAAGTAACTCTGATTGACTTTTCGCAACGAAAATAAGTTATCTCAAGATAGATAATGTGATTTCTTTTTGAGCAAATGTCATGACTGATAAAAACAATAGCGATTCTTCCCCAGGGATCACCCGCCGTAATTTCGTGAAGGTGAGCAGCGCTCTGGCTGCCGTTCCCGTGGTCGGCGTCAAGTTTGTTAATGCCGCCGATACACCAACAACAAGCGTCGAAACACGCCCTCCCGAAGAACGCATTATCTCCACCTGCAGCACTTTTGACTGTGGAGGGAAATGCGATATTCGTGCTCATGTGCAGGACGGTGTGGTCACCCGCATCACTACGCGACCGGATGCCGAGTTGGATCCTGATATGCCTATCATGCGGGCCTGTGTGCGTGGACGTGGCTATCGAAAATTCGTCTATCATCCCGATCGGCTGAAATATCCGATGAAACGCGTTGGCAAGCGTGGTGAGGGCAAATTTGTGCGTATTAGTTGGGATGAAGCCACGACGCTGATTGCCGACAATCTGAAAAGGATCACCGAAAAGTACGGGGCTGCTTCCCGGTTTGTCCACAACAATACCGCCGTAAGCGGCGGCGCGTTCTCCGGCGATAAAATGGCCCGTCGCCTGCTCAGCCTGACGGGCGGATACCTTGAGTATTATCACTCTGTCAGCATGGGTAACACCGGGGCAGCAACCCCTTATACCTACGGTAGCGCTGCCAGTGGCAACACACTGGATACCTTGAGCGACACCCCTTTGGTGATCCTGTGGGGCCATAACCCGACAGAAACCATCTTTGGTCACACCAATCACTATTATCAGCAGATGAAGCAGAACGGAACCCGCTTTATCGTGGTTGATCCCCGTTATTCCGATACCGCAAGCTCTCTCGCCGATCAGTGGATCCCATTACGCCCCTCCACAGACAATGCACTGATGGATGCAATGATGTACGTCATCATCAATGAAAATCTGCATGACAAGGCCTTTATTGACCGTTACACCTTGGGCTTTGATGAAAGCACCATGCCTGAAGGCGTACCAGAAAATGAGTCCCTGGTGGCGTACCTTATGGGAGCTAAAGACGGCATAAAGAAAACGCCTGAATGGGCAGAGGTGATCACCCATGTCCCGGCACAGACCATTCGGCAACTGGCGCGAGATTACGCCACGGCCAAACCAGCAGCACTGATTCAGGGCTGGGGACCACAACGACATAACTGCGGTGAGCGTACTGCCCGAGGATCAACCCTGCTGGCAACTATCACTGGCAACGTAGGTATCAAAGGCGGTTGGGCTGGCGGCTATGGGGGTATCGGTAACCGTAAATTCACCACGGGCCCAGAAATGCCAGACAATCCAGTGAAAGAAAAGATCTCGATCATGAACTGGGTGCAAGCATCTGATGATGCCAGCAAGATTACGCCAGAAGATGGCCTCACCGGTGGAGATAAACTGAACAGTAATATTCGCCTGGTATTTTCACTGGCCGGAAACTATTTGGCCAACCAGAACCCGGATATCCATCAAGCCGTTAAAGTACTGGAGGATGAGTCCAAAATAGAATTTATTGTGCAAAGCGATCTCTATCTGACACCCAGTGCAAAATATGCCGATGTTTTATTACCAGAAACCAGCTTTATGGAACGATGGAACATTGGTGAAACCTGGGGAACGGCCAACTATTTAATCCTGTCAGAAAAGCTCATCGAACCTCAATTCGAACGCCGGTCCGATTACGACTGGATACGTGAAGTTGCCCAGAAACTTGGCATCGAAAAAGAGTTCAGCCTCGGGCGCACAGAAAAAGAATGGATCGTACAGATCTGGGAGAACACGCGTCAGTCTATGCCAGACGAACATTTGCCGACCTTTGATGAATTGCTGGTCCAGCGCCGTCACCTGTTCAAGGGTAAGCCGCACATTGCTTTCGCTGATAATATTCGCGATCCGCAGAATCATCCGTTCCCAACCCCGTCAGGAAAAATCGAGATTTTCTCCAAGCGTCTCTATGATATGAAGCACCCTGAAATCCCTGCGTTATCTCACTACGTCCCTGCACATGAAGGGCCGGAAGACAAACTGACGGCAAAATATCCGCTGCAATTGATTACCTGGAAAGGCAAGAATCGCGCTAACTCCACCCAATACGCCAACCCGTGGTTACAGGAAGTTCAGACGCAGAAATTATGGATCAACCCGGCAGATGCCCGCAGCCGAGGTATTGCCCAGGGGGACAGTGTCCGAGTTCATAACGATCGCGGTGTTACGATGATCCCGGCAGAGGTTACTCAACGTATTATGCCAGGAGTCGTTGCGCTACAAGCGGGAGCCTGGTGGCAACCGGATGCAAATGGCGTTGACCATGCCGGTTGTGCCAACGTGCTGAGCTCTGCGCGGATCACTGCGCTGGCAAAAGGCAACTCTCACCAAACCATGCTTGTGGAGGTGGGTAAAGCATGAATAAATTTATTGATTATGCTCCGGTCAGCGATCGACAGCTTGGTTTCTATATTGACTCCTCCCGCTGCTCTGGCTGTAAAGCCTGTCAGGTTGCCTGCAAAGACAAGAATAACCTCGAAGTTGGCCGTCGATTCCGTCGTATTTATGAAGTTAAAGGCGGCGGTTTTATTCCTACCGGTCAAGGTGGGGTCTATAACAACGTTTATGCCTATACCTTGTCGATAGCCTGTAACCATTGCCAGGATCCGATTTGCACGGTGAACTGCCCAACCACGGCGATGCATAAACGCCCTGGCGATGGCATTGTGCGGGTGAATACGGACAAGTGTATTGGTTGTGGTTATTGTGCCTGGTCCTGCCCTTACGGCGCCCCTCAGCTCAATCAAGCCACTGGCCAGATGTCAAAGTGTGATTTTTGCGTCGACCTCCAGGCCGCCGGTGAACAACCCGTCTGCGTGACAACCTGCCCTTTGGGTGCCATCAAGTTTGGCCCTATTGACGAGCTCCGTGCGCAATATGGTGACACTAGTGATGTACAGGGTTTACCTGACTCCGCTATTACTCATCCTAATCTGGTCATCAAACCGCACCTGGGTGCTGAACCGGGGAGTAAATAATCATGCATGAATGGCCACTTGTTATTTTCACCCTGCTGGTTCAAGGTTCGGTTGGCATCACGTTGTTTATCACCTTTACCCTGGCTTATGCCAATGACAGTCTGGACACCAAAGAAAAATGCCGTTATGCGTTGCCCTTGATGCTGACTGCTTTTATCGCTGGTGCGCTGGGTTTAATGGCTTCTACCGCGCATTTGGGCTATCCGCTGAATGCGTTTCACGCCTTGAGGCACGTTGACAGTTCCTGGCTGAGCCGGGAAATCATTTTTGCCAGTCTTTATCTGGGGATCCTGGGGCTGGCTACATTGATTGCCCTGTTCACCAAGCGGGTCTGGACGATCTTGCTGCTGATTGCCTCGCTGTTGGGCATCATCGACATCTTCTGTATGAGCGCTGTCTATGTGCACTCATCGGTAGAGACATGGATGCATTTCAATACCTATTGGATGTTCTATGGTGCAGCATTGGGATTGGGCGCAATTGCCTGCCTGTGGTCACTCGCTACTCACCCTGTTCTCTCTTCTCAGCAGGTAAAACGGGTTGCTATAACCGCCGTAGCGCTGGTTATTGGCATTACGTTATGTCGCCTGGTGGAACAGCCTCTCTATATGGGTTATCTGGCCACCCTAGGAAATAACGATGTGGCTACCTTCCCTCACCAGCCGTTGAGCGCGTTTGAACAGTTGAGTAACCTTCGGTTGGCGTCGTGGTTGATATTGATTGCTGGCGTAGGCGCACTGACGCTGTGCGTACGGGGTCATCGCATCAACAAGCGATTGTTGGCGTTGGGAAGCGTATTGGTGGTGGTAGCTGAAGTATTATTGCGGCTCAGCTTCTTCAGTATCAATTAATGAGACTGTTTTCACTTGATACAAGGTCAGCCCTGGTCGGGGCTGGCCGTTCCTGTGTTCGCAACCGGGTGCAACAGGCAAACTGTCAGGCTTGTGTATTGGCGTGTCCGGTTGATGCGGTCACCGTTATCGATGGCAAGGTCCATTTCGATACCGAAACCTGCATTAATTGCGGTGCCTGCCAGTTTACCTGCCCAACCGGAGCGGTAGAGGAACTTACCCTTCCGCTACGCCATTATCGGGATGACGCTTTAGTCATGCCGTTAAGCATAACGGCCCCAAGCGTCGATGAACTTCTTATGTGGCATGCTGAATACCAGATCCGGGCTGTTGAGCTGGATATGACGCTCAGCCCGGCATGGGTCATCGCTATTGCTGCACTTAACATCAAGCTGAAACAGTTCAAACAGCCGCAGTGGCGGATCCTCCCTCCACCTGTCGCCGCTATCAATAAAGCCCGACGCCATTGGTTGCAGATCAACAACGACAAGGGCAACACCGGCAGCGTAACGCCAGGATGGCGAATACGCAGAACTCATTTTGCTGATGTGAGTGAATACCATCTCGTCCTGAATAATGCCCAATGTTTTTTATGTGGCGCTTGCGCCAGGATTTGCCCTGAGGATGCAATCCAATTGGCGGGGGAGTCTATGACGCTGAACCACTCCCGTTGTACCGGTTGTGGCAACTGTGAGGACGTCTGTTTTCCTCATGCCATAAAAGTAACGCAAAGCGATGAATGCAAAATGACCACGCTAGCCATCCACGAAGTCCCCTGTTCGACCTGCCATCGCCTTTTTTTTGCCTGGACAGAACAAAGCCAGGAATGCCCGATATGCCAACGGCACCGCTATGGTATGCGCGAAGCCTGAAGATTTTGTTTGAAAATTGTACTTGGCGTACGTTTCCGTACGATTGGGCTGTGCGCTGGGAAAAGCTGTACTTATCTTGCAGGTGAAAGTCCTGTCCCGGAAGGCGCAGCCAGCGCCACTGGGTATTAACCTATTAAGGAAACCCGGGGAGAAGCCCGCTTTTTCACCAGGCATTGAGAGTGTGCCTGGCGTATACCGCTTGACGTTCTGCTTGTTTGAACACAGTTATACTGATAATAAAAACATGTTCTTAAAAACAGTATTGACATGCTTTAAAAAAAACGTAAATTAGCGTTCAACAGCGGTGCACTTAGAGTTCGCTGTTTATATTGAGAGTTGTTAGAATGTGTTTTTAATAGGTTGTTCAGTTTTTTGCGACATAGGCCACGGAATATTTTTGTGCAGGGTAAGTGTAGTGAGTATAAATAAAGAACTCACTTTATTATGTTCCAAGGCCAAGTAGTCAGTATCGACAGTCGCAGGGTGTGTATGAAAGCGCGATGATGTAAGGCTATGATTTAGTTATTCTTGTTTGCGATAGGATTTTATTCGAATTAGTGAAAGAAATATCGCAACGAAAGTGAGGCCACGCATCAAAAAGTATATCGCGAGGGGAAATGTGCTTGTTTAAGAAGTCATACCTTTGAAGGTCTACAAGGTCAATAGGTTATTTAAACTGGTAAATATAGGGGAGGTTTTAGTTAGTATTCAGTACCCAATATTATCTGTGATAAACGTGTGCATTTAAGGTAGTACCATTAGCTGTAAAAAATTATTAAGTTCATTAATGTCAAATCTGAAGTTCGTAGTACCATAAAAGCCCTGACTGCAACGGTCAGGGCTTTTATCGTTTTAGGGTCAGGTATCTATTTTGATGTCTGGTTAGAAAATGCGACCCGCACGTTCTGCTTACCTAGTGTTTCTGTCAGGTTCTCCGGTGAGTCAACCCGACCAACCAGGGTGTATCGGTAAGATGACTTAAACGTTGTATAGAACAGCACCAGTGTTTGATTGCCATACAGCATAAGGTCACCCGCGTGAAGGGTGATGGGTTGTATTGCGTCGGTAGGCAATGGGTGAGGAAGCTCGGCGTATTTTTCATTACCGTTCAGTTCCATCATCTCCAGCGTCACGGGTAACTGTGCGGCAAACGCCTGAGAAGTGGGATTATCATAGAGCGTGATGTCATAGCGTTGTCCCTTGATTTTCATCTGAATTTTCATGCCGTGCTCCGTCTGAGGCTGTGGGTTGGCGTAAGCGGGTTCAGCCTGGCTGATAAAAGAACATCCCATTACAGCGCTGATAGTCAGAGCAAACATAACGCACCTGTATTGACTTTTCATACGTTCGACAGGAACTTCCCAAATACCACGCTCAAGGTCGAATTCTTCCCACTCGGAAGCACGGAGCTCAATAGTCCGAACCCCTGTCAGAAGCAAAATTCGGGTTGCAAGCCGAGTAATCGGGCTGCCACTGTATTTAGCCAGTGCGTTCAGGAATTCAGGTAATTCGTTGGCCAAGAGATGAGTTTGCCAATGTGGGGAAAAAAATCGTTCTCAAACCCTTCCATCAGGTCTTCAGCGTATCCCTTCGACCAGTTAGGACGCTTGTATTCGTGCCACTCTAACGCTATGGCTTTGATTTAGACACGCATAAATCAGCTAATTCACTGAATTTCAGGCATAAAAAAAGACGTCAGTTCCCTACAGGATTCGAATACGTCAGTTATGCATTTGTTTAATATGTATAAAATCGTGTTCGATAAAATTTGTACCAACATTTATACCAACAGATAAATTTGTTAGAAAATACAGCCTATTATCGCTGGGCTAGCATGCCCGGATAATGCTTGGCAATGATATCATTCATTCTCTCAGTCAGCTCAGGTCGCTTGAATGTCAGATGAGCGGTTCCCTTCTGAAAGTAACGAATGCTGAAAAACTCATCTTCGTAAACGTCCTTAGCCGGATTATCACGAATATACTCCATCAATCGGTTAGAGATATCACCCCGGTTGTCAGGAATAGGTTTTCCATCCAGCAGAAACAGCATTCGCTCCAGGTCCGCTAGCTGATCCCGACGCCAGCCCCAGTTCAGACTAAATCCCCAGCGGTTATGCGTAACAAGATTGTTGATGATAACCTTCTTACCAAAGCTGCAGGGACTATTGGTTTTGTAATCCCACGACAGGCCTTTGAAGACGTTAATGATGCCACGTTCGAAGACGTCCATTTTGTTCAGATGTAGCTGCTCAAAGGTACTGAGGATATTCGCCTCGCTGATTGCAGGAAGATCGCCCTCCTCCAGGTTCTTATGCCACTGATCGCGAGCCCGAGCATCCATCAAGGCCATCATGCCAGACTTCAACATCAAGTCACGCCAGATACTGCGATCTATATTGCGGGTGACGGCAGGCATCGCTTTATCAGTCTTCTCAGTCAGCCAGCTATCGTAGCGGTGCCCGGATTTCATCGCCCAGTCTTGCGCTGTACCACCACTGATTTCAGAGGTTAGCTGTGAAATGGCATCAAGCTGCTCAATGAGTTGTTCAATCTGTTTAAGTGCGGAATCGCGACCAGTGACTACACGTCCGATACTGGTCGAAAGGATGAGTTCATTGTGTTCCGTCAACACGTCGAGTTCTGTTTGCATCGTAATCGTCCATAAAAGCAAACACGCCTGCCGGGAGTGGCAGGCGCATTATGCGATGAATAAAAAGGGTGGGAAGTTCAGAGGTAAAAATCAGGAACGAAGCTCGAAGAATTTAAGTATTGATCAATCCGGTAGCTCGTCTGGCTCTGAGAATATCGGTCGCGGTCAGGAATGGCGTCTGCTCCTGCCAACTGAAACCCTTACGATCAGTGCGCACCAGTTCATAGCGCTCCACCAGAAAATTCACTGCATCGGCAAGCGTGATCCCCGCCTCGATATGTTCCTGGATGGCCGTATCATCATGGAATGGTGTGTCGTTGAGTGTGAGGCCGTAATGGTGCTCCAGCAGATACGTTAACAGTTGCTGCCAGACCTGTACGGGCGACAGGCGTGACAAAACCGGCACCGAGGCCGGTACAGATGAAATTTGCATGAGTTGAGTCCTGATAAAAGAAGAAGAGAGAAGGTGTTACTGGGTTGGATAAATAGAAATGTAAACCTAGCCGCAGCTACCACGGGTATCAGCGATGCAGGTTAAACTCGCAAGCTGAATGGTCACCTGATGTTGCGGACGTGGATTTAGCTCGCCGGAGCGCAGCAAATTTTCCAGTTGTTCTATAAACAGCGGGAAAGCCTGATCCAGTTTCTGTAATTGCTCCGGGCTGAAGCTCCCCGTCAACCCAGCCCTGTCAGCCAGGTAATGCAGCCGGTTACCTTCCTGAACCAATCTTGCGCCAAATCGTGGGATGATATCGCTTTGTAACCCCCATTCATGGAGTGGTGTTAATGGCATGAAAACCTCCGTTTAAAGCAAACCCTGCTCAGCAAAAGAAACCACTTCATTCCCAACCACAAGATGATCCAGCACTCGCACTTCGACCAGTGCCAACGCTTTTACGATCCGCTGAGTAACATGTTTGTCCTGCTGGCTGATTTCTGTCGTACCTGACGGATGGTTGTGCGCCAGAATTACTGCAGCGGCGTTGTGGCGCAGAGCCGCTTTCACCAGCTCACGGGGATGTACTTCGGTATGGCTGATGGAGCCCGTAAACAACGCTTCGTGCTCAAGCAGGCAATGCTGGTTATCAAGATACATTACGAGAAATACCTCCCGCTCCTCGCGAGCCAGTTGTAGCTGCACCCAGCTTTTAGCAAAACTGGTGGCGGTAAACTGTTTACCCGGCTGGCGCTGATATTTCTCCAGCAAGCGCAGGGCTCGCCGGATAACACGTTGCTCATTTGCAGGAAATGCCGTGGATAAATGAAGTGTAGACATATCAGTTCCTTAAAACACAAATCCCCACCGGTTTATCGACAGAGCTTGAAGGGAGTGAGGGTAAAAAGATTCATGAAGCAAACTGCAGCATATTCTCGGCCATAATCCAAAGGGCGCGGTTAAGCTTCACATCACCGTCGATACCTTTTACAGCACGGGTGTGGGCACGTTTGCCTTTGGTCGTTCGCCCTGACAGCCCGCCTTTAATCAGGTTTTCCTGAATACGCTGGTAAGTGGTCCACAGGTCATTGTTTTCGTCCTGCCAGCGGCGCGGGGAAAGGATCTGCGATTCCGTCACCGGCTGATGCTCTTCGCCAAAGCGGTAGGTTAATGCTGCTTTTGCCATTGCCAGTTGGGCCGGTGGCGGTAACAGCAGCGACTGCATGGCATCGCGTTTCTCTTCCACTCGGTCAAATATCCCCAGTACTTCGTAAGCCCCTTCAATGACTTTCTCCACCACATTGCCTTTATGCGGTACGCGCACTTCACCAAAACTCTCACCGCAAATCAGTCCATTTTGGCAAACCGATCTAAATAGCCCCGGCAGCATCTGGTATGAGCTGGAGCCGTCATGGCTGTTAAGCAGAATAATTTCTGGCACCTGCTTGCCGGTGATTTGGCCTTCGCGGCGCAGGCGCAGCATGTGTTTGGTGTGTTCACGCTTGCTCTGGTCCCGCACACGGGTCTGACAGGCAAAGAACGGCTGGAAGCCTTCACGCTGCAGGTTATCGAGCAGGGTAATGGTCGGGATGTAGGTATATCGGTCGCTGCGAGATTCATGCTTTTCTTCACTAAAGACACTCGGTACGTAATGCGCCAGTTCATCACGGGTTAGTGGGCGGTCGCGGCGTACAAGATTGACCGCACCAAAGCGGCTGGCTAATCGGGTCATGGTTAGTTCCTTATTCAGAGATTAAAAACGAAAAGGCCATGCTTCCCGAAGGAGGCATGGCCCGTAAAATGTTGGTATGGTTACTGATAAAGAAAGTTAACCAGCGATATTCCTGCAACCGCTAAGGTCATCCAGCTCTTTTTTCGTATTCTTAATGCCGGGAGTAAAACTCCCTACTTTTTTATCATTAACATAAACATCGAACGTTGCGGCGTGACCAAGCGCGTCAATAAACTGAATCCAAGCGTTATCTCCATTTCGCCAGCCTAGTGAGGAGGGTAACGGAAACTGTTGGTCATCGGTCACAACCGTTATTGCTGTTTTGTCATCGCGTGAATCCACGCGAGTACCGTTAGGCAGGTCGATGAGTACATTATGCTGTAAGGTATTCTGTTCATCTGGATTCATGGTGCAGTTAAGATTAAAAACGACATTTTCCGAGCTGGTGATCAGGTATTCTGTTACGCCCTGACCGAAGCCACTGCTCCACATATTTGGAACTGCAGAAGCTGCCAATGGAAATAATAATGCAATTAACACCGATGTCTTTTTCACATTCAGTCCTTGCTTGAAAGATAATTTATTTAGAATCTGGCCATTTATAACGAAATACTTCCTTTCCTTTATACAGCCCCACCATGTCCTCAAATTGAGGTCTTTTACTGTTAGGGCGAAAGGTCACCTTCATGTTAGGGCTGCACATATCTTTGGCTGTCACCTTAAATTTGGCATCAGGAGTAATGGTATAACCCGTTGCAATGTAATCAGTCGCACTATCTTTGTCACCAGGGTTGATCCATCCCCAAACCCCAGCTTCGCAATTTTTTAAAGGGGCAGAACGTATCAGAATAAACCCGCCTGACGCATCAATTTCAGTAGCTTTACACATTTTTCTCACCTGATGGTAAGCATCACACCAAAACCTGTTGCCAACTTTATTGTTTACTGCAGCAGGTAATATACCTTTATAAGTACTGGATGCCTCCGCAAAGTCTGATGCAATTAACCCAACGGAGATTCCAGATATTAATAACAATAACTTTGTTTTTTTCACTTCATTATCCTTTTATTTGACTAAAGAGTTTTAGTACTAAAGGTAGATATAACGTCGTCGATACATTGAAAATGAGGTAAGGCTTGAAGAAAATCCGGGTGAGAGAGGATGTCGCGCACCGCTATATCCGGAACGAAGCTGCCGTTGTGGAGCGTGACCGCCCGAATATCGGTCAGGGGAAAAACGGCAATCCGGGCCTGATGCTCACCCGTCAGATACCATTCTCCCTCACGCAGAACCAAGCGATAGGGAGCAAGGTCTGTGCAGCGACAACCGCTTCCCAGTAGCGTGACCTTCCGGTGTTCCGATACCGCGCTCACCAGTCGCGTGAACACGCCCGAGTCTGGGGATGACACTTGGGCCACTCCCTGCCAGATAAGGCAGGGAGACTCACCAGGACCGCTCAACAGTGAAGCGACCAAATGGTTATCCATATCAGGAAACAGCGCTTCAACCCCCGACTGACGAGCAAACGTCATCACCGCCAGTTCTCTCTGTCGGCCCCCGGACAGCAAGCGACACTGACCTTTGCGATACTCCAGATCCAGATACATCAGACGTTCCCGAAAGTCCCGGCGCAGGGTACGAACCGACACACCAAATTCAGTTGCCAGCGTTCGCAAATCCAGCGTTTCACCCGCCACCAGGCGGCTGATAATTAACGACAGCCTGACGGCAAGCCGGTCATGACGGCGTTCAGCCTGAGTCATGAGACAGGTTCTCCAGTGAGATAATTAGCTGAAAATAAAACGGTTATTTTAACGATGAGGTGGGACAGGGAATGGACACAAGAAGACGTATTTTTTACTGTTGCCGACATCAGCCATGACGGGGCTTAAAGAGAAAGTGGACCAAATCCGGCAGCTTACAAGACGTCAGAACGGACAGGGTATGTCCCGAAGATAATGGCAGGCAAGCTAGGTCAGAAGAAAATCCAGTCCCAAACGGCACGAGCAACGGATACCACGGCATCGCGGACTGTGCGAATGACCGCTTTGAGTGGCGTGGGAATAAATGATGCCGCTTCCGCAGAATCAAACACTTCCCCCACCGCATCGCCAAAGCTTTCACGTGCCTGCTTTTTTACCGGTTCACTGCATAACCTCCCGTGCAGTTGCGTCGCCAGAGGGCTGGTGGCACGGTCAGGCAGGCAACGCATCATGATTTCGACCATTGACGGTAGATTCCATTCTGTCCTGGCTGAGATGGCGCACACCGGATGGTACGGTGAAAATAACTGACGAATGGAGTTCAGCCTAGCCTCGATATTAGCCGACTGATTCGGTGAAGGCGTATTGCGAGTGGCGTTCCATTCATAGCAGGGTTCGATTTTGTCAGCCTGGTTAACGACAAACAGTATTCGCTGTTGGTAGCCCGTCATCACTCGCCGGTAGAAGCGTTCATCCACAGAAAAAGCGCGTTCATCGGCTTTGATAACCCACAGAATGAGATCCAGCTTAGGGAGAGTGTTGCGATACAGAGATTCATATTCGCTATCCCACTGCTCACTCTCGCCTACACCGGGTAGGTCTACCAGTATCAGGCTATGGTCAGCGCTGTTCAGACGGAATCGAAGCACATCACGAGTGCAGGCGTTGACATCACTGACGGGCGTGACCTCGTTCTGGAACAAAGCGTTACATAGGCTGCTCTTCCCCACTCCAGTTTTCCCCATAATGCCTATCACGGGTTCATAGCGAGTGAGCTTTTGAATATGGTCGAGAATATGTTTGCCAATGGCATGGGGGAGTGACGCCAGCGGCTTTTCGATGGCCTGCAGACCTTCTGATTTTTTCATGAAACAACCTCAGACAGAAAAACAAAACCCTCGAGCCAGAATGGCTTCGGGGGTGATTCACTGAGATAATATCTGTCTGAAATTGTTTTAAATGTTATCACTGCTTTGATCTTTTATTTTTGTATGCAGCCATAATTGCATGTTCAACCACTTTATCGCTCGATATACACTCATCTAAAGCTAATGCTCTTAACATACGGTGAATATCTTCAGAGATGTGGACATTGAGCGGTTTAAGTTTTTTGGTTATTTTGTTTTTTATCCGGTTTTTTTGTGTTGACCATGCACTTTTGAACTTGAGATTAAACAAACTTACTGTATCGGGTGATTCAGAGTTTTTCTTTTTCCATTTGAAATAAACAATATAACACCACGCAATAATTTCGTCATTAGACTCACCACAAATATACTCATCTAAAGAAGAAATGTTATTCTGTAGATATCTTTTCAACCAAGAAGAAACATTTTTATCCAGAGAAAGAAAATCACTAAAAATATCGTCCTTCTCAATTAACCTAGCCCATTCCACTCCTTTATTTTTTATATATTCCGCAGGCGTTCTATTTAACGGCCATGCATGTATTACTTTCCTGATATTTTGTACCCTAACAGGGTGATTAGGTTGTAATGAATCAGGGGACAAAGGCTCAAGAATACTCAACCCTAACTTCATTCCGTGAGATTCAGAAAATAGTTCGCACGCCAACCATAAGCTTGCACGAATATCATTTACAAACCACCCTTGATCAACTTCAGAAGGGATGGAGATTTCATGAAATCTCTCCACAATGGCGAAATAATTTTCTATTTCCTGTTCTTCATGACCAAGAGATAGGCAATGTTTTCTGATTCTATCTTGATAGTAGCGATAATTTTTATCTCCTGTATGCGGTGGGCAGTGAATGCCCTCTTGTAATAGTGCATTTTCCAGAAACTTTATCATCTCTTCATCATTGCGTACTACCCGAACCATTTCAGCTTCCTTTTTATTGCTGTAATCACTTAGTGATTAACAGTGATTTCATGTTTAATTTGGATAGTTTTACAGGCACTTACAGTGTATTTCAAGTAAATAAATAACAAACAAATTCATTTTTAGGATACGCAATCACAGGGTTTAACTGTATCTCATGGCGTCTGGTGAGTAGCGTTCTTGTAAGTAAAAGTAATGCAGGAAAGTATTACCACCTAAGGGATGTATGTCTGCTTAGAATGATGCCCAGAAAAATATATGAGCAGGATGAGAAATGTGTTTACAATTGTGTATCGAAATGATGTTAAGACTAAGGGAACTCTATGGCACAAAGTTCTGGTAAACACCATATTAGCTTGTGACTCGACCATCAATTCGCATGGCGCCTCTCAACCATAATTTTGCATGGTGTTCAATTATCATCCCAGTAGCGGGATATGCAGTAATTTGCAATGACAAGGAATTAAGGTTAATTAATATTATTAAATGGAGTTAATAGGGCGTTTTTATTACATAAATAGAGCAATAATGAAAAATATACAGAACATGATAATAGACTTAACTGAGTGAAAATTACAGAACCACCTCTTCCTTTGAATCACTACTGAGGAAGTAAAATGAAAAGACCATATAACGCCAACCCAAAGTATGAAATGGATGGTCTATTGCTGACTGATATCAATACGCATATGGAGGCGATGTTCCAACGCTTTGCAAAATTACTACCTTTCAGGATCGACTTTGCGTATAAAAAGAATTCAGCAAGCTTTGGTCATGCCTGCAAACATTCAATGTATAACGAAGTCCAGATGTTGATTAAAGAGATCGCGTATTCCCTTCCCGTCGTGGGTTATTACTGGGTGATAGAGTACACGAAGAGAAAAGGACTGCACGTCCATTTTGTTTGCTATCTAAATGGGCAGTTTCAGAACTGTCATTATCCTATATCCCGAGCGATGGGGAATATTTGGAAACAAGTAACAGATAATGATGGATATCATCACCTTTGCGTCCCTAAAGATATTTACGAAGTCAAAATTGGCAAGGTTATCCGACATTTTGATACGAACGAGATCGATGATTTGCGCTATGTCATTAGCTATCTGGCTAAATGTGAGCAAAAGGAAAATGGCATCATCGCGGGTAAAAGCGTGATACCGGTAAAAAGCAACCGAGGTAGACCACGCATACGCTGAACAACCTTCACTGACTTTTTACAGATTCACCGGTTGGTATGTCGGAGCTGGCATGAGTAATCATCAACCACGACTCCGGCTAACCCAAATGCTACCGGAGAACTCAATCATGACCATCAAACCTTCCTTATTTGAAGACCAATTTGTCGATATGGCTTTCATTACCCGTCTGTTAGGCGTCAGCAATAAGTGGATATACCGGCTCATCAAAGATGGTGTCTTTCCGAAACCCATCAAGCTGGGGCGCAGTTCCCGCTGGCTACAAAGCGAAATAGAGTCCTGGTTGCAGGAGCGTATCAGCCAGTCTCGTCAGTAATCACCTTTCTGAAAACCATCAGCGTCATCTCCCCAAAGCGCAGTATGACGCTAGTTTGAACACAGCACATACGGATAATTCCCCCATGCAAGATACAATCGCTCGCTACGATTTTTTACTCAAAACTTACCAAAGCTGGCTTACTGACTTGACCAAACTGACTGTCAGGCATGGAATATGCCATCAGAATATTTATCCCAGCCATTACCTTACGCTATCCACACTTTACTTCCCAGATACCGGCCCTGTACCTGGGATCGTGCCACAGTGCCTGTACCGAATGATCTATAACAAAACCAAACCAGAGCCGTTGAGTATTCAAAATGATTTACGTCTTAGCCTGGAGACTGACGGGCAGCTACTTTTTACTCACGGGGGCCTAGAAGGCGTATTGCTTAGCGAATGCGTCAGACTCAAACAACGCTCACTTGCCAATAAACTGATAAGCCTGCTTCAGCAGTTCAACAACGTGGAGTATCGCCATAAGCTTGTTTGGCTTTTCTGGTATGACCGTATGCTCGGAGCGCCTCTTGATGACTGGCTGGAGAACCTTAAAAAAATGAATGATGGAGAGTTCTGCTTTTGGCTGTTACAGCGTCAGGAAGAAAACGCAGAGTTAACCCATTTGATGGATGAATATGTGAACTTTACGTACTACTGATTGACGCATAAAGCCTTTCCACGAGGCGTTATGCCGAGATTCCATTTGTTGCATCTTACCGCCCTTCTACAGCAATACTTCTATAGCAATACAGATAGTTATGCCACTACATTCAGCAATTCCCCCGTAATCCTTGTATGTTTAAAGTGATATCAGGTGTTTCTCCTGATGCTGCAGCACGTCCGTTATCTGAGGAGGCCGCTCTGGTGTGAGGGCATGCTTTACATGGAAATGCTTGCAGCGGTACGTTACAACCCGCGCTACTAGATCCGCCACCGCCGCTACCAGATCCACTGACACCATTCCCTGAAGAGGGATAGGAAGGAGCCGAATATGAAGAGTACGAGCGATAGCCTCCGTAACGGCTAGCGCTGGAAGCAGGGCTCTAGGTCAATGCACTTGACGGTCTTTTTTGGCTTAGCGTTCAGAGTATCGCTGCCGATATATCGGTGCTGAGAAAAACGGGGATGGCGATAGCAACGTCTGAGGTTGAGGTATTTGATACTCTGACGGGGACGACAAGGCACATTTCGGCGTACAGGCTGAAGTCGTAGGTATGCAACCAACAATATGAATTTTAAATATTTCAGTTATCTATTGCTGATATCAGCAGTTGGTGGCAGCGCATGTTTATCCCACACGTTTATGATGTAGTTTTTAATCGTCAATTTGCTGGAGATAACATTCTACGGTGTAGACAAACGAGCCGCATATAAAGCCAGGCGCATAGTACTGAATTTATCTTGCTACTATTTGGTGTTGCTATTGACTGGTTTGGGGCAATTTGGGGCCAGCAGCTCTTTCGGCATAAAACGCACAAATAGCCTTTTAAAACCTACTTCGCCATCAGTGTGATATTGAATCTGGTGGTAGTGGTTGCTGTTCGTTGGTTGATTTTGAGACATACCACTTGAATTACAAAGAATTATTGATATTCACTGTTTTCATCACATTGCTGCGAGTAGTAAAGTCTAAACATAAATTAGCGCTTTGATAAGTTGAGCTCATGAGATTCCATCCCGAAGGACCTGCCATACCGGACATCCTCTTAGAACGCTGTGATACAGGTCGAGTTGTATTTCTATGTGGCGCCGGGGTTTCGTTACCTTCAGGAATGCCAACCTTTGTAGACCTCACTCAATACGTAATTGAATACTTTGACCCACCACACGACTCAGAAATCATGGCTGCATTTCGCCCGTGGCTTCACGACCAATCTTCAGCAAATGTCCCTCTTGACCAAATTTTCAACCTTCTTCACCTTGAATACGGCAAGGATGAGGTCAATGCTCTGGTCACAAAGCGTCTAAGCGCTTCCCGTACTGACAGAGAGATTGGACGTGAGCATGCCCTGATTAAAAGAATTTCCTCAAATCAAAGTGGAGTTCCACAGATTGTCACGACGAACTTTGACCGATTGTTCGAAGTTGACCAAGGGCAAGATAACCTGACCCGATATGTGCCTCCTGCTTTCCCAGATCTGAATTTCGGTTCGAAAATTGAGGGAATTACGTATCTTCATGGTCGTCTGGTCGATGAAAACTCTGTAAGCCATCCTTATGTACTGAGCAGTGCAGACTTTGGACGAGCTTACCTTTCTGAAGGATGGGCGACCAACTTTATCAAGCTTCTTCTGGAACGATACATCGTTGTTTTGGTCGGTTACCAGGCAGAAGACCCACCAGTTAAATACCTCCTTCAGGGTCTCAATCATGATGGCCAGTACGATCGTTCCAGACTTTATGCATTTGATTGTGGGCTTGCTGAGGAGATCGAAGCCAAATGGCGTGACAGAGGAGTCACTGCCGTAGCCTATTCCGATCATCCGGTACTCTGGGAGAGTATGGAAGCATGGGCAGAGCGAGCAGATGATCCGCGTCGCTGGCGATCTTTTGTGATCGCTAAAAGCCAGCAAGACCCTAAAATTCTGGCACCGTATGAACGTGGTCAAGTTGCTCATGTACTTCGCACAGCACAAGGTGCGAGATTGTTCTGTGAAGCTATTCCACGGCCTCACCCAGAATGGGTTTGTGTGATGGATGCGAATATTCGATCAGCCAAACAGAAGAAAAGATATAGCGAATTTGTTGGCACTGATGCAGAGACTTTCGATCCACAAGAAGCTTATGGACTCGATGACGATCTGCAAGATATCTCTGACGATGAACGCAAACGTAGAGTCAGTAACGATAATCTCCTTGAATGGCGTGACGAAGACGATAATCCACCAGATTATCATCGATTGGCTGGGGGTTTTGAGGCAATACCGAAAAGGCTTGGTCATCTGATAACTTGGTTCAGTGAGTCGCTTGATAGCCCGGTAATGGCCTGGTGGGCCATTCGAAAAAATGGGCTTCATCCGCTACTGCTGAAAAAGCTCGAGTGGCCATTAGAGCATTCAGGAGCTCTCCACAAGCGTGCTCGTCATCTGTGGGGTTTAATCCTCGAACATCATAAAGACCCCCGTAATCGTAGATATGACGTCGACTGGTATGACTTAAAAGCTCGAATTAATACCCAGGGCTGGACTGCAGGTGTACTACGAGAGTTTCGTAGGGTCATGACACCACGGTTGGAAATGAAATCGCCATATGGCTTGGGAGAATTCAGACCGCCAAGTGGCTCATGGAAGGAGATCCAACTCAGCGAATTAGGTCAATTCGAAGTTGTGTTCACTGATAGACATGACGACGATTTAGACATACCTGACAATGTATTGCTGCGGGTATTTAGTGCCCTGGAAGAGCAATTACTCACGGCATCAGGATTGCTGGAGGATATTGAGACTTTCTACTTCCCAAGCCCAAGCTGTTATCCAGTGCGTGCAGTGGAAGGAGAAGAACACTTCGCGAAAGGTGCTGATGTACTGACATGGTTTGTCCCACTTTTTGATCGGGTAGCTGGGAAGTGGCCTGAATTGGCTAATGCACATGTAACAACATGGCCAGTAACGGAGCCATTTTTCTTCCGAAAACTTAGACTTTATGCTTTCAGTAAAACAAGCGTCTTTGGGGCTGATCGTGTTGCCGAAGAAGTTTTGTCTTTGGAGCAAAATGGATTCTGGGACACAAATGTTACTCGAGAACTTCTTTTTTTGCTGACAGATCGATGGGAAGAATTCTCGCAAGACAATCAGAATCGAATTATCGATCGCATTCTGACTGGTCCCTACCAATTGCCTTATTTATCTGAGGAAGAACTCCCGAAAGAAAGAGAGGTATTAGCTGCTAAATACGCTCGCTATCTTGAACTACACGGTTGTGAACTGACCACTATTCATAGTGATCGACTCACTGCGATAATTAAAAGAATTCCTGACTGGAATGATGGCTGGGCCACATCTGTTGTCATCAGTTGGGGTTCCCGGTCGGGCTGGGTTCGTACAGACGAAAAACCAGATGTAATCTTAGATCTTCCTGCAAACGAGATAATCCCAAAAGTAAAAGAGGTGCTTAAACGAGAGGATGACAGCTTTACTAGCAGGCAACCCTTTGTCGGACTGATAAAAGAAAATCCACGTAAGGCATTGTCTGCGCTTACTATTGTAGGGAAAAGCGGTGATTATCCTAAGGAATTTTGGTCGCCAATGATAAGTGAGCTACCTGCAGATCTTAAACCAAGGTTGAGACGAGTATTCCTGAACCGAATTGCGCGGCTACCAGTTACAGCTTTAGTCGAACTACGACATACATTAAGTAGTTGGCTTGAACAAAATTTAGTTGCGACTCTTAAATTTGATGATGGTCTCGGCTGGGCAGTTTACGATCATGTCATAGAAGGCATACTGAGTGGTGGGGCTAATGCCACGCAAAGCGGTTTCGGAGAAATCATCCGGAATGGAGAGGTTGTGATACAGTCCCGACGCACATTCAGCCATGCAATCAATGGTCCAGTTGGTAAGTGTACTCGAGCACTTTTTCAAGCAATACCAGGAGAAGAAGCTGAAGCTGGTTCGCTTATTCCGTGTTCTATTAAGCCTCGTATTGAACGTCTCTTTACAGCTCCTGGAGAAGGTGCAGACCACGCTATAGCTATAACGGCTAGCAATCTAAACTGGCTAATGCTTGTTGATCCTAGTTGGACAAAGGAACGGTTGATACCGATTTTGGATTTTAAGCACACGGCTGCAGAACCAGCATGGAATGGTTATCTTCATAGTGATGCTATGCCTTCAATTGCAGTAGCTGAGCTTATCAAGCCTTGTTTTCTTAACCTTATACCTTGGATCAAAAATCTTTCTTGGGAGAAAGATTTTTCAGTTCGAGCCTCACAATGGCTTGGTTTAATGAGAATGTTCCATCCTGATGAACCTTCCAGCCCTTCTGGAAATGAAATGCGTTCCATTTTGCGATCAATATCTGACGAGGTGAGAAATCGTTTTATTTCCTGGTTGGGACTGGTTGGGCAGAAAAACGAGAGCGGCTGGGCTAATTACGTGATTCCATTAATCAGAGAGGATTGGCCCAAAGAACGCCAATATAGGACAACAGGTTCGGTGAAGGCGTGGATTGGTCTACTTGACGATACTGACGATAACTTTCCGGTGGTCTATGATGCAGTAAAAATACTCTTGGTGCCAATAGAGACATTTGATCACCAGTTCTACCGTTTCACTCGAGAGTTTGGTGGTAAAAAGCCAATTACCATGCTTTTTCCATCAGCGACTCTTGATCTAATGGATAGAATAACCCCACAGAGGCTCACCCGACCTCCAGATGAGTTACAAAAGATACTTGGCTTAATTGAAGAGGCTGAACCAAGCCTACTCAAGGATTCGCGGTACTTACGGCTTATTGAGCTTGTTGAGAAAAATTAGGGGAAGGGTATTAAAAACAGTGCACAGCATTAGGGTGTGTGTGCGAATAAACCTATTGTAGTCACATGGCTTTGGCTTTTAAGTCTTTCTATTATAAACGATAAAATTTAATAACTCTATTAAGGGCGAGGAAATGCGCATTATTGATCTGAATGTTAATGGGGCTGAACGTTTCGATAATATCGATAGAGTACTGCAGAGCGAGGCTTTCAAACAGCTTGACTCTATAATTCGGGCTCAGATAAATGGTCTTGAAAATCCAAGCTTCAAACCACCAACTGGCGAAGAACTAAGCTATTCTCGTCCACACAATAGTATCCTGATAGAAGGTGGCCGTGGTAGTGGCAAGACTACATTTCTTCTAAACGCGTTGCACTATCTTCACGATCAATCACGAGGTTCCTCTCTGTACTGGTTCGACGGAATGTCGTCTAAATTGCAAGTTTTACCGCCCATAGATCCTACTCTTATTGAAACTAAAGAACATATTATAATCGTTATCATCTCGTTAATTGATGCTGCGCTTGATGATGTCAAAAATAATCCTGATGTAGACCGTACAGCAGTAAACGAATCACGTAGAAAGATGGCTGAGGGGCTCGGGCTGCTTGACGGTATTGGAAAATCCAAGCCGTATGGAGATGAATGGGAGGATCCTGAGTGGATTATGAGTCGAGGTCTTCGGAAGGCGCGTAACGGGAAATCATTTGAGATCAAGTTTCAGATGTACATTTACGAAGCCCTAAAAATATTAGATAAGAAAGCATTTGTTCTGGCATTCGACGATGTGGACACAAATTTTCAGCATGGGCGTACGATTCTCGAAACAATACGGAAATATCTGACATCGCCGCAACTTGTTTTGTTAATTTCCGGAGACCTCGAACTCTATGGGCGGCTGGTCAGGCGGAATATCTATGACACTTTCGGTAAGAACATCATGGATTATGATCCGGAGGTCATTGGCAAGGAAAAAACAGGCATCTCCTCTGCGGTGCAGGAGCTAGAGGAGCAATATCTTCTGAAGGTTGTACCCCCACAGAACCGGATTTCTATGATGCCATTGGGAGAGATCATTCAGGTTGACCCTTCCAATGAGATAATGGTTGTTCCGTTCGGCATGTCAGAGCAAATACCACTACGAGAGTGGGCGAGCCAAAATATACGTCGGCAATTACTTGAGTTACATTTCTTGCAAGGGGAACGCTCTCCTTATCATCCCTTCTTAGAGCTTATCTCCCGAGAACATTTGCGGTTGGTGATTGGATACCTTCGTGCAATTGGAAATCAAGATCCCGTGCTTGCTCGTCGAGGAGTCTTTTCTGTCTTCGAAACTCGGCTCCGTCTTTCCGGTGTAGATTCATTACAATTAGCGCATACAACTCATAATAGTGCCCTATTACTTTTGTTTCGTTGGCTTGTAAAACAGGATAAACCAACATCACTGGCTCGCTTAGGAGTACCCAGTGATGCTGACAAAGCAATCATACTTCACTGCTTTGCATTGGCCATATCTAAAGAGCTAAAAGGTTCACCAGCTAAGTGCCTGAGAACTTTACTTACTTTAAATTTTCCAATTTCAATGATGCAGCGCACCATATACGCGAAGCTGGAGGTGCGCAAAGCGATTCTTGAGTTCATCTGGGATGATGCAAGTCCGAACCTTATTGAAGTAGCAGGTCGCATCGGCTCTATCGCTCGTCTCGACACTAACGAACGTTCGAACAGCATTGGCTATTTAGAGGCCAGTTGTTTTGGTTCGGTTGGCACGAAAAGAAAAGAGGATCGAGCGGAAATCCTGCAAAGAATGTTCGAAGTACCGAAGAGTAAAAAATCGAGCGATGTCGGGACAGTAAGTGAATTGCAAAATGCAATGGGAGAAGGAGCTGATGAGTTATCTGCTAAGGCTTGGATTACAACATTATCGAGTAATACCCAAATAGCTGGAATGGCTGCACAGAAAGGGGTCATCTGGTTCCCTATTGATGATCTTGCAGGTCGCTGTGGTGAATTCAAGGCAGTACTCGACTTAGTTACATACGAAAGGTATAGCAGCCGTGGTGAACGATTTAGATCTGTCTCAGCTATTTCGCTCTTGGCGGCAATTTCAACAATACTAGACGATGAAGAGAATCGCAGCCTAAACGAGTTGGTGCTAACTTCGATAATTCCAGCATTCCTCCCGAATACTGATGATATTCCAACTTTAGGCCAGTCCGAGATGGAGGGGGATGATTCGTCCTCCAGTATTAATGACACTGAAGGCGCTGAATCGCTTGAAACCGAAGCTCAATCCAACTTTCCGGCCTTTGAAGAGCGAATGAAAGCTTGGAAACGTTTTTCCTTACAATTCTCTGGTGGTACTGAGCAGTCTCACGCGAAAACTGCAGAAGTCTCTGCATCTGAGCTAGCTCGTATTGCTGAACGCATGCATGATCAGCTGGTTTCATTAGATGAGGAAGTGAGCCTCATATGGAAGACTGGGCATATTCTACATCGCCAAATTACAAATATTTTACATGCCCTGCTTGTTAGTACGTCAGGCAGTCTTGGTCGGATGGACTCGCCGAAGTCGTCGGATCGTCCATTGGTAGAAGCACTGAGGCGTGCCTCAGCAAACAAGGCCACATCTTTCCATCCTATCGCCGCGATTGTCCTTTCATGTCCCTTAGTCTGGGCTTTCCTGAACCCGAAAGAGGCATATAAAGCAAGCGGTACTAACACTGACATACTGCGTAATGAGGTGGAAACGGCACTAAATGTATTCCAAGAAAATTATGGTACAGAGGAAGCTTGTTTCGATCCTGCATGGCTAAGTCCACCAGAGATATCTGTTGCTGTTGGTCGCTTAAATATTGCTAATCTACGTTCTGTTAAGCAAGAAGGCTTCTTTGATCTACTTAATGTCGTTCCTCGGTATTATCCTAAGTCTGGTTCTGCCAAATGATTGGGGATACTACAGAAGATAGATTTCAGATTCGTGCACAGGTGGCGCTTGTAAAAGCGATTACCTCCAATCTTGATCTGCTTTCTCATCTCGAAATAGGATTGACAGATAGTTCGGCGGACCTACACCTTAAGATGCTCTATGGTAATTCTGAAGGTCGATCCTCAATCGTAAACACCTATGCCACCGGTCGGTTTCTGCAGTTTCGTAAATTGTTCCCCTCTCTGACTGATGAAGCGCTTGAACATAAGATTGCTTGGAGTTTGACTGGTGCAAACCAACAACTATCGGAGCAAGAAAGGAAAAACCTGGATGATCCTTCACGTTGTCTTGTGCTTTTACTTACTCGCCTTGCGGGGACTTTTCTATGCGAGGCAAATGATGGCTCGTTGCGCGTAAAGTCGCGCTTTCTAGACGAATGGCAGGACCTTATTCTCGTCATTCCGCCAATGCTAGTTTCTGCTGCCTGGATAGCTGCCCAGCCGAACATACAGAGGAAAACTGTCTCGGAACGCAGAAATTTTCAACGGAAAGTTCAGAACTGGTTTTGCGACAGCACGTTGCCTGTAGACGATGATCCACTGCTCGACCAACTCTGTAGAGTAGAGGGATTAGATGAAACTCATATGCATCTCAACGGAACCACAGAGGCTGAGAAAATCTGGATAGATGCTCTTAGAAAAACGTCTAAGGTGGTAGGAGCAATCAGCGGAGTTATCAAGCGCGAAGATGGGATTCATGCTGCGATTGGAAACGGTGTCAACCGACTCTTGCGTCAGGAAGAGTCCACACTAACACCAAAACTCCTGAAAGAGAGGGTTGAGAAAGCCGTTGTACTAAAGTCCTTCTTGCTTGAGGCCTGTAGCCAAACTGGAGTTCATATTGTTCCAAAGGATCTTAGCCTGGAAGAACGATATGCTGTCGCTGTCCGAAGCAGACCTGCGGAGAAAGGGTTATCAGTGATTACTTCCGAAGCGCTGCAATTGGTTGATATCATTACTAATCTTAGCGACAGTCATGGTGGTGGTATTCAAGGAATTGCTTTCCTCTGGTACACACTTATCCGTGCCCAATTCTGTAGGCTTTTGGTTCAGCAGGTCGGCCAAACGGGCTTTGATCAATTCCAGTACATCACCTTCAACGAGTTGAGAGAAACAACCGAGAAGGACTTTGCTGAACGTTTCCGACAGATCGATCGTGGAACTCAGCAACCGGTGGACTTTCTAGAGGGCCGTTTTGCACCTAAGACTACGCCAGATGGAAATGCATACAGACTAATGCAGATCCTGCGAGGTTATCTCAAGTTCTTAGATGAAGAACCGAGCGGTAAATCGCGTGGTGAGCTCGCAAGGATATTTTCCAATCCGAATATACCTCATTCTTCTCTTTCAGAAATATTGCACTTAGTGCGCTCACTCGAAGATGGGAAGTTCGAAAATGGTAGAGAGGTAGTGCCACGAAGCTTGCGCCGACTTCGCCTCGGGCTTGTTGTGCACTTTATCAAGCGAACTGACCTATCAGAACGCGAACGTTTCAAAAATGGTGGATATCTTGCGCCAGTGTGCAGGGATAGCAAGGCTCGGCGGGAAGCTGACCAAGCCGCTCGAGCGTTAGTGTCCCTGATGAATAAAACAACTGGACTTTGCGAGATAATCCGAGGGGTCGATGCAGCCAGCAACGAACGGCATGCTGGTCCAGAAGTCTTTGCCCAAGTATTTAGAAGGATGCGACGTGCGGGTATCAAACGTTTTACTTATCACGTTGGCGAAGATTTTGTGCATATTGCTTCAGGTCTTCGGGCGATCAACGAGGCAGTTCGGTTCCTTGAATTATCGGCAGGCTGTCGCATTGGCCATGGTACTGCTGCGGGGCTGATTCCTGCAAAATGGTGGTCATCCGTCGGAGGAGCGGTGATTCAGACGCTTGAGGACAGGCTCGATGATTTAGTTTTTGCTTGGGGGGCTTTGGTACAAAGAGGCATTTTGCTCGACAGACTACCTCGGCTCGATTTAGAGATAAGGCGATTGTCGATGCAAATTTGGCAAGATCCTTTGCTGACACCAGAGCTTCTTTTAAGAGCTTGGCATATGCGACACATTGATCCTATTGTTCGCAATTATGGAAGTCATGATGTTGACCGGGACCGTGATTGCGAAATAAAAATGTACGAGGACTGCAAGCTTCGAGAGCCTGATGCTCTCATGCAGTTTCTTCGTCGTCATGGTGTTGCTGTGTCCAGAGACGCCCTATTGAGGAGTGGGAAGCCTATCTTGATTACACGTGAGACTGATATTTTAGATCTTGAGGTCTTGGAAGCTCTTCAATCGGTAACTCTTGGGTTATTACAAGAACGGCGTGTTGCTATCGAGACCCTACCTAGTAGTAATGTGCGGATCAGTATTCATCAATCCTACAATGAACATCATGCTGTCGGTTGGTTAGGGTATGGGCGAAGCTTTGGCCCAACCTCTGTTGTTATCGGGTCAGATGACCCTGGTATTTTTGCAACAAGTCTAAGAGGGGAATACGCGCACTTGCTTCGCGCTTTAGAGGCCAATGGAGCGGGCCATGAGACAATGGAGATCCTTGAACGCATTAACAAAACATCTAAACGCTTCCGCTTCTAACTCTTGGAGCGTTGCAATGATTAAATTATCGTTCTGATTGAAAAATAGTGAACTGAAATATCCTGTACACATGCATATCTAGTGGCACTTCAGTTTATTCCAATAGCAATTTCCTAAAATAGGGGGGAATACGAAGTGCCCACTAGGCCATGATTATAGGCCTAGTGGATAAAAAAATAGTTTAATTCATATTCACTATGCTAGACGCACAATTGACTAGGGCAGTTATAAGCAGCAAGTGGGTTTTATGGGTAAACATTAAATATTCTAAATATCTAGATTAACTACAGCGAATCAAATGGAAGGAGGAGCCTGTCCATAATTATTTTGAAAAAGCCTACTATATCTACGATCCTCCAGGAATATACGTAACGGAAATACTATTATCCCTAGAGTACGCCCGTTTGTTCTCCGTGATCAACATACAATACTGAATATTAAAGGTTATGAACAATCATGGCCGCTCTGCGGCTTTTAACCAGTCGTTGACGCCTTCAACGCCCATTGAAAGTAGTATATCTTGTAATGACACAACACGTTGTAGCATTACACCATGATCAGACTCCTCACGCTCTTCTGCTTCCGCAAAAAGACGAGTCATTAATTGAGTAAGGCTATCATTATGATCGTATAGGTGCTGTTTACTATGCCGGATATAGGATAGATAAATTTCGGTGGCTGCTAGGGCTTGTTCTGGGTCATACTGTGAAATTGCGTTGAGCCATTCATGAAATCTGAATAATTGATGTTTTTTATTCTTACCAACGTTATCTTTTTCAAAGACTAAAAAACATCGAGCAACAAGGTCTGTCGGCACAAAATTAAGACCATTATCTTTGGAAAAAATACGACCTAACTGTCCTGCAACTTCAATGGCATGTATATCAGCTGCATTTAAACCCGCATTGATACCAGCCAGGCACATATCCCGGTGCCGTTTGATATTTTCTGCATTTGTCCAGACAGTAGCCGCACCAAGCCATGCTTCAGTTGAATTTAGCGCATTTAAATCTCTCGTAAATTCATCAAAGTCTATATGTCCTGTCATAACAGCCAAAGATGAAATACGTCCCCAAGTCTCCAGATCTTTACCAATACCCTCACGGTGGAGGCGGGTCAGCAAAAGCTTTACTATTTCAAAATGACTATGGTAAGCGTAATACAGGCACCTTTCTGCGGTTCGCCAAAGCCCATTAGTGTCATGCATGGCTAAATGGAACAGCTCCCAACCTAGATCGAAAGATTTGCTTTGCAAATATGGTAACCGACGCAGAATCAAGGCTCGAATCGCAGGATGTTCGTCGTTGGCAAAGCGGCGCAACGTAGGTGTAAGCAATCTAGGGAATTCATGTCCTTGCTCAAGGAAATTACTAGCCAAGATCATCAAGGCTTCAGCAATATTCCCCTTCTCCATATTAATGCCTTTTGAAATCAAATCGACTGAATCCCCCTCAATTTGATCAAATTTATCAAGTCCTGCAAAACCTATAGCTAAAAATATTAGTCGCTCTGCCGCTTTTGGGTCCTGTATGACATTGGCGCAAGCTTCAATCGCTTTTGCTGAAGAGTAGTTGCATCGCCATTGCATCGGATGTCTTTCCAGTTCATCGAGAATCTGATTTACAAGGATCGGAGCATTGGGCTCCTCCAGCGGTTCCCATTTTGCGTTGGTATTTAAGTTGCCATAACGATGGACCATAAAAGTAGCGACTCCATTCATAATGTCATCGCGAAATTTTGTAGAAATAGTTGCCCAAGAATCAGATAAAAAATTTATGAATCGGGCAGGTTGACGGGAGGAAGCTTCGCGTAATTGCCAGCCAACCTCTCTTTCTCCACCAATAAGAAAGTCATCCCAGTCCCGTTGAGTATGGCCATCATAATGTGATAATAGTTGTAATACTCCGCTATTGCTGATGCTAAGAAAAACCTCAGATGAGAATGGGGCACTAACAGTACCGCCTTGTGAGTGGATGTTAGGTTGACGGATTAATACCCCAGCTTTTCTTTCATATTCATCTACTAGTACTTGTAGTTCGGGTGAACGAAGATTGCTAGGAATTGGTACGATCAATTCTGCTTGCGCCTTTAATCTCCACAAGGGGTGCTCATTAAAAATATATTCATCGTGGACTGTCAAAATAGCCGCTGCCACTGCATCTTGTGCAGGGGCAGAGAGCAAGTTGAATGCTGATTGAATTAGCCCACCTAATTCATAAGTAAGTTCAGACTCAAGCATTTCTCGGTCGCACAACATGGAGCCTACTGCATCGATATTGGTTTCAGGAAATTTAGTACAAGCAATTATGCCAAAGTAGAACAATGCGCCTTCATTGCTAAAACAAATGCGTTCACGGTTTTTTTGCCACCAGTCTGAGTTTGTTTTGGCATGCTGGAGGATGCTATCCTCTATTGCGTCAAGTAGTATGTTCATACTGTCAGCATGTTTCATATCCCTATGGCTATGTGTATCTTCGAAAGAGGTTTCGCCCAAAAAGCCATGCCGGTAACCTTTGCGGGCATCTCCAAAACGTGATGCCTGAACAAGGCTCCAATGTTCTATTGATTCTAAAGCATGATCTAGTAATACACTGGATTGCAGCATACGTTGCTGGAGAAAATTATCATTTCGGTTCCCGAACTCATGGGCTTGACACCGCAGCTTGTTAGCGAATGTGTACTGTTGTAAATCATCTTCACTCACGTCATCTGTTATATAACGCCACAGCAAAGTATCATTAATGACTCCACCCATCACACAGTTAGCAATAATCTGACCAAGAAAACTGTGCTCCGATTGCGGTAAAGTAAGCAGCCGTTCAAGTAATGGAGCGGCAATGCTGACATTTTCTGACTTAATTTGTGACATGTGCATAGCCAATTGATCTGCAATTTTATTGCCATCAAACCAATCAAGATCAAGTGCTTCAATCCAAAATGAAACCACTCCCGCAGTATCAACATTATTCCATTGAACAATACGATGAACATGCATCTCTATGCCTTCTACATCCTGGACCATTTTTAAATAAGGAATCAGGAAGTTAATCCAGAAATAATGCCATTCAATAGAACTACCTGCGGTATAAATCACCTGAAAAACATCACGGTTTTTTTCGCGCAAATCGCGTATTAATAACCAGTCTTCATTCTGTGGATTTTGTTCTGCAAATGATTCTGCTACCAGACGTCTGATGTGAAATGCTGAGTTACCAGTTAACACTGCTCTGAGTTGTTTTCTGAATTCACGGCGCTCGCCTTGTGCCAATTGAGAGATAAAACTGCGGATGCTGGGACGTACAAACGGAACGGGTGGTAAGGCATTTATGAACTCACTCAATGTAGCACCATTCCGTATGGCTTGGCTTATTACAAGTACGTCCAACAAAGTTTGATGACCAAATGTTAGCTTACCATCCTGAGTCTTCTGCAATACATTTAAACTGAATAGTTTCCTCTGAATATCCTGAGACGCAGGAAAGCGCTGATTTGGAACTACCAAACTTCTCGAGTGCAACATTTCAGAAGCAATAGTTTCAATTGCTTGTATCGCAATATCTCCTAATTCACTTTCGGCAAGCACAATAGTATTTAGATAGCGTTGCGCCAATGCCTGACTGGTCACCACATTGAAACTGCCATCTCGCAGGGCTAGCTCGACGAATAATGCCAGCTCACGCGGATTGCGTATCAGCTCGCGAGTTGCAGTATCAATATTAGTAGTCGCAATTCCCAGTGAATAGAGTAATGGTGCAATCTCAGCGTCCCAGTCAAGTAACTGACACTTTAATTCACAATCCCAATGCCGTTCAGCAATCTGTCTGTCGTAATGTCTATCGAAATCGCGGCAAGCGGTAACAACAGTGATATTAGGGATCAATAACACACGATCGATCTGCGCAAGAAAATACTTTAGTACACGGTGTTCGCGGGCGATGGACAATACATCCAAAGAATCAATAACGATTATCACATGGGCGTTTTCAGCTAGTCTTGCAGATTCCTCCACCCACTGTGGTGACAAACCCTGAGCCTGACGATCTTCTAGTGTAGCTAGGTCAGCGAACTCACGTGACTGAATAAAGAGAGGGACAATGTCCGAATGATTTTTTACTCGTTCTTCTAAAGCCTCCTGCAATTCAAGCAATACACAGGTTTTTCCTGAGCCCGGGAGTCCTGTAAGCAGGATAGAGCTTTTTCGCGCATCAATAGCAACAAGTAGTTCATCCAAGACTGGATTGGCTATACGCAGTCCACCAATATCTCGTCGCCACGACCTACCAATAGCAGAGGTGCTGGCAAAAGAATGATGCAACTTTGTAAGATCCATTTGCGGAACAAGAGTTGCTCCGGACTGCTGGACAATGGTTCGAAGGTCCTCTTTTGTCAAACGATGTTGTACAGCAGTAGATAAACCACCATCTCCCATACGCGCACCAAGTTTATCCAGACTTACCCAGAGTGCATTAAAAGCAGCGGCAGGGTTGCTTACCATGTGTCGTAAACGTATCCGTAACTGCTGTTCCATCTGATCCAGATCGTCGCTGGTCACAAAATTGGTTCGATGCAGGAATTCAAACGTTGAAAGACTAAGTGCAGTTTTCGCCAATTGTTTCGACAGGATTTTATCCAGTATCTGTTGTGCTTTTCCTAAACTTTGTAGGTAACTACTTTCGTCTGGTTGAGATGAACTGTGCTCTTTAAGTTTTGCAAGGTCGCCAAAGTTATTTCTCGAATAGAAGCGTACATTAACTTTCGGATTATTAGCCAGCAGAAGGAAGGCTTTGTCCAGCTCATCGCCAAGATCAGCTATCGTCCAGGCTTTGAAATCGGTTTGATTTTTTTTGCACTGACAGGCGATCAAAGCTCCGTCAACTTTACCGACAACGACATCATCAACGGAGTAGTTTATTGAGTCGACCTCAAGCCATTGAAAGTCCTGCTCGGACAATACTGTCAATGCCCAATCAAACGCAACCAGAGTCTGATACCCATCGCCACGATTGGAGCGTATACCTGCAATACTCATCACTAACTCCCTTCCGGAGGGTATTCTTTCCTCCTCATCCAGACGCATTAGCATCGCCAAAAGTTTTGGACATAATATTCGTCCTTCTGCAACTACACCAGAGCGTAAAATATGCCCTCTTTAAATAGTTCCAATGCGGAACCCTCGAATTCCTAGGATTAATTCATATTGAATACTTACCTACTTTGAGTGCTGTATGACCTGTCCACTAGGAAAAGGATGGCTTCGACCAATAGCTTCCATCATCTTCGCAATTGATCCTATCCGCGTAATGTGGACAGCGTCTAAGGGAGATAGAGTGCCTAATTACGGCATAACGCATTTCTTTCTATCTCCACTTATAGCGATAAAATTAGCTTCGTTAGGACGCAGGTTTTTATGCAAAGTATTTAACGTTCTGGTTAATTATTTCTACATGGCACTTAGCCATAAAGATGGCTAAGTGCCGTTACCCTACTATGAAACATCCTTTAGCTTGGGTTTGGTAATAGTATCGATAAAATCCCCATACCACTGCAACATCCCCCTACGCTGCTCCAGATACTGCGCATGGTTGTACGTACCACGAATGGTGTTCTTATCCACATGAGCAAGCTGTAACTCGATCCAAGCCGTGTTATAGCCTTGCTCGTGCAGGATGGTGCTCATCGTGTGCCTAAAGCCATGTCCTGTCGCCTTCCCGTGATACCCAATTCTTTTCAGTACCTGATTGATACTCGCTTCGCTCATTGGTTTGGTGATGTCGTTACGCCCAGGAAATACCAGGTTATAACGGCCTGTGATCGCCTGAATCTCTCGTAGTGCTGCCACAACTTGATCAGATAGCGGTACAAGGTGAGGGCGGCGCATCTTCATCCTTTCTACCGGCACTTCCCAAACTCGCTTTTCGAAATCAAATTCTTTCCATTCAGCCATGCGGAGTTCAATAGTACGAACGCCTGTTAGCATCAGAATCTTTGTTGCTAGCCGAGTTATTGGGCTCCCCGAATAAGCGGCGAGAGCTTCTAAGAAAGCAGGAAGTTCATCCGTTAACAGATGAGGGTAGTGCACAGATTTAGGCGGGGTTAACGCACTTGCCAGCTCTGAGGCAGGGTTAGTTTCAGCTCGACCGGTGACAATTGCATAGCGAAAGACTTGATTACAGGCCTGGCGGATTTTGCGCAGCTTATCGAGGACACCACGTTTTTCGAGTTTACGAAGTGAACTGAGGATCTCCAGAGGCTTGATCTCTGCAATCGGGCGCTTACCGATATCCGGGAAGATATCGTTTTCAAACGCCTCCATAATGTCTTCAGCGTAACCCTTTGACCAGTTAGGCCGTTTGTACTCATGCCATTCCAGAGCAATCGCTTTGAAGGTATTTTCCACAGTCGCTTTGCGAGCTCGTTTCTCAACCTTTTTCTGTTCGCTGGGATCGATAGCGTTAGCGACTTGCCGTTTAGCTTCCTCTCTCCGCTGCCTGGCTTCAGATAACGAAATCTCAGGGTAGATACCCAATGCCAGCATCTTTTGTTTACCGTCAAAGCGGTACTGTAAGCGCCAGTATTTAGATCCATTGGGATGAACCATTAAATGCATTCCTTCGCCATCGGTAAGCTTGTAGGGCTTATCCGCGGGCTTTGCACTTCTTACCTTTACATCGGTTAACGCCATTTGAGGCCCTCCGTTGCTGGCTGTTGGTACAAGATTTCATTGAACGGGGATATACCATCACATATACCAACAGATACTACTTGATGCTGATAGATGTAGGTAGACTCGGAGAGAGTTTCGATGCACCAAAAACAGCCAACTCACTGAATTTCAGGCATAAAAAAAGACGTCGATTGACGTCTGTTTACTTCGAAATGGTACGCCCTACAGGATTCGAACCTGTGACCTACGGCTTAGAAGGCCGTTGCTCTATCCAACTGAGCTAAGGGCGCGCAACACGTTGCGGGCTGGACACTGCCTGCTGAGGTTTTAACGGGCAGGCAGTGGGCTCGAATTATACCCACCCTCCTCATTGAGTCAATGTATTCGCTTCTGTTTTAAAACAGTCGCCTAATCCATGTACAACCCGATGAGATAACTCTCTATACTTCCCTTCACTGACGTCAACGGATGAGAGGCTCTCAGGACAAACATTACCGACACCCGATAACGGCAAAATATATATTCCATAAGGTGTGAGCGGTTCTGTACTGCCGATTGTTGGCAATCGATTGCCTGCAGAATGGATAAGGAAAGGACTCATGCGATTTATCTGTATTCAAGGCCTGACAGCGCGGCTCGCTTCTGACAAAATAGATGCATTCTCCTGCATTATTCATGATTGATGGGTTTCCTCTCCAATGGCAGCAAAAATTATTGATGGTAAAAGCATTGCGCAGCAGGTTCGAAATGAAGTCGCTGTACGTGTTCAACAACGCTTGGCTGAAGGTAGACGCGCACCTGGTCTGGCCGTGGTGCTGGTCGGCGAAAATCCGGCTTCACAGATTTATGTCGCCAGCAAGCGTAAAGCCTGTGAGGAAGTCGGTTTTATCTCGCGCTCCTACGATCTCCCCAACTCGACCACAGAGGCCGAATTACTGGCTTTGATCGATAAGCTCAACGATGACCATGCTATTGATGGTATTCTGGTGCAGTTGCCGCTGCCGGCTGGGATAGATAACGTCAAAGTTCTGGAACGTATCTTGCCAGACAAAGATGTTGATGGCTTCCACCCTTACAATGTGGGGCGTTTGTGCCAGCGGGCTCCCAAGCTGCGACCTTGTACGCCTCGCGGCATTGTGACTCTGCTGGAGCGTTATAATATCGACACTTTCGGTCTTAATGCCGTGGTGATCGGTGCTTCCAACATTGTTGGCCGCCCCATGAGTATGGAATTGCTGTTAGCTGGCTGTACCACCACCGTCACACACCGTTTTACCAAGAATCTGCGCCATCATGTAGAAAACGCCGATCTTTTGGTGGTTGCCGTTGGCAAGCCAGGCTTTATTCCCGGTGAATGGATCAAACCAGGAACCATCGTGATTGATGTCGGGATTAACCGGTTAGAGAGCGGAAAAGTGGTCGGAGATGTAGATTTTGCCGCCGCCGCAGCGAAAGCCTCTTTCATCACGCCAGTACCGGGCGGCGTTGGGCCGATGACCGTGGCAACGCTCATCCAAAACACCTTGCAAGCCTGCGAGGAATATCACGACATTAACGTCAACTAAGTCAGGAATTATGGAAACTTTTTTTCTCGAAAATCACCCGCATGTTGAACTGTGCGATCTGCTCAAGTTTCAGGGCTGGTGCGATAGCGGTGCCGGAGCCAAAGCGGTGATTGCCGATGGTCTTGTCACTGTCAATGGTCAGGTTGAGACACGCAAACGCTGCAAGATTGTGGCCGATCAACAAGTGTCATTTGATGGTCAGATCGTCGTAGTCAAAGCGTCTGCGCAATAAAGACGACAAAGATATTTCCTCAGCCGATTTTTAGCGGGGGATAGCAAAAGGCGCAGTGATAATTGCTTATCACTGCGCCTTTTCATTTCATCGACTCACCGCGATTACTTACGACGCCAGGTCGTACCTTGCGGCCCATCTTCCAAAATAATGCCCAAATCATTGAGTTGGTCACGAGCTGAATCCGCCAGCGCCCACTCTTTGGTTTTACGCGCATCGTTACGCTGTTTGATCAAGGCTTCAATACGTGTGACTTCGTCATCATCACTCTGTGCCCCGCTTTGCAGAAATTGTTCCGGATCTTTTTCCAGCAGTCCCAATACAGCGGCCAATTGACGAAGTTCTGCCGCCAAACCGTTGGCAGCCTGCATATCTTCGGCTTTGACACGGTTCACTTCACGCGCCAGATCAAACAGTACCGAATAGGCTTCCGGCGTGTTGAAATCATCGTCCATCGCCTCACAGAAACGCGCCTTGAATGCTTCTCCGCCTGCGGGTTGTGCATTGATATCTGTGCCGCGCAAAGCAGTGTAGAGGCGTTCAAGGGAGGTACGCGCCTGCTTCAGGTTCTCTTCGCTGTAATTCAACTGGCTGCGATAATGACCTGACATCAGGAAGTAACGCACGGTTTCAGCATCGTAATATTTCAGGACGTCACGCACAGTGAAAAAGTTATCGAGTGATTTCGACATTTTTTCGCGATCGACCATCACCATCCCGGAATGCATCCAGTAGTTCACATACGGTCCGTCATGGGCGCAACTGGATTGGGCAATTTCGTTTTCATGATGGGGGAACATCAGATCCGATCCGCCACCGTGAATATCAAAATGATGTCCCAGTTGCTTGCAGTTCATGGCCGAACATTCGATGTGCCAACCTGGACGTCCCTCACCCCAGGGTGAATTCCAGCTGGGTTCGCCTGGCTTCGACATTTTCCACAGCACGAAATCCATGGGATTATGCTTCACATCGGCAACTTCAACCCGCGCACCTGCCTGTAATTGTTCGAGATCCTGACGTGACAACAAACCGTAATCCGGATCGCTGGCGACCGAGAACATCACATCACCATTACTGGCGACATAAGCATGATCGCGTGCGATCAGTTGCTGCACGATATCGATAATCTCGGCAATATGTCGGGTTGCGCGTGGCTCTTCGTCCGGGCGCAGAATATTCAATGCATCAAAATCCGCATGCATTTCAGCGATCATGCGCGACGTCAATGCCTCACAGCTTTCACCGTTTTCTGCTGCGCGTTTAATTATTTTGTCGTCAACATCGGTGACGTTGCGCACATACTTCAGGCTGTATCCTGAATAACGCAAATAGCGGGCCACAACATCAAACGCGACAAAAGTACGCCCATGACCGATATGACACAGGTCGTAAACAGTAATCCCACACACGTACATTCCGACTTTACCGGTATGAATTGGCTTGAATTCCTCTTTTTGACGACTCAGGGTATTAAATATCTTTAGCATCGGGTCATTCCGTGTTTAGCGTGTACGTGATTAACAAAAAGGGCGTGTGGTGAAAGAACGTTTCGGCCAAGGTCATAACCGATCGGCATATTGAAACCTGAACTTACATGCTTTGCAAGGTTAAGCGGATTTCTCGGATATATTGCACCAATGCGTACCCTTCGCCCCCCTGCTACTGACTCCTGCCTGCCAGTTATGATATAAAAGCACTCTATTGTACCGACTCACATGATGAGTAAACACCAACATAAGCAGGATGATTAATATGGTCACTTTCCACACCAACCACGGCGACATCGTCGTCAACACTTTTGCTGACAAAGCGCCGGTCACTGTTGAAAACTTCCTGAACTATTGCCGTAAAGGTTTTTACGACAATACTATTTTCCACCGTGTTATCAACGGCTTTATGATTCAGGGCGGTGGATTCGAGCCGGGCATGAATCAAAAAAAGACTGATGCCCCCATCAAAAACGAAGCCAACAACGGTCTGAAAAACAACCGTGGCACGCTGGCAATGGCGCGTACAAACGATCCACACTCCGCAACCGGACAGTTCTTCATCAACGTTGCTGACAATGATTTCCTGAACTTCCGCGGTGAAAACACTGAAGGCTGGGGCTATTGCGTCTTTGCTGAAGTGGTTGAAGGACAAGATGTTGTTGATAAGATCAAAGCCGTAGCAACCGGTCGTAGCGGCATGCATCAGGATGTACCAAAAGAAGATGTGATCATCAAAAGCGTTACCGTTAGCGAATAATATCGCGACGAATGGCCACTCTTTTTATTGCAGACATTCATCTCTGCGCTCAGGAACCGGCAATTACTGCCGGTTTTCTGCGTTTTTTGCAGCGCGAAGCCCCGCTCGCTGACGCCCTTTATATTCTTGGTGATTTGTTTGAGGCCTGGGTGGGCGACGACGACCCGGAACCTTTACATGCTGAGATCGCGGCAGCCCTGAAAAATCTTCATCAACAAGGCGTTCCCTGCTACTTCATTCACGGTAATCGCGATTTTCTGGTGGGTAAACGCTTTGCCCGCCAAAGTGGGATGGTATTGCTGCCAGAAGAAAAAGTGCTGGATCTCTACGGCCATAAGATTCTTATTTTACATGGCGATACGTTGTGTACCGATGATGTGGATTATCAGAAATTTCGCCGCCGCGTCCATAATCCGCTACTGCAAAGATTGTTTCTCGCCCTTCCTCTTAAAATGCGATTGCGGGTCGCAGCCAAGTTACGCGCCGGAAGCCAGCAATCCAACAGTTCAAAATCACTGGAAATTATGGATGTGAATCCTCAGGCAGTATCAGAGGTCATGCAGTGTAATCAGGCAGAATGGCTGATTCATGGACATACGCACCGACCAGCCATTCACACACTGAATGTCAATGGCAGACCTGTGAGCCGCGCTGTTTTGGGTGCCTGGCATGAACAAGGTTCCATGGTTAAAGTGACTCCCGCTGGCGTTGAGTTACTGTTTTTTCCCTTCTGAGAAATCACATGGGTACGCCACTGTGAAAACGGAATTGTTCATCCGGTGCAAGGATCAATTCCGCCTCTATCCTGCCGATTTCCTGGATCCGATCGTTAATATCTCCACCCGCATATTGTTGCGCCAAAGCCAGATAGTCACTGAAGTGACGGGCTTCAGAACGCAGAAGCGATATATAGAATCGGCGTAATTCATCATCCAGAACCGGCGCAACGCAAGCAAACCGCTCACAGGAGCGCGCTTCGATATAGGCAGAAATAATCAGGCGATCAACCAATAACTCCAGCTCGTTAGTGTGTCTCACATGTTTCAACATGCCGTTGGCATAACGTGACGGCGATAACACGGTGTAACTGATTCCCCGAGCTCTCATTATCTCGACAACCTGTTCGAAATGATGCAACTCTTCGCGCGCCAAGCGGGCGGTACACATCAATAATTCCGTTCGATCGAGATAACGGGTCATGAGGCTCATCGCCGCCGCAGCAGCCTTCTTTTCACAATTGGCATGATCAATCAGTAAGATATCCTGATTCATTACGGCAAAATCCACCCATCGCGCGGGTGTTTTGCAGTGCAAAAAAGCCCTTATAGGGGCCAGAAGGGACTCTGTCATCGTTAATGTTCCCGTGGTGATTAATGCCAGGATTATAGCTTTTTCTCACCTTACTGAAACGACGCAACCGTTTTCCTTGCCGATATTGCATGATATCATCTGCGCCCTCTCCGCCAGAAACCACCTGTCTGGCGACGCGTGTACAATCACAGGAGCATTACAGGCATGCCATCGAATGTTGCCCCGGCAAAAATCGCTATTGTCATGGGATCTAAAAGTGACTGGGCTACTATGCAGTTCGCTGCCGAAGTCCTCACCACGCTGAATATAGCTTTTCACACTGAAGTGGTTTCAGCCCACCGAACCCCGGATAAATTGTTCAGTTTTGCGGAGCAGGCTGCCGACAATGGTTTCGATGTGATTATCGCCGGTGCGGGTGGAGCAGCGCATTTACCCGGAATGATTGCGGCAAAGACATTGGTACCTGTGCTGGGCGTACCGGTTCAGAGTGCGGCATTAAGCGGCGTCGATAGCCTCTATTCGATTGTGCAGATGCCTCGCGGGATCCCGGTGGGAACGCTGGCGATCGGTAAAGCAGGTGCGGCAAACGCGGCATTGCTGGCTGCTCAGATCCTCGCCCTGCATGATGACGGTATCCGTCAACGTCTGGCTGATTGGCGCAAAGCGCAAACTGACGAGGTCCTTAATAATCCCGATCCGCGGGGGGAAGCATGAAACCGGTTTGCGTACTGGGTAATGGTCAGTTGGGGCGCATGCTTCGTCAGGCCGGAGAACCTCTTGGAATTGCGGTTTATCCGGTTGGATTGGATGCAGAACCCGAAGCCGTTCCCTTTCACAACAGCGTGATCACGGCTGAAATTGAACGTTGGCCTGAAACGGCATTAACCCGTGAACTCGCCAGCCATAGCGGTTTTGTCAATCGGGATATATTTCCTCGTCTGGCCGATCGCTTGACGCAAAAACAACTCCTCGATCAACTTGGTTTAGCGACAGCTCCCTGGCAATTACTGGCCGATGCCAGTGAATGGCCCGCTATTTTTGCCTCTCAGGGTGAACTGGCTATCGTCAAACGACGTGTTGGTGGTTACGACGGTCGCGGACAGTGGCGGTTACATCCCGGCGAGCAATCTTCTTTGCCGGAAGATTGTTATGGCGAATGTATTGTTGAGCAGGGAATCAACTTCTCCGGTGAGGTATCGTTGGTAGGTGCCCGGAATCAACTGGGTGTAACGGTGTTTTATCCGCTAACTCACAACCTGCATGAAGAAGGGATTTTGCGCACTAGTGTCGCATTGCCGCAACCTGACAGCCGTTTGCAGAATCAGGCCGAACAGATGCTTTCCTCAATCATGTCTGAACTGGAATATGTCGGCGTAATGGCGATGGAATGCTTTGTCGTTGAGGAAGGACTGTTGATTAATGAACTCGCTCCACGGGTTCATAATAGTGGTCACTGGACCCAAAATGGGGCTTCAATCAGTCAATTTGAGCTGCACTTGCGCGCGATTCTGGATCTCCCTTTGCCAAAACCCGTGGTGAGTACCCCTTCAGTGATGATTAACCTGATCGGAACTGCGGTGAATATCGAATGGCTGGGATTACCTCTTATTCATCTGCATTGGTACGACAAAGAGGTGCGTGATGGTCGTAAGGTTGGACATCTGAATATCAATGATCCTGATAATAATCAATTGAATAAGACGTTGAATGCGTTGATCCCCCTTCTGCCAGAAGAATACCGTAGCGGTATTGAATGGGCCCAGAAAAAGTTGTGATTACATTTATGTTATTTTAGAGGCCAGCCCGAAGGCTGGCCTGTGTAATGATTGGGTGCCGGAAACCCAATGCGTCAACACCAAATGGCGGGGTTGCCCCCGCCGGTTGCTCTTAACGTTTAACTTCGTAGGCTAAAACCGCCGCAACCTCCGTATTCCCCTGTCTGATATGCAGTTCGCACAGCGAATCACGCACCATCCAGGTGAAGGCCAGGATCGTGAAACACACCACGAACAGCCCCCAGATAACCAGCTTTTGCGGCATTTAACCTCCGTTGCTTTACAGCTGTTAAGAGGCTACCATAATGGTGTCTAGGCATTATGATCGAGCCTCATTCTGATTTAGAGTCAGTCTGGGGCTTTTTTCTGCCTGCCTTTCACCACATCTGCGCTCAAAACAGACAGTTTCAAGCACCCGCAGCCAGTATAGCGGTACTGACTTGGCGACAACTCACCCTCATTTACTTCATCATGACTTAATGGCTGGTGAATTATGTCATGTCTGTTCTGCCTGACTCCGCCTGCCCGTCTGCAATAAAAAAAACCAGCCCAAAGGCTGGCCTGTGTAATGATTGGGTGCCGGAAACCCAATGCGTCAACACCAAATGGCGGGGTTGCCCCCGCCGGTTGCTCTTAACGTTTAACTTCGTAGGCTAAAACTGCCGCAACCTCCGTGTTCCCCTGTCTGATATGCAGTTCGCACAGCGAATCACGCACCATCCAGGTGAAGGCCAGGATCGTGAAACACACCACGAACAGCCCCCAGATAACCAGCTTTTGCGGCATTTAACCTCCGTTGCATTGCTGCTGTTAAGAGGCTACCATAATGGTGTCTATGCATTATGAGAGAGCCTCATTCTGATTTAGAGTCAGTCTGGGGCTTTTTTCTGCCTGCCTTTCACCATTTCCGGGCTCAAAACAGACAGTTTCAAGCACCCGCGGCCAGTATAGCGGCACTCACAACCTCTCCACTCACCCTTGTTTACTTCATCATGGCTTAATGGCTGGTGAATTATGTCATGTCTGTTCTGCCTGACTCCGCCTGCCCGTCTGCAATGAAAAAAGCCAGCCCAAAGGCTGGCCTGTGTAATGATTGGGTGCCGGAAACCCAATGCGTCAACACCAAATGGCGGGGTTGCCCCGCCGGTTGCTCTTAACGTTTAACTTCGTAGGCTAAAACTGCCGCAACCTCCGTGTTTCCCTGTCTGATGTGCAGTTCGCACAGCGAATCACGCACCATCCAGGTGAAGGCCAGGATCGTGAAACACACCACGAACAGCCCCCAGATAACCAGCTTTTGCGGCATTTAACCTCCGTTGCATTGCTGCTGTTAAGAGGCTAACATAATGGTGTTCATGCATTATGAGAGAGCCTCATTCTGATTTAGAGTCAGTCTGGGGCTTTTTTCTGCCTGCCTTTCACCACATCTGCGCTCAAAACAGACAGTTTCAAGCACCCGCAGCCAGTATAGCGGTACTGACTTGGCGACAACTCACCCTCGTTTACTTCATCATGACTTAATGACTGATGAATCTTGTCACGACGACTTAACCTTCAAATCCTCGGAATAGCGCTTTCCCCCGCAATAATCGCACTCCAAGCCAACCACCGCACAAGGAAAGCAATATCGCGCTGAGTAAAGGGAGCAACCACCAAAGGATAAAGTTTGGTTCCCAATTGAATTCAAAGACTTTGGTTTGCAATAACCATAATGCAGCCTCTGCCCCAACAGCCGCCGCAATACCGGCCACCAGCCCTAACACAGCAAATTCGCACCATAGCGTTCCCCGCAGTAACTTTTTACTCGCGCCGAGTGTGCGGTAAACAACCAACTCCTGACGTCGCTGTCGCATACCAACCTGAATTTGCGCCAGCAGCAATAACGTACCGCAGATCAGAACCAGAACAACCATCACTTCAAGCGCCCTGCTAACCTGTTGCAATACCTGACCAATTTGCTTGAGGATCGAGCCAATATCCAAAAGACTCAGCGTCGGGAACTGGCGATTCAATTGCGCCAACATTGCGTCATCGCCCTGATACCGGAAACTGGTGAGCCAGGTTTGCGGCTGTCCATCCAGTGCACCGGGAGGAAAAATAAAGTAGAAATTCGGTCGCAAACTTTCCCAGTCAACCTTTCGCAAGCTGGTCACTTTGGCGCTGAAATCCTGCGTATCGCCGCTGAATGTCAGCGTGTCGCCTATTTTCAGGCCAAGGCGATCGGCAATTCCCTGCTCCATTGACACTTCACCCGCTTTTGGTGGCCAGGTTCCCGCGACCAACGGATTATGTTCTGGCAGATTTTCCTGCCAGGTCAGATTCAGTTCGCGATTAACCGCTTCACCGCCAGGATCGTCTTCCCGCACGCGCTCTGTAGCGATCTGTTGGTTGATTTGCGTCAATCGCACCCGGACAATCGGGTAGAACGTGCCAGCCTGAATTTGACGCTGTTGTAGGAAATGTTCCACTTGCGGAACTTGCTCTTGCGTCATGTTCAACAGGAAGTAATTCGGGCTCTCAGGAGGAAGTTGCTGCTGCCAGCGATCGAGTAAATCACCGCGCATAACCAATAATAAAGCCAGTAGCATGAAAGAGAGAGAAAAGGCTGCTAACTGACTCAGTGTGACCCACGGTTGGCGTAAGAGACGGTTTATTGCCAGACGTAAAGCAAGTTTCCTGACGGTTAAACGCCGTAAAAGCAGCAGGCCTCCCCAGCCGATCCCTCCCAGCAACAATGCCAAGGCCACGATCCCCGCCAACACGGCCCAAAGCAGCGCGCTCCCCTCCACCAACGCCGCCAGCAGCCCCACAACAATCAGTAAAATAGCCGGTAAGTAATAACGTAGAGGCCAGACGTTAGCCACTACGTCGCGGCGTAACACCCGCAGAGGTTGCGTTGCCAGCAGTTGCTTATAAGGCCGCATCCCGACCAACAGCGATATCAGCACCAGTGATCCCATTGACCAGACCCATGGCCATGCACCCGCTTCTGGCAGTGCGGCAGGTAAAACAGGGGCGAGCAGACGCATTAATACGGCTTCAAAGGCCAAACCGATCATACTGCCACATACCGCCGCCAGTAATAAAACCGCCACCCACTGACCGATAATCAGTTGGCGCAATGCCTTACGCCCCGCGCCGAGCGTTTTCAGAACCGCCACCAGATCATATCGACTACGGCAATAATGACCCATTGAAACCGCAACGGCAGCAATGGAGAGCAAAAGCGTCAAGAGCGCAGATAACAGTAAGAATTGCTGCGAGCGTTGTAAAGACTTGCTCAGCGCACCGCCGGACTCTTCCATTCCGTACCAGCGCTGGCCGGGTTTCAGCTGTGGAGCCAGACGGGAACCATATTCTTCAATATTGTTGGCGCTGCCAGCAAACATATAGCGATATGTCAGTCGGCTACCGGGCTGTATCGCCCCGGTTTTTTCTGCGTCAGCCAAATTGATAATAATGGGGGGCGAGGTTTGAAATGGGTTAAAACCTGAGTCCGGCTCCTGAATCAACTCTCCCGAAATACGCAGCGTCGTATCACCGACGTCCAGCATGTCGCCGACTTTGACATTAAGAAGAACCATCAAGCGCGGTGCAACCAACACCGTTCCCGGTTCAGCCCTGAGACCCACAGGCCGGGTTTCCAATTGACCATACAGAGGATAAGCCTGATCGGTGGCCTTGACCTGAGCTAATTGTGGTCGGTCACCCGCATAAGTCATTGTCGTAAAACTCAGTTGCCGACTGACTGCTAATCCTTGCTGACGCGCATCCAGAAGCCAGCCTTCAGGTACCGGATGAGAGGCGCGCAAAACGCGATCTGCCGCCATAAAATCCCGACTCTGCTGGCTCAGGCCTTTCTCCATCCGATCGCTGATCGTCCCCAATGCCAGCACGCAGGCCACCGCCAACGTCAATGCCAGCCAGACAATCAGTAGCGACGGAGAGCGCCACTCCCGCCAAAACCACCGCCAAATCATGCTTCCTCCCACAATTTTCCGTCACGCAGACGTAAGCGCCGTTCGCAACGCGCTGCCAGTTGCTCATCGTGAGTCACCAAAATCAACGTTGTGGCAAAATCGCGGTTCAGTGAAAAAAGTAAGTCGACGATGCGTTCGCCCGTCTGACGATCGAGATTACCCGTAGGCTCATCGGCAAACAGCACCTTTGGTCGACCACTAAATGCCCGCGCCAATGCAACACGCTGCTGCTCACCGCCAGAAAGCTGGGCGGGAAGATGGCTCAACCGTTCGCCCAATCCAAGTTGCTGCAAGAGTTGGATTGCCTGTTCACGGCTGCTGGCATCGCTATCGCCGCGCAGCAGCGCCGGGAGTTGTACGTTCTCCAATGCATTGAGAGTAGGCACCAGCATGAATGACTGAAACACAAAACCCACATTTTGTGCCCGCAGAGCGGCTCGACCTTCTTCATCCATTTCCGGTAGCGATTGCCCGAGCAATGCAACGTCGCCTTCACTGCCATCATCCAGCCCGGCCAATATTCCCAGCAAGGTTGACTTGCCTGATCCCGATTCACCAATCAATGCAATCGTCTGCGCGGGTTTGACAACCAGCTCGACTCCGGTAAGGATGGAGAGACGATGATCACCCTCACCGACGTGTTTATTAAGATGATGAACTTCAAGAACGTTTTCCGCTGGCATCTTCCCTTCCTTTTGCTATTGGGATTATTCAGTTTACGTGCAGTTGCTGCTGATACATTACTTATTCTTGGTGATAGCCTGAGCGCTGGTTATCGCCTGCCCGTCGCCAATTCCTGGCCGACACTGCTGTCTGAAAAATGGCAGCAGGATCCCTCGCAACCCAAAGTGGTCAATGCCAGCATCAGCGGCGACACAACCGCACAAGGACTGGCTCGCCTGCCTGCGCTACTGAAACAACATCAACCACGCTGGGTAATGATCGAACTGGGTGCCAATGACGGGCTGCGCGGTTTTCCAACGCAGGATATCCAGCAAACCCTCGGTAAAATAATTACATTGGTCAAGCAAGCGGATGCCCAGCCTTTCTTGATGCAAATTCGCTTGCCGCCCAATTATGGCCGTCGTTATGGCGAGGCGTTTTACGACCTCTATCCGGCGCTGGCGAAACAGTACGACATCCCCCTGATTCCATTTTTTATGGAGCAGGTTGCGATCAAGCCCCAATGGATGCAGGATGACGGACTTCATCCCAACCGCGATGCCCAGGCATTTATCGCAGGCTGGATGTCTGAGCGACTTTTACCCTTAGTAAAACATGAGTCTTAATAAAACGGGTCACCTATCAGGTAAAGTTATGCAAAAAGCAGTTTTAATTACCGGTTGCTCGTCAGGAATCGGTCTTGTTGCCGCACAGGATCTCAGGAATCGAGGCTATCGGGTATTGGCCGCCTGCCGTAAAGCGCAGGACGTCGAAAATATGCAGCAATTGGGATTGGAAGGGATTCTGTTGGATCTCGATGACAGCGCCAGCGTCGAGCGTGCCGCCGCCCAGGTCATTGAGCTTACCTCTGGTCGCCTCTATGGTTTGTTTAACAATGCTGGCTACGGCGCATACGGCCCGCTCAACACTATCAGCCGTCAGCAACTGGAAAGACAGTTCGCCAGTAACCTGTTCGGCACCCATCAATTGACCCAATTGCTGTTGCCCGCCATGTTGCCGCATGGCGAAGGCCGGATCATTCAAACCAGTTCTGTGATGGGGTTGGTCAGTACGCCAGGGCGCGGTGCCTATGCCGCCAGCAAATATGCGCTTGAAGCCTGGTCTGATACGCTGCGCATGGAACTGCATGGCACCGGTATTCAGGTCAGTTTGATTGAACCGGGTCCAATCAGCAGTAATTTCACGGACAACGTCAATCAGTCCCAATCGGACAAACCGGTAAGTAATCCAGGTATTGCAGCACGGTTTACCTTACCGCCAGACGCCATATTGCCCAAACTGCGCCATGCTTTGGAGAGTCCCAAGGCCAAACTCCGCTACCCGATAACGTTGGTGGCACACAGTTTAAGTATCTTGCGCCGAATTCTGCCGGGTCGGGCGCTCGACAAACTATTGCGCGGCCATTCATAAGTCAGGCTGTTGATAATACTCGCAAAAACGCGATGTAAGTTGTATCAGTCAGCCTCTGGGGGTTGAAGCAGAAAAAGCTGCCCCCATCTACCGTTAAAACGGATGAGAGATAACGTCATGCTTGCACAACCCACAATTGTAGAGATTAACGAAGCCAACCTGCACCAGACACTGGAGCAGTCAAAGGTCCTTCCGGTGCTGTTTTACTTCTGGTCGGATCGCAGCCAGCACTGCCTGCAACTGACACCCGTGCTGGAAAAATTGGCGGTCGAATATGCCGGGCAATTTATTCTGGCCAAAGTCGATTGCGACGCCGAGCAAATGGTTGCGTCACAGTTTGGACTGCGTTCAATTCCTACCGTCTATTTATTTAAAGATGGTCAACCGGTGGATGGTTTCCAGGGGCCACAACCCGAAGAAGCCGTGCGCGCCCTGCTGGAAAAAGTGCTGCCGAAACCTGAAGAACTCAAAGCTGCCGAAGCGGCTGAACTGATGCAGGAAGGCAAAGTGCTTGAGGCCCTGCCCCTGCTGAAAGATGCCTGGCAGTTGAGCCATCAGAACAGCGAAATCGGCTTTATGCTGGCAGAAGCGCAGATATTACTGAACCGGACTGAAGAGGCCGAGGCTGTGCTGGCTGTTGTTCCGTTGCAAGACCGCGATACCCGTTATCAGGGGCTGATTGCGCAGATTGAACTGTTGAAACAGGCGGCTGACACGCCGGAAATTCAACTGCTGCAGCAGCAACTGGAACAGGATCCGCAGAATGTGGAGCTGGCGGTGCAATTGAGTCTGCAACTGCATCAGGTGGGGCGAAATGAAGAAGCGCTGGAGCTTCTGATTAGCCATCTGAAGAAAGATCTTGCTGCAGCCAATGGAAGCGCCCGCAAAACGTTGATGGATATTCTCGCTGCGCTGGGTACCGGTGATGCACTGGCCGCCAAATACCGTCGTCAGCTCTATTCCTTACTGTACTGATTCTATTTGTTCTGTTTTGGGTTGGAACCGGCGCGTTCCAACCCACGCCACTTTTTTACTCCCAACCTGACAACCTCTCTTTTTGCACAACGAGATTGCCATTTCCGGCACGAATCGCTGCGATCCTGTAGTATATAGATTAGCGCTGATATCACTCACACCCCACAAATATTTGGTACGGTATGGCGCATACTTGCGGATAGTCACTTACAGGAGTTTTACCATGTTTACCGTCATTCCCATTATTGTGGCATTAGCGCTGATTTTGATGGTTTCCACCCTAAAAATTGTGCCTCAAGGTTATCAATGGACCGTTGAACGTTTTGGTCGTTATACGAAAACGTTGATGCCAGGGTTAAATATTGTTGTGCCCCTTATGGATCGTGTCGGTCGTAAAATCAACATGATGGAGCAGGTGCTGGATATCCCTTCCCAGGAGATTATCTCGCGCGACAACGCCAACGTCGCCATTGACGCAGTGTGCTTTATTCAGGTCATTGATCCGGCTCGCGCTGCCTATGAAGTCAGTAATCTGGAACAGGCGATTGTTAACCTGACCATGACGAACTTCCGTACGGTACTTGGCTCAATGGAATTGGATGAAATGCTCTCACAGCGTGACAGCATCAACACCCGCCTGCTGCATATCGTCGATGAAGCCACCAATCCGTGGGGCGTAAAAATCACCCGTATCGAAATCCGTGACGTTCGCCCACCGGCTGAACTTATTTCCGCGATGAACGCCCAGATGAAGGCAGAGCGAACCAAGCGTGCCGATATTCTTGAGGCCGAAGGTGTGCGTCAGGCTGCCATCTTGCGTGCTGAAGGTGAAAAACAGTCGCAAATCCTGAAAGCGGAAGGTGAGCGTCAGTCTGCATTCTTGCAGGCCGAAGCGCGTGAACGTGCGGCGGAAGCGGAAGCGCAGGCGACAAAGATGGTTTCGGACGCTATTTCTGCCGGGAATATTCAGGCTATCAATTACTTTGTCGCGCAGAAATATACCGATGCACTGCAAAAAATTGGCTCATCCAATAACAGTAAAGTCATCATGATGCCGCTTGAAGCCAGTAATCTGATTGGCTCAATTGGTGGCATCGCCGAATTGCTGAAAGAGACGAAAGGCAAGTAATCATGCTTGAGGAATTTGCCACAAACCCACACTGGTTCTGGCTGTCGCTCGGCGGCATTCTGCTGATGGCGGAAATGCTGGGTGCCAGTGGTTACTTGTTGTGGAGTGGCGTCGCGGCGATGACAGTGGGCCTTCTGGTGTGGCTTGTCCCCTTTGTCTGGGAGTGGCAGGCATTGAGTTTTGGTGTGCTCACACTGGTTGCCGCCATAGGTTGGTGGTATTGGCTGACACATCGTAAGGTCGCGGGTAAACCGCCAAGGGCACTTAATCAGCGCGGGCGTCAATTGGTAGGAATAAAAGCCACACTGCTTGAGCCACAGCGTAACGGTTACAGCCGTGTACGCATCGGTGACAGCAGTTGGCGGGTTAAGTCCTCAGATAACCTGAGTGTTGGCGATGAAGTTGAAGTGGTGGATGTCGACGGCATAACGCTGCAAGTGCGCGCCATCACGCCTCGCAGTGCCAATAATTCCTGATTTTTAGCTCGTTCAGAAAGCCCGATCGCTTAATGCGTATCGGGTTTCACTGTGGTATGGCAACAGCCAGCAAGATTATTAATGATCGGGCAATCAGCACTCTCGTCCCCCGGACACTGTTCCGCCAGCGCCAATAACTGTAGCCGCATGGCGTTAAGTTCACTGATATGATTCTCAATTTCAGCCACTTTTTCAAGAGTACGTGCTTTCACATCAGCACTGTGACGATCGGGATTATGAAATAACGCGACGAGTTCGCGGCACTCATCCAGAGTAAAACCCACCTGACGCGCCTGACGCAATAAGGTCAATTCTTCGATATGTTTTGCGCCGTAGCTACGATAGCCATTCTCACTGCGTAACGGCGCGGTAACCAGCCCTTTTTCCTCATAAAAACGGATCGCTTTGCTGGTTAAACCGGTTTTTTTGGCAACATCACTAATATTCATTACTCCCCCCTTGACCTTCCCCTTGCTGGAAGGTTTAACCTCTATAACTAGTGAAATAAGGCCAGTTGGTCAACTCTTTTGAACAAATTTTATCCGGCAAGGAGATCATTATGTCCAATACTGCTGTATCTAAAACCAGGTTACTCGCACTGCAAGGATTGTCGTGCATGAATTGCGCTCAACGGGTCAAAAAAGCATTGGAAGCCCGTGCTGACGTTGAGCAGGCTGAAGTCAATGTCCGTTATGCCAAAGTGTCAGGCTCCGCAACGCCTGAGGATCTCATCAGCAGCGTTGAACAGGCGGGTTATCATGCTCAGGTAGCAACGCACCCCGATATCGAACTGCAACTTGCAGGTTTGAGCTGTGGGCATTGCACCGGTGCAACCCAAAAAGCCCTTGAAGCCGTTTCTGGCGTTGTGGCGGCGGATGTTGAACTGACTACCGCACATGTTTATGGCGATGCCGATCCGCAGGCGCTGATCGATGCCGTCGTACAGGCGGGCTATGAGGCCACGCTGGCAACGGGAGCGTTATCCCCAAAATCTGAGCCGCTGACCTATTCTGCCTCCTCCACTCCGGAACCTCAGGCAGCGGCATCTTCTACGGTTCCGGCAAAAGCAATTGATGCAACTGAAGACGACGATACGGTTCAGTTACTGATCAATGGTATGAGCTGCGCAAGTTGTGTTTCTAAAGTCCAGCGCTCGTTACAAGGTGTCGCGGGCGTTGAGCAGGCACGGGTTAATCTTGCTGAACGCAGCGCCCTGGTTATGGGTGCTGTGGATCATCAGGCGCTGATTAGCGCGGTAGAGAAAGCGGGCTATGGCGCAGAAATCATTCAGGATGAGACCGAGCGTCGTGAACGCCAGCAGCAAACGGCACAACAAAACATGCGTCGTTTCAGTTGGCAGGCCGCCCTAGGTCTGTCGGTAGGTATTCCACTGATGGCCTGGGGTTTGTTTGGCGGCAGCATGACGTTGACGCCTGAAACCCGGATCCCATGGCTGATTGTGGGCATTCTTACGCTGGCAGTAATGATTCTCGCCGGTAATCACTTCTACCGAAATGCCTGGATGAGCCTGAAAAATGGCAGCGCCACCATGGACACACTGGTGGCGCTCGGAACAGGTGCGGCCTGGCTTTACTCCATTACCGTGAACCTCTGGCCTGATGTTTTTCCTCATGAGGCCCGTCATCTCTACTACGAAGCCAGTGCGATGATTATCGGCCTGATCAATCTGGGCCATGCGCTGGAACAACGGGCACGTCAGCGATCTTCCAAAGCGCTTGAGCGATTACTCGATCTTACGCCACCGACTGCCCGCATAGTCGAAGACAGCGGCGAACGTGACGTACCGCTGGCCGAGGTGAAACGAGGTATGACGCTGCGCCTGACGACCGGCGATCGCGTACCGGTTGATGGCGAAATCCTGCAGGGTGACGTTTGGATGGATGAAGCGATGCTGACCGGGGAACCGATCGCACAGCGGAAATCCACCGGTGACGCCGTCCACGCAGGTACCATCGTCAAAGATGGCAGCGTACTTTTTCGTGCCGATGCGATTGGCAGCCAGACTACGCTGGCGCGCATTATCAAACTGGTACGTCAGGCGCAAAGCAGTAAACCGGAAATCGGTCAGCTTGCGGATCGGATTTCAGCCGTATTTGTGCCTGCGGTGGTGTTGGTTGCCCTGTTCAGCGGTGCGATCTGGTACATCTTCGGACCCCAACCGCAGTTGGTTTATACGCTTGTGGTAGCAACCACGGTGCTGATTATCGCCTGTCCCTGCGCTTTGGGTTTGGCTACACCCATGTCGATTATTTCTGGTGTAGGCCGTGCGGCTGAATTTGGTGTGCTGGTTCGTGATGCTGATGCCCTACAAAAAGCCAGTACGCTTGATACTCTGGTTTTTGATAAAACCGGCACGCTGACCGAAGGGCAGCCCAAAGTGGTGGCTATTCATACTTTCAATCAGAACGCGGAGGAACAGTCATTAATCCTGGCGGCTGCACTGGAGAAAGGTTCGAACCATCCACTGGCGCACGCCATCATGCAGCGGGCGGAGGATCTGCCCTTACCTCAGGTGCAGGAGTTCCGTACCCTCGGTGGCCTTGGCGTGAGTGGTGAAATCGCTGCGCACCGCGTGTTGCTGGGTAATAGCGCACTGATGACGCAACAAAATATCGACAGCAGTGAGGTCGATGAACTGCTGCAACTACAGGCGGAGAAAGGCATTACGCCGGTATTGCTCGCTGTGGATGGCCGTATCGCCGCGCTATTCTCCATTCGCGATCCACTGCGTGAGGACAGCGTCAGCGCACTGAAACGCCTGCATCAACAAGGCTATAAGCTGGTGATGCTGACAGGCGATAACGAACGCACGGCACAGGCCATTGCAAAAGAAGCCGGAATAGATCGGGTGATCGCCGGTGTTTTACCTGATGGAAAAGCGGCGGCCATCAAGCAATTGCAGGCGGAAGGTCGTCAGGTGGCGATGATTGGTGATGGCATCAACGATGCCCCCGCGCTCGCGCAAGCCGATGTCGGTATCGCCATGGGCGGTGGCAGTGATGTGGCGATAGAAACGGCCGCGATCACCCTGATGCGCCATAGCCTTCACGGCGTGGCTGACGCCGTCGCGCTATCGAAAGCAACACTGCGGAATATGAAACAGAATCTACTGGGGGCATTTATCTACAATACCATCGGTATTCCTATCGCTGCCGGGGTGCTTTATCCTCTGACGGGTACACTGCTTAGCCCGGTGGTTGCCGGGGCAGCAATGGCGCTGTCGTCAATTACGGTGGTCACCAACGCCAACAGACTGCTGCGTTTCACACCGAAACAGTAACACGACTGCGGTGGCACTCTGTGCGGTGCCACCTTTACCCGCCTTTAATCAGTTAATTCTCCTACAACTCTGCAACGTAAGACGTTAGCATGAAAAGAAATGCTAATCGGAGCCACGCTGTCATGGGTCAATTGTTTCGCCGTATCGCTTCCCTGCTGGGTCTGAACTCGCCTATGGTTTATGCCTATCCGGCTCTCGACATCACGCTGCCGGGTGAACGTTATTTTCATCTGGTCGGCAGTATTCATATGGGCACCATCGACATGTCACCGCTACCAGACGTGTTATTCGAGAAACTGAGGGAAGCCGATGCGTTAATCGTTGAAGCTGATATCACCAGCAGTGAATCCCCTTTCGGCCAACCTGAACCCCAATTGCCATTAGCGGAACGACTCTCTGCAGCGCAACTTGAGCAACTGAATAATTTGTGTGATGAGTTGGGCGCACGCGAGCAGCATCTGTCCACCCTGCCAGCCTGGCAAATTGCGCTGGTATTGCAGGCGCAGCAGGCACAGAGATTGGGTCTGCGCGCCGAATATGGCATTGACTACCAATTGCTCAATGCCGCACGTCATCAGGGTAAAAAAGTCATTGAATTAGAGGGGCCGCAACAACAGCTCGAACTACTACAGCAGCTTCCCAAAGGCGGGATCGCCCTGCTTGAAGATACCCTGACACACTGGCACACCAATGCGCGGTTGCTGCAAACCATGGTGAGTTGGTGGATGGAAAATCAACCCAAAAAATTCACTGACGCCCTGCCATCCACCTTTAGCAGTGCGCTCTACGATATTTTGATGAATCAGCGCAATCAACGTTGGCAGCAGCAGCTATCGGCTCTCCCTCCTGGCCGCTATGTTGTGGCGGTAGGAGCCTTGCATTTATACGGCGAAGGTAATCTGCCCGATATGTTGAAAATCGGAATACCCCATTGATAGGAATAAAAAAATGGCCAATATCGCTATTGGCCAGTCAAAGAGGAATTTCATTTTATTAGTTATACGCTTCGGCATGCTTCTTTGCAGAGAGCCCTACCGGCGGTAGTAGGGTAACAACGCGTTGAATGTATTTGCAACAAACATTGTTTGCGCTAAAGTTGAACACCCGCGAAGAAGCGACTTTTATAGCTAACTATCAGACAATTACGCAGAGCAATTATTTTTGCCAAAATTTTGTATATGGCAAACGCGGCAACCTTTCAGGCGTTAGTGTTGACTCATCAGGTAAACATCATGACCCCAGCAGTAAATCTTTTAGAGAAACAAAAGGTTAAATTCACCCTCCATCCTTATGAACACAACAGTGAAGAAACCAATTTCGGTGATGAAGCGGTCAAGAAACTGGGACTGGATGCCCAGCAAGTCTATAAAACCCTGCTGGTCTCGTTGAACGGAGAGGCTAAAAACCTGGCAGTTGCTGTTACGCCCGTTTCAACTCAGCTTGATTTGAAGAAAGTGGCTAAAGCGCTTGGTGCCAAAAAAGCTGAGATGGCCGATCCACAATTGGCACAGCGGGTTACCGGATATCTGGTCGGTGGAATCAGCCCGCTCGGGCAGAAGAAGCGACTGCCTACGGTGATCGACAACCCGGCGCAACGGTTCCCGACCATTTTTGTTTCCGGTGGCAAACGCGGTTTGGATATTGAATTGGCCGCCAGCGATTTATGTCGCCTGCTGAATGGTGTTTTCGCAGACATCGCGCGAATTGACTGATTCCGCGCCGTCAGGAGCCGTTAAATGTGACGGCTCCTCCACGCTCTGCCCAATATTTTTTGTGCCAGATCTCAGGTTTTCTTATATTCCGCCGTGACCTTAAGCTTAAGACGCCAAGCGACATATTGGCGTCTCATCCGCAGGACTTATTCCACGCCAGAATCCTGTGGCGCAGGCTGCTGCAAAATCATGGTTCGCGGGCTGGAGAGTGCGACCTTTGCCTCTCTCAATCGCTTGAGAATCTCAAAGAGAAGATCGCTTTTTGCCGCCGATACCATACGCGGACTGCTGACATAGCCCGTCACGCTCAGGACAATCCCCTCAGGGCCAAGCTGGCTGAACTTCACCGATGGCGCAGGCGTAGGCAGAATCGACTCATGCGCTTCATAGGCATCGAGCAGCAGGGTACGAACCTGTTCGGGATCGATATCCAGCGGGAACGTCAACGCAATGGTTGCCACGCCCTGCGCATTGCCCATCGTTGCATTGCGGACATTCTGCGAAATCAACTGCGAGTTAGGCACAATAACGGTGGAGCGGTCGCCCAGTTGGATTTCTGTCGCACGCACGTTGATCCGCCGGATATCGCCCTCCACGCCAGCAATACTGATCAAATCCCCCACTTTGACCGGCCGCTCGGTAAGCAGAATCAGCCCGGAGATAAAGTTCTTCACTATCTCCTGCAGACCAAAACCGATACCTACCGATAACGCACTCACGATCCAGGCCAACTTGTTCCATTGGATGCCCAATGTTGCCAGCGTCATCAATAAAACCAGCACATAGCCGATATTGCTGAACAGTGTAACCAGGGAAGAGCGGATACCGATGTCCATCATGGTTTTCGGCAGGAACTCTTTGTCGAGCCAGCGTTTTGCGGTGCGCAGAACGTAAAGGCCAATTCCCAGGCACAAAAAAGCATGCATGACGCTCGACGGAACAATATTCAGCTTCTCCAGCCCCTTGCCGCCCCACATCTCAATCGCTTTATTGAACAGCGTCATCGGCGTGGTTGAGCCAAAGGCACCATTGAACAGCGCCACGGCCGCCAACAGAATCAACAGGGTTTTACCGATAGCCGAGAAAAGTGTTGCTGCCTGAGCCAGATGCCGTTCGTCCAGATTCAACGAGTTTTTCAGCATCTTGCCGCTGGCGTTCTGCGTGGAAAACAGGCTCTCGCAAAGATCGTTAACCAGATAGAGCAACAGATACAGGCATGAGAGCACCATGCCCACCCAAATCAGCTCATAGGTGAGAAACCGCGCCAACGCGATGTACCCGATCAACAGCGATAGCAGGATTGAGATACCGGTCAGGCATACGCTGAGATGGATCAGCCCAGCCAGCGTAGATCGCCCTTCCGGCTGCTCACCATTGGCGGCCAGTTGACGGCGCAGGCGATTGACGCGTACAGGGGAAATAAAGGCGATTAACCCCACCAGCAGTGCCGCGATACCATTACCAAAAATGGTCGTCGATACGCTGGTACCAATAATATTATTGACTTGCTCAACTGCGCCAAACAGCAGAATACATACCGCCAGCATCTTGGGAGTAGAACGTAGCGCCAGTGCGATAGGGTTCGACATCGACGCGAGACGCCATGTCGGACGGCGGATGGAAAGGAACGCGCGCCCCAAGCCGACAATCAACGCAGAGAAAAGCGTCAGCGAGAAGAGTTGATTGCCGAAATCCAGAACGGCTGGCGAGACGTCAGGATGGCGCGTAAAGGCCAGCAGCAGAAGCTCGGCTCCCAACCCCAGCGCCAGAACCGTGGTCAACGCCGTGGCGCAGGCTAAAAAGCTGCGTCGCAGATGCCCCTCAGGCAACCAGTGGGTACAGAGCCAGGCCAGCGCGTAATCCAGTAACCGGACTCCACTTATCCAAATCGCCGCCGCCAGCAAGAGAAATATCGACGTTCCTACGCGCCAGTCGGGTTGCCATGAAAGTGCCCAGGCGTCTTCGATCTGCTGGCGAAAATCGTTTATACGCCGCTGATCTTCACTCCTCGGCTCAAGTAGCGGCGACCAGAATTTCCCCCCGAGAATACTGCCAGAGTTGAAGGCCATCTGGGTGCGGAGCGCATTGCGTCGGATGTCGACAATTTGCGTTGAGAGATTGGTCGCCCCGGTCTTGATTGACTGGACGCGCTCGATTTGGCTGTCCAATTGCGCTTTGCGGCCATTCAACGCGTTACGTTGCTGGGCAACCACGGCGGTTTCTGGCATTGCACCCTGCACGGGAGCCGGGCCAAGTACATCCAACTGCGCCTGAATCTGTGCCCGATCGGGATGCAGCGCCGCGGAAAGCGCTTCAGCATCGTTTGCCAGCGTCAGGGAATCGTTATACAGACCAGTGAGTTGACTGTCGGTTGTCGCGGTTGAGACCTGCTGCTTGATCGCATCCAGTCGTTTTTGCAACTTACTCAGTTCAACCGATGCCACAATCTTCACCGGTGCAGGCGTTGAATCATTCTGCGTTTGTGATGAAGAGGGGGAATCGGCAGCCGTTGCCCATACAGGAACCAGCGTGAGTGCTATCAAGAGACAGAACTGCACGAATAACTGTGAAAACTTGTACATAGAATTTATTGAGTCCAGGAGCAAACAAAACTGCGCTAAGTTAATCAGAGAGACTCAGATAAGACCATTCTCTCTATTCTTATATTTTATGGTTAAATCCTGTCCGAGAATATAAACCTCTGGGCTTAATCGAGGCAAACGTTTCTACGCGGTTCGATATATTAGCAATAACTGGCGTCATGCGTTTGATAATGTGTTGTTAGGAGAATAAAATAAGCTGTTAACAGAATGAAACAAGGAAGAATGGTGTCTGTAAACTCTACATGGGATGTTATCAAGACCGTCTATTTCTTCGGGTTCGCGTTTTCGGTGTTGTTTACGCTATTGGTCAGTCGAGACAATTCCTTCCTGATCCGCCTGCTCACATCCACTCTCATTGGTTTGACGTGGCCACTCAGTCTGCCAGTGGTGCTTCTTTTCTCTCTTTTCTGAGGAAGGAAAATGAACAGGTGCCAAACTGGCACCTGTTGGCAACATAACGCTTTATTTATAGACGATTTCACCTTTCGGCTGATAATCTTCGGCTTTCAGCGGGGAGTGTTTCTCAATATATTGTTTCAACACTTCAGCATCGACAAAACCGGTATTGACGTAGCTCGGGTGGTTGTCAACTTTAGGATAACCATCGCCCCCTGTTGCATTGAAATTGAGCGTAGCCATACGGTAAGTTTTATCCGCCTGCAACGGCTCCCCCTTGATCTTGACATCGCTCACGCCATTTTTACCATCAGCGACCAGACTCACATTGGCGAACTGCGCATAAGCCCCGGAGTCGACTTTCATGTTCGCAACAACGCCCAGATACTCCTGGACCTCACTGCCCTCAAGATCGACATACACCAGCGTGTTGCCGAACGGTTGCACTTTGAGCACGTCTTTATAGGTAATATCACCGGGTTCGATGGAATCACGCACACCGCCACCACTCATTACGCCAAAGTCAGCACCCGCACGCTCCATCTGCGCCGCCAGCAATACGCGGGAAAGATTGGTCTGCACAAAACGAACCTTGCTGCGGTCGCCCTCCAGCTTATTATCGACGCTGCCGACTTTCACTTCCAACTGCTCTTTCCCTTTGTCCTGGAAAGGCGTCAGTAATTTCAGCATGTCACTGCTTTCGGCAATCTCCTGAGTGTAAAAAACCCGCTCGCTGGTACCATCGGCTTTCTGCACCTTTTTCTTCAGGTTGACTGGGATCAGTTGGTAGTGCACCAATTTCAACTCACCGTTACGGAACTGGAAGTCCGCACGACCCACGTATTTACCCCACTCATGCGCCTGTACAATCCAGGTTCCATTTTGACGATCTGGCGCGCAAGGTGTACCTGGCACATAGTCGACCTGCTTTTTATTTTCGCTCGCCATGCAGACCGGATCCTGCGAGTGTCCCCCGACAATCATATCGAGATAGCCAGCGGGCAGGCTGCGCGCCATCTCCACATCGCCCGGTGCATTGGAACCATGATTGCCGTTGTCATAATGGCCCATATGGGTGGCAGCTATAATGATGTCCGGTTTTTCCTGCTTGCGCAGTTCTTCAACAACAACTTTGGCCTCTTCTGCGGGCTTGTGGAAAACGATGTCCGTGAAGTTTTCAGGATTACCGATTTTGATCGTGTCATCCGTGGTTAAGCCGATGACTGCAATTTTGATCCCCTGCTTGTCAAACAGGGCATAAGGCTTGAACAGACGGGTGTTGGTGCTTTTTTGATAGATATTCGCCGAGAGCAGAGGAAATTTGGCCCATTTTTCCTGCTGACGCAGCACGCTCAACGGGTTATCAAACTCATGGTTCCCGAGAGCCATGGCGTCATACCCAATCAGCGTCATGCCACGGAAATCGGGTTCAGCATCCTGTAAATCAGATTCTGGCACACCAGTGTTGATGTCTCCGCCGGATAACAAAAGTACGCTTCCTCCCTGCGAAGCCACCTGCTGACGAATCTCATCGACCAGCGTTTTCTGCGCTGCAAGGCCATATTCACCGTTGTCGTTATGCCAGAAATGGCCGTGGTGATCGTTGGTATGAAGAATGGTGATATCGTAGGTTTTATCTTTTTCCCAGGCATTGGCAAGCGCCGGTAACAAAGAAAGTGAGACGGCTAATGCGCAGGCAGTGGTTTTCAGCGAGAAATGCATGGACACTCCAGTTCATAAGTGGGTCAGCAGGGAATTCAGGTCAACCTGGATCGTTTTGACTGATAATCCTCGTGCAATCTGACAGGTAAAATACACCCCGTTTGCGTGGGGGAACATGACAGCACACTGATATTTATCAACTGGTTAAAATTGTACCCTGAAAGGAAAGTGAGTTGTTTCAACATTTTTGTGACACACGTCAAATTATGTCTGTTGTGGTAATAAAAAATCCGGGTGATTAAGATGTGAACGGTACACCCTCTTTTTGACAATAAAAAATAATAAGGCTGCATGTAATCATGAACCATCGTTCTGAGGTCGCTGGTAAGGCGTCCGTTTCACCGGCAGTAAAAGGGACTGCATTTTCAATATTGGGCGCTATAAGCGTCTCGCATTTATTGAATGATATGATCCAATCGCTGATTCTGGCGATTTATCCGCTGTTGCGAAATGAGTTCTCACTCAGCTTTAGCCAAATCGGACTTATCACGCTGACCTACCAGCTAACGGCATCCATGCTGCAACCCTTGATTGGCCTGTATACCGATAAACATCCTCAACCTTATTCCTTGCCAATAGGCATGGGATTTACCCTTTCCGGACTGCTGTTGCTCTCGGTTGCCAATAGTTTCCCCTTGGTATTGCTGGCCGCAGCATTGGTGGGCACGGGCTCCTCCGTTTTCCATCCAGAGTCTTCACGGGTGGCGAGAATGGCGTCTGGGGGGCGCCATGGGCTGGCGCAGTCGCTTTTTCAGGTGGGCGGGAATTTCGGCAGTGCGATGGGGCCGTTACTGGCAGCATTGATTATCGCCCCCTACGGTCAAGGCAATGTCGCCTGGTTTTCATTGGCGGCATTGCTTGCGATTGTCGTGCTGTTACAGGTCAGCAAATGGTACAAAATGCAGCAGCGGGCAACAAAATCCTCGGCTGCCGCTTCCCATAATGTAAAAACGTTGCCCAGATGCACCGTGATTTTCTCCCTGACGATCCTCTTGGTGCTCATTTTCTCCAAGTATTTCTATTTGACGAGCCTAAGCAGTTATTACACCTTTTATCTTATGCATAAATTCGGTGTTTCGGTGCAGAATGCTCAATTTCACCTCTTTGCCTTTCTGCTTGCTGTTGCAGCAGGGACCATCATTGGTGGGCCAATTGGCGACAAGATTGGTCGCAAATATGTTATTTGGGGCTCAATCCTCGGCGTTGCGCCGTTTACGCTTGTTTTACCCTATGCAAGTCTCTACTGGACGGGTGTTCTGACGGTGATCATTGGGATTATCCTCGCATCGGCATTCTCCGCCATACTGGTCTATGCACAGGAGTTGATCCCGGGAAAAGTCGGGATGGTTTCGGGACTATTCTTCGGTTTTGCTTTCGGTATGGGCGGGTTAGGCGCGGCAATACTGGGGTATGTCGCTGATTTGACCAGTATTGAATTAGTGTACCAAATATGTGCCTTCCTGCCTTTGCTTGGCATTCTTACTGCATTACTGCCCAATATAGAAGACAAGTCGTCATAATCCCTGCTTTTTCTATGGTTGATGCGTCATTGTCACTAAGCAAATAGTGCTTGTCACATCAGCCCATTTTCCTTTAATGTAATATAAATGACGTCTTCATGTGTTTTAATCAGCATTCCCTTCGTTTTATTGGCGAAGAGTAAATTTAATCAGGCAAAAATGTCATTTTTACCATAAACTAATAAGAAATCCCGCTGCCCCCTACCCATGCATAACTAGAAGGAGTCTGGATGCATAATTCAACCCCCTTAATTACAACAATTGTGGGAGGTTTGGTACTTGCCTTCCTTTTTGGCATGATCGCCAATCGCCTGCGCATCTCCCCTTTAGTCGGTTATCTTGCTGCTGGCGTTCTTGCCGGTCCCTTCACCCCAGGTTTTGTTGCTGATACCAAGTTATCGTTAGAACTGGCGGAAATTGGCGTAATTCTGCTGATGTTTGGTGTTGGACTCCATTTCTCCCTGAAAGACCTTCTGGCCGTTAAATCCATTGCTATTCCCGGTGCCGTTGCGCAGATCACAGTCGCGACCATTTTGGGTATTGGCCTGTCGCATATGTTGGGCTGGGATCTGACCAGCGGCCTGGTATTTGGACTGTGCCTCTCTACCGCCAGTACCGTCGTTCTATTGCGTGCACTGGAGGAACGGCAACTGATTGACAGCCAACGCGGGCAAATCGCTATCGGTTGGCTGATTGTTGAAGATTTGGCCATGGTATTGACGCTGGTTCTGCTGCCTGCGTTCGGTAACATGATGGGTAATGAGAACGCCAGCACGGGTCAACTGTTCACTGAACTGGCTATTACCATTGGTAAAGTGATCGCCTTTATTACTCTGATGGTGGTGGTAGGCCGCCGTGTGGTTCCGTGGATTCTGGCAAAAACCGCCAGTACCGGTTCGCGCGAACTGTTCACCTTGTCTGTTCTGGCGTTGGCAATGGGTATCGCCTACGGCGCTGTGGGGCTGTTTGATGTCTCCTTTGCGTTGGGCGCGTTCTTTGCGGGTATGGTTCTGAATGAATCCGAACTGAGCCAGCGTGCAGCCCATGACACCCTGCCCCTGCGCGATGCTTTCGCCGTGCTGTTCTTTGTCGCGGTGGGAATGCTGTTTGATCCGATGATAGTGATTCAGGAGCCAATGGCCGTACTGGCAACGCTGGCCATCATCGTGTTTGGTAAATCCCTGGCAGCCTTTGCGTTAGTAAAAATGTTTGGTCACTCAAAACGTACTGCGTTGACCATTTCAGCCAGTCTGGCGCAAATCGGTGAATTTGCGTTCATTCTTGCGGGTCTGGGTATAACCCTCGGTATGCTGTCAGAACATGGGCGCAATCTGGTACTCGCGGGATCGATCCTGTCAATTATGCTCAACCCGCTGCTGTTTTCCCTGCTCGAGAGTTATCTGGCTAAAACTGAAACCATCGAAGATCAGAGCCTGGAAGAAGCGGTTGAGGATGAGAAACAGATCCCTGTCGATTTGTGCAACCATGCACTGCTGATTGGTTATGGTCGCGTAGGCAGCCTGCTTGGCGCCAAGCTGACCGCTGAGGGCATTCCTCTGGTGGTTATCGAGAGTTCGCGTACGCGCGTTGAGGCGCTGCGTGAGCAGGGAATCAAGACCGTGCTCGGTAACGCCGCCAACTCAGAAATACTCGATCTCGGCAGGCTGGACTGCGCACGCTGGTTATTGCTGACCATTCCCAACGGCTATGAAGCCGGTGAGATCGTTGCCGCAGCCAGAAGCAAACGGCCTGGCATCGAAATTATTGCCCGGGCACATTACGACGATGAGGTGACGTACATTATCGATCGCGGTGCGAATCAGGTGGTAATGGGCGAACGTGAGATTGCCAATAGTATGCTGACGATGTTGTGTATCGAGGATATGACCGAGGAAGATAAACTGCCAATGTGCCCAATCTGATCTCTGTGCATTCGTCGTTAACGGCAGAAGCCGTGAAGGAAACCAAAGCAAAAAGGCGCAAACGCGCCTTTTTGCTTATCTGTGACTTAACGCTCCCAGTATGACTCTTCCAGGCTGTCTTCTTTCTCTGGGAGTCCACGGGTCAGCCGTGGCGAATGCTGGTTCAATACCTGATAACTCACCCGGTTTGCATATTTGCATACCTGCGCCAGCGAAGAATAGGTCAGATAACTGCGGACGTGTTTACTGGAGTTTGGCACGTTGTTGCGGTGAAAACCGTTCGCGGCAATATCATGCAGCAACGCTGAAAGCGCACCGTCCCCCGCCCCATTGGTGTTCATGATTTTTTCAGGCCCGCCCATATAAGGCGCGATGTGTGAATAAATCCGCAATGGATTCTCACAAAACTCGTGGCGCATCGCCCGGCTGAACTCGTATAGATTGAATTCTGCAATGGCGCCGGGCAGCAAAGGATGCTGGGTCTGACGTTTATTCGCCTCTTCAGTGAAGCCCGCCATATAGAGACCGTTTGGCCCAGCGGTACACAGCACCAGATCAACCCAATCCAACGCCATATCAGATGCCATCAACGGATCGCTCAGACCAGTCAATTCGTAGGCTTCATCTTCATTCATTGCCAGAATGGATACATGTTCACGCAGAAACTCCCGCCAGGCCAAGGGATCGTCTGCGATGACATATTTGGTGCCCAACGTCAGAACCACCGGCACCTGATATTTTTTCGCATACGCAATCGCCTGCATCGTCGCTTCCGGCATCGGTTCACCTTTTTTGCAACGAACCAGATATGCAGTCAAAACGAGAGCAGAGGCCCCGGCAATCACCTCTTCAGGGATACTTTCCGCTTTCAGTTGATTCATCTGCCCAGGGCTGATGGCAAATGTCCGCTCACCGTTTTCCGTGATCAGGGTAAAACAGCGGCCAATGGCACCGTCCACCGCTTGCAGGTAGTTAAGATCGGTTCGGCTTGATGTGTTGCAAAGATAGCGATAGGCATAACTGCCAATTTTGACATTACTGCACATCACACCGAGCAAAACGGAGCGATCGTCAGCCAACACTGAATAATTGTGCAGGGTGTTGCCGATGGTTCCGCCAGCAAACTGGTGGGTGATCAGATTGTTGTCAGTCAATTCCTGATAAAGCGCCTCTGCGATATCGTCTTCAATCACCAGCGAGTGACCTTTGCTCAAACCGTAGCGGGCGATAAACGCATCATCGACATTGGCTTCAATATCCACCAACGTCTGGTCGATACCGACCACGTAGGAGCTGCTGACTTCACTTTCTGGTTGGGCCTGCTGAAGTAACGGATCGCGGGCATTAACCGGGAAATAGTGCTTGGACTTACGTTTACCAGGAAATTTCATGTGGCTGATTGATGGCAGTGTGAGGATTCAGGCGGAGGATGTTAGCACAACTCTCCGCCCGGATAATGGTTTTTAAAAGTGTTGCGTGACCAGTTGCTGCAACAGATCAATATGTGCTGGATCATCATTAAGTGCAGGAATGTATTCGAATTTTTCGCCACCCGCATGCATGAAAAACTCACGATTCTGCTCTTTGATCTCTTCCAGAGTCTCCAAACAATCCGACGCAAAACCCGGACAAATCAATTGGATATGCTTGACACCCTGCGCCGGTAGCCCCTTCAGCGTTTCATCCGTATACGGTGTTAACCAAGGCTCACGGCCAAAGCGCGACTGGAAGGTCATCATCACTTTATCGGCAGGCAATTGCAGCGCCGCAAACAGTGCGCGGGCGGTATCCTCGCAGCGTTGGGGGTAATCATCGCCCAGATTGGCATAACGTTTCGGAATACCATGGAACGACAGCACCAACTTATCCGGCACGCCATGCAAGGCAAAAGATCGCTCAACGCTTTGTTTCAACGCGGCTATATACGCAGGATGTTCAGCGTAATCGCGAATAAAGCTGAGTGATGGCAGGCGTCGGTAACGTTGCAGAATACGGGCTACGGCATCAAACACCGCTGCGCTGGTTGAACAGGAATATTGCGGGTAAAGCGGCAGCACCACCAATTTTGTCACCCGTTGGGCAAGTAATTTATCAATACCCTGCTCAAGCGACGGAGAACCATAGCTCATGGCCAATTCTACCGGTGCATTGGGTAGTCTGGCTGCCAGCGCCTTATGCTGTCGACGACTGTATACCATCAGCGGTGAGCCTTCTTCCATCCATACCGATTGGTAAAGTTTGGCGACTCGCGGTGAACGGATCGGGAGAATGATGCCATTAAGAATCGGCCACCACAGAAGACGGGATGTATCAACGACACGGCGGTCGCTTAGGAATTCCGCCAAATACCGTTTGACCGCCTGTGGTGTAGGCGCATCTGGAGTCCCCAGGTTCACCATCAACACACCGTATTTCTCTTGCGCCATGACCCTTCCCTCTTTTCGCTTCCCCGGTGTTTAATTACCTATATTCAATAGGGTTGCGGATTTGTGAATGATAGACATTGTATCGGAAAAGAACGGAACAGGAACCGATATCAACAAAAGGTCTGAATATGGAATTGCGGGCAAAAAAATGCCAGGCATTGAGCCTGGCACAACTATTCCGATCGCGTTGCACTTATTCCGATCGCGTTGCACTCAACCTAAAATGGTTGCCAGTTCGCTGCTGATTTCAGCCACTTTGCGCGTGCCGTCGATTTTGAAATATTTCGTGTTGCCCGCTTCGGCTTCTTTGCCATAGTAAGAGATCAGCGGTGCAGTTTGCTGGTGGTATTCCACCAGACGTTTACGCACTGTTTCTTCCTGATCGTCTTTGCGCGTCGTCAGTTCTTCGCCGGTCACGTCGTCTTTACCTTCCACTTTTGGTGGATTGAATTTGATGTGATAGACACGACCAGACGGCGCGTGAACGCGACGACCGACAATTCGATCGATAATCAATGCATCAGGAACGTCGAATTCCAACACATAGTCGACTTTGATACCCGCTTCGTTCATGGCATCAGCCTGTGGAATAGTACGCGGGAAGCCGTCCAGCAGAAAACCGTTGCGGCAGTCTTCCTGGGTAATGCGTTCTTTAACCAGAGCTATCACCAATTCGTCGGTAACCAGTTTACCGGCATCCATGATTTCCTTGGCCTTCTTGCCCAATTCAGAGCCTGCTTTTACGGCAGCACGCAACATATCACCGGTAGAGATTTGCGGAATACCGTATTTCTCCATGATGAATTGAGCCTGAGTACCTTTACCTGCGCCCGGAGCGCCCAGCAGAATGATACGCATCGCGTAAATCCCCTTGCTATGTAGTTTTTATTAAAATATCGAAAACGCTCAACGATACCATTGTGAGGGTCTCCGCTCAAGAAAGCTGCCGCAATTGCAGATTAATCCCTACCTATAAAAAAAGCCCCCTAGGGGGCTTTAGTATGGCAAATTCAGGGCCATCAGGCTTGCAGTAATTGGTTCATTCGGCGGATAAACTGGTTTGGATCGTCCAGCGTGCCACGTTCTGCCAGTAATGCCTGATCGAGCAACAGCTCAACCCACTCACTGAAGTGCGCGTCATCGTTCACATCAGAGGCGCGTTTGACCAGTGAATGCTCAGGATTCAGCTCGAAAATGTATTTCACTTCCGGAGCCTGCTGACCGGCAGCAGCGAACAGTTTCGCCATCTGCGTCGTCATTTCATTGGCATCGGTCGTAACAATCGCTGGTGTATCGGTCAGGCGATGAGTCAGGCGCACGTCTTTAACGCGTTCACCCAGCAGGGTTTTCACCCTTTCAACGAACGGTTCCAACGCCTTTTCTGCTTCTTTCTTCTCTTCACTCTCTTCGTCAGCCAATTTATCCAACGCTTCATCAGCCTTACTGACGGACTGGAAGGATTTACCATCAAATTCAGTCAGGTAACTCATCATCCACTCATCAATACGTTCTGAGAGCAGCAGCACTTCGATGCCTTTCTTACGGAACAGCTCCAAATGCGGGCTGTTCTTGGCTGCCGCGTAGCTGTCAGCAGTGATGTAATAGATCTTGTCCTGACCTTCCACCATCCGGCCCACATACTCTTCCAGCGACACGGTTTGTGCATCACTGTCGTTGTGGGTGGTGGCGAAACGCAGCAGTTTTGCGATGGTTTCTTTATTGCTGCCATCTTCTGCCGGGCCTTCTTTCAGCACCAGACCGAACTGCTGCCAGAATTGCTGGTATTTTTCGCTGTCATTTTTCGCCAGTTTTTCCAGCATCTGCAACACACGTTTGGTCAGCGCATTACGCAGGTTTTGGGTAATACGGCTGTCTTGCAGGATCTCACGCGATACGTTCAGTGGCAGATCGTTTGAATCGATCAGACCACGAACAAAACGCAGGTAGTTCGGCATGAACTGCTCGGCTTCATCCATAATAAACACGCGCTTTACATACAGTTTCAAGCCGTGTTTATGTTCGCGGTTCCACATATCCCATGGAGCCTGCGCAGGAATATACAGCAGGCTGGTATATTCCTGTGTGCCTTCGACGCGGTTGTGGCTCCAGCTCAGCGGATCGGTAAAATCATGGGCGATGTGTTTGTAGAATTCTTTATATTCGTCATCGCTGACTTCAGATTTACTGCGGGTCCACAGCGCCTGGGCCTTATTGATTTTCTCCCAGGTGACGGTACCATCTTCTTCATTGCGGCTTTCAATCTCAACCGACAAGGCGATATGGTTGGAGTATTTACTGATGATTGAGCGCACGCGCCAGTCGTCCAGGAACTCTTCGGCGTCTTCGCGTAAATGCAGGGTAATTTCCGTACCACGATCTTCTTTGGTGATGTCCGCAATGGTGTAATCACCTTCACCCGCCGATTCCCAGAATACCGCTTCGTCAGCGTTGGCACCTGCCGCACGAGTACGCACGGTCACTTTATCAGCCACGATGAAGGCAGAATAGAATCCCACCCCGAACTGACCAATCAACTGGCTGTCTTTGGTTTGATCGGAGCCCATCGACTCAAGAAATGCTTTTGTGCCAGATTTGGCGATCGTCCCGAGGTTATCAATCACCTCATCGCGGCTCATCCCGATACCGTTATCACTCAGCGTCAGGGTACGTTTTTCTTTATCGCTGGAGAGACGCACGCGCAGGTCGCCATCACCGTTATAAAGTTCAGGGGCAGAGAGCGCACGAAAACGGAGTTTATCCGCCGCATCGGAGGCATTGGAAATCAGCTCGCGAAGGAAAATTTCCTTATTTGAATAGAGCGAGTGAATCATCAGGTGAAGAAGTTGTTTAACTTCAGACTGGAACCCGCGGGTTTCTTGACCTTTCATACTCATTGTCTACCTCAATCCTTAAAAAAATATTCGATCAGGTTAAAAAGTGTTGGTCATGAGATGGGGATGGTGGGAAGGAATTTCAAGGTAAAAAATGAGATTGTGTCGCGCAAACTTGTGGAAACGAAATAATAAAGGCCGGAGATATCCAGCCTTTAGGGAGAACTCAGTACTTTATCGGATGCCTGCCAGCCAACGAATGGGATAGCGTTGTGCCATCGACCATTTCCAGTTCGCCACCCACCGGAACACCGTGTGCGATCCGGCTTGCAAGAACGCCATACTGGCCGCACATGTCGCCGATATAGTTGGCCGTTGCGTCACCCTCTACGGTCGGGTTGGTCGCCAGAATCACCTCATTGATGGTCTCAGATGCCAGACGCTCCTCAAGGCGATCCAGGCCGATATCGCCAGGACCAATGCCGTCCAGAGGCGAAAGATGCCCCATCAGCACAAAATAGCGACCAGAAAACTGCCCGGTCTGCTCAATGGCATGAATATCTGCCGGGCTTTCCACCACACAGATCTGCCCATTTTGCTGCCGACGCGGGTTGGCGCATATCGTGCAGATATCCTGTTCGGTGAACGTCCGGCAATCTGAACAGTGACCAATTTCAGACATCGCACGCGTCAGCGCCTGCGCCAGTCGCATGCCACCACTGCGATCGCGCTGCAGAAGCTGGAATGCCATACGCTGTGCTGATTTCGGGCCAACGCCCGGAAGGCAGCGCAGCGCCTCCATTAATGTTTCAAGGAGAGGGCTGGTCTGCATCAGAACGGCATCTTAAAGCCTGGCGGCAGTTGCATACCGTTGGAGACGGAAGCCATTTTTTCTTTCTGGGTTTCATCAATACGGCGAGCCGCATCATTGAAGGCCGCTGCGATCAGGTCTTCCAGCATCTCTTTGTCGTCTTCCATCAGGCTCTGATCGATTTCGACGCGACGGCAGTTATGTGCCCCGTTAATAGTCACTTTGACCAGGCCTGCGCCCGACTCACCCGTGACTTCCAACTTGGCCACTTCTTCCTGCATCTGCTGCATTTTTTCCTGCATCTGCTGGGCCTGCTTCATCAGATTACCAATACCGCCTTTACCAAACATAATCATCTCTCATCGCAACGGGCCGCGCTTGTAACCATTACCTCACGCGGCGATTAAAGGGGGCGGATACTCTCTTCATCCAGATCCGCATCAAAAAAGCGACGCAGGGTCTGGATGTTGTTATCCGCTATTATCGACTGACGCGCCTGCGCCAACTTTTCTTCATAGATGGCTTGTCGCCATTCCAATGGGGTTTTCACCGCTGGATTATCATCTTCTACTATCGTCAATTCAATGGGGCTACCATATAACTCACTCAAAGCCTCCTTCAGCGTGTTTTGCGCAGAAGGCGAATTCAAGTGCCGTTGGGAGGAGCGCAACCGCAATAATACCGTGCCCGCTGGTGATGTATCCTTGAAAGCGTTCAGTGCCAGTTGCTGCACCAGCTTCGGTAATGGGAGTTTTTCAATCTCCGCCGCCCAAGGATCGCGTAGCAATGACTCTGCCGCAAGCTTAGCAGACAGCTCGGGCGTTTTCTCATGCTCAAGCGCAGAACGCAATGCTTTGGGCGTAGTCACTGGTTCAGGATCGACGTCTGGCTGAGTCAGCGCTTTCCAGCGATAGGCTTCTTTTTTTACGGGTTTTTCTGGCTCAGGGCGTGCCGCCAGACGTTGCTGGGTACGTTCAGTGACTGAGGCGAGACGCTCCAGTACTGAATTCGCCGGCTGCGCTCTACCTGGCGCCGCCGGCTCAGCTTTTTTTGGGTTGGTATTTCCGTGTTGCCTGAGCAACTGGGTTCGGGCCTGTAGCAATTGTGCCGTCGTACCCGTAAGGGACTCTCCGCCCGTCGTGGTGTTTTGCGGTGCTGCGGCGGGTTTCTGCGATGCCGCCGGTTGGGCTGAATCAGGCGCAGGAACCAGCTGATGGCCTTGAGAAGGTGGTGATACCGCTGGGTTATTTGCTTGTACGGCAGGCGCGGACACGACAGGCTCGGCGATCACCACTTTCGGGTGAAATGCCAGCGCGCGCAGCAACGTCATCTCAACCCCCATACGCCGATCGGGCGCATAAGCCAACTCTTTACGACCCACCAGCAGGGTCTGATAGTAGAGCTGTACGTCCGTCGGCGCAATGACGCGCGCCAATTCACGTAAGCGCTGCTCAACAGCCGCATAGTGATTATCGAGTACAGAAGGCAGGAGTTGTAACATCGCCACCCGATGCAGCAATGCCAGTGTCTCCACCAGCAAAGTTTCCCAGTCAACACCGCGCGAGGCGGCCTGTTCAACCTGCGCCATTACCCGTGCGCCATCAGCGCTGACTAACGCCTCAAGGATCGCCAGCGGCTGCTCATCATCAAGGGTACCCAACATCTGGGTGACGGTCAGGGTGGTGACCTGCCCTTGCCCCATGGCGATCGCCTGATCGGTGAGGCTCAATGCATCACGCATACTGCCATCTGCCGCGCGGGCAATCAGTTGCAATGCACGCGGCTCACTGTCGATCTTTTCAGCCTCAAGCACCATGGTCAGTTGAGTGCGAATCTGATCGACATCAAACACTTTCAGATGGAATTGCAGGCAGCGCGACAATATCGTTACCGGCAGTTTCTGCGGATCCGTGGTCGCCAGCAGGAATTTGACGTGAGACGGTGGCTCTTCAAGAGTCTTGAGCAACGCATTGAAACTGTGACGTGAAAGCATGTGCACTTCATCGATCAGGTAGACCTTGAAACGCCCACGCGCTGGCGCATATTGCACGTTATCCAGCAATTCACGGGTATCTTCCACTTTGGTTCGCGAAGCCGCATCAATCTCGATCAAGTCGACAAAACGCCCCTGCTCGATTTCGCGGCAATTATCACATTTACCACAAGGGGTCGCTGTAATGCCGGTTTCACAATTCAGCCCTTTCGCCAACAACCGGGCAATGGTGGTTTTACCCACACCGCGCGTGCCAGAGAAAAGATAGGCGTGATGAATCCGCCCCATCGAGAGACCATTGGCCAACGCAGTCAGGACGTGTTCCTGACCAACTATGTCGGCAAACGTTTGTGGACGCCACTTACGGGCCAGAACCTGATAGCTCATTAATACCGGAAAGGTCGAGTAAACTTGAGGGTCATGCTAACACAGCCTCGTCGGTATCGGCGAGGCTGATGTGATTAATGGCCAGCGAATGAGACCAGACTGTAGCAGTTGATACCCTGATTGGTCAAACGCGCTTCGCCGCCCAGTTCAGGCAGATCGATAATGAAAGCCGCATCACTGACGTCACCACCCAGGCGGCGAATCAGTTTCACGGTCGCTTCAATCGTACCGCCAGTCGCCAGCAGATCGTCAATGACCAGAACTTTGTCACCCGCCGAGATCGCATCCGTGTGGATCTCCAGCTTGTCGGTGCCATATTCCAACTCATAGCTTTCATTAATCGTTGCGCGGGGGAGTTTTCCCGGTTTGCGCACAGGAACAAAACCCACACCCAATACCAGCGCAACCGGTGCGCCAAACAGAAATCCACGGGCTTCGGTACCCACAACTTTGGTCACACCCGAATCACGGTAACGATCGGCCAGAAGCTGGATGCTGGCGGCGTAGGCTTTTGGATCTTCCAGCAGGCTGGTGACATCGCGAAACAGTATCCCCGGTTTTGGGTAGTCCGGAATGGTTTTGATACTGTCTTTAATAAACTGAAGCTGTTGCGCTGTTGCGGTCATAATAAGTGCCTGAAAAAGCTGCCATTCATACTTAACGCAGGCCACCTGATATCCCCACACCGGTGAGGCCCAATACCTGATTCCTATCCTATATAAAGGAAAGGAAAGGAGAACAAAGGAAATTCCTGGAGGTAACCCGCGCCCGAAAACGCTCAAATCTATTCAAACTGGCAAAGAATTGCAACTGATGCGGGGCCATCACTCTCTTTTTTGTTGCTCCACATCAATAACCGGCATTCGCCACATCATCACCAGTAAAAACGTCATCATCATCAGCAGTATTATCCGCACCCACACTATTTTTACCAGCACCAACGACACGGCAAATGTAACAACTATCACCAGCGCAGCTCGGATTTTCATGCCCGGCGGTAAGGCGCGGTGTTGTTGCCAATGGCGCAAATAGCTGCCGAACCAGGAGCGGTATAGCAACCAGTAATGGAATCTCGGAGAAGAACGGGCAAAACACCACGCCGCAAGCAGCAGGAACGGCGTCGTCGGTAATAAAGGAAGAACAACACCCAAAGCAGCCAACGCGACCGCCAGCCACCCGAGAAATATCAATACTGTACGATACATAACCCCCCTGCCAATTCTGCCGTTCTTACCTTATTGAATTTAACTGCCGTTATTAAATTTAACGACCAGAGTGTAGCAACCCTCGTCTGTAATACATAAAAAAACCGGCGTTCTAAAATCACAACACATTGTCGTTCTGCATTGACGCCAACGTAGCCAGAACGTTTAGTCATAGATACCCACTTATTGCTTTCTTAAAAGATGCTGCTTGTGTCTGGCGAAGCAAGAATGCAAGCTAACCTCGGTAAACTGGGAGAAAACATCGTGAGTACGCAGAAAATCCTACAGCGGTTGGAACAGCAGGTAGAGGTATTGGCAAAGGAGATCGAACCTATTGCGAGTACACCCGCGCGCCAGGCTCGCTTTGATGTGGCACTTTTTAGCACGCATGGAACCCGATTAAGGGATTATCTGGCTGAGGTCAGGAAGAATCTTGCCCATCTGATACTGGTTGTGGATGAACGCCGCCCAGAGCAAGTGGCCTTCCTGGCAGAAAAACTGGTCGCGCAAATCACAGCCCTTCAGCGTGAATTGGCAACACAAACGCTGCGTACTACCGATCAATCCAGGCTGGATACCACGCCGCAGGATCTCTATCATAAATTGGCCGAACATCAACAGTTTGAACGTAGATTAATCGCCATGATTGAAGATCGTGAAAGTTCTTTGGGTCAGCAGAGTACTTTCGCACAGCAGAAGAAAATTCAGCAGGAATTGGCCGCACTTGAGGGACGACTCATGCGTTGCCGCCAGGCAGTGAAAAGAATTGAGCGTAACATCGAGAGAAAAGAAAACGGTTTTTGAATCTTTATCACAATTTTTTAAAACGTTTACCTTACAGCGTAGACAATTATCTATACTATAGACTGAATGCCTGACCGGGAGATATTTATGGGACTGATTTCATGGATCATTCTTGGGATTTTGGTTGGGTTGCTGGTAAAAATTCTTATGCCAGGTAAAGACGGAGGTAGCATGATTTTGCTGATCGTGTTAGCCATTTCAGGCGCACTGGTTGGCGGCTATATCAATGCTTATTTCGAATCAGCTACCGTCGCAGGGTTCAGTTTCAGAAGCTTGGTTTTCGCACTGACAGGCGCAATACTGATTCTGTTTGTATATCGCAAACTCAAAAATTAACGTTGGCTTCCATGTCAGTAGAAAATGCGCCGCCAGAGCTACAGCTCGCAGTCGATCTGATTTATCTTCTTGAGTGCAATGAAATTGCACCAGACGTTGCTTTGGCAGCGTTAGAGATTGTTCAACGCGACTATCAGGAAAAGCTGAATCTTAAAGGCGATCGATCCATCAGCTATTGCTCATAGCATACAACGAATGCCTGGCCCCTGCTGTTCCTGGCTCCCGGCATTCTTCCTCTATTCGTTCCCTTTTTCCCCGCTCACACCGTCACCCGTTATACCGGGCATTGTGCGTTTCACCTCGCAGATCTCATTGCCCTTGTCGTTATGCAAATAGACCTCCAACTGGTTGAACGCAACATTGATGTCATTTTCACGGCAAAGCTGGTCGATGCGTCGATTTAATTCATCCACGGTATAGCTACGGTCACCCAACTCGCGGACATACAAACGCAGTTCGTGCTCCAGTGAACTGGCACCAAAATTGAGGAAAAAAACCTCTGGGACAGGATCCGCCATGACCCGGGTATTTTCTTTGGCAGCCTGCAAGAGTATCGCTTTGACTTTTTCCAGGTCAGAGCCATACGCCACGCCAATTTTAATCAGAACACGAGTGACGGTATCCGACAGCGACCAGTTAATCAGCCGTTCAGTCACAAACGCTTTGTTGGGAATGATCACTTCTTTACGATCAAAGTCGGTGATGGTTGTGGCGCGAATTCGGATCCGGCTAACCGACCCCGAGTAAGTGCCAATCGTGACGGTATCCCCAATGCGAATCGGCCTTTCAAACAGAATAATCAGACCAGAGACAAAGTTGGCGAAAATTTCCTGCAAGCCGAAGCCCAGCCCTACAGATAACGCCGCCACCAGCCACTGTAACTTATCCCAGGAGACACCCAGCGAGCCTAGCGCCGTCACGGCACCCACCGTGATAATCAGATAAGTCAGGATAGTGGTGATCGCATACGAAGCGCCCTGCCTGAGTTGCAGACGCGAGAGCACCACCACTTCGAGCAAACCCGGCAAGTTTCTTGTCATCACATACGCCACAATCAATGCGAGAAAGGCGATTAACAGATTACCCAGCGTGACACTCTGCAAGACATTGCTGCCTGCTACATTACTGGAGTAATGCCAGAGGGAAATGCTATCGAGATAGGAGATCACGGTCACCAGATCTGACCAAATCCAATAGAACAGCGTAGCGAATACCAGGAACAGCACCATGGTTGTCAAACGCATGGATTGCTGATTTATCTGATCCAGCGCCAAAGGCGGTTCTTCAACAGCTTCATTACCTTCCGTACTCTCTTTTGCCATACTTTGGCGCCGGGCGAGTGCCCGCCGATAAGCCAGACGACGTGCCGCGACGCTCAACCCGCGAATGGCGGAGAGATAGACAATATTCCACAGAATCAGCAAATAGATGCTGTCGATCCAGCGTCCAGCCAACTGCAGGGTAGTGTAGAAGTAACCGGCCAACATCAAGCCGATGAGGAATAATGGCATGACAGAAATCGCGGTAATTATCACCAAAAGCACTGCATGGGAATTTTTCGCACGCCATGCATCGCGGCAGGTCGGGAAGATCAGCACCGCCAATAATGCCAGCGTGAGGAGAATAACTATCTGGCCGATGATGTCATCAACCAGCCGCAGTGGCGCTTTCTCTCCCAGTACCGACCAGAAAATCAATGGCAACAACGCCAGCCCAAACCGGATCACCTGCCGTCGATAGTGTGCACACATTTCAGCACTCATATTGAAATGGCGTTCACTGATACCACCGGGTGCCAGCAGGAAAAATGTGCAACCAAATACCAACTCGAACAGGGCCAGGCACCGCGCCAGACTCCAAATAAATTCGCTGATATTGATTTCAGATCGATACACCCAGTAACCGATCCCCAGCGTGATCAACACGCAGGGCGCAACTTTAAATAACGTCAGCAGTAAAGCTTCCGGCGTGTGCAGTTGCGTATCACGCTTCAACTGCCCGACATCGTTGCTTAATTCGGTTATACGGCGGTTAAGGGACTTGAATCGCCAGACCAGCAGACCCAGCACGACCACCAGCGGAACTTGAAAGAACAATGAGTCAAAGGCTCCCACCAGTAACGCACCCGCGGGAAAGTTGAAATTCAGGGCACTGACCTGGGCTTTCACCGCGTCAGGTAATTCCTTGATCCACGTCCAGTTCATCGGCTTGTTACTGCTGACCCAGAAAATTTGCTGAGTGAGCGTATGTGTCAATGAATCGCTAACGTTCAGCAACTGCTGCTGATTGATTTGCAGATTAATAGAGAGTGCGAGCTGATTACCCAGTTGCTTATTTAACTGATCCAACAGTTCCCGACGCATGTCGATAATCTGCTCCAGTGCATCATCAACATCATCACTCATTTTTTCTTTGCTATTGCCGACAACTTTCTGAATATAGTCATCACCTTGAAACAGCTCATCGCGCTGCTGATTGATGTCAAATTGCTCAAGGCGAAGATCGGCGATGCGCGTCCCCATGTCCGTCATCAGACTGGGAGATGGCAAGTTCTGTTGTTGTTGGTAAAGAATACGCGACAACAGCAGACTGCCTTTCAACACGCTGATTTGTTCTTTCAGGTTACGCTCTGACTGCAAAGCACGATCGAGCCAATTTTTCACCCGAATGTTCTGCTGAACCAGCGTATTGCCCTCTTCCGTTGCAGCGATTAGCCGTTGACTCAATTTACGGTTGATATCCAGTTCCTGGCTAACCAGCGGATCGTTCTGGATATTCGAGGCGTCATCCGGGGTTTGTGCCTCTTTGGCCGTTTTCTCCGAGAGCGTCAGGCGTTTCCCGTTAACCACTCCCTGGAGAAGCTGGACCAGTCGTTCGAGTTGATTGATGTGTGCCGTCGTATAATCACGCTGCTTTTGCAATACATCCTGCAGCGTCGTATTGGCTTCCAGATTTTTACGTTGCAGCTCCACCTGCGCATTCAGCAGAGCCTGCTCCGTTGCCAGCATCACCTGCTGGGAGGGTCGCAAATTGTCCTGGCTCGGAAGCAAACCGTTTAACTGGTTGCGTATTTCCTGAATGCGCTGGGAATAGCCAAACATCGCACTTTGCACACGTTCGGGCTGGGTTTGCAGGGAGATAAGTTGGCTATTATACGTTGAGAGGTTTTCCTGGGCAGTTTGCAGGTCATCCAACGTTTTATTCAACTGGCTCTCCAACTGGCGTAAGGAGAGGTGGATTAATCCTTCTTTGGTAACGGTGTCACTGTCGCCATTTTTCAACGCTTCCAGTCCATCAGTCGCAGTTTTCAACTGTGATGGCGCTTGCGTAACCTGCTGTTTAAGTTGATTACTATCTTGCTTGACCCGTTCCAGTGCATCCAGCCATTCCAATGTCCGGGTGAGATCCTGCTCGGTGAGTTTTTCGACGGGCGTGACATTTTTTTGTTTGTTCAGCGCATCAAGCTGATTCTGTATTTCATTGCGCGTCGGTAAATCGTTACTTGCCGCCCCACGGGCAATTGGCACAGTCAAAAGAAAAAACATGATAAGAAAGAGTGTAAAACAGCTGCGGAAAAACGCCCTTTTGTGGCATAAAGAGGCAACTGAAGGCGGGCAGAAAAACCGGCTACGCATGATTTAACTTCATCTCAATGAGGAAGTACAAAGCGTAGCACGTTGCACCCTTGCCCACGAATAAGAAAACTCTGTCAGAGAGAACGGAACTTTATTATTCAACTATTCTATAGCCTGAAAAGATATGAGGGTGTTTCAGGTAGGCATTGTTCTCAGCATTTCAGGGTCTGGATACGCGTTGTTCAGCAACAAATTCGGACTGAGTTTCAGCATGTCTATATAGATGTCGACATAGGTTCCAGCGCTCAATTTCAGATCGAAACTTTCCGGCATAAATAGCCAGTTTTCCATTAAGCCTGTGATATAAGAGCGTAATACGATTGAGGCACGGCGGGTATCGAGTAATGGCGGTAATTGGCCGAAACAGATGCATTTTCGCAGCACAGCTTCGATTTTCTCATTGCCAGCAATGTAAAGTACTTTGCGGGCGAGTTGCAGCGAGATCATTTCTCCAACAAACTCGCATTTATGAAATATGATCTCCATCAAAGCACGGCGGTGAGGATCATCAACAGTAGCAGTAAGGATGTAAATCAGTATTTCTCTTAAAATACAGAGTGGATTATCGGGATACTTTGTCTGATACTCTAGCTCGAGGTCACCAATTTTAGACTCAGAGATTTCCCAGACTTCATTGAAAAGGTCAACTTTGTTTTTGAAATGCCAGTAAATTGCACCACGCGTGACACCCGCGGCATTGGCGATATCTGCCAATGACGTCGCAGAGACACCTTTCTCTGAGAATTCCCGCACAGCAGCATCGAGTATCTGTTGTCGGGTTTCTAGCGCCTGCTGTTTGGTTTTTCGTGCCATAGCATTGGTTTTTCGGGGAGTTATGATTTACATACATTCGTGAATGTATGTACCATAGCACGCACATATATAAAACGCAGCAATGGGTTTTAAAGCTTGTGATCCATTGATCAATTTGAAATCGGACACTTGAGGTTTTTCTATGAACAAAAACAGAGGGTTAACGCCTCTGGCGGCAGTTCTGATTCTTTCAGGCGCGTTGGTACTTACAGGATGTAATGACAAAAATGCCCAACAAGGCGGCCCACAACAGGCGCCTGAAGTGGGTATCGTCACGCTGAAAGCAGAACCGTTGAACATCACAACGGAGCTACCAGGCCGCACAGCTTCATTCCGTATTGCTGAAGTTCGCCCCCAAGTAAGCGGTATTATCCTTAAACGCAACTTCGTTGAAGGCAGCGAAATTAAGGCCGGCACCTCCCTTTATCAGATCGATCCGGCACCTTATCAAGCCACGTATGACAGCGCCAAAGGCGATTTGGCTAAAGCGAAAGCCAATGCTGAAATTACCCGTTTGACGGTAAATCGCTATAAGCCCCTGCTGAATACCAATTTTATCAGCAAGCAAGACTACGATACTGCGGTGTCCAATCAACTGCAGGCTAATGCAGCCGTTGTTGCGGCAGAAGCCGCACTGGAGAGCGCACGCATTAATCTGGCCTATACCAAAGTCACTTCGCCAATCAGCGGACGAATTGGTAAATCCAGCGTCACTGAAGGGGCACTGGTTACCAGTGGTCAATCAACGGCATTGGCTACCGTGCAACAAATCGATCCGATCTATGTTGATGTAACCCAGTCCAGCAATGATTTCCTGCGTTTGAAACAGGAATTGGCAGATGGCTCGCTGAAACAGCAGGATGGCAAAGCCAACGTCAAACTGATACTGAACAACGGCTCGGAATACAAGCCAACCGGTACGTTGGAGTTCTCGGAAATCACCGTGGATGAGACAACGGGTTCGATCACCTTGCGTGCGATCTTCCCTAATCCGGACGGTTCACTGTTGCCAGGTATGTTTGTACGCGCCCGTCTCGATGAAGGTATCAAAAGCGATGCATTACTGGTTCCGCAACAAGGCATTACCCGTAACGCCCGTGGTGAGGCAACTGCCATGGTGGTCGGTGAAGGCGATAAGGTAGAGCTCCGCACCTTAACGACTGCCCAGGCCATCGGTAACAAATGGTTGGTCACGGCCGGTTTGAAAGCGGGTGACAGAGTCATTGTTACAGGTTTGCAGAAAATCAAACCCGGCGCTCAGGTAAAAGTACAGGAAGTGAGCGAAGACGCACCGAGCCAGGCTGATCCCAAGTCTGAACAAGCCAAGAAGTCTTAATAGGAGCCGGTAATACATGGCTAAGTTCTTTATAGATCGCCCCATTTTTGCATGGGTAATCGCCATCATCATCATGCTGGCGGGTACCCTGGCGATACTGAAGTTACCTATCGCGCAATACCCAACGGTTGCGCCGCCGGCAATTGAAGTATCTGCAAACTACCCGGGTGCTGATGCCCAGACGGTACAGGATACCGTTACACAGGTTATCGAACAGAACATGAACGGTATCGATAACCTGATGTATATGTCATCTACCAGTGATTCCTCTGGTAGCGTTAATATCACCCTGACCTTTAATTCAGGGACTGATCCGGATATTGCCCAGGTGCAGGTTCAGAACAAACTGCAATTGGCGATGCCGCTGTTACCTCAAGAAGTACAGCAGCAAGGGATCTCGGTTCAGAAATCAAGCAGCAGCTTCCTGATGGTAGCGGGCTTCATTTCTGATGGTGGCATGACGCAGGAAGACATTGCGGACTACGTGGGTTCAAATATCAAAGATCCTATCAGCCGCACGTCAGGCGTGGGTGATGTTCAGCTGTTTGGTTCACAGTACGCAATGCGTATCTGGATGGATCCGAACAAACTGAACAACTTCCAACTGACCCCGGTTGACGTGATCAGTGCGATTAGGGTTCAGAACAACCAGGTAGCAGCAGGCCAGTTGGGCGGTACTCCACCGGTTAAAGGCCAGCAACTCAACTCGTCGATCATTGCCCAGACGCGACTGAAATCACCGGAAGAGTTCGGCAAAATACTGCTGAAAGTCAATCCGGACGGATCTCAGGTTCGTTTGAGTGATGTGGCAAGGATTGAGCTTGGCGGTGAAAACTACAACATCATCGCCCGTTATAACGGTAAACCTTCTTCTGGTTTGGGTATCAAGCTGGCGACCGGTGCAAACGCCCTGAATACGTCAACAGCGGTTAAAGCCGAGCTGGAAAAACTGAAACCTTTCTTCCCAAGCGGGATGGAAGTGGTTTATCCGTATGACACCACACCGTTCGTTAGAATCTCAATCAACGAAGTTGTGAAAACGTTGTTTGAAGCGATCGTGCTGGTGTTCGTGGTTATGTATCTGTTCCTGCAAAACTTCCGGGCAACGTTGATTCCAACGATTGCCGTTCCGGTGGTTCTGCTCGGTACATTCGCCGTCATTGCTGCCTTTGGCTATTCGATAAACACCCTAACGATGTTTGGGATGGTGTTGGCGATAGGGCTATTGGTGGATGATGCGATAGTGGTGGTTGAAAACGTCGAGCGTGTCATGGTCGAAGATGGCCTGCCGCCGAAAGAAGCCACCAAGAAATCGATGGAACAGATTCAGGGAGCGTTGGTGGGTATCGCGATGGTTCTGTCAGCGGTATTCATCCCAATGGCATTCTTTGGCGGTTCGACCGGTGTTATCTATCGCCAGTTCTCCATCACGATCGTTTCTGCGATGGTGTTGTCAGTACTGGTTGCGATGATCCTGACGCCCGCACTTTGCGCCACAATGCTCAAACCGATCCCGAAAGGGCATCACGATGACAAGAAAGGTTTCTTTGGCTGGTTTAACAAGAAATTCGATCAGAGTACGACGCACTACACCGACAGCGTAGGTAACATACTCCGCAGTACCGGGCGTTATCTGATCATCTATTTGCTGGTCGTTGTGGGCATGGCTTTCCTGTTCCTGCGTCTGCCAACGTCCTTCCTTCCGGAGGAAGACCAGGGTGTATTCCTGACCATGGTTCAGTTGCCTGCAGGGGCAACGCAGGAACGTACGCAAAAAGTGCTCGACCAGGTCAGCAAATACTACATGGAGAATGAAAAAGACAACGTTAACTCCGTATTTACAGTTAACGGTTTTGGTTTTGCCGGTCAGGGTCAAAACACCGGTCTTGCGTTCGTCAGTCTCAAAGACTGGGGTGCCCGTAAAGGTGAAGAGAACAAGGTTCCAGCCATTGCGGCACGTGCCTCGCAAAACTTTGCCAGCATTAAAGACGGCATTGTTATTGCCTTTAACCTGCCAGCCATTGTGGAGTTGGGTACAGCGACAGGTTTCGACTTCCAGCTTATCGACCAGGGTAACCTGGGTCACCAGAAGCTGACAGAAGCACGTAACCAACTGTTTGGCATGATCGCGCAACATAGCGATCTGCTGGTGGGGGTTCGTCCGAACGGTCTGGAAGATACCCCGCAGTTCAAACTGGAAATTGATCAGGAAAAAGCACAGGCATTGGGTGTGTCCCTGTCTGATATCAATACCACACTGGGTGCTGCACTCGGCGGGAGTTACGTTAACGACTTCATCGACCGCGGTCGTGTGAAGAAAGTGTATGTCCAGTCCGAAGCGCAATACCGGATGTTGCCGAGCGATATCAACAACTGGTTCATCCGTGGCAGTTCGAACCAGATGGTGCCGTTCTCCGCCTTCTCGTCTTCGAAGTGGGAGTTTGGCTCACCGCGTCTGGAACGCTATAACGGTCTGCCATCGATGGAAATCCTTGGTCAGGCTGCGCCAGGCAGAAGTAGTGGTGAAGCGATGAAGATGATGGAAGATTTGGCTGCCAAACTTCCAACAGGCATCGGCTTCGACTGGACCGGAATGTCCTTCCAGGAACGTCTGTCAGGTAACCAGGCACCGGCCCTGTATGCGATTTCACTGATCGTGGTCTTCTTGTGTCTGGCTGCGCTTTACGAGAGTTGGTCCATTCCGTTCTCGGTTATGCTGGTCGTTCCATTGGGGGTTGTCGGCGCATTGCTGGCGGCGTCTTTCCGCGGTATGAGCAATGACGTGTACTTCCAGGTGGGGCTGTTGACAACCATCGGCCTCTCGGCGAAGAACGCCATCCTGATCGTCGAATTCGCCAAGGATTTGATGGACAAGGAAGGCAAAGGGCTGATTGAAGCCACGCTGGAGGCCGTGCGTATGCGTCTGCGTCCGATTCTGATGACCTCTCTGGCCTTTATGCTCGGTGTATTGCCGCTGGTTATCAGTTCTGGTGCAGGTTCAGGTGCGCAGAATGCCGTAGGTACTGGTGTTCTGGGTGGGATGGTCACCGCGACCGTTCTGGCTATCTTCTTCGTTCCGGTCTTCTTTGTGGTGGTCCGCCGCCGCTTCAGTAGGAAGAATGAAGACATCGAACACAGTCACGCCCCCGTGAGTCTCAACAAGCACTAATTCCTTTTCTTCCCAAAGGCCGCGCAAGCGGCCTTTTTTATTGCCCCTCTTCTTTTCCTCCCAATGCAATTCCCTTCCCAATAAAAATTGTGCTTGAATCTCAGAAATGTTCGCGGCATAATATTGTTATATTATAACATTACATTTCGAGGTCATCATGAAATCCACAATCCATCCTGACTACCGCACAGTGGTCTTCCACGACCTGAGTGCAAATGCCTATTTCAAGGTGGGTTCAACGATTAAAACCGAGCGCACCATTGATTTGGAAGGCGAGACCCTTCCCTATGTCACGATTGATGTCTCTTCAGAATCTCACCCTTACTACACCGGTAAGCAGAAAGATTTCTCCAAAGAAGGCAGTACCGCTCGCTTCCAGCAGCGTTTTAGCAGCTTTCTGGGCAAGAGATAATCCTTACGCTGAGGCATGATTCATGCAGGTTTTAAGTTCACTGCGCTCCGCCAAGGAGCGCCATCCAGATTGTAAAGTGGTTCGCCGCAGAGGGCGTATTTACGTCATCTGCAAATCAAATCCGCGTTTCAAAGCCGTGCAGGGCCGTAAAAAAAGACGCTGACCGAATGAGTTTTACCCCATAAAAACCTCCCGCTGCTTGCTCGGCGGAGGGTTTTCTTTTATCAAGATCCAACCACCCTTCCAAATCCGAAAGCATCGCCACAGCCAATCCGGCAATAAATCCGACAATTCACATTACTGACAGCGAATCGCCACCAGGTCGAGAACCACGCTAGGAAACGGGGTATCCAAAAACAGATTGCTGGGGCAGAAGTCCATACGCCAAAGGAGCGAGCCTTTCTCGCTGAAGGGGGTTGAATGGGATTATGTCAAGTGTAAAAAAAAGTTAAAAATCCTGCATATTTCGCACAAATGCATTATAATCAAAGGCATAAATATATTTAAACACTAAAAATATATCTACCGATTCGCAAATATTTGCGCGATAATAATAGGGTCTGGTATTAAGTTCATTGCCTGGACTGGTTAATAAATGCGCAATGCAATATATTATGATTGGAAGAGTGTAGTCCCTACAGAATCCCAGTTAGAAAAAGTCATATGGGCTAATATTGCCCAACTTGAGCTGCTGCTGATTGGTGATCTCGGTTATTATTCCGAGAATGCACAAGCGAAAACGGGCAGCTTAAAGATTATTGCGATTAAGTTAAGAAATAACGATAATTATTCAATGACTTATAGTTGTCAGCGGGCTGTTTTTAATGGTTGTCTTAATATCAATACCCGGGAACAGAGTGAGGAAACGGTCACATTTACTGTTCATCCACAAGGTCTGACTTTTGATATAATAGAAGCATCGCGTCCCTCAACAGCTGATGAATTGTAAGTTTCAGTAATTATCTGGCGCGAAAACCTTAAATATGATTTATATTCTATATGAGGATTTTATTAAACCTTACTTAAACTGCCTCCAAAGTTTATGGTTATTAGTTTACTCACAGAGTGTTATCAACACCGAATAAACACCTTACGGAGGGGATGATATGGATGAGTACTCGCCAAAGCGACATGATATAGCCCAACTAAAATTCTTAAGTGAGAATTTGTATGATGAAGGGATAGCCACGTTGGGAGACAGTCACCATGGATGGGTCAATGATCCGACATCTGCGGTCAATCTCCAGCTTAACGAGCTGATTGAACATATTGCTTCTTTCGTTATGAGTTTTAAAATAAAATACCACGATGAAACGCAGCTATCTGAACTTGTCGAAGAGTATCTTGATGATACCTATACACTGTTTAGTAATTACGGGATTAATGATTCCGATTTACGGAGATGGCAAAAGACCAAAAGCCGATTATTCAGAATGTTCTCAGGCGAGTACATCTGTACGCTGATGAAAACTTAACGGATAATTGATTGAACTGACCATATATAAGAAAGGCTATGATGAATAAAATTGATTACCTGATGCGTTTAAGAAAGTGTACCACCATTGATACATTAGAACGTGTTATCGAAAAAAATAAATATGAGCTCTCCGACGACGAGCTGGAAATGTTTTACTCTGCTGCCGATCATCGTCTTGCAGAGCTGACCATGAATAAACTTTACGATAAGATCCCGGTTGCGGTGTGGAAGTTTGTTCGCTAAAAGCAATTTTACCACCAGCAATTATAAAGTGACGTGCTTCACGTTCTGTGAAGGCTTGCGACGTTGAGCCGATAGACTCGTCGGCTTCAATGAGTAGTAACATCAGCGTGTTAACTTTTATTTTTCGCTCTCATTAACGTGTTGATGAAAGGCTTGCAGTAGACACTGAAAGCAGTGATCCATTAAAGACGAACGCACTTGCGTACGGCTTCGCATTGATGCGACGGTTCTTACCCGTTGAGTCTGTTGCAAATAAATTACCGTAAATTCAGCATCACTCAGGGTTGCGGTATAAAGTTTTGGTAAAATTGCCAAGGCTAATTTCGATCTGACAAGCCCCTATAAATGTTTCTAAAAAGTCGACGCGATAACCTATTTTAAGATTAAGTCGATGACTTTCTATCATCGCATTAACTAAACGGTTCACATTTCCAGTGGAAAAAATAATCATGTGTCGCGCGGATTATTGTTTCCATGGCAAATGATGGAATTTAGCCAGCGGATCGTTTTTATGGGCAACGACAACGAAAGGATCTTCCAATAATGGGAAAATCTCCAAAGAGGTCGGAACAGTACTGTCTAATGCGCCAATAGCAAAATCCAGCGTGCCATTTTCCAGTGCCAGTAAGCGATGCCAAGGCTCAGACATCACATTAATTTATCCAGCCGGAAAGTGAAACGTTTGTCCTCACATAACCTCTTCTTATAATGCGATAAAGTAATTCCTCTGCGAAAACATTAATCCCGCCTACATTACGCCTTCTGCACTATTTTCAGATTCCTATACATGTCTGATTTAACACTCCCCAGTGAACTCCGCCGTCGCGCGGTCAAGGTCGCTCTCGGTCAAATCCCATTTGATCGCTTCGCTTCTTCCAGCGGAACGTTATGCGCAAACTATTATGGCCTATGGAACTACCGCGGTAGTTTGGGATCTGCTTGAATTAGCCATGTCCTGGATGTTGTAGACATGAAAAATCTGCGCCAATAAGCGCCAGGAAAGAAAAAAGGGAGTTTACTACGCTAAAATGGGTGGAGACCCTGCCAGCTACATCCCGGCACACACGACGCCTGCTGCGGCTGCTTCCTTCCGGACCTGACCGAGTTAACAAGTTAGTGTTGCGGGAGAACCAACAGGGCCTCCATTGACGTTGACGGCTCCGGTATTCTGAAGCGGTGGGCATTATCGGTTAAGCACCGCCCAAAAGCAAGCTACGCCGCCGTGACCGTTGCTTTCTTGTACAACAAGTCGGTTTATATGCAGATAAGTTTACGCCCTCACGCTGTTCGCGCCCAGAACACTGCGGCATAATCAGTTTTCTACTGAAATACATCTGCTACCACAACCGTAGAGGGACTATGTCCGAAATAGATAATTTCCGTCAACGGGTATTTCAGGTGATCGCTGCTATCCCGGAAGGTCGGGTGACCACTTATGGTGAAATCGCCAGCCTGGCAGGCTCACCACGGGCTGCGAGGCAAGTGGGTGGGGTGTTGAAGCGTTTACCTGAAGGCAGTTCCCTACCTTGGCACCGGGTGGTGAATCGTCGCGGGGAGATTTCGCTGCAAGGTGAGGATTTCCAGCGCCAGCGTCAAGCCTTACTCTCTGAGGGCATAACATTCGAAGCAGGCGGACGCATCGATCTGGTTCGCTTTGGCTGGAAAATTTAAATACGGCGATGAAGTCGTAAACTCATCGCCGTTCTGACGTCTACTCTCAATTATACCGAGTAATTAACCACTAAAACTACCATGACTGAATAATTTGCGCTGGGGCAGGATTAACCGGCGCAGGCATTGGCGCATTCGGTGACGTGTCCATTGGGCCCATCGCAGATGGTTTGGTGTTGATCGGTATTGAAGCGACTGGAGTCAATTGCAAATCAGCCTGAGTCCCCTGACCGCCGTTGATCACTTCTTTGATGGTATCGGTCGTGAACGTCATTTGACCGTCGATAGTGATCGCTGCACTCAGAATAATCCGCGCATTGGGTTGGATTTCTGCCGGATTATACGGCAGTACAAAACTGAACGGAGCCTGTTTGCCTTCAGTACGGCCTACACGCTGTGCTATCACTCTCGAGGGAGCATCGGCCAAAGAGGCGTCAGACAACGTGACTGTCAGTACAGCATTAGGCGGTAATGCAATCCGCTGATTGATGTTAACCGTCCCGGTGACTGCGGGCTGTGCAATGGTCGTTTGCGCACTGGCTGTAGACTCAACACCTGGCGGTGGAGGCGGCGGCGCACTATGTGAGGCGCATCCAGCCAGAGTCAAAGACAGCGCGGTTCCACCTACAATCTGCCAAAGTTTCATTTAATCGCTCTCCTTTTTTATTATTAGCTTGCCGACAAGCTAAAAAAAGCCGGCGTTAAATAGTGGCATTCACCACCATACCTAATAATAGTGGCACAAAAATCTGAATATTTCCTGCAACTAACCAAAATTGGTTTCTGAGATACAGGCGATCCTCTACTATTACAGCCAGACGGCAGCACGCGATGGCACTCTTGATTTCATCCCTGCCCTCTCTCGCATATCACTACGGGGCCACCACATGAGTCAGGTATTACAAAATCTACTGGATCTTCTGGATCTGGAAAAACTGGAAGAAGGGTTGTTTCGTGGTCAAAGTGAAGATCTGGGATTGCGTCAGGTTTTCGGTGGGCAAGTTGTCGGTCAGGCACTTTATGCAGCCAAACAGAGCGTTCCAGCAGAACGAGGAATTCACTCCTTCCACAGCTACTTTCTACGCCCCGGTGACACCAGTATGCCGATTATTTATGACGTCGAAGTCCTGCGTGACGGTAATAGTTTCAGCGCCAGACGGGTGCAAGCGGTGCAGAACGGCAAACCCATTTTTTATATGACCGCCTCTTTCCAGACCCAGGAAGAGGGATTTGAGCATCAGAACACCATGCCGGACGTACCGCCGCCTGAGGAGTTAGCGTCAGAATCTGATATCGCTGCAAGCATGGCCCATCTGATCCCCGAAAAATTCAGGGACAAATTTACTGGTCAGAAACCCATCGAAATGCGGCCAGTCAAATTTCATAACCCGCTGGTCGGTACTGTTGAAGAACCCACGCGTTATGTCTGGTTCCGGGCAAACGGTGCCATGCCGGATGATCTGCGGATTCACCAATATCTTCTGGGCTATGCATCCGACTTCCATTTCCTGGTTACTGCCTTGCAGCCGCACGGAGCCGGTTTTCTGGAACCGAGAATACAGATCGCGACCATCGACCACTCGATGTGGTTCCATCGACCTTTCCGCCTTGATGACTGGTTGCTGTACGCCGTTGAGAGTACATCGGCATCAGGCGCGCGGGGCTTTGTGCGTGGTCAATTCTATTCCCGCGACGGAACGCTGATCGCCTCGACAGTTCAGGAAGGCGTCATGCGTCTGCGCGATACGCACTAGCGTTGATTTCTGTGTTTAAAATCAATAAATGCGATTCGCAAAGAAAAGGGGGGACGATATTTTCATCGTCCCCCCTTTGCGATCATCATTATTTTTTAAATTTATAATTACTTTAGCGCACTACTCTCTTTGTCCGCCCGCCATTACTGGTTGTAGGCGTTCTCGCCATGACTGTTTACGTCCAAACCTTCGCGTTCTTGTTCTTCCGGAACACGCAGGCCAACCATCATGCCGGCAACTTTGTAAGCAATGAAAGCGACAACACCTGACCATACCAGAGTGACGCCAACACTGAACAACTGAACCCAAACTTGATGACTCATGGTCACACCTTCAGCGTACCCGATACCACCGAGAGACGTGGAAGCGAACACACCCGTCAGCAAACAGCCTACGATACCGCAGACGCCATGAACACCGAATACGTCACAAGTATCGTCAGCATGCAGCCATTTTTTCAACATCACCACGCCCCACAGGCCAGCAACGCCTCCCACCAGACCGATGATCAGTGCGCCACCGACGCCCACAAAACCTGCGGCTGGGGTGATTGCCACCAACCCTGCGATACAACCGGAACACGCGCCCAGCAGCGAAGGTTTGCCACGTACGGCCCACTCAACCAGCACCCAGGAAAGGATTGCACCAGCCGTAGCGATAACGGTGTTCAGGAAGGCAAGGGCAGCAATTTCATTGGCTGCACTGGCTGAACCTGCGTTGAAACCGAACCAGCCGATATACAGGATGCTTGCACCCGTGAATACCATGGGCAGATTGTGTGGTTTGAACGACTCTTTACCGTAACCCGCACGTTTACCCAGCAGATAAGCCCCCACTAAACCGGCAATCGCGGCATTGATATGCACAACGGTACCGCCTGCGAAATCCAACGCACCGTCTGCTGCCAGGAGACCACCGCCCCATACCATATGGGCAATCGGCAGGTAGGAGAAGGTCAGCCAGATAACAGTGAAAATCAGTACCGCAGAGAAACGGATTCGTTCAGCAAAACCACCCACGACCAGCGCCACGGTGATGCACGCAAACGAACATTGGAACACAACGTGAATCAGTTGATAGAAAGTGCCTGTCAGGTCAGTCAGACCAATGCTTTTCAGCATAACGGTCTGGAAACCACCGAAGAAGGCATTGCCAGGACTGAAAGCCAGGCTATAGCCATAAATCATCCACAACACGCAGACCAGAGCGAAGGACACCATGACCTGAGTGAGCATCGACAACACGTTCTTGCCGCGAAGCAAGCCGCCATAAAACAACGCAATGCCCGGTATGGTCATGAACAACACCAGGGCGGTGCAGATCATCATGAAGGCGTTATCAGCTTTGTCTGCCACTGCGGGAGCCGCGGCCATAGCCAGAGAAGGCAGCATCGCTACTGCACCCAGGCCCATTATGGATAAAAGTTTTTTCATTATAAACCCACCCCTAGTTCGCTAATCCAAGCCTGAAATTACAGCGCTGCTTCATCAGTTTCGCCGGTACGTATGCGAATAACACGTTGCAATTCAGCAACGAAAATTTTGCCATCGCCAATCTTGCCGGTGTAGGCCGCTTTGCTGATGACATCAATCACTTCATCCAGTTGATCGTCCGCAATGGCAATATCAATTTTTACTTTTGGGAGAAAGTTGACGCTGTACTCCGCCCCGCGATAGAGCTCTGCGTGTCCCTTCTGACGACCAAACCCTTTAACTTCGGTTACGGTCAGTCCTTGAATTCCTACAGAAGACAGGGCTTCACGCACGTCCTCCAGTTTGAACGGTTTGATCACCACGGTAACCAGCTTCATATTGCCACTCCTCGAAGTAAGAGCCTGTCGCGTTTGAACCCGCGCCCGATACGTATTGGTTAAAGCAAAGGCTGTGCCAGAAATTTTTTCAGACTCAAATTCATGGAATTACGGCGCGTGGCGCGACTTACGGAGTACTCTGTAAATCCCGAACCGCGGTTTCTGAGCATAGAGAAAGGCCGCGTTGCACAAAAACAGTGCAATACGCCTTTTGTGAGGGCAGAACCCGGATAAACGAAGGGGTGATTGCCAGAAAATGGTGCGAAGGGGGAGAGGAGTGAAGTTATGAACAGCTAAAATGTGAAAAGCCGTACCAAGGCACGGCTTTCAGTTAGCAGGTAAATCAGTTGGCAGGCTCTTGAATCAGCATAGGATTTTCCGTTTGCCCGGCAGCCAATTCGTCACCGACTTGCTGCAACTGGAACATCTGATAATAACGACCTTGCTGTGCCAGCAACTGGGTATGGGAACCCTTTTCTACCGCCTGCCCACGATGTAACACCAAAATAGTGTCGGCATCCACAATCGTCGATAAACGGTGGGCGATCACGACCAGCGTTGTGCGTTGGCGAATTGCCTGCAACGCGCGCTGGATAGCCTGCTCCGTACCAGAATCGATATTGGCAGTGGCCTCATCAAGAATCAAAATCTGTGGAGCCTGAACCAATACCCGCGCCATCGCCAGCAGTTGCTTCTGCCCTACCGAGAGATTATTCCCCTGCTCACCCAGTCGCGTATGAATACCTTCAGGGAAATTACGAACCAGTTCAGCCAGTTGCACCGTCTCCAGCGCACGCCAGACTCCCTGCTCTTCAATCTGCCGTCCCAGCGTCACGTTGGCATACACTGATTCAGCGAGAACCACAGGATCTTGCTGAACCATCGCCACGCCCTGACGCAGAACCCAGTGGGACAAACTCGCCAGCGGACGGCCATCCAAACGGATCTGCCCCTGACTCAAGGGGTAATATCCCATCAACAGATTTGCCAGCGTACTTTTCCCGCTACCGGTGTGCCCCACCAACGCGACAAAACCGCGGGAAGGAACGGTCAGCGAGATATTTTGCAGTACTTTTTTATCGGCGCGGTATGCAAAGCTTACATCATCGACATCAATGCATCCGCTGGTCAGCGGACGGTCATCACCGCCATACTGTTGCTGGACGCGATCCATCAGCTCAAAAATGCGTTCCCCAGCGACGAGCGCCTGTTGCAGAATCGACTGCTGCGACATCAGTTCCACCAGCGGCTCGTTGAGTCTGCCAAGATAATTGATGAAGGCGTAAAGCACCCCGACCCCAATTGACCCTACTGCGCTGAAACCAAACAGCATCAGCAATCCACACAGCACCATTGTCGAAAACAGGCTGAGCAAAGGTCTCAACAGAAAACCCTCCAGCCGCAGCGTTTGCATACGCGCGTTATAGTGAGACCAACTGGCATTGCTCATCCGCTTGCCAAAACGCGACTGCTGACGGAATTGCTGGATCACGCCCATTCCGTTGATTATCTCGTTGAAACCATCATTAATGTCGGCCAGATAGCTGCGCACACGGCGGACAATCGGCGTGCTATAGCGCTGATAAATCGCCATAACCAGAAATACCGCCGGGAAAATACAGATAGCGATGGTAGCCATCCGCCAGTCGAGGCTGTACATCGCCACCAGCATCGCGCCAATCAGCGCCACGCTGCGCAATACCGTAGAAACCACGGTGACATAAAGATCCCTGATCACCTCGGTATCATTGGTTACCCGGGAAATGAGCTGGCCGACGGGTTGGATATCGAACTCGCTCAGTGGCTGGCGTAACGCCGCGTCCATGACATCAATACGCAGATTTTGTACCACGCCAACCGCTGCACGATTGAATAAAAGTGCCTGAAAATAGTGCAGAGAGGCCGCCAGCAATTGCAGCAGAAGAAAGCCAGTGGCCAGAAGGGTAACAATACCCAGCGGTAACTCCCCTTTGGCGACAACATGATCGATAAAATAACTCACCAGAATAGGCCCACAAACCTCCGCTGCGGCGGCAACCCATAACATAATTATGGCCAGGATCAAGGGCTTGCGATACGGCGAGCCATAGGCCAACAAACGTTTCAGCGTAGGCCAGCTTTGTTGGATTTTACGCATTCGTTATGATCTCCAACGATTCCGGTTCAGGCTCATCCAGCGCGGCTTCCAATTGCTGATAGCGATACATATCCCGATACCACCCCGGCTCCGTACTCAGTTTTTCATGCTGACCGCGCTGGGTAACCGTTCCGTGGTTGAACACCAGGACTTCGCTGGCTTCGGTCAACGCTGACAAACGGTGCGCACTGATAATCACGGTACGATGCTCTCCCCACTGGCGCAGGTTATGCAAAATGTTATGCTCGGTTCGTCCATCGACGGCGGACAACGCATCATCAAGAATCAGGATTTCAGCATCCAGCAACAGTGCGCGGGCAATCGAGATTCGCTGTTTCTGTCCACCCGACAACATCACGCCGCGCTCCCCAACTTCGGTGTCGTAACCCTGCGGCAGGCGCAGGATATCTTCATGAACACTGGCCAATTTAGCCGCATTTTCAATCTGTTCCTGCGTAGCATCCGGATTGCCCAGTGCAATATTCTGCGCCACGGTATCTGAAAACAGAAAAGGTGTCTGACTGACTACCGCAATACGGCTACGCCAGTCATCAAGGCGGATCGAGACCAAAGGGAGCTGGTGATAGCACAGTTCTCCTTCCGTCACATCGAATTGCCGCTGTATCAACGTCAACAGCGTACTTTTCCCGGCTCCAGTCGGTCCACATAACCCCAACATTTGTCCCGGTGCCAGCGAAAAATGCACATCATGCAATGCTGGCTGTGAATTTTCAGGGTAATGGAAGTTGACAATATTGACGTCAAGCGTGGCACGCCCAGCCGGGAGTTCAATTTCGCCGTCGACGACCGAGGGAGCTTCATCCAGCAGGCTGCGGATGCGGCCATAAGCGGCACTTCCGCGCTCAACAATATTGAACATCCACGCCAATGCCAGCATCGGCCAAATCATCAGACCCAAATACATGACAAAACTGGTGAGTTGACCAAGCGTCAGCAGGCCATTTACCACCATCCAGCCCCCGCCGCCAATAGCCAGCAGATTGGCCATCCCAATCGCGATATAAATCGTGGGATCAAACCGGGCATCAACACGGGCCACACGCATGTTTTTCGCCCCCGCATCGGCGGCGACATCAGCAAATTGATTGGATTGGTGATCCTCAAGCCCAAAGGCTTTGATCATGCGGATGCTGGTCAAACTCTCCTGTGCCTGATCATTCAGCGAGGAAAAGGCCGCCTGTGCCGATTTAAACCGCTGATGAAGTTGATCGCCATAGTGTTTGATCACTATTGCCATAATCGGCATCGGCACCAGTGACAACAGCGTCAATTGCCAACTAATCTGCGTACTCATCACAATAAGCACCGCGCAGCCCATCACCAGTGAATCCACCAGCGTGAGCACGCCTTCACCCGCAGCAAATACCACCCGGTCAACGTCATTGGTTGCCCGCGCAATCAAATCACCCGTCCGGTGACGCAAGTAAAAGGCAGGATGCTGGCGACTTAACTGACGGTAAAAACTTTCCCGCAGTTCAACGGCCAGTTGATAGGACGCCCCAAAGAGCATCACGCGCCATAAATAACGCAGCAGATAAACGATAATCCCGGTGACCAGTATCACGCCAATCCAGGCCAACACCCCAGAGGCCGTCATCTGTTTCTCAGTAATACCGTCAACAATCACACCCACCAGTTTTGGCGGTAAGAGCTGTAGTATGGCTATGATAATCAGCAAGGCCACCGCTCCGAGATAACGACGCCATTCCCGGCGGAAGTACCAGCCTAATTGGGCAAACAATCTCACGCAGTTTGATTCCTAGTTGGATTTATTGGGCTGTTTCGACAGACTTTGGCGATAGAATAACATCGTTAAATGCGGATTTAATGAAACTTTTACTCAGGTACGGGTAAAATCGTGGTGTATTTGATCTCTTCCATCGCAAAGCTGGATGTCACGTCAATCAGCCCCGGAACGGCATTGACCAGACGCTTATAAAATCCGTCATAACTTTTCATATCAGCGACGCGCACCTGCATCAAATAGTCGAATTCACCCGCCATGCGGTAAAATGCCAGAACCTCGGGCATATCCTTGGTCTGTTTGACGAATCGTTGATACCAATCGCTGTTATGCTGCTGTGTTTTTATCATCACAAAAGCGGTCAGCGACAGCCCCAATTTTTCGTGGTCCAGAAGCGCGACCCGCCCCCTGATGAACCCTTCATCTTCCAGGCGTTTTAGCCGTTTCCAGCACGGTGTAGACGTCAGATTAACCGCCTCGGCCAACACTTGAAGCGATAATGTGCAGTCCTGCTGTAACAAGCAAAGCAGTTTCCGGTCGGTTTTATCTAACATAGCGTTCTTTTAGAGAAAATATTTCTCTTATTAGGCGATCATGAAGAGGAAATGGCAATCTTTTTTTCTTCAATTCCCGTTATGCTGGTTCATAGAAATCACTTTTCCTTCGGGGATGTTTTATGACCAATTCTTGGGTTACTCGTGCCATCAATGAAATCGAAGCCGACTATCAGCGTTCGGCGGATACCCATCTCATGCGTTTGGCGCTGTCGGATTTTCCAGGGATTTCCCTCTATCTGAAAGATGAAAGCACCCATCCTACCGGCAGCCTCAAACACCGACTGGCCCGTTCGCTGTTTCTTTACGGTCTGTGCAATGGCTGGATTAAAGAGGGCACCACCATTATCGAGGCATCTTCCGGCAGCACCGCTATTTCGGAAGCCTATTTCGCGCGCATGATTGGCCTGCCCTTCATCGCAGTTATGCCTACCTGCACCGCCCGGCGAAAAATAGAACAAATCGAGTTTTACGGCGGTCGCTGCCACTTTGTCGAACAGTCAGGGCAAATTTATGCCGCCTCGGAACAATTGGCCAAAGAACTGCACGGCCACTATATGGATCAGTTTACCTATGCTGAGCGCGCAACTGACTGGCGCGGAAACAATAATATCGCTGACAGTATTTTCCGACAGATGGAACGGGAACCTTTCCCTATACCGCGCTATCTGGTGATGAGCGCAGGAACTGGCGGCACATCGGCCACATTGGGCCGCTACATTCGCTATAAAGGCCATCCAACCGAACTCATGGTAGTTGATCCTGAAAACTCGGTGTTTTACCCCTGCTTTCAGCAAAAAGACCGTTCGATAACGGGCCAATGTGGTAGCCGCATTGAGGGAATTGGGCGTCCGCGCGCGGAGCCGTCTTTTATCCCTGAGGTGATCGACAGCATGATGCAAGTGCCTGACGCAGCAAGCATAGCGACGATTCATTGGCTGGAGAAAAAACTGGGACGCAAAGTCGGGGCTTCTACCGGTACCAACGTGTGGGGCGCACTGCAACTGGCGATTAAAATGAGGGATGCAGGCGAGCAGGGTTCCATTGTCACCTTGCTGTGTGACAGCGGAGAACGCTATCTCGACACCTATTACGATCCACAATGGGTTGCCAATAACATTGGCGATCTGTCCTCCTTTGAGGCAGCGCTGAGCGGAATATAATATGACAGGCCAAAAAAAGCCGGATAGTGAGTATCCGGCCGGCCAGCAAGAAGACCTCAGTATTCGGGGGAATAACTGAGGTGAGGTGAATGCAGCCAATGTTGTAAATAGTGGGCTACGGCCTGCTTACTGCAAGGGCCGATAACCGGAAGATGTGGCAGTTGATTTTTCAATTCCGACAGTGCATTCCCCATAACCAAACCCTGTCCCACGCTCTCCAACATCTCTTTGTCATTCATTGCATCACCAAATGCCATGCACTGCGCCAATGTCACGCCGAGGTGTTCGCTTAAAATCGCCAGCGCAGAACCTTTGTTACACCCCAGCGGCAGAACCTCCAAGCAATCCGCCGCAGAAAAACAGAAATCCACCTGACCGGTAAATTGCTCTTCCAACTGGATTTTCAACCGCAACAGATCGTCATAAGCGCCACAGAAGCAGACTTTGTTATTACCGAAGGCAGGTAAGGTTCGAAGGTCGGTCAGTTGGTAATGAAAACCGCTGAACTTATGGGCAAGTAACATACGAGGTTGATCATACGCAGTAAACCATCCCTCTTCCCGGAACGCATGCATGCTGGCGTGAGTATCCCAATGGCTGTGCAGAACGTGGTAAGCAACATCGGGTGGCAAATCGACACCCTGCAATTTATTACCTTCCATATCATGAATTTGCGTACCATTCCCGGTAATCAAATGCCCTTGCAAACCAGCTCGGGCCAGAACGCTTTTCATTTCAATATAATGACGACCCGTCGCGAATGTCAGTATCACACCATGATTATTGAGCTGAAACAGTGTCTCCAAAGACAGTTGTCCTATCTGGTGGTCAGGCATCAATAATGTGCCATCCATATCGAATGCGGCTAAACGAACCATCAGAACCCCTTGGAATGTGATCTTCACAGCAGAGATGTCAGTATGGCGTGGTATTTACGGAACTAATAGTGAACACTTTATAAAAACAGTGCCGGGTTTAGCTCATGCGTATTTTGAATCGATTAAAACAATATCAGCGCTTGTATCAATCGACAGGTGCCCATGAAGTGACGCTTACCGTCGCGGAGCTGGCGAAAATATTTATCTGTAGTGAACGGCATGCCCGCACGCTGGTGCAACAACTACAGCTTGAGGGGTGGGTGCGCTGGCAATCCCAACCCGGCCGTTCCAAACGAGCAGTGCTTGAGTGCCTCATTACTCCAGAAGAGTTGCGCAAAAACTTTTTACAACAATTGCTTAAGTCAGGCGACCATTCGGCAGCGCTGGAGTTGACCCAACTTGATTCTGCGCACCTGCAAACACTGCTTTCCCCCCACATGGGCGGGCAATGGCACGCTGACAGCCCAACGTTGCGAATCCCCTATTATCGTCCGCTTGAAACCCTTAATCCCCAGACCATTACCGGCAGGGCCGAACAACACTTGGTTCATTCGCTTTTTGCCGGTCTGACCCGTTTTGTGACCGGTTCGCCCGAACCGCAACCCGATATGGCGCACCACTGGCAGTTGTCGAATGAAGGAAGAACCTGGTGTTTCTTCTTGCGCAGCCAATTGCATTGGCACAATGGTGAAGACCTTACGGCACAGCAATTATTGCTAACGCTGCAACAACTCAGGGACGCGCCCAGAACAGAAGCCTGTTTACGTAACATCGCGCAGATCACCCTGCCCCACGCCCTATGCCTGCAATTTGATTTGCATGAGCCTGACTACTGGCTGGCACATCGTCTGGCTGATTTTACTTGCCTGATGGCCCATCCAGACAATGCCACCCTCGGTAGCGGCCCTTTTCGCTTGATGACGTTCAATGAGAGACTGATCCGGCTTGAACAGCATAGCTATTACCACTTGCAGCATCCTTATCTGGCAGCGATTGAATATTGGATAACCCCGCAGATTTTTAACCAGTCGGTTGGCGTGAGTTGCCAACATCCGGTGAGAATCACGCTGGGAGGAAAAGAGGAGCTGCCACTCGCACAACCTGTCAGCCGCAGTACCAGCCTGGGATTCTGTTATCTGGCCATCAATTTGCGCCGTAAGACGTTGAATCAGCAACAGGCGCAGAAAGTGATCATGCTGATCCAGCGATCCCGTCTACTGGATAATTTGCCAATTGACACCAACCTCATTACGCCCAGCCGAGATATGTTGCCTGGCTGGCAAATACCAGAACAGCAGGTTGACGACATCTCCTTGCCGAAAAAACTCACATTGCTTTACCATCCCCCGCTGGAACTGGAAGCGGTCACGCAAGCACTGCAACAACTTCTCGCCGCAGAAGGCTGCCAGTTAGAGATCATTTATCATCCCGGCAAACTCTGGATGGGGGCAGAACAGGTCGATACGGTAGATTTATTGCTGGGTGATAGGTTAATCGGTGAAGCGCCAGAAGCCACACTGGAAAATTGGTTGAGGCAAGATCCTTTATGGCAGGGCATTCTGCCGCCTGGCGCGTGGGAGCATCTGCAATCCACCCTGCTCGACATACAGCAAATTGAAGATGCTTTACTGCGCTCGGCCAGCCTGCAGCACTATTTTGAAGGGTTGATGCAAAATGGTCTGATAACGCCACTGTTTAATTATCAATATCAGGTCAGCGCGCCACCAAGGGTTAACGGTGTTCAACTCACTGCGTGGGGCTGGTTTGATTTTTCGCAGGCATGGATCCCGCCACCTCTTGAGTAAATACCTTATTGTGCGGCTTGCCTTCAAGACTACCCAACAGCAGCGAAGAAAAGTACCATGTCTGCATTCATTCTCCTGTCCGCTTGTAAGCAGGTGGGAGCCGAGTCGGATAAAGGTAAGCAGATGAAAAAAGCAGTTGTCGTATTCAGCGGTGGGCAAGATTCAACAACGTGCCTGATCCAGGCGCTTCATCAATATGATGAAGCGCATTGCATTACGTTTGATTATGGCCAGCGTCATCGGGCAGAAATTGACGTCGCGAAAAAGCTGTCGGCTGAGTTAGGTGCCAGAGCCCATAAAGTGTTGGATGTCGGCCTGCTTAACGAGCTTGCCATCAGCAGCCTCACTCGCGACAACATTCCGGTGCCTGATTACGAAAGCGAGTCCTCCAGTCAACTTCCAAGCACGTTTGTCCCTGGCCGTAATATCCTTTTTCTGACGCTGGCTGCGATCTATGCCTATCAGATTGACGCTGAAGCGGTCATTACTGGCGTATGTGAAACCGATTTTTCCGGCTATCCCGATTGTCGGGATGAATTTGTCAAAGCCCTGAACCATGCCATTTCGCTTGGTATCGCCCGGGACATTCGCTTCGAGACACCATTAATGTGGCTGAATAAAGCCGAAACCTGGGCCTTGGCCGATTATTATCAGCAGCTTGATAAAGTACGCCACGACACCCTGACTTGCTACAACGGTATTCAAGGCGATGGATGCGGTACCTGTGCCGCCTGTCACCTTCGCGCCAAGGGCCTGCAACAATACCAACAAAATCAGCAACAGGTGATGCTTAGCCTAAAGCATAAAACGGGTTTACGATAATTAGCAGCCCGTCCTGTTTTTAGCAGGACGGGGAAGAACAGGACAGAATGTGGAATGATTTATCTCGTCGACGGTAGTTAGTCTCCAAAGAAAGATATCAGGAAGCCTCATCCTGACGTTTCAGTTCCTGTAGTTTTTCCAGCAACTCTCCTTCTAGTGGTAATGCTCTTTGTGTTTTCAGATCGATGCAAACAAAGGTCAGTGCCGCATCTACCACGGGCGCATCATCAGAAATACGGGTTATCACCTGATTAATGACACCACTTTTACCATTCAGCCGATCCAGTGTGCTGTCTATACGCAACATATCGCCCAACACAGCAGGCTTGCGATAGTTGATATTGATATTCACTGCGATGAAGGCGATGTTATTTTCATGCATCCAGCGAAAACCATTCAACTGCGCCAACCACTCCCAACGCGCTTCCTCAAGGAATTCGAGATAACGCGCATTATTAACATGTTGATAAACATCGATATGAAAACCACGAACTTTAATTAAGGTATGCATAGGTGAATGACTGCTCCGTCTATCCCCTTCGTACTTGAAGTTGCAGGGCATTACGCGTTATTCGCTTGCTGTTACCTGCATCTCTAAATATTTCGGGACTAATAAAAGAAAAGTGCGTTCTTTGACGCACTGGTCGGACTTCTCATGTTAGCGTAGCAGAGCATCGCGACTACAGAAATCCAGAAACTGTAGCCGCGATCCGGATCACAATTTCAGGCGTGACATGTTTCTTTCAATCAAGGAAGGACCGATTCCGGGTACCTCCTGCAATTGTTCAATGTCGGTAAAAGGACCAAACTCTTCGCGATAGGTGACAATGGCCTCCGCTTTTTTCAGTCCAACCCCACTCAGTCCCTGTGCAAACTCCTCCGCCGTTGCCGTATTGATATTCACGGGCTTTTCCACCGTTTGACTTTGCTCTGTTGCTTGCGCACTTTGCGGTGTCTTTTCCACTTTTTTATTTGAGTCACTGAGCGAAACAGGTGCTTTGGTATCGGCATTGGGTGCCGCCTGCAACATCACGGGTAAGCTGCAAAGTCCAAGTGCCAATGCGAGTGAAAGTGACCTAATTCCTAATTTTTTCATGCTGTTTCCTCCCTTTGTTTGACAGCATGGCTACAGTGCCGTAATGCGGGGAAAGCAACAATTGAGGGATTCAAAATGTGGAAAAGGCCGCGAAAGCGACCTTTTGTTTTTGCAACGAGTTACATTTTGCTGCGAGGATTACTGCGTTTGTGCACCCGTACCCAACGTGATCTTCGCTTCTTTGTGCAAGTTGGCCAACAGGGAATCATAAGTGATATTCGCTGCACCTTCCTGAATCTGCTGAGAGAAATTCTGGATTTCAGTCTCAGGCAATTTACCTGCATTTACCGCTGTCAGTTCGATTAAGACCACATTCCCTTTGGCGTCCTCAGACACGGCGAAGGTTGGTTGATCTTTCTTCGGTTGTGGCATCGCGTATACGCTCTGCTCAAAAGCACCGGGTTGCTGTGAACGCTGCACCTTCTGCTTTTCACCAAAAGCCAATCCCGCTGCTTTCAGTGCCTCTTCGCCTTTACCCTGCTTGAGGTCTGCCAGCAGTTTCTCTGCGTCAACGCGTGCCTGTTGTTCAGCTTTCTGACGTTTTACCAGTACGGTGACTTGATCGCGTACTTCATCAAAAGGTTTGACCGCTTCAGGTTTATGACCTTCGACACGAACAACAAAAGCGCGATCGCCATCAACGGTAATCACATCCGAGTTGCTTCCAGGAGTACCATTCGCACCAATCAGTGAGCCGTCAAAAATATTCTGTACAACCGGCTTGAAGTTGATTGCTTCAGGAATTGAGTTCTGGTTGAACCAATCCGTGTGCACCACTTTCAGGGCAGATGCTTCTTCCGCAGACGCCAGGGATTCATTATCACTGGTAGCGGCTTCGCTGACTTTCTGCTGCAGTGCATAATAGGCATCAAGGGCTTTCTCTTGCTTGAGCTTGGCCAGAACGCTGTCACGCACTTCGGTCAGAGGTTTCACCTGCTCTGGCTGAATGTCGTTAAGGCGCACAACCAGATAGCCAGAAGATGATTTAATGACATCCGAAATCTGTCCTTTCTCAGTCAGATTTGCCTCTTTGAATTCAGGCAGCGTGGTGTCCGGCTCCATCCAATCCAATTCACCGCCGCGCTGGCCCGTGAACGTATCAGTAGATTTGGTTTTCGCCAGTTCAGCGAAATCAGCGCCTTTCGTCAGCTCGGCAATAACCGCTTTTGCATCAGCTTCCGTCTTCAGCACAATCACCGCGAATTTCTTGCGTTCAGGTTGCCCAAAGCTACTTTTGTGCTGGTCGTAGTAAGCTGCAATTTCATCATCGCTGACGCTAACCTTGTCCTGCATTGCTGCTGCATCCATCGCGATGTAACTGACTTTGACCTGCTCAGGGGCGATGAAGTTGTTTTTGTTCTGATCGTAGTAGGCTTTCAGCTCATCATCAGTGACCTGCTGTTTGGCAGCCAGCGCGTCGGTATCGAAAGTCGCCAGACGGATATCACGCTCTTGCAGCACCAAATCAGCGATATTCTGCACTTCAGCAGGCAAGACAAAATCACTGCCTGCAAATGCCTGATTGAGCTGCTGACTAATCATCTGACGACGCAGCAACTGCGCATAGGCATCTGGCGTATAACCATTCGCCCGGACTGAGTTCAGGTATTTCTCGTTATCAAACTGATTATTGGTCTGGAAAGCAAGCGTCTTGAAGATAGCCTGTTTGACTTGCTCGTCGCTGATAGAGATGCCCAGCTTTCTGGCATATTGATCCAGTAAAGCGACGTCAATCAACTGATTCAACACTTGCTGACGCATTTGCTGCATGTAACCTTCGCTGCCAGCCAGTGCAGAAAAATTCTCGCCCATCTGCTGCTGTAAACGGGCGCGCTCGTTTTGCACCGCCTGTTCCAACTGGGCACGACCAATTTCCTGACCATTGACTTTAGCTGCATAGTCGTTTGAACCACCGACCAGGTAGTTACCCACCCCAGTCAATATGAATGACAAGATGATGATAGCCAGGATGACTTTGAGCGCGACATGACTGGAGGCCGCGCGTAAATTGTCCATCATAGTGTGACAACACTCCGCTGTAATGTGGATTAAAAACCCTGCGCAGACACGTGAGTGCCCAACATTCCCTGCGGTAATCCGCAGGTTGCAGCGAGATATCGCTGCATGCAAATACTGCCCGCGTTACCGACAAGCCCGCCAGAATAACGCATGTGCCGCATAACGCTCATGGCGCATGAAATAAAAAAAGCGCATCACTTCGATGCGCCTTGTATCTTACCTTACCAACTCAGTGACGTCAGGTGATTGTTTAGCATAAACATGCCTGACGTTGGACACAGTCATCGGGTAATCAGTTTACGGAATCTTTAAGAGCTTTACCTGGGCGGAAACCCGGCACTTTTGCTGCTGGAATATCGATTTCTTTGCCTGTCTGCGGATTACGGCCAGTGCGGGCAGAACGTTCGCGCACTGCAAAAGTACCGAAACCAACCAGAGCGACCTGATCCCCTTCCTTCAGAGACTCTGTAACAGAAGCAATGATTGCATCTAAAGCACGTCCAGCTGCTGCTTTGGAAATATCAGCACCTGCGGCAATTTTGTCGATCAGTTGTGACTTATTCACTCTTCTTCCCCTCTAGAATTCTATTGTCGCGCTCCAACAATCCTTACCCACGCGACCGCGCAGCTTTTATAGCAAGCCTGTCATTTCGATGCAAGTCACCAGACGGCGACAAAGCGTTGTTAGACAGGGATCTAACTTAGCGGCACAAAAAAAGGCTGGCAAGTAAGATTTAGCCTGCCAGCCCTGCTTTTATCCATTGTTTTTGCTGTACGTCACTATTTTACCGCGACAGGCTGTGCGCCGAACGCCGGATTTTGTAATGCAAGGTTCAAAACTTCATCGATCCGCTTCACCGGATGGATATCCAAATCGGCAATAATGTTCGCCGGGATCTCTTCCAGATCGCGTTTATTCTCGTCCGGAATCAGTACGGTTTTGATGCCGCCGCGGTGAGCTGCCAGCAACTTCTCTTTCAGCCCGCCAATTGGCAGAACATGACCACGCAGCGTAATTTCACCCGTCATTGCCACATCGGCACGCACCGGATTACCGGTCAGACAGGAAACCAACGCCGTACACATCGCGATACCCGCACTTGGACCATCTTTTGGCGTCGCGCCTTCAGGTACGTGAACGTGAATATCACGTTTTTCGTAAAAATCAGGGTTGATGCCCAGTTTATCCGCACGGGCACGCACAACGGTCAGTGCTGCCTGAATGGATTCCTGCATAACTTCGCCCAGCGAACCGGTATAGGTCAGTTTGCCTTTACCCGGCACACAAGCCGTTTCGATGGTCAGCAGATCGCCGCCCACTTCCGTCCACGCCAGCCCGGTAACCTGGCCAATACGGTTTTCTGTATCGGCACGACCATAGTCGACACGCTGTACGCCGAGGAAATCCTTCAGATTGTCGCCGTTTATCTCGATATGCTTGAGGGTTTTATCCATCAGCAACTGTTTAACCGCCTTACGGCACAGTTTGGAGATTTCACGTTCCAGACTACGCACACCGGCTTCGCGGGTGTAGTAGCGGATGATACCAACAATCGCACTCTCATTAACCGTTAACTCGCCTTTTTTCAGCGCGTTACGTTCGAGTTGTTTCGGCAGCAAATGTTGCATCGCAATGTTCAGTTTCTCATCTTCGGTATAACCGGAAAGACGAATCACTTCCATACGGTCCAACAGCGGTGCCGGGATATTCATCGAGTTTGACGTAGCAACAAACATGACATCGGACAGATCATAATCCACTTCCAGATAGTGATCGTTAAATGCCACGTTCTGTTCTGGATCAAGAACTTCGAGCAGTGCAGACGCCGGATCGCCTCGCATGTCAGACGACATCTTGTCGATCTCATCCAACAGGAAGAGTGGGTTTTTAACCCCAACTTTTGCCATTTTCTGGATCAACTTGCCTGGCATTGAACCGATGTAGGTACGGCGATGGCCGCGTATTTCGGCCTCATCACGTACGCCACCCAACGCCATACGCACATACTGACGTCCCGTTGCACGGGCAATGGACTGACCCAGCGAGGTTTTACCCACGCCCGGAGGCCCAACCAGACACAGGATCGGTCCCTTGATCTTGCTGACACGGCTCTGAACCGCCAGGTATTCAAGGATACGGTCTTTGACGCGCTCAAGACCATAATGGTCGGTATCGAGCACTTCCTGCGCTTTCAGCAGATCTTTTTTCACTTTGCTGCGGCTGTTCCACGGAACCTGAAGCATCCAGTCGATATAACCACGGACAACGGTCGCCTCGGCAGACATCGGCGACATCATCTTCAGCTTCTGCAACTCAGCTTCCGTTTTCTCACGCGCATCTTTCGGCATTTTTGCCGCTTCAATCTTTTGCTTCAGCGCCTCATGCTCGTCCGGGGCGTCATCCATTTCGCCCAGCTCTTTCTGAATGGCTTTCATTTGCTCATTCAGATAGTACTCACGCTGGCTCTTTTCCATCTGCTTTTTGACGCGATTGCGAATACGTTTCTCAACCTGCAACAGATCGATCTCCGATTCCATCATCGCCATCAGATATTCCAGGCGTTCGGTAATGTCGAACATTTCAAGTACTGACTGCTTGTCGCTTAATTTCAGCGGCATATGCGCAGCAACGGTGTCAGCCAGACGCGCAGCATCATCAATGCTGTTCAAAGAAGTCAGCACTTCCGGCGGAATTTTTTTGTTCAGTTTGATGTAACCTTCAAACTGATTAATCGCTGTACGTACTAAAACTTCCTGCTCACGCTCATCAATAGCTGGTGAGTCAAGATATTCCGCCTGGGCAGCAAAATGTTCACCACTGTCAGACAGGGTGGTTATACGCGCTCGTTGCAAGCCTTCTACCAGTACTTTTACTGTACCGTCTGGCAGCTTCAGCATTTGCAGGATCGATGCAACGGTCCCTACTGAAAAGAGATCGTTGACACCTGGTTCATCCGTTGAGGCCTCTTTCTGCGCCACCAGCATGATCTTTTTATCGTGATCCATTGCGGCTTCAAGGCACCGAATCGATTTCTCCCGACCAACAAATAACGGGATCACCATGTGCGGATAAACCACCACATCGCGCAGAGGCAATACGGGGATTTCTATGCGTTCAGAACGCTCAGGATTCATAGAGCTCTCTCTTAGTTTAGCTTCCGCCAGGTTAAGGAAATCTCGTGAAACTCCACTTTTCAGGGTTTCAGCAAGTAGGTTATTGAGTATATGGGGATGAATATCTTACATTCAACGATAAGAATGCGAGGAAAAACAAATGGGGGAAAAAATCCCCCATTTGGCTGCTAACTCTCTGGAAAAAATGGTTAATTATTCGCCAGAAGCTTGCTGCGCTTCATGCTTACCATAAATCAGCAACGGCTCGGATTGCCCGGCGATGACCGACTCATCAATAACCACTTTTTCTACGCTCTCCAATGAAGGCAGATCGTACATGGTATCAAGTAACGCACCTTCAACGATGGAACGCAGACCACGAGCCCCCGTCTTGCGCGCCATGGCTTTCTTGGCGATGGCATTCAACGCCTCTTCGCGGAATTCAAGTTCCACACCTTCAAGATTGAACAACGCCTGGTACTGTTTGGTCAGGGCATTCTTCGGCTCTTTCAGGATCTGAATCAGCGCATCTTCACTCAGTTCACTCAGCGTCGCCACTACCGGCAAACGGCCAATGAATTCTGGGATCAGACCAAATTTAATCAAATCTTCAGGTTCTGCCTGAGCCAGCAACTGACCTTCGGTCGCTTTCTCTGCTTTGCCTTTAACCGTTGCACCAAAGCCGATGCCGGTACCTGTATTGATACGCTGGCCGATCACTTTATCCAAACCGGCAAATGCACCGCCGCAGATAAACAGGATCTTGGAGGTATCCACCTGCAGAAACTCCTGCTGAGGATGTTTACGCCCCCCCTGCGGAGGAACAGCGGCAACCGTACCTTCAATCAGTTTCAGCAATGCCTGTTGCACACCTTCACCTGAAACGTCACGGGTGATGGAGGGGTTGTCAGACTTACGCGAAATTTTGTCAATTTCATCGATATACACAATACCGCGCTGGGCCTTCTGTACATCGTAATCGCATTTCTGCAACAGCTTCTGAATGATATTCTCAACGTCTTCACCCACATAACCGGCTTCGGTCAAGGTGGTGGCATCTGCCATCGTGAAAGGTACATCCAGAAAACGCGCCAGCGTTTCTGCCAACAGCGTTTTACCGCTACCGGTCGGACCAATCAGCAGAATGTTACTCTTGCCCAGTTCGATACCATTGCTGCTATCACCACTGCGCAGACGTTTGTAATGGTTATATACCGCCACAGCCAATACTTTCTTGGCCTGCTCCTGACCAATGACATAGTCATCCAGGTGCTGGCGGATATCATGTGGCGTTGGCAAAGCACTACGCTCGCGGTGCGGAGCCACCTCTTTAATCTCTTCGCGAATAATGTCATTGCACAAATCAACACATTCATCGCAGATATACACTGACGGCCCGGCAATCAGCTTACGCACTTCATGCTGGCTTTTGCCGCAAAAAGAGCAGTACAGCAGCTTTCCTGAACCGTCTTTGCGCTTATCTGTCATCAGTAAACCTCTTCATTAATATCTGTCCCGCTGCCATACCGCAGCAGCACGACCAGTGACTTGTTAACCGTTCTGATCGCCGAAAGTTAACGCCCTCTACATCAGGGAGCCTGTAAATTATAGCCTATCGGCACCAGACATGAGCCATCAGGGACGGTGGCTCATCACGGAGTCTACCAAGCCATACTCTACAGATTGTTCTGCAGACAAGAAACGGTCGCGCTCAGTGTCGCGCTCTATTACTTCAAGAGGTTGACCCGTATGTTTCGCCATCAGCTCATTCATGCGGGCTTTAACTTTCAGAATCTCTCTGGCATGGATTTCAATATCCGTCGCCTGACCCTGGAAGCCACCCAATGGCTGGTGAATCATTACGCGTGAATTCGGCAGGCAGAAACGCTTGCCTTTAGCCCCGGCAGCCAACAGGAATGACCCCATTGAACACGCCTGTCCCAGACAGATGGTACTGACGTCTGGTTTGATAAACTGCATTGTGTCATAAATTGACATACCCGCAGTAATCACCCCACCCGGGGAATTGATGTAGAGAAAAATATCTTTTTCCGGGTTTTCTGCTTCAAGAAACAGCATTTGCGCCACAATCAGGTTAGCCATATGGTCTTCAACCTGACCGGTCAAAAAGATTATACGTTCCTTCAACAGGCGTGAATAGATATCGTATGAGCGCTCACCACGGGAAGTCTGCTCTACGACCATGGGTACAAGAGCCATGTTAGGTGCAAATTGTTCTGTTTCGCCACTGTATGACATTACCGTCTCCTAGATATAATTCACTTCGGCGCCATTTTTAACCGATTCTACTTGAGATAGCCAATGATGACCATGCTCAAACGCCAGCTCGCCCCACTCATTCAGACGGTCATTATCAATCAGTCGTGTGCTGCCATAACTCAACAGCCTTACTATCTTCAACAGTTGGGGGACAACCAGGTCATTTTCAAGTTGAGTAGGAAAATTCTTTTACACGCCAACTGCGCTACCCTACGCCTTCCCTATCGTGATAACTCACAAGGCTTCGCCCTCTGGCGTTGAGAAATCCTCCAGATTTTGTCGAGCTGCACCCGTAGCTTCCCAACGAGTTAAGACTCTATATCAAGCTCTTAAATGTTTTATCAGTACTTTAAATATAGTGCAAATAACACATGAAGCGCAGGAATGTCCTTTTGCCATAAATGAAAAAGCCCGCAGCATATTGCCACGGGCTCTGTCATCTGAGCATGAAAAGCTCAATAGCGTTCAGCACATTACGCAGCAGGGGCCTGATTCATCAGGTCACTGAAGGTGGTGGCTTTTTCAGTTACTTTGGCGTCGGTCAGCAATGCTTCGACTGCTTGCTCTTCCAGTGCAACGTTACGCATATTGTTCATCAGCTCTTTGTTTTTGCTGTAGAACTCAACAACTTCCTGCGGATCTTCATACGCAGAAGCCATTTCTTCGATCAGGGCTTTCACGCGATCTTCATCAGCTTGCAGTTCTTTTTTGCTGATCACTTCGCCCAGCAGCAGGCCAACAACCACACGGCGTTTAGCTTGCTCTTCGAACAGTTCTTTAGGCAGTTCCAGCGCTTGTTTCTCGTTGCCACCAAAACGCTGCGCAGCCTGGCGACGCAGAACGTCAACCTCGCCATCAACCAGTGCAGACGGGACATCGATTTCATTCGCTTTCACCAGACCATCGATAACCTGGGTCTTGATGCGGTTACGGACTGCGCCTTTCAGCTCGCGTTCCATATTTTTACGCACTTCAGCACGCAGACCTTCAACAGAACCATCAGCCACGCCGAAACGCTTGATGAATTCTTCAGTCAGTTCTGGCAGTTCACGCTGTTCTACTTTCTTCAGAACGATAGCGAACTGGGCAGCTTTCCCTTTCAGGTTTTCTGCATGGTAATCTTCAGGGAAGTTAACGTTGATGGTAAATTCTTCGCCCGCTTTATGGCCAAGGATACCTTCTTCGAAACCTGGGATCATACGACCCTGACCCATGGCCAGAACGAAATCAGAAGCTTTGCCGCCGTCAAATTCTTCGCCATCGATAGAGCCATTGAAATCAACGGTAACGCGGTCTTCAGCTTGCGCTGCAGCGTCAGTCTCTTTCCAGTCAGCCTGCTGCTTGCGCAGGGTTTCCAGCATGGTGTCGACGTCCGCGTCGTTGACTTCAACAACCGGTTTTTCGACTTCGATGCTTTCCAGGTCTTTAAGCTCGACTTCTGGGTACACTTCAAATTCAACGGAGAAAGTGAAGTCTTCGCCCATTTTGTACTCGCCCGGAACATAGTTAGGGGCGCCAGCCGGGTTAATTTTTTCTTTGATGATGGCATCAACAAAGTTACGCTGCATCAAATCGCCCAGGATGTCCTGACGAACGGATGCGCCGTAGCGCTGCTCAACGATGTGCTTAGGCACTTTTCCTTTACGGAAGCCGTCGATACGAACTTTTTTAGCCACGTTGACCAGTTCGCTGTTTACTGCTTTTTCAATGCTGTCAGCAGCAACAGTAATCGTTACACGGCGCCCAAGGCCTTGAGTGGTTTCAACAGAAACTTGCATCTTGTTACCTCAAAAAAATCACAGTGCTCGGTCAACTCCAGAAGCCGTTCTCAAAATGAGAGCCTGTATAAAAGACTGCTTACTTTGAAAACGGCTTCAAAGAACCGGGACGGCCGCTTAAACCAGAACCTATCCCTGTATTCAGAAGCGTCCCGAAACCATTCCGGAAAAATAAGACGCGACATTATAGCGGTGCATGCGTGATGAGTCGAGGAGGCAAGCTAATACTGGCGCGGTAAAACTCACACTTTCCTCGATTCAGGGCATAATTACCGACTTTGCATCGGTAAAGCGACCTGTCGCGCAATAAAAAAACAGAAACGGCCCGCAGGCCGTTTACAAAATACGTCTCTAGTAATACCCCATTTACGACTAAAAGTTCCACCGATACTCTGTGTGGTCTTTTCATCCAGCGCAATTAGCTGGCGTTCCGGGGCAGTCAGGCCATCGTTCCGGCACCGCGACACGGCGGTGACGCGGGGACAGTGTCTTGCAGACCCGCCCACTCTTTCTGCGTATAGGTATGCAATGCCAGCGCATGTACGCCATCCGCCAGCTCTGCGGACAAAACGCCATAAATGGAGCGATGACGCTCCAGAAAACGTTGGCCAGAGAAGCAATCGGATACCATCACCACTTTAAAGTGACTCTCCGAGCCTGCTGGAACGTTATGGCGATAACTTTCATCCACCACTTCCAGGTGCACAGGTTCAAACGCTGCCCTTAACTTTTCTTCTATTTGCTCGCGAATCATAGAGATCTCCTCATTACACCAGCAGAGAGCTGCGCCCCATGTCTTTAAATATTAGCTGCTTTTTGACGCGTTATCGCATTACCGATGTAAATTTATCATTGATAACGGTCATTAGAGCCGCTCTTTTAAGAATTAGCATCATTTAGTAAGGATTGTATGGGCATAAAATGACCGTATGCCGGGCCATCTGGTGAAAAAGGCATCGGCAAGGTGAATTTCTATGCGATCAGCTCTTCCCCCGGGCTATGGCAATGCTATGATGTTGAAAATTTTATTGTCAGCTATCCCACTATAATTATTGAGAAGTGACCATGTTAAAGAGACTCTTTTTTCCTATGTTGGCCGTGATGATGTTAGCCAGCTGTGCCACCAGCACCAACACCCTGAACGTCACCCCGAAGATCGTGCTGCCGCAGCAGGATCCTACGTTGATGGGCGTGACGGTCAGCATTAATGGCGCCGATCAGCGTAAAGATCAGGCACTGGCCAGAGTGAACCGTGACGGTCAGTTGATCACCCTGACCCCATCCCGCGACCTGCGTTTCTTGCTGCAGGAAGTGCTTGAGAAACAGATGGGTGCCCGTGGTTATATGATTGGTGCAGACGGCGCCATTGGCCTGCAAATCGTGGTAAACAATCTGTTTGCTGACGTTCAGGAAGGCAATCTGCGCTACAACATCACCACCAAGGCAGATATCTCGATTATTGCGACCGCCAAGAACGGTAACAAACAGGTCAAGAACTACCGTTCTACCTATAACGTTCAAGGTGCCTTCACCGCGACCAATGACAAGATCACCAACGCCGTCAACACCGTGCTGGGTGATGTCATTGCCGATATGGCGCAGGACACCAGCGTTAGCGACTTTATCAAGCAGAACGCCCGCTAAATCAGGTATTTTACCGCATCTGCCCAAGGAATATGGGCAGATGCCATTTTACGTCCTTGTTACGCATTCTTTATTCCCTCCTTTATTATCTGCCCGCATCCTTTATTATGCGTCTGCAACATTATGAATTCATGCCTGCGGGAAGCGCTTCATGTTCAATCAGTACCTTAAAATATTTTCTCAGCGAAATACTGCCGTTCTGCTTTTGCTGGGTTTTGCCTCAGGGCTGCCGCTGGCGCTGACATCCGGTACGCTGCAAGCGTGGATGACGGTTGAGAATGTTGATCTGAAAACCATTGGTATTTTTTCACTGGTAGGTCAGGCGTATGTTTTCAAGTTTCTGTGGTCACCGCTGATGGACCGCTATACCCCCCCTTTTCTTGGGCGGCGTCGCGGCTGGTTGATCGTGACGCAACTTCTGCTGATTGTCGCTATTGTGGCAATGGGCTTTATGCAACCCTCGCGGGATTTGTGGTGGCTGGCTGTGCTGGCTGTGGTGATCGCATTTTGCTCCGCGTCGCAAGATATTGTTTTTGATGCCTATAAAACCGATCTGCTTCCCGCCGAAGAGCGTGGCAGCGGTGCCGCCATTTCCGTTTTAGGTTACCGGTTGGCGATGTTGGTATCCGGTGGACTGGCGCTGTGGATAGCCGATCGCTATCTCGGCTGGCAAGCCACTTACTGGCTAATGGCTTTACTGATGCTCATTGGCGTGATCGCCACGTTTATGGCACCCGAACCCGATAATTCGCTACCAAGTCCACGTACGCTCGAACAAGCCGTGGTTGCGCCCTTGCGTGACTTTTTTGGCCGTAACAATGCCTGGATGATTCTCTGCCTGATCGTGCTGTACAAATTGGGAGATGCCTTCGCAGGTAGTCTGAGCACCACATTTTTGATCCGTGGTGTGGGTTTTGATACCGGAGAAGTCGGGTTGGTGAATAAAACCCTCGGGTTAATTTCCACAATCATTGGCGCCCTGTATGGCGGCATGCTGATGCAGCGACTATCCTTGTTCCGCGCCTTGATGTTATTTGGTATTTTACAGGCCGTCTCCAACGCCGGATATTGGCTACTGGCGATCACGGATAAAGATATCACGACCATGGCGGCAGCCATTTTCTTTGAAAATCTGTGTGGCGGCATGGGGACTACGGCGTTTGTGGCTTTGCTGATGACGCTCTGTAATAAATCATTTTCCGCGACCCAATTTGCATTGCTTTCAGCACTCTCTGCCGTGGGCCGGGTCTACGTTGGCCCTATCGCTGGCTGGTTTGTTGAAGCACATGGTTGGCCCCTGTTTTACCTGTTCTCGATTGTCGCGGCGCTTCCGGGATTACTGTTGTTGGCAGCGTGTAAGCAAACGCTTGAATATGCACAACATAATGACGATTTCAAACGCCGCACTGCTTACAACGGCGGCTATCGCTGGGCACTCAGGTTTTTTACCAGCGGTTGCCTGTGTTTATTCGTTTGGTTGGTGATTTTAATCTTCAATTCTCTCGGCTGGGCTGAACTTCATTTGCTCGCCGATCGCCTGCTGGAAATTGGCATTATCCTTGGCGTTTCCGGTGTAATTTCCGGGGCGGCCTTGGACTATATAGTTCAACGCCGAAGTAATTTGGCGTAATTTCTTCGCTAAAATTTAATTTTTAATTAACAGTTCGTTTCTTGCAGCTCTTTTTCGGACTCGAGACTTAAATTAAATTTTACGTTAAAATCACAAATTTTTTACATAAAAGAAACTTATCGACTCTACAACGTTTCCATAAGGTCAATTATTTAGAAGCACTATGTGTTGTTTTTGCTCCAAATATACAGAAATACAAGTTTTTTTCGTCGCAACATATTGTTGGCATTAGGAAATAACCACGCATAGCAACATCTGTGACCTTGTTAACATAAAGTGTCAACAAGCCACTGACACGAACTTAAGCGTGTTTACAGTACTGCAACGTTCCCGTAAAATGCCCGCACACATGAAACGACAATAGAGCCCTTGTAATTGAGGTCGTTAGATGAGACTTAAGAAATACAATAAAAGTATCGGGATGTTGTCTTTATTCGCCTCTGCTGTAATGCTCAGTGGTTGCAATACGGCATTGATGGATCCCAAAGGAGCAATAGGACTTGAACAAAGGACGCTGATACTTACAGCTATCGGTCTTATGTTGATTGTGGTGGTGCCCGTCATTATTATGGCGTTTGCTTTTGCCTGGAAGTATCGCGCTTCCAATAAAAATGCAACATACAGCCCCAATTGGTCCCATTCCAATAAAATCGAAGCCGTGGTCTGGACTATTCCCATTATCATTATCGCCATTCTGGCAACGATAACCTGGAAAACCACCCACCAATTAGACCCATTCAAACCGATTGTCAGCGATAACAAAACCATGACTATCGAGGTCGTATCCCTCGACTGGAAATGGCTGTTTATTTATCCGGAACAAGGTATCGCGACCGTAAACGAACTGGCGTTCCCGAAAGACGTCCCCGTTCAGTTTAAAGTCACCTCCAACTCAGTAATGAACTCGTTCTTTATTCCTCAGTTAGGTGGACAGATCTACGCGATGGCCGGCATGCAGACTCAGTTGCACCTGATTGCGAATGAACCGGGACAATTCAAGGGTATCTCTGCCAGCTTCAGCGGCAAGGGTTTCTCAGGTATGAAGTTTACGGCCATTGCAACACCGACCGAAGGTGACTTCGACGCGTGGGTGGCAAAAGTTAAGCAATCGCCTAACACCCTGAATACAACCGAAGATTTCAACAAAGTGGCTGCGCCGAGTGAGAATCACCCGGTTGAGTATTTCTCCAATGTTAAACCTGATTTGTTCAAAGCAATTATTGGCAAATTCATGGGCAGCGACATGAACGCGCAAAGAGGGCCGAAAATGCCTGAAGGCATGGACACGACGCACGACATGGACATGGACATGGACATGGGTGAACACTCGCACGCCGGAGCCGAGGAATAAAAGATGTTCGGAAAACTAACACTTGATGCGGTTCCGTACCATGAGCCGATTATCATGGTCACCATTGCTGCAATTATCGTTGGCGGTCTGGCACTTGTCTCCGCAATAACGTATTTCGGTAAATGGAATTATTTGTGGAGCGAATGGTTAACCACCGTTGACCATAAACGTATTGGTATCATGTACATCATCGTTGCTATCGTCATGTTGTTGCGCGGCTTTGCCGACGCCATCATGATGCGTAGTCAACAGGCGCTGGCCTCAGCGGGTGAGGCGGGTTTCCTGCCCCCTCATCACTACGATCAGATCTTCACTGCCCACGGCGTGATTATGATCTTCTTTATGGCGATGCCTTTCGTGATCGGCTTGATGAATATCGTAGTTCCGTTGCAGATCGGTGCTCGTGACGTTGCCTTCCCTTTCCTGAACTCCCTGAGTTTCTGGTTCTTCGCCGTCAGCGTGGTGTTAATCAACATCTCCCTGGGGGTCGGTGAATTTGCGCAGACGGGTTGGCTGGCGTATCCACCACTGTCAGGCAAGGAATTCAGTCCGGGGGTCGGGGTCGACTACTGGATATGGAGCGTGCAGATCTCAGGTATAGGTACCCTTCTCACCGGGGTAAACTTCTTCGCGACCATCCTCAAGATGCGTGCGCCAGGAATGCCGATGATGAAAATGCCGGTCTTTACCTGGGCCGCACTGTGCACCAACGTACTGATTATCGCCGCTTTCCCAATTCTGACCGTCACCGTCGCGCTGCTGACCCTGGATCGCTATCTGGGCACCCATTTCTTTACCAATGATATGGGCGGCAACATGATGATGTACATCAACCTGATTTGGGCCTGGGGTCACCCAGAGGTGTATATTCTGGTTCTGCCCGTATTTGGGGTGTTCTCGGAAGTTACTGCAACTTTCTCGAAAAAACGTCTGTTTGGCTATACCTCGCTGGTATGGGCAACCATCGCGATTACCGTTCTGTCATTTATCGTTTGGCTGCACCACTTCTTTACGATGGGGTCTGGCGCGAACGTCAATGCGTTCTTTGGTATCGCGACCATGATTATTTCCATCCCAACCGGGGTGAAAATATTCAACTGGCTGTTCACCATGTATCAGGGACGTATCCAGTTCAACTCGGCAATGCTGTGGACCGTAGGCTTCATCGTCACCTTCTCTATCGGTGGGATGACCGGCGTTCTGCTGGCCGTGCCGGGTGCTGACTTCGTTCTGCACAACAGTTTGTTCCTGATCGCCCACTTCCATAACGTCATTATCGGTGGTGTGGTGTTCGGTTGCTTCGCTGGCCTGACTTACTGGTTCCCGAAAGCGTTCGGCTTCACGCTGAACGAAAAATGGGGGATCCGCGCATTCTGGTTCTGGATTATCGGCTTCTTCATTGCATTTATGCCGCTGTATGTTCTCGGCTTTATGGGTATGACACGTCGTATCAGCCAGGACATCAACCCAGAATTCCACACGCTGCTGCTGGTTGCCGCTGGCGGTGCTGCGCTGATCGCTTGCGGTATTCTGTGCCAACTGATTCAGATCTTCATCTCCGTGCGTGACCGCGACCAAAACCGCGATCTGACCGGTGACCCGTGGGGTGCCCGTACTCTGGAGTGGTCAACGTCCTCTCCACCGCCGTTCTACAACTTCGCCATCGTTCCTGAAATTCATGACCGTGATGCATTCTGGGACATGAAAGAGAAAGGCGAAGCGTACAAACGTCCGGCGAAATACGAACCCATCCACATGCCGAAAAACTCCGGTGCGGGTGTCATCATTGCAGCGTTCAGTCTGTTCTTTGGCTTCGCAATGATCTGGGATATCTGGTGGTTGGCCATCGTCAGCTTCCTCGGAATGATCATTACCTGGATCGCCAAAAGCTTTGACGAAGATGTTGACTACTATGTGCCGGTTGAAGAAATCGAGCGTATTGAAGCCCAACACTATGAACAAATTAGTAAGGCAGGCGTGAAACATGTCAACTGATACTCTGACTACCCACAACGCGGCCCATGCTGAGCATGGGCACCACGATGCAGGGGATACCAAAGTCTTTGGCTTCTGGATCTACCTGATGAGCGACTGTATTTTGTTTGCGAGCCTTTTCGCAACCTATGCAGTCCTGGTGCACGGGACCGCTGGCGGTCCCGCAGGTAAAGACATTTTCGAACTGCCGTTCGTTCTGGTCGAAACCTTCTTCCTGCTGTTCAGTAGTATTACCTACGGCATGGCGATGCTCGGCATGTACAAAGGCAATATCGGTGCGGTGAATCGTTGGTTGTTCCTGACCTTCCTGTTCGGTCTCGGATTTGTGAGCATGGAAGTTTATGAGTTCCATCATTTGATCGTGGAAGGTTACGGCCCGTCACGCAGTGGTTTCCTGTCGGGATTCTTTGCGCTGGTGGGTACACACGGTCTGCACGTAACGACCGGTCTGGTGTGGATTCTGGTAATGATGATTCAGGTCAGCCGTCGCGGTATCACTCCGGTGAACCGCACCCGCCTGATGTGCCTGAGCCTGTTCTGGCACTTCCTTGACGTTGTCTGGATCTGTGTATTCACCGTAGTTTATCTGATGGGGGCGATGTAATGAGTCATGCACCTACAGGGCAAGGCGGGGCAAGCCACGGCAGCCTGAAAACTTATTTGATTGGCTTCGTGCTGTCTATCATCCTGACGGTAATCCCGTTTACGATGGTCATGAACGGCGGAGCTTCCCAGGCGGCCATTCTCGGCGTTGTGCTAGCTTGCGCTGTCGTTCAAATCGTCGTACATCTGGTGTACTTCCTGCACATGAACTCGTCGTCGGAAGAACGCTGGAACCTGGTGGCATTTCTGTTCACCGTTATGATTATTCTTATCGTTGTTGTGGGCTCACTTTGGATTATGTACAACCTCAACATCAATATGATGGTCCATTAAAGAGCCGAGCTGCGCGAGATGATTAAGCAATACCTGCAAGTAACCAAGCCAGGAATTATTTTCGGTAATTTAATTTCTGTCGTCGGGGGGTTCCTCCTTGCTTCCAAAGGAAGCATCGACTATCCCCTCTTTCTCGCCACCCTCATCGGTGTCTCGTTGGTTGTCGCCTCAGGTTGTGTCTTTAACAACTTTATTGACCGCGACATCGACAAGAAAATGGAGAGAACGAAGAACCGGGCCCTCGTTAGAGGACTCATTGCGCCGAAAACCACTCTGGTTTATGCATCAATACTGGGTCTTGCAGGCGGCGCGCTGCTTTATGTAGCAGCGAATGCGTTGGCCATGTGGCTGGCAGTGATGGGTTTCGTCATTTATGTCGGGGTTTATAGCCTCTACATGAAGCGTCATTCAGTCTACGGTACCTTGATTGGTAGCCTGTCAGGCGCAGCGCCGCCCGTTATCGGTTATTGTGCCGTGACCAACGAATTCGATGCGGGTGCACTGATTCTGCTGTCGATTTTCAGTCTGTGGCAAATGCCGCATTCGTATGCCATCGCGATCTTCCGTTTTAAGGATTATCAGGCTGCGAATATACCCGTGCTGCCTGTGGTGAAAGGCATCTCCGTTGCCAAAAACCATATCACGCTTTATATCCTGGCGTTTATGGTGGCCACACTGATGCTGACACTCGGCGGTTATGCAGGTTACAAATACCTGGTGGTTGCCGCTGCGGTCAGCGTCTGGTGGTTGGGTATGGCTCTGCGCGGCTACAAGACCGACAACGATCGCGTCTGGGCAAGAAAACTGTTTGTTTTCTCCATCGTCGCCATCACCTCATTAAGCGTGATGATGTCCGTCGATTTCAACGTACCGGTAACAGGCTCGCTGCTGACCTACGTTTGGTAACGCGATTTACACTATTGGAAGTGAAGTGAACTGGCATTCAACTTGCCAGACACTTCACTTTTTTTATCCCCTCCCCTGCCTGCTTTCAACCGCATATTTTCTTATTTGCCTGAGTCATTCGCAAAACCAATACACATTGCTGTTGCATCACGCCATTCGTCGGTAATATCTGCTAAACAACAAGCAATTTACCCTGATGCGCGAACCGCACTACAATGTCGCAGTTTGTCATTTTGAGGTGGTAATGAACGATAACCAAATGACCCCGCAGGAGAGGCGGGCGACGTGGGGACTAGGGACGGTTTTCTCTTTACGCATGCTTGGCATGTTTATGGTATTGCCCGTTCTGACCACCTACGGCATGGCGCTTTCAGGTGCCAGTGAAGCCCTGATTGGTATCGCCATCGGTATTTATGGCTTATCGCAGGCCCTATTCCAGATTCCTTTTGGTTTAATCTCGGATCGCATCGGACGTAAGCCACTTATCGTATTCGGTTTGTTGATTTTTGCACTGGGCAGTGTGATCGCGGCAGTGACGGACTCCATCTGGGGGGTGATCATCGGCCGCGCATTACAAGGCTCGGGGGCGATCGCCGCCGCTGTCATGGCGCTTCTTTCTGATCTGACCCGCGAGCAAAACCGGACGAAAGCGATGGCTTTCATCGGCATCAGCTTCGGCGTCACTTTTGCCATCGCCATGGTTCTTGGGCCGATCATTACGCATGCGTTGGGTCTGCATGCGCTGTTCTGGATGATTGCCATTCTCGCTCTATGCGGTATTGGCATCACGCTGGCGGTAGTTCCTTCCGCCTCAAATCATGTTCTGAACCGCGAATCGAGTATGGTGAAGGGAAGCTTCACCAAGGTGCTGAACAATGCCAAATTACTGAAGCTGAACTTCGGCATTATGTGTCTGCACATCTTGTTGATGTCGAGTTTTGTCGTATTGCCGCAAGTAATGGAACAGGCTGGTTTCCCACCCAGCGAACACTGGAAAGTCTATTTGATCACCATGCTGGTCTCCTTCGCGGCGGTCATTCCCTTTATTATCTATGCCGAGAAGAAACGCCGTATGAAGCAGGTTTTCATGGGCTGTGTCGCCGTACTCTTCGTGGCGGAAATTGTGCTCTGGTCCGCTGGCGGCCACAGTTTCTGGATTATCGTGGCGGGCATCCAACTTTTTTTCCTGGCCTTTAACGTGATGGAAGCGATTCTGCCTTCACTGATCAGTAAAGAATCCCCCGCCGGATATAAAGGCACCGCGATGGGAGTCTACTCCACCAGCCAGTTCATCGGTGTCGCGATTGGCGGAAGCCTGGGTGGTTGGTTATACGGGTTCGCTGGGGCAGGCGCAGTCTTTATCGTCTGCGCGGCGCTTGCAGCAGTATGGTTTACCGTGAGTTCCACGATGCAGGAACCGCCTTATGTCAGCAGCCTGAGGATTACGCTGTCCGAATTGGCGGTGAAAGATTCGGCATTGGAAGCGCGCCTAAAGGCCCAACCCGGCGTAGCGGAAGCGATTGTGGTGCCAGAAGAGCGCAGTGCGTACGTAAAAGTGGACACCAAAGTAACCAACCGGAAAGCCCTGGAACAATTGGTAAATGCCGTCTGAGCTACAAGTCCGGCTTTCATAAACCGACTTTCATAAACAGAAAAAAAGGCGTCAGTTTGCACTCGACGCCTTTTTGCTGGATGTTCACGAGTTAGCGATCAGTCACGGAAGTTGTTGAACTGGAAAGGTTGTCCCAGCTCCGCACCACGAATCAGCGCCATCACGCCTTGCAAATCATCACGGGCTTTACCGGTTACGCGAACCTGCTCCCCCTGAACTTGCGCCTGCACTTTCAGCTTGCTGTCTTTAATCAGCTTGATGATCTTTTTGGCCACGGCAGGCTCAATGCCTTGCTGCAGTTTAGCCTCGACGCTGTAGGTTTTACCGCTATGTTCCATCTCTTCCGGAATATCCAGCGCTGCTCCCTCAATACCGCGCTTCGCCAATTTTTCACGAATGATATCAACCAGTTGTTTGACCTGAAAATCAGATTCGCTGGCGATTTTGATGCTCTCATTTTTTTCATTCAGCTCAAAACTGGCCGGGATATTGCGAAAATCCCAACGGGTTCCCAGCTCACGGGTGGCATTATCCACCGCATTTCGCACTTCTTGCATATCAATTTCTGAAACAATGTCGAAAGATGGCATTGGGGCTCTCCCACATATCAATAATACCCAATATGATAACCGTTTCGTGGCATGAAACAAAATAGCGTGGTCGACATCTGGTTTACAGCGAGGTCTGGCTGCATACTTGCCCACTAAGCGATGACAGAAATGTCTATACTATAATTATCTCAATATCAGCGATTATCTCTATATCTGTAAGAGCAACGCCAAAGAGCCAAGGGAGAAATGATGATAATAACCGTTCTTGGTTGTGGCGCACTCGGACAACTTTGGATTTCGGCCCTTTACCAGCAGGGACATGACGTACAGGGCTGGCTGCGCGTGCCGCAACCCTTTTGCTCTGTAAATGTCATCTCGTTAAACGGCGAATCGTTCAACCGCAATATGCCCACCAACGATCCAGAACATCTTGCCAAAAGTGAACTGCTGTTGGTCACGTTGAAAGCCTGGCAGGTTTCCGGTGCAGTCGCTGCATTAATGCCATTACTGAATCCTGATTGTGCCATTTTGCTGCTGCATAATGGTATGGGAACGCAGGATGAACTGCCACTGAACGACTTCCCGATTCTGCAAGGCGTCACCACCCACGCGGCGCGTCATGAAGGCAACACAATTGTCCATGTCGCCAGCGGAACAACCCATATTGGACCGACATCCGCGCGTGGCAGTTCGGTCAGTTATCTGGCAGAAGTGCTGCATAAGGCGTTGCCCGATGTGGCCTGGCATAACCATATCCATTCTGCCAGTTGGAAGAAGCTGGCCGTTAACTGCGTCATCAATCCGCTCACGGCGATCTACAATTGCAGCAATGGCAATTTGCGGGCATATCCTCTGCAGATCGAGACCATTTGCAGCGAAGTTGCCCAGGTTATGACGATGGAGGGGTATCACACTTCAACGGAATCACTGATGAATTATGTTTGCGAAGTCATCGACAGTACGCAGGCCAATACGTCCTCAATGCTGCAAGATATCCGCACCCAACGTCATACCGAAATCGACTATATCACCGGTTTCCTGCTGCGCCGTGCCCGCAGCCATGGACTGCTACTTCCTGAGAACAGTCGCTTATTCGAAATGATCAAGCGAAAGGAGAATGAATATGAACGTGTCAGTTCTGGTATGCCTGGCACCTGGTAGTGAAGAGATCGAGGCAGTAACCACCATAGATCTCCTGGTCCGCGCGGGGATTGCGGTCACCACCGCCAGCGTTGATGATGCTGGCACGCGGGAAATAGTCTGCTCGCGTGGCGTACATCTGCTGGCAGATACAACGTTCGCACAGGTTGCCAATGATTCCTTTGACGCCATTGTTTTGCCCGGTGGGTTGAAAGGCGCAGAACGTTTTCGCGATACGCCTTTGCTCATTGAAACCCTCCGCCAGCGGGAGCAAGCGGCAACGCTGGTGGCTGCTATTTGCGCCGCACCCGCGCTGGTTTTGATGCATCACCAACTCTATCCCACTGCCCGCCTGACCGGATTTCCTGGCCTTAAAGATAAAATCCCGCAAGACCGCTGGCAAAAGGATCGCGTGGTGTTTGATGCCAGCGTCAATTTATTGACCAGTCAGGGACCGGGCACATCCATGGAATTTGCCTTGAAACTGATTGCGCTTTTAACCAGCAGTGAGAAAGCAGAAGAAGTGGCCAGACAGTTGGTTTTACCGTGTGGAACTGAAGGATAGATGGATTAAGCCAGGCAGAGCCATTCTTTTTCTAGAACTATTCCTTTTCTAGAACCAGTCTTTTTCCAGGACTGTCTCTATTTGGAAATGCTCTCTGCCTTGCCCAGAAGTTACGGACGGTAAACTTTGACGTTGTTGAAGCCTTGCTCACGCAGATACAGCGCTTGTAAACGGCTCATTACGCCACGCTCACAGTAAAGCAGATAGGTTTTACTCTGATCGAGATCGCCAAATTGCGTGCTCAATTTATAGAATGGTAAAGGTTTAATTTCGACCTGTTCCATTTTCAGCGGTTTTTCGTCTTGCTCATCCGGTGCGCGGATATCCAGCAGTACGTCGGTTGGCGCAAATTCGGCAACAGTTTCTACTTCAACCACTTGCTCGCGCGTCTGCTCGGCAATTTCACGAATATCGACATTCTTCGCTTCGTTAATCACCCGCTGGAGAATCTCGAAGTCAAACATACTCTCTTCAGCTTCGATCTTGGCCTTGACCGCTTTTACGGTCGGGCTTTTAGAGATCACACCACAGTATTCCGGCATGGTCTTGGCAAAATCCTCGGTACCGATCTGCCGGGCCAAATTAATAATGTGCTCTTTATCGTGAGAAATCAGTGGGCGAAGGATCAATGTATCGCTGGCATTATCAATCAGCCGCAAATTGGTCAGCGTCTGGCTGGAGACCTGCCCCAGCGCTTCGCCGGTAACAATCGCCTGCACACCATAGCGTTCCGCAACTTGCGAAGCCGCGCGCACCATCATTCGTTTCAGTACCACACCCATTTGACCGTCTTCGATTTTCTCCAGAATTTCGCCGACTACCGGCTCGAAATCGATGGCGACGAAGCGGACGCGATGGGAGCTGCCAAAACGGTTCCACAGATAGTGGGCAACCTGCTTGACGCCAATCTCATGGGCCGAGCCGCCGAGATTGAAGAAGCAATAATGAACCCGGCACCCTCTACGCATCAGCATGTAGCTGGAAACGCCCGAGTCAAAACCGCCGGAGATCAAAGACATAACGTCTTCCTGCGTACCAATCGGGAAACCGCCAAGACCTTCATAACGGGCTTTAATCAGTACAAGCTTGTCGTCGTTGACTTCCAGTTTCACGGTCACTTGAGGATGCGTCAGGTTCACGCGGGCGCTCTCAATGTGCTGGTTCAAGCCACCGCCGACATAGCGTTCGACTTCGCCGGAAGAGAATGCATGCTTGCCCCGGCGCTTAACCCGCACACAGAATGTTTTGCCTTCGACCTGATCGCGATAGGCGACCAGCGTCTGCTCAAAAATATCGTGTAAATCTGTGTAGCTGCGGTCTTCAACCTCAAGGACATGATGGATACCCGGAATACGGGTCAAGGCGTCACAGAGGGGTTCACGCTGATTTTCATCTTTGGCACGGACTTCAATGTGATCCCAGTGACGGACAACCGCCAGTGTTTCATCATAATCTTTCAGGACGTTGCGAATGTTAGTTGTAAGAATCTTTATAAAGCGCAAACGCACTGATTGACTCTTGATGGTGATTTCCGGGAACAATTTAATGATAAACTTCATGGCGGTCTTTTATTGTCTGGTGTGGAGTGGGTCGTAAGTGAATGAATATGGATCTAAAATCATGTTATTGGTAAAGGCTGCGTGACTGAAACGGCCTTTACCAATAACATCCAAGGCGCGGAGTATATCACCATACCTGGGTGTTCTGCGCGTAAAACCACATCCATGCGCCACGAAATCCTCCCATCCGCCTGTTAGGGGAAGGGGCAGCCAGAAACGGGTTGCGGTGCTTAACCTACGATGTTGAAAAAAGAATATGCCAAAAAAAGCGGTACCACCTGCCAATTTCGAGACGGCACTGAGTGAACTCGAACAGATTGTTTCCCGACTTGAATCCGGGGAATTGCCACTGGACGACGCCCTGAATGAATTTGAGCGCGGCGTGAAACTGGCTCGTCAGGGGCAACAAAAGTTGCAGCAAGCAGAGCAACGCGTACAAATCTTGCTGGACAGTGACAACGACGCCCCTTTGGCACCCTTTACACAGGAAGCTGAGTAATATTTTATGGCTGAATTCGATCCGCAGGCCAATGCCATTGATTTTCCTGACATGCTGCGTGTGCATCAGCAGCGGGTTGATGGCGCACTGACAGGTTATCTCGATACATTGCCTTTCAACGAGACCCAGTTGGTGAGTGCGATGCGACACGGCGCACTGTTAGGCGGAAAACGCCTTCGTCCCTATCTGGTCTATGCTACAGGTGAGATGTTTGGTGTTTCCCTGGATAATCTTGATGCACCTGCGGCAGCCGTTGAGTGTATTCATGCCTATTCCCTCATTCATGACGATCTGCCCGCCATGGACGACGACGACCTGCGTCGCGGACAACCCACCTGTCACATTAAATTTGGCGAAGCCAGTGCAATTCTGGCGGGTGATGCATTGCAGACGCTGGCCTTTTCTATTATCGCTGATGCGCCGATGCCCGATGTGGCAATGAAAGATCGCCTGAGCATGATTTCTGAGTTGGCAACGGCCAGCGGTGTGTTTGGTATGTGCGGCGGGCAGGCACTTGATCTCGCCGCTGAAGGAAAGCCGATCAGCCTGGCCCAGCTTGAGCAACTCCACCGCCACAAAACGGGCGCATTGATCCGCGCCGCTGTGCGATTGGGGGCATTCGCCGCCGGGGAGAACGGACGCAAGGCATTGCCGCTGCTCGATCGCTATGCCGAGGCGATTGGCCTGGCCTTCCAGGTACAGGACGATATTCTGGATGTGATCGGTGACACAGCGACCATCGGCAAACGTCAGGGAGCAGACCAGCAACACGGTAAGAGTACCTACCCTGCCCTATTGGGACTTGACAGCGCGCAGGCAAAGGCGTGGGATCTTTATCAGGAAGCATTAGCTGCGCTCACCCTGTTAGCTGAACAATCTTATAACACGGCGCCACTCCAGGCGTTAGCCAGCTTCATTATTGAACGCGATAACTAATGATGATCGTTAAACCTCTGATATGAGCATCTGATGAGTCTTGATATAGCCAAATACCCGACACTGGCACTGGTGGAGAATCCGGAAGATCTCCGTATATTGCCGAAAGAGAGCTTACCCAAGCTTTGTGATGAATTGCGACAGTACCTGCTGGACAGCGTGAGCCAATCCAGCGGGCACTTTGCTTCCGGGTTGGGTACCGTTGAACTGACTGTCGCCCTGCACTTCGTCTATAACACGCCTTTTGATCGCGTGGTGTGGGATGTCGGCCATCAGGCTTACCCGCACAAAATCCTGACGGGCCGCCGTGACCGCATCTCCACCATTCGCCAGAAAAATGGGCTGCATCCCTTCCCATGGCGTGGTGAAAGCGAGTTTGACGTGTTGTCCGTGGGCCACTCCTCCACGTCGATCAGTGCGGGCCTGGGTATGGCCGTCGCCGCTGAGCGCGAAGGTAAAGGCCGCCGCACGGTGTGTGTGATTGGTGACGGTGCTATTACTGCCGGTATGGCGTTTGAGGCGATGAATCACGCGGGTGATATCAATTCCGACATGCTGGTGGTACTCAACGACAATGAAATGTCGATCTCTGAGAACGTGGGGGCGCTCAATAATCATCTGGCGCAACTGCTGTCCGGCAAACTCTATTCGCGACTGCGTGAAGGGGGCAAGAAAGTCCTCTCTGGCATACCGCCAATCAAAGAGCTGATCCGCCGTACCGAAGAGCATTTGAAAGGGATGGTTGTTCCCGGAACGCTGTTCGAAGAGCTTGGATTCAACTATATCGGTCCGGTCGACGGCCATGATGTGCAGGCACTCACGCAGACGCTGAGAAACATGCGCGACCTGAAAGGTCCTCAACTGCTGCATATCATGACCAAAAAGGGCAAAGGATATGCCCCGGCTGAACAGGATCCGATCAGTTGGCACGCGGTACCCAAATTTGATCCCGCCTCCGGGACTCTGCCAAAGAGCGCAGGGGGGTTGCCCACCTACTCCAAGATCTTTGGCGACTGGTTGTGCGAAACAGCGGCAAAAGACAGCAAATTAATGGCCGTAACCCCAGCCATGCGTGAAGGCTCGGGCATGGTGCGGTTTTCGCGTGAATATCCGAAACAATATTTTGATGTCGCCATCGCCGAGCAGCATGCGGTGACGTTCGCTGCGGGACTGGCGATCGGCGGCTATAAACCTGTCGTGGCGATCTATTCAACGTTCCTGCAGCGCGCCTATGATCAATTGATTCATGATGTGGCGATCCAAAATCTGCCCGTCCTGTTTGCTATCGATCGCGGAGGCATTGTTGGCGCGGATGGACAGACGCATCAGGGTGCTTTCGATCTTTCATTCATGCGCACGATTCCCAATATGGTCATCATGACGCCAAGCGATGAAAATGAATGCCGTCTGATGCTGCATACCGGTTATCACTATAATCTGGGGCCGTCCGCTGTCCGCTATCCGCGCGGTAACGGTACGGGGGTAACCTGCGAGCCTTTAGAGTCGCTGCCTATCGGTAAAGGCATCGTTCGTCGTGAAGGTGAAAAAGTGGCGATCCTGAATTTCGGTACTCTGTTTGCCGAAGCCCAACAGGCTGCTGAACAACTCAACGCTACGCTGGTCGATATGCGTTTCGTGAAACCTCTGGATGAAGAGTTGGTTCTGGAAATGGCGGCCAGTCATGAAGTGCTGGTCACGATTGAAGAGAACGCCATTATGGGCGGCGCAGGCAGCGGTGTGAATGAACTGCTGATGGCAAAACGTCAGTTGGCCCCGGTTTTGAATATCGGCCTTCCTGACCACTTTATTCCGCAGGGTTCGCAGGAAGAGATTCGCAGCGATCTCGGTCTTGATGCCGCAGGTATTCAACGCCAGATCGAGGCGTGGTTAGCTTGATCCGTTCTCCCTCCTCCTGTTCTGGAGGAGGGCATAATCCCTATCGCTGTCGCTATAACCCTATAGACACACTAAAGTTAAAAGATCGCTTTTTGGCATTCTTTCTTAATCACTGAACTGTTTTAATCACCGAAGGAGAAAAAAATGAAATTTACCCTACTCGGAAAAACGGATCTGAACGTTTCCCGCATCTGTCTCGGTTGTATGACTTACGGCGAGCCCAGCCGTGGCAACCATGCGTGGACACTACCGGAAGAGAGCAGCCGCCCGTTGATCAAACAGGCAATTGAATCAGGCATTAACTTTTTTGACACCGCCAACAGCTACTCCGATGGCAGCAGCGAAGAAATTGTCGGCCGTGCATTGCGTGACTACGCCCGCCGTGATGAGGTGATCGTAGCCACCAAGGTTTTCCATAAGACGCATAATCTGAGCGAAGGTTTGTCACGTAAACAGATTTTGCAGTCCATTGACGACAGCCTGAACCGGCTAGGAATGGAGTATGTTGATCTGCTGCAAATCCATCGCTGGGACTACAACACCCCCATTGAAGAGACGCTTGAAGCGCTGAATGACGTGGTGAAATCCGGCAAGGCCCGATACATCGGCGCATCCTCAATGCATGCGGCCCAATTTCGCCAGGCGCTGGATATATCACGGCAAAATGGCTGGGCAGAATTTGTTTCGATGCAGGATCAGTACAACCTGATTCAGCGCGAAGAAGAGAATGAAATGCATCCGCTTTGCGAACAGGAAAACATCGCCGTGCTACCCTGGAGTCCACTGGCGCGTGGTCGTCTGACCCGTCCGTGGGGGGAAACCACTGCCCGTTCTGTGTCCGATGAGTTTGGTAAAACGCTTTACAACCAAACGGAAGAAGCCGACGGGCATATTGCTGAACGGGTCGCTGCACTGGCGGAAGATCACGACGTTCCCCGCGCACAAATCGCGCTGGCCTGGTTGCTGCATAAACCGGCCGTCACCGCGCCGATTATTGGCGCATCACGCGCAGAACATCTCGTTGATGCCGTTGCCGCGCTGGATATTGAGCTGAAAATCGAAGAGATAGCTGAGCTGGAAAGCGCGTATAAACCGCACCCTGTCGTTGGTTTTAAATAGCGGCTGACAGACGTACAGTAAAGAGGAATATACAGGCGGGATATACACCCCGCCTGCTGACAATCAGAACAGGGCGAAGGGCCAGTGATGCCCGATCAGGTAGATAATTCCCGCAGAGAAAACCCCCGCAACAATATCATCCACCATAATGCCCATGCCGCCATGCACATTTCTGTCGAACCAACGAATCGGCCACGGTTTCCAGATATCCAGAATGCGGAACACCACAAACCCTGCAAGTACCCATCGCCAATCATTCACCGGCAGCGCCATCAGGGTGATCCACATGCCCACGAACTCATCCCAGACGATACTGCCATGGTCGTGAACACCCATGTCTTTCGCGGTCTGATGGCAAATATAGACACCGATGCAGATGCTGAACATCACCACCAGCGAATAGACCTGCCATGGCAGAAAGGTCAACAGGATCCAGAAGGGAATCGCTGCGATAGAACCGGCCGTGCCCGGCCCGAAAGGAAACAGGCCACTACCAAAACCGGTTGCCAGCAAATGCCAGGGATTGCGCATATTCAGACGTTTTTTCGCGACGTCCATTGCATTGAGCGCAGCATCCAGATCCTGCTCTTCCGTACTTATCGGGCGCTTCTTGTTCATTGAACTCATGCTCAGCCTCCCGCCGAAAAGTGATCGAATCCACGCCAATCCAATTCCACCGGTTCACCCGAGCGGAAGAACTGTACGCCTTCCGATGAGGGGCCAACCTGGCCGATGCAGGTGAATTCTGCCCCCAAATGCCCGAGGGATACGTCCAGCGCGCCGCGATTTATTTCCGGTACCGTGAAACACAACTCATAATCTTCACCGCCAGTAAGTGCCCACTTCAGTGCCTGATCCGCCTCAACGTTATTACTCATCCAATGCGAGTAAGGGAGCGCATTAAGGTCGATTCTGGCACCGCATTCGCTGGCCTTGAGGATATGCCCAAGATCGGAGATAAGACCGTCAGAAATATCGATCGCTGAACTGGCCAAATCGCGCAGTCCCTGACCTTGCAATATCCGCGGATAGGGGCGCAGATGGCGATGGATCAAAGCTTGCCGATCGGTTTCATTTTCTACATGCAAACGGTCCTGCAAAATCGCCAGACCCGCCGCGCTATCGCCCAGCGTGCCTGTGACATAGATCCAGTCACCAACCCGTGCACCTGAACGCGTCAAGGCACGCCCGGCTGGCACCAGACCATGAATGGTCAGAGTCATGCTTAAAGGGCCACGCGTGGTATCGCCGCCGATCAACTGCATACCGTAATAATTCAGGTGTTCAAACAGGCTGTCGCTGAATGCCTTCAACCAGGGTTCATCAACTTTTGGTAACGTCAACGCCAGGGAAAGCCAGGCCGGATCGGCGCCCATTGCCGCAAGATCGCTTAAATTCACCGCGAGCGCTTTGTAGGCCAGATCCGCAGGATCGATCGTCTTGAGAAAATGGATGCCCTCAACCAGGGTATCCGTGCTGATTGCCAACACCTGGTTTTCAGCCACCGTCAGCAACGCGCAGTCATCCCCAATTCCTAACTGTACATCCAGACGGGTACGTTTAAACCGATCGAAATAACGGGCAATCAGGTCAAATTCGCCACATGCCATAGTACAATTCCAAAAAGTGAGACGAAAAAAGATAAAGGCCGGATAACCGGCCTTTGACATGTTGAAAGTGTTGTGTGAACGTTGTCGCTCAACGTAACAGACTGCTGTAATTGTAGGACAGCCCGTGTCTTCAACATATATGTATACCCTAAATAATTCAAATTGCAGGAAGGCGACAAGCCCGTGAGTCCCCAGGAGCATAGATGACTATGTGACTGGGGTGAACGGGCGCGGTTAACGCACCTGCAAATTGAAGTATGACGGGTATAGCGTGTTATTTAGTTTTTCGCAGGGTCGGTGCCACTTTATCCAGCACGCCATTGACGAATTTATGGCTGTCTTCCGCACCGAAGGTTTTAGCCAGTTCGATAGCTTCGTTGATAGCCACTTTGTAGGGAACATCCTGACGCTTGCTGAGCTCAAACAGCGCAATACGCAGAACGGCTCTTTCGACCTGACCCAGTTCTTCAAGCTGGCGGGACAGGACAGGTGCCATGATTGCATCCAGGCTGGCAGCATTGGTTGCCACGCCAGTCAGCAATTCGCGGAAATAGGCTACGTCGACATCTTTGACGTCCTGCTCGGTCAGGAACTGTAATTCAACATCGGCGATGTCATTTTTAGACAACTGCCAAGAGTAAAGCGCTTGAACAGCACACTCACGAGCGCGGCGACGAGCAGCAGGTTTCACGGAAATCCCCTTAAACTAAATTCAGGCCTTGATGGCCTTGATAACATTGATCATTTCAAGTGCGGTCAGGGCGGCTTCAGCCCCTTTATTACCCGCTTTGGTGCCAGCGCGTTCAATAGCCTGTTCGATGCTTTCGGTTGTCAGAACACCGAAGGCCACCGGGATTTCGCTGCTCATGGCAACGCTTGACAGGCCAGAGCTACATTCGCCAGCCACATATTCGAAGTGTGCGGTTCCCCCACGGATCACCGTACCCAACGCGATAACAGCGTCGTATTTCTTGGTAGTTGCCAGAGCGCGGACTGCCAGCGGCAGTTCATAGGCACCCGGTACCCACACCACGGTGATATTGTCGTCAGCAACCTGACCAATACGCTTTAACGCATCAATTGCGCCAGATAACAGGCTGTCGTTGATGAAATTATTAAAACGAGCAATTGCAATCGCCACACGTGCGTCAGGGGTCGCAACAACACCTTCGATAACATTCATACGGTTTCCTTCAATATGGGTTCAATACCCCGTAGGGGGGCGGATTCTATCATATTCTTTCGTTTCCTGCGCAGGAGGTTTTCGTAAAGTGCAACAGGCAAACGGTTTCCTGGCTGACTCTCGCGGCAGTCAGTTTACATCTAGGCAATCGGTTTTAATCGTAAACGCAGATCAGGGCCTACCTGACGGACGTCGGTAAATGCCAACTGCGGCGCATCCGCCAAGGCTGTCAGACCAGGCAATGTGCATAGGCCGCGGGCGTTATCACCCAGCAGTTTCGGCGACATATACACTATCAGTTCATCCACCAATCCAGCCTGCAGCAACGCGCCAGCCAGTTTGGCTCCCGCCTCTACCCAGATCGAATTGATTTGGCGTTTCGCCAATTGCATCATCAATAAAACCAGATCCACCTGGCCATCACGCCCAGGCACTTGCCATTGTTCAACAGACTCAGGCCAGATCACATCGTCAGCCTGCAATCGTGCCAACAAGGTATTTCCTGGCTGCGAGATAATTCGATGCTGTGGTGTAACGCGATTTTTACTGTCGATAACAATTCGCAGTGGCTGGCGTAGATTTACCTGCGGATAAGCCGACTGGGTTCGTTCATCCAGTTCATCCCAACGCACGGTCAACGACGGGTCATCCGCCAAAACGGTGCTGCTGGTGCTGAGAATCGCGGAGCTTTCAGCGCGGAAACGCTGCACATCCTGACGTGACTGCTTCGATGTGATCCATTGGCTTTCACCGCTGGCCATGGCAGTACGCCCATCCAGCGACGCGCCTAATTTTACCTGAACATAAGGAAAACCGGTGCGCATCCTTTTAAGGAAACCAGGATTGGCCGCTTCGGCTTCGGCCAGCATCACACCGTGTTTGACGTCAATACCGGCCTGCTGCAAGCGATAAAGCCCGCGCCCCGCCACTTGCGGATTGGGATCCTGCATCGCAGCCACAACCCGGGTCACGCCCGCCGCCACGAGTGCATCGCAGCAAGGCGGAGTGCGGCCATGGTGACTGCAAGGTTCAAGTGTGACGTAAGCCGTCGCTCCCTTGGCTTTTTCGCCCGCCATGCGTAGCGCATGCACTTCCGCATGAGGTTCTCCGGCACGAAGATGATAACCTTCGCCAACAATCTCACCCTCGCGCACCAATACACAGCCCACATTGGGATTCGGCGTCGTGGTAAAGCGTCCTAACCGCGCCAGGGCAAACGCGCGGGCCAGAAAGAATTCATCGTGGTGCATACATATCCTTAATCCTGCAAACGGGCGATCTCTTCGCCGAACTCACGGATATCTTCAAAACTGCGATATACCGAGGCAAAACGGATATAGGCCACTTTATCCAGCGCTTTCAACGCGTCCATCACCAGATTACCGATAAACTCGGCAGGCACTTCGCGTTCGCCCGTCGCCCGCAGTTGGGTTTTGATATGGCTGATCGCCATTTCAACATCATCAGAGCTGACCGGACGTTTCTCCAACGCCTTGAGCATTCCGCTACGCAGTTTGTCTTCGTTGAACGGTTCGCGGACGCCATTACTCTTGATCACGCGCGGCATCACCAATTCAGCGATTTCAAACGTGGTGAAACGTTCGTTACAAACCAGACATTGGCGTCGGCGGCGCACTTGAGATCCATCACCCACCAGGCGTGAATCGATCACTTTGGTATCAACAGCGGCACAAAATGGACAATGCATGGAGTTTCCTGATAAGTATTCTTAAACTGAATAACAGTTTACCGCGAAGTTGCACGACAACAAAGGCTGGCGAGGAATTGTTAACGGAAGCCTTAAGCCAGCACGCATTAACGGGCAACATTCCGGCGAATCACATGACTTTCAATGTCATCACGGCTAAGCTGGAAGGGAGAAACATAGAAAAGGAAATCGCCGCCATGACAATCAGTTATCGTAAAATCAGCTTACTTTCGGTATTGGCGCTGCTCACTGCATGCGCACAAAATCCGGAAATACCGCAACTCAAGTCGGAAGTCGGCCAACTCAACCAAAAATTGCAATCACTCACTAACCAGGCTTCGGCACTGGAACAGCAGAGTTCGCTTAACAGAATGTCCGATCAGGGTGTCTATCTGTTGCCCGCAGCCAATAGTGGCGCCAGGCTGAAAACCAGCATTGGTGAACTGAGTATTTCTTTAAGCCATATCTCACCAGAGGCCAATGGTACACAGGCATTGCTGCACATTCGCGCGCTGTCGCAAGCCCAACTGCCAGCGTTTACCGCTACCGTAGATTGGGGTGAAGTCGATCCCGCTACAGGGAAACCGTTGACTATCGATATGCTTTCCCAACCGATCAGCGTCAGCACATCCCTGCTGCCTAAAACCGAGGAGACCATTGAATTGCGTTTCAGCGGTTTGACGCCAGAGCAACTGGGTTTTATTCGCCTGCATCACGTGGTGCCAGTGTCAGCAAGCACAGACTCCGCAACGGCGTCATCCCCGGTAATGAACTGATTTCCCGCCATAAAAAAAGCCCCTTGCGGGGCTTTTCATTACGCCTTCATTGTACAGATTACGGCAGAATCGAAGGCTGATCGGCGCCCTCTTTTTCCACTTTCTGCTGCAGCATGTGTTCGCGTTTCATGCCCAGTTTCAACGCCAGCGCGGAGGCGACGTAGATAGAGGACACGGTACCGATAGACACACCAATCAGCATGGTCAATGAGAAGCCTTCCAGCATCGCACCACCAAAGATATAGAGCATCAATACAACCATCAGCGTGGTCGCCGAGGTCATGATGGTACGGCTTAGCGTCTGGGTCAGTGACACGTTCATGATTTCATAAGGCGTACCGCGACGGATCTTGCGGAAGTTCTCACGAATACGGTCAGATACCACGATGCTGTCATTGAGCGAGTAACCAATAACCGACATCAACGAGGCGATAATGGTTAAATCAATCTCAATATGGAACAGCGATAGCACGCCCATGGTGATGACCACGTCATGCGCCAATGCGATAACCGCACCGAGCGCCAGTCGCCATTCAAACCGCAAACCGACGTAGATCAGGATACTGATGAGCGCGACCAACAGCGCCATCCCCCCGGCCTGCGCCAAATCACTGCCGACGCTCGGTCCGACAAACTCGATACGTTTAACCGTCGCGCTTTTGTCGATTTCAGCATTAATCAGGCTAATGACTTTATTGCCCAGTTCCTGACCCGCCTGGCCGGTTGCCGGTGGCATACGCACCATCACATCGCGGCTGCTGCCAAAGTTCTGTACCACGGGATCGGCGAAACCAGCCTTTTCCAGGGTACTGCGCATCGCATCGAGATTGGCCGGTTCCTCAAGGCTGATCTCAATCACCGTACCACCGGTGAAATCGAGACCCCAGTTGAAGCCACGGGTCGACATCACCACCAACGAGGCGATCAACAGAGCCAACGAAACACCGAAGGCGACGTAATCCCAGCGCATAAAGTCATAGACTTTACGGCCATAGTTCAATTGTTCAACAGTATAATCCTGTGCCACAACGCACTCCTCAGATAGACAGCTTGTTAATGCGCTTGCCGCCGTAAAGCAGGTTGACGATGGCACGAGTACCGACGATCGACGTAAACATGGAAGTTGCTACCCCGATAGCGGTGGTAATAGCAAAACCTTTAATCGAACCGGTACCTACCGCGTACAGGATAATAGCCGTGATCAGCGTCGTGACGTTCGCATCCACGATACTTGAAAACGCGCCTTTATATCCTTCATGAATCGCCTGCTGAACGGATCGCCCGTTCCTCAGCTCTTCTTTTATACGCTCGTTTATCAGTACGTTGGCATCCACCGCGACCGCAAGGGTTAACACGATACCCGCAATCCCTGGCATCGTCAGCGTGGCACCCGGCAACAATGACATAACACCGACAATCAATACCAGGTTGGCGATCAGCGCCGTTGTAGCAATCACACCGAACTTACGGTAGTAAACCACCATAAAGACAATTGATGCGACCAGACCCCACAAGCAGGCTTCCAGACCCTGGGTAATGTTCTGCATACCCAGCGTTGGACCGATGGTCCGCTCTTCAACAATCTGAATCGGCGCGATCAAGGCACCAGCACGCAGCAGCAGTGAGAGCTGACGAGCTTCGTTCGGATCGTTGATCCCGGTAATACGGAAGCTGTTGCCAAGGCGGGACTGAATGGTCGCGACGTTGATGACTTCTTCTTGTTTCACCAGAATGGAACGGCCATTGGCATCTTTTTTACCGCTGTCCTTATACTCCACAAACAGAGTCGCCATCAGCTTGCCGATGTTGTCTTTGGTGAAGTTGGACATGGCATTGCCCCCAGCGCTGTCGAGCGAAATATTTACCTGGGGTTGGTTATATTCGTCGGTGCTGGAAGTCGAGTCGGTAATATGATCACCGGTCAGGATTACGCGTTTGAACAAGACGACCGGACGGCCATCACGCATATTCTTGACTTCGCTGTCGCCCGGCACGCGGCCAGTGGCTGCGGCGGTTTCATCAACGTTGCTGTTGACCATACGGAATTCCAGCGTCGCAGTCGCACCAAGAATCTCTTTGGCACGCGCCGTATCCTGGATACCCGGCAGTTCAACAACAATACGGTCGGCACCTTGACGCTGTACCAGCGGCTCGGCAACCCCTAATTGGTTCACACGGTTACGCAGAATATTGATGTTTTGCTGAACGGCGTATTCACGTGCTTCACTCAGGCGGGCATCGGTCATAACGGCTTTCAATGCGTTATCACCTGTCGCACTGAGAACCAGATCGCGATGGCGCGAGGTCAGGTAGCTGATGGCACTATCACGGGTATCGGCATCGCGGAAACGAACCTCAACACCCTGATTTTCCAGCTTACGCACGGTAGCGTATGGAATATTTTTTTCACGCAGATCGCTGCGCAGAGAATCCATCGTCTGCTCTTGCAGCTTGCCCAACGCGGTTTGCATGTCGACTTCCATCAGGAAGTGAACGCCACCACGCAGATCCAGCCCAAGCTTCATCGGCTCGGCACCCAGCATGCTTAACCAACGTGGGGTAGCTGGCGCAAGGTTGAGCGCGATAACGTACTTATCGCCCATTGCCGTCGTCAGCGCTTCACGCGCCCGCAACTGAACGTCAGTGTCTCTAAAGCGAGCAAGGATCGCACCGTTCTCAAGCGCGATGGATTTGCTCGCAATCTTTTCCTGATCTAATACATCTTTGACTTGATCCAGTGTTGCAACACTGGCGTCGGTTCCCCGCGCGCCAGTGATTTGAACAGCCGGATCCTCACCATACAGGTTGGGAAGTGCATATAGCAGACCGATGAAGATCACAACGATCAGCATCAGATACTTCCACAAAGGATAACGGTTTAACACGGTAGTTCCCTTCGGGAAAAATCAAAATTACAGAGCTTTCATCGAACCTTTCGGCAGAACGGCAGCAACAAAGTCACGTTTAATCATCACTTCTGTCGTCTCGTTGAGCGCAATAACGATATAGCCAGTTTCTGCTACTTTGGTTACGCGACCAATCAGACCACCAGTGGTCAGAACTTCATCACCCTTGCCGATAGAGTCCATCAGCTTTTTATGATCTTTGGCACGCTTTTGCTGTGGGCGCAGGATCATAAAGTAAAAAATCAGACCAAATACCACCAGCATAATTACCAGAGAGTACGGACTTCCTTGAGCTGGGGCCCCTGCAGATGCCACGGCATCGGAAATGAAAAGACTCATTTAAATTCCCTCATTGTTATCAAATTCAGTTGTATGAAATCAAGCGTTTAAAGGTGGAACCGGTTTATCTATCCGTTGGTAGAAATCTGTTACGAACTGCTCTAATTTACCTTCTTCTATAGCCTGCCGTAAACCCGCCATCAAACGCTGGTAATAACGCAGGTTATGAATAGTGTTCAATCTCGCGCCCAATATTTCGTTGCAACGATCGAGATGATGCAAGTAGGCACGGCTGTAATTGCGACATGTGTAGCAATCACAATGTTCATCCAGGGTAGAAGTGTCATCTTTATGCTTGGCATTACGGATTTTCACCACACCGTCAGTCACAAAAAGGTGACCGTTGCGGGCATTACGGGTCGGCATCACGCAGTCAAACATATCAATTCCACGACGCACGCCTTCCACCAGATCTTCTGGTTTACCCACACCCATCAAGTAACGCGGCTTCCCTTCAGGGATCTGCGGACAGACGTGCTCCAGAATACGGTGCATGTCTTCCTTTGGCTCACCGACAGCCAAACCGCCAACAGCGTAACCATCAAAGCCGATATCCACCAGTCCTTTTACTGAGACATCTCGTAAATCTTCGTAAACACCGCCCTGAATGATACCAAAAAGCGCATTTTTGTTATTCAGCTCATCAAAACGCTGACGGCTGCGTGCTGCCCAACGCAACGACATCTCCATCGAACGCTTGGCATAATCCCAATCGGCTGGGTATGGCGTACATTCGTCAAAAATCATCACGATATCAGAACCCAGGTCGTACTGGATTTCCATCGACTTCTCGGGACTGAGGAAAACCGGATCGCCATTGATTGGGTTACGGAAGTGAACACCCTCTTCCTTAATCTTGCGCATTGCGCCCAGGCTGAAAACTTGGAAGCCGCCGGAGTCGGTCAATATCGGGCCGTGCCACTGCATGAAGTCGTGCAAATCACCGTGCAGCTTCATGATTTCCTGACCAGGACGCAGCCAAAGGTGGAACGTATTGCCCAGCAAAATCTGTGCACCGGTCTCCTTTACTTCTTCTGGCGTCATGCCTTTTACCGTGCCGTAGGTGCCCACAGGCATGAAAGCCGGGGTTTCCACTACGCCACGATCGAAGACTAGACGACCACGACGCGCGCGGCCATCAGTTTGCAGTAATTCGTACTTCACATTGCCTCCAGCGTCAGAGAAACAGTCTAACGAGGTTAACTCCGAAACGTTGAACGCCCGGAAAACAGGGACCGGAATAATGTCCAGCCCGGGAATTACTGGCCAACCGCCTGTTGCGGTGCCAGCGGGTTACGGCTGATGAACATTGCATCGCCATAACTGAAAAATCGATACTGCTCGGCCACGGCCTGATGATAGGCATTCATGGTTTGCGGATAACCGGCAAATGCCGAGACCAGCATAATCAACGTAGATTCCGGCAGGTGAAAATTGGTAATCAACGCATCAATAACCTGATACTGATAGCCGGGATAAATAAAAATCCGCGTATCACCAAAGAACGGCGCAATAAGCCCACTCTCGCAGGCCTGAGCCGCACTTTCCAGCGAGCGAACCGACGTAGTGCCTACCGCAATAACACGTTTGCCCCGCGCCTTACAGGCCAGTACCGCATCGACCACTTCTTGCGGAACCTCCGCATATTCGGCATGCATGATGTGATCTTCAATGCTTTCGACCCGCACCGGTTGAAAAGTTCCAGCCCCAACGTGCAACGTGACAAACGCCATTTCCACGCCCTTCTCTCTCAGCGCAGCCAGCAACGGTTCATCAAAGTGCAACCCGGCGGTCGGCGCAGCAACGGCGCCTGGTTTTTCGCTGTATACCGTCTGATATAACTCACGATCGGCATCATCATCCGGGCGATCAATATAAGGCGGTAATGGCATATGCCCGACTGCATTCAGCAGGGTGAAAACATCACGGTCGTCGTTAAAGCGCAGCTCAAACAGGGTATCGTGGCGTTCCAGCATAGTGGCCGAAATGCTTTCGTCATCACCCAACAGCAGCTCTGTACCCGGTTTTGGTGACTTCGACGCGCGGACATGCGCCAGAACGCGATGGTCATCCAGTACGCGTTCAACCAATACCTCCAGCTTGCCGCCGCTCGCCTTGCGGCCAAACAGACGTGCCGGGATCACCCGGGTGTTATTGAACACCAGCAGATCGCCCGCCTCCAGCCGATCCAGCAGGTCGGTGAAAATGCCGTGCGTCAGCGCTCCCGTTGGCCCATCCAGCGACAACAGACGGCATCCGCTACGTTGAGGTTGCGGGTAGCGGGCAATTAAAGACTCTGGGAGTTCAAACGAAAAATCGGCAACGCGCATAGCTTTCCACTTATAGACATAGGCCCAGACCAACATGCATTCCGGGGTTGATAAAAACAGGCGGCCTAGTCTAGGGCTAGCGGCCTTTGGCTGCAAGAAATAAGGTATTTGCAAAAAGATTTGTATATACTTTGTCGATGAATTTTCTCGCACACCTCCATCTGGCTCAATTGGCCGAAAGCTCCTTGTTGGGAAATCTGCTGGCCGATTTTGTTCGGGGAAACCCACGTAACCATTACAGCCCGATCGTTGCAGACGGCATCATGATGCACCGCCGGGTAGATGCCTTGACCGACTCTCTCCCCGAAGTCAAACTGGCACGACAATATTTCAGTGACGAATACCGTCGCGTATCACCCATCACGCTGGATGTATTATGGGATCATTTTCTGGCCCGCCACTGGCAACGCATTGAGCCAGCAGAAACATTGGTCGCATTCATCAATCGCGCGCAGCGACTTATCGTGCCGCAACTGGCACAAACCCCGGAACGGTTTCAGAATCTCAACGCCTATATGTGGCCCGAACGCTGGCTGGAACGTTATGCCGAGCTGCCGTTTATCGCCAATGTGTTACAGGGCATGGCGAATCGCCGCCCGCGGCTTTATGCGCTGGCAGGCTCTTTTACGGATATAGAGCGTAACTATCATCAATTTGAAACCCTTTTCTGGCAATTCTATCCAAGAATGATGGCGCAGGCGAAATCGAAGTCGATTTAGTCCATACTGTCTGCGAACATCTGAGACCTGGGTGGCGAATTCTGGGTGACCAGCACGAAGCCCTTTGATCTGGAATGGGTATTTTTAAAGAAGATTAATTCTTATTACTTAATCCGATTGAGGAAACCTATCTTATCGATTGGCCGGATACCCTTTATTCACCTGACATTAAACCCTATACTTGCCCTCGTCTTATACATCAACTCTCCCTTACCTATTTTAACAGGAGTTAATTATGGTTTTGGTAACTCGTCAAGCCCCTGACTTTACCGCTTCAGCAGTTCTCGGTAGCGGCGAAATCGTTGAAAACTTCAACCTGAAGAAACACATCAGCGGCAAACCTGCTGTAATTTTCTTCTGGCCGATGGACTTCACTTTCGTTTGCCCTTCAGAACTGATTGCATTTGATCACCGTTATGAAGAATTCCTGAAACGCGGCGTAGAAGTAGTTGGTGTTTCCTTCGACTCAGAATTCGTTCACAACGCATGGCGTAAAACCCCGGTAGAAAATGGCGGCATCGGCGAAGTCAAATACGCGATGGTTGCTGACGTTAAGCGTGAAATCCAGAAAGCTTACGGTATCGAACATCCAGACGCTGGCGTTGCACTGCGCGGCTCTTTCCTTGTGGACAAAGAAGGTGTGGTTCGCCACCAGGTTGTTAACGACCTGCCACTGGGCCGCAACATCGACGAAATGCTGCGTATGGTTGACGCGCTGCAATTCCACGAAGAGCACGGCGAAGTGTGCCCGGCTCAGTGGGAAAAAGGCAAAAGCGGTATGGGCGCATCCCCAGACGGCGTAGCTAAATACCTGACTGAAAACGCCTCTAAACTGTAATTTCGCCCCGGCGAATTATTGTTAGCACGGCATTTATGCTCATGGCATATACGTAAATCCCGGTCAGCCTTGCTGGCCGGTTTTTTTTATCCTGCTCCATTCTCCATTCCCTGCTTTTCCTCCTCGCAGTTTGCGGCCTATGCCGTAAAAACAAACCATTGTTAAGCTGAACATTTATTCATCTGCTACGCTTTTCCTGCCGACTCATCCTCTGTCGCTGCGCTTGTTACATTACGCTGGGCATTAGTTTCATTACGCTGGATGGGAAAACAACCACCGACAGGAGCGACTATTTTGCTGATAGAGAACAGAGTGTTAACCAAGTGGAAAAAACCGTTGTGCGTGTTGGCGCTGCTGGTCAGTGGTTCACTGCAAGCCGCATCGAATCCCGCCGTGGAAGCCAAAAATGGGATGGTGGTGACGTCGCAACATTTGGCTTCCCAAGTGGGGGTCGACATACTCAAGATGGGTGGCAATGCAGTTGATGCGGCGGTTGCGGTAGGTTACGCGCAGGCGGTGGTCAACCCTTGCTGCGGCAATATCGGTGGAGGTGGATTTATGACGATTCACCTGGCCGATGGCCGTGACACCTTCATCAACTTCCGCGAAACCGCACCGGCCGCAGCCAGCGCAGACATGTACCTTGATGCCCAGGGTAAAGTGAAGAAAGACGCCAGCCTGTACGGTTATCTGGCGGCAGGAGTCCCAGGAACCGTGCTTGGTATGGACACCGCGCAGCATAAGTATGGCAAACTCACCCGTGAGCAAGTGATGGCACCGGCCATTCGGCTGGCGCGTGAAGGTTTTATACTGACCCGCGCTGACACCGATATTCTTGATACCACCGTAAAACGCTTCAAGCAGGATCCCGAGTCATCACGTATCTTCCTGCGCCCCGACGGCAGTGCCTTACAACCCGGAGACAAACTGGTGCAAACCGATCTGGCGGCTACGCTGCAAGCGATCTCCAGCACGGGGCCAGACGCCTTCTACCAAGGTAAAATCCCACAGGCCGTGGAAATTGCGGCCAAAAAAGGCGGCGGAATTCTGACCTCCGCTGATTTCGCCAACTACCGGATCAGCGAAGCCACACCCATCAGTTGCAGCTACCGTGGCTATAAGTTTGTCTCGGCCCCGCCGCCCAGTTCTGGTGGGGTGACGATGTGTGAAATTCTCAATATCGTTGAAGGTTACGACTTGAAGAGTATGGGGTTCAACTCGGCAGCGTCGATTCACACCCTGACCGAGGCCATGCGCCATGCCTATATGGATCGCAACACCTATCTTGGCGATCCCGCTTTCGTTAATAACCCTATCGACCGCTTAATCAGCAAAAGTTATGCCGATGAAATCCGCAAAAAAATCGAGCCGCAAAAAGCCACGCTATCTACTCAGGTTCAGCCCGGTATGGAGCCGCACGAAAAGCCTGAAACCACGCATTACTCCATTGTGGACAGTCTGGGTAATGCCGTCTCTACCACTTATACGGTGAATGGTCGCTTCGGCGCCGTCGTTATCGCCCCCGGCACTGGGTTTTTCCTCAACGATGAGATGGACGATTTTACCATCAAAGTGGGCGAGCAGAATCTCTATGGGCTGGTTCAAGGTTCCAGCAATGCCATCGCCCCCGGTAAGCGCCCACTATCCTCCATGAGCCCGTCCCTGGTCACTAAAGACGGCAAAATTTTCATGGTGTTGGGATCGCCGGGCGGATCGCGCATCATTACTATCACGCTGCAAACCGCATTGAACATTATCGATTACGGCATGGCACCGCAGGAAGCCGTGGATGCCCCGCGTATTCACCACCAGTGGCTGCCGGATGAGGTTTATTACGAGCAGCGCGGCGTATCCGCTGATAGCCTCAACATCCTGAGCAACTGGGGCTATAAAATGGTAGAGCAGACGCCATGGGGAGCCGCAGAACTGATTATGGTTGGCCTGCCCGGCGCGGTGGGTGTCACACCGGCGAACTCAGGCAATGATTCTGCGGTATCAGGGATCGTGCGTGAAGGGTATTTCTACGGTGCCAACGACGTCCGGCGTCCGGCGGGATCGGCAATCGGGTATTGAGCACAGGCCGTAATCCGCACTGCTGGGGATTACGGCCTGTTTCAATCATAGCCTGAAGATCATGCCCTTACGCAGGGATGAGTCGCCAAACCGTAACGCTTTCGGCAGGCAACGCCATATGCAGATGTGTGGTTTGCGAGGTAAGTACTCCCTCACCTTCCAGACACTGCCATCTGCCATCAATCACTAATGGGGATAGCGGAAGCGTTGCCGTTGCCGACGCACTGCGCTGTATCGCAATCAGGATTCGTTCCTGCTGGTAAGCACGCACAAACACCAACGTGTCGTCTGTCGAGTGCAAAATCAGGCATCCGCCATGACGCAACGCCTTGTTCTGTTGCCTCAGTGCGCTCATCTGGCGATAAAGTGCCAGCAAATCGTGATTCCACTCTGACTCTTCCCAGGGGAAAGGTTTACGACAGAACGGATCGTTACCACCGTCCAACCCAACTTCATCACCGTAGTAGATGCATGGAACCCCGATCCACGTATACATCCACACCACCGCCATGCGCATGCGCTCGATATTGCCATTGAGGAGCGTCAGGAAGCGTGCAGTATCGTGGCTATCTAATTGATTGAATTGACGTAACTGCGTTTGGTGGGACAATCCGGCGCGATAGTTTTCCATCCACTCGGCACATTCATTGGCCGTTATCGCCACCGGTTGCATGGCAATATCGATTCCCGTAAGAAACGCCCGCAGCGGCAAGGCAAACCCCATGTAGTTCATTGCGGCATCTTCTACACCGGCATGAAGCCAGCGCCGGGCATCACCGAAATGTTCACCCAGAATATAGGCTTGTGGATTTTCATCTTTGGCTGCCTGATAAATCCCAGCCAGATGATGCAGATTACCTTTGGCTCCGCCGTGCTCGCCCAGCATATGCACCACGTCGAGTCGCCAGCCATCAATACTGTAAGGCGGGCGAAGCCAATGACGGACAACGCTGTCATCACCCTGATAAATCCGCTGCACGACCTCGGGATCGGCATAGTTCAGCTTTGGCAAGCTGCTGTAGCCTTTCCAGTCGCGCGTGGTGCCGTCTGGCCAGAAACTGAACCAGCCGCGATAAGGTGAATCTGGGTGGTGGCAGGCACCTTTTTCACTCAATTTATGGCGGTCAAACCACGGGTGCGAATCCCCGGCGTGGTTGAATACCCCGTCAAGTACCAGCTTGATTCCCATTTTACGGGTCTTTTCCCGCAGGCGGAGCAAGGCCTCATTGCCACCGAAAAAGGGATCTACGTGGTAGTAATCATGCGTATCGTATTTATGTACGCTCGGAGCGGTGAAAATGGGATTCAGATAGAGGGCTGTTACGCCGAGTTTGCGCAGATACGGCAGTTTGCTGCTGATCCCATCGAGATCGCCACCATAGAAATCAGACGCGGCACCCTCTTCGCTCAAGGTTTTTTTCCAGTCGCTACGCGTTGACCAGCGCCCGGCAGCGTGATGGAAATAGCTGTCGTTTTGCAGTAAATAGTCACCACCGCTGCTAAAGAAACGATCGGGGAAAATCTGGTAAAAGATCTGATCCGCCACCCAGTCAGGGCCGCTATCCGGTACGCTGACGGCGAACTGTTCCAACTGTCCCGGAGGTATCGCGCTGAATCCCCGCGGCCCAAACCACTGCTGGCGTTCAGGCCACAGGAGTTTGAAACAATAGCGGCGAATATCCTCACCTTCATGCAGGGCCAGCGTGGTGTGATAACGGATATATTCACCCTGCTTGCTTGAAGGCATGGGCAGCAGCCACTCTTCATTATCCGGTTCACCGCGCAAGAAAACCTGTGAAGGAGCACTCTCAGCGCTCAGCAATAGGGTGATGTAAAGTCGATCGCCTCTTCGCCGCAAGAATGGCGGCACAGGCAGATGCCAGGCATTAAGCATAGGGACTCCTGATTCAGAAAATCATTTGCCGCTACCATGCCACGAGAGGACGCCCACGCCCTCATCTTTTCTGAGGTTACTCAGGGAGGAGGACGGGGGCGGAGAGCGTTTACTCGCTGGTAGCGTTGGCAATTGTGCGTTGTACGCGCGTCTTCCACCAGTAACCGGCCAGCAGCAATACAACCCAAATCAATCCGGCGTAGAGCGAAACGCGGGTATCAGGGAAGTAACCAATCAGGCCAATGATGAATACCAGGAAGATAATCGCGATTACCGAGGTAAAAATGCCGCCCCGCAGTGGGAATTCCAGTGCTTTTATCTGCTGCGACGAGAGCTGGCGACGGAAACCGATCTGTGAAAACAGAATCATGATCCATACCCACACCGTCGCGAAGGTCGCCAGCGAAGCAATCACCAGGAACACGCTTTCCGGCATAATGTAGTTCAGATAAACAGCAACCAGCATTGCCAGCATCATCACCACCACCGTCACCCACGGAATGCCATTGCGTGACACTTTGCTGAAAATCTTGGGCGCATGCCCTTGCTCTGCCATGCCGTGCAGCATGCGGCCCACGCCAAACACATCGCTGTTGATAGCGGAAAGCGACGCCGTAATCACCACGAAATTCAGGATCCCCGCGGCAATGGTGATCCCCATATGCTGGAAGGTCAATACAAAGGGGCTACCCTGCGTACCTACCTGATTCCATGGGTAAATCGACATAATCACAAACAGCGTGCCGACATAGAACACCAGAATGCGCAATGGCACTGAGTTGATCGCCTTCGGAATCGAGACCTTCGGATCTTTGGCTTCACCCGCGGTGATACCGATAATCTCAATACCGCCGTAGGCGAACATTACCAATTGCAGTGACAGAATGGTGCCCATAATGCCGTTGCTGAAGAAACCGCCGTGCGTCCACAAATTATGGATGCCGGTCGCTTGCCCGCCGTTACCAATGCCCCAGAAGATAATCCCGATACCCGCCACGATCATGATGATGATGGTCAGTACCTTGAAGAAGGAGAACCAGAACTCAAGCTCACCGAATACCTTGACGCTCAGCAGATTAATGGCACCGATAATCAACACCACGCTCAACACCCAGATCCAGTGCGGTACATCCGGGAACCAGACGCCCATATAGATACCGAATGCCGTCACATCAGCGATGGCAACGATCAGGATTTCAAAGCAGTAGGTCCAACCGGTGATATAACCGGCCATCGGCCCCAGATAGTCCTGCGCATAGCGTGAAAAGGAACTGGCTTGCGGGTTGTTGACGGACATCTCACCCAGCGCGCGCATGATGATAAAGGCGACGATACCGCCCACCAGATAGGCCAGCAACACGCTGGGGCCAGCCATTCTGATTGCTTCAGCAGAACCATAAAACAGTCCGGTACCAATCGCCGAACCCAATGCCATAAAACGGATGTGCCGGGTGCTTAAGCCACGTTTGAGCTTATTGACGGGTTGTTGCATGTGTATAAACCTGTTTTATTGACGCAAAAAGCCACGGGCAGGATCCCGTGGCAAAATATTCCGGATAGAGTCGCTCCGGTTACGTTTGGCGGATTGCTATTGATGAACGGTAACTTTGCTTTCGCCGATGATGCGATCGTAAATTCCCGCCACGACCATAATCAGCAACGTTGGCGGTAACCAGGCCAGACCTTGCGTCGATAACGGCAGATGGTCGGTCCAGGCAGGCAACAATGGCTGGAAAGTCGAGGCTTTCAACGCATCAAGGATACCAAAGATCAGGCTAATCAGCATCGCTGGCGCAATGATCCGCGAATTATTGTTCCACCAGCGCAGCGTAAAGCTCAATACCACCAGCACAATACAGGGAGGATAGATGGCTGTCAGCACAGGAATGGAGATCTGGATCAAATGGCTAAGCCCCAGATTTGAAACCACCATGGAAAACAGGCCAAGAATGAATACCAGCGAGCGATAGGACAATGGCAAATACTGGGCGAAAAACTCTGCACAAGCGCAGGTCAGGCCGATAGCCGTCACCATACAGGCGATAAATATCAGTACTGCCAGGAAACCACTTCCCACACCGCCGAACGTATGCTGCACATAGGCATGCAGGATCACCGCGCCGTTCTGGGCATCAGGCACCAACACACCGCTGCCGGAACCCAGTTTGAACAGACTGAGGTAGACCAACATCAGGCCCACTCCGGCAATCAAACCGGCCCACACCGTATAACGCGTCAGGAGTTTGGCGTCAGTAACGCCACGCGAACGGGCAGCATTGACGATAACGATCCCAAAGACCAGCGCCCCCAGTGTGTCCATCGTCAGGTAACCATTGACGAAACCCGAGGAGAATGGCACGTGCTCATAAACTTCGTTGGCGGGAATAATTTGACCGGCTGGCCACAGCACGGCGGCAATACCGAGAATAGCCAGCGCCACCATTTTCAGTGGGGCCAGAACATGCCCGACGGTATCAAGCAGACGGCCAGGATAGAGCGAAATGGCAATCACTACCGCAAAGTACACCAGGCTGTAGATGAACAGCGGCAGTGCGCCGTCACCGGTCAGCGGGGCAATACCCACTTCAAAAGAGACTGTTGCGGTACGCGGTGTGGCAAAAAGAGGCCCCACGGCGAGATAGCAGACGGTCGCCAGCAGCAGACCCGCGTTGCGGCCAATTGGCGTGCTCAGGGCATCGATGCCGCCACCGACGCGGGCCAGCGCGATAACCGTGACCACCGGAAGACCTACGGCGGTGATCAGGAAGCCTGCCGCAGCCCACCAGACGTGTTGGCCCGACTGCAAACCCACCATTGGAGGAAAGATGATATTGCCTGCGCCGACGAAAAGGGCAAAGGTCATGAAACCCAATGCCAGAATATCTTTACTTGTTAAACGATGACTCATGATTGGTGCCGTGTTACCTGTTCAAATGAAAAAAAAGTCCCACGTTGTCGAATTTCTTGAATTGTCAGCACTTTCTTTAATTGCCAGCAAACGCCAAAAAATGGCCCTTATGCCTACAGCAAATTAAACAGAATTCCTTTCTGGAAAATGTAACCGCCCTTGATGATGTGCAATGTTTTAGATGTTATGGAACGACAACGGGGGGCTAAGGTAAACGTTAGTAGTGCGCAAAGGCAAGGCGGGATCCAGAAAGCAGGACGATCAACCAGAGTTTTTCCCCATACCAGTCAATCGTGCCAGTTATTATTTAATATACACTACATGATTTGTATCATTTTTAGTCAATCAACACACAAAATATGCTCAACAACGCATATTCATGCGCGAAAAAGATGATTTATCACTCATTCACGCACGAAATGCTTATGGTTTTTCGGCGGCCAAACCCAGTTTTTCCCGCGTGCTGGCGAGCATCTCCGGAGGAAGCGGCAAGTACCCATCCCGCGAGACAACGTCCTGACCAGTCGCTGAAAGCACGTGATCGAGAAACGCCGCCGTCAACGGTTCCAAGGGTTGATTGGGTGCCTTATTAATGTAGATATAGAGGAAACGGGAGAGTGGATAGCGACCATTACGTACGTTTTCTGCGCTCGGCGTGACGTAATCCGTTCCCTGCTCAGCCAAGGGAATCTGTCGCGCCCCGCTGGTATGAAAACCAATACTGGCGTAACCAATGCCATTCAGCGCCCCGCCTACCGCCTGTGACACAGAAGAGGAGCCGGGTAACTCGTTGACCTGTGGTATAAAATCGCCACCGCACAGGGCTTTCAACTTGAAGTAGCCATAAGTGCCTGAGGCGGAGTTACGCCCATAGCGTTGAAACGATCGATTCTGCCAACTGCCGCCCAACCCCAGTTCGCCCCAGCGGGTGACGGGTTTCGCTTCACCACAATTGAGCGTACTTGAGAAAATGGCGTCCAGTTGATTCAGCGTCAGGCCACGCAGCGGATTGTCCTGGTGCACCAGCACCACCAGCGCGTCTACCGCCACCGGAACGGCCAACGGGGCATAGCCATAATTTTGCTCGAAAGCGGTCACTTCACCGGCTTTCATGGGACGACTCATCGGGCCTAACTGTGCAGCCCCGGCGGCCAGTGCCGTGGGTGCCGTTGACGAACCGGCGGCTTGAATCTGTAAATTCACACCGGGATGGGAATGGGCGAAATCATTGCCCCAAAGCGTCATCAGATTCGCCAGCGTGTCAGATCCTACGCTGGAAAGATTGCCCGAAAGCATGTTTTTTTCCTGCGCCATCGCCGGGCCAGCGACAAGAAGCGCGCACCACAAACAGAGTGCGTTGCGCCATCTTCTCGTATCAGGCCAGTGGGTCATCAGGAATCTCATAAGTGTCAGGAATGGGTCACATTTTTAGTCGAAGTATCGGAAACAATCAATCGATTCGGCAGGGTGAACACAAAGCGGGTTCCCGAGCCCAGTTCACTGATCACCTCAAGTTGCGCTTCGTGGTGGTTCAGGGCATGCTTGGCGATTGCCAGCCCCAACCCGCTGCCGCCAGTTTGTCGCGAGCGGGCTTTATCGACCCGATAGAATCTTTCCGTCAGACGGGGAAGGTGTTCTGGTGCAATCCCCGGCCCGTTATCACTGACCTGAAATTGCGCGCCCTGCGCCGTTTTTTGCCAGCAGACTTCGATCCGCGTCCCCGCAGGCGTATGGTTCACTGCGTTATACACCAGATTCGACACCGCACTGCGCAATTGATCCTCGTTGCCAAACACTTTCAGCTCGTCATTAACGCGGAATATCACGTCGTGATTACCATTGCTCAGCGTCTGGACTTCACGTTGCAATACCCGCAGCATCATCGGGATATCAACCCGCTCCTGCATATCGAGATTCGGCGCCGCCTCAATTTTCGACAAGGTCAAAAGCTGTTTGACCAATCCATCCATTCTTCGCGTCTGTTCCTGCATGGTGTCGAGCGCCTTGCCGCGCAGGGGCTCTTTCAGTTCCTGATCGTTCATCATCTCCAGATAGCCTTGCAAGACCGTAAGCGGCGTGCGCAACTCGTGGCTGACGTTGGCGAAGAAGGTACGCCGCGCGCCCTCAAGCTGACGCATCTGGGTGACATCACGCGCCACCATCAGCAATTGTCCTTCCGAATAGGGCATCACGCGGAACTCGACGTGGCGACCGTTATTCAGCACCAGCGTCAAAGGGCGACCAAAATCCTGGCCTTGCAAATAGCGGGTAAACTCGGGGTAACGCAGCAGGTTAAGAATGTTTTGACCATTATCCTCTGGCCATCTGAATCCCAACAGTTGCTGGGCCAGTCCGTTGCACCAGAAAATATTGCCCTCTTCCGTGGTCATAACCACCGCATCTGGCAGGGATTCGGCGCCACTGCGAAACCGTTTGATCAACAGCGCCAGCTCACGCCGCCGCCGCCGGTTACGCAGTTGCATTTGGTAGAGGCCATAAAATAGCGGTTCCCAGCTCCAACGGCCTGCGGGCGGGGTCATGCTGCGGTCGAGCCACAGCCAGTGGGAGAGTTTGAGTTGGTTATAGAAATTCCACCCCAGCGCAGCCAGCAATGAAACCAGCAGCAGCCAGGGAAGATAGCCAAACAGTAGCCCGAGAATCAGGGCGGGCAAGCAGAAAAGACCGAGTTCCAGCGCCAGCCTTTTCCATAATAAGCGTTCTAACACGACGTGTTCCCCGGCGCTGTCATTCAGTAGCGCGTTGAGAAGCGGTATCCGGTTCCCCGGACAGTTTGTACCATTCTATCATGGCCGCTCTCTTCAAGTGCCTTGCGCAAGCGGCGGATATGCACATCAACCGTACGATCTTCTACATAAACGTTAGTGCCCCAGACGTGATTCAGCAACTGTTCGCGGCTGTAAACACGTTCCGGGTGCGTCATAAAGAAGTGCAGCAATTTGAACTCGGTGGGTCCCATATCCAGCGGCTGCTCGTTCGCCATCACCCGATGCGATGACGGATCGAGGCTTAGCCCCTGCATTTCAATCATTTCTTCGACCGCCATCGGCGAGATACGGCGCATGACCGCTTTGATGCGCGCAACCAGCTCTTTCGGCGAGAAAGGTTTGGTGATGTAGTCGTCAGCACCCACTTCCAGCCCACGTACCCGATCTTCTTCTTCACCGCGGGCAGTCAACATCATTACCGGGATATCACGCGTCAGCGCTTCACGTTTCATATGCTTGATGAACTGAATGCCAGATCCACCGGGTAACATCCAGTCCAGCAGGACTAAATCCGGGAAAGGCTCGGTCAGGCGGCTGATCGCACTGTCAAAATCTTCAGCTTCCAGGGGTTGGTAGCCATTCTGCTCCAACACGAAGCACACCATCTCACGGATCGGCGCCTCATCTTCCACGACCAATATGCGTCTTGCCATCGTCAATCCTGCCAATGTGTTAGCAACCAAAGCTTGGTTGCGGTCGCCATTATGCGTCAGTTTTGTGACAGATTTATGAAAAAACATGCTTATGACTGATGCTGATTCTAGTTCCTATTCATCATTACCACTAACAACAGATTAACCAACGACATCTCTCCCTCCCGACGCTTATAATCAGCAACAACTTTCTCCGCCAAAACGGGAGCCTTATGCGTCTGATCCACACTTCTGACTGGCACCTCGGTCAGTACTTTTTTACCAAAAGCCGTGCGGCAGAGCATCAGGCGTTCTTACACTGGTTGATTGAACAGGTCGAAAAGCACGCTGTCGACGCGGTGATCGTCGCCGGAGATATTTTTGATACCGGTTCGCCCCCGAGCTATGCGCGCGAACTCTATAACCGTTTTGTGGTGGAATTACAGCGCACCGGCTGCCAATTAGTCGTTCTGGGTGGCAACCATGATTCCGTGGCAACGCTTAATGAATCACGCGAATTACTTTCATGTCTGAATACCACCGTGATCGCCAATGCCAGCGGCGATCTGCAACAACAGGTATTGACGCTGAATACCCGTCAAGGAGAACCCGGTGCCATTCTTTGTGCCATCCCTTTCCTGCGTCCCCGCGATCTGATCGCCAGCCGCGCCGGGCAGTCGGGCAATGAAAAACAGCTTGCTCTACAGGAAGCTATTTCCGGGCATTATCAACAGCTTTACCACTCTGCGCTGCAACTGAGGGAGACGTTGGGTCTTGCGATACCGATTATCGCCACCGGGCATTTGACCACCGTCGGCGTCAGCACGTCGGATTCCGTGCGCGACATCTATATCGGCACGCTGGATGCCTTTCCCGCACAGGCGTTTCCCCCGGCGGACTATATTGCGCTGGGTCATATCCATCGCGCGCAGTGCGTGGCAAAAACCGAACATATCCGTTACAGCGGTTCCCCCATTCCACTGAGTTTCGATGAGTTGGGTACCGCCAAAAGCGTTTTCCTGCTTGATTTTGAGCGGCAGGAGTTGCGCAGTATCGACACGCTGGAGATCCCGCAGCTTCAACCGATGCAGTTGATCAAGGGCGATCTTGAGCAGATTGCACAGCAGTTGAAGCAATTCTCCGATGCAGATCCGGCGCTGCCGGTCTGGCTGGATATTGAGGTTGCAACGCAGGATTATCTCAGCGATATCCAACGCCGCATTCAGGCGCTGGTCGAGACGCTGCCCGTGGAAGTCATTCTGCTGCGCCGCAGCAAAGAGCACCGCAACCGCAGCCTCGCACTCCAGGAAAAAGAGACGTTGAATGAATTGAGCATCAGTGACGTCTTTGAACGCCGACTGGCACAGGAAGAGGCGATCGATCCGCAGCGACAGCAGCGAATCACCCATATGTTCAGCCAGGTGGTTGAGCAGGTGCAGCATGCACAGGGAGACGAACAGGCATGAGAATTCTGAGTTTACGCCTGAAGAACCTCAATTCACTGCAAGGTGAATGGAAAATAGACTTTACAGCCGAACCCTTCGCCAGTAACGGATTGTTTGCCATCACTGGCCCGACAGGCGCAGGGAAAACCACCCTGCTGGATGCCATCTGTCTGGCGCTGTACCACCAGACGCCACGACTTAACGTCACGCCCAGCCAAAATGAACTGATGACCCGCCACACCGCCGAATCCCTGGCGGAGGTGGAATTTGAAGTGAAAGGCATCGCCTACCGGGCTTTCTGGAGCCAGCGACGGGCCAAAAATTCCGCCGAAGGCAATTTACAGGCGCCAAAAGTCGAACTGGCGCTCTGCGCGGATGGCAAGATCCTTGCCGATAAAGTGCGCGACAAGCTGGATATGATCGCCCAGATCACCGGTCTGGATTTTGGCCGCTTCACCAAGTCGATGATGCTTTCCCAAGGGCAATTTGCTGCGTTCCTCAATGCTGACGCCAACGATCGCGCCGAACTGCTGGAAGAACTGACCGGCACCGAAATTTATGGTCGCCTTTCCGCCGAGGTCTTTGAGAAACACAAGCAGGCGAAAATCGATCTGGACGGGCTTCACCAGCGCGCCGCCGGTATCGAGTTGCTCACGGACGAACAGACGCTTGCCTTGCAGGAGCGGCTTGCACAGCTTGATCAACAGGAACAGGCGCTCAGCCAGCGGGCGCGTCACCACCAAAATCAACTGTCATGGTTGCAGCAGTGGCAGCAGCGGGAAAGTCAGCTTAAGGATTACAGCCAGCAGCGGGAGACGATCGAGCAGGAATTACAGCAGGCGCAGCCGGATCTACAGCGACTGGCACGCAGTGAACCCGCAGAGAAATTACGTCCTCTCCAAAGCGAGCGAGATCGCAGCAAAGAGGATTTACAACGATTACACCAGCAGCTCGATCGCCTCACCCTGCAACAGCAACAACAGCAGGCCGCCCTGACGCCATTGACACAGGCACTGGAAACCGCCACTGCCCAACGCAAACAGCATACTGACGAACAGGTTCAGCAAGAAAAACTGATCGAAGAGCGGGTGATTCCGCTGGATAACCAAATCGCGCAGCAGCAGTCCAGCCTTAACCAGTTAGCTGCGCAGCGACAAGAATTACAGAAGCAGGAAACGCAGCGAAAAGAGCAGTTGCAACAGACTGATGGGCAGATTTCACAGGCTCGCCAGCGCCTGCAACGGCTGACCGACTATGCCGCCGCGCATCCGCACCATCAGTATTGGAGCAGTAACCTTGAACTGTGGCGCGAGCAATTTCGCCAACAGCAGCAACTGACGCAAACGCTCGCGGAAACGTCCCGGCATTCAGAGCAGCAAACTCTACAGATCAAGGCGTTGCAGGAACAGATCGCGACGATCGTTCAGCAACAGAGCCAGCAGCAACCACACTGGGTTCAGGCGCAGGCGCACTTTGACGAACAGCAGACGTTATTTATCGAGCTGGAAAAACAGACGCCGCCAGCGCAGTTGCGCGAACAACGCGATCGCCTGAATCACCTGCGCCCTGCCCGCCAGCAGTTGCTGATGCTGTCGCAACTGTCGCAGCAAACGACGCAGCGGCTGGAGAAACAGCGCCAGCACTTTGCCCAGCAACAGCAGCAACTCACTGAGACAGAACAGCAGTTGACGGAGAAACGCCTCGCCTATAAACAGCAGAAAGCCCATCTGACCGATCTGGAAGCGCTGCTGAAAAGCCAGGAATTGATCGTTTCATTGGAAGCAGAACGGGCAAAGCTGACACCCGGCGAAGCGTGCCCGCTTTGCGGTTCAACCGAACATCCGGCCATTGCCGATTATCACGCCGTTACACCCACTGAAACCGCACGGCGTCTGGCGGAACTGCGCGTGCAGGTTGACGCACTCTATACCGCAGGCACCGAATTACGCACCCGCAGCGAAGGGCTGAAAGATCAGCAGCAACGCCTGCAACAGGAGATTACCCACGCTGAAGCAGAACTGGCGGAACAGCAGCAGCGCTGGCATTCACTGACGCAACCGTTGTCACTGAATTTCGTGCTGGAAGACCAACACGCCCTGAGCGAGTGGCTGACCACCTGCGATCGCGAAGAAGAGCACAATCAGCAACAATTGACGCGCTTCGAACAGGCTGAACGCCAACTGCAACAATCGCGTGAGCAACTCAATACTGCACAGCAGGCGCTGCAAACCAGCCAGCAGCAATTGGCGCTGCTCACCCAGCGGCTGGAGAGCCAAACGCAAACCTACGACAGTTTGCAAAAGCAGGCCAGCGAACAGCAGTTGCACCTTGAGCAGCTACGCAGTCGCTTCGCGGCCAGTCTGGCCGAATTTGGTCTGACGTTGCCCGCCGCTGAGCAACAGGATCAATGGCTTACCGAGCGCAGTGAAGAAGCGTTGCGCTGGCAAACCCAGCAGCAAGAGCAGCAGAATCTCGACTTGTCGCTAAAGGTGTTGGAAACCGGTCGCAAGAACCAGCAGCGCAGCCTGCAAGAGTGCAGCGACGCACTGGTCATTCTTAACGGTCAATATCAGCAACTTGAACAGACGCTACTGACACTGCGTCAGGAGCGTCAGCATCTGTTTGGGGACAACACGGTTGCTGCCGTTCGTGAGCAACTGCGCAAGAAAAGCAGTGAGTGCGAAACGGCCTGCCAGCATGCCTCCGATGCCCTGCAACAGGCGCAGGCGCAGTCCAACCGATTGGCCGGTGAACTGAGCAGTCTGCAATTGCAGCAGCAACACATCGGGCAACGTTTGCAGCAGGCGGAAGATCAGTTGCGCCTCGCCTTGCAGCACAGTGAGTTTGCCGATGAAGAATCCCTGCGTGCCGCGCTATTGAGCGATGAACAACGTGCGAGTTTGCAACAGTGGAAAGAGAAATTAATGCAGCGCCACCATCAGGTTCAGGTGTTGCAACAGCAGGCCGCAGAGGCGCTGCAACAACATCAGCAACAGCGCCCTGACGATCTATCCCTCTTGTCGGGCAAAGAAGAGGCGGAAATCGCGGCGATTCAGGCGCAATGGGATGACGTCAATCTGCAACTGAAAATGGCCGTGCAGCAACAAGGAGAGTGCCGTAACCAGTTAACGACCGACCTCAGCCGCCGCGCCGGTCAGCAGGCGCTGTTCGAGCAAATCACCCAGAGTCAGTTGCACTATGATGACTGGAGTTATCTCAATCATCTTATTGGTTCGAAGGAAGGCGATAAATTCCGCAAATTCGCACAGGGGCTGACGCTCGATCATCTGGTCTATCTGGCCAATTTGCAGCTTTCACGCCTGCACGGTCGCTATCTCCTGCAACGTAAGGCCAGCGAGGCGTTGGAATTACAGGTGGTCGATACCTGGCAGGCGGACGCCGTGCGCGATACCCGCACGCTGTCCGGCGGCGAGAGTTTTCTGGTCAGTCTGGCGCTCGCACTCGCGCTTTCCGATTTGGTCAGCCACAAAACCAGCATCGACTCACTGTTCCTTGATGAAGGCTTTGGCACGCTGGATGCGGAAACGCTCGACACCGCGCTTGATGCACTGGACAGCCTGAACGCCTCCGGCAAAACCATTGGGGTAATCAGCCACGTGGAGGCCATGAAAGAGCGCATTCCGGTGCAGATAAAAGTGAAGAAGGTCAACGGGCTGGGGATCAGCCGTTTGGGCAGCGAGTTTGCGGTTTAACGCTCTCTTTGCGTCGTCCGGTCTTGGGGAGCGGCAACTGATCGCCGATCCCCGCTGGTTCCAAGACTCAGACCAGCACTTGCGGCCATAGCCAGGCCGCGCCACGCACACCGCTGGAATCGCCGTGAATGGCTTTGCGCACCGGTGTTTCACACTCGCCGCCAAACACCCACTGTTTCAGCATCAATGGAACCGTACTGTACAGGCGTTCGACGTTACTCATACCGCCGCCGAGCACCACGACGTCCGGATCGAGTATATTGATCACATGCGCAAGCGATTTTGCCAGTCGGATCTCATAGCGGCTCAGAGCCAGCTCCGCCACCGGATCGCCCTGCTCCGCCAACTGCATGATTTCGACCCCTTTATGTTGAATACCACTCAGTCTGAAGTAATCATGCGCAAATCCGGTACCGGAGATGAATGTCTCGATACAGCCCTTTTTGCCGCAATAGCAGGGAACGTCGCGTTGAAAACGCACTTCATCATCATCCAGCCATGGTAACGGGTTATGTCCCCATTCACCGCCAATGCCGTTGCCGCCAGCGTGCACTTCGCCATTAATCGCAATGCCCGCGCCGCAGCCGGTGCCAATGATTACCGCAAAGACGGTTTTTTTACCCGCACCAGCCCCGTCGGTGGCTTCCGACACCGCCAGACAATTGGCATCATTGGCGACCCGCACCTGACGGTTGATTAGACTCGCCAAATCCTTATCCAGCGTCTGCCCATTAAGCCAGACGGAATTGGCGTTTTTGACTTTACCGGTGTACGGCGAAATGGTGCCGGGAATACCGATTCCGACGCTGCCGCGCTCCCCCGTTGCCTGTTCGGCGTCAGCCACCAGCCCCGCAATCGCCTCCAGCGTTTTCGGATAGTCATGACGCGGCGTATCCACCCGTTTACGGAAATGTTCGCGCCCGTCATTCGCCAACGCAATCACTTCAATTTTTGTACCACCGAGATCGATACCAATTCGCACGTTATGCCTCCGGCTGCTCGCCTTAAATACGTTTCATCACAGTCAGTATATACCCGTCAGACTGCAAGCTGCGGATACGTTGACCGCCCGATCGAAATCCTCACGCAACCCGCGACGGCTCTCACATTTCCGCAGCCTCATCACCACGCTTTCCAATACCTTCAAGTAGACTCAATTTAACCTGTTTGTAACATAATGAGGCAGACGTGATGAAACCTGCTGTTCTGGTGGTGGACGACGATCCCGCCATCTGTGAATTGCTTTGCGATGTGTTGAATGAACACGTTTTCACGGTCTATACCTGCCATCATGGTCGTGAGGCGCTGACACTCCTTGAGCAGCATCCTGATATCGCGCTGGTTCTGCTCGATCTGATCCTGCCCGATACCAACGGTCTGCTGGTTCTGCAACAGCTCCATCGCCAACGATCCGATCTGCCAGTGATCATGCTGACCGGACTGGGATCGGAGTCCGATGTCGTGGTCGGACTGGAAATGGGTGCCGACGATTATATCGGCAAACCGTTCAATCCCCGCGTTGTCGTCGCCCGCGCCAAAGCCGTATTGCGCCGCAGCGGTGCGCTTGGACTGGAACCGGCCAACCTCGCGCCCACCTCCGGCTGGATTTTCAACGGCTGGCGGCTGGACGATCAGCGCTGTACGTTGATCAATCCCCAACGCGAAGAGGTGTTCCTCACCCAGGGCGAATATTCCCTGCTGCTGGCGATGGTAAAACACGCGCGCAAAGTGCTCACCCGCGATCAGTTGCTGGAACTGACCCACAGCGAAACGCTGGATGTCTTCGATCGCACGGTCGATGTTTTGATCATGCGGTTGCGGCGCAAAATAGAAACCAATCCCCATCAACCCATGTTAATCCGCACTATTCGCGGATTGGGCTACGTATTTTCAGCCGACGTCACCCGGCCTGATGCCTCAGTGCTCGCCAGCCGAACGGCCTGAACGCGCAGCTTGTAAAAGCCTATGTACGTTGTAAACGCCTATATAGGTTGTATACGTTGATGTTGTATAAATGCCTGCATCTCGGGTAACGGACGCGCGCCGTCGATGGCATTGGCACAACGCAAATTGAAACAGGCGCTGGTATGTGCCAGTTCCAACGTGTCGTGCAGCGACCAACCTTGATGGCTGGCGTAGAGCACACCAGCACAAAATGCGTCACCTGCGCCAACACAACCAACAATCTGTTCTGCACGCAGTGGCCATGAAGGCAACCAGAGTCCACTGCCATTCTCAAGCCCATACGCCCCTTCAGGTGCATGAATCACCACTCGCTGTCGCACACCGAGTTGTTTCAGCCTCCGCGCCGCTTCTTCCATCAAGGGCACGTCCAGCGAACCTTGCACTTCACGCAGTGCCAGACCGGTAAATTCACCGGCTTCCAGTTCGTTAATCACCAGATAATCCAGCCAACGCAGACTGGGCAGAACCAGCGACTGATAACGCGGATCGCCCTGACGTGACACCAAATCCAGCGACGTCTGATATCCCTGCTGCTGCATCTGCGCCAGAAGCCGCGCGCTGCGCGTGCCAAACTCCTCATCCGGCTTATCGAGACTATCGAGCAACAGCAGATACCCCAAATGAAAAATACGGTGTTGGGTATCAAGGTCGGCGAACGCATCCAGATCCAGCCAGCGGTTAGCGGCCGGGGCGTGAAAAAAGGTCCGCTGACCATTTTTCTCGGTCATCACCTGGGTCATTGAGGTAGCGGCTTTGGCGGTGCGCCGTACCCGGGAACGGTCAACGTGGTAGGTATCCAGCATCTGGCAAATGTAATCGCCGTCGCTGTCTTCTCCCACCAGCCCAAGCGCGGCCAGCGGCAGACCGGTTTCCATTTTCGCCAGCGTCAGCAGGACATTGAGTGGTGCGCCACCGGTGCCTTTGTCGCTGTGCTCAATCTCGGTCAGCCAACCCTGTTGCGGCCAGTGATCGATACGCTGGACGTGATCCACCAACATATTGCCCGCCGACAGGATCCCGAACCGCTGTGTCATGATCGTCTCCTAGGCTTTACCGGCACTGCCGAAAATCTGCATCTGCTGTGCCACAACATCTGCGATGCTGTTTTCGATTGCCATCAGGAGTTCGGCGAATTCGTCGTAGATTGCCTTGCGTTCGCCCATCCGTCCCTCGATCGCCGTCAGGGCCGCCTGCGACATCCCGGTGTAAAAGTTGATTTTGTGGATGCCGAGCTGGATCGCCCGCCGGAAATCCGCATCACTGATCCCCGATCCGCCGTGCAGAACCAGCGGAACACCCGTTTGCTTGCGGATAGCCTCCAGTCGTGCAAAGTCGAGTTTTGGTTCCCCTTTATACTTGCCGTGGGCGTTACCGATCGCGACAGCCAGCGTGTCGATACCGGTTTGCTGGACGAAATCTTTCGCCCGCGCCGGATCGGTGAATTTATTGCTGTCGGCCTCGCCGTACAGAGCGCCACCTTCATCACCACCAACTGCGCCCAGTTCGGCTTCCACCGACACGCCGAGAGCGTGGCACATGCGCACCACGTCTTGCGTCTGCCGTACATTCTCGTCATAGCTGAGCGTTGAGCCATCAAACATGACCGAGGTAAAACCGTAACGCAGCGCCTGCATCACCGCCTCAAAATGCAGGCCATGATCGAGATTCAGCACCACCGGAATATCGTGCTGAGCGGCTTCTACCTTGATCGCCGCCACCAGCGTTTCCAGCGAGACATATTTGAAATGCACTTCAGCGATATTAATGATAAACGGCGAACGGGTACGCTCTGCTGCACTGAAAATCGCCCGCAGGAAATGGGTATCGAGAACGTTGAATGCACCCAACGCATAGCCGTGCTGACGTGCATGCGCCAACCCTTCGGCCAGAGAAATCAATGCCATAATGAATTCCTTACTGGTGTAGAAACGTTATGACGACGACAGATAGCGCGCGTATTCATTGCACAACAACCAGCGCGGTGCTTCGTCGTCGCGAATCGGATCAAAACGTGCAAGCGGCGTCAGGAAATAGTTATCGTGTTCGTCGTCATTGGTCATGGAAACCTCGCCCACCAACACGTCGCCATAGCCCTCTTCACCCCAGAAACTATGAAAAAGCCCCGGTGTCAGCGTGACACTTTCGCCCGGTGAAAGGCGGATGCGGCTACCCGCTGCGTGCGTCTGACGAAAACCATCAATGGCAACGCTCACTGGCGTCGAAGCCAATTGTTGCTGCTGCTGGTTATGCAACTCAACAATCAGATTTCCGCCCCCGCGATTGATAATGTCTTCCATCTTTCGCCAGTGAAAATGCATCGGCGTCACCTGCCCTTCACGACAGTGCATCACCTTTTCGGCATAACTTTTGCTGTAACGCTTCCCATCAACCGAGCCATTGCGCAGCGTGAACAGCGTCAGCCCATGGTGACGAAAATCGTCACTACCGAAGCTCGTGACGTCCCAACCCAGTTTGAGATCGAACACTTCCTGCCAGTTTTCCCGCGTCTGTAACTGCCAGGACTGCGGGCTGAAATGGGCAAAAGGCGGCAGATGAACATCCTGACGGACAAAGAATTGTTGGGTTTCCTGTAAAATCCGATTCACCTGCGAACGATCCATAACGCCTCCTGCCACCAGATAACTCTCGTTCCTCAATCAAACCGCGACTTATTTCACGGTCCAGCCTTTGTACGTGCCAATGTTGTTACGATCGATCAGGGTCACCGGGATCAGCACGGGCTCTTTCGGCGCGGGTTTGCCCTGCAGAATGTCGTAACCGATCTCAACGGCCTTGGCCGCCATCACCTGCGGATCCTGGGCTGGTGTGGCAACAAACAGGGAGTTCTCACGTTTCAGCGCCTCTTCACCGTCTGGCGATCCATCCACGCCAACAATGAAGAATTCGTTACGTTGCGCCTGTTTCGCTGCCAGATCGGCACCGATCGCGGTCGGATCGTTGATCGCGAACACACCATCAATCTTCGGATTCGCCGACAGCAATGACGTCATGATTTCCAGTCCACCCTCACGACTGCCCTTGGCGTTCTGGTTATACGACAGCAGTTTGATTTCCGGATGTTTTTTCAGCTCGGTCATACAGCCTTCAACGCGGTTTTGCACGGCGGATACCGGAGGACCATTGATGATGACCACATTGCCTTTCTCTTTCAGGTGATCGGCGATGTATTTACAGGCCATGACCCCGGCCTGGGTGTTATCTGACGTAATGGTGGCGTCTGCACCGTCGGCGGCCACATCCACCGCGACCACGACAATACCGGCGTCTTTGGCCCGTTTTACCGCTGGCCCAATGCCTTTGGAATCCGCGGCATTAAGGATGATCATGTCGACTTTTGCCGCGATAAAGTTATCTATCTGCCCGACCTGCTGGCCGAGGTCATAACCGCTTGAAACCAGCGTGACGTTGACTTTGTCACCTGCCAGTTCACGGGCTTTGAGTTCGGCTCCTTTGGTTATCTGAACGAAGAACGGGTTTGCCAAATCCCCTACGGTAACGCCAATCGATTTCAACTCTTTTGCCTGGGCCAGCGGGGCTGCCGCCAATACAGATGCCGCCAGCAAACAGCTCATGATGTGATTAAAACGCATAGACCTTCTCCTGATGATTGACCTTCTTCGCCAACTGCAGCATGGCATGCACTACGCCTGAAAATTATCCGAGGATGATTAACTGGCCTGATGATTACGGGTACGGTATTTGTCTATCAGTACTGCAATGATGATCACCGCACCTTTGATCACCAGTTGCCAGAAATAAGAAACACCCATCAACGTCATCCCATTGTTGAGGGTGGCGATGATCAACGCACCTACCAGCGTACCGGTAATAGTGCCTATGCCACCGACAAAACTGGTTCCGCCGAGGATGACCGCCGCGATGGCATCCAGCTCATACCCCGTGCCGAGATTACCGTTGGCACTGTAGAGCCGCGAGGCGCTCATCAGCCCGGCCAGACCTGATAGCAGCCCGCTCATGGCGTAGACGAACAGCAGAACAAAACCTACTTTGATGCCGGTCAGGCGCGCCGCCTGTATGTTGCCGCCGACCGCATAGATATGAACGCCGAGCGTGGTACGCCGTAATATGAACCAGCAGATGGCGATCACCGCAAACGCGATTACGATCAGCCACGGCACCGGGCCGAGATAGGAGTTGCCGATCCATTCGAAGTTGATATTGGAATTGATCACCGTCGTGCCGTCCGCCAGCAGATAGGCCGCACCGCGCAAGGCGGTATAGGTGCCCAATGTCACAATGAAAGGTGGCAGCCTTGCCCACGCCACCAACATGCCGTTGAACAACCCCATAACCAATCCCGCTATTAGCGCCATCGGGATCGAGAATGCGGCAAAGGCCGGATCGAGCGACACCACCATGGCAACCACCGCTGTTGCGCCGAGCATTGATCCCACCGACAAATCAATACCGCCGGTCAGGATGATGAACGTCATCCCCGCGGCCAGCACAATATTGATCGAGGCCTGACGGGTAATATTCATCAGGTTGGCATCGGTGAAAAAGTTGGGGGTGAGAAAACCAAATACCGCCACAATCAGAATCAAAATCGGCAGAATACCGATGGTTTGCATCAGATCACTGAATAGGGCACGTTTCAGCGTAGGAGTTTTAATGCGCGGCGTCTCTGGGTTGGTCGTCATGGCGGCTCCTTAAACGGGCGTCGGTTGAGAGAGTGCAACGCCGGTAGCCAGCGTCATTATTTTTTCCTGGGTGATGTCGCCCTGCAACTCCCCGGCGATGGCACCTTCACGCATCACATAAACACGATCGCTCATTCCAACTATTTCCGGCAATTCACTGGAAATCATCAGGATCGCCACGCCTTGTTGCGCCATCTGATTCATCATGCGGTAAATTTCACTTTTCGCACCGACATCCACCCCGCGCGTCGGCTCATCCAGCAGCAGAATTCGTGGGCCGATGGCTATCCAGCGCGAAACCAGCAGTTTTTGCTGATTGCCACCGGAAAGCCCTCCAGCACGTACCTGGGCATGTGGCACGCGGATATTCAATGAATCAATGGCTTCACGGGAAATGATCTGGCCTTTGCGGCGATCCAGCATGCCGTAATGGGAGTCCCGCTCGATCGTCGCCATGACGATATTTTCATGGGCGGCCAGATCGAGAAACAGCCCCTGCTCTTTGCGGTTCTCGGTCAGGAAGCCAATTCCCAGCGCAATGGCATCGCGCGGTGATCCGATTTTCACCGGTTTATCGTCGATCAAGATCCGACCTGCGCTGTGCTTGCGCACGCCAAAGATCAACTGTGCCAGCTCCGATCGACCCGCACCGACCAGACCCGCCAACCCAACGATCTCGCCAGCGCGGACCATCAGATCGCAAGGATGAATTTTTTTCCCGTCCGTGAGACCTTCAATAGTCAGACGCGGCTGATTGCTGATCTGGGCGGCCTCTTTATTGAACAGATCGCTCAGCGGGCGACCGACCATCATTCTGACCAATTCGGTGGCGGAGAGATTTTCCCGCGTCAGGCTACCGACATACTCGCCGTCACGCAGTACGCTGACCCGATCCGACAATTCGTAGACTTCCGCCATACGATGGCTGATATAGATGATCGCCATGCCTTCCGAGCGCAGGCGTTTGATCAAGGCAAAAAGCTGTTCGGTCTCGCGTGATGACAGCGCGGCGGTCGGCTCATCCATCACCAGAATCCGGCTGTTGCGATGCAGTGCACGGGCAATTTCAACCTGCTGCTGTTCCGCGATACTCAGTTTCATTACCAGATCGGTGGCGCTGAACTGGGCACCGAGGCGATCGATGACTTTTTGTGCCTCCAGCGCCATTTGCTTGCGCTTGACCAGCCCACCGCGATGAATCTCGCTGCCGAGAAAAATATTCTCAGCCACAGTCAGGTTAGGCGCCAGATTGATCTCCTGATAAATCAGCGTAATACCCGCAGCCAGCGCCTCCTTTGGGCCTTTGATGGCGTGTGGTTTACCATCAATCAGAATCTCTCCGCTGGTGGCGGTATAGGCACCGGCCAGAATTTTCATCAGGGTGCTTTTCCCGGCACCGTTTTCGCCCATCAACGCATGCACTTCCCCCGCGTAGACGGTGAGATTGACATCTTTCAGCGCGTAGAACTGACCAAAGCGGCGCGAGATGTCTTTCATTTGCAGAATCGGTGTTACTGCCATCGGGCCACTCCTGTTCTTATGTCATCGCAGCAGTAAAACAGGCGCAGATAAATGGAAAATGTCAGACGCCATTCATCTTTGTCATAATGTTAACGGCGCGGACTTCTATACTCAGTTCAGTTGCCCGGCTTTGGACGAACGTGATGCCTGAATCCCCACCCCGCCCGAGGCTGCTCGCTGGTGCCCGTGGTCGTTTATTGATGTTCAACCTGCTGGTGGTCGCCGTCACATTGATGGTCAGCGGCGTGGCAATTATCGGTTTTAACCACGCCGGGAAAATCCAGGAGCTGGCGCAGGCACAAACGCTGAGCGAAATGACCGGCAGCATGGCATTGGCGCGTGATACGGCGAACGTGGCAACCTCCGCCGTGCGGCTTTCCCAGGTGGTCGGCGCGTTGGAATACCAGAGTGAATCGGCGCGTCTGAAGCAGACGCAGCTGGCGCTGCAAACGTCGTTGGCGGGTCTGGCGGATGCGCCACTGGCGAAAAGTGAACCGCAGTTGGTCAGCCGGATTATTTCGCATAGCACCACGCTTGAACAGAGTGTCAGTCGGTTGCTGACCAACGGCCATGCGCGCCATTTGCAGCGCAACATCTTGCTGAGCGGCTTGTATCAGGCGCAATCGACCCTGTATCACATCAATAGCATCATGTTCCGTCAGAAGACCAACTCTCCGCCGCTGGCCCTGCGCAGCGAAATCGATCGACTGCTGACCATCGCTATCCAGACCCCTTCGCCCAAGGCGGCCGTCACCCAACTCAATCACGTCATGCAATTCTGGATGCCGGTGCAAAACGATCCTTTGCTGCAAGATAAAATGCGCCTGTTTGTGGATACCCAACAGAGCCTGATGCCGCTGGCGCAACGGTTGGAGAACAGCGATCTGGCCATCACGTATTACACTTACCAAATCAAAGCGTTGGTGGAGATGCTCAATGACGACATCAATCTCTATGTGCGCAAAGTGGCCGATGAATCCGAGCTACGCACCGCGAAAACACATCAGGAGTTGAATTCGATCATCATCTTTATCGGCGCCTTTGCCCTGCTGGCGCTGGTGATCACCGGTTTCGCCGGGATATATATCTACCGTAACCTTGGCTCACACCTGACGGCCATTGCCTCAGCCATGACCCGGCTGGCAAAAGGCGAGCGCGACGTCAGCGTGCCCGCCTTGCAGCGCCGCGACGAACTGGGTGATCTGGCGCGCGCTTTCAGCGTCTTCGCACGAAATACCGCGTCGCTGGAGCACACGTCAAAATTGCTCAAAGAAAAAAGTACCCAACTTGAGACCACGTTCCACGCGATGCGGGACGGCTTTGCGCTGTTTGACAGTACCGGGCATCTGGTGGTGTGGAATCCGCAATATCCGCTATTGCTCGGACTCGGTGAACACCACTTGCATCGCGGTCAGCACTACCGTGAATTATTGCAGCGCGTCAGCCATCCACAGCATACCTGGCTCGGCGATCACAGTTGGGACGACACGCTGGCGAATCTGACCAGCGAACTGCCCAAGCCGCAAGAAGTCCGGCTCAACGATGGGCGGGTCATCGAATTGCGTTTCAGCCCGGTGCCCGATCGCGGCATGGTCAATGTGGTACTGGAACGTACCGAGCGCAAAGCTCTGGAAGAAGCGCTGGTGCACAGCCAGAAAATGAAAGCCGTTGGACAACTGACCGGGGGACTGGCGCATGATTTCAATAATCTGCTGGCGGTCATTATCGGCAGTCTGGAGTTGATCACCACACAAACGCGGGATCCGCAAACCGATCAGCGCGTCAGCCGGGCGCTGAAGGCCGCAGGGCGTGGCGCGCAACTCACCCAGCGCCTGCTGGCGTTCTCACGCAAACAGGCATTGCATCCGCGGGCAGTCCAGGTCGGTTCGCTGGTCGAAAACCTGCATGAGTTGCTGCGGCATTCGCTGCCCGCCAGCCAGACGCTGACCATAGAAGTGCAACAGCCGGGCTGGCCAGCGTGGATCGATGCCAATCAGTTGGAAAATGCGCTGATGAATCTGGTGGTCAATGCCCGTGATGCGCTGGAAGGTGAGGCCGGTGAGATAAAAATCCGTATTTATAATCAGCGGGTGGAACGCACCGGCGGCAAGAAACAGGATATGGTGGCGGTCGAGGTTATCGACCATGGCTGCGGAATGTCGGCGGAGGTGAAAGCCCAGGTGTTCGAACCATTTTTCACCACCAAATCCGTTGGTACGGGCAGCGGGCTTGGGCTGTCGATGGTATACGGCTTCATTCGGCAATCGGGTGGCCGGGTGCAGATAGAATCCGCGCCGGGGCAAGGCACGCTGGTGCGATTACAACTCCCGCGTGCCTCTGCACAAACGCCGAGTCCGGTGATTGATGAGCCGATAGAAGAGACCGACAATGGCGATCAACTGGTGCTGGTATTGGAAGACGAAGAAGATGTCCGGCAAACCCTGTGTGAGCACTTGCACCAACTTGGCTACCTCACGCTGGAAAGCGCCGACGGGGAGAGCGCGCTGGCATTATTACGCCAGACGCCGGACATTGCCATGCTGATCAGTGACCTGATGCTGCCCGGCTCCCTTAGCGGTGCAGATGTGATTCGGCAGGCGCGAATCATTAATCCGGGACTGGTTACGCTGCTGGTCAGCGGGCAGGATATCCGCCAGCAGCGCGACGAGACATTGACCAGCGTAGAACAATTATCCAAACCTTATAATCAACGTCAATTAGCACAGGCGATACGTCGCGCGTGGCAGCGTAATATCAGCGCGCACGGTGACATTTCTTAACGACTGATGCGCCTCAATTCGTTATCATGCCGCCCAGCATACGACAATTTGCGCGCCACCTGCGCGCCCGGGACAGGGATAACATGATGTTTTGGTTTAAAAATTTAATGGTTTATCGTTTGAGCCGTGAAGTTGCACTGTCTGCGGAAGAAATGGAAAAGCAACTCAGCGCATTCAGTTTTACGCCGTGCGGCAGCCAGGATATGTCGAAAACGGGTTGGGTCTCGCCGATGGGATCGCACAGTGATGCCCTGACGCACACGGCCAATGGTCAGATCATGATCTGCGCCCGTAAAGAAGACAAAATTCTGCCGTCGCCGGTGATCAAACAGGCGTTGCAATCCAAGATTGAAAAACTGGAAAGCGAGCAAGCCCGCAAACTGAAAAAAACCGAAAAAGATTCCCTGAAAGATGAGGTTCTGCACACGTTGTTGCCTCGTGCATTCAGCCGTTTCAGCCAGACGTTAATGTGGATTGATACGGTTAACGGTCTGATTATGGTCGACTGCGCCAGCGCCAAAAAAGCCGAAGATACGCTGGCCCTGCTGCGTAAGAGCCTGGGCTCATTGCCGGTGGTGCCACTGACGATGGAAAGCCCCATCGAGTTGACGATGACCGAATGGGTGCGCTCCAACGACATGCCTGCCGGTTTTGCTTTGCAGGACGAAGCCGAACTGAAAGCGATTCTGGAAGAAGGCGGCGTGATTCGCTGTAAAAAACAGAATCTGATCGGTGATGAGATTGCCGTGCATATTGAAAATGGCAAACTGGTCACCAAACTGGCTGTCGACTGGCAGGAGCGTATTCAGATCGTTCTGTCTGACGATGGCAGCATCAAGCGCCTGAAGTTTTCTGACGTGATCCGCGATCAGAATGAAGATATTGACCGGGAGGATTTTGCGGCACGTTTTGATGCCGATTTCATTCTCATGACCGGTGAGCTTGCTGCACTGATTGCCAATGTCATTGAAGCACTCGGTGGCGAAGCACAGAAATAATCACCGCGAGAAAATCAGCTTCTTGCAGATAGCAGAAAGGGCGCATTGCGCCCTTTCCTGTTTGAGCAGAAACCTTTTCCTGTTTAAATAGAAACCCTTTCCTGTTTGAAAAAAATAGCTATTTGCTCAAGTACTTACAAAGATAAGCTGTCGCTTCTGCAACTTGCAGATTGAATTCGCTCTTACCCGGAACAAAAAAAGTTTCTCCCGGCATGAAGACCTGCCAATCCGGTGCACCCGGCATCAGGACTTTCAATGAGCCTGTTATCACCGTCATCTCTTCCGGCAAATGGGTACTGAACGTGTATTCCCCCTTCTCCATTACGCCCACGCTGGCTTTGTTAACTGAGTCACTCACGTAGCCGATAGACTTAACTTTTCCTGCAAAATACTCATTCACATTCAGCATAGATTGACCCTGCGCCCGAAAAATGGAATCACCATATTAGGGTGAGACGACTTCTACTGTCACTGATTATTATAGGGAAGTGGGATCGTGCACCGGAGTTGGACATGGCTGGGGGAAAAGCCTGCGTTACAGACAGGGAAAGCGCATTTTTCCTCGCGCGCGAGCGACCGGGACGTGCTGGTTTTATAGATTGTGCTGAATAGAGCGCGCGAGCAAGCCTCCCATTTCTGGGAGGCTCAATCACTTCTTGTACCCTTCGATATTTTCGTCTTCATAGCGATGTTTCGAGTCAATCGCTTCCTGTTCTGTTTCATGTTCACTGATCAAGCTATCAGGATGAGGGTGATCGGCTCTTAACTGATACCAGATGACGGTATGTCCAGGCCTGCCTTTATCAACGGGCACAATGCGCGCAGTGCGCGGATAAGGAGGTTGTGTTGGCATGTTTTTGTCCTGTAATTATCCACTTAAGGGGTAAGTATAGAACAGCGTTGAGAGCGAGTGAGGCGGATGGGTCTGAAAATTTGCCGGAACACATCCGTGTCCCGGCCAGCGAAATTACTTCACCATTGCGGCAGAAAACACGGGGGAGAGCGTCAGAATAATATGCTCAACCACCACCGGAGGAAGGACGGTACCGTCCATCACATAGTGGGCGGCTTCCTGATAGAGCGCTTCCCGGGCAGCAAGCACCTCAACCATCTCTTCACCGATCGGACGGCCGGTCAGCGTTGGGCGCTGCGAATCTTCCGGATACTCTTCCAAACGGTGGGCAAGCACATTGGCAGGTGAACGCAGATAGAATACGGTGCCTGCGCTGCGCATGAAGGCACGGTTATCACTGGACAACACCATTCCGCCCCCGGTCGCCACGACCGTATCGGCTGCACTGAGTTTCTCCAGCGTCTGGGACTCACGAGCCCGGAATCCTTGCCATCCTTCGCGGGCAACCACTTCAGCAACGCTTAGACCCGTGCTCTGTTGCATATACAGATCGGTATCCACGAATCTGAAACCCAGGGCCTCAGCCAGCGCGCTGCCTACTGTCGTTTTACCTGCGCCACGGGCGCCGATCATGAATATGGGTTGAGTCATTGCTGTTATCCTTTTATGCCGCCAATTTTACCGCGAGTGTGAACTAATAGTTACACTGTTCGGCCGTATTCGATGTATTTAGGCAGAGGGCATCATACATAGAAATAAATCTCACGCAATGCCCCACTGTTTTTACGAGAACCTTCCCCAACTATGGCGAATAATCGAGCATCAATCAATCACTGCGTAAATATTTTTTTACGAAAGAGAGAATTTCCGATAATCAGGAGCCCGCACCAGCGGGCAATAGGGACATGAAGTGTAAATAAATATTTACATTGCAGTGTATTTAGTGGCTACTTATATGTCTCTGCTGGCCCCTAAATCATTACAAGGGTTTCCCGATATAAACCAACGCAGGCGGGAAGTTTTTCACGGTGAATAATAGGTGAGGAATATCAGTCAGTCGCAGGCTAAAATCTCCGGTAACGCCTAAACTTAGCGGGCATAGAATTAGCGGGTATAGAAAAAGAAATGGCAGCTTTCTGATGTCATTTCGCCCCAGATTTATCAATAATAATTGCCGTATTACGGAAAATTTAACCTTAAGGAACCTGATTATGGCTGGAACCAGCCTGTTGGCTTTGATTGATGATATTGCGTCGATACTTGACGATGTGGCCGCAATGAGCAAAGTGGCGGCCAAGAAAACGGCCGGCGTTTTAGGCGACGATCTGGCGCTGAACGCCCAGCAGGTCAGCGGGGTAAATGCCGATCGGGAATTGCCGGTCGTATGGGCTGTCGCCAAAGGTTCAATGATTAATAAAGCAATTCTGGTTCCATTGGCATTGCTGATTAGCGCATTTATCCCTTGGGCGATCACTCCATTGCTGATGATTGGCGGTGCGTATCTGTGCTACGAAGGGTTTGAAAAGATTGCGCATAAATATCTGCACAGCGAAGATCCCCATGCCGAACGGGATGCGGAACTCGCTGCGGCAAAGACCGATGCCGATATCGTCAAAATCGAAAAACAGAAGATCAAGGGGGCGATCCGCACCGACTTTATTCTCTCGGCGGAGATCATCGTTATCTCGTTGGGAATCGTTGCCGGTGCTCCTTTTGTCAATCAGATCACCGTAATGGTATTGATTGCCGTTGCCATGACCGTCGGCGTTTACGGGTTGGTTGCGGGTATTGTGAAAATTGACGATGCCGGTCTCTACTTGAGCAGTCTCGAGGGGCGAGGCGGATTTCGCCATGCACTGCGTGGACTGGGAGGATTTCTGTTGGGAATGGCTCCCTGGTTGATGAAAGCGCTGTCGTTTTTGGGTACCATCGCCATGTTTCTGGTGGGTGGCAGCATTCTCACCCATGGACTTCCCTGGGCGCATAGCCTGATCGATACCATGACCCATGGACATAATGGATTTGTGAACACGCTGATTACCGGTGCCAGCGACTTGGTCGTGGGTATTGTTACTGGCGCGATTGTGCTGGCCGTCGTTACGCTTGCAAGCAAGATGTTCGGTAAGAAGTAGTTTCGGCTTTAGCCAGCCAAATGCGCTGAGCGAGCCAAATTATCCGATCAGCCGCTGACCCATTTTTCCCCCTGTCAGCGGCTGATACGCTACTTCATTAATCATCATAATGTCGCTGCTGAACGAGCCATCGCCTTGAATAGCAAAGTGTCGCACCACATCCTCAGAGGCCCCTTTTTGCAACTCGCGATTTCACGCGTTGGTGGAGATTATATTATCCCGTGAGCAAGTTTATCGGCCACTGATTGACAGGACATCATTCAATATGTGACGCTGAATCTTCATAAAAATCAGGAGCCGTCCATGATTCCACGTCAGATTTACCGCGACCAACAGATTGAAATACGCGTGCCTCTGGAACAGGAAGCCGATCAGCTGTTTTCTGCTATTTATAGCTCGCGTCATGAAATCGGTCAGTGGGAAAACTGGTGTACTGATTCAATGACGCTCAAGGATACACAGCGTTTTCTGCATGATTCCGAGCACAAACGCCATAAAGGCAGTGAATTCAATTTTAATCTGTTCGAGATCGCGACCGGCAGGGTTATTGGCGGCGCTGCGATCAACAACATCAGTCATGAGAACAAAATAGCCAATGTCGGCTATTGGATCCATAGCCAGTTTACCGGACGTTCACTGGCACCGCTGGCCGTAAAATATATCAGCGAATTCGCGTTCAATCGCCTTTCCTTGACCCGTCTGGAAATCGTGATGATGGAAGAGAATCATCGCAGCAGGCGAGTGGCGGAAAAAATTGGCGCGACGGCGGAAGGCTTGCATCGCAACCGCCTCTACTATCATGGAAAACCGCGCCATGCCTGGGTTTTTTCGATTATTCCCGGTGATATATTGTGCCTTGAATATTTCGGTTTGCAGGATTAAATCGACTTGCAGCAGCCCCTTTAAGGGCGAGCCCAGAGATGGGGTGAGTAACGCGATCCGCCCACAAATCACCAGAGGCATAGATAACTATGTGACTGGGGGCACCTGAAGCTTGAAATATGACAGGTATACTTAATGAACCGAACGTAAAGCGCTGAATAACCTGCCGTACTCAATGAGGGACAAAACTGATATGAAATCACCTTTTATCGTTTCAGCTCACTGGCTTGCCGACCACCTTACGGATAACTCCCTGATAGTCGTTGACTGCCGCATGCCCAAACCCGGCACGTCTTCAGTACCCAATATGAAAGCCGAGTATCTGGCAGGACATATTCCGGGTGCTGTTTATCTCGATATTGATGGCACTTCCGATACCTCCACCCCGCTGCCGCATATGATGCCAACGGATGCCTCATTCAGCAAAACGATGGGTAATCTTGGCATCAGTAATAAACATACCGTGGTGCTTTACGACGAAGGCGATCTCTTCAGCGCGCCGCGCGCCTGGTGGATGCTGCTCAGAGTCGGCTTGCCTGAGGTTCAGATCCGTGTTCTGGACGGAGGGATCAACGCCTGGCATGAGTTGGGTCTGGCGGTAGAAAGTGGCGAAAAGACGCGAGCACCTGAGAAATTCAGCGCCAAACTCGCAGCGGGCGCAATTAAAACGCAAAAAGACGTGATGAACGTTGTGCAAAATGGCGGCACGCAAATCCTTGATGCGCGCGCGGCAGGCCGTTTCAAAGGCGAAGTGGCTGAACCCCGTCCGGGACTGCACAGCGGACATATCCCCGGCAGCATTAATGTGCCCTTCACCGAAATATCTGAAAATGGTCACCTGAAGCCGCTGGATGGTCTGAAGAAAACCTTCGCCGAACACGGGGTGGATATTCGCCTGCCCATCATCGTCAGTTGTGGTTCGGGCGTTACGGCTGCGGCATTGGCCTTTGCGCTGCACTCCGTTGGAGCGCCAACCGTTGGATTATACGACGGAGCCTGGACCGAATGGGGTGACGTCAACAAACAGTGGCCGGTCGCCAAAGGCTGACGGTTATCTTATCAGGCGGACTGGGGTCCGCCTTTTTTAGCCATTTTTTTAGGTAAAGCAGTAAGAATAAAAACGGACAGATAAAACCGGAAGTATAAAAAACAAGCTGTCACTATTTCTTCTTGTTTTAGCGATCGATACTTACGTCATCGCCAACAGGAGGAAAATCTGATGGATCTTCATACTTATCTCGCCCCATACCTTACCCGCTATTATCGCGCGACGCGCGACGCGGAATCACGTTCAACCTTCCTGCGCCGTTGGTTCCCCAACCCGGAACAGCGCCTGGAAATCTTGCAGCAACTGTTCTCTTCAGCACAGGAGAAATCGACGCCTGACGACAAAAAAAGAAGCCCGCACTACGCGGGCTGAAATAAACTGGTATGGGCTAGAGCACTTTCTTCTGGTTTATTGAGGATAATTGTAGACCGAAAAACCAACAATTAATGTTATTAAAATGTAATTAAATAATATCAATTGTGTTTAATTTTGAACAATTCAGACGTGTGCCATCCGAACAGAACGACTGCGCGTTAACCCATACCGCGCGCAGTCGCTGCCTTACCGCTCCTAGCCTTGCTGATCCTCTTTCAACGCTTTGGTGAATTGATCCATAGGACAGAAACCCTGGGCATCCACCGCACATCCGGCAATCTCCAGCGTTACACGCTGAGGAGGCGTTGCCAGCGTTAATGCGCTCTTGTTACGGATTTGCTCAGTCGTTGGGTAAACATACTCGATCTTCATCAAATCACGATTCTTCTCAGTATCGTGCCAGCGCTGGAATACCACCGCACCGCTGATCGGTGTTCTCTCAAACTGTTCAGGCAACTGATAGTCTTTGGTTTTCAGCGCAGACAGCAAAGACGCAATATTGGAATCATGCCCGACCAGTACAGCGAGCTTCGCCTGTTGTGCGGCTTGCTGGCGGCTATCGCCAACCGGCTGTTGATCGAGTGCACCCGCGATAAAATTCATCAACGGCGCGGCGGCATTGGCGGCTATCGCCGGTGAACCGAACAGGGTTTCATGATACTGGTTCTTGATCGCTTCCAACTTCTGCCACTGTTCAGTGGTGGTTACCTTGCCCCAGGCCACATCTTTCAGCGGGAAGCCTTCATAATATTGCAGCATAAAGGCATCTGATGCCCCGGTTCCTACCCGCAAGGGCCCTGAAATTCCCGGTTCTTTGCCTTTTAGCAACGTCACGCTGGAGGGCTGCGCAGAAATATCACACTGTTTATCCTGCTTGCAGAGCTTGGAATTTTTATAATCCATGACCTCTTCCAGCAGGGCATAATTAGGCTTGAGGCGCTGATTCAGCCCATCAATTCCGCCATCACCGGCATGCTGTGCCAGAGAAGATAACGCTTTTTCTTTAAATTCGTCGGTAACATCAGCAGTGATAATCGGGTTGAATGTGGGATCCATTTTTCCGATTTCAGCCTGATGGTTGATGGTGATATTACAGTCGGGAAAAGCGCCAATAACGAAGTGTTTCGCGGTATCAATGGTGCGTGGCAAGCTGTTGGCGTAAGTAAATACCTGTTGTGCGGTTGGGCAGCTTCCTGCGGGTAATAATTTGGTATCAGCCAGCCAGGCGCGGAAATATTGCCCAACATTTTCCTCAACCAATCCCCCTTTCGGCGTCAATAATCCACCTTCTGTTTGCCACACCGGCCACTTATGCGGCGTTGATTCAGCCAGAACATCACCATAATTAACCAGCGGAGCACGGATCCCGTGGCGACTCATGATTAATACCTTTTCCAGTTGATAACCGTCCGGTGCCTGACTGTTATTCCCTGCCGCGACCGCATTGAAAGAGAGGGGTACCAATAATGCCAGCACGCTCAGTGCCAGACCTTTAGTTGTTTTTTCCATTCAAAGCTCCATAAAAGATCTATTATTATCAGTAAGCCGTTGAAAGCACTGATTCATATTAATGTCATCATTCAGCATAGAAGTTATCGCAGGAAAAGTAGCGAGGTGGCTCACAGAGTCGCGGATCGATATCCCGCTCGCCGCAGCGAGAGAGTGAAATAGCCCATATGGCTTAGAATTGCCACCTTAACCAGGCAAACAATACATTACCGTTATTGTGGGTACCCGGAATATAGGTGGCCTGCAAAGAAAGTTGGTCATAACTCACTGACGCCAAAGGCAAGACAATGGGAATGGGGATATAGTCATAATCATTGCGCGCTGTTACTGCAGCGGTAAAACCCAAACCCAGGCGGAAATCCTGATCCTGTAGTGGCCGCCAAATCTTTTCATAGCCGTATCCACCAAGAGGTTGCCACTTATTATGCGAATCCTTAAACGCCATTATAGATAACGAGTGCCAATTACCCCGATCATCAAAGCGGGAAAGACCGTAACCGGCCCCCCATGGATGCTCATTATACTGTTCTATTTTGTCATCATCGTAGGTCCAACGGTTATGCCACATAATTACCGGTAAATAAAAATCCTTGTTATCAGAATTATCCCATGTTTTTTCGACATTATTTTTAAATGTCGACCATAAACCTGGCGATGATTCTGACGCACTTTCCTTTACAGCAGTCGCAGCAAAAGCACCCGGCAAAGTAATAACCAGGAATAATGTCATCAGGGCCTTCATCGTCGATTTTTCAAGAAACATCATAATGTGTATCGCATTTACGGATAACCTTCTTATCATATGACAGATGCTATCAACCATTATTAAACGACCGTTTAATTTACTTATCTTGTGTTTTCCTGACAAAAGTTAAAACACGCCTTTCGAGCCCGTTGCAATGCTCTGCGGATGGGCGTCTGTGGGCAGTGCGCGGCAACAAGATGCGCTTCTCAATGCCCGGGTTTTTGGCTCGGGATTTTCTTGTCCCTGTGTCATTAAGTGAAATAAGGCTTGCTATTAAAAACCCAGCATGCGTTAATAGCTACATCGGTTTGTAGTACAGACCTATTTATGTAAGTCATTTAAGTAAAGCAGTTCTTAGTTAAAGCGATATAAAAAATCACTTCTCGACGAATTTCCTTCTCTTTAGTGCTCCCCATAAGTAAATACTGATAAGCAGACCCTACATCGCCACTCGGTGGCACTAAAAAATTGAAAGGAAATATTATGTCTACTAAAATGACTGGTTTGGTAAAATGGTTTGATGCTGGTAAAGGTTTCGGTTTCATTACTCCTGCTGACGGTAGCAAAGATGTGTTCGTACACTTCTCTGCAATCCAGAGCAATGATTTCAAAACGCTTGACGAAGGTCAACGTGTAGAATTCAGTATCGAAGCTGGCCAGAAAGGCCCTTCAGCGGTTAACGTTGTTGCGCTGTAATTGAATTCAGTGGTGTGTGACAAAAAATAAGTTGTTGAAACTTGCAACCGCGATGATGGTTTAAGCCGGAGCAGACAAGTAATCAGATTATTCAATGTCCTGCACATAAAGAAGCCCTGGCTACCCGCCGGGGCTTTTTTTGTCCGTTTTTTATCATCGTTTTTCCGCAGTAAAACCGCTTACCCCGTTAAAGCAACCAGCGGTTACAAACTCAGGGCCGCTTGCGCTCCTTGCCGGTATCAACGGCGTTACAAGAAGTCTACGCGACAGAACGAAAAACCTGCCACTCTTCCACCAGCAACCACAATGCCGTGGCTGCCATCAATCCTCCCATCACCCCATTAAACAGGCGGAGTTTCCACGCTTGCTGCAAGGCAAAACGCAGGCGATCGCCCATCAGTGCCCAAATGATAATGCAGGGTAAATTCAACGCGAAAAACATCACGCTAACGAACAGCATGTGACTAATACCGCCACCCTGTTTGGCAGAAAACAGAATCGCAACGTTGATCACCATCAACCAGGCTTTCGGATTCACGGCCTGAAACAGGGCTGCGCCGAGTATGCTCATCGGCCTGGAACCCTCGCGCATCTTTGGACTGGCCGACTGGCTGATTTTCCATGACAGCCACAATAAATACAGGCAACCCATCACCGCCAGAGGAAAGCGCAATACGCTGGCCCAACTCAATACCCAACTGAGCAAAAGTGAGACCAATAAGCACTGAATTGCACAGCCAAAGGAGACGCCCAATACCATGGGTAATGTGCGCCTGAAACCGTAATTTACTCCCGAAGCGGCCAATAGCAAATTATTGGGGCCAGGGGTGATCGACATCACGGTGACGTAACTGAAAAATGAGGGATCGAGCATGATTATCTGTCCTGATGAAAGTCCTTTGTTGCATGTTAATCGGTGCGGACTTATGGTTACAGGGACAGAAAATAACTATTGTATAGGGTACAATTACTCAAATTCTTAACTGTACCCATGGCTTGAGAGGCACATTGTGACTATTGGTGAACAGAATGGAGAAAACCGTTATCAGCGTTTGGCGGAACGCCTTGCAAGCGCGATCCATGCCGGGACATTTCCTCCCGGTAGTCGTTTACCCTCATTACGACGCTGCGCCGAAGCCCATCAGGTCAGTATCAATACCGTATTGTCCAGCTATCAGCGACTGGAAGATCGCGGACTGATCGAAGTCAGGCCGCAATCCGGTTACTACGTCCGCACGCTGTTACCCACGTTACACACTCCCGCTACGCCTCCGCAAACGGTCAAAGCCCCTTCTGATACCGTGCTCGACCTGATTGATACGGTGTTTGCCACCCAAACCAATCCGGCATTTACCAATGTGTCTCTCGCCTGCCCGCAAGCCATTGATTTTTATCCGTCAGGACGTCTGTCGAAAATCATGACGTCACTGTTGCGACAACAGCCGCAGTTAATTGGTACGTATCCTTTGCCACCGGGGAGTCCCACATTGCGCCGGGAGATTGCCCGCCGTTCATTGATTTTAGGTATGACGTTGCAGGCGGATGACATCACGGTGACTCACGGATGTATGGAGGCGATTCAGTTGGCGTTGCGCGTGGTGACACGGCCCGGTGACTGCGTCGGGTTGGAGACCCCGACCTATTTTTATCTGCTGCCCCTGCTGGCCAGTCTGGGATTGAAAGCCCTGGAAATCCCTACCGATCCGCAGAACGGGTTATCGCTCGACGCGCTGGAACTGATGCTCAGCGAGAAACGGCTGAACGCAATCATTGCAATGCCCACGGTGCAAAATCCGTTGGGTTTCAGTATGCCGGTGGCGGCGAAAAAGCGCCTGGCCGATCTGGTGAATACCTATCAGGTACCGCTGATTGAAGACGGTCTGTATGCCGAGATTCAGTTCGGCAAGACGCTTTCACCGGCCGTAAAATCCTTTGATCGCGGAGGTTGGGTGATTTTCTGCTCCAGCTTCTCGAAAACGCTGGCACCCGATTTCCGTCTTGGCTGGGTCATCGGCGGACGTTTTACTTCGGCGCTGCACAAGCTTAAAGCGGTTTCTTCCATGTCCGAATCAGGGTTGTTGTCGGAAACGGTGGCACAATTTTTAGAGAGCGGGGGCTACGATCACCACATTCGCCGCTTGCGCCGTCGCTATGCTGCGCAGGTCGATGCGGCCAGGGCATTGATTGCCGAATATTTTCCGAACGGAACCCGTGCGACAGTACCCGCAGGGGGGTTTGTTTTCTGGGTGGAGTTTCCCGAGCAAGTGGATACCATTGCACTGTTTCACCGCATGCTGACCGAGAATATTTGCGTAACGCCCGGCACACTCTATTCGCCCAACAGCCAGCGCTACCGCAACGCCCTGCGCCTGTCGTGCTGCTATCCGTTCAATGCCCGTTATACCCATGCGCTACAAAGAATTGGTGAGGTAGCCTGCGAAATGAGTGAAATTGCGCCCGGCCTAAACGCAGGCCAGACGCCCTGAAACAGACCACATCAAACAACAGGCGGAAAAGACCCCTTTTCCGCCGACTGGTTTAAAGTACGTCCTCCAGAATCCAAACGCTGACACTGCCCTCTTTGACGGGTAACGTCACATTGCCATGCTCATCGGCCTGCGGGATATCTTCACGGTTGCCAAGATAATCGCGGAATTTTTTATGCTCAAACCCTTCACCCAAGGCCACGGTTTTTGCATTCTCGGCACCATTGGAAAGAACAACCACGCAACCGGGTGCCCCCTCGATTCCAGCGCGCACAAAAGCAATGCAGTTGGCATCGTCGAAATAGTCGGTTTGCGCACCGTGCGCAAAATGTTCCCTGGCCTTGATCAGCGTCTCAAGCCCCGCCACGATCGGCATATCAATCTGGTACATTCCACCGTCACCGCCTTCATCTTCATAGCTGGCACCGAACAGGTCAGGATAGAAAACACAAGGCACGCCCTGCTCACGCAGCAAAATCAACGCGTAGGCCAGTGGTTTGAACCAGTGTTCAACCGGTGCTTCAAGAGCCTGCAAGGGTTGAGTATCATGGTTTGCCACGATCGTCACAGAATGTAACGGATCGACAGCGGTCAATGTTCCGGCGAAGATCTTTGTCAGATCGTACTCCGCTCCCTGATTTGACGCAGTATGGAAGTTGAAGTGCAACGGCACATCAAACAGCATCAATTTGCCTTCCACACGGTCGATATATTGCTGTAGTTTCTCCAGGTCAGGTGACCAGTATTCTGCAATCACCAGCAGATCCTGCGACGCCTCCTCCCGGACATGCTCCAGCCAGTCTTTGAAAAACCATGCCGGGATGTGCTTCACCGCATCCAGTCGGAAGCCATCACAGGGCACGTTTTCCAGCAGCCAGCGTCCCCAATATTTCAACTCTTCCTGAACCGCCAAATTGCGAATCTCGATATTTGCCCCCATCAGGTAGTCAAAATTACCGAGTTCATCATCAACTTCGTCGTTCCAGCCGTCATCCCCGTAATCATTGACGATCTTGAAAACACCATGCATGTCGGGATCTTCAAGATAATCAACGCCACTGAAGCATTTGAAATCCCAAATAAATTTTGAGTATTTACCTTCACGCGCATCGAAGGTAAAGCGTGTATAGGCCAGTCCCTCGATCACTTCGCAGGAGATATTATTACGATTATCCGGATCCACAGGTCGGACACTCACCCGCTCCTTTTCATCCGCGCCGATTTTATGGTTGAACACCACATCCATCAGCACCTGTACGCCTTTTTCCCTTAACGTGCTGACTGCCTGCAATAACGCTTCTTTATCACCATATTTCGTCGCCCGGGTTCCTTTTTGATCAAATTCCCCCAAATCGAAGAGATCGTAAGTGTCATAACCCACCGAATATCCACCAGACGCACCTTTGCACGCTGGGGGCAACCAAACCGCCGTCACACCGATATCAGCCAAGTGTTGTGCACGTTCCGTCGCCTCAGGCCATAACTTTCCCCCTTCAGGGTAATACCAGTGGAAAAACTGAAGGATGGTTGGATTTTTCATAGTACGGATTACCCCTTAAAGTCCGCATGGATGCACGCAAAGTATGGTGCAGATTTTGAAAAAAGTAGGAGCAGAGGAAATGGAGCTTGTGAAAAGCATTTTCCCCATTGCAAACAATCGACTGTCAGGCTGGAAATGACATTTGAAATCCCCAGCCTGCGGCTACTGGGCCAGCGTCATGTCCCCCTCACCGAGGGGACGTTGCATTAAAACCGTATCGATCCAGCGTCCATGTTTCATGCCTACCGAGGCCAGGGTTCCTACGGTACGAAAACCCAATTTTTCATGCAGCTTCAGCGATCCGTAATTTTCACTGTTCCCGACATTGGCGATCATTTGCCGCCAACCACCGCGCTCTGCCCGCACAATTGCCTCAGTCATCAACGCATTGCCAATCCCTTTTCCCTGACAATTCTCCGCCACATAGACCGAACTTTCCACTGTAAAACGGTAGGCATGGCGTGGCCGGTACTGAACCAGATAACAATATCCCACGATCTGCCCGTCCAGTCGGGCCACCAAATAAGGCAATCCGTTATCGAGGACGGCCTGCCGCCGTTTCAGCATTTCGGCCAGATCCGGCGGCTCCACTTCAAACGTCGCAATGCCATGTAACACATGATGGGTATAGATAGTCTGCACCGCTGCCATATCTTCTGCGCTAGCATCGGTGATACATAACGACTCATTCATTTTTAAATCCCGTTGTATCGACCATGTGAATGTCGCAATCTTAATGGTGAAATGTGAGAAGGCGCAACACACTGTTTGCCCTGTGATATATTCTATTGCCGTCATTAGCTAACAAAATAATAACATTTAAAAGGGAGCTTCAGGTTTCGATGGATACCTCATTTATTCTGCCAGCGTTGCTGACATTCATCATTATCGCCCTCTGGGCTACCGCCAAATTGCCCGAGTATTTTGTCGCCCTGCTGTTTTTCGCTGCGGCGATGGTTTTGCATTTAGCGCCCGCCGACGTGATTTTTTCCGGTTTTTCCTCCTCAGCGTTCTGGCTGGTACTGAGTGGTTTTGTTCTGGGGTGTGCGATCCGTAACTCGGGTCTGGCCGATCGAATTGCCAGCGCCGTTTTGCCGCATATGGCGACGTCGTGGCCGAGAATGATCGGTGGCGTTGTGCTGATGGCCTATGCACTGGCTTTTATCATGCCGTCGAATATGGGCCGTATCACGTTGCTTATGCCGATTGTCATGGCTATGGCCGATCGCATTCAGTTACGTGAGGGTTCACGCGGGCGGATTGGTCTGGCGCTGGCGGTGGGATTTGGTACCTTTCAGCTCTCCGCGACCATTTTACCGGCCAACGTCCCCAACCTGATCATGGCTGGCGCAGCGGAGAGCGCATTCGATATCCATTTCGCCTACCTCCCCTACCTGCTCCTGCATGCCCCCGTTCAGGGTGTGCTGAAAGGGATTATCCTGATTGCCTGCCTGTGCTGGCTGTTCCCTGCCAAACCGGTGATGACGGGCGTCAAAACCTCGTTGCCACCGATGCAGGCCAAAGAGTACCGACTTTCAGCGCTGCTGATCATTACGGTGTTGTTATGGATGAGCGATACGCTGCACGGCATTCCGCCGGCCTGGATCGGGTTGGCATCGGCCTGTTTCTGTTTGCTGCCGCGTTGGGGATTCCTGAGTGGTGATGAATTTGCCGCCGGGGTAAATATTCGTACCTGTATCTACGTTGCCGGTATTCTGGGGTTGACCGCGCTGGTAACCCATAGCGGAATTGGCAGCGCGATTGGTCATCAATTGCTGAAAATATTGCCGGAGGATAAAGGAACGTTTGCCGCCTTCACCTCAATGATCGGCATCACTACCGCGCTGAATTTTGTGGTCACAGCAAACGGTGTACCCGCGCTATTCACACCGCTGGCAAAAGTGCTGGCCGATGGCAGCGGCTTGCCGCTTGTGACCGTATTGATGACGCAGGTTATTGGTTATGCGACACCGCTACTGCCCTATCAGGCATCGCCGATTGTGGTCGCAATGGGAATGGGCAAAGTCCCGGCCCGGGATGGCCTGAAATTGTGCCTGGTCACGGCCATTGCAACCTGGGTGCTGCTGGTTCCACTCAGTTATCTGTGGTTCCGTGTATTGGGATATATCGGGTGACTACCCGCGGCTCGCATCATCCAACGGGATAAATCAAACGGCTGAAAACGCCACGCTATCTGCGGGCAATGCGCTGATTTTACTGCCGAAACTCCTGATGGCCGCGAGCGTTACATTGTGATGCTCACGAATTTTTCCGGCAGCGGCATGGGCTTTATCATGGGTAGTGTGCGCATCTGCGGCCAAAATCACATCGTAACCAGCGGCTGCCGCACGACGAACCGTGGTATCTACACAAAACTCGCTGGCATAGCCACAAACCACCACTGTGGTCACCTGCAATGCAGATAAGTGGCTACTGAGATCGGTGTAGAGGAAGGAATCAGGTGTGGTTTTGCGCACGCGCAGATCGCCCGGTTCTGCATGCAGCCCTTCGGCCAATTCCCAGCCAGGAGATTCATATTCCAATACGCTGCCAGCAGCTTCGTGATGAATAAAAATCACCGGCACCCCGCTCTGACGCGCGCGTGATGAAAGGGAATTAATGCGTGATACCGTACGTTCGACGCTATCGGGCGGTGGATTCGTTTGAAAAAGTCCTTGCTGCACATCAATAACCAGTAATGCGTATGACATTATTATCTCCTGACCATACCGATAAACAGTAAAACCCTGAAAGGATTCTATGTTGAACATTCGGCAAGCAAATGGCAATGACCTTCACGTCCTGAGAAAGTTAGCCAAAGAGAGTTACTACGCACACTTTGGTCATCTATGGCGCGATAAAACAGACATGGAAGAATTTCTGGAGAAGGAATTTACCTTGCCAACGCTGGAGAAAAGCCTGCAAAGCCGAGAACATTTGTGGCTGCTGGCTTGTAAAGATGACAAGGAGCTCGGCTATGCCAAGGTCAGTTGGGACGTCGCGATACCCGAAAGTACCTTGAGCGGAGCACTGCTCCACAAACTCTATTTTCTGCCTGACGCTGTCGGCAGTGGGCATGGCAAAACACTGCTCTGCGCAATAGAAAATTACAGTCGTGAGCACCAGCAACCCTGTTTATGGCTGGAAGTGCTGAAGATTAATCCCCGGGCGCAGAATTTTTATTCCCGCTGCGGAATGGAGATCGTCGGTGAAACGGTTTTTGTCAGCCCCAGCCAAAACGAAGGCATGTGGATCATGAGCAAATTATTGTCGTGATGGAATGGGGAAAAGCGACGGCGGCTTACCGCTGCGCAAATCCTGATAAATGCCCCGACGCAGCGAATGTCGCGTTGGGGCGACAAGGTTTACCGCCAGAGAGGATTGGTACAAACAGAAAAACGCCCACTTCCCAACAGCGCAACTGCGACTGCCGCCAGGAAAAAGAACGCCAAATCTTCAATGGCCCAAGCGCCAACCGACGTTAGCAGAAACGTTTTCCCCAGACCGGCCATCAGCCAGGCAACAAACATCGTTGCGGCCAAAACCAATGCGGCGGGACGCGTCAATATGCCAAGAACAATCAGCACAGGTGCAACAACCTCACCAATTAACACGCCGTAGCCGAAAAAGGCTGGCACCCCATGCTCCGCCAGCATGCCCTGAATTCCGCCAATGCCTCCGATTAATTTATGCCAGCCGTGAAAAAGAATTAAACCTCCGACTGTGATACGTAAAATCAGTTTACCGAGATCGTTATTGTCCAGTGCTTGATTGAATTTGATCAGTGTAGATTTCAACATTTTTTGATACCAGTTGAGGGAAACCTCTCCAACATATAATGAGGTTGATCGCGCTCAAAGTGATAAATATGGTTTTATTGATCCGCGGGAAAATTTAAGAACAATCCCAAAAAAACTCACTAACATAATGAGTTTAGTGCAATTTTATTGAAGGTTCTATGGATGGCACGTCATCTTTCCCCTTAAGGGAAATTGAGTTTTGCACAGATAAAGCGAATTTGTGCTGGTCGGAGAGGGCACATTTGACGGGATGATTCTGTCAGTACGAGGGTCAGTGCCCGTGAGCGAATACGCGGCACTGACATTATGTGCAGTTATTTCTTTTTGGATTTACTTTTGGCGACGCTTTTGAGCAACAGACGCAAGCTTTTCAGCTCTTTCTGGCTTAATGCCTGTTCTTCCTGCTCTTCAGTACCCTGATTATCGATGGCGTGTTCATGACGTTTCGGGTGGTGTTTTGCTGACGGGGAGGCAAAAGTCTGAGTTAAACGTGCGGTCACTTCAGCACTCAGGGAATTTTCATTTTCCAACGCAGCCGCCCTGATTTTTTCTTTTAAATCGAGAGGGATTTTAATTGTCAGATTAACTGAGTCATTCATTTTTTTACGCTCCATCATAGGGTTATCTTCAAAGTAGACAATGGAGGCGGGCTTGTCCATATTGACATAAAAATTTCATCAAACCGTCACAATACATTATTTCAAATTTCATATTACCCTCCACCCTATTTCTTCACGGCAATCGGCGTAATAACATATCGCCAATGACCTAATGAATATTATCGTTTTAAGGTGACAGAAAAATAATCATCGATATAAACAGCAAAAGAATAATCGTCAGGCGCGCTCGGTTCGGTTACGCCCCGCTTTTTTCGCCCGGTAGAGCGCAATATCTGCGGCCTTCAGCCACTCTTGATAACCTTCCATCGAGGGCTGATATTCAGCAATCCCCGCGCTGATGCGCAGAACCAGATCCGGTGCGTTCTTAAGCCGCTGGGCACTGATTTTCTCACGCAAACGTTGCACGACAAGGTAGGCCTGATCAATATGGGTGTCGGGTAAAATAACCCCAAACTCATCGCCGCCGTAGCGCCCAATAACGTCCACCATTCGCAGGCTCAGACGCAACTCATCGGTCAGCATCAATATGGCCTCGTCACCCACGCTATGACCGTAGGTATCATTAATACTTTTGAAATGATCAATATCGATAAGTACCAACGTTGCCGTATGCCGGTAGCGGATACAGCGGTCATATTCGTTGTGCAGCAGATGTTCCCAGTAACGCCGGTTATTGATGCCGGCTAGCCCATCCAACACGCTGATTGAGAACAGTTTTTTCTTATGCTCTGCCAAATGCCGGGCGGTTCGGTATGTCACCAGCCCCAGCGAGATCGGGTAGATCATCAGCATCGGCAGACAGATGTAAACCTGCATTGGGGTAGTGGCAATATTCAGCGGTTGCCGGGCGATCAGGCTCACCACAAGCCCCCCCAATACCTGCAATCCCAAGGCTTTGAAGAACAGATTCTTGCCCCCAGCAGCAATATTGTTCATCCCCATCATCGAAATAATGATGGCGCTCGGTAGCGCGTTGAATCCCATCATCGCTACCCATGCCCCACCAAACAACGCATCAACCATCAGGTTACGGATCTCGGCACCAAAGGGTTGTGGCGAGCGGATCGCCCATCTATACGCCAGGTGCGGCCAGATAAAACCGTTGATAAACAATAATCCCCACACCCAATAAACCACTGGCTGGGTCATTAAAACCGATGCGACGCAGAAGAATCCGCCCCCAAGACCAATCACTCGGGGAGCGTAGACTCTTTTGACAAAACTCAAGCCTGAGCGGTAGGGATCTGGCTTCAACAACGTGTCTATTGGCATTCGGTTCCATTTAACGGATAAGCGGTTATTGTTTGGTTCGTTGTGAACTCTCTGTTTATTAAACTATATTAGGTGATATTGACCATTGCGCCGTTTTTTATTTCCACCCTCGGCAGGACAGCAGGAAGCGGCGCTTTGCATAGAGTCAATTTCGTAAGGAGGAGATAGCGGACAACAAATATCCTGCGCTATCATCAAGAGAGGTCGTGTTTGTTTGCCTATTTTGAAGAGCAGAAAACGATAAAGGAACGGAATCAATGGAAATTACTCTGGTCGGCGTCAGCGAAAGCGATAAAGAATTGGCTGAAACACTCACCCGTGAAAACATGGCCAACTATTACGCACAGCGTGGCCTGATATGGCAGCCGGAACTCTTCCTGCAAAGCTGGCCAGACACGGAAAACTACCGCATCCATTGGCAACGTTCGCTGGCGGGTTTCGTCCGTTTTCAGGCGTACAGTGGCATACTGACTATTCGCGATCTGCAACTCTATCCTGACTTCCGCAAACAGGGCATTGGCACGCAAGCCCTGGACGTTTTGGAAAACATGGCCCGACAGCGCGGATGCCATCTGCTGCGTCTCTCGGTGTTCAAAGAGAACCCAGCCTGCGCACTCTATCTGCGCAGGGGATTCTCTCCTGTTGAGGAAGAAAACGCCGTACTCCGGTTGCAAAAAATCATTGCAACCTGAGGCAATCACGCCAATATCCCACCCGTTGCTGGACGAACAGCAGCGGAGCGGTGTGATCGCCCACATGATGCTAAACGTGGTAAAAGTCAGGCACCAAAACCCCCGTCAATAGTCAGGCTCGCACCCGTGATATAACCAGCTTCCGGGCCAGCCAGATAGGCAACAAAACCGGCGATCTCGTCATCTTTGCCGTAACGGCCAACGGCAATCATGGATTTCATCACCTCTGCGAAATCACCGTCAGCCGGATTCATATCGGTATCCACCGGACCGGGTTGCACATTATTGACCGTAATCTGACGCGGACCGAGATCGCGGGCCAACCCTTTTACCAATCCCACCAGCGCAGATTTACTCATGGCATACGCGGCCCCTCCGGCAAACGGCATGCGATCGGCATTGGTGCTGCCGATATTGATAATCCGCCCGCCATCGCCCATGTGTTTGGCCGCTTCCTGACTGGCAACAAAAACGCTGCGCACGTTGATCTCCAGCGTGCGGTCAAAATCTTCCAGCGTCAGTTGATCGAGCGGAGCCATCGCCAACACGCCCGCGTTATTGACCAGAATATCCAACGCACCAAACGTGGCGACGGCCTGCTGAATCGCGCTTTGCAATGCCTCTGCATCGGCGCTGTCGGCCTGAATCGCCAGCGCTCGTCCCCCCTGTTGCTGGATCTGGTTGAGCAACTCCTCGGCTTTGGCGGCAGATGAGACATAGGTAAAGGCGACAGCAGCGCCCTCTTTGGCTAAACGCTTAACGATCGCGGCACCAATGCCGCGAGATCCGCCTTGAACAAACGCGATTTTGCCTTGAAGTGTGGTCATGGTAGTTCTCCGTTGATGGGTGGACGTCGGGATAACGCGAGCAATATTAAATAAAACATAGACAAAGCGTAGTCGGTAATCGCGTTTACCCTACCCATAAGATCGACGATCAGAGATTCGGGTTACCAAACGAATAGTTAACTGAGTGCATTGCTTTCCCTTCTTAAAATGTATAAAATTTTATACATTGAAAAGGAGACGGGTAGATGGCAAAGGAAATTGACTGGCGCGGCAGTTCACTTAATGACCTGATTAAATTTCCAGAAGATGCCCAAATATCAGCCGGTAAAGAGTTGCGGAAAATACAATACGGCCATGATGCATCAGATTTCAAGCTCATCAATGATTGGGGCATGGGAGTGATTGAAATTCGTATTGATGCACAAGCAGGAACCTTTCGCGTAGTGTATGTCGCTAAATTCGAAGATAAAATTTACGTGCTTCATAGCTTTCAAAAAAAGTCGCAGCAAACAAGCAAGAAAGACGTCAAAACAATCACGACGCGATACAGCGAAGTGCTCAATGAACGGAGAACCAAAAAATGACAGACAAAATTGATGTTGCTTCCCGTCATGTCACTCCAGCGGACGGGAACATTTTTGCCGACTTAGGATTTTCTGATGAGAAAGCCGCAGCCTTGCTTGCAGAATCGGATCAAGAAATTCAGCAAGCCGTTAAGATGAAAAAGGCTCTTATGCAAAAAATCGCCTGCTGGATAAAAACTGAAGGTATCCGGCAGTCAGAAGCCGCACAGGTTTTACATGTTTCACGCCCGCGGGTTTCAGATGTTGTGAATCAAAAAACAGAGAAGTTCACCCTTGATTCGCTGGTCAGTATGGCAGCGAACATAGGAATGAAAGTACGTATTGTTATTGAATAATCAACATCGTGTAATCAACAACCCATGAAGCCAAATTCATAGGGCGTCCAACTCCCAGCGCAGGACACCCACCCTATTCGCTGATAGGTGCTCAACGCAACGTTGGTTAAAGACGTAAACATTCAGTTCAGCAGCTCGAGAATGCGTTCGGCACACACTACGCGGACGATGGCATAAATAAGGACTGTCTATGAAAGCAGCAATCGCAAAAGTTCTTGGTGAAGTTCCAACGCTGGGTGATTTCGAAGAGCCCACGGCGCTGGAAGGGGAAGTGATCGTCGATGTTATCGCCGCCGGTATCAAGCAACTTGATCGAGCTATCGTAAAGGGCGTGCATTATTCCAGCCCGAAAACGCTGCCCATTGTGCCTGGTACCGATGGTGTCGGTCGTTTGCAGGACGGCACGCGGGTCTATTTTTCATCCTTTCGCCAACCTTTTGGGGCGATGGCGGAAAAGGCCCCCGCATCATGGAGCATTCCCGTGCCTGAGGGTGTTGACGATGCGACAGCCGCCGCGTTGATCAATCCGGCGCTGGCTGCGTGGCTGCCTCTGGCCTGGCGGGCAAAACTGCAACCGGGCGAGACGGTATTGATTATCGGCGCTACCGGAACGTCGGGAAAACTGGCGATTACCGCCGCGCGCAGTCTCGGTGCCGGACGTATTGTTGCCGCCGGACGTCGGCAGTCGGTGCTGGATACACTCGGCGCAGATGCCACTGTCGATCTCACGCTGGAGAGTGACGCGCTGGTTGCTGCATTTGCCGAAGCGGCTGGGCCAGAAGGTTATGATGTGATTGTTGACTATATTTGGGGCCCAGCAACAGAAGCATTGTTAAGCACGCTGACCAATCACGATCTCTCTTCCCACGCCGGTAGCTCTGATCACGGTATTCGGTTGGTCAATGTCGGTTCCATGGCATCACCAACCATTTGCCTGCCCGCTGCCGTACTGCGAAGTTCCCACTTGCACATTCTCGGCAGCGGTACGGGGAATTTCCCCCCCATTCCCGCAATGAAAAAAATCGTCGGCGAAATACTCGATCTTGCTGCCGAAGGAAAGGTTACCGTCGAGACGCAAGTGTTTGCGCTTGCCGATATTGCGCAAGCCTGGGCGGTGAAAGAAAATAAAGACATTCGTCCGGTATTGCAGATTTCCTGATGGGTAAATGTCGCCCAACATCAACACGTTTGGGCGACAAAACCATCCAGACGTTACCCCTCGCTCCTTATGCCTTGGCTTCCTTATCAAGCAGGGCGCGTTTGCGCTCGACACCCCAGCGATAGCCTGACAGCGCGCCGTCATTGCGCACCACCCGATGGCAGGGAATAGCAACGGCCAGCATGTTGGCGGCACAGGCACCTGCCACGGCTCTCACCGCTTTCGGCGCGCCGATCTTTTGTGCAATAACGGCATAACTGACCGTGCTGCCGACCGGAATATCACACAGCGCCTGCCAGACCCGCTGCTGAAATGCTGTACCGCGAATATCGAGAGGTAAATCCAAACCGGTATCCGGTGCTTCGATAAAGCCGACAACCTGCGCCATCCTCTGCTCAAAGGCTTTATCACCGCCCACCAGTTCCGCTTTGGGGAATTTATCCTGTAGATCCTGAAGCAATTTTTGCGGTTCGTCACCCAGCAGAATGGCACATATCCCACGCTCGCTTTGAGCCACCAAAATATCGCCCAGCGAACATAATCCCACGGCAAAGTAGATTTTCATTCCTTGCCCCCCGGTGCGAAATGCGGTGGGCGTCATGCCCAGCATCGCGTTCGATTTCTCATAAAATCGCCCGTTGGAGTGATAGCCGGCATCGAAAATCGCCTCAGTGACTGATGTATCCTGCGACAGGTGTTCGCGCACCCGCTGACTGCGATGTGCATCGGCGTAGCCTTTCGGCGTAAGCCCCGTTATCGATTTGAACAGGCGATGAAAATGGAACGTACTCATACCGGCATATTTCGCCAATTCATTCAGCGTGGGCGTTTCTTCGGCCTGCTCGATATAACGACACACGCTGGCTATCTGTGCGGCATGCCGATCGGCCAACGACGTCAGTCCCTGCCTGCAACGCTTGCAGGGGCGAAAACCGGCAGCCTCGGCTTCAGCGGCATCATTGAAGAACTGGACATTTTCGCGCTTTGGTTGCCGCGATGGGCAGGCCGGTGAGCAATAGATCCCCGTCGTTTTAACGGCATAGATAAAATGACCTTCAGACTTTTTGTCGCGGGTCACTATCGCCTGCCAGCGCATTTCATCCGTTGACGGGTTGCTGTTTTTTGTCTCAATTGTTTTCATGATTAACCTCACCTTGGAGCATAGCGTATCTCAATACTCATCAGGATAGAGACAATGGGAAAAGCAAACACTCCGGCTCTTGCTTTCTCATTCGACGGCGCTTCAGTTATGCATAGCCATCAAAAAAAGTCTGATCATCATAGATGTTCTGTGACACGCAATACCTCGATATATTTTTGGTTTCAAACATATTTGTCCTAAAGTTTCCCTCATCAAACGTCCTGAAACAAACAATAGCAAAAACGACCCTAAAGTAACCTACCCGCCTGCGGGTTTCACACTTCTCTGCCTATTTTCTGTCGATTTGCGTCATTGTGCGTTAACCGGCTTGAAAGTAAGCGATATAAGTGTAGCAAGGCTCAGCCCGCTTAATTACAATGTAATACTCAGCTTCATTATTCGACGTCAGAGGCGACAGGTGGCCAAAGAAAATAGCAATTCGACGATTATTGATATCGCACAGCGCGCTAATGTGACGAATATTACTGTTTCACGTGCTTTTAATAAGCCGCATCTGGTCAAGCCGGAAACCCGCGATAAAATATTGGCTATCGCCAAGGAGCTGAATTATGTTCCCAACGCATTCGCACAAGGGTTAAAGAAAAATAGCAGTCAAATTATTGGCGTCGTCACCAGCAGTATTTACAATCCTTTCTATTCAAGTCTTATTCAAACCGTATCACGCATAGCACGTAATAAAGGTTACCAGATTATGCTGTTTGATTCCGATAGCAATGAATCTGTGGAAAATCAGGCGATACAATCCCTATTCAGTTATCAGGCGCGGGGCATCATTCTGTCTGCGGTAAGGGATGATAAAGGCTACCAGCCTGACTACCTCGATCTGGCTGATGCGTATAAAATACCTATTGTATTGATAGATAGAGATATCTATGGCAAAAACCTCAGTGGCGTATTCCTGAATAATATCGAAATAGGCGTCCGCGCCGGGCGTTTTCTTGCTGAGCAATCCGAAGAGCGTTTGCTGATTATCGGTGGCCCTGAAGATTCTGAAATAACCAAAGATCGTACTGCTGGAATTATGGGCGCGTTGATCGGTCATGATAAAAATATTCAGACACTGTACGGTGATTATACTTTTCACTCACAGGATACGCAACTGCGGGAATTACTGAAAAACCAGAAAGTACTGCCACAATATATTGTTGGGCTGAACGGAATAATTACTCTTGGCGCGATGTCGATTTGTCATCAATTGGATATTTACGAGAAAATAAAATTCTTTTCTGTCGATAATCCACCTTATGCCGCCGCCTATGGCCAACAAATACCGGGGATCTATCACGACACAGTATTGCTGGGTGAAAAAGCCGCCGACATATTGTTTCATGCAATTGAATCAAAAGACAACAAGGCAGAACCAAGGCGCGAGTATGTTGCTGGGGAGCTTATCTACACTAAAGGAAACGAATAAGAGCCCATGGAGCAGAGCAGGTACTGTCGGGTACCCGATCTGCTTCATGGTCAAGGTTACTGGCCGTAATAGGCGTTTTTGCCGTGCTTACGTAAGAAATGCTTATCCAACAACGGCTGTTGCATTGATGAAATCTGCGGATTCAGTTGATACGTCGCCAATGCCATTGCTGCCACTTCTTCCAATACCACGGCATTATGCACCGCCTGATCGGCATCTTTTCCCCATGCGAATGGCCCATGGGAATAGACCAGCACCCCCGGAACACTCGCAGGCTGAAAGTGGCGCTCATTGAATGTCCGCACAATCAACTCCCCGGTTTCATGCTCGTATTCACCGTTGATCTCTTCCGTGCTCATTGGCCGGGTGCAGGGAATGGCTCCGTAAAAATAGTCCGCGTGCGTGGTGCCAAGTGCGGGAATATCCCGCCCCGCCTGCGCCCAAATAGTGGCGTGGCGGCTGTGAGTATGAACGATCCCGCCCAACTCCTGAAAATGGCGATACAGCGAGAGATGAGTGGCGGTATCCGACGAGGGTTTGCACTGCCCTTCACGCACATTTCCGTCCAGATCCACCACCACCAGATCGTCGAGCTTCATATGTGCATAGTCGACGCCTGAAGGTTTGATTACCACCAGCCCGAGTTCACGATCAATCGCGGATACATTCCCCCAGGTAAACGTCACCAGCCCATATCCCGGCAGGCTCAGATTGGCCTCCAGCACCTGTTCTTTCAGTTGCTTACTGATCTTTGCGCTCACAGACCAATCCCCCCTTCGTGCATTTTATCCTCGATCCAGGCTTTGGCGTTGCGCACCCTGTCGATATCGTCGTCGCGCCCTTGCGCCCACATCTCCAGCAGATAAGGTCCCCGGTAGTTCAGTGCACTGAGGACTTCGAAAGCGTGGACAAAGTCAACGCAACCGTCGCCAAAGGGAACATCACGAAACTTGCCAGGCGAATCCGGCGTTACAGGTACCGTATCTTTCAGGTGAATAGCGGTGATCTTATCAATCCCTTTGGTTAATTCCGTCGCCATGTTGTTACCCCAGGCGGACAGATTCCCCAGATCGGGATAGACGGTGAACCAGGGGCTCTGGATCAATTCATCATATTCCAGCCACTTGCTGATGCTATTGATAAATGTGGTATCCATGATTTCTACTGACAGCATGACCTGCGCCTGTGCCGCCCGTTCAACCGACCATTGCAGCCCGTCGATAAAACGCTGGCGCGTGCCGCGATCTGCCGGTTCATAGTAAACGTCATACCCGGCCAACTGGATGTTGCGAATCCCCAGATCGACGGCAAAATCCAGCGCTTTTTCCATCAGGACATGCGCACGTTCACGGGTTGCGGCGTCGCGGCTGCCAAAAGGTGCACTGCGGTGCGCCGATAAACACATGCTGGGTACCCTGATACCACTGTTCATTTTGGCGCAGTTAAAGTCACTGCGTTGCTGCCGATTCCAGTCAAGGCGCGCCTGTCGTTCAGGCTGCTCATCAATGGAGATCTCGACAAAATCAAACTCCAGTTCGCGGGCAGTATCCAGGCGTTCAGACCAGCCCATTCCTGCCGGCAGCGCTTTTTCATAAATCCCCAACGAGATCGGCGACGAATAGCGCTGGGATTCATTACTTTGCATACTCAACCTCACTTAATGCCTCAGCCACATTGATATAGCGCGCCATCTGTTGGCGCAGATTCTGATTGGAGGTGGATTGCGGGATAAACGTCCGTACCGCCGGTTGGGTCGCGGCCATGGCCTCAGAGAAATCGGCGTAGTAACCCGCGCCGACAGCGGCACACAGCGCAGCGGCACGGCAACCACATTGTTGAATATCCACCACTTCCAGCGGAATATTTCCGCCGTCAGCGAACATCTGCATCCAGGGTTCAGAATGCGTCGGCCCACCGGTAATGCGAATGCGTTCTACGTGTGGATTCAGCTTGAGGATCCGATCCTGATGCAGCAGATGGGAGAAAACGATGCCTTGGTAGATGGCATTCACCACGTCTGGCATCCCATGATGACCGCGCATACCGACCAGACTGCCGCTCAGGTTGAGATTCAGGTTCGAGCCAAACAGATAGGGCAGGAAAACGATATCGCTCGGCTTACCATTGTTCTGCTTAACCCATTGATCAAATTGCGTATAAAGGCTGCGATCGTTGCCCCAGAAATGGCGCATAAACCAGTTCAGGTTGGCGGCAGACGTTGGACTGCCCTCGTGAACGAAATATTTTCCAGGTATGCAATAACTGCCCCACACGTAAGGATGATCGGCTGCAATCACTTGATCCGTGACGCACGTGGCGATTGACCAGGTGCCCGCCACGGCACTGAGGGTTTTCTCGTCACTGACCCCGGAACAGACCGCCGAGGCAACCACATCAAACAAGCCGCCATAGACTGGCGTTCCTGCCAGAAGGCCACAAGCGGCGGCGGCACTTGCGGTGACCACCCCGGCCTGCTCGCTGGATCCGATCACTGGCGCGGTTTTACCTTCGGCTTCTGGGATACCAAAGTCCGCCATCAACGAGGCATCGTAACTGCGGGTATGCTGGTTATAGAGATTGCTGCCGGAGATATTGGTAATCTCTGCGGCGATTTCCCCGGTCATGCAAAAGCGGACATAGTCATGCACCATGAGCACAGCGGCGATACGATCGTAGTTCGCGGGTTCATGCTGTTTGAGCCAGTGCAGCAACGAAACGGGATGGCCGGTCCAGAGTTGCTGCAAACCACGCTGATACGTGTGACGATCCAGCCCCTGCTCACACCACTGCTGTACCAGCGAAAGCGCACGGGTATCAGAAGAGATGATCCCGTTACGTACCGGCTTTCCGTGCTGATCGATGGCATACAGACCTTTGCCGTGTGAGGAAAAACTCACGCCACGGATATCTGCTGGCTGAATGGCGCTGGACGCAATCACCTGTTTTACGACCTGACACACCGAGGACCACAGCGCGTTCATATCACGTTCGCTAAAACCGGGTTGCGAAGAGAGCATTTCGCCATCTTGCTCTACCACTCCCACTTCACACCCGTCGGCAGAATAGAGCCCGGCTTTGGTTACCGTACCGCCAATATCAATACCCAGAAAATAAGCCATTACCTACTCCGTCGGCTGTTATTTGCGTTTACCTGAACTGATGTAAATGGCGACCAGAATGATCCCGCCTTTGATGACGTTTTGCACATAAGGTGAAACCCCCATCAGGTTCAGCCCGTTGTTCAGTACCCCAAGCATCATTGCACCGACCAGCGTGCCGATAATCGCGCCCTTGCCGCCGGATATCGCCGCGCCGCCCAGTACCACGGCCGCAATCGCGTCCAGCTCGAATCCGACGCCAGAGTTGGGTTGTCCACTCATCAAACGGGAGGTCAGAACCAGGCCCGCGATCGCAGCGGTAATGCCACTGATGACGTACACCAGCAGTTTGGTACGAGAAACGCGTATGCCACTCAGGCGCGCGGCCTCTTCATTACCGCCAATGGCGTAGACATGACGCCCGAAAGACATGTGGTTAAGAATCACCCAGGCAACGATGTAAACCAGAATCATAATCAGGATCGGTACCTGAATACCGGCAATCGAGCCACGACCAAAGAAGGAGAACCATTCAGGCAGGCCAGAAATCGGATAACCGCCGGTATAGATCAGCGCCAGGCCGCGGGCGATCCCCATGGTAGCGAGGGTAACGATAATGGGGGGCATACGTGCCCAGGCGATACATGCACCATTGATGGCACCAAATACGCCACCGATCGCCACACCCGCCAGCAGTGCCAGCGGAACGGGGATCCCGGCAATCATCAAACCTGCCGCAACGGTGCCCGACAGCGCCATCACCGGGCCAACCGACAGATCGATCCCGCCTGTCAGGATGGCGCACGTCATTCCCACCGCGATAATGGCGTTGATTGAGACCTGCCGCGCCACGTTGGTCAGATTGTTGGAGGTCAGGAAGCTGTCGTTCATGAAAATCATCAATACAAACAGCGCGATAAAACCAATAAAGGGCAAGAAAGCGGGATGATGCAGACACTTATCCAGATAGCTGCGTTGCCCTGATGGTTTTGGTACCGGGCCGGAGGCGTTGTCCAGACTACTCATAAAGTGTTCCCCGTTGCATGTAACATGATGGTATTTGAGTCGATTCCCTGATTGTCCAACTCCGCCACAATATGTCCGTCGCGGAAAACCAGAACCCGGTCGCACACGCCGATAATTTCTGGCAGCTCAGAAGAAATCATGATGATCGAGATTCCTTTCTCGGTAAGTTCATGCATTAATTGATAAATTTCAGCTTTTGCCCCCACATCAATGCCGCGCGTAGGCTCATCAAAGATCAACACGCTGCACGTATTGTTCAGCCAACGCGCAATCACCACTTTCTGCTGATTGCCACCGCTGAGGGTGTTGACTGCCGTCTCGGCATTGGGTGTTTTCACGCCCACCGCTTTGATTAATTGCCTAACGATCAAACGCTCCTTTTTGCTATGAATTAAAATCGAGGCGATCTTTTCGTGGCGGTTGAGGGTAATGTTCTGGCTCACAGAGAAAGGCAGCACTAATCCTTCGGTTTTGCGGCTTTCCGGCAATAGACCAATGCCTTGTTCCAGCGCATGCGCCGGATCGCTTAACCGGGTGGTTTTGCCATGCAGACTAATAGTTTTCTGGAAACAGCGTTGGGCGCCAATCAGGGCGCAGACCGTTTCGGTACGTCCCGATCCAACCAGGCCGGCAAAGCCCAGAATTTCACCTTTATGCAGATGAAAGCAGTCTTTCGGGCTGGTTTTCGTCCGCTGGATTGTCGCTTCGAGGACTTTCACGCTGCGATCGGGCTTGAGGCTCCTGATAGGAAATGCCTGTTCGACCTTGCGGCCCACCATCATTTCAACCAGCTGATTAATATCGGACTCTGCGGTAGGTACCGTGCCAATATATTGCCCGTCACGCAGAACGGTAATGGTGTCGCAGACCTGGAATATCTCTTCCAGATGGTGGGAGATGAACACCATGCCGACGCCCAGCAGTCGCAGATCGCGCATGACGCAAAACAGATGTTCCGCTTCGCCCGGTGTCAACGTGGCGGTGGGTTCGTCCAGCACCAGTATTTTCGCGTCCAGTGAGAGTGCCTTGGCGATTTCAACGAATTGCTGCTGCGCCACGCTTAACTGTTCGACGGGCACGTCCATATCCAGCGTCACCGACAGGCGTTTGAATATGTTGACGGCTTTCGCGCGCATTTTGCTGCGATCCAGCAATCCAAAACTGTTCTTTATTTCCCGGTTCAGGAATATGTTCTCTACCGCATTCAGGTAAGGAATCAGTGAAAATTCCTGGAATATAATGCCAACGCCAGAATCAATGGCCTCGCGGTAATTGCTAAAAGACCGGCTTTTCCCCTCAATGCATATCTCACCGCTGTCGGGTTGGTAAATGCCGCAGAGAATTTTCATCAGCGTCGATTTACCTGCACCGTTTTCGCCTAAAAGCGCATGAATCTCACCACTTGCAACCGTGAGATTGATACCGTCCAGTGCTTTTACCCCGGGGAATGATTTTTTTATTTGCTTTAACTGTAATAGTGGCGTCATGACAACTTCCTCGTCAGTCAACATAGGCTCCAACAGACGAGGATCGCCTGCGGAGCCTGCAATAAATCGACTTACCAGCTAAAGCCTTTCGCGTTTGATTGGGTGATCAATTTAACGTCAACCGGAATTTCGGCAGGAACGTTGGCACCCCAGTATTTTGCCAGCGCAATACCCAGACCAATACGTACCTGATCGCGTGGGAACTGTGCAGAGGTAGCAATGAACGCAGATTTGTCTTTCAGGATCTCTTTGATGGCTTCAGGGTGACCGTCCACGCTGACCAGTTTGACATCCGCACCGTTGGCTTGAATGGCTGCCAGGGCACCTAGCGCGCCGACATCATTGACGCTGAATATCCCCACCAGATCCGGGTTAGCCTGCAGCATGTTTTCTGTCACTGTCAGTGCGGTATCACGTTCCTGTTTACCGTTTTGTTTGGTGACGATGGTGATGTCCGGGAAAGCTTTCATGGCATCTTCGAAACCACGCACGCGCTCCAGAATCGGTACAACCGGGATCCCATCAAGAATCGCGACTTTGCCCTTGCCTTTCAGCGACTCACCGAGGAATTTACCGGCCTGTAAACCGGCATCATAGTTTTTGGAACCCACAAAAGAGTCCAGAGGCCCTTTCGCTTGTGCATCAATCGCCACGACGACGACGCCCGCTTTATTTGCCGCCAATACCGCAGACTCAACGCCTACCGAATCGGCTGGGTTAATCAGCAGAATATCAATTTTCTTCTGCAGCATATCTTCGATATCGCTAATTTGTTTCGATACATCATGACGGGCATCGGCAACATAGATTTTTGCATTAATATCGCTGCCAGCCTGATCCAATGCTTCTTTCATCGTTACAAAATAAGCGTTGTCCATTTCCTGGAAAGACATTCCCACCGTTATTTGTTTTGCATTTGCCATATTTGCCGCCAGTGCGATAACAGCGACGCCACATACGGCCAGTGCTTTTTTAAAAATGAATGACATAAGAAATCTCCTATGAGGTGTTCTATCTTTTTCCGAGTGTTTTAGTTATTGCTTTAGGTAAAAATGGAAACCGGTATCACAGACTGACATCTGCCTATTGCGGCTTCAGTTACAGCCGACCCCATCAGTAATAAGCCTGACGCAGCCAATTGTTGCATAGTGATATTTCATACCACGTTGCCATTCAGAAATGACAACGTGAACATTAGCTTATCCGATATGGAATAACCACACTGTGATTAAGTGCATATTTCATACAAATGTAACTTGCTGGTTAATAAAAAGAGTGACTAAGCGACCAAACAACGATTAAAAATAAACACTTAGCCACCAAAAACCGGATTCTTTAAGGATTGATGACAACCTTGATCGAATCGGTGGAAGCCGCCATATCGAAGGCTTTGTCCCATTCATCGATATCATAGTTGTGCGTGATGATGCCTTCTGCTGTCACCAAACCACGCTCAAACAGATCAATGGCAATGTCATAGCTGTAAGGGCCAAGGTGTGCTCCACGGATATCCAGCTCTTTGCGGTCACCGATGATTGACCAGTCAACCGTCGTCTCTTTGCCAAAGACGCTGAATTCAACAAAACGCCCCAGTTTTCTAATCATCTGCAAACCCTGGGTTACGCCGATAGGTGCGCCGGTCGCTTCGATGTACACGTCGCAGCCGTATCCCTCGGTCATGGCTTTTACGATGGCATCCGCATCTTCTTTCAACGGATTAATCACCACATCGGCACCCATGGATTTAGCCAGTTCCAGACGTTCGTCAATGGCGTCGATAACCACCAGTTTCTTCGGCGTTTTCAGTTTGGCGACCTGTACCATGCACAGCCCCAGTGGGCCAGCACCGGCCAAAACCACGACATCGTTGAGCTGAATGTCACCGCGCGTCACGGTGTGAATAGCGCACGCCATGGGCTCAATCAGCGCCGCGTCGTTATGGGACAACCCCTCAGGAATCTTGTGAATGATCGCCCGATCAGAGAAGCGCATGTATTCCGCCATACCGCCCTCTGCCACATCTTTTTGGAAGCCATAAATATCATGGACTTCGCACATCCAATACTTACCGGATTTGCAGTAACGGCACTCCCAGCAAGGAACAATCTGTTCCGCCAGAATCCGGTCCCCCACCTTGATTTTGAATTTTTCTGCTGCACCAACGCCCAACTCAACCACGCGGCCATAGAATTCATGCCCTGGGACCACCGGTGTTTTCACCCACGGATCGTCGCCCCAGAACATAGGTGCACCGCCCTTGGCTTTACAGTCTCCCGCACAAATCCCGCATCCATCGACCTTGATGACCACTTCCCTTGGCCCTGGACGCGGCGTTGGAATGTGTTCGAAGCGGTAATCTTCTGGACCATGGCAAACCACGGCTTTCATTTTCGTTGGCAAGCTGTTCATTCTTATCTCCAATTTGGCGTTCAGAGCATATGTTGACGTTGTCATTTTTTAATGAAAAAGCAACACCGTCCCTAACACCACCTCCAAAACGCACCAGAAAAATTAAGGGGAATTCTTTTTACTGCCCAGTTCAAACTTATCGACATCAAAATGACAACGTCAACATCATAATCACGATAAGTCGGCGAAAAACATGAATGCAGTCACAAATTGTTAACGTTGTGATGCGAACTTTTTGCATTGTGACGGTAGATCGATAACAGCCTCTTTTTTGCAAAAAAAATCCATATTTATTGAGAGCTGAATGATTTCAGCTGAAAAATAGTTGTCATTATACTAGGGAAATAAAGGCGAAGTCGGGTGAAAAGCAGGGGTTAAATAGGACTCTTTTTCATTCACATTTCGTTCTGAAATATTTTCAGTCTATTATTGGTCATTATTTTTGATCCAGAATATCCTTTGTTCGGCCTACAAATAGAATCAGATTAAGTGTGGTTACATAATATATTGAGATTTTCCGCTGAAGTGGCGGAAATAAACCCTTCAATTTACCTAACCTGAAAAGGTAAATTTCCGGCGTTGTTACTCCAATAAGCCACAGAAAATGCGTTACGCTATTGTTTCAAAAAAGTAGTCCGCTACCAGAAAACGTAAAGCGGACATTTTCTTCTATTTGTCAGAGCTGAATCGATTTCACTTTCGCCATCAGAGAACGTGCCAAACGTTCAATTTCCTCTTCTTCTGCCGGAATGAAGCCCATTGTTGTGCCAGCAGCAAGCATCATCCCGTTTTTACTGAAAATGGGGCATGAGATTGCTCGTGCACCGGGAATTCCTTCGGTCGCCTGATAACGCACCGCGTAGCCCTGGCGCCGTACCTTTTCCAATATCGCCGGATCTGCGTCGGGGTGAACCGTCAGCGAAGAATCGAACGCCATGAAAACCCAGCCCGCGGCACTTGAGAGCATGGGAACGGGTGAATTGCCCAGGTAGTCGATATCGATATTTTTATAGCTGCGGTTATAGTTGGTGAGAAGCAGATATTCGCCCTGACGGATCACCAAACCCGTCGAGTAGTTAAGCTCGTCACGCAGTTCGCAAAGCGCATTATTGATAATGGTCAACAGGGTATTCTTCTTTTCCGCCACCGCAGCCAGCGCCAGCAACTTGCTGCCAAGCGAATAGCGGCTCGTCTCGCTGTCCTGATAGAGCATTTGGCAACGACACAGCGACACCAGGTATTTGTGCAAACGGCTTTTCGACAGACCGCTCATACGCGCGATATCTGCCGCACGCGCAGTTCCCCCCAGCGCCGTTACACACTCCAGCACCGAAACGGCGATGTCCACCGAATTTACCCCTTGCGCCTCTGCCATTAGTAACATCCCGATTATTGGTCATCCACTTGAGTAACTTTAACATTTTAATGCCCCGAGAGACATCCGCCCACGAAAGGCTGTCAATCCCGCTAACTCAATACGTTCAGAATTTATTCTACCTGGATCCCATTTTTACTCTTTTTTCTACCTAAATAGGGTTAGTTTGATTTTCTGCAAGATCTGAAAAGTGAACCAAGTTTACTAATGGTGAACAAAAGTAATGTCGTGTTGTAGAATAAAAATAGAAGAGGAAATTATGGATAATCTCTCACTCCTTCGGCTTAACCGCCGGACGCTGCTAAAAGGACTGGGTGTCGTCGGGATGGCCTTTATCTCTCCCTGCGCCTTCTCGCTGGCTCCCGGTCAAAGCACGCCCCTCCCCCGGGTGCGCTTGCAGCTTTCAGACTATAAAACCTTCCGTTCAACCTGTGCCATGGAATGTCTGCACTGCAATCTGACCGCATTTGTTTACCAGGACAAATTGATCAAAATTGAAGCCAGCAAAGACTTCAACGTTAAGTGCTGCCTGCGCGGGATCAGCCGCACCAAGTGGGTTTACAGCAAACAGCGGGTTACTACGCCACTGCTGCGCACCGGTGAAAAAGGAGAAGGCAAATTCAAGCCAATCTCCTGGGACGAAGCGCTCGATCTGATCGAGAAAAACATACGTTCAACGATCAAAGAACACGGCAATGAGGGAATGCTGATCTCTACCCACGCCGGGAATATGGATTCGATCAAGAACGACATGGGCAAAGCCTTTTTTGACTATCTTGGCGGATCCACCAAACAGGCCGGTTCGTTGTGCTGCTCGGCGGTCACTGCCGCCATGATGCCGATGGTCGGCCTGCGCTACGCCGATACCCGCGATACCATTGCCGACAGCCGCTACATTCTCTGTTGGGGAAACAACCCCGCAGTGACAATGCACGCCTACTTTAAGAACTACCTCAAAGCTCAGGAAAACGGCGCGCGTATCGTCGTGATCGATCCGCGTTTCAGTGAAACGGCCGCAAAAGCCGATGAGTGGATCCCCATTGTTCCGGGTACGGATACCGCCCTGGCATTGGGGATGATGAAAATCATCATTGAAGAACAGCGTATTGATGCCGATTTTCTGCGTCAGTACACCGGGGCTGTTTATCTGGTGTCGGCAGACAATCAACTGATGCGTGCCGATCCACAGGATGCAGACAGTTATCTGGTTTATGACACGCTCAGTGGGAAGACAGTCAGGCATGACACGCCCGCCATTGTACCCGCCCTTTTCCAGCACCAGCTCCCCGCAGAGGCTGGTTACAGCACGGTTTTCGAACAGGTTTACCAGCAGGCCAAAGCGTGGCCGGTGGAGCGCGTCGCGCAGGAGACCGATATTCCTGCCAACACGATTCTGCGCCTGGCGCGCGATTATGCCAGCAGTGCACCAGCCATGATTATCCAGAACATGTCCGGCGCGCAACGTACCGAATTCGGCACTTACGTTGCCGCGAGCCAGTTCTATCTGGCGTTGCTCACCGGGAATATCGGCAAACGCGGTGCGGGCGTGTGTGATGCTGGCGGTGCGCGGCAGATGGCCAAATTCAGCCCGATAATTCCTCCGCCAGCCAATGTGAAAAAAATTGCACCCATTCCGGTATCCAAAGTGGGCGACTGGATCGTCAATGACAAACCTCATCCGATTAAACTCTGGTGGATTATGACGATGGGGGTAATGACGCAATTGCCTAATACCAATCAGGTACGCAAGGCCCTGAAAAAGGTTCCGTTTGTTGTGGTCGCCGATAACCTGATGAGCTCTACGGCGCTGTATGCGGATCTGGTATTGCCAGTTACCACGATATTTGAAGACGTAAGCCTGATGGCCGGGGTACGCAGTCACTACGTGCAGTTGATGGAAAAAGCCGTTGAACCACCGGGCGAAGCCAAACCTGACTACTGGATATTCGCCCGGCTGGCAGAACGCTTTGGCTTTGGCGAGGTATTCAACCAACCCATCGAGCACTACATCAACGCCTGTCTGCAAGGCTCGGGTATTACGCTGGAACAACTGAAAAAAGGGCCGGTTCGCCCCGTTGAAGGAGACTGGATACCGTTTGAGAACGCCAAGTTCCGCACCACGACCAAGAAAGCGCACTTTTTTATCGAAGAGTGGCAGAAACAGAAGTTCTCCCCGGTGGTTACCTATATGCAGGTCACTGAATCGGTCAAGGGTTCGCCGCAGTTGGCGCAGAAATACCCCCTGATGGCGGTACAGCGCAAACTGGCGCGCAGTGTGCACTCAAGCCACGGGATGAACGAGTGGATCCTCGAAATACAGCGCAATCAACCGAACGTCATGATTCATCCGCAGGATGCAAGGCAACGCAACATTCGCCACGGCGATTGGGCGGTCGCTTATAACGATCGCGGGGAACACCGGGCGCTGGCTGTCGTCACTACCCAGATCAAGCAGGGTGTGGTGTGTCTGGACAACGGTTGGTGGGAGCAGCAAGGAGGCAGCAGCAGTCACGTGACCAACGACCAGGTTGAACTTCTGGGTACCGGCCATTGCTGTAACAGTACCTTGGTTGACGTCAGGGCGGAGGGATAATCCATGGTTAAGCAATATGGTTTTCTAATCGATATCAAGCGCTGTTACGGCTGCAAGACCTGCTCAATGGCCTGTAAATCGGAAAATGACACGCCTCCGGGCGTATTGTGGCGGCGGGTACGTGAATACAATACCGATAATCCCAACACCGGCGGCTTTATCGCGATGTCATGCAACCACTGCGACGATCCGCAATGCATGAAAGTCTGCCCTGCCAACACTTACACCAAGCGGGCGGACGGTATTGTCGTGCAGGATCACGATAAATGTATTGGCTGCCGCATGTGCATCATGGCCTGCCCGTATAACGCGCCAGTTTTCGATCCCGCCGAGGGAAAAACCAGCAAATGCAATATGTGCGCAGAACGACTAGACGACGGTCTATTACCACGCTGCGTAGAGTCTTGTCCGGCCGGTGTGCTTCTCTTTGGCGATATTGAGGAACTGAGGAAAATCCACACCACCGATTGGACCGCTCTGGAGGCGCGTTATCACCTGCCAGACCATAACATCAGTGGACCGAACGTGGTCATTATTCCAGCTGATAAATAAGGAGTGGTTATGAGCGAATATGAATTGCCGTTGGTTTTTTTCACCGTTTTCACCCAATGGGGTATCGGTGGCGTGCTGGCTCTGACTCTCTATCAGCTCAATGCTGGGCGGAAAGCAGAACCGGCTCTTTCACATCAACAGATTAAATATACTGCGTTGGGTCTGTGGCTGGTGGAAGTACTGGGATCGTCACTCTCGATGGCGCATCTGGGCAGCCCTTTTGAAGCTTACCGCGTCGTATTGGGGCTGGGTCATTCATGGCTCAGTCGTGAAGCAGTGTTATTCATTGTGCTGAACGGTGGTATGTTGCTGTGGCTGCTGGCATGTTGGTTCAGACCGCAGAATAAAGCGCTGCAATCGGCTCTCGGATTAGTCATCACCGCATTGGGTATCGTCGCGATTCTGTCTTCCGCGCAAATTTATGCGCAGATGGCGCTTCACCCACTCTGGCATACCCCCTTCACCCAAGTGGCTTTCCTCGGCACCCCGTTGTTGTTAGGTTTTACTACGTTGGGGATCGTGCTCAACGCGTGTGGACTCAACGTTTCGAGGCTGATTCGTGGCGGTATGCTGGCGGGTATCGTGATGGTTCTTGTCGCGCTGGCAGGACGTTATCAGATTGACGGCGCAAGCACGTTGGGAGTTCTGCTTTGGTGGCAGATCTGTGGCAGCATTTTGATTGCTGCGGCGATGTTTACTTTGCTCCGCACCCGCGTTCATCTGTCACCCACGCTGGCGATAGTGGCTGGGGCAATGATCGTCTCAGGTGAAGTGGTAGGACGAATGTTGTTTTATAACAATGTGATGAGTCAATTTCCATGGTGTTAGTTATGGTGTCTGTTGGTACTAAAAGGGGGGGCGCCCCCTTTGCATCCGTTTTTAAAACAGGCTCGGAGCGGGTTTCTGTTGATATCAGATTGATGTTCGTGGAGGTCAAAAGATAGCTTTGTTGGTTAGATGCCTAAGCTATAATTTTGTTCTGTTAGTGTGAAGATCGGCATCTAAGCAGGGGACAAAAGCGTGTCCCCTGCACCCGCGCTTTACGCAACATTCATTGCCCGCGTTGCGGGTTCCTTCGGTTGTCATTCCGGCGGACGGGTCGGCTTTAGGCTACAGTCCCTGTAGCCGGACGCCTTTCGCCGCCGTCCTGGCGGCTCACCCCTGCCTGCATTCCGCCCTCAGCAATTCATGATGCTCGGGGGAAGGTCAACTTCAAAATAAACTTTGTATTTCAATGCCTGTGAACGTCAAAAGATTGCTCTGTTGGTTAGATGCCTACGCTATGATGTTGTTCTTTTAGTGTGAAGATCGGCATCTAAGCAGGGGGCGAAGCGCGCCCCCTGCACCCGCGCTTTCTGCAGCATAAATTGCCCGCGTTGCGGGTCCCCTCGGTTGTCATTCCGGCGGACGGGTCGGCTTTAGGCTACAGTCCCTGTAGCCGGACGCCTTTCGCCGCCATCCATGGCGGCTCATCCCTGCCTACATTCCGCCCTCAGCAATTCATGATGCTCAGGGGAAAGTCAAAAACAAAGACAAAAGACAAAAGACAAAAGACAAAAGACAAAAGAAATAATCAAAAGAGAAAATGAAAACATCAAGATTGTCTCAATTCATTATCATTTTTTTATCTGTTGTTGTTTCCTTTGACCTTCCCAGAGCGTCATGACTCGCTGAGCGAAGAACGCAGGCAGGGGCGAACCGCCATGGACGGCGGTGAGAGGCGTCCGCCGCCAGGGACTGGTGGCTAAAGCCGACCCGTCCGCCGGAGTGATGAGTGAAGGCACCGGCGCAGCCGGCGAGAAATGCCGCGGAAAAGCCCGGGTTCAAAGGGTCGCGGCGACTGGCGACCCTTTGTCGGTTAAGGCTTCGAGGCTCAAGTAGAAAAATACATTTATATCAACCGAAACCTGCTCCAAGCCTGCTTTTAAACAATAGTTCACGCATGACCCGAACCTAAAGCCGACCCGTCCGCCGGAGTGATGAGTGAAGGCACCGGCGCAGCCGGCGAGAAATGCCGCGGAAAAGCCCGGGTTCAAAGGGTCGCGGCGACTGGCGACCCTTTGTCGGTTGAGGCTTCGAGGCTCAAGTAGAAAAATACATTTATATCAACCGAAACCT